>JAYFOQ010000010.1:0-138634 GCA_034932485.1 Gordonibacter sp.
CTTGACCGGGATCTCTCCCTCGAGAACCAATCTCGCGGCGGAGAGCTTGAATTGCCTGTCGTAGCGTTTTCCTGGCATAGTTTGAACACCTTTCCAATCGAAACGCTCGATTCTCCGTGTCCATTATATTGTCCCAGTCCAGTTTTAATTATAGATCAACGAAGGGATACTCACCTAAGCGAATGACCCCTGCCTGACAATACCCAAGTAGACATCGTAAATTAAAAGCTCGGCCTGCTTTAGCGTGTAAACTAAAACAGACCGAGCGTTACAATCATGGTGCCCCCAACGGGAATCGAACCCGTGTCTCAGCCTTGAAAGGGCCGCGTCCTGACCTCTAGACTATGGGGACTATAGTGTTTTCTTTTGCAGAAAACAGCCTGCATATTATCGCAAAGCATACCAAGCATTGCAATAGATAATTTTTAAAAAATTAAAAATTTTAGCGCGTCGTCACCGCACCTCACCAGCCACCCAAAACCATACGCAGGAACTACCTACCAGCTAGCGGCTCGCATCTTTCCAGAATACCCTCAACATAAGGGAAATCGCTACGATTTCGTCTTAAACGAGTTGCCGCATTTCGGACACGTTACCTCAACGGAGCCCTTACCCTTAGGCACCCGCAAGCGCTGACCACAATGCTCGCAACGATAAAACCGGTAATCTTTACCATAATTACGCTGCTCACGTATTCGGGCAAGCAGCTTCGTAAGTGGCTCCATCGCCCGCTCCCTTATCTGCAAGTATGCACGATTCTCGCGGCTGCGAGCGGCAGTATTCTTTGACAACATACGGAAATAGCAATAGACAAGACAAGTTATCATCAGCATGGAGAGCACCCAGCGTGTTACTCCGTCGCCAACAAACAACCCTATAATCAATACTACAAAAGCAGCCCAAATAAAGAACCGCGCAAGCTCATCAGGACCGTTGCGGCCTATCATCAAACGTTGTATACGCTCACTAAACTTACCCGCCACAATGCCCACGACCTTCCTCAATACGGAGCCCCCGGTGCACCTCCCACGGCTACCTTTTCTCCACACCGGAGCACTGCGGCACCTAGTCTATACGATACTGCCACGCGATCTGTTTCGTTCGTCGTCCGTCATAATTCCGTTACAGAAAAAGAACACGCCGCGAGTACTTCAAGCCGGTACTTCAAACATGCGGTCGGTTACATAGGTTCCGTGGAACCTATGTCTCTAACATCTGAAGTAGCTCCAATAACCGCACTGTTAGAGTATGATGAAGGGCATGAATAACGATGAGACGGCTATGCCGCACCCAACACACGAGCCATCACCCACCGCAGCCAATCTGACGGCTCCCGTGAATCATACCGAAGACCCCGTTGCCCACAATGACAAACGGGAGATCCGTCACGCTTCCCAACCGGTAGCCTCCTTGGGCGACGATACCCCTGACCCACCAGCACTCGAGCCCATGCGGCCAACCGTGCTAGTTATGCACGCCTCAGTGGGATCGGGTCATCGTAGCGCAGCCATGGCTATCGCCCAGGCGTTCGAACTGCTGCGCGACGAAGCCATTCAATCTAACTCCGGAGACGCCTCGGACAACGAAACCCGTCCACAGGATGCGCTTTCAATCCCACCCGATCTTCAGGTGGAGGTTATCGACATTCTCGACTGGGGTCGTATTGTGTTTGACGGAGATCACGCCGCTTCGCTGTTCACGGGAGCGACTCGCCCACTCTATGATCTTACCTGGCGCTATACACTCACAGGGCGTCTCCTGTGGGCCGGCGGTACTATATGGTCGCGCACGATGTACCCCGCATTCACCGATCATGTCAAGAAAATACGTCCCTTGGCTATCGTATGCACCCACATCACCGCAGCAAACGTGGCCGTAGGCGCACGTATGCTCTCGGGCCTTGAATTCCCCATCGTATGCGTGCCAACCGACTATGAGACGGAAGGCTTGTGGCCGCACCGTGGCGGCGACCTTTTCTGTGTAGCAACCGAAGCTATGGCCGAAACACTACGCCCGCGCAAAGTAGCCGATGAACGCATCCTTATCACCGGTATCCCCACGCGAGAAGACTTCCGCCGCACCTACAATAAATCTGAGACACGCAAACGATTGGGCTTACCGCAAGATAAGCAGATAGTGCTAGCCCTGGCTGGCGCATACTTACCTCGACCCTATGTGCATTTCCGTGAAGCGCTCGACAAGGTACTTCCTTACCTACACCGCTTCGGAGATATGCACTTAGCTATTGTGGCTGGCAAAGATGCCGACTACGCTCGTCATCTGCGTCAGGAATGTAACGAGCTAGGGCTCACCAACGTAACGGTGCTAGAATATGTAGATGGAATGGCAGCACTTATGGCTGCAAGCGACCTGGTCATCTGTAAGTCGGGCGGTCTCGTGGTCACCGAATGCCTTTGTGCGCAGGTCCCCATGATTTTATTAGGTCGTGCTTATGGGCAAGAAAAGGTTAATGTAAACATGCTCACTGCAACCGGTTCCGCCATGCACGTAACCACAGCCCGCGAGTTATTGGACACCCTAGGCCACATAAACAGTAATCCCGAAAGCATCCGAGCCATGCTGGTGAATGGCAGCTTTCTACGCAAGCCCGATGCTGCACGCGACATCGCTCGAGCTACCCTCGATTTGGCAGCACATCCCAAAAACCCTCATGATCCACTCCGCAAAAAGCACTTTGCTCGTCTTTACTGGGGAGGAAAACCCGCGCACATACGTTAAGGAACTTCCTCTTACCCCCCCCCCTGACAACCATCAAGTTGTCTACATGAACCTACCAGTATTACTTCCCGAAAGGAACGAACCGATAAGCATGACGCAATTCAATGAACTGGGGCTTTCCCCCACCTCTCTGGACGCCATAGTACGACTGGGCTACACCGATCCCACTCCCGTACAAAAGCAAGCTATTCCCCTGGTACTGGAAGGACGCGATCTTATCGCTGCCGCCAAAACCGGTACGGGTAAGACGGCCGCATTCTCGCTACCCTCACTCGATAAATTGAACCACGCACAGGGCGGTCAAGGACCACTCATGCTCGTCGTTACCCCCACACGTGAGTTGGCGCAGCAAATTGGCGAAGTATGCGGCTCCATCGCTGCGTCCACCCATCACCGCATTCTCACGATTGTTGGGGGTATGTCTTACGAGCCTCAAATTCGCCAGCTAAAGCACGGCGTTGACGTGCTCATTGCCACCCCAGGGCGTCTGGTCGATCTAATGGAACAGGGTGCCGTACGCCTCGGCAACGTAAACGTATTGGTACTGGATGAGGCCGATCGCATGTTAGACATGGGGTTCTGGCCCGCAATGAAGAAAATTATCGGCGCTACGCCCGATACGCGACAAACACTCCTCTTCTCTGCAACCATCGACCGCTCTATTATGTCGAGCGTCGGAAAACTATTGCACAACCCCGCCATGGTAGAGATTGCACATAAGGGAGAAACAGCAGACACTGTTGAACAGTTCATTGTGCGCTCACCACAAGCACTGAAACCAGCACTACTTAAGGCAGTGTTAAACGAAAAAGGTGCAGAGCGCATTATCGTATTCACTCGCACACGCAGTCGAGCGGATTCCACCTGCCGTCGCTTAAAGCGTATGGGCTATACGGCCGAGGCTATCCACTCCGATCGCAGCCAAAACCAGCGTCGTCGTGCCTTAGACAACTTCACCAATGGCACCACCAACATACTGGTAGCCACCGACGTACTGGCACGCGGCATTGACGTTGAAAATGTCGACCACGTAATCAACTACGACCTACCCACACAACCCGAAGACTATGTACACCGCATAGGCCGCACCGGGCGTGCTGGTGAAGAAGGTTGGGCGATTTCGTTTGTTAGTCCAGAAACAGAAGAAGCCCTACGTGATATCCAAAAGCTCATTAAACGCGATATTCCCGAAATGGAAATAGCCAGTTTTGACGCAAATGAAGCCGAAGCAGAAGCTGCTTCGCGCGCAACGCGAAGCAATGCGCGACGCGATCCTGATATTGCGCAAGCCGCACGTGAGATGGCAAAGCGTGAAAAACGCAAGGAGAAAGCCCGCGAAGCGGCAGCCGAGGAAAAAACTACTCCCTCGCAAAATAATGCCTCAAAGCGCAAGAAGAAACCAACCGGAAGCAGTGGGTCTCAGCCCAATCGACAACACCCCGCGAATCAAGGTGGCAAGCAGGGAGCTTCGTCAAACGGTGGACAGCCTCAACACAGACAAACACAAGCAAAGCGTCAAAATTCCGCCAGACCGTCAAACGGAGGCAGCGATCTACGTCCCGGCCGCGCACATCGTGCCGCGGTAGCCAAGCAGCGCAATCGTCGAGGGTAGCAGTTTAATCCGACGCGCAATTTGCATCATATTGCGCGTCGGGGCCACCCTACCCCAAAGGATCCTTGTTTTGATTGGCCGCCACGCGTACCAAGCGATTTCCAACCCACATGAGGCCAATAAGAACGAGAGCAACGCCGACGACAAGGAACCACTCTCCCTGCAGCAATTCAGCCAATAAGAAGAATACTGCTGCTGCGGCAGCAAAAATTAACACGAGCATACCCACAGCAACAATGGCCGTCCCCAAAATGCGAGCACGACGCCCTTCTATAGGCTCCGAAGTCTCGTCTTGCCGCCGCTCTTCAAACGCCTTTTCTTTCGCCACCATGCTAGGATCTTCCTCCATTACGCGCTCTTCACGTCACACTCATGCAAAGTAAATAGTTGCCCTACCGCACAAATGCTCATGGTACGCTTTTTGTAGCAACAATCGCTACACCCGTTCCGCAAACATCGGCGATAAGAACATCGCCCGCCGCAACTGGCGCAGCAAGCTTCATGGTACAACAAGCCTGCAGAACCTCAGCCATACACTGTTTAGGTATGGGAGACACAGTCTTGACGCTAACAGGCTCGAAGCACCCAGCCACCGGGACAACAGCCGTAACCATACGCTGCGGAGCCGTTGCCTCTTGAGTGGCGTACAGCTCACCACGCTTGCATGTATTACCCACCACTTCAACAACACCACCGCACGCGTCGAGGCATACTTCGAGTAAACACCCAAGCGGGCAGCAGACACACGTAAAGGTAACAACCTCAATAGCTTGCTGCATCAAGCATCCTCTCCCTATACCAACTCAGACGGCGAAGGCGACACAAGGTCGACGGAAGGCAAAGGGTCACGCATGGTACCCGTCTCCGCACAGCTTATCGCACGCACACGCAACGAGCTGAACCGAGCTACTTCAACACCAGAAAGAGTAATTTGCACCATCTCGGCGGGCACTGCCACCAAGGTCTTAGCTTTCTTAATCAGACTTACCGAACCATCGTGCGCAATGCCCTCAACAAAGAAACGGGGCTCACACAGCGCATTGGATACACGCAGTGAAAGCGTGAACCGCTCGTCGGGACCCATAGATGCATCGAGCGCCTGCGGAACAACATAACGAACACCCTCGCCCGCCCTCATGGGTACTGCTCCTATACTCGCTGGCCCAAAACCTTCCTCAAGATCCACCACCGAACCCCTACGTGCCCCATCGAGAGCGTCATCAACCTCCGACACATCCCTACTGCTCGCCATCTTGTGTGCATAGGCGGCCGCAGCAGCTCCAGCAACTTCTCCTTCAGCCGATGCATGATCCACCAAATCGTGAACATGTAAAGCATTTCCGCAAGCGAACAGACCAGGTACCTCGGTAGCGCATCGATTGTCCACACGTGCACCACCCGTCACTGCATCAAGGGTCACCCCTGCCGTCTTCGCTATCTCGTTTTCAGGAATTAATCCCACCGATAGCAGCAAGGTATCGCACGCAACACGTTGCTCAGTGCCAGGTATGGGATCAAGCGTATGAGGATCAACCTGCGACACATACACTGCCTCAAGGCGCCCCGAACCCTCTAAACGTGTAACCGTACTGCTTAAATGTAGAGGAATTCCGAAGTCGTCGAGGCATTGCACAATATTGCGACGAAGACCCGACGGATAAGGCATAAGCTCATGCACGCCAACCACTTCGGCCCCTTGGGATACCAAGCGTCGTGCCATAATAAGACCAATATCGCCCGAGCCCAGAATAACAGCACGCCGTCCCGGTAGACTACCCTGTAGATTCATAAAATTTTGCGCACTACCAGCCGAGAATACACCCGACGGGCGGTCCCCTGACATACAAAGCGCACCTTGCCCGCGCTCACGCGAGCCGGTCGCAAGCACAACAGCTCGGGCGCGCGCAGCACAACTCCCCACACTTCCAACTATATGCACGCACAACATACCACCCTCATCGGGCGGATCTACCGACAATACTGAGGCATCGGTCATAACAGTAATACCCGACCGTTCCTCACCCGTAAAAGGTAAACTTTTTTTGGTTAGCGCAGCGATCTCGCGAGAAGCATATTCAGGACCGGTTAGTTCTTCGCCAAAACGATGCAAACCAAAGCCATTATGTACACACTGTTTCAAAATACCGCCAAGCTTCATCTCGCGGTCTATCACCAAAACAGCCTGCGCCCCACTCTGCGCCGCAGCGAGTGCAGCCGCAATGCCAGCCGCGCCACCACCCACCACCGCCACATCATAAACATTCAATTCTGATGCGTTTAAAACAGGGGAAGCAACCATACCCTGCTCCGAAAGCTCTTCTTTGTGTGCAAGCTCCACGTAATCAGATCGCGCTGCGGCAACCAGAGGCGAACCAGGCCCCCGCTTATCCCACCTATCGGGAGAGACCCCTAATTCAGCCGCCACAATCTTCGCAGTCTCAGGCAAGCAGAAACCACCATGACACCGACCCATAGTTGCGCCCGTACGCCACTTCAACGCATCCAGCGATAACACAGGCACCGGTCCATGCAAAGCTGCGACAATATCGGCTTCGGTAACCTTGCGGCATCGACACACCACGTGTCCTTCTCGCGGATCGATATCGATAGCCCGAGCACGCTGCTCTTCATCCATAAGCGCAAACGGCACTCTAACGCTTCGATATGCATCGAAATCAACACGCTTTGAAGCATCAAGCAACTCTGCGATCTGCCTTGCTATATCCACCGCCACAGCAGGCGCCGAGGTAAGACCCGGAGAGTCAAAGCAAGCTATATTAAAGAAACCCGGCGCATCGTCTGGTTGACCAATAATAAAGTCACCCACCTCCGAGGAAGCACGCAAACCTGCGAAGTTTGTAATCGTTCCACGAGCGGTAATACCCGGCCATGTCTTGCGCGCCGATTCAAGTACCTGCTTAAGCCCCTCCGTTGTCGTAGACACGTCGGTCTTACTCGATTGATCAACGGCGCTTGGGCCCACCAAAAGATTACCGTAAACATCTGGAGCCACCAACACACCTTTACCCGCCTGAGAGGGTGCTTGAAATATCGTATGAGAAAACAGTGCCCCAAAGTCAGAATCGTACAAGCGATATTCCCCACGACGGGGAACAATGCGTAGTATCTGCTTGCTTACTAAGTTATTTATTTCATCGGCGAATACGCCAGCGGCGTTCACAACCGCACGAGCCGCCACACACACTCCCGACTCTGTCATCACGTTATAACGCGGAGCATTTGAAGAAGCTTCATTAGACGACACTAAACGCTCAATCTCACACACCCGCTCATTAAACCGTAATCGCGCACCGTACCTTACCGCTTGCTCCATACAAGCTAGCGTTACAGCATAAGGATCGCAGATAGCCCCCGTCTCAGCCAGTAATGCCCCTCGCACGTTCGGGTTCACCTCAGGCTCAAGCGTAAGCACTTCGTCGGCCGCAAGTTCCCTCACTCCCGCTACGCCATTTGCCACAGCACGCGCCAACAACCGATGCACACTTTTTAAATCATCATCAGAGAACGCTAGCACCAGCGAGCCGTTACGCTGATAGGAAAACCCCAGCTCGTCTGCCCACTGGGAAAACAAACGCGACCCCTCCACGTTATAGAACGCCTTCAACGTACCAGGTGCCGGATCGTAACCAGCATGCACGATACCGGAGTTGGCGCGAGTGGCACCACAGGCAAGGTCGTTGCCTGCTTCTAAAACCACCGTACTAATTTGGTAACGGCAAAGCTCACGCGCACAGGCGGCACCAGCAACGCCCGCACCAACGACAACAACATCGCAACTTAATATGTTTTCATTATCCATGTCGTTCAGCTTACTATTTTTACCCGTTGGGCGAAAGAGCAGACGAGAAATACAGCAAACAGGCTATTGTTAGGCGCGCAAACAAAAGGGAAGGGAGGCCCATGAGAATTGCAGTGGCAAGTGAGGGCCTAGAAGTAGCACCACGCTTCGGACAGTGCTCAAGCTATATGTGTTATAACGTCGAGTGTGGCGTTATTGTCGACTGCCAGAACATGCCAAACCCCGGCATGCCCGCACAAAAGCTTGCATCATTGTTCGATGAGTTCGGTGTCGATGTACTTATCGTAAACACCATTGAGTACGATGTGGCAAACGTTTTTTGTCGCGCAGGTATCGAGGTTATTGCCAAAGCACACGGCACCGCGCGCGAGGTTGCCCAATCCTATTTAACCCGTACCCTTACGGGTGTGGATGACTTGTGTCACATCGACTACGAGCTTGACGAAGAAATCGAATCTGCTTGCTCTCGAGTCTAGATACTCAGTAGGGCCGATCTGTTCACCCCATGTAACTACCAGATACCTCTTTTGCGCTTTCCTCTAAATCGGAAGCGCTTTACTCTTTATAGACCCCATTCACACAACAACAAAAAAGACCCCGCGTGCGGGGTCTTCGTTTAACCTACAAGCAACCTGTAAACTTACAGGGCCTTCTTGGCAACCTCAACCACAGCAGCAAAAGCGGCAGGATCGTTGATAGCCATGTCAGAGAGCACCTTGCGGTCCAACACAACGCCAGCCTTCTTCAGACCATTCATGAACAATGAATAGCTCAAGCCGTTGATGCGAGCAGCTGCGTTAATACGAGTAATCCACAAACGACGGATATCACGCTTCTTATTGCGACGGTCGCGATACATGTACTGGAGTGAATGCTGTACCTGCTCTTTGGCGGCACGGTAGGAGCGAGACTTCGCGCCATAGTAACCCTTTGCGCGATTAAGGACGGTACGACGCTTCTTGTGAGCGTTAACTGCACGCTTGACACGAGGCATATCAGATCACTCCTTTACTAGCGAAGTCCGAGGTTGCGAGCAATGACCTTCTGGTCTGACTTCGCGACTTCGGTCTCGTGGCGGAAATTACGCTTGCGCTTCTGGCTCTTCTTAGTCATGATGTGGCTCTTAAACGCCTTGGAGCGCATGATCTTGCCGGAACCGGTGACACGGAATCGCTTTGCGGTGCCGCGATGGGTCTTCATCTTAGGCATTCTCTTCGTCCTTCCCTTCAGCTTCCTTCTTCTCGTTTTCCTTTTTCTTCTTCGCCGCAACTACCGAAGGCAGAGGGGCGATAAGCATGTGCATGTTGCGGCCTTCCATCTTGGGCTGGCTCTCGATGATTGCCGTTTCCTTCAGATCGTCGGCCAGACGCTCGAGGATAGTAAGCCCCAGCTCCGGGTGAGCCATTTCGCGACCACGGAACATAATGGTGATCTTAACCTTGTTTCCTGCGTCGAGGAAGCGAACAACATGCTTCTTCTTCGTAGTGTAGTCGCCCACGTCGATCTTCGGACGAAACTTCATTTCCTTGGTTTCGATCTTACTTTGATTCTTGCGGGCCATTTTGGCCTTGATTTCTTGATCGTACTTAAACTTACCGTAGTCCATGATGCGACAAACTGGCGGATCGGCGTTAGGCGCGATCTCCACGAGGTCAAGTCCCTCGTTATCAGCGACACGTTGGGCTTCTGCCGTAACGTAAATACCCATCTGCTCGCCGTCAAAACCAATCAAACGGCATTCGCGAACCGTAATTTCTTCGTTGAGCCGTGGCTCCTGAGCAGCTATCGCGCTCACCTCCTAATCTTCCGCGCTTGCGCGCTTCAATGAAAAACCCGTTGCCTTAGTCAGACAACGGGTTCGCATTCTCATAGCAAAACCGCTTTACGGTTTTATTATTCGAGCAACCCATCAGCTGCCAAAGCGCCGAATCAGGTGGAGGGTTTCCCCCCGCTTGAGTAAACAACTTGCCTAGTATAACAACTCAGAGCTTTACGCGCAATACCCTATTCACCCTTATCGTCGTCGTTAAAAAACCGATCGCCGTCAATTACGAACCGGTTCTTTCCTAGGGCCTTGGCGCGATAGAGCGCACGGTCGGCGTGTCGATACAGCGTCTCAAAGTCCCGCTCATGAGGCGGCGTCAAAGCAATACCCAAGCTTGCAGAAAGACGACATACGCCGTTATCGGTAACAACGTCTTTGCAAAGTGCCTCCATTAATTCTGTTGCCTTCTTTTTCGCTTCGGAAACACCGCTCATCGGCACGAACGCAACAAACTCGTCGCCCCCTATACGGCCAACCACATCTTCGTGATGAAATTGCCCACTCGTAATTTGAGCAAACTCGGAAAGCACGGCATCGCCAACACCGTGCCCAAAGCGGTCGTTAACCGACTTAAAATCATCAATATCCAGTATGAGAAACGCAAAAGGTTCGTGAGTCATCTCTGCCAACAAGGTGCGAATATGCTCTTGCGTCGCCCCTTTGTTATAGAGCCCCGTAAGAGGATCTCGCTGCATTTGCTCGATCATCGCGTACTCACGACGTTTCTCTTCGTCGATGTTCTGCCGATACACCAGCATGTGAACAGAATTGTCTTCGCTCCAAGTAAACAGATGAGCATTTATACGTGCCCAAGAATAGTTTTCGCCATCAGTCGTCATCGGAAAATCGAAAACTAGCTGAACCTCACCACGTCGATAAGCAGCAAGAACCGATTCAGGAAGAAATATATCAAGATACTGCTGGCGGAATTCTTCTTTAACTTGATGCCTAGCAAGAAGAACGAGAATTTCACTAAAAGGAGTCTCCGGCCTAGCACCAAAACCCTCAAAGTAGCGTTGCGCCTGATCGTTGGCTGCGCAATTGTGAGTGACATCTACCTCATAGATATTGTCGTACAACTGCTCGGCAGCTTCCTGAAAAACCGTCTTGCGCTCTTGTTCGGCTGCAGCTACCTGTTGGATCATCAGTCTATTGTAGCGGCGAAAAATGCTTGTTGTTGCCACCAGCACAAGCGTAATTACCATAGTGATAACAAAGATAGCCACACTGAGTTGCTGCGCTATCTGAGCATCAAGTTCAGAGGTGTCGTGATCAACGATAAGCGACCAATTAAGATAGGGCATATACCGAGAAACAAGATAACCTGACCCTCGAGAAGAAGAATACCACAAACTCTGACGCTCACCACTTGAGTCGAGGGCTTGAGTTTTTGAACCTGAAAAGGCACTGTCTGCGAATAGATCAACCTTCTCTACACCTTGGCTATCGGTTGACACCTCTACGAGACCATCCCTGTTTACCAGGTAAACTCTCGTAGCTGTTTGCTTCTCGTATTCAGAAAACAATGCACGTAGATTATCGATTCTAAAACCTACCCCAACAATACCTTGGGTACTGCCAGCATCGTTAAGAATGCGGCAGTTTACGAATACCGTTATCTCATTATTTGTCGCTTCGTCGTTGTCAATGTTAAGCGCATATTCATCTGAGCTGTCAAGAAATGCGTAATACCAGTTGTTCTCAGGATTACCGCGATCAAGCGTACGATCGATGCCGCTGAAATGATAATAACGTTTTGTTGCAGCGGAAGCCAAGAAAACCGAATCAAATCCGTATTTTTCACGATAAGCTTCAAGATATTCGCGAAGAGATTCCTCATAGGAACTGTCACCTATATGGCTTTGTTCGGAATTGAGATATCCCTTAAGCAGGCTGTCATTAGCCATGGTAAGAGACACGTCGATAGGTCGATTAAATTGCGTATTTATTTCACTAGCAATACCCTCAGACGTGAGTATCGAAACACGTTCGGCATCCTGCTCGAACGCTTCACGATTTGAGTGGTAGCTAATGTAAGAGGTAAGCGAGAAACCGAGGATGATGATGATACAGATGAGCGCATTAGCACGCCATGTAATTCGCTTGCTCATGCGCTCCTCTCTTTCGACACCGCAGAGCAGTCTCGTTACCCTACTCAGTTCCAGCTATTCGTAATATGGCGCACTATAATACCACTAACGCGACAACTCCTGAACCAAGGCACCGCTCAGCGGCAGGGCACACTCTTGGAAGTGAGCAGCAAAACCCCTCGCCCGAAAGCGAAAGATATCCTTCATAGGGCTCTGTTATACTCAAAGCTATTCAAATACCCTCCCACTTCGAGGTGGGTTTGCCATGAGAGAAAGGATGCCCTTTGTGAACCGACTGACCCGCGCGCTTCTACTCGTTGGTGCTTGGTGCGCCTGCATCCTTGGATGCGTAGGTGTCTTCGTACCCGTGCTACCCACCACTCCCCTTTTGTTGCTTGCTACCTTCCTTTTCGCGAAGTCGTCGCCACGCTGTCACGCCTGGATCATTTCGACAAAAGTGTATCGTAGTTATGTAGCCGCGTTTAAGGAAGCGGGAGGTATCCCCGCTTCCACGAAAGTACGCATCCTTACGGTGTCGTTCGTTCTTATGGGGGCCAGCGCCCTTATCGTACACAAGGTAATCGTATGGATCGTGCTGGCATGCGTAGCAATTTTTCTTATCTACCTCATGTGTGTACGCATTCCCACCATTTCGCTAGAAAACGTACAGCAGGCGCGAGAAACCGAAGAAACCAAGTAACAAAAAGCTACACGCGCTACATTGTCAGCTCTTTTAAGCATTGAGATAAATGTAGATGATACGAATAGTATCAGCTAGATTGCCGGAGGTATTCGCTGTAGTGTAGTCATATCGAAGCACCGCCGACCATTCATGAGTTGCACCGTTTATGTCCACCGTTCCAGAAAACGAACAGCTTTCCTTCACGAGGGTCGTGCCATCGGTGTCGTACGTGGAATAGGTAGTCTTGTCTGCAGGCAGCGTCGCCGATCCTTGTGTCACATTGACGCCCGCTTCCTGGAGCGTTTTTTCCACAATATGTTCGTTCTTTACCGCATCGGCAAAGCTCAGTGAGCCATAACCAAGCGCTGCGGTGGAAGCAGAGTAACCCGCCTGAACGGTCTTACTCTGGTCGTTTAAACCTAGATAGACGGTTGGTGTACCGGTGCGAGCATCGGCAGGCTCATCGGTAAGCGCAATAGTTATCTTGCTCTTGATAGGATTACCCTCTTCTTTAACCTCTTCCGTTCGCGTCACCGTAGCTCCGCGCTTAAGCAAGGAAACGGCTTCGTCTTGGGTCTTGCCTAGAAGCGTCACCAAATTAGGCGCTTGAGTCTTTTTTACTGTCTCGGAAGAAGCATCCTTTGCATCATCTTTCTTAATGGACGATACCTCTTGGGCATCCTGCTGCGCCTGCGTCTGCTGGGATGCAAGCGTCTGGCTTTCACTAAACAAACGGAAGGTAAAGTATCCCAAAGCGCCGATGAGTAGCACCAGTAAAACGATAACCACGATAAGAATGCGACGCATGCGATGCGATTTACGCTGATGGGGTGGAAGGGGCGGTTTGCTTTTCTTACCATGACGCCCCACGGGTTGTTCAGGTTCCTGAGGCAAGACATCATCGCCAAACAGCAACGGCGGTGCATCCACCGGTTCCAGGTTTTCTACCGCATCCGGATACTCCTCCTGGGTATCCCCCTCGTAGCTAAGCCTCCCCGCATGCGCCGGGGCGTTTGCGGCACCAGTGACGCGTGCGGAGCCACGCGAATCTACCGGCGAAAATGCCTCAGTCAAACCAATAGCGTTATCACGCACGCCTTCTGAGTCGTTGCCAAAACCGTCGTCGCGTACAGGAGCAAAGGCTTCGGTAAGGCCGATACGTCCGTCGTCCTCATTTATCCGAGAGCGAGCATTGTCGGCACGCTGATCGGAATCAGAAGAAATGCCGGAGGGTGTGTTTGCAGCATGTTTAGGCATCGTTTAACCTTCCTGATCAAAAGTAGAGAAAGCACATTTAGCGCAAAAACAGGTAATAGACGACGAACGCTATCACCAACAAGAAAGCCGCTGCCAAAACCGCCTTCTGTGCAGCCGGCATCGATGAGCCCTTTAAATCCTCGAGCGTAGTTTCTTCATAGGTATTCTTATCCGTAGGCGATGGCTTCTCCGTCTTTGTTACCGAAAAGCCATCAGTCGCAGCATCCAGCACCGGAGCTTCGCGCGCCGGTGCTGGCTCACAACATGCCTCATCTTTCATCAGAGGAGAACTATGCTGAGGTTGTGCCGGGCGAACACCTGCCTGAATGACAAAATCGTCTTCGTCGTCGGCCGAAACCGTTATATGGGAAAACGTCTTTTCGTCTGCCACGATACATCCTTTCACGTCGCGCACGATTATAGAGGACGGCCTAGCCCCTAATGCCCTTGTCCAGATAATATCCATCCGACGAAAAGCGCTTGCGGTAGGTAAGATAACACGCCAACACAATAGCTACAGTATTGGCGGCCGATAGCATAAGCATTACGACGATCTGATACTTTGCAGCCGAGAGCGGGTCTGCACCTGCCAACAACTGACCCGACATCATGCCGGGAATAGTAACAATGCCCGCTGCTGACATCGAGGCAAGAATAGGAGTCATACCTGCGCCAATTGCGGCCTTCAGCGAAGGGAAAGCCGCCTCTTTAGCCGTTGCCCCCAAAGCCACCAACGTAAACATCTCTCCCGAGCGGCTATCCATATCAGAGAAAAGACGATCTACCGCCACCGCTGTAGCCGACATCGCATTGCCGATAATCATACCCGCGATGGGTATAAGTTCACGCGCGCTATACCAAGGATCGGCGTGTATAACACCTTCCACTACCACGAACGCTACCGCCATCGATGAAGCAAATAGTGATACAAAAACGGCTGGCCATAGTCCCTTAATAGAACTTTTAACTCGTGCGGTTGCAATTTGCGTTGCCGCCAAAACCATAATGCCCAGCACCAACAACACTAGCCACCACGTCTGGTACCTAAACAAAAACACAAGCACAACACCAGCTGCCAACAGCTGCACAAATGCGCGCACAGCAGATACCACTATACGCCGAGTCTGTCCTAACTCAAGCTTCCATGACACCAAGCCGGCAACCAGCATAAGCGCACTAGCTGCAAACAACTCCACATAGCCGATATCTACGACCCCACCACTCACGCGCGTGCCTTTTCCACCGTATCGCTCCCACCGCTATACCCACCGAGGGCACCAAGCATCGAGTAGGCCGACGAGTCAAAATTCCGTGCGCAAACGGAGACATCGGGTGGCACTAACGCTTCAGCATACGACAAATTTCCAGCACGCAGCGTATAAGCGCCATCGGCGAAGCCGTCCGGTGCACGATGACGAATACGCAAGCATGTCATACGGGGCCCTACCAAAGCCCTCGTCATCCGTCCCACGGCGCACGCAGACTCAGTATCCAACGCCGAATCCACCTCATCCAACAGCAATACCTCTGGTGTCGTTACAAACGCACGCAGCAAAGCTACCCGGGCAGCCTGCCCGCCCGAAAGCTGAGACACATCACGCTCTAACCCAACATCGGAAAGTTGCGCTAGCTCCAACAAACGAGACAACGTCTCATCTGCAGGTGGTTTTTTACCTGCGTTCGCTTTCAGTGTCCAGGGAAGAACAAGGTTAACACGAACACTGCCAGGGATCAGCGAAGGCTCCTGCGGCACTAAACACACCCGACGACGCCAATCGACAGGCTTGAACGACGAGCTCGGCACACCGTCTAGATAGAGCTCACCCCCTTGCCGCGCAAGCATAAGGGCGCAGGCTCGCAGCATAGTGGACTTACCCGCACCAGACGGCCCCGTCAAATCGTAGATGCAGCCCGCCTCAAGCGAAAAGCTTTGATTAACCAACACCGGAACCTGCACGTCATCACGCAGGTAAGAAACCGCAATATGTTCCGCCCGAAATAATGCCATGGTGTCATAGTAACACGTTGATACTCACACGGAGGAAGCAGCTTCTTCTTGGTTGAGCTTTTGCATTAAGGCTAAAGACTCGTTCCGCTTTACCTGAATCATCGCAGATACCCCTTCATAGAGCACGATCGCCGGAGCACCGATAAAAACACACCATTCGCAGCAAGCTGAACTTAGGTCAGCTACAGCAAAGTAACTCTATGGTATTAAGACAATATGATGCCTTTGAGGGACGATTTAGTGCATTCGGCAGATTAAAAGTACGTTTCATCCGCTTTTCTCCTGCATCACGATGCTCTATTGCACTAAAGTATACGAAATGCGTGAGTCCATCCATCAGGATAGGCTGCGCACGAGCCATTTAGCTCGTAGGAGGGCCCCGCTGACGCGGGGTTGAGGGAAGGAGATCCTGTTTATGGAAGAGAAGTTCACCTTTAGCAGGCGTAAGTTCGTTGAATTGCTCGGTGTGTCGGCAGCAGGTTTCGGCCTAGTTAGCCTAGCAGGCTGCGGCAACAACGACGGCGCCAACGAACCAGCCAAGTCCGGCAGCTCCGCTGCAGGCGGTGCAGCTGACACCATCACGTACAGCTTGACGGCCGATCCGCGCGCGCTTGACCCGGCGTATTTCGACGACGGTGAGTCCGCGGTGGTATCCTGCAACATCTACGAAGGCCTGTATCAGTACGGTGCCAAAGACGCGAAGGTTGCTCCCAGTCTCGCTGTCGATCTCCCCGAGATCTCAGCCGACGGTTTGGTATACACCATTAAGCTGAATAAGGGCATCAAATTCCACGACGGCACCGATTTCAATGCCGATGCAGTGGTGGCTTCCATCGAGCGTCAGCTCGAGCCTAACCGCAACTCCGACATGCCTTACGCGTCGTTCGTGTTCGGCGAGAAGGAAGCTGGTAGCGGCGTGGAGAGCGTCAAAGCCATTGACCCCACCACCGTGCAGATTACGATGCGTGCTGCGAATGCTGCATTCGTGAAGAACTTGGCCATGGCACTTGCTTCTCCCATCGTTTCACCTACGGCTGCTGCCGCAGCTCCGGCCGGACAGCCTATTGATCCGCCAGTTGGCACGGGCCCCTACAAGTTCGTCAACTGGACGAAGGCTGCCTCTGTCACACTGGAAGCCAACCCTGACTACTGGGGCGAAGCTCCCAAGACGAAGAACCTCGTATTTAAGGTTATCACCGAAGGCAACACACGTATTACGTCACTCATGAACGGCGAGTGCGACATCATTTCGAGTGTCGACCCCTCTTCCGCTACCCAAATTACGGATGGCGGCTTCGAGTTGTTCTCCGAGGATGGCATGACCATCAACTACATGGCGTTCAACACCGAAGTGGGCACCTGTACCGATCAGCAGGTTCGCAAGGCTATCGCTCAAGCAATCAATGTCGAAGAGTTGGTTAAGACCGTTTACGGCGACTACGCCACCGTAGCAAACTCCGTCATGCCCATCTGGATGGCACCTTACGACAAGGACATCAAGCAAACCGCTTACGACCCCGAGGCTGCCAAGAAAACACTGGCCGACAAGGGCATCACGTCAATCAAGTGCATCACTTACACCACCGCTCGCCCCTACAACCAAAAGGGTGGCAGCCAACTCGCCAACCTTATTCAAGGTTACTTGGCGCAGGTCGGTGTTGATGTAAGCATTACCGAATACGACTGGACCACCTACAAGACCAAGGTACAAACCGATCCGTATGACATCTGCTTCTATGGGTGGACGGGCGACAACGGCGATCCGGACAACTTCATGAACCTACTGGCTGACACCAACTGGTCTATGAACGTAGCCCATTTCCAGGACGACGAGTACAAAAAACTCATCTCCGAGGGTATTGCTACGCCAGATGGCGCAGAGCGCGATGCCATCTATAAGAAGTGCGAGGAAATGGTAGCCGAGAAGCAGCCATGGCTGCTCATCTCTCATTCCAAGAACCTGCTGGGCATCAACCCCAAAGTGAAGGATTTCTACTATCATCCAACGGGTGTTGCCTTCTTCAAGGGCGTATCAAAGCAAGCATAGGTAATCAGCCCAGCCCTCCCTTGGGAGAGCTGGGCTTTTTTACAAGGAGGCCCCTGCGCCGTTTTCTCGTCGCTGAGCGGTCATACTTGCGCTACACTGTCAGCCGGTCATAAATGATCTGATGACATGTATGCTATGAAGAATTAGCATGCTTGAAGCCGGGGACCACGGGTCTCCGGCTTCGTTCCTGTTCGCACAGGATGGCAAGAAAGGAGCTTTTGTGCTCAAATACATCCTCAAACGAATCCTTATGGTGATTCCTGTTTTGCTGGGTGTGACAGTCATCATCTTCCTCATTACCCGCGTGTTGGCCCCGGACCCGGCTCCGGTGGTTCTGGGCGAGCACGCAACTACCGAGGCGATGGCGGCCTGGCGCGCCGATAACGGGCTAAACGATCCCATTTGGCTTCAGTACATCAACTTCATCGTAGGCGCGGTGCAGGGCAACCTAGGCACCTCGTACTACACCCATCAGCCAGTAACTGCCGAAATCGCTTCACGATTCCCCGCAACAGCTGAGTTGGCTATCTGCGCCATCATCGTGGCAACGCTTGTAGGTGTGTCGCTTGGCGTGTTGGCGGCGGTGAAGAAGAATAAAGTTGCGGACAACGTAAGTATGGTCATCGCCTTAATAGGAGTGTCCATGCCCATCTTCTGGTCGGGCATCTTGTTGATCTTATTATTCTCGGGCATCTTGCACTGGTTGCCTTCAAGCGGTCGCGTATCACCACTTCTCCAACCAAACGGAGGAACCGGATTCTTTATCATCGACACCATCGCCCGGGGAGACTGGACTGCACTCGGAGACGTGCTCATTCACCTCATACTGCCCACGCTGGCGCTGTCGCTTTACTCCATGGCCATCATTACGCGCATGACACGTTCTAGCATGCTCGAAACACTCAGCGAGGATTACGTGCGTACGGCGCGTGCGAAGGGGCTAAAAAATGGCGCTGTGAACATCAAGCATGCGCTGCGCAACGCCATGTTGCCGGTGTCTACTGTCATCGGCCTGCAATTTGGCAGCCTTTTAGGCGGCGCACTTCTTACTGAGACAGTGTTTGCGTGGCCAGGCATCGGCAAGTTTGCCGTCGACTGCGTACTTAAAAGCGACTTCCCCTGCGTGCAGGGCATCGTTCTTCTAGTAGCAGTTATCTTTGTCGTTATGAACCTTATCGTCGACATCGTGTACGCCTACCTTGATCCGCGCATCAAGTATGGTGCTAAGGAAGAGGGGTGATACCGATGAATAAAAACGAACAACTTACCGCCCAGCCCATTACGGGTAGCACGTTGGCGCAACAGCCCGTCAAAGAAAAGCGCGAAAGCATCTGGAAAGACGTATTCGCTGGTATCGTGTCAAATAAGGCATCGCTTGTTAGCGGTATTTTCATTCTAGTACTGGTTGTTATCGCCGTGGTAACCAAGGTTGCTCCGAGCGTTCTGCCCTACGATCCTTATGCGCAGAATCTCGGCGAGTCGCTACTGGGGCCCTCAGCGCAACACTGGTTCGGCACCGATATCCAAGGACGCGATATCTTTTGTCGCGTGCTCGTGGGTACGCAAATCACGTTAACCGTAGGATTGCTTGCCGTTGCCATTTCGCTCTCTGCTGGCGTTATCCTTGGCTCTATTGCAGGATACAAGGGTGGCAAACTTGACACCATTATCATGCGCATCATGGACATGATGTTGGCTATTCCTTCCATCCTCTTGGCTATTGCTATCATGGCGGCACTTGGGCCTGGCATCGAGAAAGCTATCGTGGCCATCGGCCTCGTGGCTATTCCCGAGTACGCCCGTATTGTTCGCTCGGAAATCCTAGCCATCAAAGAGAACGATTATGTAGCCGCCGCGCGTGTGGTGGGCGATTCGAACTTCAAGATTATCTTTCGCCACGTACTGCCGAATGTGCTGCCGTCCATCATTGTGCGTGCAACGCTGGGCATCTCCACCGCCATTTTAGATGCCGCAGCATTGGGCTTCCTCGGACTCGGTGTACAGCCGCCTGCTGCTGAATGGGGCGACATGCTGGGCCGCGGCCGCAATGAGCTGTTCCGCGCACCTTGGCTGATGATTTTCCCCGGCCTCGCCATTACGCTGACCGTGCTTGCCTTCAACCTTTTGGGTGACGGCGTACGCGACGGCCTAGACCCCAAAGCAAGGAAGAGGTGATCCCATGTTACTGTCGGTGAAAAACCTCTCTACAGACTTCCCCGTAAAAAAAGGCGTTGTTCATGCCGTTGAGGACGTAAGCTTTGAGGTAGACGAGGGCGAGATCCTGGCCATCGTAGGCGAATCGGGTTCAGGTAAATCGGTGACCAGCCTCTCTGTTATGGGTCTTCTCGCAGAGCCCGGTCATGTGTCGGGCGGTGAAATGATGTTTGAGGGCAAAGATTTAGTAACCCTGCCCGAAAAAGACTACCGAGCATTGCGTGGCAACGACATGGCCATGATATTTCAGGAGCCTATGACGTCACTGAATCCGGTGTACCGCGTGGGCAAGCAAATTACTGAGGCCATTCGCACACACGAGAAAATTTCCAAGAAAGATGCTTTGGAGCGCGCGGTAGATATGCTGCGTAAAGTAGGCATTCCTAGTCCCGAAAAGCGTGTGCGCGACTACCCGCACCAGATGTCGGGTGGCATGCGTCAGCGCGTTATGATTGCCATGGCACTGGCATGCAACCCTAAGTTACTCATCGCCGACGAGCCTACCACTGCCCTCGACGTTACCATTCAGGCCCAGATCCTCGACCTCCTACGCCGCTTGCGCCAGGAAACAGGCATGGCCGTGCTGCTGATTACGCACGACCTAGGCGTGGTATCCGAAACAGCCGATCGCGTTGTGGTTATGTACTGTGGCCAGGTAGTGGAAGAGGCGGAGGTGCGCTCGTTGTTTGACCACCCCATGCACCCCTACACGCTTGGTCTTCTAAAGTCTATCCCCCGCCTGGAAGACGACGATTCCAAACGACTGTACATGATTAAGGGTGCCGTGCCGAACCCATTAGAAATGCCCCCAGGCTGCCATTTCTCTGACCGCTGTGATTCCTGCATGGACATCTGCCGCACAAAAGTACCCGATTTGATCCAAGTAGGCGATCATAAGGTGCGCTGCTTCCTGTACGAAAACAAGGAAGGCAAAGCTGTTAGCGGCGATGCTATTGCAGAAGCGGAAGCTGAAGCACGAGCCGATGCCGAAGCTTCGCTTGATATAGATGCTTCCGAGGCCCTACTCGCCGCCGAGAATGTCCGTGAAGCCGAGATTGACAAGATCGAGGAGGCGAACCGATGAGCGACAATGTTCAAGCCCCAACGGACACCAATAGCGCTTCCGCACCCGAGCAAGATATCTTGCTCGATGTACAGCATCTAACGAAGCGCTTCGCAGCCGAGACGAATTTCTTCGGGCACGCCACCTCTCACGTGCAGGCTGTCGACGATGTGAGCTTTCATATTCGCAAGGGTGAAGCGTTTGGCCTCGTTGGTGAATCGGGCTGCGGCAAAACAACCGTCGGCAAGATGTTGGTGAATCTACTGCGTCCTACGTCGGGTAAGATCATTTTTGATGGCAAAGACCTTACTGCCATGAAACCAGCAGAACGCAAAACTTACTGCAAGGACATCCAGCTGATCTTCCAGGATCCTTACGCATCGCTGAATCCTCGCATGCGCATTGGCGACATCATTGCCGAACCTATTATTACAAACAACATCCTTCCTAAGGATCAGGTAGAAGATCGCGTAAATGAGCTGCTCGAACGCGTAGGTCTGGCAAACTACATGCGCAACCGCTATCCTCACGAATTCTCGGGTGGACAGCGTCAGCGCGTCGGCATTGCCCGCGCACTTGCCGTGAACCCCAAGCTTATCGTATGCGATGAGCCCGTATCGGCGCTCGATGTTTCCATTCAGGCGCAAGTGCTCAACCTGCTAGACGAGCTGAAGGAACAGTTTGGCCTAACCTACCTATTCATCGCTCACGGCTTAAACGTGGTAAAGCACGTGTCCGACCGAGTGGGCGTTATGTACCTCGGCAAGCTTATGGAAATCGCACCGAAGAAGTCGCTGTATGCCGATCCATTGTGCCCCTACACGCAGGCTTTACTTTCGGCCATTCCCGCCGTAGACCCAGCCGCTAAGCGCGATCGCATCATCTTAGAAGGCGACGTGCCTTCACCTATTGACCCACCTCCTGGCTGCCGCTTTGCCAGCCGCTGCTTTGCCAAAGTTGCTGGCTGCGACGAAACCATGCCCCCCTTGGTGGAGGTAAAGCCGAACCACTGGTGCGCCTGTCATCGCTATGACGAAGGTGGCCCCGGAACCGCGGTAATCTAACCACAAGAAAAGTTGGGGGAAGCACCCAGCGAAACACCTGAGCTCAACTCATCGAATGCCGACGATCACCACGACCGTCGGCATTCTCTTTTCCCATCTTACGAGCCCCCACAGAAGCGCGCTGCCGGGTAGGGTAATTGCCGATTCGACAGAGAAAAGTGCAAGGACCGGCAAGTAATTGCCGATTTGTTGCAAACATCGTGACCAAACAGGCCCACATCGTACTTTTCTAGCGAAAATACGGCGTACACCAGCGAAAAACTCGAAGCAGACCGCCTTTCGTGCAGCAAATCGTTTCAAACATGGCAAAAACAACGGGCAACGCTAATCTGCGGAACCAGTGAACCACCAACGAGGCTCTCCCAGACGTGGCCCGTTGTGCGACAATAGAAAAAACACCATGCAGTTCACCTACGAAAGGCGGCCACGACCATGGACCTATCCCCCAACGACCAACTGCACGGCTTTACCGTGCTCACGCGCGAACTCCTTACCGAGATCGACGGTACTGCTTACACGCTCTTTCACAAAAAGAGTGGCGCGAAGCTCCTGTATCTGCAAAATTCCGACACCAACAAGACGTTCTCTATCGCGTTTAAAACACCTCCCGCAGACGACACTGGCGTGTTCCATATTCTGGAGCATTCAGTACTTTGCGGGTCGGATAAGTTCCCGGTAAAGGAACCGTTCGTAGATCTTCTAAAGAGCTCTATGCAAACGTTTTTAAATGCTATGACATTCCCCGACAAAACCATGTACCCCGTAGCCAGCACCAACGAGCAAGACCTCTTGAACCTAACGGATGTATACCTCGACGCGGTATTACACCCAGCCATTTATCACAAGCGCGCTATTTTTGAACAAGAGGGATGGCACTACGAACTGGAAGACGACTTAGAGGCAGCAGAAGGAAATTCCGTTATAGGTGATGCGGTGGCGGCAACCGAAGCGGCAGATAGCTCGGCACACCTTGCGCTCAACGGCGTAGTATACAACGAAATGAAGGGTGCCTTATCCGACCCGAACTCCGTACTATACGACGAGCTTCAGGCCGCGCTTTTTCCCGACACTGCTTATCGCTTCGAGTCGGGCGGTATGCCGCGTGCTATACCGGATCTTACCTATGAGCAGTTCTTAGATGAACACGCGCGACATTACCGTCTAAACAACAGCTATCTTACCCTATACGGCGACCTTGATCTTGATCGCATGCTCACGTTCTTAGACGAACAATACCTCTCCCCCGTCGCTGACGAGGAAGCCGCCCGAGACAGAGCGCAAGCCGAGCAGGGACAAAAACCGCTCGTCCCTCATGCCCTGCGCGCTCAGGCTCCCGTAGTTGCCCCCGACATCGTCAGAACCATGGCAACCGCACCCGAAAACGCCTGTGTCGGCTTGGGGTATGTTGTTGGCGACGCAGCTCAGCGCACTCGCATTGTAGCAACAGATATCTTACTGGATGCACTCATGGGTAGCAACGAGGCACCTTTAAAGCGCGCGCTACTCGATGCCAACTTAGCCGATGACATACAAGCCTTCTTGGCCGACTCTCTACTGCAACCATTTGTAGTGGTGCAGCTACGTGGCGCAAAGCCTGACGTAGCTGAGCGCTTCCGCGGGGTGTTTGAGAACACCTTACGCCATATAGCCACCCGAGGCATTGATCCGCTACTAATAGAAGCATCACTCTCTCGTGCCGAGTTCGTTATGCGTGAACGTGATTTCGGCATGGCTGACGGCGTGGCTTTGTCTATGACAGCATTGTCGGGTTGGCTCTACGACGATAATCTGGCCACAGCATACCTACACTACGAAGACGACTTCGCATTGCTACGCAAGGAACTTGGACAAGGTTATTTCGAACGACTTTTGGTGGATTTATTCCTAGAAAGCAATCATAAGGCTTTGGTAGAAATACGCCCTACAAGTGGCGACGAAGAAGCCTACGAAGCCGAGCGCCTAGCCGCCGCAGAGGCCGGCATGTTGCCGAATGACTTCGTACGTATCGCCGATGAAGAAGCCACCTTGCGTCGCCTACAAACCGAGCCCGACACCCCCGAAGCACTTGCCACACTACCACGTCTATCGGTGGCCGACATAGGGAGTGCGCCTGTCGAACCGCTTTATGATTTAACTAAAGAAACACCAGTACCGTGCCTACGACACCACATCGCCACACACGGTATTGCCTACACGTACCGCTATTTCAATCTGGATAGTGTGACGTTTGATGAATTACCCTACGTGAGCATACTTGGCATGGTGCTTGGCAAACTAGGAACCGCCTCTCACACCGCCTCAGAAATTGACACCTTGGTAAACGGACAACTCGGCAATCTATCATTTTTTGCCGAGGTCCATGAAAACGAAGATAACGCAGGCGACCTTATACCAAAATTCGTAGTAAGCGCCAGCGCATTAACCGAGAATGTTGAGGCCTCCTGCGAACTTCCGCTTGAGATTATGCTGACCACCGATTTCTCAGATACAAACAAGATTAAAGATGTGTTGCAGCAGCGACGCATTAGCATGGAACAAAACTTCGCAGCTGCTGGGCACAGTGCCGCCATGTCGCGCGTCGCGTCTTACTACCTGCCCGCTGGTGTTGTACGTGAGCAACTAAGCGGCGTGGATTTCTATCGCTTTTTAAAAGACCTCCTAGCCCACTACGACGAACGAGCGGCCGACCTCTCGGCGCATCTAGGCAACCTCGCAGCGCGTCTCTTCGTGGACAACGGCTGTCTTATAAGTTTCACTGGCACAAAAGAGGACTATGATCGCTTCTGGAACAAAGGGGCAACAACAAGACGAAACGCTCCTTCAACGAAACGCCTAAGCATCCCCGCACCCACCCTTCGCAACGAAGCGTTTATTGTACCGACGGATGTATGTTATGCAGCCCAGGGTTATGATCGCCGCGCCCTTGATGCGGCCTATACCGGCGCGTGGCAGGTGGCAGCCCGCGCACTATCCTACGACTTCCTCTGGAATGAGGTGCGTGTTAAGGGCGGTGCATACGGTGCCGGGTTCGGAGCAATGCGTACCGGTAATTTACGTTTTTACTCCTACCGCGACCCACACCTCGACGAAACACTAGCACGCTTCGCCGATGCGTCCTCCTGGCTAAAAGAATTCAACCCTCAGAATCAAACCATGGAAGGCTATATCGTAAGCACCGTGGCCAGCTTGGATGCACCGTTAAAACCGCGCGTTCAGGCGCGTCGCCAAGACGGAGATTACTTCGCTGGGCGCACTCCCAAAGTGCGAGAGCAGACGCGCAGTGAGATGATTACCACCAACGCAGCAGACGTGCAAAAATTAGCCACTCCACTGGCACAGGCGGTTGCGGAAAACGCCATCTGTACCTTCGGCAACAAAGATATTATCGAAACCGCACGCACGCCCTTCGATATAATTGACCTATTGAACGAATAACCAGGCATTAGGTTCGATGACTTGGGTGCGGCAACCTATTAATAAGTTGCCGCACCCGTAAGAGCCAACACGAGCCGCCCTAGCTTTGCTTCAGTCCCCCCTAACGCGAACGAATGCTTTATGCGAAAGATTCATTCGCGCTAATTGCACACCTCCCCTCACGCTCCTCAGGCTGCATAAAATAGAGTATTCATACCATCTCGGCTTCAATTTAAGGCTAAAATAGTCGTTGAGAATGAAGGGCGCGCAATAAGCTACACCTGCTGCCTCACATCGCTGCAAACGTAAAGCGGCCGTTCTCCGAGCGGTTGTTTTATTTGCACGATATCGCTAGGGTTTGCGCCTTGACGCTGCGGTTCATTAATGGTAGTACTGTAGTATCAATTAGACGAGTGAGAGAGTGAGCATCAAGCCATGTTGGAACTGAAGAACCTTACGTTCGAGGTACCCCTGCAAGAGGGCTCAAATCAGACAAAACGCATTATCGACGACCTATCGCTTACCATCCCCGCCGATCGTTTCACGGTAATTACAGGACCAAACGGCGGCGGCAAGTCGACACTAGCAAAGCTTATTATGGGTGTTGAAAAACCTACGTCAGGCCAGATATTCTTCAACGGCGAGGATATCACCGAACAATCCATCTCTGAGCGTGCCAAGAAAGGCATCGGCTACGGCTTCCAACAGCCCGCCCGCTTTAAGGGAATGAAGGTAAAGAAGCTGCTGGATATTGCCGCAGGCCGTAAGCTACCCATGTTGTCATGTAACGAGTATCTTGCACGGGTGGGGCTCTGTTCAGCGAACTACCTTACACGAGAAGTGGACAAGAATCTGTCCGGTGGAGAGGTGAAGCGCATCGAGATAGCCACTATCTTGGCGCGCGATCCGATGCTGGCCATATACGACGAGCCCGAGGCAGGCATCGACCTTTGGAGTTTTGACCGCCTGACCGAGACGTTCCGCGACATTCATGAAGCTCGTGATGGACGCTCCATTGTTATCATCTCGCATCAAGAGCGAATCATCCAACTGGCCGATGAAATCGTATTACTCCGTAACGGCAAGGTAGCAGAAACAGGCACGCCTGAAGAACTCATGCCGAAGCTTGGCTTCGTGGCAAAGGGCATTCCTGGTTGCTCTTTTACCCAACCGCCCGAGCTGCACCTAACCGAGATAGCCACCACCTGCTAACCCCACGCCTGCAAGCATCCGCGTCTTCCCTTACGGGAAGAATACGCAGGCAGCAGGCTCCAACTCTGTAAAGGAGGCCATACATGGCTGTTGATCTTTCCCCTATCGACGAGGGACTGCTCGCCGAAATTGCCAATATACATGGCATGCCCAAAGGTGCCTTCAATATCCGCAAGGATGGACAACTGGTCGAGCGACATTCGTCAGCGAATATCGAGATTGCTACCAAGACCGACAATCCCGGCATCGACATCACCATTAAGGCGGGAACAAAAGGCGAAACCGTTTACATTCCCGTAATTGTTACTCAAGCAGGCTTAAAGGATGTTGTATACAACACCTTTTACATTGAAGATGACTGCGACGTAACCATTATCGCCGGCTGTGGCATTCACAACGAAAGTCACCAAGCATCAGAGCACGACGGCATCCATACGTTCCACTGTGGCAAGAACAGCCGGGTGAAGTACGTAGAAAAGCACTACGGCGAAGGTTCGGGTACCGGCGAGCGCATCCTCAACCCCGTAACGAACGTAATTATGGCAGAGAACTCCTTTTGTGAAATGGAATTAACGCAGCTGCGTGGTGTGTCGTCAACAGTACGTGACACGAACGCAGAACTCGGTGCTGGCGCAAAGTTGGTATTAACCGAGAAGCTACTCACCCACGACGACCAAGTGGCCACGTCAAACATGAAAGTAGAGCTGCTCGGCGATGACTCCAGCGTGCAGGTTATCTCACGCTCGGTAGCACAGGATAACTCCAAGCAGGTATTCAATCCTTTGGTTATTGGCAGGGCGGCGTGTCGTGGACATGTACAGTGCGATGCCATTATTATGGGACATGCAAAGGTTACTGCCATCCCAGGCATCGAAGCTGCCAGCGAAGACGCATTGCTGGTGCACGAAGCCGCCATTGGCAAAATTGCTGGCGACCAGATAATCAAACTGATGACACTAGGCCTAGCCGAAGAAGAGGCCGAAAAAGAGATCTTGGAAGACTTCCTAAGCTAAAAGTTCTGCGACTGAATAAGCAGAGAACCCCGCCTCGACTCTGAACTGCCTCCCATCTCTTGGACACGAGAAATGGGAGGCAGTTCATTCGCTCGAAGCGGGGTGCTCTGCTCGTAAAGCCAAACTGGGCTATCGGCACCTGCTAACTTAGCTTATGCTGCGTTAGTTTTAGCACTGGTCTTAGTGGCCTTTGCGCCGTCCGTCAAAGGAACATTAGCTATATCGACGGGGGCGCCCAGCCACTTTGTCTCAATAACAGAAACAATCCCGCTGCTGGTAAGCGAAGCAACCGAGTCAGAAATGATCTGCTTGAGTTGAGTATTTGTATCAGAAACACCAATGCAGTAGCCGCCGGGCTGTTGCATAAGCGCTACAATTTTGGCATCAATGCCACCGCCATAGGCCACGTAGGTGCCAATGATTGCATCAGCTGCCACATACTGCGCAGCCCCTGAAGTCAGATCCGCGAAAGCTGTCTTCAAGTCGTTCTCGGATACGAGAGCATCGTCTCCAAACTCGTTGGTAACTTGCCAACTGCTCGTAGAAGATATCTGAGCGGCAATTTTAGGATTTGAGGATTTTGTTGGAACCGTTGTGTTTGAAGAAGTGGAGAACAGAGCTACTCCTGTAGAGATATAAGGCTCCGACTTCCAAAACTTAACCTCTTCATCGGTTTGCTTTGTGCCCATTACGATATCAACTTTTTGCTCTTTGAGGGCGCTTTCTGGATCGGTTCCCACGTCGACAATTTCCAGCTTCAAACCAAGACTATCCGCTAGAGCTGCAGCAACATCAACATCAATACCCACAATTTTTGATGACGAGGATGGCATTCCGGCAAGAGGCGCCGAAGCCGAATTTACACCAACACGCAAGGTGCCTTCTTTGCCAATAGTTGGAGTAGTTACCGTCGGGGACTTCTCGGGAGGGGTGTAACTTTGTTGCGTCGAGCAGCCTGACAGTACCATCGCCAAGCAAGCAGCCGCTATACAGCAGCATGCGAGCGCCTTAAAACGCTTCATATCCGATATGCCTCCATCTTGCCGTATTCTCCGTAGTGCTTCTTCCGACCGACCTAGTCTTTGCCCCCACACTCGCGCACTGGGACCGAGCTTGCGCCTGGTTGCCTCTCGCCCGTGCGACGGTATGCCGCATTCAGTATACGGGCGGTACGACTTACTTCTAGGATACGCCATGATCGTCGCGCGACTCACGCCGCGTGGCTTACGTGGATCCTTTTGACCGCATCTGCCATGGACTTGGGATACGAATTTCGCCCCCGCAACTACAGACTCGGAAGAAGCACGTCCCAGTGTAACAGATAGAGAAAACCGCCGAAAGCGCCGGTCGCAAATCGGCATGATTGCCTCACTACCTATCGATGGATGCCCAAAGAACTCAGCGTCACGCCTATCACCTAAAACTGACGGGGTTTTGATGGAGCCTTGCCAAATAAATGTACAGTTATTGCCCACCCAAGCCCGTTGCTTTCGTGGGGTACTAGCCTCATTTAGATATCCTCACCAACGGCTTTCGTACGGTGAATGGGTTAAATTGCGGCGTTATCCTCAACAGCATGTCAACCGCAACCGACATCATTCACTCTTACGCTATCGGCGCCGCCGAAGCTTTTGCCGAAACACTCTGGCCCACACGCTGTGCCGTATGTGATACTCCTGGCGACGTGCTGTGTTCCCGTTGTCTACGCACTCTTCCCTACGTGGACTGGTGGCGTACGTGTCCTCACTGCGGGGCTCCCTTTGGGCACACACAGTGCACCGAGTGTAATCCTGTCTCGCTTGCCCGTATAGAACGCACCACGCTACCCTACAACGGCGGTGCCAGCGCTGTCTTATTCGATGAGCAAACATCTCGCATCGTTGGCACCTATAAAGACCAGGGAGAACGGCGACTATCAGATTGCATGGCTCTCCTTATGGCGCGCACGTGCCCTCCCCATTGGAACCCAAGCGCATTGTCCTTCGTGCCCGCCTCGACAGCGGCAAAAAGACGAAGGGGGTTCGACCACACTGAGCTACTTGCACGCAAGACAGCCGAATTACTGGGCTTACCAATTGCAAGCGTATTTGCGCGACCACACACTCGCGACCAGCGCTCGCTTACACGCCAAGCGCGTTGGAATAACACTAAAGATCGTTTCGAGATACTGCCAGGGGCCACCGTACCCTCACATCTACTGCTTTTAGATGACGTATACACCACTGGTGCCACCTTGTTCGACGCCACCGACACCCTTCGTCGCGCGGGCGCAGAACACGTGTGGTTTCTTACCTTTGCGCGCGTTTGGTAGGACCGCCCAGCCTACAGCCGTAGAGCCTTGAACAAAAGCGCTCTCCCGAATACCTCGTTTTGGCACAAAGATGGCGAGCACCTAGGCTCGCCATCTCGTAACTTACGCTGTTCTTTTGACGTTACAAGGTGCGCTCACGATTAGCCGCGGCATCCGAAAACTCGGCAACATCCACCGAAATGCTGTGCTGAATGGGCTTCCACTTGCACTTCTTTACCAGCGCCACAAGGGCGATAGGAATATAGGTAAGCATAAAGAACGGGAAGGTAAACATGTAGCGCACCTTTTTACCCGTGGTAGAGCGAATTGAATCCCACTCAACAAACGTTGTTAACACGCCAAACATAAACATGAATACCAAGTAGTTGAACAAGCAAAAGAAGATAGAAGAAACCGAGGAGGCTATCATAACCCCTGTGGACATAACCCCTGCAGCGCCCAATGCAATGATAATACCATTGAACAGCACCGATACGATAGTTAGCAGCATACCAGGAGCAATGGTCATAAGCATGTCGTAACAGGCAAACCGCGAGCCTTTGGGATTCGTAAAGATGCCCTTAGCAAGACGTCCACCGTAACGACCGAACACCTGATAGAATCCCTTGGCCCAGCGGAAACGCTGGTTCCACGAGTCACGAAACGTCGTAGGTTGCTCATCATAGAGAATAGCCGTGGGCGTGTAACTAATGCGTATGCCTTCGAGAATACTGTTCGTAGAGAACTCAATATCTTCAGTAAGTAAGTGCCACTTCCAACCACCTGCACGTTCAATGATGTCGGAAGCAATAAAAAATCCTGTACCCGATACCACGCAACTCGTATTCAGCGTTAAGCGCGCCTGAGAAAGGAACTTCGCTTCGCGCAAGAACCACACAGCATAACCAGCGGAAATCCAGTTCGAATCGTAATTTTTAGAGTTACGATAGCTCGTAGAGGCCTTTGCGCCATTATCAAACGTAGCATTCATCTCACGGAAATAGTTTACATCCAGCACATTGTCGGCATCGAACACGAAGTATGCCTCATAGCCGCGATCGGCATACTGTTCACGAATTACCTGAAAGCCGTAGTCCAGCGCGTAACCTTTGCCTACCTCGTTGGTGTTCGAGCGCGGAAAGACAATGGCGCCCGCTTCACGAGCCACGTCAGCCGTATTATCCGTACAGTTGTCCGCGATAACGAACACATCGATAAGTTCAGCGGGATAGTTCTGCACCTTGATAGAGTGAATAAGATCACCTATGACGGCACTCTCGTTACGAGCCGATATCACGGCGGCGAAGCGGTGGTTCTTCTTCGCAACGCGCTCCTTCGGCTTACGGGTAAGCACCACGAACACGTAATAAAGCTGATACGTGTAACAGATGGCGAACGTGATAAACACGCAAAAGTTAAAAATATCAACGAACGAAATCTGCGAGAAGAATTGGTCTAGCACTTCTATTGCTCCTTATTTGGGCTGCGCCCTCAATGCACGCCAGCCTTCCCTGCCCTTTTCACATACGTACAGCTAAGGAACGCCTTACATCCCTTAGCCGATTAATGCGAATTTTAAGCTTGTACGATTATAGCCACTTCCCCGCCGTTCGTCCCAATACAACAGCTCGTCGTTGCCGTTTCTTCCGAATTTCACCCCGTAAATGCCCCGGAACCACAAAGGTTCTGCATATGAAATTCACAAACAACCTCGCATTTATAAGGGTATTAACCTGTATGAGAGCTATCGAAGATCAACCAAGGAGCCTTCAAAATATGTTTAAAACCGCGGTCATCCTAGAAGGTTTTAACCCTCGTGCAGTTCGTCCGTTTTATGAAAGGAAGCCCTAAGAGCAGCGATCGTGCCAAAGGCTGTGATACGCTTGCACCATTGACGGAACACACCATCGCTATTTTATACGGAGGCACTATGCCCGAGAACTATGACATCAAAGACATCGATCTGGCTGACGCAGGCTTAGCCCGTATCTTGTGGGCCGACCGCGACATGCCGGTGCTGGCATCCATTCGTGAACGATTCGCACAAGAGCGTCCCCTTGAGGGCATTCGCATTGGCGCTTGCATGCACGTAACCACCGAAACCGCAAACCTCATGCGCGCGCTGGTAGCATCGGGCGCGCAGGTTACCCTCTGCGCCTCAAACCCGCTATCCACCCAAGACGATACAGCTGCTTCACTTGTGCGCGACTTCGGCATTGATGTGCACGCCATCGCTGGCGAGGATATGGACACCTACGCCCGTCACATCGAATCCGTCATTGCTACCAACCCGCAAATAATCATGGATGACGGAGCCGATCTTGACACCGCACTGCATACGACACACCGAAACCAGCTTACTCACGTTATAGGCGGCACCGAGGAAACCACCACCGGTGTCGTGCGACTCGCTTCCATGGCTGCCGAAGGCACTCTGGCCTACCCTGTGTTTAATATCAACGATGCCAACACCAAGCATTGCTTTGACAATCACTACGGTACTGGCCAGTCTACGCTTGACGGCATCGTGCGCGCTACAAACCGTTTGCTTTGTGGCCGCACTATTGTTATCTCGGGTTACGGCTACTGCGGCAGCGGCCTCGCCTTGCGCGCCAAGGGCATGGGCATGAACGTAATCGTATGTGAAGTGGACCCCTTGAAGGCGCTTGAAGCCCACATGGAGGGCCACCGCGTGATGAAGGCCGAAGAGGCCGCCCGTTTCGCCGACGTATGGGTTACGGTCACAGGAAACTGCAAGGTAGTGGATGCACCGGCGTTCGAAAACATGAAGGATGGTGCCATTGTCTGCAACTCTGGCCACTTCGATTCCGAAATTAATATCGAATGGTTGCGCGAGCATGCCGTAAAGGTTGAAGAAATTAAACCACTTGTTGAAGAATATACATTAGCAGATGGTCGCACCATTATTGTGCTCGCCCAGGGACGTTTGGTGAACCTATCATGCGCCGAGGGGCACCCGGCAAGCGTGATGGACATGAGCTTTGCCAACCAAGCACTTGCTGCTGAGTACTTGTACCAGCATGCAAGCGAGTTAGAAAACAAGGTGTACGACATTCCGTCAGCCATCGATGACGGAGTGGCACGCGTAAAGTTGGAGACGCTGGGCATTACCATCGACACCTTAACCGACGAGCAAATCAAGTACATGAACTCGTGGGATTTTGCCACTGCTTGAAACTGACGCAAGGGACTGGGCTGATTAACGGCCCAAAGTAATTCCAACTTCCCTATCCATAAAAACTCCCCTGTTCGCCACGGCCAACAGGGGAGTTTTTTACTCATACATCGCCGTGATTTATGCTTTTGGAGTACCCACGTTACCTACAAATCGCCCCACACTTAAAAACTTTTGCTACGAGCGACAACGCCGCAGCGCCAAAAACACCAATCCCACCGAAAAAGCGGCAGCACACCCAAGGCCAATCCCGCACCAAAGAAAATGGTCTCCCGTCGCAATAAGAGTATTTTTTGCAACGGGGGCAGACGGCGAGACGCTACCAGGGTCGCTCGGATCAGCCGGAGCAGAAGCAACCTCAAGCGTAAACGTTTTCGTGAAATAACCCAAGGCGTTCTCTACCTTAATACCAACCTCAAAAGTGCCGCTTGCCGAAGGGGTTCCCGAGATTACACCACCTTCACTCAGAACAAGGCCTGAGGGCAGCGCGCCCGACAAAACACTCCAAACAAGGGTGTCGGAATTATTTGCTGCAAGCGCCGCCGAAGGAGATACTCCCTCTTCGCTCGCTACCCCAGAAAGAGCATCCGCACTCAACACATCCACCCCTGCGTTCATTGTTGACAGCGTCGTTTCGTACGCCACTCCCGCGGTTGAGCTGGGAAGAGTCGTTGTGGCTATTGCTGGTACGCCTAAAGGCAGGACGCTTCCCTCTAAAGTAGCCGCCGCATCGATACGCACTAGCCCGGTACCTTGAGGAATAGGTGGAAAATAATCAGGATCGGGATAGAGTGGATGATCGGTGGCGACGCACAATGCACAAGCGTCGACTGTCTGCGAGCGATTCGCTACCGTACCTCCACGTACGTCGAGAACATAGGCACCTTCAGCATCTTTTGGCCAAACAAGTATGGTTGCGGCAACAGGATGCTCATTAGTCACGGTGCCGGTGCTTACAATATTTGTGGGGATGCTCGCGCTCGCCTGCGAAATAGACACACACCCCTTACCAAGTGCAAGAATAGCGAAGGGACCCTCTGAAGTTATTGATCCACCCGAAACGGACACCGGGGCGCCCTTCGATTTAATTGCAGATAAGCCCGCAGCCTCTATACTGCCCGCAGTCATCAAAAATGCCGAGGATGCTCCAAGAGAAAACGCACAGTTACTACCTGCATCAATCACGCTCCCTCCCTCTATGACAAAGGTTGCCGCTACGTTGTTTCCATCAAAACCGCTACCCATCAAAGGACGGTCGCTATTACTGTTCGACACTCCCTTAATCACCCCACCCTGCAAGGTAAAGGATCCTTTGTTCGTTACCACCCATCCCGAACTCGACATCATTCCACTCTTCATGATTACAGAAGATCCCTCTCCTACGGAAAGAGCATATCCATAGGGAGAAACAACCTCGATTGTACCGCTCTCAAGGGTTGCTCGAGCAACGCTCACCCCGCCCACCGCAAGTGCCGCAGAGGATGAGCGGCTCACTATCTTGCCCGTAGCCGCCATCGACGAGTCCCTTATCACAAGGTGCGCTCCATTATCTACCGCGACAAGCGAAGCATAGCCCCCACATTCGAGTGCCTTTCCGTTCAGATCAAACGTTATCGTCTTTTCCCCCACACCCAACCCGCTCACTTGCAAGGTCTTCCCGCTATACACAACATCACGGAGCAGAGTTATCGTCTCACCATCCTCAACCGTCGCAAAGGCGTCCTGCAGCGTAGGGTAGCGAATATCCCCAATTGCGACGTACGCTTCTTCAATGGTTAACGCCAACCGTCGACTTTCCGCACGGCCACCATCGACCGCAGCAAGATAGTACGTACCCAAAGCAAGGTTTCCACCCGAGTCGCTCAGCGTAATAACATCCCCGACAAGCGATGCTGTCACGCTCGGGTGCGTCGTTGTCGTAGCAGCATCGTCGTACACACGCCAATCGGTAGCGGCATCGAAGGTGTCGGCGTTGGAAAGAACGAATGAGCCTTCGCCATCCGAAATCTTACCAACGGTGGCGTTATTCGTTTCGGGCGTTAAGGTCAAATTGAGAATAGAGCCCTTTACGTTTAAACTGTCTGACTCCATCACCGTACTTCGCGAGTCATTAAGTACGGCAATACCACCCTTAGTATTCTCGATGGTCGCTCCATCAATGGTTAACGGGAATCCTGAAGAATCAATCGAGTATGCATATACCGCACCCGGCAACACACTGTTGCTAGAATCATATTGATCGATGTTGCTAGAGACTAAGGATAGACTGCCTGAAAGAACGGCATTCCCCACACCAACAAGCAACAAGGCCGGACTCTGATTAGCAACAATACTTCCACCCGATAGCAGAGCTGTATTCTGCCCCGCAATACTAAGATAAACGGGGGCCACCGACACGTCCACAGTAGAAACGATACTGCCCCCGGTCATAGAGAACCCTCCGTTATGAGATTCGCCGCAGTAATACCATATGGCGTTATAGGGTCCCTCTTGAAGAATGGTCGCGCCCTCTTCAATAGATAGCACTCCGGCTTGCATGTAAATAGCATCCCCTGCACCCCTAAGCGTACAGGCACCTATGGTCACATCACCACCATTTGTCGAGGTAATGCTCATATAATCGCTCGCAATCGTACCGCCTTCAATGACAATTGCGCCCCGTGCGGCATTCTTTATTGCAGCATTTTTTGTACTCCCCGTACTAATAAGACCCCCTGAGCCAGAATCAGTAACGACAAACGAAGAAGAAACTAAATTGCCATCATAATCGGACGACCCTATCACAATGGCAGATTCTGCCCAATTGCCGTTACGCACGTAAGAAAGCGTGTGCCCGTTCAAGTCGAGTGTTAAAGTTGCATCAGCTACTGCAAAAATAAGTCCTGTTTCACCGAGATCGATATTGGTCATCATTTTAATAACCGTGCCGTCGACCGCACGCGCGAAAGCGGTACGCAATTCGTCGGCGGTCGACACTTCCACCGCCGCGACAGGTGCAAGCGCTAGCGCAGAAGCATCGCTTCGCCCCTCTGCCAGAGCCAGCGCGAACGTATTGCTGCTTGTTTGGCTGGCAGCCAAAACTCCTGAAGAGTCGTCGGTTTGCTGCTTGTTAACAAGAAGATTGTCAACGGGCGAACCAGCAACCACAGATTGGGCAACGGAATCTGGCACATCGCCCAACAAGGTACCCAGTGTATCGTCGTTGGCAAAACAAGGGGTCACACAAAACAGCAAAGAAGCGCAGCAGATCGCAGCCGACGTGACAAAAAAGCGTATTCTCATAGGGTTGGTTCCTTCTGCTCAGAGATATTAAACATACGCACGCCACCCTCTTGGGTGCTGCGGTATCCCAAGCATAACCTCACCCATGCCGGTTTTTTACGCTTTGGCAGAAACGCGGTTTTTTTGGCAGAATTACCGAAACGAAGAACCTTACGAAAGGGCCCGTCAACACTACCTCATCAAGATGATTTGAAGTGCACTTTTATAAAGCCTTATCCACCGCGCGCGCAAGGGCTTCGACCGCAGGAACTATTGCCTCTCGGTTCAGTGCGGCATAGCTTACGAGGAAGCGACAAGCGCCCGATTCCTGCCCACCCCTCGCAAGGGAAACTTGCTCACCCGCGTTTTCTTTCGGTGCGTCAAAAGACGCTCGACAAAAAGAAGAAAACGGAGCAAGAATAACCCCTTCGCGACGAGCGGCGGCAGTAAGTATAGCTTCAGAAACAGGGACCTCAATGCGCAGGAGGAAATGGAGTCCTGCATCCGCACCTTGAATAACGAAACGATCGCGTAATGAACTAGCCTCCAAAGCACTCACTAGCTCATTGCGTACCGCTCGATAATGACTACGCATACGGTTAACGTGACGCTCGAAATCTCCGCCCTCTATGAAACGAGCCAACACAAGCTGCTCCATTGTGGATACCGTGCAGGAATAGAAGCCCAATTCGCTTTGAAACCTCTTGGCAAGATGAGGGGGCAGCACCAAGTATGCAATGCGGAAAGCAGGGCCTAAACTTCGCGAAAAAGTGTTGGCATAGATAACGCGTTCACCAGCATCAATGCTCATCATAGTGGGAATAGGCCTACCTGCCAAACGAAACTCGCAGTCATAATCATCCTCAACGATGTAGCGACCTGGCATATCGGTAGCCCACCCCAAAAGTTCATAACGTCGGCTTATGGGGGTAACCAGCCCCGTCGGAAACTGGTGCGAGGGCATAAGATGCACCACATCGGCACACGAAGCGCGTAGGGATGATATCTCTATACCCTGCGCGTCCAGTGGCACATGACTCAAAGGTACGTCATTGCTTTCATAGATACTTGTAAGACGAGGATAACCTGGATCTTCTACCGCGAAACCTTTCCTTCGCCCAAGTAATTGCACGATAAGACCGTAAAGCGTCTGGGCGCCAGAACCAACAACAATTTGCTCGGGAGGTGCCTCAAGACCACGAAATGCACGCAGATGAGAGCTGAGCGCCTCGCGCAAACGCCTCGTTCCCATTGAGGGCGATTCACACAAAAGTGCGTGTTCGGGTTCATGCGCAAGCATGTCGCGCAACGTTTTAGCCCACACCGCAGAAGGAAACATCTCAGACGCTACCGACCCACTGGAAAGATCGGCGATTACAGGAGTCTTTACCTCAGATGAATCAAAGACCGCCGCTCGCGCATGCTCCCCGTCCGTCTTCTTGTAAGTAAGCGACTTCTCGAAACGCACAAACTCACCACGTGGCATCAGGGAGTTTGCGAAGTAACCTCTTCGTGGTTCGGAACGCACATACCCTTCCGCAACCAGCTGCGCATAAGCTCCCTCGACCGTAATAAGGCTAATGCCAAGGTGCTTCGCCAACGCGCGCTTTGAAGGTAGTTTGTCGTTTGCTGAAATTACACCTGTCTCAATATCGCGCCTAATGCATCGATAAAGATATCCATAGAGGGTGTCTTCTCCCCGCTCGTCCAAGGGATACGTGAGCATGCTGTCACACCCTTCCTGCTGGTTATCGGTCTTTACTCGAAGTAAAATACTCACTTCTTAGCTACTAAATCGATAACTGGATCTATTGATTCATTTTATTTTAAATATATTATCATAACCAAATATCTCCTGTTCTCTCACCAGGGTAAAGTATTACCCGAAGAAAATTGATGCTAGCCTTATCCAAATAGCAAATGGCGTTATAGACGAGAACTTCGCCAGCTTTCCCCTTTGCGGAAAATACTAAACACCGAAAGGCACCCCTTGGTTCAGTGTGCTACGATAGAAATATGTTCGAGAGAAAGGAGCCCTTCATGATCCTAGGAACATCTTGGTTCGCGTCCTTGTTTGCTATTGTGATATATCTGCTTTTCTTCCTACTCATTGTATGGGTTGCTTACCGAGTTATCAGAAAGGCCGTCAAAGACGGTATTCTCGACGCACGTGCCAATATCAAAGAGCTTGAAGAGTCGCAACCTCACTCACCCTACCCGCCGGTTCCCCAGCCGTCCAGTCCCTCGGCGCCGCAGCCTCCTCATTCTTCTCTGTAATAAAGCGAGCCTCTTTTGCCACGCACTCTTATTGTTGGCGTAGCATAACACCTAGCAGCCTCGTGGAATCCTAGCCACGAGACACGGTACGCTGCGGTCTATCGGTTCTCGATGCTTCCGATATTCTTCAGCTGAATAGAGATGAGACCATTGGGCGAGCTTACAAACTCAATAAATTCGGGGTTTTGACCGTATTCGGCCGGAAACGTAATATCGATGCCAGTATCGGTGCGAATTTTATGGCTCTTGGCCACCCGTTTGGCGGTTGCCTTCTCTACCACAACACGCTCGGGCAAAGCCTCCTCAGCCGTAGCCTCATCGAAACGCTTCTGTAAAGTCGGGTCGTCACGAAAGACCTCACGGCCCAATTCTTCAGGATATACTTCGTCGGAATCTGCCGCGTTTTCAGCCACATACGCCTTTGCTTTCGACACCGCTACAGCAGAATTAGCACCGTACTCTTCTGCCACTTCTTCAACGATGCGCGTCACGGTGTCAAACACCTCTTTACCCGATGCTTCCATGGAACATTGCAGTAAGCCATCGGGTATAAGCCAGCGCTCCTCACCCGCTATCTCGCGCGCTTTATCGCAGAATACCACGCTGAGATTGCCAGCCTCAATAACCGCATAAGACTGCATTTTCTGGGAAGAGTTCGGCAAAATAGCATGATGACGCGCCACCCCTACACACGTGTCACCCGCCTCGCTGCGGCCAACCTCATGCATGTACGCCTGCCTGCTTTCAAGTAGCATCAACGCAAAATAGCGCTTGCCCCGCGCTTCATAGGAAGCGTCCATCTCTTCGTCGGTCATCTCGTGTACCGTAGAGTCGGGGTCACCCTCAAACTCAACCACCAAAAGGTCGGTGGATGGTGTTTTCTCCATGCGGCCCAATTCACCCACCATAAACTCTGCGATCTGTACAGACAACTCACGAAACTCGCGCTGGCCACGGAAATAGGCGCGTAATTCCTCCGCAAACAGGCTATTTTCCGCAAACGATCCGCGTTTGTTATCAATATTGGTAAGTGCCTTACGCGTAAGGTTGGTCACGTAACGTTTGGCATTCTTACTGGACAGGTCAAGCTCTTCTTCGGAAAAAACGTTGACGCATGATACAAAATCGAAAACGTGCAGGATAGCATGGGTAATTTTCATAGGATTATCGGGCCTCCGCCGGGTTCCACCGTATTTTTACGAACGACTAGAATAACGGAAGCCAAGCGGCACTTACGCGAAGTTCAGAAGAAGTCACCTCATCCTCACGCATACCATTACTCTACCGCCTACTCTTGTCTTCATATTTACCCTCACCCTAATGCATACTAATGAAGCCGTGCGTGTTAGCTAGATTGGTAGTACGAGCGCGAAAGCCATTCTCGCATAGGCTCCACTGCTCCAAGATAAGAGCGCCCTCCGCCTTAAACACGTCAAACATACCAGAGAGCTCAAGGCCAGCACAGGTGAAATCGCCTTGGATCGTCGTAACGTACGTTGCGGCCTCCTCATTGAAGGAGTCGTCGGCAAAAAGGTAGGTGTCGGCCCCGCGTCCAGGAAGAGGCACACAAAAGACCCACCACCGTCGAACTCCACCGGTACACCACGCACGCTAAACGCGGCATCTTTAGACTCACGACCCCTGAAGTCTATACGCACACCACGAGCAATCGGCTCGAAGCGACTCAGCCAATCCTTGCCTGTCTGCTTAGCCCAAGCTGCCCAGACACTCGTAAAGCGTAACTCATCATCAGCGTAAATTGCGTCAAAAAATGCGCGAGGAGAGTCGACCTCCTCGGCATGATCCTGAAACTCGGGCTTGAGTGAGCCACCCAGGGCAGCGAGTGACAGTATCCTAGACAGCGTCTGCCGCTGAACGGGTGCAAGACTGTCGATAGAGTTCTTCATTTCTTGGTAGTTCATAAGCTTCCCCTTTAGCTTCCGCGCAAAGCACGCTACCGTTAGTGAACCGATTATACCTGCGTACCCACCAAATCAATACCACGATCGAAGGCCATGAGCGCTCGATAGCGCTCGCTGGTCAACTCAAGTTCATCTGGCGCACCATCCAATTCAATACGACCATTTTCAACAAATACCACTCGATCCATCAGCGACACACCAGCTAGATGATGGGTGATCATAATAACTGTCTTGCCCTCCAAAGCTGCAAACACCGTTTCCAAAAGCGCACGCTCGGTAAGCGGATCTAAACCCACACACGGCTCGTCCAAAATAACAAGCGACACCTCTTGTAGCAGCACGCGAGCCAAGGCAATACGATGACGCTCACCACCCGAAAAGCGCATGCCCGCCTCGTCAACCATCGTATGTAAGCCCGCTGGCAAACGCTCGACCATCTCACGCAGGCCCACTTTTTCAAGCGCATCCCACACCTGTTGCTCGCTCGCCTCGGGTCGACCTAAACGCAGATTCTCCAGCAGTGTCATATTGAACAGGTACGTACGCTGCTGAATAACGCCGATGAAACGAGGCGCTGCATCGTGCAGCCCACACGTCAAGACACCCCCCAGCGTGACACTACCACGATCTGGCTCAATGTCTCCGCGAATAAGTGTTGCGAGCGTGCTTTTACCCGCCCCGCTGCGGCCAAGGATAGCCACTTTTTCACCTTGAGCTACCCTTAAACTTAACCCCTCAAGCACCTTACGCTCTGTACCAGGATAGCAATATTCCACCCGATCAACGCATAGGTCAAGCGGCCGCTGTGGCGCACAAGCATCCACAACGGGCTCATCTTCCGACACAAACGGCAAAGCATTCAACCGCGCCACCGAATCGGTATAAGCAAAGGCGTTCACCGCCGCCGAAGACAGTGGCGAGAATGCCTCGATCAACGGGAAAAAACCCAACACTACCGCTGCAATCCAATTTGCAGCGTCTCTATCACCGCCGCCAAACGCCCCGGCAGCCCAGATAAGCAGAAGCGCAGCCACAAGAGCAAACACTACCTGCACCACTACGTCACGACGACGATCAAAGCGGTCTTCGGCAACTACAATCTGCTTCATGGCGTTCGCCGACTCCCGATAACACTGCAAGTATTCATCGCCCCGTCCAGCAAATACCCAGTCGGATACGCCCAATACGTTGTCGGTAAGCTCGGCATACAGCGTTCCTCGTAACTGCTTGTAACGCAGACGCCGCGCACCGTTCACCAGCACCGAAACGAGCGGCACTAAAAACACGACCACCCCTAATCCCAGCAACAGGGCAAGCGCTAGGAACAGCGAAAAGAAGCCTGCAACGGCAACTAACACTAGGTAAAGCAGCCAGGCTATTGCCGTGGGAAACGCGGTACGCAAATAAAGGTTTTGAATATGCCCAATGTCTTCGGCAAGCAACCCAAGGATGTCACCTGTGCGGTGCGTCGCACGAAAAAATAACGCATCCTTCTCAAGCGAGCGATACAGTGCAGCTCGTAAGCCCGACGTCATACGCAGCACCCAATCGTGACTTTGCAGGCGTTCAAGATAGTGCAAAATAGGCTTTCCGAACCCAAAAATACGCACCAAAATAAGCGGGATGTTCAGCACCAGGATAGTTTCGGGTATCGAAGCCGCACCACTTATGAGATAGCCCGAGGTAAACATGAGCGCCCCTGCAAACAAAAACGTGGCCAAACCTAACACAAGCGCCAAAAGCAGCACTCTAAGATACTGCTTAAAGAAAGGCTTCACCCAACGATCGTTTCTCCAGGTATGGAGGGCGTCTACTTCTTTCATTGCACCACACCCCCCATGCTGGACACGAGGCGACAAAACGCACCATCCGAAGAGCGCAACTGGTCAAGCGTGCCCGATTGGACAACACGACCACCTTCCATAACCAAAATAAGATCCATCTCGTTCATCCAGTGCAAACGATGCGTCGCAAAGATAACCAGATGTCCTTCCATAAGAGGAAGCATGCGCTCCTTCAGCTCAAACTCCGTCTCGATATCGAGATGCGCCGTGGGTTCGTCAAACAACAAAATGCGACGAGAATCATCCAGCAGCGCGCGGGCAAGTGCAATACGCTGAGCCTGACCGCCAGAAAGCGCACGGGCACCTTCTCCAATAACAGTATCGATGCCATCGGGCAGTTCATTCACCAGCTCTTCGAGGCCGACAATACGCACTGCTTCAGCAATACGCGCAGCATCTGCATCCGTACGATAGAACGCAATGTTGTCACGCAAAGAAGCATGGAAGATGTAAGGAGCCTGAGGGATAAAGATTGTCTGACGCTGCCAATCTGGCTGCTGCAAATCGGCCAGCAAACTCTCCCCCACCTTCACGCAACCCTGCGTTGGGTAAGCAAAACCTCCCAGTAGGTTTACCAGAGTACTCTTGCCAGCACCGCTCGCGCCTACAATACCCACTTTTTGAAAACCGCTCGCACGAAAAGATACTTCCGACAACGCTTCATAATCAGGGTAAGAAAACCCAATCCCTTGTAGCTCTATCGTTGAAGAAGCATCCCAAGAAGGCAGAGCCTGCAACCGGTGAGACTGCTCGCGCTCCCCGATGAGCTTTTGAATAGATACCAGCGCATTCTTGCCGTCGAGTGAGGCGTGGTAGTCGGCCGCAAACTCGCGCACCGGCTTAAAATACTCAGGTACTAATATCAGCACAATCAGTGCTGGAAAGAACGCAAGCGAACCGTCTATCAAACGAAAACCTAGCATGATCGCCACGGCGGCCAGCGATGCAGTAGCAAACAGATCGAGTACACTCGAGGACAACGTCGCCACACGCAAGGTCTTCATAGTGGCTTCGCGGAAGCGTTCACTCACCCCAAAAATGCTCGCCCCATGGGCACGCCCCCGACCCAGTAACTTCAACGTATCAATACCGCGCAACGAATCTATGAAATGGTTAGACATAACTTGAAAGGTCGCATGCTGTTTGGCGGCTTCATCTTGGGCAGTGTGCCCCAAAATAACCATATATAGGATGATAAACGGAAAGGCAACAACCGCAATAATGCCCGACACCCAGTCTAAAGGGAATATCCACACCAACAGTACCAGCGGAATAATAACAACCCCTACGGCTTTTGGTAGGATAAGGCGGATATACGTTTCCACCTGATCGATACCCTCCAGTACCAAGGTAGACACCTTGCCTGTGCCATGAGCCTGCACCACACTCGCGCCGCCATCGAATACCTTTTTCAACAACTGCGTGCGCAATTCGTCGGCACGAGTCGCAGCATAGTTTTCCAAATAAGCTTGCTGTCCATACACAAGTATTTGGCGACCCACAAAACAGCCAACAAAAAGGGCTATCCACCCTACCTGATCTGACAAGGGAGCACCATTCCATAAACCTACAATGGCGGCAGCAAGTGCCCACGCCTGCCCCACCACAGCAAACACTCGAACGAGGTCAAGAGCAACCAACAGCAGAAGCGCAACCTTTACGCCCGGAAGCGCAAAAAGGGATTTATCTATCACGCGTCTGCCTCCCTCAACGACATCAACAGCCTAAATGCGGCGTATCGATGCCGCTCATGGAAGTCTAACACAGCTAAGCTCGCCCCCTACTGTTCGTTCATCATATTTGCTACTTGTTTTATACCATTTATGCGAGAGGAGCTGCAAGCTTCGCTTGCAAGACAAAGCAAAGCGCCCCTCTGTTGCATTTAAGAATTCAACCTACCCCATTTATGTAACCGAACGGGTTTTTGAATCACTAAGCACGCATTTTGACTCGGAGCGACCCTCACCAACCCGAACACCATATATAAGTTAAAGAGTAATGGACAACAAGACCACCGATTCTATAGATTTCGGTCCCTTAATACTAGAGCGCACAACCCCAATCAAGGAATCTCCTGTTCAGAATGACAGGTGGATAATTAATCTCAAAAAAGGATAAAGAATGAGGAGACATTTTGTCCACATTACCTAGCCCTCACAACAAGAAGCCATCAGCACTCCCTTAGTCTTTGATCTCCACGCCAAGACGCCGAGCGATGCCAGCCGCTTGGTACAGATCCATGACGCAGCCGCGCAACTCGCCCATCTGGTCAGATAACACGATATCGGCCAGCTGACACGTCGTCATATCAACGTCTGTCAAACTGGTGCGGAAGAAGCTTGTCCCCACGAAGCGCACGTCCTCGAACGACACACGCACCAAGCGTGCTTCAACAAGATGAGCCTGCGATAAGTCACACGCCCGTACGTTCAGGTCGCTCAGCTTCGCCTTAGTGAACGCCGCATAAGATGCGGTCGAGTCACACAGCTCCACACGGTAGAATACCGCTTCAGTGAAATCCGCACCCATAAATTTACACGACGAGAACGTACAACGAGTGAAATTCGCCTCCGAAAAATCGCAGTTCGAAAAATCGCAGCCAAAAAACGTCACATCAGAGAACGACGAACGCGTAAAGCAGCAGCCTGCAAAAGCACATCGGTTCACCCGCGATGAAGACAGCTCCAGCAGCGTAAAGTCGGCATGGGCGACCTCGTCGCCAGACAGGCGTACATGCGTGGCGAACGGGTCGCCGTCACCCTTCTGATCGATCCAGGCAACAAGCGACCGCACTTCCGCCAGTTCGCCAGGGATGTTCGGGTTTGCTGGCACGGGCGCGCCAGGCATTGTCTGCCGGCTCACAGGCACACCGCCCGCGCAGAACCGCCTGGTACTGACCAACATGCCTGCGCACGCGCCTCTGGAGTGATTTCGAACATAACGAGCCCCTTCCTTGACAAGACCCCCTATTCTACCCGACTTGACGCGGTAGCCGAAAGCAACCGGGATCTTTTGCAACCAACGTCCCGAAAGCGTCCGGTTTTGAGGTACCATGCACGGATAAGCAATTGGCATTGATGGTTGCGCCGGACGCGGCGCGAGCGGTTTTCCAAAAGATCGTTTGGGGGAATACGGGTGCGAATCCCGTACTATACCAGTAACCGTAAACGCTGATGGGCGGGTTAATTCGCAGGTATGCGAACCGTCCAGACGAGGCGAAGTCGGAATGCCCATCCGTCGATTCGAGCCCTGGAAAGCGAGGTTCCGACCATGATCGGCTCTCTTCTCGTGCGCCTTCGATCGCACCCATTCTCCCCAAACGCGGGCGACATTTCTCTTGCAACGCGCATGCGGTTGCATCTGTTCGGGAGACCCTGCCGTCTGCCTTAGTGCAAACCGTACCCGCCGCACCTCCCATCCCAAGCCATCTGACATCAGCAGGAGAAGCCATGCTGTCCGAACGCATACTCACCAACCTAATCCACGCCATGACCGAACGTCACCTAACACTCAAGCCAACCGACGAGACCACCATGCCCGCACCTCTTCCGCAACAGAAGTACCTGCTCTACCTGCACGTGCCTTTCTGCGAGAGGTTGTGCCCATACTGCAGCTTCAACCGTTACCCGTTCCGGGAGGAAGTCGCCCGGCCGTACTTCGCCAGTATGCGCAAGGAGATGCTCATGTTGAAGGACCTCGGCTACGACTTCGAGAGCATCTACGTGGGAGGCGGAACTCCCACGGTTATGATCGACGAGCTGTGCGAAACCCTCGACCTTGCACGCGAGAACTTCAGCATTGCCGAGGTAGCCTCGGAGACAAACCCCAACCATCTGACGCAGCCTTACCTCGAGAAGTTGAAGGGCCGCATCCAACGCCTTTCCGTGGGCGTGCAGAGCTTCGACAACGGACTACTGAAGCAGATGGACCGTTTCGACAAATACGGAAGCGGCGAGGAGATCCTAGAGCGCATCGCCGAGGCGCTCCCTTACTTCGACTCACTCAATGTGGACATGATCTTCAACTTTCCCACCCAGACCGAGGATATCCTCATAAGCGACCTGGAGAAGATCGTCGACTGCGGAAGCCGGCAGGTCACGTTCTCGCCACTCTACGTGTCGGCTGCGACCACGCGCAAGATGGCAAGCACGCTAGGTAAGATGGACTACGAGCGCGAGCGCCGCTTCTACCATCTGCTGGACGGCGTATTGGCGGAGGGAAGCGACCCGTTCTTCGAACGCTGCACCATCTGGACGTTTAACCGAGCGATCGGCAACAGCGACGAAGGAAGGCAATCCCAGATCGACGAGTATCAAACCTCCTACACAGAATATCCGGGCATCGGAAGCGGATCCATCACCCACCTGCGCGGCTACCTGTACGTCAACACGTTCAGCATCAGCGCGTACAACGAGGCTATCGCGGCAGGACGGATGCCCCTCATGGGCAAGGCAAAAATGGGTCGCAAAGACCTTATGCGATACAGCTTCCTACTGAGCCTGTACCGCCTACGCCTCGACAAAGCGGCTTTCAAGCGGGAATTCGGCTGCAGTGTGGAGGCGGGGCTTCCGCTGGAAATGGCTTTCATGCGCGCGAACGGGGCATTCGCGACCGACAACCCCGAAGAGCTGACACTGACGTCAAGGGGCCGCTATCTTACGCTCGTGATGTACCGTCAGTTCCTCAGCGGCATGAACAACTTGCGCGACCAGGCGCGCTCGGCGCTTGCAGGCTCGGAGCGCAAGCTGCTGTTCGGCGACGGAACCTCGGTATAAGCAATGCGACAAGCGCCGTCACACGCCGCGAGGGACACGACCCCGAGCCCGCGGCGCGCTACGGCGACCTCAACCATCGGCTGACAAGATACCCACGAACAGCGAGGAGCCTAGCGCGGAGGCTATCAACGGGGAACACACAACCTCCTTACCTACCAAGCATCATGCTCACGAAGCCGCATGCTTATGCTAGGATGCACGTGGGCAGCACAGCGCCCGTACTCGCGACAAGCCTAGCACACGGCCCGCACCGGTCGACCAAAGAAAGGACGACACCGTCATGCCCCTTAACAAGGCAATACTCACGGCACTTCGAGCGGTCACCTGGATTAGGCCTGACATCAAAAGCTTCTACAAAACACAACGCGTGGCAGAGGATATGAGTGCAAAGCTTACGATTCCCGACCCCCGTTGTCGCATAGACAACCTGACCGCGACCATGTCTGACGGCTACCAGGTACCCCTCCGCGTGTTCACCCCACTCGACATCGACTTCTCATTGGCCGACGGATGGCAGCTCACTGAAGACTATCGCGGCACTATTCTGTTCTTTCATGGCGGTGGATGGGTTAATGGAGACGTAGACTTCTACACCGATGCCTGCACCACCATGGCCCTAAAGCTGGAACGCCGCGTAGTGTCGGTAGATTACCGCCGCGCTCCCGAGCACCGCTTTCCTCAGGCGCCTGAAGACTGTTACGAAGTGGCCCGACAGCTACATGAGGGCACACTCCTCGACGACGTAGACGCAAACAACATTGTACTGTTCGGTGACAGCGCAGGGGGCAACCTAGCCGCCGTGGTGTCCCTTATGGCGCGTGATCGTGGCACGTTCGCGCCGCGCACGCAGATACTGCTCTATCCCGTCACGTATAACGACCACGATCCCCACTCGACCATCTTCAATTCTGTGCGCGAAAACGGCGAGGACTACCTACTTTCCTGGCGCGACATCCAAGGCTACATGGAGTTGTATCGGTCTTCCCCCGAAGATGCACGCAATCCTTACTTCGCTCCACTGATTGAACCCGACCTCTCGGAGCAGCCACGCACACTCATGATAACGGCTGAGCTCTGCCCTTTACGCGACGAGGGTGAAACCTATGCGCAACGCCTTGCCGACGACCAGTGCGAGGTGCGGTGCTACCGCGTGCTTGACGCCGTACATGGATACCTCCTGTATCCATCGGTATTGCCCGTCGTACGCAATACATACCGCATTATCAAACATTTCCTGGACGGAGATGAATTGGAACAGGAGGGTAGACGCGCGTGGCTCGAGATAGTTGGTATCGACTAGACAACGTGGGCAAGTTCTACTCGTCCCAGGCCGGAAGCTCGGCCCAGACGGTGTTCCGCTATGCCGCAACCTTAGGTGATGAGGTGGATGAAGGCGCTCTGCAGCGCGCGCTCGAAAAGACCGTCGAGGTATTTCCCAACTTTAACGTGTGCCTAAGAAGCGGCATGTTCTGGCACTACCTAGAACAATCAGCCCAACCGCCCGTCGCAACCCGAGAGAACCTACCCATCTGCTTCGGCCTGCACGTCCATGCGAAAAGCATCCTATTCCGCGTGAGTTACTACCGCTGCCGTATCAACCTTGAGGTATCCCACATCGTGTCGGACGGGCGCGGAACCTTAAGCTTCTTCAAAGCCCTTCTACAAGCCTACGTACAGGAGCGCTACGACGTAGAGGGCGCACCTCTGGAATACGACGGCTCCGACCACCAGAAGTCTGAAGACAGCTTCGACAAATACTTCGAGCGAGATAAGGCGGCTCCCACTTTCGTACCCAACGTATACCGCCTAACAGGCTGGAAAGACCCAGCCGACCCCACGTTCCTTGAGTATCATCTTCCTGTACAACGCGTACTCAACCTAGCTCGTTCACACAACGTGACCCTCACCTCACTCGTAATAGCTGCAATCATATGTGCCATCCGCACAGAAATGCCACGCCGCGACCGTCAGCGCGCCATCCGTATGGATGTACCGGTAGATTTGCGCCGGATATTCGAATCGGCTACCACCAAGAACTTCTTCGGGCTAGCCTACGTAACCTACGTGCCCGGAGACTCAGACGAGCCACTCGAAGTCGTGGCCGCACACGTGCAGAACCAACTCAAAGAGGCAGTGCAAGCCGAGAGCCTCAAATTGCGCATGAATCGCATGGTAGCCCTCGAGAAGAACCTTGCTCTACGCTTCGCGCCCTTGTTCGTGAAAGACATCGGCCTGGAAATAGCCGATTGGGCAGCCTCGCGAGAGACCACCACCACTGTCTCAAGCCTGGGAGCCATCGAGCTGGACGCCGACGTCGCCGCTCATGTGCACGATGTTAATGTGCTCACCTCAACTACCGGCCTTAACTTCATGGTGTGCTCGTTCGGCGATGATTTGAGCATCGGTATCTCCACCGTGTTCTCCAATCTGGGTATAGTGAAGAACTTCTGCCGCTACTTCTCGTCTGAGGGCATAGAGGGCCACATCAACACCAACAAGACCGGGCGCGGAGGTGCTTTATGAGGCGTTGCGGCAAATGTCGTGTCGAGTTTACCGGAGATCTCGACTACTGCCCGCTTTGTCAGGCAAAACTTACCGGCGAAGCAGAGCCTGCCGTGTTTCCCAAAAACGAAGTAAAGAAATCGGGGATCATGGCACTGGCGGTACTGGCATTCACCACAGGAGTTTGCCTGATGGTCATGGTGTTCCTCGGCTACCTTCTGTCATTGCCAGGCGATATCGTGTTATCCGTCTGCTTGGCGCTGGTGGTGAACTACCTATTCGTGCGCAACATCCTTATACATTCCCCCGACTTCTTGCGCGTGGTCGTACGCTACTTTCTTATCTTGCTAGCCATTGCTGCGGTATGGTTTCTCGTAACGCACAATCTCTTCGTAACGACGTTTGTCATACCCGGAATTTGCTTGGTAGCATTAGTGTTCGATACGGTACTAGTAGCGGTATTTCAAGGCACCTTTATTTCAGGGTATGCTAAATACCTCGTGTTCGACGTGGTACTGGGACTGGCTCCGTTGGCATTAATTGCCCTTGGTCTTACCACTTGGAACGTACTAGCCCTTACCAGTGCACTCGCAGCAAGCGTGTTCGCTTTGGGAATCTTGGTGTTCATGCGCAGACAATTGATAGACGAGGTACAAAAGCTGTTCACCGCATAGCTCCTTGACGCTAGCGGCGCATTCCACCTCGCTGCCCGTTCGTTGCACACCCGTTGCCCAACATACTGCTAGACTATAAAAGACACTGGGCTTTCTTGTGCCCGGCAGCGAAAGGAGACTTCCATGGAGCCATCCCTGCTTTTATCTACAGGCGAATTTGCGCAGATGTGCAACGTCAGCAGGGAGCTGCTCATTCACTATGACAAGATTGGTCTTCTAAAACCCAAAGAAGTAGCCGACAACGGTTATCGCTACTACTCACTAAAGCAGCTGTATCTATTTGACGTTATTAGGTTCTTCGCAGACGCCGGTATGTCTACCAAAGAAATTAAAGAATACCTCGACAATCGCACGACAGACCTGTTTCTTGGTAGTATTCAAACGAATATCGACCGTATGCAGCGCCAGCGCGACATACTGGATGCACGCATCGGCATGATGAAGAAGATGCGCTACATCACACAGCGCGCACTGTCTTTTCCTAAAGAAAAAGCCAATCTGGCCTACTGGGACGAGCTCTGCTTTCTAACCACCGACGTAGAGCCCGAGCGAACCAAACATGCCTACGCACATGCTATGAGCGCCCACTCGGATTTCTGCCGCAATACTGCAGGTATGGCCACCTTCCCCTTAGGTCGCATTGTCGATATCCCCGATTGGAAGCACCCTGAGGAATATTACTACACCCAGCTTCTCACCTGGATATCTCCGCCTAAGAATGATGCTCGCTTCGAGGGGCGTATTCTACGCAAGCCCAAGGGTAACTATGCGGTATTTCTTCACCGTGGAGGTACCAGCACTATCGATCAATCTTACGCGAAACTGTTTGCCTTTATCGAAAGAGAAGGATTTCAGGCCATGAGCCCACTCTACGAATTAGATATGAACTCATACCTAATGTCGGAGTCGTCCGAAGACTATTTGGTTCATCTATCGATACTGGTAAATATGGATAGCGCCCTCACACCAACACCTTTTCCCCTCTAGAGACCACAATAAAATGCGGGCTATAGGATAAAAATGCTCTCAAGGGGCAAGAATGTTCTCAAGGGGCTTATAGGCCCTCTAATAGAGCTGCCCGCAGCGAGGGTAGATCGCTGCGGGCAGTATGAGAGGGGTATGTCGTAGTTAGATTACGCACTCATGCGCTTTGTCTCCTGAATCAAATCGTGCACCACCGAAGGGTCAGACAATGTTGAGAGATCAGACAAGTTCTCAGTTTCCTTCGCGGCAATCTTACGCAGGATACGCCGCATAATCTTACCCGAACGAGTCTTGGGCAATGCTGCCGTAAAGTGAATCACATCGGGTGTCGCAATAGGCCCAATAACTTCACGCACATGATTCGCCAGATCGGAACGCAAATCGTCACTAATAACGGTGCCTTCCTTCACGATGACGTATGCATAGATACCTTCACCCTTCACAGAATGCGGGCAGCCCACCACGGCAGCCTCGGCAACCTTGAAGTACGAGATAAGCGCACTTTCAACCTCAGCCGTTCCCAAGCGATGACCCGACACATTAATGACGTCGTCAATACGACCCGTAATCCAGAAATAACCATCCTCATCGCGATAGGCGCCGTCGCCGGTAAGGTAGTGGCCTGCCACGGGGAAGTAGGTATTGCGGTACACTTCCTCGTTTTGATAGACACCGAGCATCATACCCGGCCAAGGACGATCGATAACCAAGCTGCCCCCCTCGTTCGGACCGGCCTCGGTACCATCATCGCGCACCACCTTCGGCTGAATACCGAAGAACGGGAGCGCCGCCGAGCCAGGCTTCATATCCAACGCGCCAGGAAGCGTAGTAATCATGATGCCGCCCGTCTCCGTTTGCCACCAGGTATCAGCAATGGGACACAGACCGCGTCCAATAGTGGAGTAATACCACATCCAGGCCTTTGGTGCGATGGGTTCACCCACCGATCCAAGCAAACGCAAGGACGAAATGTCGTGATTGTTCACCCAACGTTCGCCGTCCTTCATCATGGCGCGAATGGCCGTGGGAGCAGTGTAGAGAATATTTACGCCAAATTTCTCCACCACTTCCCAGAAACGATCGGGCTTCGGGTAGCTGGGCACACCTTCAAACATAAGCGAAGTAGTACCGTTGGAAAGCGGACCATACACAAGGTAAGAATGTCCGGTAATCCATCCAGCATCAGCTGTACACCAATGAATGTCAGTTTCTTTAAGGTCGAACACATATTTCGCCGTAAGCGTGGCATACAACAGGTACCCGCCGGTACCGTGCAGAATACCCTTCGGCTTCGCCGTGGAGCCGCTCGTGTACAAAATGAACAAAGGATCACTAGACTCCATGGGCTCGGGTTCGCATACTGGCGACTGACCAGCCATAAGATCGTCCCACCATACATCGCGATCGGCCACCATTTCGGTACGCATCTCAAGACGACGCGTAACGATACAGTATTCGACGCTGGGACACATTTCCAAAGCTTTATCAGAAATATCCTTCAGATGCAAAATTTTACCCGAACGATAACCGTAATTCGAGGTGATGATAACGCTCGCACCCGAATCATTAATGCGATCCTTTAACGCTTCAGCAGAAAGTCCGCTGAAAACGACGCAGTGCACAGCACCAATGCGGGCGCAAGCCAACATGCTAATGGCCAATTGGGGAACCATAGGCAAATACAGAACCACACGGTCGCCTTTTTTCACGCCGAGGCTCTTCAGCATATTGGCTGCCTTGCACACTTCGCGGTGCAGCCTCTGATAAGTGTAGATATCCACATCCTCCGACGGCTCTCCCTGCCAGATGAAAGCGGCCTTGTTGCGACGTGGACCAATAAGGTGACGGTCGAGGCAATTATAGGATGCATTCAGTTCGCCACCACGGAAGTAGCGCACATAAGGGTTCTCGGAAGAGAAATCGTACTCCTCTACCGCATCGAACGACTTAAACCAATCCAGATACTCATAGGCCATTTCGCCCCAAAATGCTTCAGGTTCCTCGATGGAGCGCCGATACATCTCATCATAGTCCTGCCTGCTCTTTAGGTTGGCGTTGTAGCTGAAATCCTGAGTGGGCTCAATAGATTCCTCGTCTTTGAGCATTTGCCTGATGAAGGCTGCACGCGTGTTGTGCTCCATAATAGTAGTCCCTTCTGGTCAGTTTTCGGATACGCGAACTTACGCGACGTTGTCTTCTTTGGTCAGGTCGATGTACACCATGTTATTCACAATAAGCGGATCGTACATAGCCTTGAGGTGAAGTTTGCCGGGGCTACATGCACGCAGGTTGCAGCCAAGGTCCGGACGGCTGTGCATAAGATGAGCAAACGCGTCTTCCAGAAGGATAGACTCGTGTGCGCTTTGATTTTGATCAAGCGCTAAGCAAAGTGCTGTTACGGTATCTTCGTCACAATGTACACACCAGTCGTAGTCTGCAATGTCCATAAGTACGACGGTATAGGCAATGAGTTCTTGTTTTGCTAAACATACCGCGAGACGAACAAGGCTATCTTCGGACAAAGGGCTTCCATTGAGTACCGCATCAATGCGACGCAGGGCATCGCGACGAACAAATGCCGGAAGATCATACGAAGCTAATGCGACAAGTTTTTCGACATCGGAAAGAGATGCGATAGCCGCAATCTTCGATACGCGATCCACCGTATCGCTAGCGAAAAAGGCGAACAAGTCACGCTCGGCCAGGTCTGTCACGGGAACTCGGTTTGCAGTACTCGATGCCGAAGGCAGCATTGCGTGAGCTACAAAACCCGTCCTCTCGAGTTGGTAAGAGTTTCGATTCTTCGGTAAGTACCCAGCGTTTTGTTTGGCGTTCATGTCTTGCCTCCTTTTCGTTGTTCTCTCGGCCATATTCTTGTTAAGGGTGGACAGATTGAGCAAGCTCGTCGACCCGAGGATGGCTGAAGCCCTTGGTTCGTCCGGCGTAGCGCCATCATGGGGGTTGCAACCATTACAAGGTCAAGCAGGTAGCATTTCGCCTGCGCGTAATCGGTGCCGAATTGTCCGCGAGTGGAAAATAATGTGTGGGGAACGTGGGTTTTGCAACCTTGCCGTAAAACAAGGTTGCGTGAGAAAAGCGTTGAACGAGCGCCCCGTGTGCTAAAAACCACAGGGAATCAAGCTTCTTGTAGCTACGTTATCCGCCGAGACTATTTCTCGAAATCAAGAATCGAATTGATTATTCTTAAGTTAGCGAACAGCAACGAGGGACGCATTATTAGGATGCAAAGCATCGGGACAATCGACCGCGTCAAGCTGGATCTCAAAAACGATCCATGAGCCTTTATTGCGCACCTCGCGTCTGACTTGAAAAGTACCACTCATTTGCTCGACCAGCTGGCGAGCAATCGTCAGCCCAAGGCCCGAACTTTCTTGCGAACGAGAGGCATCGATGGTATAGAACGGCTCAAGCAGTTGAGCCACCTCATCTTCCCCAACTCGATCGGTGTCGTTGGCAAATGATATAAAAACCCGCGGTGTCGAAGCATCAGACCCGATAGTCACATCCGACGCAACCACCTCGAATTTCGTTTTTGCATACTTACCAGCATTGTTCAGTAAATTTGCAAACACTCGATCCAGCACATCCTCATTTGCCCGCGTCCAAAGAGGATGCTGCGGCACCGAAAGCCGCACATCCAGCCCCCTCTCGTGAAACAGCGCGTAGTGACCCGCTGCTGATTCTCGCAACAAGCGACCAGCATCGACGATCTCCAGCTGCAGTACAAACTTTTCGTCGCGCAAACACGACAGCTCATAAAACTGCACGACGAGACGTTGCAGCTGCTGCGCTTTGCGCGCAACTATCGCAAGCGACGCGCGTGTCTCGTCGGGCAAGTCGTCCTCGTCAACAAGCGATAAATAGCCCTGCAAAGAGGTAAGGGGCGTGCGGAGATCGTGGCTAATACTCTCCACTTGAGAGCGAAGATCAGCTTCATGCTGCGCGAGCAGCACCCCTTGCTGTCGAATGTTCGAGAGCGAAGAATTCACCGTCTGCAAAAATGTTTCGAAATCGTCATCGGGGCTAACTAGTTTCACAATACGATTCTCATCCAAATGTAAGATAATTTCGCGCAATTCTTGATTTGCACGACGAATGGATCGCTTGAGCAAAAAATAGCGCGCAGCCATCAATGCCGCAATAACGAGAGCCAGTGCGAGCATGATTACAAGCACACTATTCACGGTAGTCGTCCCTTCGCCTACAACTCGGTCTTTTCGACACGCCACAGACCTACGATGGCAAACACCGCCACACCCACAAACCCAGAGACAAGACACTTCGTCAAACCTTCTGGCGTATCCCATAAAAACTGAGCCGTACCACTTTGATTAATAATCACTTCATGCGCAAAAAAATTCGCCGGCATCCAACTGGCAACCACCGCTACTGGCTCAAATACGAGTCCAATCATATTAAGCGCCGCAGGAATAATGCTCACAATAGCCAGCCATACCCAAATTTCTACAATCAACTTCGGCAAGGTGGCTATCACGGCTACCGCCAAAACTACGCAGGCAATCGTAAAGGGAAGTGCAGTAGCAACACCTTTCAGTAGATAGACAACCGATTCCGTTGAACCCTCAAGCAACAGTACGGCGCTACCAATATACACAACAAGAACCACCATCAGCCCCACAAGCCCCACCAGCACCGACACGAGACACTTTCCCACAAATATGTTGCGACGCGATATCCCATAGGCAAGGGCGTTTTTGAACGTACCATCTTTCCACTCATCAGCAAACAACACCCACACCATAATTCCTGCCACGAAAAATAGTAGCCCCAAAGACGCAATCACGTTACTTAAAGAGAAGCGTACGGTAGCGTAAGGGAAGTCAGGCGTTGCCGCCATAAGTCTCAAAAGCACGTTCGCAGCAAGAACAATCGCGCACAAGATGCCTACGAACACGTATATCTCTTTCCCATGAGAAATGCGGTACCACTCGCTTTTTAAATAATTCAGCATCAGGCATTCCCCTTCTCTCTCATCTGTAAGTAATATTGCTCAAGCGACATCTGGCGTCGTTCCAGTTGATACACATCCATGCCATATTTGCTAGCAAGACCACTGAACGCCTCAATGCCCAAACGGGGGTTAAAAATACGCACCGTACCGCTCGCAAGCACCTGATACCGCTCGTGATGCAGTTCCTTTTCCAAAAGCGCCGTAAAGCGTGCTGTGTCTGACACACCAATATCAACACAGTCGGCGCAACGTTCCCGTAGCGTCTCAGCACTTACCTGCTCAACCAGGCATCCACTTCTCAAGAAAGCATACGTTGTGGCCAGTTGCTCAAGTTCTGACAAGTGATGACTCGATATTACGACAGTAATACCTTTTTCGCGATTAAGTCGTTGCAGTAGTAAACGCATTTCCGCAATGCCACTAGGATCAAGACCACTTGTAGGCTCATCGAGAATCAATACCTCCGGCTCTCCCATAAGAGCCATCGCTAGACCCAGTCGCTGCTTCATGCCCATCGACAAGTTCTTACCTACCCGATCTTTAGCATAGGCAAGATCTACGACATCGAGTATGTGCGCCACCGCATCCTTACCTGGCACCCCTTTTTGGATACGGCAACATTCCAGGTTCTTTTCTACACTAAGCGCAGGATAAAAACCCGGCTGCTCAATAATAGCCCCCATGCGCGCTCGCTGCCGACCAAGATTATGCTCCCCGCTTTCACCGAAGAGACTCAATTCTCCTTGTGTTGGAAACACTAGCCCACAAAGCAGCTTGAATAAGGTCGTCTTTCCCGCACCGTTGTCTCCCACTACGCCACAAATATCACCGCGTCGAACACTCATACTTACGTCACGCAGCGCACTCATATCACGATAGCGTTTGGATAGCTCTCGAGTTTCCAGCACTACTTCCATAGAATCGGCTCTCCCTTTCGTACGGTTGTTTATTTTGAGAGAATCTTATTGCGCAACCATGAAATAAGTCCTCAAGAAAGATTAAGGAAATCGTAAAGCCTCGTCGAAGCGCGTAGATGGTAACGCAAGGAAGCGTGCGGGACGTGCGGTAGCACGCCGAGATGCAACGACAGGATGTAAAACACGCTGCGCTGTCTATGACAGCTTAAAGCCAATACCCCAAACCGTTTTCACATACGTACCTTGAGGATCGATAGCCGCCAACTTTTTACGAATATTGCTCACATGCACGTTGACAGCATTATCCTCGCCGTAGTAACCACCCTTCCACACCAGTTCATAGAGAAGTTCACGAGAGAACACTTTATCGGGTTCTTGGATAAGCGTATGTAATATGTCGAATTCATGCGCCGTCAAAGACAGTTCAACATCATTAAGGGACACCCTCCGTGTAGGCACGTCGAGACGCAAGTCCTTATAAACGTAAGATTCTTCGTTGTTGCCGGTCGCATTACCGCAAACACGCCTGAGAACAGCCTGAACGCGCGCCGCAACCTCTTCAGGTTCAAAGGGCTTAACAATATAGTCATCTGCGCCTTGAGTCAGCATATCTATCTTGTCGGATAGACCAGCCTTCGCCGACACCACAACAACAGGTACACTCAATTTCCGATCGTTACGCAAGGTGGCGATGAACGTTGGGCCGTCCATTCCGGGTAACATCATATCCAATAAAATGAGATCAATTTTCTCATGATCTAACTGCAGTAACGCCTCGGTACCAGAAAAAGCCTGAATTACTGAATGGCCTTCTCGTTTCATAATCCGAGCCAGCAACGTATTGATATCCGAATCGTCTTCAACGACAAGAATACTGCGCGCCTCCATACGTGCCCCCTTACCCGCCGATCAAAACTGTCTATAAGCTAGCGTGTGTATGCTTATCATCTGTAACCTTGGCAGAAGATGCGCCTGCCTGAGCACAGCCCGCACAACTACGTGCGCTACAGCCCGCACACGCAGGACCAACAGCACGTCGGCGTCGTAGGCGGCGTATCGCCAGTGCGGTAAGCACCACCAAAACCGTCCCGACAGCCAAAGTCCACCCATTCACGTGGCCCACCTCAAGCAGCAAGCCTACACCGTGAACAACGAACGCAGCCACCCACGCGACGGCAAGCTGACCCAAAGCCATCCCCCAGGCCCAGCGACCCCCCAACTCACGACGCACCGAAGCTATAGCAGCAACGCACGGCGTATACAACAAGCAAAACACCAGCAGAGCCAACGCGGCAACGGTACTCATAACCGATACGAGAGCAGCCGTGCTACCAAATAGTACCGATAGCGTAGACACAACACTTTCCTTCGCGATAAAACCCGTAACTAATGCAGTAGAGATACGCCAATCGCCGAAGCCAAGCGGAGTAAATACTGGGGCGATCCAGCCCGCTACCACCGCCAACATACTGTCGGCGGAATCGGCAACCATATTCAACCCAAAATCGAACGTCTGTAAAAACCAGATAACAATGGTCGCCACAAAGATAACCGTGAATGCACGTTCAAGAAAATCTTTCGCCTTCTCCCACAGGAGTTGAAACACACTGCGCACACCCGGAAGACGATAGTTTGGCAGCTCCATAACAAAAGGCACTGCCTCACCAGAAAACATGGTGCGACGCAGCAAGAGTGCCATAAGAATGCCCATCGCCATTCCACCAAAATAGAGACCGACCATAACAGCTGCCCCATCATGGGGGAAAAAGGCCGCAACGAAAAATGCATAGATAGGGAGCTTTGCCGAACAACTCATAAACGGCGTGAGTAGGATAGTCATCTTACGATCACGTTCGGAGGGAAGGGTGCGACTGGCCATAACAGCCGGCACCGTACAACCGAAACCCACCAGCATAGGTACAATACTACGACCCGAAAGGCCAATTTTTCTCAATAACTTATCCATAACGAAAGCTACACGCGCCATATAACCGGAATCTTCCAGCAAAGATAGAAAGAAAAACAGCGTAACGATAATAGGAAGGAAACCCACCACACTACCTACGCCGTTGAACACACCGTCGATAACCAACGATTGCAGTGCCTCATTAACATTTGCAGCAGCAAGCCCTTCTGCCACCAAGTTGGTAAGTTGCGAGATGCCGAAATCGAGCATCTCAGATAGCCACGCTCCCACCACATTAAACGTAAGCCAAAACACCAGCGCCATAATAGCAACAAACGCCGGAATGGCCGTATAAGTACCCGTAAGTATCCGGTCAATGCGCTCACTGCGCGCATGCCCACGATTACACCCAGGCTTAACTACTACCTCATCACAGATACGACTAATAAAACTAAATCGCATGTCAGCAATTGCCGCCGCACGGTCGAGCCCTCGCTCTGCCTCCATCTGTAACACAATATGCTCCAGCATATCTTTCTCGTTTTGATCGAGGTGGAGTTTTTCCAGCACCAACGCATCACCCTCTGCCAGCTTGCTGGCAGCAAATCGCAGCGGAATGCCCGCATGCTCCGCATGATCGCTTACCAGTTCCATGATGCCATGCAGGCAGCGATGAACAGCGCCACCATGCTCTTCGGGCGAACAGAAGTCTTGGCGGATAGGTGGCTCTTGAAAACGGGCCACATGCAGAGCATGATCCACTAGCTCAGCGGTGCCCTCTCCTTTCACCGCAGTAATGGGAACCACGGGGATACCCAGCAACTTCTCCATCGTGTTCACATGGATAGTACCGCCGCTTCCCTCCATCTCGTCCATCATGTTCAAAGCCAGCACCATGGGCATTCCCAACTCCATGAGCTGCATAGTCAAATACAAGTTGCGCTCGATATTGGTAGCATCCACGATGTTAATGATGCCACGAGGGCGCTCGTCTAGCAGGAACTGTCGAGTTACCACCTCTTCACTGGAATAGGGTGACATAGAGTAGATACCCGGCAGATCGGTAACCAGTACTTCAGGGTGCCTCTTAACCGTACCATCCTTGCGGTCAACCGTGACTCCGGGAAAGTTGCCCACATGCTGGTTCGATCCGGTAAGTTGGTTGAACAGCGTAGTCTTGCCGCAGTTCTGATTACCCGCCAACGCAAAGGTAATTGGTGTGCCGGCAGGCAGGGGGGCCCCATCCCGACTATCGTGAAACTTGCCGCCTTCGCCTAAACCTGGGTGAGGCAGTGGTTTATGCTCCACGGGCGTACGACACCCCGCACATGAGCGGTCGCGAATGTCGTCAATTTCGATCTTGTGTGCATCGGCTAAGCGCAACGTCAATTCGTAGCCATGAATGCACACCTCTACGGGATCTCCCATCGGAGCATGCTTGACCATCGTCACATCGGCCTGGGGGATAATTCCCATATCAAGAAAATGTTGGCGCAGTGGCCCATCACCGCCAACGGCCACCACAGTGGCAGTCTTTCCTATGGGCAGGTTGTCCAAAGTGGTCAAAAGGTTCTCCGAAATTCAATCAATGTGTTAGCTGGTACTAACTTCCAGAGCAGTATACGCCATTGCCGTAGTGGAGACAACCGAAAAGCAACTGCGGGAGAGAGCACAAACAAAGGTGGGTGGGGTGCAAAAGGCACCACCGACCGACACCCCCCCCCCAGAAGCAACAGCGCATCTATCCTAGTGTGCGCATTCAACTCCACCATGAACCACCGACGCCACAACGGCGCCCATAATCGCTATTCCAATAGCAACAAACCAGGGTGACAGCAAAAATGAGCATGCCGCCACAACTGCAACCAGCGCAAAAGCTCCCATTTCATAGCAAGGACGAGGGCCTCCCGGAAAAAGACGAATGGCATCAAGACCGCAGCTTAGAAAGATGCCCGCATTTATCAACACAACAAGCACGAGGGCGGCTAGTAGAGAGATACCTGGCAACGGCATAAAGACCACCGCTATAATTGAAACCATATTCACCAGAAGGAATGCTGGTAATGAGTCAAGAATCAATAACTCCAGCACACCAAATGGCAGTCGATCACGAATAAGTCGCACCCGTGTATCGTCACGAAACGCCTGGGTGCCGGTACGTGCTCCCTGCGGAAACTGAACCAGCAGCACCAACCAAAACAAAAAGACAACCACACCTCCCGTACCCGATAAAGCAAGAAGGCCCAAAGGGGCAGCAGTAGCCCCCTGCATTAATAATGACGGAATCCCCTCATATTGACGAACCGTCGAAAGAGCAGCGCGCATCACGACAGCCCCTCGTCCCGTAGTAGTAAGCAGATGAAAGAGGGGGCGACGCCCCGCCAACTTAACCCTACGTCGATAATCGCGCACCAGCGCGGGATCGAGTGGCGAAAGCATACCAAAAGGCTGCAATTCGGCGTACAGTGCGTTTTGCTTAATCACTGCGGTAACGTCAAGACGCGGAGCAAGCATCACGAGCGCTACAAGCTCTCCTATTGACATCACTGCTACTACCCCACACAAACAGTAAACACCATCTGCAAGAACGGCACTGGGGTTCACAAACAGAACTAACCCACAACAAATACTAGCCACCAGCAACACTGTCGCCGCAAGCACCACAAGCACAACCAAACGACGTCTTGTTTGCTCAAGAATCAACCGAACAAGACCAACAAGCCAAGCTGCGTCTAGTGCAGCAATCGCCAAGAGAGCACCGAGAAAGGCAGTTAGTAGCACATTCACCACCACGCCCAGCCCAACACCTAAGCACATACCAACCAGGTAGCCAGCAAGACCCGCCATTGCCCCCACCATCACCCCATCAAAAGCTAGAGCTACCACAAGAATGGCACGCATCTCTAATGCACTTGCTGCAACAAAGGCAATATCGGGGCGAGATAACTTAATAATTGACGAACGCAGTGCACCAAAACCCAACGCAACAAAAAGAGCAATCGGCGCTAAGAACCCGGCGAAAAACAAGGCTTCCACCACCGGCAAGCCTGCTGTCGAGAAAAAAGCTGTTGCCGCATCGATGAGTGCCGCCCACAATAAACCCAGGCAAGCCACCACGACAATAATTGCATAAAACTGGTACGCGCGCTCACTCCAGCTGCGATCATGCTGAAAGTCAGACCCCAAGATGTGTAGCATCGAGAGTGTTTTCGTACGCAAATGCCGAGCACGAAGCCAAAATAACAAGCGCATATCATGCAACATGACTGTCGCTTTTCTCCACAGCAACACACAGACGACCATCTTCAAGGCGCATAAGAATATCGGGGCTCAATTGCGGGACATCGTGATGACAACTCACTAAAGCCGTAGCACCGCCTTTACACGCCTCAGTAATAAGCCCGCTTAGAACTATGGATGAGGCTCGGTCAAGGGGGCCGTAAGGTTCATCAAAAAGTAGCAAGCGCGGTTGTAAAGCAAACGCCAAAACCAAGGCAAGTTTTTGTCTCATGCCACGAGAAAATGACGAGGGCAGCTGAGCCGCATGTCGCGCCAGCCCAAACGCCTCCATAAGACGATTAGCGGGACTTTCACCCACGGATAAACGATTGGCATTCAGCATAAAGCTAATATGCTCGCCAGCGGTCAGGTCGTCATAGAACGCAGGTACGTCAGGAACAAAAGCAATGCGCGAACGCTGGATACGATTCGAACCGGTAAAGCGTTCGCCACAAAACTGCACCTCGCCTCGTCTCGGCGCATCCCATCCTGCTAAGCAACGCAAAAGCGTAGATTTTCCCGCACCGTTCGGTCCCTCCAAAAAGGCCACTTCTCCAGCCTTTAAGCAAAAGGATACATCGTTCCATACCGGATCTTTTCCATAGCCGTACACAAGGTTTTCAGCGCGCAAAACGTCACTCGTTTGCCCCACATTCAACGTATCGTTCAACAAAGCACCCATTGTCACAACCCCTACAAACCTAAAAGTCGGTCAAGTAATAGTTTGAATCGTCCCCTATTTTTACAATCATTCCAAACCTCATGGTTAAAATGAAAGACTTGTACTGGCTTCTCATATCAAAGAGGTCGTAACATGCTTTTGCCATGCACAACGCAACCAATCTGCTACCAGTGACAAACCACCGTATCGGCCTCCACTAGTAAGGCATAGAGTTCTTTCGCCTTTTCGGTGGGTAAGTTCACGCAACCATGGCTTCCGAAACCATCTTTGTAACGCGTTCCACCAAATGCGCTTTGCCACTCAGCATCGTGAAAACCAACAGCATCTCCCACGAACGGCATCCAGTACTGCACCTCAGTGTTATAAGTATTCGTTTCACCCTGATATCCGCTAAGAATAGACGGACTTGCCTTACGATTAACCCAATACACACCCGTGGGTGTATCGTGCTCACCATCGGGAATGCCGGTTACAATATCCGACTCCCAAATAATTGCACCCGACTCGTCGTAAAAGCGCGCGTGCTGTTCGGTTAGATCGACATCCATATAGCGATTACCCCAGTCACGCTTGCCTGCACCGTTATAGGCATCGCCCTTCGCCCCACAAGGAATTTCAAGGGCCTCGCGACGACCAGTTGCCACACCTTCCTTCACCTGCGCCAGCAACTCATCAGTTTTCACTTCCCAGCCGTACACACCACCCGATACACTAATCGCCTTGCCGTCCGCGCGCGTATAGGTACGGGTGGTTCCTACGGTATTGCATGCCTTCGCCAGATCGTTTGCCCATGCCGTAAGCGCAGCATCGTCAAACGCCACCGAAAAATCGTCACCAAGTTTGACCCACTGAGAAATAAGGGAGGCGTCCACCTGAGCCGCTTTATCCTTCCCCATCATCAGCGAGAAATCTGCCGCAATCAAGGCGTTCGCCGAACCAACTGCCGCTGTTAAGCGGGCATCGTCTGAAAAGATTGTCGGTTTTTGCAAGAAGTCGTCGCCTACGGTCATTGAGGGAGAAAGCGAAGAAACCGCCTTCCACGCAGCATCAACCAGCATATCCGCATCGAGCTTCGTACCTATTTTTTCAGGCGTCACCACGTAGGCACCTTTTGTCTTATCGAAAGCAATATTTGCATTGACGGGGTCTATGGCTGAAGAATTATACGCATCAACCGCTTCACGCACGGCATCCTTAACCTTCAAGTCACTAAAGGCCAAAGAAAGCTTCTGGGTCTGATCGTGTTGCTGAGTTATCTCTATTGGCCAAGCCCAAGGATTCTCGGCAGCCATCGCTTCTCGAGCTACTTCCGCTGCGCTGTGCGAAGAAGCTAAGTCTGAACCTTTCAAACTAAGTTTTAGACCTTGCCCCTGAAGAGAAAACTGATAGGCATCCACCACACCCACAACCACATCTTCGGCCTCGGTTGCCGACATAAGCGAAACGTCTGATCCGGCAATCTTGGTATTCGGCATAAAATGAAAAGTGAAGTAGACAGCAACACTCACATAGACCGCAAGCAATAATGCAACAATGATGCCACCTATTATGAACGGCTTGCGTGAGCGCTGCGGTTTGCCAGCGAAAGACACTTGCCTTACCGGGGCAGCACCAACAGAAGATCGATCATCAAAAGCTTTCGCCCGATCATGTAAGGCTGTTTTGTCGTGTTTCCCTAACGGCTGGAGGGGACGATAGTTCGAGGAATCCTCTGGCTCACCGTTCGGATGGTCGTTAGTTTCCATGCTCTGCTCCGTTTGAACGACTGCGAATGAAAAAACTATACCCCTGTTAGACACCATGCTTGCTATTGTTTTGCGGAATACCGGGAAAAACTCGAGACGGCTTCCGGTGGCGAGAAACAACGACAACCCCTCAACCCCGTCGCAATGAGATTCGCCCGCCACTCGATGGGGGATCGAATGACGGGCGAATCAACTTGTGTTTCAGACCGGTACTAATATAAGATATTGTCTACTAGTTGTCAATAACCCTTAAAACAATTTAGGATGAGTAATTTAGAGAGGTAATTTGAGACGATATCAAAAATTCTCTCCCTCGATCAAGTATCATGGAGTCCACAACAAGAGCGCGCCGCCACATACAGCAAAATAACACGCGGCTACGAGAAACTATGGGAGAAAGGGCCTCATGGAAGCATACAAGCAGGAGTTTATCGAGTTCATGGTGGAGAGTGACGTACTGAAATTCGGTAACTTCACGTTGAAAAGTGGTCGGCAATCTCCCTTTTTCATGAATGCTGGCGCCTACGTAACCGGGGAGCAACTCCATCGACTAGGCTGCTACTACGCTCGCGCTATCCACGATAACTTCGGGTTGGATTTTGACGTGGTGTTCGGACCGGCATACAAAGGCATTCCCCTATCCGTCATTACTACCATGGCCCTGCATGAGCTCTACGGCAAAGAGGTGCGCTACTGTTCGAACCGCAAAGAAGTCAAAGACCATGGCGACACCGGTATTCTTCTTGGCAGCAATTTAAAGGATGGCGACCGCGTGATTATCGTGGAGGACGTGACCACTTCAGGCAAGTCTATCGATGAAACTCACCCCATCCTTATGTCTCAGGCAAATGTCGAGGTAAAGGGTCTAATGGTGTCACTCAACCGCATGGAAGTGGGTAAAGGCGGCGAAATTTGCGCGCTTGATGAGGTGCGCGAACGCTACGGCTTCCCTACCGCATCTATCGTAGATATGGCCGAGGTAACCGAGCATCTGCTCAACCGTCCTTGTCAAGGACGCGTTGTTATCGACGATAACGTAAAAGCCGCACTCGACGCTTACTACACACAGTACGGGGCCAAGTAAAAAGAACTCACTGCCATCCTTAGCTTAAACGACACTACCGTCAAAGCTGAGGATGGCCTCGTGTTTATAAAGAACAAGCTTCTGCCTCAAACGACCGACACGTTCTTTCGTGTGGTCCTTCACCTATTCGCAATCAGAATCAACCCTACGAATCCCAATACAAGCACAATGCCAATCAGTGCGACGGTGTTACAAAAACGCAAAGCGCGCTCGTCCGACTTCGCCAGATGCCTTACCAGCGCGTATAATCCAATTCCCAGCACACCGCCTACTGTATTCGCTAAGAGGTCAGTAATATCACTGGCACCCATGGCAAACACAAACTGAAGCACTTCGAAGGCAAGACTGGTCGCCGCTATGGGCACCAAAGCACGCCAAAGCGGCCGCGGTCCTACCAACATACCCATGAACAAACCAAACGGCACAAATGCAAGCATGTTTTGCACAACTTCGGTGTAGCTGACCACACCGTTTATCACCATAGCGCCCGCAAGGGGAATCAGGTTCACGCTGCGCATCGTGCCCGCCATTTCAAGCGAAAACTGCATTTTGAATAAGATAACCCACACAAGCGCCAACCCGTAAACCACAAACAACGCAGCAGCAAGCGTGCGACTCCTCTTTCTCATAACATTGTCCTTCTTACTTTGCCCGATAATAAATCAAGCGTATCGTGCGACGTCCTTCCACCCGCCATCGCATCGCAATCGTCAACGCAATTTCAGTCATCATTAAGGAACGCTTAATGGTTGCTGCATTAAACAGCAGCGGTATACTGACACCCATCCAAAAAAGGCAGGAAGGTTTCGGTTATGCTTCCAATACTCTGCGTTGGCATCGGGGGATTCCTTGGTTCTGTGGCGCGTTACCTAATGGGACTTATTCCCTATGAAGGCGATTTTCCCCTTATGACATTTCTCGTAAACTTTATCGGTGCCGTAATTATTGGAGCCGTTGTTGAAGCAGCCAGTGGGTGGCCCGGCATGCCCACAAGCCTACTCCTGTTTTTAAAAACTGGAGTATGTGGCGGATTCACTACTTTCTCAACATTCTCATTAGAAACGCTTTCTCTTCTAGAAAACGGCAAGTACGGCACCGGAGCCTTTTATGCAGGCAGTAGTTTAGTCGTATGCATAGCCGGAGTGCTGCTCGGAAAGGTACTCATGCGCGGCGCACGCTCTCTACTTGAAGCCGGTGGTGCGGCAAGCGTATAGACCCCTCTCTAAAAAGCCCTACGATTTTTGCTTTTTTAGATATTCAAATCGCGGCGATTAAATACCACCACACCTGCCGCCAACAGCAAAACAGCACCAGCAAACAGAGCAGCCGTACCTCCCCAAGCCTCAGCGCTGTTAGCAGCGAGACCATAAGCGTCGAACAAGGTGAGTGGCGTCGCATACTTCAGGAACTCAAACTTGTCTCCTACCTGGGATATCATCTGAATCAGAAACGCCACAATGCACACTCCACCACCCGTCCATAGCGCCACCGAAGCGTTCGAGAAGAAGCACGCAGAAAGAAAGCATAACCCCGTCACAGCAAGCCAAAGCCCAAGCAGTCCTACGTTGGCGCGAAGCAATGCCACCACGTCCAGCTCGCCAGGAAACATAAACTGCGCCACACTCAGTTCGAGAGCCGTCACCACAACAACAAGCAGCACCAGCATGACGACTAACACTCCCACTAATGTACAAGCAATGCCTACACGACTGATAGGCGTAGACAATAAATATGCCATCGTGCCACGCTCGAGATAACGTACTACCAGCTTGTTTACCATAACCAAAACCAGCACCAGCGGAAGCACTGTCAAGAGAAATCCGTACAGGTAGTTCAACATAAAGTCGGCCAGCGTACTCGAAGGACTTACCATGCCGAACGCTGCAAACAAATCGGGCATACTGGCCATCATCATATTGAGGCTCTCTCCCAGTTCGGGATCGAACATACTCACAATCATGGCAATATATAACGCAAGCACCGTAACGATAATAGCCATAACAAACGCATTCGAGCGCATTTCTTTGACAAATAATGTGCTACTCATGGCTGGCTCCTCTCGACACATCGCCCAAACCATCCACGCCGTAGAGATGCAAAAACAACTCTTCCAATGTTTGCTCACGAACCGCCAAATCAGTAATTTGAAATTCTGCCAGCTCTTTCACAAATGAGTCCATATTCTCAGCTCCGCCAGTTACCGTTGCTTCAGCAGCCATGGCACCTACCCTACACGCCTGAGGACGCCGCGCCACAAAGCGCTCTCGCTCATCAGCATCGGCAAATACTACGTCGAATAATCGCTTGCGTGAGGCGCGTACTTTGTCGAGACGCTCAACTGCCGCAATACGCCCAGCGCGGATGAACGCCACGCGATCGCAGGTGCGCTCCACCTCTTCAAATAAGTGCGACGACAGAAGAATCGTGGCCCCCCGTTTCTTTTCTGCCAACACCAGATCAACAAAACGCCCCTGCATCAATGGATCCAAGCCGCTCGTAGGCTCATCCAAGAGCAGGAGTTCGGGGCTACCCATAAAAGCACACACTAGGCCAATCTTCTGCTTTGTACCCTTCGACATCTTACGAAGCCTTGGTGTCGGGTCTAGTTCGAAGTAGTGAGTTAACTCATGCAGACGCGTGCGGTCAGAAAGCTTTTTCATACGCGCCATAAACCCTAAAAAAGCTGCACCTGTCATCTCATCCATACATGCTATCTCGCCAGGTAGATAGCCCAAAGTACGTTGGATAAGAGCACGCTGGGAAAAACAATCATAACCTGCAATACGCGCCGTGCCAGCATCAGGTTTCACGAATCCCATTAGCTGACGCATGGTGGTGGTTTTACCAGCGCCGTTTGGCCCTAAAAACCCGAACACTTCTCCCTTGCGAACCTCAAACGACACATCAAAAACACCCCGACCTTTACCGTAATCTTTCGTTAATTCATGTAGTTCAATGGCCTCACTCATCGGTATTCCTCCTTGTAAGCATAGGCTTTAAACATAATGCACCAGTCGGCAAACTCAACAAGCAATGCATCGATATCAATGGGCTTTTTTAGGCATCGCTGCTGATGCAGGTAGCCGTCAGCCATCCATATCATCATATCCATCACCCGGCGCGGATCTACATCGTCGCGAAACTTGTCGAAACGGATGTTTTTGAAGTACCGTGAGAACATGAGATCCAGCTGCTGCTGAGTCCATCCATCCATCGCATCCTTCACGTCGCGATGCTCCGGATAGAACGCCCGAATAGAAAAATCCATCATGAACGGCATCTTCGAAAACACCGTCTTTTTCTTGTTCGCCGCGTATTCCATAAGCTCGAAGAAGTCATCTATCTCATAAAACTCGTCATCCACAACGAGGGCCGACACCTTATCCATTAAGCGTTCCATTAGATATAAGTACAACTCTCGCTTATTTTTAAAATAGAAAAACAATAGCCCTTTTGAAATACCCGCCTTGCGAGCGATAGCGTCGGTTGAAGCGTTCTTGTAATCGTTCATGCCGAATGCTTCAACCGCCGCACCGACAATAGCCTCCTGACGTTCCTTGGGCAAACTTTCGAACTTCTCGAAATTACCCTCCATTGTTTCTCTCCCTAGCATCTCGCGTTTGCATGAAAAATTTCTCATTTCGCACGATTGACCGATCGGTCAATACGGTGCAACAATCATGCTAGGCCATTGACTATTTTTTCCAAGGGGTAAGTTACAAGGAGAAATTACTGAAGCAATGCTGTCCTGAGATAACAAAGGCCGGAAGCAAATTTGCCTCCGGCCTGCTAATTTATGGAGCCAGTGATAGGATTCGAACCTACAACCCACAGTTTACAAAACTGTTGCGCTACCGTTGCGCCACACTGGCAGAGTGAAACCGCCTGCGTATTGTACGACATCTTTTGCAATTCGTGAAGTCGTAAAATGTATTCCAACACAGAGTAGGCGCCTATCCACAGCAAAACCGCAGGAGTAACCCAAAAAACCTCACCTAAAAGCTCTCTAGTATTCACTCTTACCGAACCAAGCACTTATCTCCCCTTCATTGCGGGCTCTTCCACTCGCAAAGCACGATAGAGACGATCTGGCACGATACTAAGTAAATCATCCGTCCATTGCACAAGGTTCGTCGGCTCGCTCGACCTGAACCAATCGTTCAGTACCTCGCACTCTAATTTCGAGAATATCTCTACCATGAACAGCATGTTGTGGTCAATTGGCACCTGTCGATAGTTTTCCAAGGTTTCCAGTAGCACCGTTTTACGATTCTCGGGCATTACCGTCTGCCCAAAAGGCGTGTTGATACTGTACTGGATAGATTTAGAGTAGAAGTCGCGTTCTTGGGATATAAGCCTAAGGTGATGATAATAACCAGTTTTCCAATCGACCGTGCGACCAATCTCATTCAAGTAGAACTGCCTGCAAAAAATAGCATGCCACCAAGGTATGTCGTACTTGCTTTCGAAATGACGATAGAACGTCTGCCGCGATATGCCTGCATTCTCGCATATCTCAGAGATAGTTATATGATCGAGTGACTTATCCACCGCGTGCAGTATCTTCATTTTCGTGCGCAGTTCTGGCGAATCAAAAAAGTTATTCCCCCGAGCTAAATCTGGCAGCATGCATCCTCCTCACGAACCGGCTGTGCGTGGGCGCCGCCAAGGCGCGTACTCTATTATTTTACCTGAGCATACCATCTTATACCGCCAAGAGAAGTCTGACTGAGCGGTGTTTAATCAACTATTGCGGTTATTGAATAGATCATTATTTTCGCAGATCGGACAATATGTCATACTTTGTTACCCGTATAGGAACGATTCTTCCCTTTTGTCACCTTGTTAATACGACACTCCTTGAAGGTCACGCTTTGCCAACAATTCGAGCTCTCCGGGTTTTGACCAACGCACGCCCACTTCGCATTATTGAACCAACGAGGGAGGCGCTAAGGTTCTCCCCCCTTTCGAAAGGAGACTGTCATGGCGAAGATAGTCAGCTCTTGGAACGACTGGGATCCGTTGAAGCGCGTCATCGTTGGCCGCTGCGACTACTCGATGATTCCTCCCGAGGAGCCCGCAACCTCCGAGAAGGTGCCCGTCGATTCTGAGATGCGCGGCATGTGGGGCCCTCGTCCCACGGCCACCGTCGAGCGTGGCAATGAGTGCCTCGAAAATCTCGTCAAAGCCCTTGAGTCCCGCGGCGTGGTTGTCGACCGCCCGACGCCCATCCAGTGGAACCAGGCCATCGGTACGCCCGACTTCCGCAACGACTCCATGATGACCTGCATGCCTCCTCGCGACATCTTGCTCACCATCGGCAACGAGATCATGGCAAGCGCCAACTCCTTCCGCTGCCGCTACTTTGAATACTTGGCTTACTGGCCGCTGATGAAGCAGTACTTCGATGAGGATCCTGAGTTCCTGTGGACCCAGGCCCCCCGTCCGCGCCTCACGGATGCTTCTTACAAGCACAACTACTATGACGAGAAGATCACCCTTGAGGATCGTCTGGTTCGCACGGCCAACAAAGACTTCGTGACGACCGAAGTTGAGCCGATGTGGGACGCTGCAGACGTCATGCGCATGGGTAAGGACCTGTTCATCCAGCACGGTCTAACCACCAACCGCACCGCCATGGAATGGTTCCAGCGCTACTACCCCGAGCTGCGTGTACACGCCGTGAACTTCCCGGGCGACCCGTATCCGATCCACATCGACGCCACCTTCGTGCCGCTGCGTCCGGGTCTGATCATCAACAACCCGCATCGTCCGCTTCCCGAAGAGCAGCGCGCCATCTTCGAGGCCAACGACTGGCAAATCGTTGAGTCGGCTCAGCCGGCCCATGACGAGCCGCCAGCGCTGTGCTACAGCTCGGTATGGCTGTCAATGAACTGCTTGGTACTCGACCCCAAGACGGTTATCGTCGAGGCTTCCGAAGTACATCAGCAAGAGCAGATGGACAAGCTGGGCATGAACGTTATCCCGGTAGACCTGCGCGACGCCTATCCGTTCGGTGGCGGCCTGCACTGCTCCACGGCCGACGTATTCCGCGAGGGCGACTGCCTCGACTACTTCCCGAACCGCGTCAAGGATCCGACCTTGATCCGTCCGGAGCTGTGGAACGACTAAGCGTTTCTGCGTGACCCGCCCTTTGCGCGGCTGATCGTTTAGTTTCATTGAATATTCCGTCGACCCTAGCCCCTCGAGCGTTTCGTTCTGCCGAGCCCCCTCGGCACTCCTTGCTCGGAACCCCTCGTGGGGCTGGAGGTTTTGCCAGTTTACGTCATTTATCGTAGCGGCGCCGCAGCGCCCGTGTCAGTCTTTGAGTTTTCGGTCTCGCCGCTCTTTTCCACCTAGCGCAGCATCTGGGAAAAGTCGGAAAACCGAAACCCGGACGATACGACGCCGCAGCTAGGAGGGGTTCATGAACAAACAAGCAAAATATAAGCTTATCGGCTTTATTATGATGTTCGCCTCGTCTTCACTAATGGGCGGCATCGGAGCCTTCACGCGTTTTATTGATGCACCGGGCGATTTCGTATCGTTTTGGCGCAACTTCGCTGGGCTCATAGCATTGTCAATTATCTTCTGCTTCATCGGAGGTAGCTGGAAAAAACTCAAAGAGACTCGCTTTTCCGGCATGATGCTGCTCTCGGGTATCTTCCTCGGTTTACTTTCGGGCTTGTACTGCCTATCTACGCAGTACACCACCTTGGCCAATGCATCGTTCCTTATCTACACCGGCCCCATATACTCAACCATCCTGGCCGCCATCTTCCTCAAAGAGAAACTCAATATTAAGGGCATACTCTGTATCGTCGCTGTAGTTATCGGCATGTTGTTTATCGTAGGCATCGTTACGCCCGGAGGTCTCACCCTCGACCTCGATCCAAAATATACGTTCGGTAATGCCATCGCCTTCGCCTCAGGTGTAGCATATGGTCTGTACCTGTTCTTCTCGCGCTACCGCGAGGACTGCGACTCCAACGTCCGCTCTTGGTGGAACTTCCTGTTCGGCTCGCTGGCCATCGTCGTGCTGCTCGTCTGGCATCACTTCTTCCTGCAGCCGCTCTCCTACACCGAGAAAATTAATGGCGTGACACAGTTCGATGCCTCGGGTCAGATTATCACCCACGCGTGGAGCATGTTTACGATGCCGGCCTCGTCTTGGATCGTACTCATCGCCGCCGCACTCATCACTGGCTTCGGCGCATTCTACCTGCTGACCCACGCCACCAAGCGACTGAAAGCTGGCGAGCTAGCTGCCATTTCTTATCAAGAGACCATCATGGCATCCCTGCTTGGCCTATTCATGTTTGGCGAAACTATGACCGCTTTCCAGATTATCGGTGGCGCTCTCATTGTCGCAGGTGGCGTAGCTCAAATATTCTTCTCGACTGCAGCCGCCAGCAAAGCAGGCGAAAAAATAGAAAAGGAAGCCGAAATTCGCGAAAACCTCGAAGCACACCTGGAGGAAGAAGAAACCAAAGGGGCTTTGAGTTAATAATCCGTAGAAAAGGAGGCGCCCTATGAAGATAACCAAAACCTTAACCCATATTGCCACCACGATGAAGTTCAAACCCGCAATGACCGAAGATGAACTGCTGGCAGTGTTTACCGAACAGGGTATGCGAGGCTTCCCCGCCGAACTTGATATTGTCGAGCGCACCGAAGACCACGTACAAATGATGTCATTGGAATCGATGCTTCAGTTCACAAAAATGTCAGGTATTGCAGCCGTCACCTACGACGTGACTTACTTCCCTCATGCAGATAAGGATGAGGTTGACTACCAGGTAAACCAACTGGCGCACGACCTAGATATTAACCCTGAAGTAATACGTGAAGTGTGTGAAGATGAAATACAAGAGTATCTCAAGCTGGACGACTTACGCGACGCCAGTCTTCCCGTACACAGCATCGTAGAAGCTTATGTTGGTGGTACAGCAGTCGCGTGGTACGGCATGAACGATTACCCACGTCTCAAGAAAGTCATTCTATGTAAGCTTGTCCGGGGCGGACAGCAAGCAAAACGTGCATTTGTCGCACGTGCAAGTAAAGCCCAAGTCGAACTTCTCGAAGATTATTGATCGGCTGAGCATTCATCAGACCAACCACACCCCGATCGACAGAGAACAGGAGGGCTTACATGAAAGACACCGTCTATATGGAGGAGATGGACGCATTTACCTACCGCGAAAAACTACAGAAGAATGCTGTGGTATTCATTCCCGTAGGCGCACTCGAACAACACGGGTCACACATGGCCATGTGCGTAGACGCGGCGCTGACCAAGGCCATGTCAGGAGCGACGGCTGAAGCACTAATTACAGACACGGCCGGCGCACTCGAGGCCGTGGTGGCATCACCCATCAACTACGGTTACCGCTCGCAGCAGCGCTCAGGAGGCGGGTTCCACCTAAGCGGAACCACGTCACTGTCGGGCACCACGCTTATCGCACTCGCAAAGGATATCGTGTACGGGCTCATCGGCCACGGAGCTCGCAAGATCGTGCTCATGAACGGCCACTACGAGAACTTCCAGTTCATCTTCGAGGGTGCTGAGTTGGCCCTCGAGAAGGCACGCGAGAACGGTGTAATGGACGCAAAGATACAGCTACTTTCTTACTGGGACTTCGTCGACGAGAATACCATCGAGGAACTCTACCCCGAAGGCTTCACCGGCTGGGATTTAGAGCATGCCGGCGTGATGGAGACTTCACTCATGCTGCTGCTCTACCCCGACCTCGTGGACATGGGTAAGATCGACGACCCCCTATACAATGGGCTGCCCGCCGTACTGCCCAACTACGACGTGCTGCCCATCGTCACCGATTACACGCCGCCTTCGGGCTGCCTGTCCTCGCCTGCCGCCTCGACACGCGACAAGGGCATCGTATTGCACGACGTAGCCGTCAAGAACATGGTTGCCGCAATCAAACAGGAATTCGCATCGGACTAAGGAGCAACCTGCATATCGCATTGTCAACACCCACGGCCTTCCGGCGCTTGCGCACCCGGAAGGCCGTGCGCGCTAAGGAGCATCATGATCAACGTACGCACCGCCTTTCACGTCTTCGCTCCCAACGAAGCCGTCCACTTCCTGGGAGACTATCACGAAATTCTAGAGAGGGAACGCCATGCATGCACACACCACTGAGAGAAAAGTCCCGTTCAAGGTTGCTGCTTCTTCTTTTTTGGGTAACTTTATTGAATGGTTCGACTACGCCACCTACGCTTACTTCGCCATCACCATCGGCATCGTATTCTTTCCCGAGTCGGAAGTCGATTCAACGATGCTTGCCTTTGCCGTTTTTGCGATCTCGTTTATTTTCCGCCCTCTCGGTGCCGCTTTCTGGGGCAGCATGGGTGACAAAAAAGGTCGCAAGTGGTCGCTCTCCTTGTCAATTTTTATGATGACCGGGGCAGCATTCCTTATCGGATGCCTACCGTCGTTTGAAACAATCGGCCTTCTTTCACCCCTTTTACTGTTATGCCTACGCAGCGTACAGGGCTTCTCGGCTGCAGGCGAGTATTCGGGAGCCGCCGTGTTCCTGGCCGAATATTCCCCCGCTAAACACCGCGGCAAGTACTGCGCACTCGTGCCCGCCTCCACCGCTGCCGGCCTTTTGGCTGGCTCAACCGCAGCGTTGCTCATCAAGCTGCTGCTACCCGAAGCTGACGTAATCGCCTGGGGGTGGCGCATCCCGTTCCTACTGGCCGGACCTCTAGGTTTGGTTGCACACTACATCCGTACGCGCCTGGAGGACTCGCCCACCTACGAACAGGCCGCTTCGGAGACCACACGCATCAAGGAGGCCCCACATCCCACACGCCTGGTGTTCAAGAAGTACCGTAAGCGCCTGCTAGCCAGCATCGCAGCCACCATGGTGAACTCGGTGGGCTTCTACTTGGTACTCACCTACCTGCCCACCTACTTGACCAGCTATGCCGGCATAGAGGCGGCACCGGCGCAACTTGCCACGGATATAGCTCTGGTCGCGTACATCGCTATCCTCATGGGCGCGGGAAAAGTGTCCGACCTTGTCGGGCGCAAGAAGATGCTTCTCGGGGCCTGTGTGGCGTTCATCGTGCTGAGCATACCAGCATTCATGATGCTGAACACGGCATCGCTTCCCCTTGTCATAGCCGGTGAGCTCATCTTATGCGTCACGCTTTCCATCAACGACTCCAACATCGCTTGTTATCAGGCCGAAATGTTCCCCACTGAAGTGCGCTATACCGGCGCAGCGCTTGGCTCGAATATTGCCTATGTTATCTTCGGTGGAACGGCATCCTTCGTAGCCACCGCGCTTATCGACATTACCGGCAACGGCATGGCTCCCGCCTATTATATGATGGCTATCTGTCTGGTTGCGGGCACCATTTTGCTCTTCACGGCTCACGATTACGGTGGCATCGAACTTAACAACATTACATAGCACAGCGCAAATACGCGCCAAAACAGTCAGCCCCGCGGCACGTTCTCAACTTAAAAGGAATCAACCGAGAACGTGCCCTCGTCCCGATCGACCTCTTCTCGGTAAGGGTCGATATGTACACTCACCCGTACCGTTTTGAACTCATGAGAGAAGTCTCGCTTTAATTCGCCAACCAAATCGTGAGCCTGCAGCACCGTCGTCTCGGGGTCGAGCGTAATATGAAAATCTACCTCGCGTCGATTTCCCGACTTCGTAGTTTTAAGTTTGTGATAATCGCGAAATTTACCGGCATGGCGCTCGATAACGGAACGAACGCGCGCTTCTTCCACATCGGGCAGTTTCGTATCAAGCAAAGACGCCACTCCTTTGCGACACAAATCCCACGCTTCTTTAACAATAAGACACGCCACGAGGATGGCTACGATAGGGTCTAAAATATGTAGACCGGTCGTCCAGGTAAGAGCGACACCACCCGCCACCCCCAACGATGTGAGAACGTCAGTTTTCAGATGGAGCGCGTCGGCCTCAAGGGCAAGCGAGTCTTCCTCATGAGCTACCCGATAAAGCTTGCGAGAAACAAGGATATTAACTCCCGCGGAAACAAGCATAACAGCAATGGCTGCCCATGCTAATTCGATAGGGCCTGGTTCCAAAATCTTACGAATAGCCTCGTTCACAATAAGACCAGCCGCAACAAAGATAAGCAAACCTTCCGCAATACCAGAGATGCCTTCAATCTTTCCATGTCCAAATGGATGGTCCTCGTCGGCTGGCTTGGAGGATGTCTTAGTGGAGAAGAAGGCGATAAGTGAGGCAATCAGATCCATTGATGAGTGTATAGCCTCAGATATGATACTTACCGAACCACTGAGCAAGCCTACGGCTACTTTCATAACAATAAGGGCAGAGTTTGACCCCACCGACAAAAGCGCCACTCTCGAAGTCCGTGCTAGTTTCGCCATGAGGCATCCCTTTTTTTCATTCGAAAACATCGGGCTATCATACGCGCGACCATCCCTTCGAGCAAGACGTAAACCTCAGTAAAAAAATAAGTTTAACAGAAACGCCGCACTCGCAAATATACAACAATATCCCACGATAACCCGCCATACCCTGCATCAAAGGTGCTTCTTTGCGCGATTGACAACGAATGTTTGTTCGTATATTATCACACGAACAAACATTCGCGTGAACGGACGTACCTATGGAAATACTCGACAAACTGGAGGTTCTTGCCGATGCTGCAAAATACGATGTAGCGTGCACCTCGTCGGGTATCGATCGCGACGCACAGAAAGGTAAGCTTGGAAACGCTATGGCGGCTGGCTGCTGCCATAGCTTTGCGGCGGATGGGCGATGCATCACCCTCTTGAAAGTACTCATGACCAACGTATGCGTCTACGACTGTGCCTACTGCGTAAACCGGGCATCAAATGAGGTGCAACGTGCCGCCTTCACCCCTCATGAGCTGGCCGATCTTACTATTGCCTTTTATCGCCGCAACTATATTGAGGGACTATTTCTTAGTTCGGGGGTCATCTGCAATCCCGACCACACCACCGAATTGATGGTGCAAACGCTGTCGCTGCTGCGCATTGAACACGGCTTCCGCGGATACATCCACGCCAAAGCCGTACCTGGCACCTCCCCCGAGCTTCTGGATCAGTTAGGGCATTTAGCCGATCGCATGAGCGTGAATCTCGAACTGCCCTCCCAGAAAAGCTTACAGTTGCTTGCTCCCCAAAAAAACAAGCAACACATCCTAGCGCCCATGCGTCAGATACGCGACAACATAGCCGTGGACAAGGATACGCGCGCACTTGTACGCAAGGGAACCACCTACCTTACTCCCCTGCGGCCTAAAAAGAAGGAACGCGCTTTTGTACCCGCAGGTCAATCTACTCAAATGATTGTCGGAGCAACACCGGAAAGCGACTTTCAGATACTCAACCTATCGGCAGCGCTGTACCGCACCCTGTCATTGAAACGCGTGTTTTTCAGTGCCTATATGCCAGTGAACGATGATGCACGTCTTCCATCCACCGACGCGCTACAACTAAACCGCGAACATCGCCTCTATCAAGCCGATTGGCTGCTGCGCTTTTATCGTTTTGACGTAAGTGAAATCATCGATGAAAAGAACCCCTTTCTCGACCCCGACGTAGACCCAAAGGCCAACTGGGCGCTCAATCATCTCGATTTCTTCCCAGTAGAGGTAAATAAAGCTTCGCTCGAAGCGTTACTGCGAGTGCCCGGCATTGGCGTGCGGGGAGCGAACTCCATCTTACGCGCTCGACGGACTACGACACTGGGAGAACGCGAGTTGCGCAAGTTGGGCATCGCATTTAAACGTGCGCGCTTCTTTATCACTTGCAATGGCCGCTACGAGGGATTTGGCGTCGACTTCACCCGCGAAGGTCTCCGAGCCCAAATAGCCGCCCCTATCAAAGGGGGCAACCATGGTAGACGCGCGGACAAAATCTGTTCCGGGCAGATGAGCTTATTCGACAGCATTCCTCTACCCGAAAAAGCACGAATGGGCGTCGGCTCAAATCACGGCGCAACAAGCAAGGTCGGTACACTCCCCCCAGCCGCCTCCTTACCAATCGACTCTTCGCGGACATCCCGAACACAGGACGGCACCTACGGCTGGCAACATGAGCTATCAAGTCCCTCAATGGCCTTCGCATGAATAAAGAACGTCGCGTAACAACCAGCATGAACCCCGACAACAACGCCGCCTCAGTAGTAGCACACGAAGAGCCTTTGCTGGAGGTGGCATATTGCCACGACGGCACCCTTGAAGGACTGCTTTCAGCAGTATTCGAAGCATACGCACGCCATGAAGATCCACAAGATATAGCATGCGATAGAACGCTACAACTACGCCTTGGACAGACCGTGCGCTACATCGAGACCAACGAAAATCATGCCGCACGTGTTCAGCAGGGCATTAAGCGCACCTGCGGAGATGCAGCCTACGATGCAGTTATGCATGCCTCACTTTCCGACGACAGTCAGGCGGGTATAGTGGTCTATCGCTTCATACGCTACGCCATGGCTCAGAATCGTCCCCACGATTGTATCTGCTGCAAGCGTCGTGGATCGTGCGCGGGTCCAGCCAGCGGTGTATCCTGCCCCATCCACATGCGTCGCAGTGTTCTCAACGATATTGCACACCCAGCCGTAGAGCCCCTCCATCGCTTGGCGCGCTCCGTAGGCAACGAACGTCACCGCATGATACAATTTTTGCGTTTCGAACACATGGAAAACGGTGTGTGGGTGGCCCGCTGTAATCCCAGCGCCTCAGTAGTACCCTTACTGATGGATTGGTTCGTGAGTCGCTTCAATACGCAACCCTTCATTATCTACGACGAAGTTCATTGCCTAGCCGGCGTCTACGCAGGCAGCGACTGGTATCTTGTACGCACCAACCAACTCGATCTACCCGACCGCGCTGCCGACGAACAGCTTATACAGGCAGCTTGGAAGCGACTCTACCGCACCGTTGCCGTAGAGTCGCGCTATAACCCAGAACTGCGTCGTCAGTTTATGCCCAAGCGCCTATGGAAGAACCTTGTCGAAATGCAAGAAGACCTGCCCGGCACCGACCTCGCTCTTCTTGGCAACACCGCTACTGAGCGCCTTTGGCGCGGCTAGTTAGACCCTATCGCACCGAGAGAACTTTTCTTTTCCTTCAATAAGAAGAGCATCCGCATAAAAACTTCTTGACCTAGAGTACGCTCTAAGCCCTATCATGACATGCAACAATACAACCAGAAGGAGAGCATCATGGAACCTGCAAAGGTATACTTCACGAACTTCCGCACCAAAGCGTTCGGCGACGGGCTACCTACAAAGCTACAAAAACTTGCGCTGCATGCGGGGCTCGGTAATATTGACCTGGACGGTAAGTTCGTAGCCATCAAGCTGCATTTCGGAGAGCTGGGCAATATTAGCTATCTACGTCCCAACTACGCACGCGCTATCGTAGATCTCGTAAAAGAACGTGGAGGAAAACCCTTCCTCACCGACAGTAACACCCTGTATCCCGGAAGTCGCAAGAATGCACTCGAGCACTTAGAATGCGCATGGCAAAACGGATTCACGCCACTTACCGTAGGATGCCCCCTCCTTATTGGCGACGGTCTTAAAGGAACCGATGATGTCGAAGTGCCGGTAATAGGTGGCGAGTACGTAAAGGCCGCGAAAATTGGCCGAGCTATTATGGATGCCGATGTTTTCATTAGTCTCACCCACTTCAAAGGACACGAGATGACCGGCTTCGGTGGCACCATTAAAAACATTGGTATGGGTTGCGCATCTCGCGCTGGGAAAAAGGAACAGCACAGCAATGGTCAACCTTCTATCAGTGCTGAGGAATGTCGTGGTTGCATGAAGTGTCTACCCGAATGTGCCAACGAAGGACTTGTGTTCGACGAGAGCACACGCAAAATGACGGTTGACACCTTACACTGCGTCGGATGCGGACGTTGTTTGGGAGCTTGCAACTTCGACGCCATACGCTTCGAGAACGATGCAGCAAATGCCGATTTAAACCGTCGTATGGCCGAGTACACAAAAGCCGTCGTAGATCAACGGCCACAGTTTCATCTCTCCTTGATAGTAGATGTTTCGCCCCACTGCGACTGTCACGGCGAAAACGATGCGCCTATTCTACCCAACTTAGGTATGTTCGCCTCAGTAGACCCCTTGGCGCTTGACCAAGCATGCGTCGACGCATGCCTCGCCGCAACACCGCTACCAGGAAGCAAGCTTGCCGACAACCTGGCTACACCAGGCTTCGTTGCCGCTTGCGACCACTTTACAAACTCCACCCCCGAGTCCGAATGGCAAACCTGCCTTGAGCATGCCGAAAAAATAGGATTGGGTACACGTCAATATGAATTAGTGACGCTCTAAAAATCTAGCAAACACCCGTAAGGTCGAACGCAGGAATGAAGCTTTCTTCAGCAGCGCCGCCTTCTTGCCAAAAGTAATCTTCCACACCAACGCTATCAGCAAAGTCGAGCAACTGCTCATAATTGCTATCAGGTACGCGTTCGGCCAATTCAGGGCAACGACGAAGCGCTGCTACAGCACGCTCATCACCAGCCGATGCGGCGTGAATCAGTGCGGGAGTATATTGATTCATTAAAGATAAACGAACCTTTGAACCATAGCGTTCGTGCACCAGTCGCACGATACGCATTGAATCTTCCAGAGCATTAGGCAACATAAGGTGGCGCACCACCACGCCACTTACCAAACGGGGGGTTCCGTCCACTTCATCAAATACGGGTTCGCCCACGCATGCAACCATCTCATCAAGCGCAGCAAGCGCAACCTCCGGATAATCAGCAGCACCCGAATAGCGACAAGCGAGATTCGAATCGGCGTATTTAAAGTCGGTAAGATATATGTCCACCGTGTCGACATTTTCTCGTATAGCTCGAACAGTTTCGTATCCTGAGGTGTTCCATACGATAGGCAGCGCCAAACCCTGCCTACGCGCAAAAACAACAGCAGCGCGCACCTGCGGCGCATAGTGCGTCGGTGTCACAAAATTGATATTGAGCGCGCCTTGCTCCTGTAACGTCAAACACATACTAGCCAGCTGCTCCACCGTCACGGCGCGACCAGTCTCGCCAGCGGCAATAACAGCGTTTTGACAATAGCAGCAATGCAGCGGGCAATGCGCAAAAAACACCGTACCGCTACCCCTACAGCCGCTTATGGGCGGCTCTTCCCAAAAGTGAAGCGCCGAACGTGCCACGAGCAACTGATTATCGGCACCGCATATGCCGTGTTCCCCTGCTGCCCGATTGGCTTCACATTGACGTGGACACCAATCACAGGATGTTGAAGTATCACCGTCCACGTCCGCCCCTTCTTTCAACTTCGCACATCAAAGTATCCCGCCGCCACGCAACGCTCGTGACCAACAAACTCACAGCCTAATTAGCTGAATACGTCCCAAAACCAGGAGGAAATTCGCCATCGTCGTCAAGATCGTAATCGTCTTCCTCCTCGGAGGAATAGGCCTGCTCCGCCCGCGTCCAGTCCAAACCGTTTTCAGCGCAAGCAGCTTCTTCGCCATACACCAAAGCCAACGCAGAAGGGGCCTTATCCGCACCACCAATCACGGCCAGCAACTCCAACAAGTGCAGACACGCCTCGGCTTGCGGAAGAATAAGATCGACATCGTCAGCAGCCATAAGAGCAGCGGACAATTCAGCCATCAACATCTCAACGGTGTAGGTGCCACTAAAACGACCTTCGTTCACCGCAGCAAGCACCTGTTCGGCTTCGGGTGTCATTGCACCCGCACGACCAAATTTCATATCGAGAGACGAAGACGATCGCTGCACGGCTCGATACAGCGCGTCTGCCTCCACCGCAGCCATAATCTGAGCGGAAGCCTGCAACGTATAAGCTGCGCGCGCCATTTGAGCCGACCCCGCCGCACCCGTACACTGTATAGCACCCACCAGCAGCTCTAACAGCGATCGCGCCGCTTCGACCGCCTTTTCTTCTCCCGCAACGAGACACATGAGATTATCGCGATTGGCAAACGCATCAGGCACCGTCACATCGGCAACCACCAACGGTGCCTCAACGGCAATCTGATCGCTTACCACAGCAATAGCATTCAATTCACGTGCAAAGCTTGGTGTTGCCGCAGACAAGTCAACAAGTACCGTACCTGGACGCGCACCTTGCACAATACCCTCTTCGTCGAAGTAAGCATCCTCTAGTGCGGTCTGTGACGCGCAGTATGTAATCACGGTCGACGCGCATGCCACACTATCGGTGAGCATATAGCCCGCCTCAGCAAGCCGCGCTCTCACCATCGCCCCGACAGTCTCGTTCCCGATATATGCGTACTGCTTATCCATGCAAGCCCCTTTCCCGGACATACGTCACTTCCCTAGAAGACAATAACACGCCTTACGCAGCACCTAAGACTGTCTCACCTTACGCGCAATACGATCGGCCACAGAAAGCTCTTCTCGCTTATCTCCACCCCAAAACACCATCGCTATCATGCCGGGGCCAACGTGAGATCCAATAACTGGCCCGACACTAGTTTCCAAAAACAAGATGCTGTCATCAATCTTGGAAAGTGTCTCTTTTAGACGCTCTGCATCTTTGGGGCAATCAGCATTCGCAATGACAACGCACTGGCCAGGCCCATTATCGGCTGCGCGTTTCTGGTAATAGTCGGCTAGCTGCTTAAGCCCCTTCTTGCGTCCGCGCGCCACACCTGCCAAAGACAGCTTGCCATCCTGACCAATTACCAACATGGGCTTCACATCAAGTTTCGAACCCGCAAAGGCAACCGATGCAGGAATACGACCTCCACGACGGAGTGATTCGAGATCTTCAACCATAAATTGAGCATCGACGAAGTTACGCGCCTCTTGGGCCCAGTCGGCCATTTCGCGCGCCGAAAGCCCCTTGTCGCGCTGACGCAACGCCTCATACACCAATAAGCCTTCAGCAATTGAAGCGAGACGAGTGTCAACCAAGTAGAGTTCAGCGTCTGGATGCTCAGCCATCACCTGCTCATGCACGAGCGTGGCCGTATCGTAGCTGCCCGACAATCCACTCGAAAAACTCAGGTATACCGTAGGCACACCACTCTCAATAGCGCGCTCGAAGGCATCTCGAAACACCGGCACCGGAACTTGTGCCGTGGTCGGCTCTTCGCCATCACGCATTGCCTGATAAAAATCATGTGCCGATCGAGTACGATACAGATTGTCGGCGTGTTCTCCGTCACTTTCGATATAGGAGAACTCAATTAGTTCGACACCATCGCGGTCAACCACCTCGAAAGGTAGATCGCAACACGAATCAATAATAAGATTACAAGCATGCGACATAGCGCGTCAAACTCCTTCAGGGTTTTGGTTTGCTTCGGTTGAAGCATTCTCTTGCACAGGTGAACATGCAGAAATAGTTTTTTCGATCACGCAGGGCATAAAATCTCCGCCTTGATTCAATCGACAAACAGTCGTCAAAGAACGCACCGGCGTGACGACACCACCTAACGTATTCACGAAATACATAAGCGCGACTGCACTGGCCCGGTAAGCTTACCAGCCAGAACCTGCATACACTCATACGCAACCCCAATAGCCGGCCCAACATGCAAGCCAATAACGGGGCTAACGGGCAGCACTTGCACACTACGACCCAACAGAGGCTCCACAACCTCATGTGCCCACTGTACAGCCGGCGTTTTATCGCCTATATAGTGCACCACAACGTTTTTCAGTCCGCGCTGCTCTATATCCTCCCTAAACTCTTGCACAATGCGATCGAGGGCCTTCTTACTCGTACGAACTTTAGCGAGTGTTGTAGCTTCGCCATCGGTTACGGTTAAAACCGGAGAGAGCTGCAGTAGGTTACCAAGAAGCGCCGCAGCATTACCAATGCGACCACCTTTCTGCAGAAACGTCAACGACTCGGGAGTGAACAGAAAACGCGTCGACTCAATACCGCGTAAAACGGATTCGGCGCACTCTCTAAGACTTTTGCCTTCGTCGCGTGCAGCAACCGCATCGAACACCGGCCACGCCTCATCATAGCCACATGAAGTTGAGTCAACCAATGCATAGGAAAACTCAATATTACGCGCTTTCACTGCGCGCGCGGCGCGTACAGCACCCTCGTAGGCACCCGAAAGCCCCGAAGAAATAAAAACGCCAAGCACTTCATCGCCCGCCTGAGCGGCATCTTCAAATATCTTTTCCAGCACCAGCTGTGACGGCTGACTCGATGTGGGAATATCGTCAATCATGTCATAGATGTCAGCATAAAAAGCATCTAAGTCCATCTCTGCATCGGCAAGCTCAACTCCCTTACGGTTGACGTAGAGCGTGACGATATCGATACCGGCCTTCCGCGCATCCTCGGCAGGGATAGAAGCGACCGAATCGGTAATTATCCTAATCATGGCACCTTTCCTTAGTTTACCGCGTGTGTCACCTCGCATGCTTTAGTCTCAGTGCGCAGTACGAGCTTTACTAACTGCTTTTACACTACGCAATGCCAAGCATGCGGGCAACCAATTCGCGACGACGCTCAAAAAGACTATATTCAAGACCTACCGGATAGGTATGAGGGTTCAACATGCGCTTCTGGCTCTCATCGAGGGTTCCCAGCTGCTGTTTCGTCCGTTCACGTGCCGCCATAGCGTCGCGCAGTTCGGAAGGTAACACACTACGGCCTTCACGCGCTAGGGGATGCAATAAAGTAATAGATCGCTTACCCGCCAGATTCTTACGCCTCAACTCGTCAGCTGGATCCACGATAGCATCCCGAAAATCCACACCAGTATGTATATCAAACACCATATCACCAGCAATATGCCCATCCTCATGATAATAGCGTCGAACGTCCAAAACACCTGGCGTCGTAAGTTTGGCGGACGTTGCAGAGATTTTTAGTCGGTCGCTCCACATCTCATCACCCGGCTCACGCGTAGCTGAAAGTTTATATACTCCACCAAGCGTTGGCTGATCATAGGCGCAAGCAAGTTTTGTACCAACACCCCACGACATCACCGATGCACCTTCATCACGAATGGACTGAATAGTAAACTCATCGAGATCATTCGACAGCACAATACCGCAATCTGTAAGACCAGCTTCATCAAGCATAGCGCGCGCCATCTTCGCCAACCAGGCCAAATCGCCCGAGTCGATACGAATGCCCGACAAGCGTTCTCCGCGCTCACGCATTTCTAGCCCTACCGTAATGGCATTGCGTATACCCTGCTCAACGTCATAGGTATCTACCAATAGCACGCAGTTCTTCGGGAATGCCTCAGCGTAGGCACGAAATGCGGAAAGTTCGTCAGGAAACGACATAACCCACGAGTGCGCATGCGTTCCCGATACAGGAAGGCCAAACATCTTACCTGCCAGCACATTAGAGGTCGATGAGCAACCCCCAACAATAGCCGCACGGCTGGCCCAAAGACCACCGGCTGCTCCCTGAGCACGACGTAGCCCAAACTCCGCAACAGGAGCCTCGGCCGCCAAGCATACACGTGCCGCCTTGGTGGCGATAAGCGTCTCGAAGTTAACACAGTTCAGAAGAGCTGTCTCGAGAAGCTGACAATCCATAATAGAACCCACCACCCGCACCAAGGGTTCGTTCGGAAACACGATAGCACCCTCGGCTACCGCATCAATATCCACCGTTAGCCTAAAGTCTGCCAGATAGTCCAGAAACTCCCGTTTAAACAGCTTCCCGCCACCAGGAGCGTCAAGTGAGGCCAGGTAGTCGCAATCATCCTGCGAGAATACCAACGAATCCACAATCTCGCCAAGTTGCGCCATTCCACATGCTACAGCAAACCCACCTTTAAACGGGTAGTCACGAAAATACATGTGAAAGCACGCCTGTGTAGCGGTCTTGCCGCTCTCCCAATATCCCTGAGCCATCGTCAGCTGGTACAGATCAGTAAGCAACGCGTAATCCAGTTTCAAAGTACTCTCCTTTTCAAACAGGTGCATCGCGTGGCGCCTTCCATACAAAAGAGCATCCGTTGTTTATGTTCCTTAGGATAGCCTCAGCTCAGTACTCAATCACCTAGGACCCACTACTTCCTTCAACCTCCGACGATCCACCACTTCGATGGCTACGACGACGCCGACGACGGGTGCCTTCACCTCCCGCAGCGGGAGTGCTACCTCCCTGAAGTGCATTACCGCTTTGCTGGCGCAAGCCAGACGACTTTTGCCCAGGACGCGGTCCTCCCTTAACAGCAGCCGAGCCACCCTGTCCCTTAGCGCCTCCACGACGACCCTGACCGCCCTGCCCTGGGGCATTGCCGCCTTGAGTGTTGCTATTCTGACCCTTACTAGGCGACCCTTGCCCTTTACTAACTGGCCCTTGATTGCCCTGCTTCTTTTGGCCTTGACGCTTCTGAGCTCCTTGAGCATTCGAGCTGCCGCCCTGTCGCGGCTTGCGCTTTGTATCCTTTTCCTCGCTAACGACCTGCTGAGCAGAACCATCTGCAGCAACTTTCGTTGAGCGACGACGGCGCGGCTTGCGCGATTCCGGTGCGGAGCCTCCCCCGTTACCGCTGTCGTTACGATTGCCCGCATTGCCGCCATTCCCCTTACCCGGTCCATTCGCCGGGGCTCCCCTATCAGAGCCCCCACGGCTCTTTGAGCCATTTTTGCTGTTAGGACCGGTGCGCCTCACGCTTGCAGGATCGGCCAACTTATCCTGGCTGGTAAATTGCGAAGTTAAAAACGTCGCTTCACCTGCAACGCCCATGGCGGCTTGAGTTGTTGCATCTTCCCACGCCTCAGCGCCCACGCGGTTGGGGCGTACACCTTCCTGCGCTGGATCGAAGTCGGCCAAGGGAACCTTTACGGGCTTCTCACCATCCAGCTTGAGTGTTACCACTTCACGCGGCACATCTAAATCGATAACCTTCGCCATTCCCAGAGGAGTCTCCACCTGGGCATTCTGCTTAGGAGCGCGGCTCTTGAAATCTTTATAAGCATCGAATTCATAGCGCAAACAGCACATAAGACGACCGCATACACCCGATATTTTCTGCGGGTTCAACGACAAATCTTGCTCTTTCGCCATACGAATTGATACAGGACAAAACTCGCCACCCAAGCGCTTACAGCACAACTCTTGACCACAGTGTCCCAGACCGCCCACCATACGAGCCTCGTCACGCACTCCAATCTGACGCATGTCAATACGCACATGAAACTGAGCCGCCAACTTACGCACCAAATCTCGAAAGTCAACACGCTCTTCTGCCTCGAAATAAAAAACCGCTTTATCGCCGTCTAAAAGAAATTCCACCGATACGGGATGCATATCTTCGTTGGCTTCAGCTGCCATTTCCTTGAATATAGGAAGTGCTTCTGAACTCTTTCGCTCCATCTCTTCTGCGCGAATCTCGTCCTCTTCGGTTGCCAGCCGCACCACAGGTTTGAGGGGTGTTTTTAATTTCTTTACCTGAGCTTCGTCGGCCTCAAACACATCTTCGGCCATACGACCGAACTCTGTTCCACGCGCCGTGGATACCACAACCGGGTCTTCTTTGCGCAAATCAAGATCGCCCGGATCGAACCAGAGCGTACGCGGATTATAAGCCAGCCTCACAGGGGCTATCCGAACCATACCGAACCTCTCTATCGTTAGTGCTGCGGCATACGAGAGTTTTGAACTCCCGCCGAACCGTACAGCGAATATTTTACCTCGAACAGTAGTGCGTCAACGCATGTTTCCGGAGATACATTATACGAAATAGCTACATCACAGCGACGCACAGCAGCAAGCGCGGCAGCAGCGTGGGCTTCGTCGGTTGCTTGTGCCGCGTCTTCGATAGATGCACGGGCATCCACATTAATCACCAACTCGGGCGCCTCTGCGCATACCGTTAACACATCACGCAACCACGAACGAATAATAGCCGTCAACTGGCGCAGCGCTTCGAAGGTCTTGGCAGTAAGTGTACGTTTGTTGCGCGCCTCGATTTGACGGATGGCCGACTTTGCCAGGAAGTCGGCATTTTCAGCCAGTTCCTCCTCCTGCGCTGCACGCACCACATCCAATGGGGCCTTCGCTTGCACCACCAGGTCGCTCGCTAATCCAACAATATCCCAATCGTCAGCATTGCGCAGCAACGCCAACGCCTCAAGCACACGCGCACGAAATGCGAGACGCTCATTTGACCGCAAAAACTCAATACCTCGCGTAATAGAGCCATCACACGATTCGATAGCAATACGCCCCAGCTCAAGCGATGCGCCCGTATTCTGCGCTAAGATACCCGCCGCTTCACTGGCTGGGATATGACGGAATGGCACCACCTGACAGCGCGACAAAATAGTGGGCAATACACTCTCGCGCGTACGACCCAGCAATATCAGCACCACGTCAGCTGGCGGCTCCTCGAGCGTTTTAAGAAAAGCATTGGCCGCCTGAACACCCAGAAGGTCTACGCGATCAAGAATGTATACCTTCTTGTCGCCCTGGATGGGTGCAAGAGTTGTGTCAGCCATAATACCGCGTATCTGCTCTACCAAGTAACCGCCCGCACCCTCCGGAGCAAAATAACGCACATCAGGATGCTTCTTGCGCTTTACGCGACGACAAATATCACACGCACCACACTCTCCGCCACGCGGACCATGCGGCCCCTTGGGGCACAGCAGTGCCTGAGCCAACGCATAAGCAGCTGCCGTCTTGTTTGACCCAGCAGGACCCGTGAAAAGATAGGCATGCGTCACTCGTTCAGCTTTCACGCTTGCGCGCAGAAAATCGCGCACCTGGGGTTGACCAAGGATATTCTCAAAGGCGTCGACCGTCACGTTCACGCCTTCCGATTTTTTTCGCTCGCAGTACGCGAAGAAGCGGACGATCTAGAGCTACCCTGCTTGCTGGCACTGCCAGAGCGACCACCGTTGCTCGAACACCCGGCATGCCGCCCGTTCAATACGGCGAAGTATTCGTCGTCACCCATCACGTCTTCCATCCACGGGAAGAGATCAACCAATGCAGCAAATATCGCTTTTGCCGTATCCGACTTCTTTGAAGCCGACTCTACCGTACGAATACGAGCACGGTTTGTGTTCGCGATATCCTGGAACCCCTCATTCACCCGCGTATGAAACTCCTCGCCCGCCCGCTCGAGACGATCGGCACCAAAACGATGCGTAGCACGAGCCAAACCGCGTTTGGCTGGACCGCCCGTTGCCAAAAGAATAGTGCGATCGGGAACAGTGCCTTGACAGACAAATGCGTTCACCCGGTCAACAAGACCACGATCAAGACCACGCCCGTACGACTGATAAGCAACCGTCGAATCGGTAAAACGATCACATAATACCACGGCACCCCGCTCGAGCGCTGGCTTTATCACCTCAGCCACCAGCTGCGCGCGAGCCGCCTCGTAGATAAGCAGCTCTGCTTCATCAACCATGGTCTCATGAGCGGGGTCTAGCACTACAGCACGCAACTGCTCACCCACATCAGTCCCCCCGGGCTCACGCAAGCACACCACTTCGCGGTCATGCTCACGCAGCTTCTGAGAGAGAAAGCGGATATGTGTCGACTTCCCAGCACCCTCGCCGCCCTCAAAGGTGATAAAGATGCCACGCTCAGCACTGGCTTTTTCAGATGTTTCCTGTGTCACGGGTTTCTCTTTCCTGCACGTACACTCAAACGAGATCGTACACGTCGGATCCCCGTACGTCGATTCCGACGAACACGGGAAAATCTACTACCTCAATGCGTCGCAGCGCCTCGGTACCCAATTCATCATAGGCTACCGTCTCCGATGATGCCACGCATTTCGCCAGGTAAGCAGCTGCACCTCCGCAAGCCACGAAATAAACGGAACCTGTCTCCACGCAAGCATCGCAAACCGCATGCGAACGACGACCTTTGCCTACGGTAGCAACGATTCCAGCCCTCTGTAAATCGGGCGTAGCAAAGTCCATACGCGAAGCGGTGGTTGGGCCCACCGCACCGAAGGGGCGTCCTGCAGCCGACGGCGTGGGACCTGCATAAAAGATGGTCTGCCCATCTAAACCATACGGCAACGACCCCGCTATCTCCAATTCCGCCAACAAGCGAATGTGTCCCGCATCTCGCAGCGTGTACATCACTCCAGAAAGCAAACAAGCCTCACCAGCTTCGAGGTCTGCAATCTCTTCCCGTGAAAGCGGCAAAGTCAAATGCTTCACGTTACCCACAGGTATCTCCTTCTGCCGCACCAAGTGGCATAACAGATGCCATGCTGGCCGCAAGATCGACAGTCGTCCTACGCATGGCAGAACATCCCATATTGATAGCAAGAGGCAGCGCCGCAATATGACAGGGCGCTGTAACCACACGCACCGCCAACGCCGTCGTGACCCCGCCCAAACCGCCCGGGCCGACTCCCGTAGCATTCACGGCCGCTAGTAGCTGTTCTTCTAAGTCTCGCACATGAGGATCGGTGGCCGGCTCATCCACCGGACGCATCAGCGCTCGCTTTGCCAAACCGGCAACCTTATCAAACGTCGAGCCAATACCTACACCCACCACCAAAGGAGGACACGCGTTGGCAGCTTTCTCGCGCACGCAAGCCACCAGCTCCTCAATAATGCCTTCTTTGCCCGCGCCCGGCACCAGCATAACCACACGACTCGCGTTATCCGAGCCCCCGCCTTTCAGCATAATATGAAGACGCGCCACGCCCGGTTCATCCACCGGATGAACATCACAGAACGCCGGCGTGTTGCATTCCGTATTCGCACGATTAAGTACTGCATCACATACAACTGATTTACGCAGGCGCGCCTCATCATATGCACGCGCCACCGCAGCATCAACATCGGCAAAGACATCGCCAACTATCGCCACATCGGGACCTATTTCAAGGCTCACCCATACGGTTCCGGTATCTTGACAAATGGGTACGCAATCCGCCTTGGCTATTGCCGCATTTTCCACCAATTGGTCAAGCACGGCACGTCCTCGCGGGTTTGTCTCAACGGCGCGCGCGGCTACAAGGCCCTCGGCTATATCGCGTGGTAATACGCAAGCAAGCTGCGGGATGGCCGCGTAAACCGCCTGCGCGACCTCTGATTTTGTAATAATAGTTTCCATGAGATGAGATTATAGCGCAAGCACCGTCGCGCCGTTGCAAAATGGAGAAAGGCCCAGAAGGGAATGCGGGGAGCGGCACGCCGGTCTCGCATCCCCGCATACGCATGACGCACTTTGATGGGAAGGGCATCAACGCCAGAACCTAACAACCTTATTTCAGTATAAAATCACCAGCACGACGCGGCGCTGTGCGAGGATAGGTCAACGACGGATATCCAAGGAGCATGCACATCTGTAAAGGTTTTTCTTGCGCACCCAACCAGGCCTTAACCTCGGGCAACTCGCCAGCAGCACGGCACAAGTAGCCGTTATAGAGCATACCAAGCCCCAGCGACGCCGCCATAAGTTCCATGTTTTGGGCAGCAAGCCCCGCATCGTCAGCTCGCTCGGCAGCCACAAATACCACAGCTGGTGCGTTGCGAAACAGAAAATCCACCGGCGGATCGGCAAACCGATTTTTACTAAAGAGTTTGTACACCTTGGCCCAACGAGGCTTATCGGCAGGCGGTAGGTCGAGGAGGTCGTCGATACCATTCCACACCAACTCTTTTAGCCGAGCAAGCTCATCTTGTACCACAATGAAGCGGCACGCCTGATCGTTCTTTGCCGTAGCTGTATAGCGCCCCGCCTGCAGCACAAGTTCAATCGCATCGGTTTCCACCGCATCAGAACGGTAATCTCGCACACTACGACGAGACTTAATTACACGCAACATCGTAGCGGCATCTATTGCGCCCAAAGGTACCGCAGGCTCTACCTCACCCATATCGTAGCTCGGTATAGACACCGCCTCGGTCGGACAAAGGGCAACACAGTGTCCGCACAAGATACAACGCCCCTTTACCTGAGCCTTTCCGTCTTCAAGACACAGGTTTGTACCTACACAGTCTTCCAAACAACGACCGCACCCTATGCAGCGTTCTTCATTTATCTCTACAAACATAAGCAGCTTCCTTTGCTAGAAACTACAGACGGGGACCAAAGAGAATCCCCGTCGCTCTTACCGTACCATTCGTTCCTATGAGTTCTTGTATCCTCGTGGTCCCCCGCATCAACCGGAACACGCTACGCGCTATTCAGGCAGTGCAGCCAATCCAGCACGAACGCTCTCGGCGCTTGCCTGCAAAGCCGCGAGCTCTTCATCATTTAGATCAAACTCGACAATTTCTTCCACGCCACCGCGGCCCAAACGTACGGGCACATTCATGTACAAATCCTCAATCCCATACTGTCCATCAATGTGTGCACACACACTCATAACCTCATGAGTATCTCCTAGAATTGCCGCAACCATCCTGGCAATCGAGGCACCTGGAGCATAGTAGGCACTGCCAGTCTTCAAATGAGCAACTACCTCGGCTCCACCCTTAACGCAGCGCTGTACAACCTCAGCAACGGCCGCTTCATCTAGAAGCTCCGTAACAGGCGTGCCGTCAACTGTGGTGAAGCGAGGCCAGCACACCATACCCTCGCCGTGTGCGCCCACCGCCCAAGCAACAACATCTGCCGGGGCACAACCCAGCTGTTCGCATACCGCAAACGACAGACGCGAAGAATCAAGTACGCCACCCATGCCCATGAGGCGATTCGTCGGAAGTCCCGATTCGCGATAGGCTAGCGTGGTCATAACATCAAGCGGATTGGTTACGCAGATAAATACCGCATTCGGGGATGCCTCAAGAGCCGCTCCGATAACAGACTTCATAATGCCCGCATTCACACCCAGCAGGTCTTCGCGCGTCATACCCGGTTTGCGAGCAATACCTGCCGTAATAACCACGATGTCAGAATCACGCGTGTCAGCATAATCGTTCGTGCCGATCACCTTTACGGTAAAGCCCTCCACGCTACGCATATGCATCATATCAAGTGCCTTACCCTGCGGCAGGCCTTCGGCCACATCAATTAGCACGACATCGGCCAGATTCTTCGAGGCAATAATATGGGCCGCCGTGGCTCCAACGTTTCCCGCTCCGACGATGGTTACTTTAGGCATAAGTTTGCTCCTTCGGGTCATATTCAACGCTCCGCATTGTAGCGCCAAGCACTGCGCTCGGCGAGTGATGACTCATTATCTTCGGCAAAACGGCACGTCGTAAGAGTCTATAGGCACACAAAACACGGCGCAGCTAAAAAGCTGCGCCGCTGAATCAAAAGAAAACCAGTCTCCACTACGCCTTCTTGGCCGGAGCCTTACGCTTGGCGGGAGTAGGCTTCTTCGCGGCAGAAGTTTTAGCCGCAGGTTTTTTTGCCCCCGTCTTCGCACCAGCCTTCGAAGCGCCCTTTTTCTCCTCGTCCTGCTCTTTGCCGGGACAATCGAAATTCGGACAAAGCTTCCAGGGGCCACGATTTGTGGTCACGATAACCATTGGTGCACCACAGTGCTCACACACCTCATCGGTAGCCGTTAGTGGTCCGTACTGAGGCAGCGGATATCCCGTTTCGCATTCATCATAGTTCTCACAGCGAATGAATCGTTTAAGCGTGCGCGGGTTTTTCTGGGCAATAAGCTTCGCTGTTTTACCATTCGCTTTGCAGACAGGACACTCGCCCACCTCGAGGTTGGGTTCTTGATTTGTTGTACAAAGCGGATCAATACAGGCCGTGCGTGGCTTACTGCGAAATGCCGTTACTTTTACTTGCGGCATACCACACGTCGGGCAGGGCTCAGGAATCGCCTCAACCTTGCCTTTAGGCAACGGGTAGGTCACGTCGCAGTCAGGCCATCCCGAACAACCAATAAACATACTGCGCGTCTTCTGGGAGGCACGCAGCTGCAAGTCTTTACCGCACTTGGGGCAGGGGCCCACATAGGCATCGGCCGCCACAGCATCGGCAAGCGCATCTTTCACTTCCTCGGAATGCGGCAGCAGACTGGCAAGCTGATCTGCAAGGAGGTTCCGCGAATTCATCACCACATCGGTCTTAGTTTTTTGACCCTCGGCGATGTTATCCATATCCGCTTCAAGCTCGGCTGTCATCTCAGGATGCGTAATGTGCGGAGCGAACTTATCCAACGCATCGCACACAGCCATACCCAGCTGACTGGGCTCGATAGGCTCATTTTGGACGTATTTCACCGTATACAAACGCTCAATGATGGAGTGTCGGGTAGATTTTGTACCTAAACCCAGCTTCTCCATCTCCTGAATAAGCTTTCCTTGGCTATAGCGCGCTGGCGGCTCAGTCTGCTTCTTGGTGCAGGTAGCACCTCCAAACGCGATCTGCTGACCCTGTTCAAGGAGAGGCAACTGCTCGTCCTTCTTCAATCCATAGGGGTAGATGGCACGAAATCCTTGCACAACCAATACGTCACCCTTCGCAACAAAGGGTTCGCCGCTCACATCTAAACTAACTTTCGTGCCCTCAACAACCGCCGCCTCGGAGAGCGTGGCCAAAAAACGGCGCGCAATAAGGTTATACAACTTGTAGTCAGCAGGAGCCAGATCATCGGGGGTTGCCTTAGCCGTGGGATAAATCGGCGGGTGATCCGTCGTTTCCTTCTTACCCCGTGTAGCCGTAAGCTTACCCTTCGCCAGCAATTCCTTGCAGTAAGGCGCATAGGCAGGGTTGCCTGCGATAGCCTTTACCGTTTCCGCCAAATCAAGCGACGATGGATACACGGTATTGTCAACACGCGGATAAGAGATATAGCCATCCATATACAGACTTTCGGCTATACGCATGGTTCGCGCCGGACTAATACCTTCGGCCGAAGCCGCTGCCATAAGTGAAGTGGTGTTGAATGGCGTGGGCGGTGCTACCGTACGCTTCCTCTTCTCAATAGAATCCACTGTCGCGCGAGTAGCACCCTCAACATGTGCCATAGCCGCGTTCGCTTCAGCTTCACTCTTAAAACGCGCTGTAGCATGCGGAGCCTCAAACGTATCAGGCTCTTCTCCGAAAGCGCCACGAATAACCCAGTAGTCCTCAGGCACAAACGCCAAGCGCTCACGCTCGCGTGCTACAATCAGGGCCAAAGTAGGCGTTTGCACACGACCCGACGAGCGCACATTACCGTATCCTGCAAACTTCACCAGCGTTAGATAGCGAGTAAGTACTGCGCCCCAAATTAAGTCGATGTCTTGACGTGAAGCGCCGGCACTTGCCAAGTTCGTATCCAGCTCCACCAAGTGCGAAAACGCATGAGTGATCTCTTCTTTTGTGAATGCCGAGTACCGGGCTCGAGACACCGGCGCCGTCGGGTTTATTTCTTGAATGCAGGACAAAGCATCCGATCCAATAAGCTCGCCCTCCCGATCGAAGTCGGTAGCGATAACAATGGAGTCGGCTTTTTTGGCAAGATTTTTGAGAGAACGAATAATTTCCTTCTCTTTGGGAAGCTTCTCGATAGGCGCATACACCAAATAAGGTAGCGCATCCATCTTCCACGCCTTTAACTCAACGCCATCTTCGGTGAAGGGCTTTTTCTTTTTGAAGGGCGGTTTAGGCAGCGTTGTGGGCACATCCGCAGGAAGAGTCTCCCCCTCTTCGGTAACGCCCTGCCAACCACCTCGTTTTTTGTACACCATAGTCGGAGCGAAATCAGGTTCCAAAATATGGCCGCGCAGACCAATGGTTACCCATTCCTCGCCATCCACGTCAAAGCGGTACACCGGCGTGGAATACACCTTATCCGCCTTCGGTTTCGTGACGCCGAGTAAATCGGCAATTTTTTGAGCCGCGTCATTCTTCTCGGTAACTACCAGCTTCACGCGGTTCCCTCCTGTTCTTTTGGGCCGCCTCCCGCAGCCTTGTCATTCACACGGTTGCCCCACTTCAATTTATTAACGTGTGCGGGGATGGTGCGTCTTACTTGAGCGCCAAGTTGAAACACAGGGCGAACACTACCGAAAGGCGCAGCAGACGCTAGCATACACGATTTTTATGCAGAAGCGGCTAAAATTATACTTACAGAAGCACTTCGGGAAATCGGATGGTGATTTCGTCTGCACCCGTTGGAGAAGGCAAGGACGTTTCGTGGATGAAACGATTATCGGTTAATCTACTTTACGGGGAAGCCGTCGAATCACCCAACCAACCGCTCAGCGTTCATGCCATAAACGCACCAGCGGCGGCATCACCCGACGAAACCTCGCTCGGAAGGAAAGAACCCCATGAAGAAAATTCTCGCAATTTTGCTCGGCTTGCTGGTGGTAGTTGTCATCGGCGCCATTGGGGTTGTCGCCCTCGCAAATACTTCAGGAAACCCAGTAAGTGATGCAGCGAAGAATGTTAAGGCCGCTGCAACGAATGCAGCTATGGATGCCGTCGATGTTAAGGGTCAAATAAAAAGTACGATCGACCAGCATACCGATGCTATCGCTTCTGCAACCGGGCTTACCGTTGAACAGGTGAATGAAGCGGTTGCCAACATGGATATCGACAGCTGGCAAGCTGTTGCTCTGCCCGACAATATCTCAAAAACCGGCAGTATTGACGCCAGCAGTTTCGGCGTTGATGGAACCATTGTTACGTACGACAACCCCGCCTATATCACGCTTGAGGCATATGGACAAAACGTGACGTTATCCGTACCCGAAAGCGCCCAAACCTACCTACCATATTTAACGCTAGCACAGTAGACACAACCACTGCAGCTCATCAACCATCCTAAGACAACTTCGGTACAGCACCGTAGCACTCAAAGTGCGAGGAGGGCACTCACTCCCCTCCTCGCACTCATCACTCATTCTAGAAACAAAATCTCTTAACTCGTACGCGCCTCCTTCGTACGGCGTTGATAGGCGCGCACGATTTGCGATAAAGTGAAACAAACCACAAAGTAAAACAATGCCATCAAACCAAAGATCATGAATATCTGTTCGGTAGAGTTGTAGCTGTTCATAAGAATCATACCGCGGCCCATAAGTTCTTGAACCGCCATTGCGCCCCAAAGAAAACTCGTATCTTTAATGGTGGTAACAAACTGGCTTAACAGTGCAGGAATCATGTTGCGCAACGCCTGAGGCAAGATAATCAAAAGATAGGTTTGTACTGTCGAAAAACCCTGGCTCTTGGCAGCTTCGTACTGTCCAAACGCCACACTAGCCAGACCACCGCGTACAATTTCAGCCACACTTGCACTGGTAAACAAGGTAAATGCTAAAACGGCCGCACCCAAGGGGGGCAGTTGAGCCACAAAGAACGTAAACATAATCCACAGCAGTAGCGGCGTATTCTTAAATATCTCGATATAGATAGTCGCAAGAGTCGAAAGTACTCGACTATCCGACGTACGCAACACCGAGATAAACGTACCGAACACAACGGAACAGAGGATAGCCACAGCCGAAATTGCCAACGTCATGCCAAGACCTTGCAGCAAAAACTGCATGTTCACCCAGGTAAAAAGCTCAGCCATCTCACGCCTCCTTTCCGTGCTCGTTATCACGAGTCTTCGCATCGCGCTCCGGTAAATCGTCTAACGCATCTTCAGTCGCGTCAGGATTTTGTTTTTCTAACTTCTCTTTACCAGATGATGCGATGTGGTCAGATATAAACTCGTTATCAGAGAACGACTCTTCCGCAAGTTCGGCATCTTGGCGTGCCATACGATCGGCTAGATGGCGTTTCGCCCCCGTACGACCTGTCTTGGTATGAGTCTTGCGCCGGATACAATCCTCATCAGCGTCGCATTCATCTTCGATTTGCTGTTGCAACTCCTTGCCAATAGCATCGGCTATTTCAGCCGCACGTCGTCCCGTGATGGGATACGAACTAACCGTCTGATCGGGATTCTCGGGATCGTAAAGCGTATGCAGTGGGTGTCGAGGTGACGGAGCTGCTGGAGCGGGTGCGATATTGATTGTGTCATACATGGTCTGCACGCCCGCAGAAAGCGCGTCTGCCGCCGCATGCCCCGTAATATCATGAGAACCCGGTGTTGCCTCAGTCGTATCCTCAACCAACTGATCGGTCGCATCGCCCGTGGAGATATGTTTGTGACTGCGCGTACGGTGTTCCAAATACAAGGCCAAGCGCGACAAAGGGAAACAGATAATAAAATACAACACAGCCGCAACCACATATACCGGCCCGTAGTAGCTAGTAGATCCCGCAAACGAATTCGAGAAGTACATAATCTCGGCGCCCACAAAAAACGCCAGGATAGAGGTGTTTTTCACTAGATTGGCAGCCTGCACGGCAAGCGGAGGCAAGATAATACGCATGGCCTGGGGCAAAATGATAACAAACATCATCTGCCAGTAGCTGAAGCCCTGGCTCTTCGCCGCCTCGAACTGACCACGATGGATGGAGCCAATACCACTTCGCACAACTTCAGAAATATAACCACCATGATAAATACCGATGGCCAGAATACCGATATAGAACGTCTCGAGCGAGACACCAATCAACGGCAGCAGCGCATAGAAAACAAACGCTTGCAGCAGCAATGGAACATTCTGCACCACTTCCACATACACACGCGTAATGCCGCGCGCCACCACAAAACGCGACACAGAGAGCACACCAAAGATTACACCCAAGGCGAGGGCAAGTAACAACGCGAAAAATGAGATAGCCACGGTATGACCAAACGCAGAGAGCAAATCAGGCCAGCGCGCAAAGAGAGCCTCCCACTTGTATGGAGCGAAAGCATCAAGCATTAGAGAGCCCCCAATCCTGTTTGAGCGACTCAAGCGTTCCGTCGTCCATCATGTTCTGTAGCGCCTCATCGATCTGGGCCGTCAATTCGGTGTTCGTTTTCTTCGTAGCAATGCCGTATTCCTGGGGAGCAAACTGCGCATTCAGAAGCATCGTAGAATTGTCCAGATAACCCAGCAAGATTGAGCGATCCACCGAGAACGCGTCGACACGCCCGGTTACCAACGCAATCTTAATTTCCGGATACGTAGCATATTCCGCGAAATTCATTTTGATACCAATTTCATCGCCTGCAGCACCCAGCTTATCGCGCGTCGTGGCACTGGAAGCTACCCCTACCGTCTTGCCGTCTAAATCAGCAAGTTCGGTAATACCGGAATTCTTCTTGACCAGCACGCCAATATGATCGGTAAAATAGGGCTGCGAAAAATTGTAGCTCTTCTTGCGCGCTTCAGTGATAGTGAACGTGGCCAGCGTCGCATCGAGCGTACCGTTGTCTAGCATAATGCCACGCGTGGTCACGTTCACGCCCGTAACCTGAAGGGCATCAGGGCTACCTTTCAAACGTTTGGCCAACTCACGAGCAATATCTACCTCAAAACCTTCAATATTGCCCGATTCTGGGTTTTGGAAGCCGAAGTTTGGCACATCAATCTTGGTACCCACGCGCAACACGTCAGAGGGCGCGCAACCGGAAAGACCACCGCCAAGAGCCACCGTACCGGCGGCAAGTGCCGCAACTTTCACAAAGTGTCGTCTTGTTAGCATACGCACCGCCTACAGGATCTTCGACAGGAAGCTCTTGATACGCTCGTTACCCGATTCGTCGAAGATGAAATGGGGTGTTCCCTGTGCAATGACGCGGCCGCTTTCCATAAATACAACCTTATCTGAAGCCTCGCGCGCCAAGCCCATCTCGTGGGTAACCATAACAATGGTCATGTTTGTCTCGGCAAGCGACTTGATAACGTCGAGTACTTCTTGCACCATTTCAGGGTCGAGCGCACTCGTGGGCTCATCGAGCAGCATTATCTTGGGATGCATATTCAGCGCGCGAGCAATGGCGACGCGCTGTTGCTGTCCACCTGAAAGCTGATCGGGATATTTATTAATCTTATCCACCAAACCAACGCGTTCCAGATAGGCACGCCCCGTGCGCTCGGCGTCCTCGCGCGGAATCTTAAGCACCTTAATGGGCGCGAGTGTGACGTTTTCTAACACCGTCTTGTGCGGATAGAGGTTATAACTCTGAAATACCATAGCCACATCGCGAGCGAGCGCGCGGGAATTCACCTTACGGTCGGACAGATCCATGCCATCCACAATAATCGTGCCTGTGTCGGGTACCTCAAGGCCATTAATACAGCGAATAAGCACGCTTTTTCCCGAACCGGATGGCCCGATAATAACAACCTTCTCGCCTTCCGTAACCTCGAGTGATACATCTTTGAGCGCCTCGACTGTACCGAAGTTTTTATAGATATCCTGAACCATGATTGCGTTTGCCACGCTGGAGCCTCCGTTCCCGCTTGAAAGGCCAGCGACCACACACCGCTGCCTTCGGAGATCGATGATGATATGCATCACGCTAGTATATCACCAGCATGTACGATACCGCAGGTGCGAAGCGATTACAGGAACGTGACGGATATGAGCCTTAGGCGTGAGTCTTAACGCGCGAACATAAGCCGTTCGCTGTCGAACATCCGCTGAAGTACGATAACACCCATACCCGTGTAAACGAGATTCGACACAACACACATCACCACGTTCAGCGGTTGAAAATCGAAGGTAAAAATACCAATCATACACTGCACGCTATTGTAAAGCGGAATTAGATAGTACCAAAAGTCGCTCTGAGCCCCACTACCAAACATACCCAAAATACCAATAAGCATAACCACAATCATGAGTGGCGTCAGATAAGTCGTTGCCTCCTTGGTAGATTTAGCGAGCGCCGATACCACGGTAATAAGCATAACGATAATCAGAGCCGTCGAAGCAACCACTAAGGCTAACAGTAAATACTCCGGCACACCGTAGACATTCACGTTAACCTCACCTTTCGTAAGGTTACCCAACCCCGCAAAGATGCCAATCATACTAGATGCTGCGCTTAGTAACCCAATAAGCGTGACCGCCAGAATCTTTCCCAACGCGATGTCTCTTCGACGTATGGGCGTGGCCAACATCGTTGCCATGGTGCCACGTTCCTTCTCGCCCGCCACCGATTCTGCCGCAATGGACATACAACTAGTAAACAGGAAGATGAGCAGCATAAGTGGCACAATAGTAACTACAAAGGATCCAGCCGCATCGCGTTCGTCAGCTACGTCGTAGACACCCTGTCCTGAGTTCACGTCAAAGCGATTCGACAGCGACGACTCATAAGAATCCAAGAGCGCAGTAAACATCTGGAACGCCTGGCGGGAGTCGGGGTTAGCGGAATTGTAATAGATTTCCACCTGAGGCGCAGGCGCACCCGACGTCGGATCGTAAACAGCCGTCTTCGCATCAAAGCCTTCGGGAAACACAACAAATGCCAGCACACTACCCTGTTCGATACGCTTGCGCATGTCATCTACACCGGGAAGGTTCGCTTCAGATTCAACCTCGACTCCCGCGGATGCAACCAGCGTTTCAATGCTGGATGGCTCATTCACCACGGCAACGACCGGTCGCTTTTCTTTATCGGGAGACATCATGGTATTCATTGCATCGCCCATGAACGACCACATACCAAAGATAAGCAAACCGGGCAGCAGGATGGCCACTGCCGCTGATGCCTTGTTGCTAAAGAAGCGAGCCAGCTCTTTCCTCGCTATGGTCATGACGTTGCTTTTCACGAAGCCTCACCTACTATCTGCGCATACAGGTCGAAGAATGCATCTTCTAGGCTTCGGCTGCCCGACAATTCTGAAAGGGTACCCTCGGCAGCCATACGCCCACCGATAACAATGCCGGCCCGATCGCACACCTTCTCAACCAAGCTAAATATATGAGTGGACAACAGAATAGTTTTTCCCTGCCCCTTCAACTCAAGCAGGAAATCGGTTACCGTCTTAGCGGTAATAACATCCAACCCGTTTGTTGGTTCATCAAAAATAATAACATCGGGGTCATGCACCAGCGATACCGCCAACGATGCCTTCTGTTTCATACCAGTAGACAAATCGGCCACCTTCGTCTGGGCAAAACGATCAATACCAAAACGCTCGAACAGTGTGCGCTTGCGCCTTTCGCGCATAACTGGATCAACCTGACGCAACTCGGAAAAGAAATCGAATAGATAATCGGGCGAGAACGTCTCCTCCAGTCGCAACTCACTCGTAAGAAATCCAACCGTCGCACGTACACGCATCGGGTCTGCCACAATGGAATGTCCCTCGATGAACGCATCACCAGCGTCGGGTTTTACCAAGGCCGCCAGCATGCGTAGCGTCGTGGTCTTACCGGCACCATTCGGACCGAGTAACCCATAGATTTCGCCAGATTGAACGGAAAACGACAGCCCATCCACGGCAGTTTTTATAGGGGCATCCGTATGTTCCAGCTTGCGCTGCTTCGCAGAAAGCTTGAACGTTTTTTTCAAGCCTACGACCTCAATGGCTGTTTCCATCGGCCCTGCCCTCCTGGGGTCGAAATGATCATTTATTTCCGAAACAGTATAACAGCGAAGAACGAAAGGCGATTTTGCCAAACAAACCGCCCACAAATAACGTTACGCATGCATGTTCTCGTGACTTTTTGACTTGTCGAGCATAAAAAATGTCAGCCGATGCTAGTCTCAGCAATGCTGGCATGTTTTTAACAGATAATGATACTAAGCCGTCAGCCCTACGCGACTGCGACCGCGGAGTTCTCAGAATCCTCGACACACACCTCCGCCAGCGCGTGTGCTTCAGCTTTTTCGCGCTCCAACACACGCTGCATCGCAGCGATGGCGCATTCAATTTGTCCGTCGTCGGGCTCATTGGTGGTCAGGTACTGCATCTGCATACCCGGCCACAGTATCACCTTAACCAACGGATTATCTGGATGGCTGCCAGCCCAACGCACCGTTATCTCATAGGCAATGCCAGCGATAACGGGCATAAGTATAATTCGCGATAAAATAACCAGCGCCAGTTTTGGCGCACCATCCGGCACTCCCCATGCAGCAATAAGCGCATTAATGGGAGTAATGGTGTACACCAAGATAGCAATAACCATAACCATAATGAGAAATGCCGTACCGCAACGAACATGCAACCGCGGAAAACTGCGTGCGTTTTCAGGTGTAAGAGGAAGCCCGTGTTCGTAGCAGTGGATGGTTTTATGCTCGGCACCGTGATAACCAAACATGCGCTTAATCTCACCCATGCGCCCAATGAGCCACAAATAGAATACAAACACCAGCACACGCAGGAAGCCGTCGACAATATTCCAGAGCAACGTGTTCGAGTCGTACTCGCCCACAATAAGATTCGTCAACAGCGCTGGCGCTCCAATGAACAATACCACGCCTAAAACTAGTCCGATGACCATAGATAAGGCCATTTCTTTTTTTCCGAACTCGGTTTCCTGATCGAGAAACGACTTTTTCTCTGGCTTCTTATCCTCGTCGACTGAATCACCAATAAACGGCTTTTCTTTCATGTCGACCGAGTCACCAACAGGCGACTCCTCCACCACTTCAAGTGAGGTTTGAGCACCAAGCGCGTCAATCACGGCACTCGGTCGACCAAAGTCATCCTTCCAAGAGAATTCTCTATCCCGAGAAGAAGAATCGACCTCTTCGGATACACGCGGCGTTTCTTCTTCGGATGCGCGCGGTGCGTCTTCATCATCGGCAAACGCGTGAAGGGCAGCTATTTCCAGAGCCTTGTAGCCCAAAACGAGAGATTCAACCAACGCACGACAGCCACGCACCAAAGGCCAGCTCATCCATCCGTTTTTCGTGCGTCCAGATGCTAGGTCGTGCTCTTCTATATAAACCCCACCATCTGGCTCGCGCACAGCAACCGACCAATTATATTTGCCGCGCATCATAACGCCTTCGATGAGCGCCTGCCCACCAACGTGTGTTTTAATGGTGCCGTCTTCGCTAAAAGCGCGCGAAAGATCACTTTTCTGGTTACTCATAGTTAGCCTCTCGTCACACGCGGATACGGGCTACCGCAACACATCGTGCCCTCGGGGCAGGCTCCATGAACGCAAGGTGCACCCGCATCCATAAAGATATAAGGAGCCGTAGGCTTCGCCAACTCCAGCATGCGATGCGCCATAGCGCGAATTTCCCATTGCGCGCGGTTGCAGCACCGCAAGTCGAAGAAATGCAACAACTCGCGAACATTCATAGTGATGACAATTTTCGATTCTGCCGCATTCGGCAGCAGATAACGCGCGTCTTCCGCTGGAATACCTGCATCCAACAACATGCGGTAAGCCTCCTGTGCCTTCTGCACGGCCTCGTCGAACAACGCACTTGCGTGCGGATCGGCGGCAACACTCTCAGGCTTCACCACCGGCAGCTCGCCCGTAAACTTCACGTAGCGTTGGCTTTGCTGATTAAAGCTGGCAATACGATGACGCACCAACTGATGAGTGAGCGCGCGCGATACGCCATCGACGGCAAAGGTGTAACTAGCGTGCTCCAACGTGGAATAATGACCGCTACCCATAATGGTAGACAACACGCTACGCACGCGCTCTTCCGGCATGGTCTCCATAAGTTCAGCCGCACCAACAGGCGCATAGCATAGACGCGCTGCGGTGGCGATGGCGCGTTCAGGATCGGGCGTATGGTACAAGAGTTCGACTTGCATGGGACAGATGCTCCTCGTCTCGGAATAAATTGGCATTTTAGGCGCACAGGTGCATTCTCTTTCGTTAGTATAGTACCCGATGCCACCGGCCCGTTAAGCGAAAGGCGCTTCCATGCCCGAAAACAACATGCCCGAATCGTTCGCTCCGCTGCTCTCTACTCACAACTGGAACGAAGAATGGAAAGAGTTACAAAAAGCTCGTCGTCAAGCCGACAACGCAGCACATTGGGACGAGCGCTCCAAGACGTTCGGCATATCCGATGCGCCGAATGCTTACGTGAAGAAATTTCTCGAACTTGCACGCATAGAACCCGACGAAACAGTGTTTGATATGGGTTGCGGAACCGGGGCACTCTCCTTGCCGCTCGGGCAAGCCGGACACAAAGTAATCGCCGCCGATTTCTCTGCAGGTATGCTGGGTGTCTTAGAAGAAGAAATTGCAAAGCGCGGCATTACCACCGTCTTCCCCAAACAGATGAGTTGGGAAGACGACTGGCCCGCCCAAGGAGTACGTCCCGGCATGGTGGACGTATGCGTAGCATCGCGCTCCATTGCAACCGCCGACATTAAAGACTCACTACTGCGTCTAACCGACGTGGCGCGCAGGCGCGTATGCATCACGCTGGCTACGGGTTCGTCACCACGCACCGACGAACGAGTGTTGGCAGCCATTGGTCTGCAAAGCGTACTCGGGCGCGACTACCTTTATGCGTTCAATATTCTGGCCAACGAGGGGCTAATGCCCGAAGTGTCCTACATTGAAAGCACGCGATCTGATTCTTTCGATTCAGCCAACGATGCCTACCAAGAACTCGCACGCATGGTAGAAGATGCCACAGGCGCCTTCGTACCAGAAGCTTCGCGCCACGCCGCTCTCGAACGCCTGCGCGACTGGCTCGATGCGAACCTTGTGGAAAACGAGCGGGCTGGCGAGGCCGACGCCAAGGGAAAAACCGCAAAACGCCTCCGTCTACGCGAGCCACGCTCGGTTACCTGGGCGTTCATATCTTGGAACAAATAAAAAATGAGCACGCCTCATCCCTTTGAAGCGTGCTCATTTTTTATGCGTTACGCTCCCCTTACGTGAGGAGCGTAACGCCCTACAGGCAACGACACCGTTAGGCAACGGGCACTTTTTCAAACATATCCCTACCAACGCCGCACACCGGACACACATAATCATCCGGCAACTCATCAACATACTCAAGGTGACCACACACGGTGCAACGCCAAGCATACTTCGGCTGAATCGTCTCTGTGATAGATGTGGCTTTCACCTCTGGCAGAAAACTGGAAGCTTTCGGCGGAGTTTTGCCGCCCTTTACCACATGATAATAGGCGTAAGTCATGGGCTCGACCGCATCGAGCTTCTCAGCTTCCTCTACTTCACCCACAAACAGGATATGAGTACCCAAATCAACTTCCTGCACCACCCGCACCGAGAAACGCGAGCAGGCAAGCTCACTCACATAGGGGTGCCCCGCCGCATCAAACGCCACGGGACAGGTAGCAAACTTGTCGCGATCAGCACTGCCATGAAAGCCAAATGTTCCAATAAGCTCCATGGTAGCTTCCTGCGACAAACAGGTAGCCGTAAATCGTCCCGAGGCGCGAACAATGCCCGTCGTAGCATTATCCTTGTTGAGGGCGACACTCACCTGCAAGGGCGACGAAGTAACCTGCTGGAACGTATTGGCAATGCAACCAGCGCGGCGCTCACCATCCTTCGAAGCAATAACATAAAGCCCATAGCTCAAGCTAAAGAACGCAGTCTGGTCGATCATGGACAATGCCTCTCCGCCGCAGCGCGTCCCGCGCTCGGCTTTCTCGAAAACCTTTTCATTAGGTATGATGAACATTAATGATACTAGTTATCGATAAAAGGAGCAAGGCCGAATGCAACGCGAACAGCATCACGAGCCACATTACCAGGCTCGATGGCGAGGGCCCCACCCCACGCGCCAGCGAAGCGCTCCTCGGCGCGATCCCGCAACCACGCACGCACAACAACGAGCGCATGTGGAAAGCACGCCGTCGCCCCGCGCCCGATCAGATCCAAGGCTGAGGTCAGCCCGCGGCCGTGTTCCAATTCCAACCGCCCCAACTCATCCACCACCAGCAATGCAGGAGAAAGTTCTCTGCGATATGAGTGCGAACTAAGTGTATCGAGATGCGCATTCACGCGCGCAATAGCATCGTCGGAAATCTCCCAAACAAGTTGCGCCGCAGCACTTTGACTGGCAGGGTCGAATGTTCCTTCTTGCTTGGCGAGGTCGCGGCGGCGGGCAAACGGAAGGCGCTCACCACCCGGCAGCAGCACGTTGTCGATACCGAGCTTCTCATACTCGCCTTGCCCCGATCCGAGCGGCCGCTCTGAAGATACCTCCTCGCCACCTCGCTGCCGCCATACACCAGGCGCGACTACGCCTTGACTCTCGACACCGTCATCAGCCAATTCGGCAAGCAGCTGCTCGAGCCAGCGCGTCTTCCCCGTCTGCACCCCACCCGTCAGCAAGAACAGCATAGGCTTCCCTTCTTTTAGAACGATCTGCAACACGCGCGGGAACCGAGCGAGCCTGCATGACCGCAGGTCCGCGAACCCCAATTCGGCTTCGCTTGTTTATTTCCGTTTGTATATTATACTCTTTTATAGATAGCCAATGTCGGCCCTCTGCAAAACTCTGACGAGAGAGAAGGATACCAGCCATGGGATGTCCCGAGAAGGATTGCTGCGCCCACAACCCCGGAAACGATACCATCAAATTTCCCGGCACCTACGACCACGACACACCGTGGAAGTTTTACAACCACCTGATTATGCGCATTCCTGAAGACATTCTGGTGCGCGATTACTGTCTAGGCACGCACTGGTCCTACGTCGAGGCCGACTGCGGTATGGGCGTAAGCTTTACCTGCAAGGGAGGGGCCAGACGCACACACACGCAAGATTTGCGCGGACTACCGTTGCGCCAGGTGGCAGAGCTGGCTAAGTCGTGGTGCTTCGAGGAAGCGACGCTCGGCGTGGCTGCACTGAACGCCTATTATGCGCGAAAGGAGCTACTCGATCCGCTAGGCGCCATCTACGACGAACCTGTTGAGCGACCAGACGGTACCATCCGCAAAATGGACGCCTTCGAACTGTACCGCCCACGCATCGAGCAGGCGGAAAGCAAGAATGTCACCGTGATCGGCCACTTCCCCCACGTCGATCGCATCGAGGAGTACGCGAACCTCACGGTGCTCGAGCGCAACTGCACGCAAGCACTCGATACGCCCGACCCTGCCTGCGAGTATCTTTTGCCCGCGCAGGACTTCGTCTTCATGACCGGCGTCACCATCATCAACAAGACAGCACCGCGCCTGCTTGATTTGGCACAAGATGCCACCGTAGTCATGGTTGGCCCAAGCGTGGTCATGTCGCCATTTTTGTTTGACTGGGGTGTGGAGATGCTGGCTGGCAGCGTCGTGGCCGACCCCGAGAAGGCCCGTTTCGCCGTAATGAACGGTGCCGGCCAGTTCTTCGGCGAGGCGCTGCAGATGTCGTCCATCGTACGGAAGCGGAACTAGCCTACGCGAATCAGTGTCAACAGCGATTCCGAGAAAGAAGGAACCCTATGGGGCACAATCCCCTTGAATACGACGAAATAGCCGAACAGCTTTACGCCCCCGTCTACCCCCTGGTTGCGCGCGCCATCATCGAGCGAACCAACAAGAAGCAAGGCCGCGTGCTTGATATCGGCTGCGGCGGCGGACACCTAGGCTTTGCCGTGCTCAAGCAAGGTAACTTCACTTCACTTTCGCTCTTCGACGAGAACGAACAGGCGTTGGACGTTGCCCGGCAGCGCGCCGAAGAACGCGGGCTGGACGAACGGGTAGAGGGAGCATACGCTGGCGATGTCTGCACGCTGGAACTGCCTGCCGTAGGTGGAAAGCCTTTCGACCTGATCGTATCGCGAGGAAGCATGCCGTTTTGGGAAGACCAGCGCGCAGCCTTCGCGAACCTCTTCGGGCTACTCGCACCTGGCGGCAAGGGCTACGTGGGTGGCGGTTTGGGGTCGGCCGAACTCGCGGCCGACATCGCCGAGCACATGGCCGCCCTGCGCGCCGAGAACGGCGGCGAAGGCCCGCACCTGTTCGACCGGTCGCAATCCAAAGCGCTCGACGACGATGCCTATACCGAATTGTTCGCCGACCTAGGCGGCACCTGCGAGATCATCGCCAACAAAGGCGAAGGCCGCTGGATCATGTTCGGAAAACCACCAGCATAGACCATGCCTCGCCCAGCTATTCGATCACTCTCTCAAAAAAAAACGGCAACTCACTTCTACCGGAAGAGGCTGAGGTGAAACTCCCGGTTTTGCTCATACACGGCATAGCACAGCGCGACGAGAGCCCGTACCAATCAAACGCCTGGGGGCGCGTTCCAGACGCCCTCCGCACCGCGGGCGCAACCGTCGCATTCGCGAACCAAGACGCATTCGGTAGCGTTTCGTCGTGCGGCAAGCAAATCGTCAGGGCTATAGAGCGCGTTTGCGCGGACACCGGCTGCACGCAGCTTCATGTGGTAGCCCATTCGAAGGGAGGCCTCGATGCACAGGCGGCGTTGCGGGATACACAAGCGACACAACGCGTGCTTTCGCTTACAACCCTCTCGTCGCCTCATCGCGGCTTGCGTTTCTGCGACGCGCTGTCCCGCTCGCGCCTCATCATCCCCCGTATCGTAGCACCTCTTGTGGACGGGGTCGCGCGCCTCTGGGGTGACCACGCGCCGTGCGCAAAGCAGGTGCTTGCCGATTTGACTTCGTCGGAAGCGCACGACAGACAATCACAGCATGCTGCTCATGAAGCGAAAGGCGACGAGATTCTCACCTCGGTAGGGTTCGCTCTTCCGCCTCCGAGGGGGCTGGCTCGGTTGATGCCAGCAGGAGCCGCTGTGCGCGCCTGCGACGGACCGAACGACGGCTTAATTCCCCTTTGGTCCACCGAAGCAGGAAGTTGGATCGTCTTACAGGTTACCGAAGCAGGCTTCGACCATGCCGATGCATGCGACCTACGCAAGCGCGATTTCGCCCTCCGGGGCTCCGATGGACGCACCTACTCGTCAATCGTCCCCTTCCTTGTTGAGCACCTCGCATCCATCGAGGCGAAGCAGGGAAGCAGCCAGCCAGCGGCATAAGCATAACGGCGAATTCCGAAAATGGTGGTCAATGAGCCGTATACCACAACGGCACCGGGTTGGTCATGCCCTCATAGGAGGTAAACAGGTCTTCCGATTGACGCAAGGTAGAGGCCACCTCTTCCTTTCCGAAGGAAACTGCCCACGCGACAGAGCTTATGGCGTTGCTGGCATCGAGCACTGTCATCACACATCCCAAACCTCACGGGATGCAGCATAGGAAGCGCGACCGGGAATATCTTCAGGTATCGAAGACAATGGAGAGCGCCGCCTATACATATTTTTATCTGCCAAAAGAGGCCTTGCCTGAAACCTTTTCTTTCAATCTTAGCAGCTTCGCTGAAACCTCGTCGGATAGAGAGTCTTCGCTGAGTTTGATTTCAATGGCTCCCCAACGGCCGTCACCCAGCTCAATGACTGCATCGACCTCCAGCCCCTTCTCGTCTCGATAGTATCCCACACGGTTGCCACCCCTTCAGATCCTCGATGATATAAAGGTCTTCTAGTACCTCTAAATACGACTCCACAGTACTGCGGTGCGGCGTCTCATCTTCCCCGTAGCCTATATCTATTGCCAAAGTCTCGTAGGTAACCGCTTGCGAGACATTCATAGCCATGGCCCTCATAAGCCGCTGCGTTGTTTCAGGAGATTTTCCCAACTTCGGAATGCTTACTTCCAACACGCTGTTGATGTATTCGACGGGAGTTCCCAACGCAAATTCGTCATCCATTCCCAGAATGGACGGCCACCCGCCCCTGCAGCACCATCTTGCCACATCGGCAATCTCGGTTTTGTTGCGCGTCGGTTCAAATTTGCCATCCGACATTTTACGCCATTTCCATCCGACATTTTACGCTGTACTATTGCTGAGAGGAAAAGACCATGCCCTTCATATCCGTCCATCATTACAAAAGCAAAGCAGATTGATCTGCTGAGTTTGTTCCGATGCAGCAAAACCCCACTTCACGACTCCAGAAAAGTTGCGGATATCAGGATCACTGTGGTCAATAAGCTTGACCAAAAATCCCGGAACCGCCGTAGATCCAACATGCTCTACGGCCAAAGCTGCATCTCCCAAAGCGCCCTCGACACCGTACGATGTCTTTCAACGTCGGCCTCTACAAGACCTTGAATACACTCCGCTCACACTCTTTACTGGATGCGATTCTATTTTATACTTAACAAGCTATAACCATAGACCCGGTTCAGCAGCCAGGGCCTATCTACCGGCACACAAGAACGTGCAGTTTTCGAAAGGGTGGCAGTGGCTGTGAAGGTGGCGATAATCGGGTACAGCGGGGCAGGGAAATCAACCCTTGCCCAGGCGATAGCGGCACATATCGAAGCCCCCGTCCTGCACCTGGATTCTGTCGGGTGGTCTTCCGGCTGGGTACTGCGCAACCGAGAGGAAGCCTCAAACAGGGTTGAAATCTTTCTCGATTCGAACGAAAAGTGGGTCATTGACGGCAATTGGAAGCACTTTCATCAGAGGCGAAAATTCAACGAGGCCGATATGATCGTCTTCATGAACTTCCCCCGCTACCGCTGCCTGCCGCGGGTGCTCAAGCGCGCAGTGCGATACCGGGGACGATCCCGCCAGGACATGGCAAGAGGCTGCCAAGAGAAATTCGACCTGGAATTTGCTTGGTGGATCCTCGTCAAAGGACGAAGCAGGGAAACGGTTCATCAATATAACCAGGTAGCGCAAGAGTATTCTGGAAAGTTTCACGAGCTACACACCCCTCGCGAAGTAGGGCTGTTTCTTGAAGAACTGAAGCGTGGTACGCCTTAGGGCGCTTTAGCCCCCTCAAGCGCCCCTCCCTCTTGTATACAACTCTTAAAAGTGGCGGCAGATGTCTACCGTGCCGCCGACAGGCAAACCTTATAGTCAAGAACACACCCGAAGCCATCGAGGGCCTAAAGCAACACCGAGCAGCCTACCCCGCATACGGCGGATACGAATTGCCTAGCAGCTCTTTTGCCTGATCGTCGGTGATGTCAACCCAATACATTGTCGAGTAGAACTCTTTCACAACCTGCACCATATCCACATCGTAAGCATCGGGGTATAGCATGTTGGCAACCCACTGAATTCCCAAGAAACGCTGCACACCCGGCGGTCGGTCGCACCACGCGAACGGCACGTTGGGCATGGTGTACACACGCCCGTTCTTCACAGCACGAATGGTTGACCAGTTCTTATCGCGACGAATAAGCTCGTCAGCACCGCCGCGCACCTCAAGATCCCATGCCACAATAACCTCAGGATCCCACGCCAGCACCTGCTCAAGCGACACATTGGACATGCCCTGCCCCTCATTTTCGGGAACAGCGGCCACGTTTTTTGCACCTGCCACTAAAAACGCGAGCGCGTGTTGCGCTGCATCGGGCTCGGTTTGCAAGCCGTCGGGGCCTTCGGCGTAATAAAGCGACACCTTCTCAGAATCGGGAATGCCCGCAACGGCATCGGTCACGCGCGTATATATATCCTCGCAGTAGGCGGCCAATTTTTCGCCGCGTGATGCAAGGCCAAAAATATCGCCCAGCATGCGATAGCACGATCCCACGCAATCAAACGACCCATCAAGCACCACACAGGGAATATTGGTCTGCCCCTGCAAATCAACGGCTTCATCAATAGCCGACGGCGTTAACGGCGCACCCGAGATGGAAAACACCAGCTGTACGTCTTCAATCATCAGCGCTTCGCGATTGATTTCCCCGCCACCCGACAACGAACCCAAATAGGGCAAGTCGCGCGTCCCATCAGGCAAAAACTCCAGCTCATAGGGAGTAAATTGCATGCTGGTGCCTGCCAGCAGGTCGGGTGCCATGGTGAAGCAATAGATGTGAGCAAGCGAACTGGTAAAGTAAATGCGCTCCAAACGGTCAGACGTGGGAATTTCAACTTCCCGCCCCGCGTCGTCGATGATACGGCGCTTACCCTCCAACACCGCATCAAGTGTGTCGGTAACACCACTGCAACCGGAAAGCGCAGCAGGAGCCAGCGTCAACAGCAACCCCGTGCCCATCAGCTTCACGAACGCGCGCCGACCGAAAAACGTAGTCTCCCTACCTCGCTCAAACTCATCCAAACCTGCCATACTACCGACCCCCCTGCGCTGCGCTGGATGAAGCGCTCCCCGATGAGGAAGAAGCCGAAGACGCTGCCGCATCTCCCGATGTACCCGCGTTCGCTCCCGAAGACGAGGCTGAAGCATCGCCACTTCCCTCGGTCTCGGTCATCATGTACAACTTGCCTGTGTTCGGGTCTTGATACACCTTACCCAACTCCATATAGCTGCTCGATGATGAATTTACGGCATCTACCATCTTCTCAACATCGCTTACTTCCTGCATAGAAGAGCTATCAAGCTCTTGCACGTTGGGAAGATCGATGTTCCACTTCACCACCAGCGCCAGCATAAGACCGCAGGCAAATACCAGCATAACGTCAGCCAGATTCACCAAACCAATGCGCGGATCGGCATCTTCGTGGTCGACGTACGCACCGGCTGAAGAAAAACTGTTGGTTCTGAAATCGCGCGGCATGGCCCTCACTCCCCCCGAACAGCCACAACGGCTTCTCCATCGCACCCGCAAACAGGGGTTTTCTGAGAAGAAAGGGTTTCCTGAAAGCCCGAGACATTCGTGCGCTTGTCTTTGTCACGCGCCTGCTTAAAAGCACCCTCGAAACCGTGAGGCAACACCACGTTGTCGCGTCGTGCCTGCGCGGCCTTCTCCAACAAGCACGTCATAAGCGCTTCCATGGCACCGGCATAACGGCTGTACCAGCGCTTGCGCACCTTGGCAACCGTCATAGACACCACGGCAGCAACCAAACCAGCTACCGTGCCATCAAACGCGATAAGCAGCGATTGCGCCAGTTGATCTACATCGCCCTGACCCATAGCCACAATGCCTGGGCCCAGCGGAATAAGCGTGGCCATAAGGCCCATCATGGGAGCAACCTTCGTCACCAGGTCGTTGCGCCCCACAATACCCTGATACGCATCGTACAACTTGGACATTTCGGTTTTAGCAAGCGCGAACAAATCGTCGTCGGGCAACCCCATATTCGAGGCCACCATGGTAAGCGCAGCCTTCTGCGTTTTAAGCAACGCCGCACTTTCAATAACGCGGTTTACCTGGTCGTAGGGCGCATCGTGCAGGGCGTTAATAACGCTGGGCATATGAGCTTTGAAGTGCCGACGCTCGGTGAAATACTCCGTTATTACCGACCCTATGCAAAACAGCGCATAGCAAATAAGCAGCACCAGCAAAATCATGACCGGCACCATGAGGCCCTGAGCAGCCAGATGCAGAATATCCTTCAGATACAGCGTTGCATTCATGTGAAAAACCTTTCATCTCTTCTCGGGCGAACGCGCCGCAGCGCGCACGCTCACCTTCCCTCGTTGACGCCTCGTCCTGCGCCTTTTTCACGCTTACTCTCGAAGCGATTGGGTCTTACGAAAACGGAGGGCTTTTACCCCCTCGCTGCCACGTTGAAGCTACTGCCACATAATCTCGGTACCACCAGCGGGCAGCAAGCCGTCGAACACGTCGGCCTGGGTAAGTCCCTCCACGCGCACGGACAAATCGTACGCCTCGAACAACGCACCGCAGGGGCCGTTGTCCGACACCTCCGCGCCCGTCGCGTCGCTTACGTGCGCATGGTCGGACAAGCACTGCGCCACAGCCTGGCCCGCAGCGCACAACTCGGAGGTATCGGAGGAAGCGGCGCTTACCACCAACTCTACATGACGGGCCTCGTTATCCACGGAAAGGTTGATGGCGGCCACAACGTTGGACACCTTGGCGAAGTTTGCATCGACGGCGAAATCGGCCAGAAGCGTATCTCCGTCGATGACAGGCAACTCCACCTTGAGGTCGGAGGCTTGCTGCTGTTCGGTTTGCTCGTTGACGGGCGCATCCTCGGGGGTTGAGGAGCAGCCGGACAGTCCGAGCACACCGAACAGCAGGCATGCGGCAAGCCCAAAGGAAACGACGGTTTGTGGAGGTATGGTCATGGGAGACCTTTCACTGTACTTGTACGGTTACGAGAAAAGGAGTTATACTAGTCGCGGTGCGGCGGATGTGTGCATGCAGAAGCAGGATTTGCCGCACCGCGACTCTCGCTTTCCCCGAAGGCCCTGCGCTTGAAAGCACGGGGCCTTATTGGTTGGAAGATGGGAACGCTACCTAGGAGATGGTAATGGAATCGATGTTGCTGGGATAGCGGTTGCCGCCGAGCTGGTCGGCGGGAACGTTGGAGGTTGACCAGCCCCACAGCAGGCGCGGGGAGGTGCTGGCAGAAGTGGTGACGGTGTCGAGAACCTCAGCTGCGGTTTGGAACTCGTCACTGGCATCCATCGCCTGGGCGCCACTGCTTAGCGCAAGCACAGCAGGAGCATTGGAAGCCGCGCCGAGCGGCAGCCCAGTGGAGAGCGTCTCGCCCCAGAAGTAGTTTGCTGCCATCAGGCGAGTAAACGAAAAGTCGGTGTACTTGGTGTATGCCTGACCGTTGTCGGTGGTGAACGTCATCTGCTTGCCGGAAGCCCATACGGTCGTATCGGCTGTATCGCCTTGTTGGGTCTTGGCGGCATCGACGACGGCCCGCAGCGTCACCGTCTGGTCGGCCTTTATAACGTTGTTCACACCGTTTTTCTGGAACATGTAGCCGTAGGTGGTCGTGTCCACCGGCAGCGTCTCGAGGTCTATCGTGGCCGTCTTAGCCACGCCAGCGGCGTTCGTATAATGCACGTCTACGTTCGTGGCGGCGAAGGCCATGCCTGGCAGGGCACCGAGTGCACACGTTGCGGCAACCACCGCACCCACAACAGCGAACTTCATACGATTTGTAATAACCATAACTACCTCTTTCCGCGGCCCACAGACCGCATGGTTGCGGGCGAAAGGCTTGTCCTTTCGCCCTGCTCTATTGCTCTCAGCGCCCCATCTTCCGGAAGATCGCTGGGAAAGCCAGAAAAACTAGTGCAGCAGCTAAACCCGCCAGAGCGACCAGCGCGCAAGCAAAACCACCTGCGACATCGCCCGTCGATGCCAGGGTACCGGCAGAACCGCCCTGCGTACCACCCAACGCGGTTGAACCGTCCGCCGTACCCGTGTTGCCGCCGTCGACTGCGGGAACCTTGTCAATGGCCACGAAGAACTCAGAGAACTTGTCTACCGTAAACGTAGCCTTGCCCTCAGCAATGACCACGCGGCGGGTATCAAAGGTTACGGTGCCGTCTTCGGCCGTGTGACGCACAATCACCGTGACCGTACGCCCATCGTAGACCGCACCCACGGGCAACGAAAGGGTCAGCTGGCCGAAGCTATCGCGCACCACCTGCACGCGGCCGTCCTTCACCGTTTGCAGCGTAACCTCGAAGCCCAAAAACGCCTCAGTGTCGGCCGTGGCAAAGGTATCCTTCACCTGGGCCAGAAGCGAACTGTCGGCGGCAAGCGCCCGCGTGATCACCTGCACTTCGGCCCCCTCGGCAGCCAAATCGACAAGCGCCGTGCCCGAAACTACTATGCCCGTCGTTGCATCCACCCGCGCCGGAGCGGTTATGACAAACGTCGCCGTCTTAGAACCCTCGTAGGAACCCGCACCGGAAAGGGTCACGCTCGCCGTGCCCGGCTGCGTGTTCGCGCTGTACGCCACCGTATAGTCGGTGTTGGCAATCAGCGTCACGCCCGCCAGTGTCACCGTCGGCGCAGGCGCAAGGGCCGCTCCCGTGTACACCAGCGAGGACAGCGCAGCCACCTGCGCAGCGGACAGGTCGCCCTTCACGCTATAGGTCAGCGGCAGCGTACCCGTGTAGTTGCCCTTACCTACTAGGGTAACAGTAGCCGTTCCTACTGCCGCGTTGTTCGCATAGGTCCGTGTGAAGTCGGTGCCTTCCACCAGTGCATACGTCTTGCCCGTAACCGCATCCACCACGATAGCGGTATCGGATGCGCTCACCTGCGCACCGACCGCCGCGCCCGAAAACAGCCCAGTCGCCAACGCCTCCGCCAGCACACTGCTACTGTCGAGCGGCTTCGGCGCGATGGCAAACGTCTTGGTGAGCATGCCAGCGTAGTTGCCTTTACCCGTAACGGTGAGGGTAGCTGGTGCGCCGTCAGCGGTGGCATCCACGTTGTTTTCGTAGGTCACGTCGTAGTCGGTACCTTCCACCAACTCAACCCCGCCGTCGGTCAGCACAACTGCCGGCTCAAGGGCGGCACCCGTATACACAAGACCTGAGAGTTGCACGTCCACCATGCTCTCAACCAGCGGTTTGCCGTCGATGCCGTACGTTACCTTCTTGGTGCCCGTACAAGGATCAATGCCCGTCAGCACCAGCGTTTTTGTGCCTGCTGCCGCGGAATCGTACTTCACGGAATAGTGAACGCCTGCTTCAAGCTCAGCGCCGTTGAACGACACTTGCAAATCAGGCTCATAGGAACCGCCCGGCTCGAACGTAGCGTTAGGAATAGATTCTACTGTGGCTTTCGATACGTCCACCGTGATATCGAACGAGGCCGTCTTCGCCTGGCCGGTTACGTTGGTGCCCTGCGGCGTCACCGTCAGCGTGCCTGCATCGACCCCGATGGTGTTGTTGGCACCATACGTTACCTGGAAGTCGGATGCGGGAAGCTCCACACCGTTCAGCACCACCCGGGGCTCGGGTTGTACCGGATTGTTTTTCCCGCAAAACTCATAAGCCTCGTTGATGCCCTGCACCTCGGCCGCGCCAAAGTCGGCAGCGACGATGCCGAAGGTGGCGGTCACCGTGTTGTCCGAGGCACTGTAGTTGCCAGCACCGGCTAGATAGACCGTCGCCGTGCCCACATTCACGTTGCCGCCGTATCCGGCGACGGTGTAGTCTTCGCCGAACACCAGATCGCGATCGCGCTTGGTATCGTGCACTGCAAGATCGCCCGCGCCCAGCTCCACTCCGGTGCCAGTATAGGCCTTGCTGTCCACCACCGTCACGTTAAGTTCGCTATTCACCAGCGGTGCTGGTGTTATTCCGAACAAGAACTTCACCGAACCCGTCAGGTTGCCCGAAGCAGGCACGAGCGTAGCCGTGCCGCCGTTGAGGGCGTTTAAGTTCTCGCCGTAACCCTCGGCTTCAAGCGCGTAATCGGCGGCGGGCAGCACCACCCCACCAAGCTCCACTTTACTCACATCGGCTGCATCAAGCGTTATCTGTCGACCCGCATACACTTTGTTTGCCGCCTCTACCTTGAGTGAGGCCATATCGGCCGGAGCGATGGCGAAGCTTACAACAGTCGAACCCGCATAGGCCCCAAGACCACTCACCGTAGCCTCGGCATCACCGGCATTCACCACGGAGCATGCCACCTTGAAATCGCGACCCTCCACCAGCGGCGAAGCGCCATCGGCGGCCGTTACCACCGGCGTGGCGGCAGCACCCGTGTACACGGTTGATGCAGCGGCTGCTTTCAGCGCGGCGGAGCCGTTTTTGAACGTGTTGGCATCGGTGGCGGCCACAGCCTGTACCGCATCCAACACCACCGTACCGGCAAGCACGCCGTCCTTGATGCCTGTCACGCGGTAAAACACCTGGTCGCCCGCTTTCCAACCATCCTTTTTCTCGGCGAATTCCACACCGTCGAGTACGCCCGCCTCAACGCGGTAGTCGGTTCCCGCTGTGAAGGTCACACCGTCGAGAGCGCCGACAACGCCCGGCTCGGACAACGATCCGTCGCTGTGCACCACCACCGTGGCGGCGTGATCCCAGGGTACCTGGGATGTCTGCACGCCATCGCCCATGATAGTGAACGGTACCTCGAAGCCCGTAGCACCCGACATGTCTCCGTGCACGCTCAAATGACCGTTGTTGCTGGGCGTAACCACCACCGTCGCCCTGCCCACCTGCGTGTTGTTCTTATAGGTAAGCGTATAGTCGTCGCGGGTGAATTTGTCTAGCTGCTCACCGGTTTGCGCATCATAGAACGTCACGCCAGGCTTCACCTCGGCCCCATCCGCATAGTAGGCTTCGTCCACCTTAACTTCGACCTTCTGATTGTCGGCGATATCGGCCGCTACGATTTTGAACGACAGATCCACCACACCGGGAATAGCATAGCTTTGCTTGGACCCGGTGGAATCCAAACTTGTATTGGTACTCTTGCCATAGTAGTCGCCATCACCGGTTATGCGCAGATCGTCATAGCGATCCTTAATGGCAGTATTAGTAGGATCGGCGGCATGGGGCGTATTGTAGTCGCCCGGCTCTGTGGGAGCCGTCTTGATATCGTTCACCCACACCAGTGTCATCGATAGAGCGGACAGGTTTCCCGCCCCGTCGAACATCACCGGTTTAACGGTAACCGGCTTGCCGGTGTACATGAACTCGTGCTGTTCAAGGTCCATTTTTGTAAACATCTTCGAGCCCACGCTTTGGCCAAGCTCGGTCGTTCCAAAAGAAAGCAATTTCGTGCTTATCGTCACCTCGAATGGCTGGTTGCTTTCCACGTACTTCGTGTTATCCCCATCACAGACAACCGTCAGCGTGTAGACGTCCTTGTTCTTGTAGGCACCCTGAATAGCATCCACTGAAACGCCGTTTTTTGCGATGTTGGTAACCGTAAGGCACGCACGCTCGACCAACGCGACACTATCGAAAATATACTTTGCATTACCCATGTTCAATGTCAACACTTCTGAAAGATCGCTCGCGTTCCACCCGTTCACACGATAAGGTAGTTTTGAGATTGCTGTCATTCCAGAGTCAGGGTCAATGAAGACAAATTTCTGGTTGACAATCGAGCCGTCTTTCATCAAGTCAGAGACATCACCTTTCCCAACGGTGTATTCCACCGTGCGCGAACCAGAGTAGTTGGCCCCCATAGCGTTGATATACATGACACCCACCAACGTATCCGTCGCTTCGTCGTATCGGGGAGGCGCGTTGTCGGTACCGGCCCTAGAGATTGCGTAGTCCACACCCTCAACCAGCTGTTCGCCCGTAACCGTGTTCGTCATCGAAACAATTGCGGGATGCGGGTTCTTAATGGACCACGTCTTGCCTTGCTCCAGCACCACCTCGATGATATTGTTCGCCAAATCAACCTTGTCGCTGCTCTCCACAATAAGAGGATCGACGACTGCCACCTTACCCCAACCCGTCAGACTACACGTGTCGGTGGGCACCACGTTGTAATACAAGCGGCTGCCGGCGGCATACCCGCCCGCACTCACGGCGTTACCCTCAGCATCGGTGCCATGGTCGAACTCGAGCTTCCAGTTCGAACCTTCCAGCACGCAATACGTAGCAGGATTATTCTCGTCGTAGGTCGCGCCCTCGGGCACGTAGCGCACCTCAACGGCGGAGTTCACCATACCGCTCACGTCATTGCGTGTTGCCACCGGCGTGGCCGGAAGTGCCCCAGAGGAATACGGCAGGGTATTCTTCTTCACCACCACCTTCAAATTATCGGCTGTGGCAGCCACCTTGTTTATCTTGAAATCCATGTAAGCGTAGTTTGCAAAGTTGCCCGATTTGATGCCATACACCATCACTGAGGCCTCAGGCTTGTCGTCACTTGTGGTGGCATTGGTGTTGCGCGGTGCCAGGCGCTGCGTCGCATCGCCCGCATAACCGTAATGCGTGAAGTAATCGTACTTACTGGCAGGGTTGTCGGTGGTTATCTCGGACTCGCGCACGCCGGAAAGCCAGGCGGGGCTATAGTCACCGAATGCACCCTTGTCGGTGGCGCACGGATACAGCACACCAATCATCTGCGGTTCTATTGCACTACCGGTAAAGTCCACCGCCATATCGCCGTACACCGGCTTGCCCTCGGCATCCTTGTGCTTGGGCTCGGCCACCGTAAGCCAGCGCCCGTCCTCGCTCTGGTAGAGAGTGCGTGTGCTCTGTTTGCCGTTAGCGTCCACGTAGGATTGCGGCAACACACAAGGCAGACTCTTGCCGGTGCTGTCTTGGTAATACACCAACTCGGCACCTTCCACCAGCGCATTTCCGCTCGCGTCGGCAGGGATTACCTCGTAGAGGTCGTTCTTGTCTTCGTCGTAGTACCACACACGGTTGTTGTATACCACGCCAATGATATCGGAGTCTTTGTAGACATCGCCCGCATCGATGGCGTAGACACCGGCCGCTGTACCGCTGTAGTTGCTCGACGACGAAGCCGTGGCTGTGACGGGATAGCTCGCGAGCACCTTGACGCAGTCCTCGCCGTTGTTCACCTTTACCGTGTAGTCGCCTGCATCAACCACCGAGCCTCCGGCATCCACTACCGACACCGATGGGTTGTTCAGGGCCTTACCGGTCCATTTGCCGTTTACTACCGACACCGTACACTCGGAAAAATCACCACGGTCGATGCCGTAGGCCGTCTTTTGCGCAGGTGTTCCATAGTAGTTACCAATGCCCTCAATGGTGGCCTGGTAAGGTTTCTCGCCGTTGGTGAGGCCCTTGCAGGTGCCGTTCTCATCAAGCGCGCCAGCGTCGGCTACCACCTTGTAGTCGGAGCCCTGCACCAATTCAGTGGTCTTTCCGTCCACCGTGATGGACACCTTCAGCGTAGGTGCCGGGTTCGAAGCAGCCGTGTACTTCGCGTTCTTGGAGAACTCGATGGTGCAGGCAACCTTCGACAGATCTATCATGGCGTCGGGCACAGCCTGTCCGTTGAGCACAGGATAGGCATTGTTTGCGTTGTTGGAGATGAAATAGTAGCTCTTCCACCCCGTGTTGGCGGTGAGCTTGTTCAGAATAGCCACCGTCTCGCCGGAGGAAATCCAAACACCCTTCTTCTCGGCCGCTTTCTTGGCCGTCTCATACACCACCGAGGTGTTGGCCACCGTGCCGTAGTTGCGGCCCACCGCCAGGTCATTGGCATCCGTGCGGTCGGAGAGATGCGTTGACACCGTGCCGTACATGAACACGTTGTCGTGCACGTAGCAGCCGCCATCCAACTCGCCCACGATACCACCCTCATAGAAGGCAGCGGTCGCGCCCCCGCAGTACACGCTGCCCGTGTTGTAACAGGCGTATATTTCGGGAGTAGACTGCTGCGTTTCGTGCTTTTCTAGCATGCCGCAGATGCCAGCCGTGAAGTAGCCAGTCTTAGTATTTTCGCTCTGACCATGGTTGCGGCTGTAAGAAATAACACCCCAGCTCTGGCCCGCGATACCACCGCCAGCCGGCTTGTTCCAGCGCGTTGTGCGCACATGCCCTACGTTGCTCTTGGCATCGGCACCGGCCGTACCGTTCGTGCAGCGCGTGACCGTGGTGTTGGAGCCCTGCGAACCAACGATACCACCCACAGTGTGCAATCCAGTTACGTAGCCGGTGTTCGAACAGTCGGTGAGTACCAGTGGCGCAGCACCTTCCTCCAAGCCCGGGTCGCCGCGATTGTCACCCAAACCCGACATGGCAATGCCGCGAAGAGAGCCTATAACGCCGCCCAGACCATCAGCACCGCCGTCGGCCTGCCGTACCTTCTGAGAGTCGATATCGGCAAACGTAGCACCTGCCAGCGACGTTGTGAACAGCGTAGCGGTGTTGTGACAATCCGACACATTTCCCAGGCCATAACCGCCCACACCGCCCACGTACAGGCTTTTGGCCTCCACAACCGCACCAAAGCGATCAATACCCGATGCACCCGAGGTGATAACCAGCAGTGTGCCCGCGTTTGAACAACCCGAGAGGTCGCTACCGAACCAGCCAGCGACACCGCCCACGTTCTCCACCACGGTAGACACGGTCGCATCCTTTTCGTCTTGATAGGCGTTCGCCGGTGTCTCGGCACGCAGCGCACCGCCGAACGAGGTGCCCGACACGGCACCCTGCACGCGGCCGACCACGCCACCCACGTTCTTCATCACCGACCCGGTGGGCGTGGTAGCAGTGTAGTCCAGCGACACCTTCGCCTTACTCGAGCAGTTCTGTATGCTGCCGCGGCAATCGCCTACAAGCGATCCCACGTCCTCGAACACGTCCTTGTCACTTTTTAGTGTCACAACGCTCTGGTCGCCCAGCGACACGTTCTTAATAACGCTGCCCTCAGCCGCAACGCCGAACAGTCCCACATCCGAAGTGCCGGACGTTATATGCAGACGCTCGATGCTGCCACCCTGGCCGTCGAACGTGCCCCCAAAAGGATGCGCGTCAGTGCCGATGGGGGTGAACTCAGCGGCAAACAGGTTCAACGACCCAGCCAGCTTCACCGTCTTGCCAGCAAACGACACTGCAGCGATAGGCTTGTCGGCTATGTTTTTCGCGTCGCCGTTCACCAACGCCGAGAAGGCCTGCATCTGACCTGCGGTGCTAATGGTGAACTCCGTAGCATCGGGATCGTTCGTGTACCACGTAAGATCGAGTTTGTTGTAGTTATACGCCCAAGCCGACCCTACACCCACTACCACGGCCAAAAGCGTGGCAACCGCCACGATGACCACGCGCGGTATGCGATGGGTGGACTGGGGGTTGCGTGCCACATGGCTCGGTGGACGCTGCGCGTATGCGCTCGGTGGTGCTTCCATAAAAACCCTCTCCTTGTCTATCAGGAATATCTTCGAGCGGCCGAAGCCGCATTGGTGCCGCAAAGGATGCATCAAAGGTGCAGATGGCGGGTGCTGCACGCGTTTTCATAGCAGCCCCCTCACGCCGCCGCCGGAGGAGACATGCCGAATAGGTCGAAGTCGTCAGGCAACTTGCGCCTGAAACGCATACCGCTCGCAACCGCGCCCGCAGCCACCGTTGCTACCACCAAAGGTATCGCATAGGGTTCAAACGGGTTGACCAAGACGATAGGATCCACATCGGACTGCCGCTTGGCTATCATCTCGTATACCTGCCAGCGGCTTCCACCCGACTCCGCTGCAGCATCGGTGTTGCCCGAGCTTTCCAAAACGGGACCAGCCGTTTGCTGCGTGGCCATTTCCTGCACATCGTCGCCCTCACTCGAAGCACTCTTGGAAATATTCGCATTGCCCGTGGCGTTGGCGTTACCGCCCGTCCCGATAGCGCCCTTGTCACCGGAGCCGTCGGATTCTACACCGCCGCCCTTACCCGGATCGGTGCCACCCGGATTGGTGCCATCGCCCCAACCGGTGGGCGGCGCGCCATCCAGCACAACGGTTATAGTGTTAATAAACTTGATGGATTTCGATGTGGAGTTGTCGGCAAGGCCGGTCGAACCAAACAGCAGGCGCAGGCACGTGCCGGAGTTTAGCTCACTACTAGGCTCACACGTGCCACCTTCGCGCCAGCTATCAGCATAGGCCAGCATGGGTGCCACAGGAACCGCCCCCGCCGTCGACGCACCATCGGCATTCGGATAGTAATAGCGTGTATATCCAAACAGAAAGCTATTCGTTATGGCACCCGGATTGGCCCCGTCGTTGGCTGCAAACTTAAAGTAGAGCACCTCCCCAGTGACAATACTCAGATGATCGAGCAACGTAGACAAGTAGATGCCCTGCGCCGTATCGGTAACATACGACCCGCCCGACTTGGTAAGCGTATAGGTACACGAGGCGTTCTGGATGCTTTGCAGCGCACCGATGCTCAGGGTTTCGGTTTTACCCACTACGCCCGGCATACTCTCGTATTCAATATTTATGACCAACTGGCTAGAAGGTGCATTGCCTCCATCAAACGTGCCCTCGTTCACATTAATGGAGACTGAAGCTACCACTAGGCCTCCGTTCACACCAGGGTCGCCGCCGACAAGCGTGGCCACAACCTGCGTGCGGCCATCGTGCAGGGGAACGAAGCTACCGCTAGCTGCGTTGACAGAGCCCACATCGGTACTGTCGATGCTCCACACGCAGCTCGACGCAAGGGCCGCCGCAGCTTCAGCAGTGTAGTCGCTTGCAAGTGGCGCGTTGCATTTCACCGTGCCATCGGAATACGTCGCTCGAACGTAGAACGTGCGCGACCCCGTCTCGCGGTCAAAGATGTCCAGATAGCTGGTGCCGTAGGGCTCGCCCGTCTCGTCGGTAATACGAGCACTGGTAACGAAGGCACCGTTTTGGCCGATAACAACGAAGGACATGGTCGAAGCTACGCCATTGGGAGCGGTGGCGGTAATGACAACTTCACCGTCGCTTACCGCTGTAACCACTCCGGTGGAATTCACCGTAGCCACTGTAGGATCGCTTGTCGTCCAAGCAATCGCGCCACCCAGATCTAACCAACCAGCATCGCTTTGCGAGTACATATTGCCGTCACTCCAGGAGGCCTGCACCATGAGGCGCACCTTGCCGCCCTTCTCCTTAATACCGTCGTTCAGTTGGTAGGCAGAGCCACCGAGCGGCGTGCGAGCCATTTCACTGATCCAGGAATCATGCGCATCGGTGGTATAACCGATCAGCCCCAATTCCTTGACAGTTTTCTCTTGACTGAATTCAACACCTACTATGGTAACAACACTTCCCGCCTCAAGCTGGGTACCACCCACCGGGCTTTGATTCATAACGAGCGACGTTGCGGTGGAGTCGCCCGACACGTTTGCCGTGAAGCCCTGGGCCTGCAACGCAGAAACAGCCGCGGGAACCGTGCGGCCAGTAACATCGGGAACGGAATAGAGTGTAGACACAGGAGGAATAGGATCAGGGTTGACCGGAGGGTCGGTGGGGCTGGGGTCGACAGGTGGATCGACGGGGTTGGTTGTACCTGTATCCCCGGCACCCTCGGCCGCGAAGGCTGCCTCGTGGGCAACAAGCGAGCAACCCGTCTCAGAAAAAGCAAGGGAGGGCATGCCCAAGGAGATGCACAGCATTGCCGCAAGGCACACCGCCAAGGCGCGCCGCATGGCCCTGCTCATGCACACAAGAACAGAAGACGACGGCCTCGACCGTCGCCGAGCACTCTTTCTAAAAACCTTTGTGGAAGGCCCACCTTGAGCACCTGTTTCGGGGTGCGCGCCCCGCGGCATCAAGGTTACACGAACCGCAGACACCGTAGAGCCCACAGCTTCTGATAGCATCGTAGCGTTATCCCGCATACCCTTCCTTTTCTCTCATCGGCTCTCCGTTTCACTCGCTTAAATTCAACACGCGGGCAGAGACCTGTGATGCATTCGCCTGAGGATGGTTCTCGCCTCGAATTATTCGGCATCAAGCATAAACAGTGCTTCAATTATAGTTTTACGTGAATATTCGGGAACCTAGACCTTTGGTTTAGGTTACGTATAGGTAACGAACAATTACCATGTATAGAGAAGGAATCGTTTGTTCATTACGTACCCAAGCGTACGGCGAGCATCTCGTCTTAACCAAAAACAACCAAAGCATCTTTCTTCGTGTTTTCATGCAATAAATAGCAAAATGTAAAGCCCGTTGCTGATCGAAACAGTATTATTATAAAGATATTCTAGTTTGAGAATAGATATGATCTACCGAGGAGCGCCAACGACACCAACATACACATGGCCACGATCCACCGCATCACCCGCAGACACGCGCCTGTGGGCAGGTTTCTCATTGTTTGCCGCTTGGCTCATAATTCTGCCGCGCACTGTCATCGCCAATTCCACCGTCGTGTATGGAAACGCATTTACAACAGGGTGCCTCTTCGTCGCCCTCTTTGCAGGGCTCTCAGCACTTGATGCCGTTCGCGCCAAACGGGGAGAACGCGTCTGGTTTACTGCGTGTTCATTAACCGGCACTATAGCGGGGTTTGCTTTCATCGCTTTACCGGGCGTTCCTGAGCACTTGGTGTTTTTCGGCTTGGAGATGGCTGCTGGCAGCGGGCTTTTACTGCACTGGGGGCGCGTGTTGTGCGATCGTCCGCTCAAATTCATCGCTGCCTGTGCAGTAGGAGTTCTTGGTATGGCAGGCATTGCACACTTCGCTATCGCTTTGCTTGGATTCGCGGTTTCACCTTTGGGAATGCTAGGCAATGCCCATGCATTTTCTGATTTCACATTGGGCGTACTTGCCTTGCTGCCACTCGCCTCGGGAGTGCTTGTGTGGGGTGGGAAAGGTTGCGTGGTCTCCTGCGATACTATCCACCCATACACCGATGTGCCCCGTACCAGCAGCAACAGAGAAATGGCAAAATCGCTGCTACCCTATGCAACAATCCTGTGCTTAGCCTCACTTGCAACATCGTTCATAAGCGGCTTTACCTACCTACCCCACTATATCGACTGGAATATCGCAGCATGCCTGCGATCAGGCATTGCCCTGATCGCAGCAGTGGCAGCGGGCTGGTATCTGCTCAAGCAGTACACCTTCACTTTGGCGAAGGCAAACAGGTTCCTGCTGTTTAGCCTGCTGCTTACCGTGTTTGGGCTTTCGCTTCTCACGATAAGCAACCCCTCTCTAGCCATCGTTGCGCGCGGCATGCTCGATGCAGCACGTGACTGTTATTTCGCGGTAGCCCTCATACTATTTTGTGGCCTCATTCGAGAGTGCCGCCTCCCCTTTTTCCCGTTCTTTTCCTTAGGCATGCTCGGTACGGGACTATATTGGGGGTACGATCTGGGGGTATTCACCAAACGCTTACTGGGCTACGATGTTTACATACTCGCGCCGATCGCCGCCGTGTGCATCGCCGTACTTGCTGGAGCATTCTTCTTGCTATCTGCGCGCGAGTCCGGGCGCATGGGCGCGCCCCTCTCGAAGCAAAACAACGCAGCCGAGAACCACCTTCAAGCACAAGACGATACAACCGGCCTTATGGTGCAGGTCGACGAACCCGCCACCAACGCGGTGCCCGACATATCTCCCGACACACCACTCAACGCCGCATCCGCCCGACAAATCATCGAGAAAACGCATGAAGACATTCTCGCCCCCTATCAGCTTTCCCCTCGAGAGCTACAGGTGTCGTTACTTGTCCTCGAAGGATATACCGCCGCAGCCATATCCGAAAAACTCGATATATCTATTGCTACCGTAAAATTCCACCTGGGCAATACCTACCGAAAAATAGGCATCCAATCAAAGTCAGAATTGGTTCAGCTCACAAAAGAACACGAAGGCAATACCACCGACGAAACGCTCGGAGATACCCCTTATGCCCAGTAGCCCCCCTACGCTTATCACACGACGAACGTTCATTCAGGCAGCGGGCCTAACAGCCGTTTCCCTCGCGGGAGGAGGGCTGCTTACCAGCTGCACCACACTCGACGAGTTCTTCTCCGGCCAGCGCGTACTTGCAGACCACACCGGGCGCGATGTAACCATTCCCACCCCTTCCACACTTTCCAAGGTGTACTTCACCTCAGCGCTAGCGCAGGTGTTTTGCTTCACCATGGCACCCGACCTGCTGGCTGGCACCGCCATCCCCTTCACAAGCGAGCAGTTAGAATATCTGCCCCTTGGTAGCAGCGATTTGGTATACATGGGCTCGCTCGCGCAAGGCGGTGTCATCGACACGGAAATGCTGCGCCTGAGTAACGTGCAGCTTATCTTCTCTATTTCTGGCACCGATCTAACCGATGTGAACATTGCCGATGCATTGCAGCTGCAGGATCAAACCGGCATACCGGTTTTCCTCATTGACGGGTCGTTCGACCGCATCGGTGATACGTACAGGCTTTTGGGGAATGCGCTGGGGCGCCCCGAGCGGGCCGAAGAGCTGGCTGCCTACTGCGAGCGCGTTTATCGCGACGTAACCCAAGCCGTGACCGCGGTTCCCGACGAACGACGTGTGCGTTACTATTTCGCCGAGGGGCCTGAAGGCCTACAAACCGAGCCGAATTCCTCGCAGCATTCGTTGGCCTTCCAGGTGGCAGGTGGCGTAAATGTGGCTGCCGACTTGGCGCTATCAGTGGGACGCCGCGACATGGCCGACACAACCGTGAAGCAGATAGCCGGGTGGGACCCTGAAGTGATAATTGCCTGGGATTGGCAGAGCAGGGGCGGAGCAGACCAGCTGATCCGCGCCACCTCGTCGTGGGCTGGCATATCTGCCGTGCGCGAGGGCCGCGTATACGCTATGCCGCACGTACCCTTCCCTTTCTGCGACCGCCCGCCTGGTGTGAACCGTTTTCTGGGCATACAATGGCTGGCCAACCTGTTCTACCCCAACTATTACGACGTAGATATGGTAGAGGTGGTGCGCGAGTTCTGCGCCACCTGCTACTGGCGCGATATCAGCCGCGCCCAAGCCGAGCAGATTTTAGGGAGGGAGAGGTAGCGTTCTTTATCCGAGGATCATACCCAAACGACTTCGAGAGCAAGGTTTACAGCATGTCTGACCACCTCATTCGACCCGCTCAAATAGAAGATTTCAAGTTCGTTGCCACCCTTGACAACGAAGGCCATCGGCTGCACGAGAGCCTTGAGCCCCGTTTATTTACCGACGGCAGCAACATGACCCGCGAAGAGCTTGAAGAACGCCTTTCCGGCGGCAACCACGGATGTCTCGTCGCCGAAGTGGACGGACGCATTGCCGGATTCCTCGCCTACGCCGTAATCACCCCGCAACGCTGGCCGGGGCTTGCCTGCCGTAAACTGCTGCGCATCAACAAGCTGGCCGTGCACGAGACCGACCGCAAACGCGGCATCGGCAGGCTGCTTTGCCAAGAGGCCGAGCGCATCGCGCGCGATGCGGCGTGCGATTTGGTCGAACTGAACGCCTGGACGCGCAACCGCACCGCCTGTGAGTTCTACGAAAGCCTCGATTACCGAAGCGCCTCCAAACGCTACGTTAAGGAACTAAGCCTTGAGCACAACTGCGGCAAGACGAAGCCTTCGAAAAACTTCGGCGTGGCGGTAAAAGCAGCCGTATTCAAGGGCCAGCGCGTACTGGTCTTACATAAGTCGAAAGCTAAAGCCGTGAAGAGCATCGCACCGCAAGCCCACATCGACCTGCCGGGAGGCCGCGTCGACTTCGGCGAAGACCCAACGCGTGCCCTCATGCGCGAGATCGCGGAGGAAACCGGACTCACCGCGACCGTCCTTGCCCCCTTCAACTCATGGACGCACGTAAGAGATAACTTCCAGCTCGTAGGCATTGACTACCTGTGCGAATGGACAGGCGGCAACGTAACCTTAAGCGATGAGCACGAGTCCTTCGAGTGGCTTAGCCTCGAACAACTGCGTGAGACGGGCTGGCAGCTAACCAGCACCCTCGAAGCCGCATTTTCCCTGCATGACAGCGCGAAACCTATGCAGCATGAAATCTCACGCACTTGCAACCATACACGGTTTCGCAGCGGAGCCCCTACAGCGGCACGCACACCGTAGTATGGGCGCCGGTGGACAGTTCCACGTCGATCACATTCACAGGAGTGCGATAGATCCGCTCCAGCTGCTCGCGCGTCATCACCTCGTGCGGCGCGCCTTCCGCCTCCACCACCCCATCCTGCATAACCACCACACGGTCGGCGCAGTAAAAAGCGTGATAGGGGTCGTGCGTTACCATAAGAACACTCACGCCCGTCTTAGCTAAATCTTTCATACGTGAGAGCACGATCTGCTGGTTGCCAAAATCAAGCGAGGCGGTGGGTTCATCCATAATGATAAGGTCGGGCTGCTGGGTAAGCGCTCGCGCAATGAGAATAAGCTGCTGCTGACCGCCCGAAAGCTTCGTGTAGGTACGCTCAGCCAGATGGTCAATTCCCAAGAGACACATGGCATCCCACGCAATGCGACGGTCTGCAGGTGTAGTGCGCGACATGCGGCCCACGTAGGGCGTACGCCCCATAAGCACGACATCGGCTACAGAAAACGGGAACGGAGGGGTGTGTGCTTGGGGGATATAGGCAAACATCCGCGCACGTTCGAGGTCACTCAAGTGCAAAACACTCTTACCCTCCATGGTAACCTCACCCGACAGGGGCTTCAACAGGCCTAATATGTTCTTCAGCATGGTGGTCTTGCCGCAGCCGTTGGCGCCAATAACGCACACGAAATCGCCGCGCGCCACATCAAGCGACACGCCACGTACAATTTCTTTGCGCCCATAGCCGCAGTACAGATCACGCACCGAGAGCAAGTGCTCGCCGGCCATGCTACCACCCCCTCATATTGTGTCGGAAAATGAATATGAAGAACGGCACGCCGAGTATGGCAGTAAGTATGCCAATGGGAATTTCGGTTGAAGATACAAGGCGGGATATATTATCCACCAGCAGCAAATAACTTCCCCCAATGAACATGGACGCAGGCAACAGCACCTTATAGTTCGGCCCCACAATGGCACGCGCAAGGTGAGGAATAACCAGCCCCACCCATCCCACAATACCTGAAACAGCCACCGAGCAAGCCACAATAAGCGTCGAAGCGAAAATAACAATAAGGCGCACACGCTTCGTGTTGATGCCCATGCTTTTGGCCTCTTCTTCACCAAATGACAACACGTTCAGCTTCCAGCGCTCCATCATAAGCACGAAGAAACCTAACACCATGGGTGCCAGTATCATCCAGAAGTCGCTCTGGTCGATACGCGAGAAACTACCCATGAGCCAAAACGTAATAGCCGGCAGTTTGTCGTTGGCATCGGCCATAAACTTGATAAGCGACGTGCCCGACTGAAACAGCGTAGACACCAGCATGCCGCCCAGAACGAGACCTAAGATGGCGTCGTACTTGTTCACCATCTTGTTCATCCAAACGGCCCCGCCCACAGCTACCATTGCTCCAACAAACGCAAACAACTGCACATATACGTTCGAGAGATCGAGCAGCAGCGCTAGGCAGGCACCAAGGCTCGCACCTGCCGATGCGCCAAGCAGATCGGGGGACACAAGCGGGTTTTTGAACATGCCTTGGTAGCTGGCACCAGCAACTGCAAGCGCCGCACCCACCATAACCACCACGAGAATGCGCGGAAGACGAATGTTCATAAGCGCCGTAGCCATTTTTGGGTCGACCTCGACGGTGGCAATGCTCACGCCGAACCACTGTCGCATAACATCGGCAAACGCATTGTTGGCCAACCCACCCAGCGTCTGCACCAACTCGACAGGATTGATAGGATAGCGGCCCAACGCAAATGACAGCACCATAATTCCCACGAGTGATGTGCCGATAGCAACCTTAACCCACAGAGGCACTCGCTTGTTCAGCGCCGCTTCGGCACGCGCATCAGCCTCGTCAAGCCTATCGATGGACGAGGATGTCGGTGCGGTTGGCGGAAAGAAGTAGTGCTTGATTCCCCGACTCCCTTGGCGGCTGGACGGATATGTCACATCCTCCAGCTCATCCTCTGTCTTGGCTGCTTCCACCAATTCCCCCTTGCTCGCGGCGCACGGACAGAGCATGAAGCTCTTTTGTCTGCACCTTGCTTTTAGATATTCTCATCTAACTATAAATTGAGAGGACGACACGGGCACCCTATACGTTTGGTATAGCCCATCGTTTATGCCTCGCCAAATACCCTGGCAAACCCAAGTACAGCCTTCTTTATATCTAATTGATAATATACTTATGCTGTTATATACTTAAAAAAGTATTATTCCTAATTAATACTAATAAGGGATGAGGGACACGGGGGATATGAAAAAGTCGCTGGAAAGAGACATTCCGAGGGACTCCGGCGCACCAAGCGCCGGAGTCCCTCTCATGACACCATCGGGGCCACATTGGCGGAGTCCCCGAAGCACGCACGACAATTCCGACACGTCCTGCTACTCGGTAGCAAGCAAGAAGGCAAAACGCGCCAATGCCATTATTTTAGGTCTCGCCGTATTTATGGTGGTGGCCGCTGGCATATCACTCATGCTAGGACGCTATCCCATCGCACCGGACGAGGCGGTGCGCATGCTGCTCTCACTGATCTTCCCAATCGAGCCCACGTGGACTACGCAACAAGAAACTCTTTTCTTCAACGTGCGCCTTCCGCGCATTATGTTAGCTCTCATGGTAGGCTGCTGTCTTGCTGCAGCAGGCGCAGCCTACCAGGGTACGTTCCAAAATCCTTTGGTATCACCCGATATCTTAGGCGCTTCACAGGGTGCCGCCTTCGGGGCGGCGCTCGCCATACTCGCCGGACTTGGGGCTTTCGCGGTCTCCGTCTCAGCCTTTGCCTTCTCCATTGTCACCGTACTGCTGGTTTTACTTATAAGCGGGCGAGCCAAAGGTAACCGAGTATTGGTTACCGTCCTTGCCGGCGTTATGGTGAGTTCACTTTTCTCGGCTGGGGTATCCTTCACGAAACTTATCGCCGACCCCACCGATCAGTTACCCGCCATCACGTATTGGCTCATGGGTAGCCTAACGGGGGCAAAACTGGACACAAATCTTCTCATGACTGCTGTGCCCATGACCATTGGCCTCGCAATACTTCTTGCTCTACGCTGGCGTATTAATATCCTCACCATGGGAGACGACGAAGCATCAACTATGGGTGTTGACGCACGTAAAATACGCATCCTTGTCCTCATGGCAGCCACCCTCGTTACTGCCGCCAGCGTATCGGTCACCGGTATGATCGGCTGGATAGGTCTTATTATTCCCCACCTATCCCGCATGGTTGTCGGAGCCGACTACCGCAAGCTACTACCTTGCAGCATGCTTATGGGTGCCAGCTTTTTACTTATCGTAGATAACATTTCTCGCATTACCACGACGGCAGAAATTCCCGTCGGTATTCTCACTGCCTTCGTGGGTGCACCGTTCTTCCTCTACCTCATTACACGGAAGAAGAAGCTATGAGCATACATATTGAGCACTTAGATTTTTCCTACGGCAAGCGTCGCATTCTCAATGATGTATGTATCGACATTCCCGATGCCACGTTAGTAAACGTACTCGGGCCTAACGGTGTAGGAAAATCGACTCTATTTCGCTGCATTCTAGGACTAAACAGCACCTATACAGGCACCGTTTCCGTCAATGGTAAAAACTTGCGACACCTTTCTATCAAAGAACGAGCACGCGAGATATCCTATATACCCCAGTCGCATGCTCCGGTATACGACTACGAAGTACTTGACGTAGTGCTAATGAGTACCGGCACCGACTTAGGAATGCTACGCACACCAGGTCCACGTCACCGCCGACGTGCCTATGAAGCGCTTGAGCGTATTGGTATAGAACACTTAGCCGAACGTAACTACACGCAAATCTCAGGCGGCGAGCAACAACTCGTACTTGTTGCTCGAGCTCTTGCTCAAGATGCAAAAACCATCATCATGGACGAGCCCACAAGCGCGCTTGATTACGGTAACACCGTGCGCGTGTTGTCTTGCGTAAAGCAGCTTGCACGCGAGGGGCTTTCCATCGTGCAGTCCACCCATCAGCCCGACCAGGCCTTCCTTTATTCAGACAAAACGCTGGTGCTGCATCAAGGATGTGTGCATGCTTTCGGCGACCCTAAAGACGTTATTACTAACGAGTTAGTAAGCACCATCTATAACGTGAACGTCGAAGTCAATTCTCTCTATGGCGACAAGGTGCGCGTCTGCGTGCCCGTACAGGAAATCGCATAGCAACACCATCGGAAAGAAAGGAATTTTCTATCATGAGAACTACCGGAACAAAAGCCTGGCGCAAGCGGGTAGCAGCCATTGCGTGCGCTGCCGTATTGTGCTGCAGCCTTGCTGCCCTTGCGGGCTGCTCAAGCGGCTCCGACAGCAAAGCTGCCGACCAAGGCAAAACAGAGCAAACTGCCACCACGCAGGCCGCTACCCGCACATTCACCGACTCGGCGGGACGCGAGGTGGAGGTACCCACTCAAATCGACAAGATTGCTCCTTCTGGACACACTGCTACCCAGGTACTGTTAACCATGGCTCCCGATAAGCTAGTAGGCCTATCCCAGGAGCTTTCCGCAGATCAGCTAAAGTACTTCGACAAGAAACTGGCCGACCTGCCAGTGTTTGGTGCAGCATTCGGTGCCAAAGGTGACATGAACAAAGAGTCTGTTGCTGCATCTGGAACACAAATTGTCATCGACACCGGCGAGTACAAAGACGGCCTGAAGGAAGATCTGGACAATTTACAGTCACAGCTGGGCATTCCTGTAGTGTTTATCGAAACACCCCTTAGCGGCTACGATAAAGCTTACGAAATGCTTGGCGACCTTCTCGGCATGCAAGAGCGCGGCAAGGAACTGGGTGACTACTGCACTAAAGCTTACAACGAAACCAAAGAGGTTATGGCTAAAATTCCCGAAAGCGAGCGCGTAAACGTCGCGTATCTCTTGGGAGATTCCGGCCTCAATGCCATTGCCAAGGGCTCATACCAAGGCTCCGTCATCGATATGTGCGCCAATAATGTGGTCCAAGTAGACAAAGCCTCTGGTAGCGGAGCTGGCAACGAGATTAGCCTTGAGCAAATAGCGGTATGGAACCCCGACATGATTGTATTCGGCACAAAGAGCATCTATAGCACGGTAGGAAACGATGCAGCTTGGGCAGGCATTTCGGCCATTTCCTCAAAGAACTACTACGAGGTGCCCAGCGAGCCGTGGTGCTGGCTGAACAACCCACCGACGGTAAACCAGATTATGGGTCTGCAATGGTTCCCCCACCTATGCTACCCCGACAAGTTCAGCACCAGCATGCAAGACGTCGTTACCAGCTATTACAAGACCTTCTACAACTACGACTTGTCGCAATCCGACTACAACGAGCTGGTGGCGAAGGCGCTACCCAAGAAATAACCAGTCACACAACCGACTCTTCCCGTCTACGACCCGGCCTTCGTGCCGGGTCGTAGCACATACAGGAATCTCTTAGCCTATAAGATAATCTCTTCTTGTTTACCTAGTTTTCTCCTGATTGGTTTCTCCACCCCGAAACAACGAACGCCTGGCGCAAATGCCAGGCGTTCGTTGTAGTTGATGCAAGGGTTAGACTGCGTTTGTTATTCGGCAGCCTTCTCTTCGACGAGAGCGTCAACCGCAGCAATATCCTCAGCCGTGGCTTCAACAGCCTCAACAGCAGGAGCAGCAGCGGCGGCTTCAGCGGCCTTAGCAGCGGCAGCTTCGGACTTCTTCGCAAACTCCTCGGCACGCTTTGCCTTCTCGGCAGCCTTGGCGTCACGCTCAGCCTTTTTCTTTGCCTCAGCTTCGGCGACGGCAGCAGCCTTAGCGGCCTTCTTGGCAGCCTCGCGCTCGGCAACCGTGTCCTTCGCCGAACCGAACTTGTCGGCAAAACGCTGCACGCGTCCACCGGTGTCAACGAAGCGCTGCTGTCCGGTATAGAACGGATGACATACGTTGCAGATGTCGATTTTCAGCTCGGGCTTAGTCGACATGGTTGTGAAGACATTACCACAGCTGCACTTCACCGTGCATTCCATGTACTCCGGATGAATTCCTTGTTTCATATTGGTTCTCCTTTTCGGGCCTTGGTTTCCGACCAAGGCAAGACAAGCTTATCTATGGTACCACAAGAACCTATCTTCGCATACGAGAATTACCTACCTCTCACAAAGCAGAAGCGCCTCGACAGCATATTTTTGCGCCCATGCACGCTTGCTTCATGCTTCCAGTAAACTACGCATCCAAGTACGCTTCATTCACCGCAAGGTCATACGTCTCAGCAATGGCACGCAATCCGGAATCGGGAATAGTATTCGGAAAATTGTCGCCCCCATTCAGCAGTCGGGCACGAACGTAAATATCTGCCGCCTTCTCCACGGTATGCATAAGACCAAACGTCGCATCGAAGTCTGTCCCTGCACAAAACAGGCCATGCTGAGCCCACACACACGCCGCATGCGAACCCATTAGATCAGCGGTAGCTCGCGCTATATCCGGACCACCGGGCACCATCCATGGCACTACGCCAACACCCTCAGGAAAGGCAATAATACTCTCGGTCATAGCTTTCCACAGTGCTCGCGTAAAAGTACGGGCATCAAGCGGCAATACCGCCGACAAAGCAACTACGTTAATAGGATGAGCATGATACAGCACACGGCTAGCGCCCTCGGTAACTGCAGCGCGCACTTCGTGGATAAGCGCATGGCTCGCAAGCTCACTAGTGGGCATACCGCCATTCTTAAAACCCCACACGATACGCCAGGCGTCTCCTTCATCATTTAACTCCACAATGCCCAGCGAAACATCAGGATCAAGCGCCACGTTACGCATAAACCCACCCGCTCGCGTAGCTAGGAAAAATGAACGACGCATACCGGGAGCAGTTAACCCCAATGGCACCCACGAACTGGGTGTGTCATAAAAATACGAACGACATGACACCAAATCTTCAGGCGTTAAACGATACGTTGCATTACCACCGTTACGCTCATGCCACCCTTGATCCCAACCGTCGTTACAAAGACGCACAAAACCCTTAACAAAGCCCTGCTGCTCCACTGCAACGCCCGATACGGCACCTTTCGCCATCGACACGCCCTTGTCCAACATCTCCTGCGCGTCGTCGAAAAAACCCATAAGGAACTCCTCCTAAACGGTAATAAACTTCTCTTCATTATAGGAGAGACTTCCAAGAGGCAAAAAACGGTTACCAACTTTTAAGACACCCCATAGCCCATAACCTATACCCACCGAATAACTCCTACCCCCTCATCTATCATCCCACCCCTCATCCTCCCCAACCCACCCCCACACAAAACAAGGCCCCCTACCAGCAACCTGCGTTGCGGTAAGGGGCCTTCTAAAACAAAACAAGCATCCTTTGTGAGCGCGA
>JAYFOQ010000011.1:0-7893 GCA_034932485.1 Gordonibacter sp.
AGCGCCAAACCTTCAAAGCCACCAAAATCCATGGGGCTCGATTTGCATGCCTTAATACACGCCCTTTATCCCATATTTGATTGTCAAAGTTCTAGTCAGAAAGTCTCAAAACCTACTTGACTTCTTATAGCTGGTCTTTCTCCACGACTATGGTCTTCATTTGGCCTTTATTGTGATACGGGATGTCGCTGCGAGACGGAAACGTACTAAGATGATGAAGTATTGTATGAAAGGGGTCATACTATGTACGGGAGCATAAGGAATTGTTTTCCTGATGTTTGTTGTATGCTATTCAAACGCTTGCTAGATTGCCGCTTGACCTAGAGCGTACTCCAAGAAGTAGCATAGGTGCAATACGAGAGAGGATACCTTTTCATGACATGCACTTACGCAGATATCCCCAAGCTTGGTTTCGGTCTTATGCGCCTACCCGAGATCGATGTTGATGGCGAGAAAACTATCGACATCGAGCGGGTTAAGCTTATGGTTGACGCCTATATGGATGCAGGTTTCACTTACTTCGACACGGCACGCGGCTATCATGGTGGCAAGTCGGAAGCGGTATTGCGCGAGGCAGTGGTCGAGCGCTACCCACGCGAATCGTTCCAGGTGGCTACGAAGTTGCCGGCGTGGATGGCAAAGAGTGCTGAGCATGCACGGGCTATGTTTGACAAGTCGCTGCGTGAGACGGGCGCTGGCTACTTCGATTTCTTCCTACTGCACAACTTGGGAGAAGACCGCACGCAGCAGTTTGACGAGTGGGGTTTGTGGGATTTCTTGGCAGAGAAAAAGGAAGCGGGACTTATTCGCAACTTAGGCTTTTCTATTCATGATAAGGCCGATGCGCTGGAAAAGGTGCTCGCAGCGCACCCCTCAATAGATTTTGTACAGCTGCAGATAAACTATGCAGACTGGGAGAGTGAGACTATCGAATCGCGCGCATGTTACGAAGTTGCTCGCGCTTATGACCTACCGATTATCGTAATGGAGCCCATCAAGGGCGGTTCGCTGGTAAAACTGCCTGATGCCGCAGTGGAGGTATTGCGAGGAGTGAACGCTGAAGAGTCGCTTCCATCGTGGGCCTTGCGTTTTGCGGCGTCGTTGCCAGGTGTGCTTACCGTGCTCTCGGGTATGTCAACCTTGGAACAAGTGCAGGAGAATACGCGTGCTCTGGCTCGATTTGAGCCGCTGTCTGAGGTGGAAGGCAACGCGCTTGCTCAAGTGAGAGCCATTTTGGACGGTATTCCTACTGTTCCGTGCACCGATTGTCGTTATTGTCTGAAGTCGTGTCCTCAAAATGTGCGTATTCCTGCGGCGCTGGCTTCGCTTAATATTCTTGCGCTTTATGGCGATGAGTATCGCGCTCAGGAGAATTACGACTGGAATGCTTCAGGGGGGCCGGCGTCACGTTGTATTGCTTGTGGTATGTGCGAGGGTGTATGCCCGCAGCATATCCACATTGTTGACGAGCTAGAACGTGCTGCTGCATTGTTTGAAAGGGCCTCTCAATGAATGAGTGCGTAGCGGGGAAGCGCTGGGAAACTGGTCCTGGTCAGGATGTGGGGGTTGAGCCGCTCGAAGCGTTTTTCGCTCGTACGCCTCGTTTTGCGATAGCGTTTTCTGGTGGTTGCGACTCGTCGTACCTTGTTGCAGCGGCGCTTGCTGCTGGTTGCGATGTGCGTGCCTATCTGGTGCGCTCGGTATTTCAGCCACCGTGTGAAATTGAGGATGCCAAGCGTTTGGCCACTGAGAGAGGTCTTGATCTGGCTATTATTGATGCAGATGTATTGACCGAGGAGACGGTCTGCTCGAACCCTCCCGACCGCTGTTACTGGTGCAAGACCTTCATCTTTTCCACGATTTTAGATCGCATGCGAGAGGATGGCTTTGACGTGCTGGCTGACGGCACAAATACATCTGACGACCCGGAGCATCGACCGGGGTTTCGCGCTTTGGCCGAACTGGCGGTGGTATCGCCCCTGCGACGAGCGGGCATGAGTAAGGATGACGTGCGTCTAGCTTCGCATGACTTGGGGCTATTTACGGCCGACAAACCCAGTTTTTCGTGTTTGGCAGTGCACGTGCCGCAAGGTCGACATATTACGGCCGAGGAACTACATGCCGCCGCCGCTTCGCCCGACGTGGTTGCGCGTGTTGTCGCGCGTAATGCGGCAGTAGGGGCTGCTCTCGATACGGAGTGCAACGATGCGTTTGCTGTAAGCGAGCCAATGGTTTTGGAACAAGGCACGATAAGAGCGAAGGAGCGGTAATGGAAGAGCGCGAGATGCGCGCACTGCTGATGGCGGTAGCGGAGGGGTCGGTCGATCCTGACGAGGCGGCCTTGCGCTTTAAGACTGCTCCGTTCACCGACTTGGGCTACGCAAAAGTTGACCATCATCGTGGTATTCGCCAAGGGTGCGCCGAGGTCATTTACGGGGAGGGTAAAACCTCTGCTCATATTGCCGGCATTGTTTTGAATATGTGGGAGGCGGGGCAAAAGCGCGTGCTTATCACGCGTCTTTCGTCCGAGGCTGCTGTTGAGGTTAAGAAGCATCTTGTCGCTGCAGACGTGTCTCTAGCTGAGACATTTTCCTATCATGAGTTGCCGCGGATGGGTATGGTGGGTAATGCGCCCGAGCCCGACGGTAACGGCAACGTTGTTATTGCTGCCGCCGGTACGAGCGATCTGTTCGTGGCTGAAGAGGCAGCCCTTACCGCCGAGATGCTGGGTAATCAGGTGGTGCGTCTCTACGATGTGGGGGTTGCGGGCATCCATCGGCTGTTGACTCATGCCGACGATATTGCCTCGGCTCAGGTGATTGTCGCGGTGGCGGGCATGGAGGGCGCGCTGGCATCCGTTGTGGGAGGTATGGCGTCATGTCCGGTTATTGCCGTACCTACAAGCGTGGGATACGGCGCGTCGTTTGGCGGGGTAGCTGCTCTGTTGGCTATGCTGAACTCGTGCGCATCGGGCGTTTCGGTGGTGAACATCGACAACGGCTTTGGGGCAGGGTATCAGGCTTCGGTTATCAACCATTTGCGAGGCTCTTCAACCTGACGGGACTCAAGAGACTATGAATGAGTGGAAAGGTTCCCATGGTTCTTCATTTTGATTTTAGGCAGAATGCTACGCGGCGGTTTATTTTGGCGGAACTACATGAGCGCCTTGATGCAACACAGCGATTGGCGCTTGAGGCGGCGGTTGCGGCAGCGGGAGTTCCCGAGGGTCATCATCATGACTTGGGCGAGGTGTTGGAAACGGTCGATGCGATGGTTGCCAGCACGCGCGTGAAAGACGACATGTGCGACATTTACCGCATTCTTGCTCAGGCGGAGGCGACGGCGCACGGGTGTGCCGTCGAGCAGACGCATTTCCACGAGGTGGGTAACGGCGAGGCTGTTCGCTGCGTGGCGGCTATTTGTATGGCGGTGGAGATGCTCGATCCCGCGTGTATTACGGCCACCTGCGTGCAGACAGGAAGCGGGACGGTGCAGTGCGCCCATGGAGAACTGCCTATTCCGGCTCCAGCGACGGCGGCTATTCTCTCGTTGGACATCCCGACCTGCGATGATAAGCTGGACGGAGAGCTCTGCACGCCGACGAGTGCGGCGGTTATCAAGCATTTCGTTGATGAGTTTGTTGTATAGCGCGCTATACTGGCCTGATGAAAGGTATCGCGCTGCGACGCTGAAACAAAGGAGGCTGCCATGTTTGCGTATGTATTCACTCATGCAACGGTGCTTGATGGTACGGAGCATATGGAGCCGTTGGTTGATGCGACAGTGTGTGTGGAGGGTGGCCGCATCGTGTCGGTGGGTTCAGCGCGCACGACCGTGCCGCCAGCAGGTGCGCGCGAGATCGACCTTGCGGGAGCGTATCTTCTGCCGGGATTAGTGAACCTGCACGTGCACCTGTGCGGGTCGGGCAAGCCCACGAGCGCGGGTGCTGCGGGCGACCTTATCGACAAGGTGACGGGTAATCCGCTGGGTCGATGGTACCTACGGCGTACGCTGCGCAAGCACGCCCAGCAGCAACTTGCCAGCGGCGTGACCACGGTGCGCTCGGTGGGAGATCCCGGTTTCGCCGATGTAGAGGTGCGCGATGCTATTATGGCAGGGAAGTACGTTGGCCCGCGGCTTGTCACATCGGGCATTGGTATAACCGTGCCCGGTGGCCATGGTGCCGGATTGTTTGCTCATGTGGCTTCGACGCCTGAAGAGGCGCGCGATATTGTGCGCACCTGCTTTGCTCGCAACTGCAACCTAGTGAAGCTGTTTATTACGGGCGGCGTGTTCGATGCCGAGCGCGAGGGTGAGCCCGGCGTACTGCGCATGTCGCCCGAGATTGCGCGCGCAGCATGCGATGAGGCGCGCAAGCTGGGCCTGCGTACGGCCGCGCATATTGAGAGCGCTGAGGGTGTGCGCGTGGGTCTTGAAGCCGGAGTCGATACAATTGAGCATGGCGCGCCGCTCGATGATGAGTTAATTGCGTTGTTCAAGAGCAACGGTGCTGGGCGCACTTCATCGCTTACTTGTACCATCTCGCCTGCTTTGCCGTTTGTGAAGCTGTCGCCCGAAAAGACGCAATCAAGCGAGATTCAGAAGGCGAACGGTCGTATCGTGTTTGATGGCATAGTTCGTGCTGCGCAACAGGCGCTTGCGGCGGGCATTCCCGTGGGACTGGGTACCGACTCCTCGTGTCCCTACATCACTCAGTACGATATGTGGCGTGAAGTCGTGTACTTCGAACGTATCGTTGGTGCTTCCCGTTTATGTGCGCTGCACACGGCAACGCTGGGTAATGCACGCATCCTGGGGCTGGGCGACGAGACGGGCTCGGTCGAGCCGGGCAAAGCGGCCGACCTTATCGTGCTTGATGAGAACCCGCTCGACAACCTTGAGGCCCTGCGCCGGGTGCGTATGGTTATGGCGCGCGGCCAGCTTGACGAACGTCCGCAGGTGAAGCATCAGCCCGAATTGGATGCGGAGCTGGATAGGTTTTTGCCGGTGTAGGCGCTTCCGAGCGCATTCATTTCGCTTTGGGTCGACGTGCCGAAGTGAGTTCCGTCGCCCTGTCCGAGCGCAAAGATACCCATACCTGCTAGCAGTACAAGGCAGGCAGTAATCGGTAAGGCTCTCTTCACGGTGTGAAAGGGTTTCTTACGCGAGGCCCCGCGCCCGTGCGATGTCGGCAGTGCGGTAGCCTTCGTAGTAGTAGAGATATACACAGGTCTTATACTTGGCAGGTAGCGAAAGTACTGCCTGTAGTGTCTCATCTTCGAGCGTTGATGTGCGGTTGTCGGGAAGATCGTCCGGCAGTTCTGCCGTTCGCTTACGGGCGGCGCTTTTCAGTACGTCGCGGCAATAGTTCTGTGTGTACACGATGAGCCAGGCCTTCTCGTGCTCCTCGTCTTTGAAGCGACGTGGCTGGTTAGTTGGCTTCATGAACACGCTCTGCCGTTGTCTGTTCCGCCGTTCGGATGGGCGCACGCCCGTGTTCGAGCCTGCCGGAGATCAATGCGCTAAGATAACGGTGTGGCAATCGCTGCCGCACGAAGGGAGAAGGCACGTGGAACACGCGGGGAAAGCGCAGCAGGCGCTCAAAGAACACTTCGGATACGAGTCGTTTCGGCCCGGTCAGCTCGGCGTGGTTGAAGCCGTGCTGGGTGGGAGGGATACGCTGGCCGTTATGCCTACCGGTGCGGGAAAATCCGTGTGCTACCAGGTGCCCGGCGTGGTTATGGAAGGTTTAACCCTCGTTGTGTCGCCGCTCGTGTCGCTTATGGGCGACCAGGTGCGCGCACTGGTCGATGCCGGCATTCGCGGCGCGTATCTCAACTCCACACTGACACCTGGGCAGCAGTCCACCGTGCTGCGCCGCGCGCTCGACGGAGCATACCAGATCATGTACGTTGCGCCCGAGCGTCTGGCTGACCCGCGTTTCGTCGAGTTCGCGCAAACAGCCCGCATCCCGCTCGTCGCGGTCGACGAGGCTCACTGCGTGTCGCAGTGGGGGCAGGATTTCCGCCCTTCATATCTGACGGTCGGCCACTTCATCGCGCAGCTGCCTCAGCGCCCTGTTGTTGCGGCGTTCACGGCTACGGCCACCGAGCGTGTGCGATGCGATATCGTGCGGCTGCTCGACCTGCGCGACCCCTACGAGGTGGTGACGGGTTTCGACCGACCGAACCTCTACTTCGGTGTCGAGCGCATGGAACCCAAACGCAAGCTTGCGTGGATTGGCTCCTACGCGCTTGAACATGCTTCCGATAGCGGCATTGTGTATTGCTCCACGCGTAAAGATACCGACAAGGTGCACGCAGCGCTTGTCACCGCGGGCGTGCGTGCGGCTCGCTACCATGCTGGCATGTCTGTTGCCCACCGCACCGAGAGTCAGCGTGCGTTCATCTCCGATGATGCGCCCGTCATGGTGGCTACGAACGCATTTGGTATGGGTATCGACAAGTCCAACGTGCGCTACGTCATTCATCATAATATGCCCGGCAGCATTGAAGCCTATTACCAAGAGGCCGGACGTGCGGGGCGCGACAGCGAGCCGTCCACCTGCATGCTGCTTTGGAGCGACGGGGACGTTTCTACCTGCCGCTTCTTCATCGAACAGGAGTCCGGAAACGAGGAGCTTACCGCGCAAGAGGCAGATGCCGTGCGTGCCTCTCGGCGTCGCTTACTCGATGCGATGACAGGTTACTGCCACACGACGGGCTGTTTGCGCCGCTACATCCTGGACTACTTTGGCGAAGCTGCTCCATCGACTTATCAGATGATGGAGCAAGCCGATTCTATGGAAACCCTCGCTGACGCGAGGCCCTCTGCGATGGAAGAAGTGCGGACACTCTCTGCAGGTTGCGCTCATTGCTCCAACTGCGAGGGCACCTACGAAGCGGTGGATGTGACCGATACGGCGCTCGCGGTCATGCGTTGTGTGAAGGAGCTGCGTGGCCGCTTTGGCAAAGGTGTGGTGACCGACGTGTTGCGCGGCTCACAGAGCGCCAAGGTGCTGGAGATGCGTTTGAACGAATCAACCAGCTACGATACTGTGGACGCCTCGATGTCTCAGGTGAAGGAGATTATCGAGCTACTGGCTGCTGGCGGCTACCTTTCTATCACGGAGGGAACCTATCCGCTGGTAGGTCTCGGGCCGCGTGCCCGCGAGGCTGCTGAGGAGGGGTTCTCGCTTTCGATGAAGCGTGTCGCCCGTAAGGCCGAACGCGCGAAGATTGCTGCGGGCGGTAGTCGCTCGTTCGGATCTTCCGGTACGGCATCTGCGGTGGGCGAGGCCGATGCCGCTCTGTTCGAGTGCTTGCGCACCCTGCGTAAACGTCTGGCTGACGAAGCCAGTGTGCCGCCCTATATCGTGTTCTCCGATGCCACGCTGCGCGATATGTGCACGAAGAAACCGACTACTGACGACGAGTTCCTTGAGGTATCCGGCGTCGGAGCCACTAAGCTTGCCCGTTATGGCGAGGCGTTTTTGGCCGAGATTGCTGCCTATGAGGATACTATGGTCGGTAGGGCACGCGATTCTAGCTTGGCTGAAAGCTGTTATGTTCCTGCATCGGCTGACAAAAGCGTACAAAGTGGCAGGAAATTAACGATTTGATACCTGAATTGAGCTGTATCAGACTCCAGCTAGGCTCCAACTAAGCGTTTGCGGGCAAAAAGTGACCCATGTATCCGAAATCGCCGCCCTGCGTGGTTTTACATGTAGCAAATCGCCTAAAACATGGCAAAAAAGGGGCTGTATCAAAAGCCCCTGTTTAACGAATCGAGTTCGACTTTAGTCGGGCTCGATTCGTTTCACTTAGTTTTATGCGGACGAGACAAAAGCCGCGGGGCTATGCCCGGACCGCTTCCACTACCCTCATGATCTTC
>JAYFOQ010000012.1:0-62934 GCA_034932485.1 Gordonibacter sp.
GAACGTTTGTAGAGCTCGACCGCCCGTTGTTTGAACTCTGCGGTATAGATCTTTTTCTTCATTTCCATTTTCACACATCCTTATCTGATAGCTTTCATACTATCGGAAATCAGTGTGTCAACCAATCTGGGGCAGAATCAGTTCTGCAATCGCCTCTACTCCCAGCGTATCTGCACGAGATCGAGCAGCATCGATGGAAGCGCATTCAAGTCAAATGAGGACAGCAACTCTTCGGGAGTTACCGGGTCGCAGGTAGGGGCCAAGCCCGTAAGACCAGCGAGGTGCCCGATGATGGCCGCAGGGTCCTTGAAGCGTGTCAGTAGAGCATCAAGCGCCGCATCGCGATCGCGCTTAGACAGTCTGCGATTGTGCTCGGCCACAACGAGAGGAACGTGAGCATACTGCGGATGCGGTGCGCCGAGAAGACTTTGCAAGTAGATTTGCTGCGGCGTGGAGCTTAGTAGGTCAACCCCACGCACTACCGAGTTTACACCCTGCTCGGCATCGTCCACAATAACAGCCAATTGGTAAGCAAACATCCCATCAGATCGCCGCACGAGAAAGTCACCACATTCGTGTTTGAGGTTCTGGCAATAATCCCCCTGCACTAGATCAACAAACGACACTTCGCAATCGGGAACGACAAGCCGTTGTGCTGGCATCCGCTCAGACGCACGGAGCTTACGCTCCACAGGAGACAAGCTATGGCATGCGCCCGAATACACCAGTTTCTCACCCACATGTGGCGCAGAAGATGCATGTAGGTCTGCGCGCGTACAAAAGCAGGGATAAATGAGTTCCTGTTCAGAAAGCGCTTCAAATGCAGCTTGATAGGCCTCATCTCGACCATGTTGAAAGTAGGGACCTTCATCCCAGATAAGCCCCAAAGCCTCGAAATCTCGCTGTACTGCATCGATGTATTCTCGTTTTGAGCGCCCCGCATCCAAATCTTCGATGCGTAAGATAATCTTCCCGCCCTGAGATTTCGCCACCAACCAAGCCAGAAGAGCAGCGAACACATTGCCCGCGTGCATGCGCCCCGTGGGAGATGGCGCGAACCGACCAACCACGAGTTTCTGCGATGCAATGGCGCCCAAAATTAAAGACCTTACTTCCGCAGATCCTCGACATGCTTTGTTTTACCAATCGAACGTTCGATGCCACCTGGCTCCACAAGGCGTACTTTTACGCCTACCAGTAAAACACCTTTCAGTTTTTCCTCGATAGAGTGCTTGAATGCATCCATAGCTTCGAACGAATCAGAGAATGCTTCGGGTTTTAGTTCTACCTGTACCACCATGCGATCAAGGCCGCCTTGCGTATCCACCACAATGCGGTAATGCGGGGTTACACCCTCAATACCCGAGAGCACGTCTTCCACCTGGCTGGGAAACACATTCGTTCCTCGGATGATAAGCATGTCGTCGGAGCGTGAACGCACTTTTTGCATGCGCGCTGTTGTGCGGCCACAGGCACACGGCTCGCACACTACACGCGTCAAATCGTGCGTGCGATAACGCAATACCGGAATAGCCTGCTTATCGAGGGGCGTTAGCACCAACTCACCCTCTTCGCCATCGGCCACCGGCTCGCCCGTTGTAGGATCTACCACTTCCCACAGGAAATGGTCCTCAGCAATGTGTTGCATGTCGCGTGCTGCCAAGCACTCCCCCGACACACCTGGTCCCATAACTTCAGTCAGACCGTAGTTGTCGGTACAAACTATATGCATACGACTCTCTATTTCGGCCTTAAGAGCAGGAGGACACGGCTCGCCTCCGAACAGACCAACGCGCAGGGTCGATTTCTCCCAGTCGTAGCCCAGCTTTTCTCCCACCTCACATACGTGCAGGGCGTAGGAAGGCGTAGCAATAAGCACGGTGGTGCCATAATCTTCTATCATAGCAATGTGACGTTCGGTGTTGCCTGAACCAGCAGGAATCATCGTGCAGCCAAGTTTTTGCAACCCGTAGTGCAAACCAAAGCCACCGGTAAACATACCGTAGCCAAATGCCATCTGCGCACGGTCACCAGGGACGACGCCTGCCATCTGCACCAGACGTGCAATGCAGTCGCTCCACACATCCATATCGTGGTTGTTGTAACCTACCACGATTGGTTTGCCGGTAGTACCCGAAGAAGAATGCAGCTCAACTACCTGATCAAGAGGTACTGCAAACAAGCCATAAGGGAAGGTGTCTCGCAATACTGTCTTATCAGTGAATGGTAACTTGCGCACGTCGCCAAGCGTTTGGATGTCGCTCACGGCAACGTCCATCTCGTCCATGCGCGTACGATACCACGGCACTCGCTCGTAGGCCCAGGCAACTTGAGCCTTCAACTTTTCAAGCTGAAGTGCGCGAATCTGTTCACGTGAAGCACATTCAACGGTGCGATCGTAAATAGGTAGGTCGGTAAAGTTTCCTGCCTTGGCGGCCGCTAAAGCAGCGCCCTTCTTAAGCATATCAGCCATAACAATCACCGAGCCTCGCCGTGTGCAAGCACACGGGCTAACTCGTCTTGCCCAATAAGCTCTACTGGTTCATCTGCTAGCATCCGCTCCGCATGAAACACATCTTTCACCGACAACGCAATATAAGTAGAGATAAGCGAGTAGCTATAGGTTACGTTAATGTCGCAATCAGCCATAATACCCATAACGCGCGCCAACTCACCAGGTACGTCATCCAGGCGTACGCAGAGCACATCGGTTGCCGTAGCCGCTGCGCCTAGGGTGTTTAAAACCGAAAGCGCACGGGTGGGGTCATCCACGATAAAACGAACGATACCGTAGTCGCCTGTATCGGAAGCGCTATAGCCACGAACGTTTACGCCAGCATCCTCAAATGCATCGAGCACGCGACGCAGGTGGCCTGGTCTGCTTTCAAGGAATACGCTAATCTGCTGAACGCTCATGCCGAGGCCTCCCCTTGGTTCGTCTGCGCTGCCGTGAGGGCGAACTCACGACCAGCGCGGAATGCAATAAGGTTGGCCTCTATAGTTTTAGGAGGAACACGCTGGGTAATAACGCTCTCCCATATCTCGCTGGCAAATGATAAGCGTGTTGAGAGGGCACCGAGCAATACAATGTTCGTAGATTTAGGACTACCGGCTTCTTCAGCCAAGCGCCCCGCAGGGATAAGGGTGGCGCCGCATTTAAGCAACTTCTCACGGGCTTGCGCCGGCATAGATGCATTACCCGTGGCCACAGGCAACGGCAAAATAGCCTCATCAGCTACCAGAAGGTAGCCGCCTTCCCTCAAAAAAGAAAGGTTCCTCAATGCTTCAGTCGTCTCAAAAGATACGACACAGTCGGCTGTACCTGGGTCGCACACCATGGAGGCAACCTCGTTACCAAAACGCACAACCGTAGTAACAGCACCGCCACGTTGAGCCATGCCGTGAATTTCTGATAATTTCGCAGCTTCGCCTGCCTCAAGCGCTGTATGCGCAAGAACATCGGCTGCAAGGATAGTACCCTGACCGCCAACGCCACACAACAGCACGGTTGTGGCGGAAGAGCTGTTTGTTAATGCGCTCATACGGCGCCTCCCTTCGCGGTTACTGCATCAGATTGAACGATGGCCCCAAAAGCGCAGTATTGAGAGCACTGACCGCAACCAATGCATAAGGTTGGATCGATGTCGGCACGCCCCGTTTCGGCATCTTTAGCAATAGCTGGGCACCCTAGCGTGGGGCATACGCCACACGCAGTGCATTTCTCGGTAACGACATAGGCTGGCCTACGCGTGCGATCCACCAATACACAAGGACTACGGAACACTAACACCGAGAGCGTATCGGAGGCGGTAGACTCCTTGAGTGCCCGGCGCACCGCAAGCGCATCGTTCGGATCGATAGTGCGCACGTCCTCTACACCGAGGGCGCGCACAATGCCCTCCATATCAAGTTCACGGCTTGGACGTTTTTGTAGCGTTTCTCCATTGAAGGGGTTTCCTTGGCGACCCGTCATAGCAGTCGTGCGGTTGTCGAGCACGCATACGGTACCGGTACCGCGGTTGTATACCGTAGAGATAAGTGAAGACAATCCGGAATGTGCAAAGGTTGAATCGCCGATAACGGCCACCACTGGTCGATGAGAGCTTCCAGAAAGAGCCAGCTCGAAGCCGTGTGCCATCGATACCGAAGCACCCATATCCAAGCAGGTGTCAATAGCCGATAACGGAGGAAGCGCGCCAAGTGTATAGCAACCAATATCACCGGTGACAATAGCCTTCATGCGTTTGAGTTCCTTGAACACCAAACGGTGTGGGCAACCCGGGCAGAGTGCAGGTGGACGTCCCGGAAGATCTCTGGGCGTAGCTGCATGCGCCGGCTGCTCAAGTCCAAAGGCACCACGAATAAGCCCCGGCGTTAATTCGCCATCGCGCGGCAGAGGGTTCACAAAATCGCTTGTTGTTATACCGAGCGCACGTACGCCAGAGGTGAGATATTCAGAAGCCTCCTCAATAACATAGAGGCAGTCAACCGAGTTGGCGAAGTCGTGCAATGCCTGCTTGGGTAAGGGGTAGGTACAGCCCAATTTGAATACCGACGCTTCAGGCAGTGCGTCTACCACATGCTGATAGGTTGCACCTGCGCACACAATGCCAATCGCATCTCCGCGTCGTATAATCTCGTTGTAGGGGCAATCTTCCGCCCAGGCAGCAAGCGCGTCAATACGCTCAAGCTGCACGCGACGACGCGGCTTGGCAAAAGCAGGCATCATAACCCACTTGGGCGTATTAGTTTCATATGATTTCAGAGGTGCCTCAATGCGTGTGCCAGACTCTACGGGTGTTTTTGTGTGAGAGAGACGAACCGATGAACGAATAAAGAATGGTACATCGAAGCGCTCAGACAGATCGTAAGCCTCGCGTGTGAAGCGCAGCGCCTCAGTTGAATCGGCCGGATCCAACATGGGTATGTGCATTGCCTGTGCATAATAATGGGAGTCTTGTTCGTCTTGGGATGAATACATACCCGGATCGTCAGCAGCAAGCACCACCACGCCGCCGCCCACGCCCGTATAAGCCGCCGTGAACAAGGGGTCGGCAGCCACGTTTACGCCAACATGCTTCATGGTAACCAGCACACGGGCTCCAGCGGCTGACGCTCCCATACCCACCTCGACGGCCACCTTTTCATTCACGCACCACTCGGCATATACGCCTTCTTTTTTCGCAAATTCCTCGAGCGTTTCGGTCGAGGGGGTTCCCGGATAAGCAACGCCAATATGCGCACCGGCCTCCCACGCCCCTTGGGCGATGGCCTCGTTTCCAGACATCAATTCCATAGACGGCCCTTCTCACGATAGACAACACTTTGGGATTATACGGCAACGCACGCCGTTCATGCCGGTCAAACGTGCATAACCGGACCGAACGGCGTGCGTTAATCGTCACGCGCGGCAGAAAATAACCGTTGCCTTCCTACTCTTCTTGATAAAGGAGGCAAAACGCACCAATTTGAATGATGTCGCCATGCACAAGAGTATAACTTTCTTCAATGTTGGCATTGTTTACCCATACGCCGTTAAACGAGTTTGTATCACGTATAGAAAAGGTGCCGGTCGACGGTTCAATTACGGCATGTTCGCGCGAAACCGTCATATCATTCAGAAACACATCGCATTGCGGACTGCGGCCAATGGTCTGAACCGCTTCGTCTCCTAGACGATATGACACGCCAGTTTGCGGACCACGCACCACACGCAAGACCGCTTCCGCCGCCGGTTTAACGTGCGCAACAAATGATTCATCCTCAAGCGCCACGGGCTCGAAGCGCTGCGTCGATCCCAGCAGCTTGAAGCCGCAATGCGGGCAAGCCGAAGCCTGTGGTTCTAAATCGCCGCTACATACGGGGCATTTCTCGGTCATATACGGCTCCTTCGTTCTCCTTGGCGGACAGCACTTAGGCCGCTGCTGCCGTTTTATCGTTGATGAGCGGCGTCTCATTAAAGGTGACAGGTGATGCTACTTGAGGTTGACCCGAAAGACCACGGAATAGGCGATCCCACCAAATACCAATGCCCTGTATAAAGTCTGGTGCAGACACCTCTTCGCAAGCGACAAGATCCTGTGTCGCTACAACAGCATTACGCTGCTTGAAGGTAATGGTACCCACCTTGTCTCCTACTTTAATATCTCCCTTAACTTCGTCGAATTCAAGTGATTGACTTACATTTCCATTAAGGTCAAATATGCGAATAGATGCGTCGGGGTCGGCAAGCGTTGCTTTCACTTTCACATCAATCCATTGGCTATGAGGCACCTCGGCTACCACAGGAACAGTGGTGGTGCTACCGTTTATGGTCATGGAGGTTGTTTGGGAGCTATTGGCTAAGGGATAATCACGTTCGTGAGCGTATGCCCACTCAAATAACGTCTCAGCATCGTTGAAGCGCTGCGCTTCCGACGACGAATGAATAACAATAGCATACAGTTCCTTGTCGCCATTGTAGGCAGCGCCGGCAAACGAAGGACCCGCAAGCGCCGTGAAACCTGTTTTGATACCAATGGCGTATTGGTAAACACCAATAAGGGCATCGGTTGACACGAGATCAATGACAGTTCTGGCGCCTTCACGCATCACAACAATACTCGTATCGCCTCCTGCCACGATAGAGCGAAACTCCGCATTTTTCATGGCATACTGGGCCATTTTTGCCACATCAGCAGCACAACTATGCTGATCCCCTGCAAATGTTCCATCATCCAAACCGTGAGGGTTTTCAAATACAGTATCAACGCAACCAAGGTCTGCGGCTTTAGCATTCATGGCACCAATAAATGCTTCTTGCGCGGTCGAGCCCCCTTGGTTACCATTCCCGTTCGCATTACCAAGCAAAAGGGAACCCACTGTTTCAGCGATAGCAACGGAAGCGTCGTTGCCCGAAGGCACCAGCAGCGCCTTCAGAGCCACCTCAAGGGGCATCTGATCTCCCTCGGCAAGTCCCGCTGACGATTCTCCCACTTCAGCCGCAGCAGCTGATACGGTAACCGTCGTATCGAGAGACAACATGCCCGTAGCGACCGCATCAAGCGCAACGATAGCGGTCATAACTTTCGTGATAGACGCAATTTGAGTGGGATTAGTGCCATTACGCTCAAAATACACGTTACCGTCAGCATCCATAAGGAAGGCGTATTCGGCATCGATATTGGGGCATTGGGCAACTGCCAAGCCACGTGCGTCTACCGTCTGGCCATAAACAACATCAGCCTTACGTACATCAGCAAAAGCTGAGGCTGGCACCGCAACAAGGCCACAGGTCAACGTTAAGGCAAGTGCGCAAGCTACAAGGCTCGCGCACCGTTTTTTCAGAGTATGTTCAAAATACTTAGTCCAAAGCATATATATCTTCCGGTCTGACCGGCTCGAAGCCGGCGGCGGTCAACTTCTCCTCAATTCCACTATCGCCGTCTACCTTAAGTACGTCAATGGCGATGCCTTCGTTTACGGAAAAACAATAGCCATACTCAATGTTCGCTTTCTGCGTGTCCATGAACTCAAGAAGCGAAGCCAAACCACCAGGGATATTTGACACACGCACCGCCAGAACCGAGGTAACGCTTGCTCGGTAACCAGCTTGCCTCAGTGTCTCCGCCGCAGCCTCAGGCGTATCGGTAAGCATACGCACCACGCCAAAATCGGCTGTGTCAGCTATGTTCAGGGCGTGCATATTAATACCTGCATCGGCAATCGTGCGACAAGCTGCCGCCAAACGGCCTTTCTCGTTCTCGAGGAAAACGGTTAGCTGGGAAATCATGCGCGGCCCCCTTCTCTCAGGTCAATGATACGCTTTGCCTTACCTTCACTGCGCTCGATGGTCTTAGGTTCAACAAGCTTAATGTCGACGGCTATTTGCAAATTACTCTTCAGTTCGCCAGCCAAACGACGCTTTAAGCTCTCAAGCTTACGTATTTCATCAAAGGGGAAATCGGGCACCGTCTCAATCTTTAGCTCCACGCGATCAAGAGGACCCTTGCTTGTAAGAACAATTTGATACTGGGCCGCAATCTCAGGGAAGCCAACAATAACCTGCTCAATTTGAGAGGGAAACACGTTCACGCCACGAATAATAAGCATATCGTCGGTACGCCCTACAATGCGATCAATCTTACGGTGAGTACGACCACACCCGCATTCTCCAGGAACAATACGAGTAACATCACGCGTGCGATAGCGCACAAGAGGGCAGCACTCACGCACCAGCGTGGTGAACACCAATTCGCCATAGGTTCCATCAGGTACGGGGCGCAACGTGTCGGGGTCGACGATTTCGGCATAGAACTGGTCCTCAGCTATATGTAAGCCATTGCTTTCAACACATTCCATGGCTACACCTGGCCCCATAACCTCAGACAGCCCATAGACATCACAATACTGAATACCCAGCTTCTGACGGATGTCGTTACGCATGCTTTCCGACGCCGGCTCGGCACCGAAAATACCAGCCGAAATATTAAAATCGGTAGCCGGATCGTAACCCATCTCAATGGCGGTGTCGGCAATAAGAAGTGCGTAAGAAGGCGTGCAAGCGAGAATGTCGGTACCCAAATCCATCATCATCTGAATTTGACGCTTCGTGTTTCCCGAGCTGGTGGGAATAACAGAACATCCTACAGCTTCACCACCAGCATGGGCCCCCAAACCACCCGTAAACAATCCATAGCCATAGGAGACCTGAATAGTTGAGTTTGCGTTGCCATTCACCATATAAATTCCGCGGGCGAAGCAGTCACCCCAATTTTTCAGATCGTTTGCCGTATGACCTACAACCGTAGCCTGCCCTGTCGTACCCGACGACGCATGAATGCGCGCCACATCTTTTTGCTCCACGGCGAAGAGCCCAAAAGGATAAGCATCACGCATATCCTGCTTTACCACAAAGGGAAAATTTGCAAGATCGTCGAGACTCTTTAAATCGCCAGGCTCCACGCCAGCTGCTTTAAATGAGTTACGATAAAACTCTACCTTACGGTAAGCGTGTTCCATCGATTTCTGCATACGCGCAAGTTGAAGATCGCGCAGTTGTTCTAAGGGCATGGTCTCGATATCTGGCTGGTAGTACACGGGTTTATCCCTTCCCTCTTGCATTTCCTATGATTGTTCTGCATCGCGAAGCTTAGCGGCAACATCAGGAGCAGCGACTATTACCTCGGTTACTGGATCGTAGGTTGAGGCAAACAGATCTTCGTGCAGTACGGTACCGTCTGACGTAGCCACAGAACGCACAACCGTAATGCTTTTGCCATTCGTTCCTGCCGTCTTGGTATAGCTCGTACCAGAAGCCATGGACTCCTCGGTTACGACCTTGGTCTTATATTTCGCACCTTCAGCCCAGTTTCCCACGTTACTACTTACACGATAACCTGGATTTACTCCATATAGTGTAACGGTTACCGAAGAATCCGTGTAGGTCAGAAGCACCAAAACGTCCGAAGCGCCGTCATTCTTCCATACAAGATCAAGATCAGGCCAGCTAACAGCCGCATCGCGACCAGCAGGATAACTGGACATATAAAGTGAGTGATTGTGGCGCGTAACGACAGGATACCCCGAATCATACACTGCATTAAATACCGTCGTTGCTACCTGGCAGATTCCGCCACCTACCGCATCGTCGTACTGACCGTCAATGATAGCCCCAGCACCTAGAAAACCACGTTTTGCATTACACTCCCCTGCCACCCCGTTAAACGACCAAGTGTCACCTGGTTTGACGATAGATTTGCTTAATAAATCGGATACCAGATGGATATTATGATTACGATTCTCGGTGCCGGCTCCACTCGTGTAAGAGGTGGTATACGAAGCAACATCGGTAATCAGACCCAACGTAAAAGCCTCATCAAAAGAAGACGATGTCGGCGCGGGGCCGCTGGCAACAGTAACCTCGACAGGTTGTCCGAGACCAGGACGAAGAGCGCTCGCGTTACCTGTGTTGTCGATACCGACAGTTCCTTCTGAGCCTGCCTGCGAACTCGCTTGATATTCAATCCTATCTGCTTCGCCAAACAATACCATTTCCAATGCATACACGGTCTCGGCAACAAGAGGAATGTCCCCAGACCCCTCCGTATGTACCGTAATATCTTCACCATTGCGTTCGAACGATACTTTTACACTATCGCCACTATCCACCTGCTGAACATGAGTCAGAATGGACGATTTTGCATGACTCTCTTCGAGGTAAGGCACGAGACGCCAAGCACCGTCTGCCTCCTCTACACGAGTAGCTACCCAGGCACCAATATCTGATGCAGAAGCACTCCAAGTAGCGCTTTTGTAAATGAAGCGCACTCCGTCGGTAAGCGACGCGTTTACTTGGTCACAAACAACCTGAGCCGCAGCATGATCAATACGCAGTGGTGCATAGTCAACTCGCGCGACAAAGGTGCCACGCCCGTTAGAGTCGGACAGGAAAGCCCTATCAAGCGCATCTTCAAACGTAGCGCGATCAACCATACTGCCATCGTGACCATCCGTCACACTTGCCGTACCAGAAGAGACGGAGATACCAAAATCAACACGTGGATTACCAATGGTTGCATCAATGTCGGCCGCAAGCGTCTCAAGTGCATCCGGGTTATACTGCGCCCGAACTTCAACCGTCCATCCCCCAAAAAAAGCAGCCAACCGTGCGCCGAAACCACCCTGCTCTCGACCAACAGCAAGAGCCTGCGCAACAAGTTCATCAGTAGGCAATGAGGCCCCGAGTGACGGAGCAGTGGCCGTCCAAAGTTCCTTGTTTGCTTGCGCCTGCTCGACAGAACGCTGCTCGGCGAGGGCTACGTTTTCCGCTTGCGCCATTTCGTCTGCCACCTTAGAAGCAGACTCGTCGCTGGCATACACAATTACATTACCGTTCGCAAGACGACTCTGATAAGTCTCGTTCACTAAATCATGTATTTCCTCAAGTGACTTACCCGATACATCAAGCTCTCCGATATGAACTCCTGCGTAAGCTTTACCCCAGTTCATGCCAAAATCGACAAGTCCACCTACCAGTAGAACCACCACAGCAACTACCGCAATAAGGGCAATACGGCTGCGAGAAATAAGCGACACAAAGAAATGCCCAAGCCATCTCAACCCGTGTCCCATGAGGGCAAGCAAGGCAAGTAATAGGTGACCGATAAAAGAAAAGACGCGCCGAAGCACGCCTCCTTCAGAGGCAGATTTTGACGCGTCTTTCGACCAAAGCGTAGGAGTGTTGTATGAACCGCGAGTTTCGGGTCGGCTTTTCTGCCCCCGCCCTCGCGAAGCCGCCGCCGTGGAAGGCGTTACGGGACGTCTCGTGCTGCTTGAAGTGCGCGGTGATGCACCGGCCCTCCCCGCTGACGATTTTGCTCGCGGGGTAACGCTTGGCTGACGGGACCTCGAGACCGATGGAGTCGCTGCAGGGCGCGTTCGTCGAGAGCTATCTACCGACCTGCGAGCAGCATCACCACGCGGGTTGCGAGACGCGCTTGATCCGTCATTATTTCGTGGTGGACGGCGATCCATACGCTACCGACCTACCGGCCTGTCGTTTGGCATATCCCGAACCTCACGTATTTGCGTAAGCGCAGAAACTAGGTAGTGTAGCGTGGTGACGAGCGCAAGAATAACTCCCACGTACACAAACCAAATGCCCCACGAATAAGTATCGCCTGAGAATCCTGGCAGCCAGGTGACCTCAACCAAACCAAGGCCGTTTAACAGTGGCCAATTCAACAGTAAACCTGCAAACCCAACAAACAGCAAGGTCGTTGCAACCTTACCCGCATATACTACAGGAACGCGGATATGGTAGCGCTTAATGAGAACGGCGCCGCCCACAAGAAGCAGCAGATCACGTATTAGCACGATGGCGATAATCCAGAACGGCAAACGCCCCACAAAAAATAGTCCTGCCACACCAGCTATCATAAGAATACGATCAACCGCAGGATCAAGCAACTGACCTAGCTTCGACACACTGTTCGTACGGCGAGCAATTTGTCCATCGACCCAATCGGTGCCTGCAGCCAAGGCGAACAAAAATGTAGCCATAAGGTTGTAACCATTGAACAGCAGTACCAAAAAGATAGGCACCAGGCACAGGCGAATGAACGAGATGAGGTTTGGGATAGTAAATATCCTACTACTCGCCTCTTCCGCACAGGATCTTCCCTGGTGGTTATCGCTCTTGGACATAATCCTCTTCTCTCGCTACCTTGCTTCATCTGCAGTTGCCATCACGTATGGTAGGTATCAGACGTAGCCTCTTACGCGCGATGCAAAAACCGGGCACGAGGCCCGGTTCCTTGCTGACAAATATTATTCTAACAGGTTTTACGTCTCCAGACGCTGCACGCAGAAGTCCTTCGCACCTTTTTCAGCTACACTTTCGCATGCTCCGGCACCTCGTAGACATCTTCATGTTTCTTGGTAGCTGGCGGTGCGTAAGTGGGCTCCATAACCAAGCACTGCTTGGGGCACTCGCGTACACAGGTGCCACACTGTACACAGCGAAAACGATTAATAGCCCAGGTACGACCCGGCTTATCCACCGTAATGGCAGCGCAGGGACACCGCTTCGCGCAAATACTACACAAGATACAGTTGTCAACATCGTTAACCACATGTCCCTTTAGACCAGGTGGTGGTGTCTTTTGTTGAGCTGGATACTGAATGGTCTCCGGTTTACTAAACAATGACTTAAATGTCATTTTTCCTAGTTTAAATGATCCCATCTCCGCCTACCTTTCCGTGCAGCTAATGCAGGGATCGATGGTTAACACAATCATATTCACGTCGGCAAGGTCGCACCCTGCTAATGCTGTAGCCATACCGGCCAGATTCTGCGACGTGGGGGTGCGCATACGCATGCGCTCCAAGAACTTCGTTCCATTACCACGTGCATAGTAGTAGCATTCGCCACGAGGCTGCTCTACAAGGTTAGCTGCCTCAGCACCCGCCGTCGGAGAACCCTTCACCTCTACAGCGATGTCACCAGCCGGGATTTTGGCAATCATCTCTTCGATAATGCCAATAGATTGCAGCACCTCAAGAGCGCGCACTTTCACGCGAGCATAGCAATCGCCCTGTGTTTCCAAAATGGGCTGGAAATCGGCAAGTTTACCGTAGCCTCCATTGCCAAGCATGCGCACATCGTAGTTCACATTAGAGGCGCGGGCAAACGGCCCCACCATGCTCTGAGCAATTGCGTTTTCGTGTGTAATATGCCCAACACCCACGGTGCGGTTCTTTACCGAGGTATCCTTGAGGAATGCATTGCAGAGCTGCGCATAGTCGTCCTTAATACCTTCAAGCACACGCTTCATCTCGGCTAGTTGGGATACATCCATATCACGCACGACGCCACCCACCTTCACAACCGAGAAGATAACACGTCCGCCGGTGGTTTTTTCAAACACATCCAGCACGCGCTCACGCAAACGCCAGCAGTGCATAAACAGACTTTCGTAGCCGAAAGCGTCAGCAGCAAGGCCCATCCACAACACGTGGGAGTGGACACGCGAAAGCTCGTGCCAGATAACACGTAAATACTCAGCCCTCTCAGGAATCTCGACACCCATTAAACGCTCGACGGTTTCGGCGTAACCCATGGAATGTCCGAAGGCGCAGATGCCACAAATACGTTCGGCAACGTAAATGAACTGGTTGTAATCGCGTGTTTCAACCAGCTTCTCCAAGCCGCGGTGAATAAACCCAATTTGCGGAATGGCCTCAATAACAGTTTCGTCCTCAACCACGAGGTCGAGATGGAGGGGTTCGGGCAGCACCGGGTGCTGGGGGCCGAACGGGATGACGGTCGCCTTTCCCATGCTATTCACCTGACCTTTCGCTTGCAACTGCCTTTGCTTCGCGAGCAGCTTTGGCTTCCATAGCCGCTCTTACTTTGGCAGCCTTTTCGGGGTCGAGTCCGGCAACCTTAGCCTCAATCTCGGCAGCCTTCTCGTCTTCTGCGATTGCCACTGCCGCTTTGGCCTTCTTCTCTTTCTCAGCCTTAGCAGCAGCAATCTTGGCCGCCTTATCACGAGCGGCCTTCTGCTCAGGCGATATAATAGTCATAGGCTCTTTTTGTGCAACAGCGTAAAAGTTACCGCCAAAATCGATAGCGATACCCTGAATATCAACACCAAAGAGGTCGTGCGATTCATTCTCAAACACGAACGCCTCAATGAATTCATCGGTGATACTAGGAACAATCGTTCCCTTCTTAACCCCCTTGATGGTGAGGTTTTCCAAAAGAGCATCTTTCATAAAGGAATAAATTATGTCAATGCCGTCATCGGTATTTACGCACATCATCTGAACAAAGCGCCAGCCGTCAGCTTTACGCGCACGAACGGTGGTAGCCAGATCCTCGAGGGCTAGCGCGACGAAAGTCGTCTCGAATGCCATAGCTTTATGCCCCTTTCTTCTGAGCCTGCAAGGCCTTTGATTTCTCGTCGAGAATTCCAAGACCCTGCACGACGGCATCGATAATGGCTTCGGGACGCACCGCGCACCCCGGAGCATACACATCTACCGGAATAGCCTGGTCGACGCCGCCAATAACGTTGTAACAATCATGGAAGATGCCAGCCGAGCATGCACAGATACCGCACGCGATAACCACTTTTGGCTCGATCATCTGATTGTATATCTCTTTCACAACCTCAATATTTTGCTCGTTTACACTACCGGTAACCAGAAAGATATCGGCGTGTTTGGGGTTGCCGGTATTAATGATACCGAAGCGCTCCACATCATATCCGGGACACAGTGCGGCCAATACTTCGATGTCGCAGCCGTTGCAGCTGGAGGCATCGTAGTGGATGACCCACGGCGATTTGGTTGCATACGTCATATGCGCCCTCCTTTACAGAAACGCCAAGACGGCGATGTTGACGAAGCCCGCGACGAACGCCACGGCCCAAGACGATTTCAGCAGCAGCTGCCACTTCACACGGGCGAAATTGTTGTCGATCCATATCTCCAAGAAGTACACCAGTGCGACAACAATCAGGGCGATTAGGAATGAAACCGGGTTGCCCCAGATGAAGAACATACCCACCCAACCCAAGAACAGCACATTCTCGCACCAATGCATAATCTCAACCTTAGCGAGCGTCTTGCCGCTCATCTCGGTCGTGATACCCTTAACAATGTCTTGATGGGCGTGATGCGAGTACGACAGATCAAAGGGCGACTTGCGCAGCTTAATGGTAAGGATAAACAGAAATCCCAGGAAAACGAGCCAGATGTTTGTAATGACGGGTGCCTCAAGCGACAGCACGCCAGCAGAATTGAACGTACCAGCCGCCATATAAAACGCAACCGCCATAAACAGCACCATAGGTTCATAAGCCATAACCTGCAGCGTCTCACGGTTCGCACCGATCTCGGCGTAGGGTGAACGCGTAGAGTATGCTGCCACGATAAAGAACAAACCCGATAACGTGATAACAAACACGCTCATGAGCAAGTTTCCACCTGAGTAGAAAATACCACCAGCAAGCAGAGTAAACACGAGCGCACACGTAATGTAGGTGCCCTCAGTGGAGTTGACGGACACGTTGTCTTTCTCCAGCAACTTGCGCACGTCGTAGTACGGCTGCAGCAATGGAGGTCCTACGCGACCCTGCATGCGCGCTGTAATCTTACGGTCAAGGCCGGCCAAAAGGCAGCCGAGAATTGGTGCCACGAGGGCAAAAACAAGGGTGCCGATAAGAGCAAAAAGCAAAGACATGTCAGATCACACCCTTTCCTAAAACAATCCCGGCAGTGCCACGGCTGCCGCTGCGAACGCCACAATAATGGCAATGGAACAAATAATGGTGCCAACTGGAGCAATACGCTTCTCACCGAAGAGACTTTCGAGGTACCAGTTGCGTGCCGTGGCAGCTGACTCACCCGAAAGCGAATTCTTGTAGGTGCGGGAGGCATTATCAAGGCCTACGCCCGCAAGGTAAATATCGGCCTTTTTAGCTTTGTTACGTCCTAGACCTGCGAAAAGTACAATAAACACAAGTGCCGCTGCAATGGAAGCTATCCACAGGTTCGTCGAAGCGATATCTTGGCCAAGGGTACCAAATACGCTAAACACGTAAGGTTCTACGATAATCCAAGAGATGATGGGCAAGCAAACGCAGCCAACAATGATGAGCACAGCCATGATCATAATGGAAACCCATTCGCTCTTATGCACGCTCATCTCTACGTTCTCAGGCTCGCCAGCAATGCCGGCAAGTTTACCCAACCACTTAGCCCAGAACATAAATGTAGCAGCAGAACCGAATGCCAATAGCAAAATAAGTGCTACCTGACCAGTGTCGACAAAAGATACAAGCGTGGCCCATTTCGCCACCAGCATGCCGAAGGGTGCGATAAACATACACATGATACCAAGCATCATGAAGCGAGCTAAACGCGGCATACGCTCAAACAGCAGGTCCATATCCTCAATATCACGGCTGCCGATATGATGTTCAGCCGTACCAACACAGAGGAACAGTAGCGACTTCGCAATAGCATGGAATAGAATCAAGAATGCGGCAGCCCAGACAGCTTCAGGAGTACCAACACCAGCGCAAGCCGCAATTAAGCCCAAATTCGCAATGGTGGAATAAGCCAACACGCGCTTGGCGTTCGTCTGAGAAATAGCCATAAACGAGCACAGCGCAAAGGTAATACCGCCCACGAGAATAACCATAAGGGAGGGAACCGGGCACACGAGGAAAATGGGAGCCAGTTTCACTAGTAAAAAGACGCCAGCCTTCACCATCGTAGAGGAGTGCAATAAGGCTGAAGTGGGGGTCGGAGCAACCATGGCACCCAGCAGCCAGGTATGAAACGGCATCTGTGCAGCCTTCGTGAGACCCGCAAACGCAAGCGCTGTCGCCGGGAGCATTACGAGTGTCGGATTCTGAACACCGAACTGCAAAAACTCCAAAAGGGACAACGTACCTATTTGCAGAGCGCATATATACAGCGCAACAAGGAAAGCAATGCCGCCCAATAGATTCATAATAATCTGACGGAATGCGTTCTTTATTGCTTCATCAGTGCGCGTGTAGGCAATCAGAAGGAATGAGCACACCGTGGTAACTTCCCAGCCCGTAAAGAGCCACACCATGTTGTTCGAGAACACAATAAGGAACATGGCAGACAAAAACACAAACATAAGCGCAAAAAATACCGGACGACGGTCTTTTGAACCCTCGGGCTCATGCTTTTGAAAATCTTCCATATAGCCGAGCGCATATACGCAGATGCCTGAACCAATGACGCCGATAATAAACGCCATAAGGAGAGATAGCGAGTCTAGGTAGAGGGCTTGTGGCACTTCAATGCCATGCGCGAAGCCAAATTCGAACACAAGCGCACCCACAACCTGGACAACAGCCAGCACGAGAGCTCCTACATTCTTATAGCGGATGCCGTAGTACAAGATGGCAACCCCAACAAGCGCAGTGACCGCGGAACAGACGTAGTCGACAATGGGTGACGAGAATTCAAACGAGACCCACGGTGCTCCCAAATAGGCGACCACCAGGCCGATGGATGCCAAGCCAATAATGAGCGCTGAAACGCTCACAATCACGTTTCTCGCCCGATTGTTGCGTGCAACCAACAACATGGCAGCAACAACCAGCGGGAAAAGGATTAAAAACCCGAGCATAGCCACGTAGCTTCCCCCTTTACATAGAGTCGGTAAATGAGCGAACAAAAGCGGCCGGTGCCGCTGCGGTCACTTTAGCAAAGAAACGCAGACGGGATACCTCATTGGCCAGGTTAAGGGAGATTTGCTCGGTAAAAGGGGCAAACGTTTGATACGCGAGTCCGGAAACGGCAGAAAAGCTCGGGCGGGCGGTTGTCAGCCTCCTACCGGGCTTTTCTTTAAATTGTGCAAATGCACAATTTAAAGATGCAGCAGTGTCTTCGATGGAGGGCGAATAGTAAAATGAAGCTTGAAGCTGACCCAACAAGGCAGCACATAGAGGTTGCTACTTACTATTGCTGGACAAAAAAGTCACTCAGGGCAATATCTTACTTAAAGCCTCCACTGCAGTTTTCCCGATCAGGTCTCCTACCAACTCGAGACAGAATTATCTACGAGAAATAACCCGAGGGACCTCCCCCTGGAGCAGTTTTGTCCATGACCAATTTGATAATTTATAACGTAGGAGTAAGGCTCCAATTCAGTAAACCAGGCAGCACTTCAGCAAAAGCTTGACATTTTTCTAGCAAGAATCAAGCAGCGATTCAGCATAAGTTCAACGTCAATCCGACAGAGATCAAGCAATAATAAAGCAAATACTATTATTATATAATACCTGTTCAAAATCGTAATTTGTTCCCTATTCTTGTTGCCAAAACCATGATAGGCTGCGCCCTATGAGTATCTTCTTGTGTGGCATATCAGCCATGGAATTCTGGCGCTACGTAGCCCAGAGCAACCTTGCAATGTCTCGGCAACGGGTGGTTGGGATACCTCTCGGCAAGCCGGCCCGCCATGAAGTTAGCTCGCTTACCGATCGAGGTCTCTCGTTTCTTTCCAAGCCCGTTCATCTACTCGTTAAGAACAAGGCCTCGCGGCACCGGGGCAAGGCCGTTCAATGCTACACGATGCCCAGCGGCCTTCCCTTTCATGGAATTCAGTTCGACGAAGGTCTATACGTTGCAGAACCAGCCCTCTGCCTCTTTAGCCTGTCTTCATTGCTTCCGTTTTCGAAAGCAATTGCGGCAGGATTCGAATTATGTGGTCGATACGCACGTGCGGTGGGAGATTTCGAGGGACTTGCAAAGCGTGCTCCTCTTATGAGCATCGCTGAATTCGCTCATGACGTAAGGTGCATGCAAGGCGTACGAGGAGTAGCAGCCGCCCGTCGGGTTGCTCGCTTTGTTTGCGACGGCTCTCGATCTCCGATGGAGTCGACAATAACTACTCTTTTGTGTCTCCCAATGAGACTTGGAGGATATAGTCTTCCATTTCCCCTTATGAATGCCACAATAAACGTAACAGCAAGAGATCGACCATTTGTAAAGAAAAGTTGGTACGAATGCGACCTCTATTGGCCTGAAGCAAAATTCGCCCTGGAATACGATTCCAACCTACACCACACTGGAGCGACACGCATCGCCGAAGATGCCAGCCGACGCGCTGACCTCGCTTATTTGGGAATCGAAGTTGCAACACTCACCTGGCAACAGACCTGCGATGTGCGAGAAATGGATAGGATAGCCCTTTTGCTGGCCAAGCGGCTAGGGAAACGTTTACGCAGAGAGCGACTTGATACGTTAGGGGTGCAGTATGATTTACGATCTCAGCTTCTCAATCCGGGACAACTTTAATATACCTATATTCGTCATGGACAAAATCAATACTTAGGGTCGCGGCAAATGATAGATTTGAAGCAACTAGAAGATGAGGGCACCGAAAAGACCAGGTCACAAGATTTCGCATGCGCATTCTAAATCTTCCTTTTGACCCTAGGTCCTATTTTTGTCCACATGTAATTTGCTTCAATTTCGCTTCAGCCTATATCGGGATCCGTGAGCATGCAGAAACTCTGCATCCTAGCTATCATTAAAATGACCTCCTTATACGCAGCAAACCCGCTGCTCCGAGAAGAGGGCGACATAAATGGTGCCGTAAAAGAGTCGAACGCGCAGCTAAACAAACCAACCGAACAAACCAGTTGAGTAAACCAACTAAACGAACCAGTTGAGTAAACCAACTGAACAAACCAACTGAACAAACAAAACGCGGATACCCGCCATCGTCTCGATCACTGGTATTCGCGTTTTGAAAACGTGCTTGGTTTCCAAAAAACTTTACAACCTTCGTCAATCTCAAGCCAATATCTAAACAGATTGCTCGGTCGCCTCAAGCTTTTTCAAACGCCGCCACTCAAACGCAAGGAATGTCAGCACAACCAAGATAGACGTGATATCTGAGATAGATGGCGCAAAAAACAAACTCTGCAGCGGCGTGATACCCATAAGACCAGGTAACACATAGGGGGCACTCAACAACAGTGGAATAAAGAATAGTATCTGACGCGTAAGGGTAAGTATCGTGGCCTTGAACGCTTGTCCAGTGGCATCAAAGTAGTTGGAACCAATGAGCGATACGGGGATGATCGGAATAAACACCAGATAGGCCACCAATGCCCAAGCTGTCGCATCTAAATACTCTGCCGGTAGACTGAACATATGTGAATACATGTCCGGCAGGAACAATACCGATAACCATAGTGGCGTAGTGATAGCTACCCCTAGCACGATAGCCTGCCCCAAGGTACGCTTCATGCGTCCGAAATTTCGGGCACCGTAGTTGTATCCGATAACTGGCTGAGCGCCCATCGCAATACCCATAGAGGGCATAATAGTGAATAAGCCTACCGCCGAGAGCACCCGCATTACAGCCAATGCTCCGTCAGAACCAAGGGCATCGTATGCACCAAAGCTCATGAGTAGGTTATTCATGATCATGTTCGACACAGCGAAACCCAACTCCATTACCGCAGGTGCTACACCCAATGCACAGATGCGTAAGGCTACTTTTGGCTTAATCCCAAGTGAAACCCGACGCAAAGGCATAGGCGAGGTACGCGACAGGAAAAACTGCATGACAAACGCAGCTGACAGCGCCCACGAACATACCGTTGCCAACGCAGCACCCATCATGCCGCCGTCAAACACTATGACAAACAGGTAACCCAACATCACATTCGCACCAGTACCAATAAGCATAGAACCAAGCGCTCGGTTCGGATGCCCTGCCGTACGGATGAAGTTGTTCATACCAAAAGCGATAAACTGAAGTGGACAGCCCAGCACAATTACGATCATGAAGGCGCGTGCATGGGGTAGCACCACCTCATCAGCACCTGAAGCGCGCAAGATAGGATCAAGCGCCAGCAAGCCCACAATCCACACAATCACGCCCGCAGCCAACAACAGTACAAAGCTATTACCCAATACGCGTTCAGCCACGCGCTTCTTACGCTCCCCCAACTTGATGGCTGCAAGTGCGTTTCCGCCCACACCTACCAACATGGCAATAGCAACCATGAATGTCATGGCAGGGTTCGCCACCGTTGTTGCCGCCAAACCATCAGCGCCAACAGCAGCACCCACATACATGGCATCAATGACGTTATAAAGCGTCTGCACCAGCACACCCACCACAGCCGGAATGGAGAATTCAAGCAGTAGCTTGAGCGTACTATCCGTACCCATGCGTGTGATTTTGGCATCGCCCGCGCGTTGATTATTAGTGCGCTCGATCGGTACGGCAACCTCCAGGTCGCCCGTGTCAACCGCGGGACGATTCTCGTAGTAGGCGAACTCTTCTACCGCCTGCTGGGACGCCCGATTATCTTTGGTTTTTCTTTCTGCAACCGACGTTGTTTTTTGCGCCTGATGCCTTTCGGTTTCCGTGCTCCCCACGAAGTCCGCCTTTTGGTTAGTCATGTTCTCGCTCCGCTTGCGTGCTAGCGATCAGAGCGCATTATCTACGCCATTGCGTATGCAACGGCGGCGCATGTCTTTGATCGCAGTGTTTCCGGGTTGTCCCGGCAGACAAAACCTAAAGTCGGAACTTCCTGCTGAACAGGGCTCGACGCCTTCAGGATCCGGGTCATCCCGAACGAAAGAGAGTATACGGGAGCACATCATGCGACACAAGAGGTATCTCATTTGATAGCTACATCACCATCTCATTACCAATCAAAGCACTGCCAACCAACGAGCGAGGTGCAACGGCTATCGACAGTCAAGATATTCGAGGAAGCGCTTCGTAGCCAGCGAGGCGTTTTCCTTGTCTTTCAGCGCAAAACCAATGGTACGAAATGCGGGTTGAGCCAAAGGGCGCACAGCAATACGATACGGGATACGCTTCAAAATAAGTTCAGGAAGGATAGCGACACCTAAGCCACACTCAACCATGGCCATAATGGCATAGTCATCCCAGGTGGTGAAGTGAACATCGGGACGCAGCTCGGCGCGGCCAAACACATCTGCAACCACTGTATTCTCACCTTTATGCAGTAACAAAAAGGGATCGTCACAAAGCTCCTCAAGGGGTATGCACTCCTTTGCGGCAAGGGGATGATCTTCCGGCACCACTGCCATAAGTTCATCGTGATCGATTAGCAGAATCTCTAAATCGAGATGCGTTGGCAGCTGCAGGAAACCGCAATCTACGCGGCCATCAAGCAACCATGACTCAATCTCACCATAATCCCCCATCACCAATTCGTAATCAATACAAGGGTAATCTTGCTGAAAAGCACGAATAATATGCGGCAGCCAGTGCGTAGCCACACTGGAGAACGTACCAATGCGTATAAGGCCCGACTTCATGCCCGCCATATCATCCACTTGCACCTGCAGCTTGCCGTATTCTGTACAAACACTCTGAGCGAACGGCAAAAGTCGCGCTCCGTCAGAGGTGAGACTCACACCCGCACGACTACGAGCGAGAAGAGACACCTTCCAATCACGTTCTAAATCGGCGATCATGCGGCTAATGCCCGATTGAGAATAAGACAACACCTCTGCAGCCTTAGTAAAACTGCCATACTCAACCGTCTTAATAAACGCCAGATATTTCTGAATATTTGCGTCCACTCCCCTGTCCTTCATCCCCAGCGAGTTTATACCTTTGCATGCATTTTCTTCATCGGATCTATGATAAACATTCGCTTTTGTAATTAACAGCAACATGAGAAACTTCTTAACGCAAAATTATCGAAAAGAAAGTGAACCTTCGTGGGAAGATCCTACATCAAATACTTTGCAGCCCTGCTTCTCTGTGGCAGCAACGGTATTATGGCAAGTTGCATCATGCTTTCAAGTTCCGAGATCGTGTTTCTGCGCACACTGATTGGCGCAATGCTGCTCATTGCGGTACTATTTGTTACCCAACGAAAACTCACGTGCCACAAGCATCCGCATGATCTAGTTTGCCTTGTTGTGTCTGGTGCAGCGCTTGGAGCTAGTTGGCTCTTCTTATTTGAGGCATACCGACTGATAGGAGTCGGACCAGCATCACTCGCTTATTACTGCGGACCTATTATCGTAACGGTGCTGTCGCCGTGGCTTTTTCGCGAGCGGTTAACCCTGGCAAAAATTTCTGGGCTTGGATTAGTGCTTGTTGGTGTATTGCTGGTGAATAGTATAAATATACCAAGCGAAAACAATTTATCGACATGGGGTCTGTTTTGCGGAGTAATGTCAGCCGTCATGTATGCCATCATGGTGGTATTCAGCAAAAAGACACGTCATAGCAAGGGTCTCGAAAATACTGCGTTACAACTAGTGTTCGCCTTTGGAGCCGTCGCAGTATTTTTGGCTACACAAGGTAATCTGATTTTTGATATTTCCGGAGATGATTGGCTGCCCGTCATGATATTAGGCTTAGTAAATACTGGTATTGGTTGTTATCTATATTTCTCATCCATTGGCATACTACCTGCACAGACGGTATCGATTTGTGGATACCTTGAGCCTCTTTCCGCCGTTGTACTATCTGCCATGTTATTAGGCGAAACTTTAATACCTCTTCAAGCAATTGGTATCGCTTTTATTGTCGGAGGTGCCGTTGTCAGCGAGTGCTCCACCATAGTAAAGCTACCTTCACTTGATACTCTCACCAAAAAGACCGCTTCTCATTAATACTGAATACAAAGCAACCCCGCCCGACTAAAAAACAAGGCGAGGTTGCTTCATAGCAAGATAACGAATGACGCTACTGATCTCTATGCGAGAGCGGTAGCATAAGTGTCGATCTGCTCCATCACCGCGATAACCTCAGACGGCTTACATTCGGCAACCAAAGCAGCACCTGCATCGCCCATGTCAAGCAAAAGAGTACCGTCTGCTTGGGGTTCAACACTGAACGTAAGCGTATTATTGGTAACAACATCGGTCACGCGAATCATATTGCCCTGACTCTCGGCAGGACCGACGAAACTTACCGATTCTCCGTTGTTATTCAAAGCCATAACAATCGCCAAGCTTCCATCTGCATTACCTGCGTAGTAGAAACCTTCATCTGTATCGGTAATACCCATGTACGCTTCGGTCATTTCACTTTCAATATCTTTGAGCGAAACATCATCGCTCGAGGAGTTTGTCTTGTTCTCAGCGGAAGAACTTGAGTTTTCGGTATTGCTCGAAGATGAACCAGACCCTCCCCCACAACCAACCAGCGCGCCGCCCGACAAACCCAGAATCGCCGCAATAGCCAGTGCTATAACCGACTTCTTTAGTACGTGTGCTTCTAACATGAAAAAAATCCTTTCCGTAATAAGCTCGTCTTCCAACGGGCTCTCAATGCGAAATTATTATATGAACGTGAATTTAGGAGACGGCAAAAGGAGGATAAACGGGAACCCATACTATTCAAACGGGCCTGGCGCTCAAAGGTGTGCAGCAAAACAAACTTTTACGCAGATTATTTCCACTTAACGTCCAACCACGTTTGCATTGCACTAAGCAACGATTAAATTTTGTTCGAGGGGATAATTGTACTCGGTCGGTAAACTGCGTTTACCCAAAGCCGTAATCATGCGACTTCAATCAATCGTGACTACAGCACAATTATAACCAGACAGGAGACACTCATGGGGCTTGGCGGCATGCACACACGGAGCACCAAGACAAAGCGTAAGTATTCCATCGACGAAATATACGACATCCTCAAGGCAGAGGGTAATCTTCCCGCCGAACCGTATATATCAGGTAAAGGACTAATGCGGGGCCTGTTTGTTCCTGGCGTAGGAAAATATGATGTCTGCATTTCCTCAATGGGGAAGAAGATCTCATGCAGCGAATATATTCGTCAAGGCGAGCAGGCAAGAAGCATTGCCCTCACCTTTATAACCGACAGCTGGTCTGATGTCCTTGATAGTAATTCTTTGAGCAACAAAGCTGTAACCGATGTCGTGGCCGACGAAATAGAGCGCTTATTTACGAATCGTAGTTAACGAGTGGCAGTCATACGATAAGCATTTATTTCACAAAACACCACCCATGATACACAAGTCGCCTCACCAAAATACCGAGGCGACTTGTGTAATGCGGAGTACCATTTTAAATCTTATTACACCACATGAGGTGCTTTTAACTACACGATAGGAGGCGTACCCTCAGCATTACCAAAGATAGCATCGATCTGAACCAAAGCATCTTGAGGAAGCGAAGACGTACCAACAACGCGACGAGCAGGAGTACCCTCAGGGAAGAACGCCATATAAGCCTCGTTCATAGCGTCGAGATCCTCAATATTCTTCAGGAAGACATTCACCTTAACGGCATCCTCCATGACGTGGTCAACGCACTCAATGATAGCCTTGAGGTTCTTTAGACACTGCTCAGTCTGTTCCTTCACACCGCCAGCGACAATCTTGCCGGTTGCTGGATCGATAGGCAGTTGAGCAGAGGTGTTGTTGTAGTGAGAGAAAGCAACCGTCTGTGTGGACAGCTTGCACATCGGAGCAGCCTCGGTGTTGTTGGCCTCCACAATGAGACCATGACGATCCTCGACAGCCTGCGGAGGAGTGCCATCGCCATGGGAAACCACTGCTTCGATTTGTACGAGAGCATGCATAGGCAGAGCAGCAACCTCAACAACCGTACGAGCCGGCATGTAGCCAACGGCGCGAGCAATGCCCGAGTCGGGGAAGAAGCGTGTGTACACTTCATTCACGGCATCTGCATCCTCGAGGTTCTTCAGGAAGATGTTAATCTTTACGATGTCATCAATAGGCACATCGATACTCGTCAAAATAGCCTTAATGTTCGCCAGACACTGAGCAGCCTGCTCGGCTACCCCACCAACAACAATTTGATTGGTTTCGGGGTTCAAAGGCAGTTGAGCAGAGATGTTGCTGTAGTGCGAAAATGCCACAATCTGAGTGGACATAGGATCCAACGGGGCGTTATGCGTGTTGTTGGTGTACTTAACCAAATCGCCCGACTGCGGTGCATTCGGAATCGTACCCTCACCGTTCGTGAGCAGAGCCTCGACCTGCACCAGTGCATCCATCGGTAAAGCAGCCACGGCAACAACCGTACGGGTAGGAAGATAAGTAGTGAAGAAAGTCTTGTAGACCTCGTCGATTGCAGGAACATCCTTTATATTCTTCACAAAAATGGTGATACGAACTACGTCGGTCAGCGCATGATCGATACTTTCCACAACTGCCTTAATGTTTTTCAGACACTGTTCAGCCTGCTCTTTGGCACCACCCGCAACAATTTTACCGGTTGCAGGATCAAGCGGCAACTGAGCCGAGAAATTATTGTAATGAGAAAAAGCAACCGTCTGAGAGTACTTGTCACTCTGGGGTGCATTGTCTGTGTTTCGAGCCAATACTACGTTATCACCGCTCATGTTAGTACCTTCCTTTTAGAGTGCATCACTTGCGATACTTGGCGAGTTGGGCCATTCCGGCCCGCTTTCCCGAGTTTGCTTGTTCCGCTAAATTCTCTTACCATTCGGGACTGCTGTAGTATAGCGTTTTGTGCACTTGCACAATTACCATTTCTTGAGATTGTTGACCGACGGAAAGAGGGACGTTTGTTTGTATATCGGGAATTTTGGAAACCTCCGATAAGACCATGCAGAAAACTTATGGTGAAGATACATTTCATGCAAGTTTACCGCACCTACCGTTTACCGATTAGTTACTAGCCTCTTCGCATACCCTCCACAGATCGACTGAGAGGCGCCTAAAAATAGGACGCCTCTCAGAAAGGTTGCTGAAGAATAGAGTGCTCTCTGTCGGCTAAACACCAAAGGGTTCTACCATCAACTATGTAAATTAGTTTTTGTTCCGCTCAGCTTCAACCAACGTTTCAACCTTAGCAAGCTGCTCTTTTAGCTTCTCAAATTCTTCTGCCAATGAGTCGCCCGAAGCCTTCGCTTCTTCCAACCGTACGCTTTTCTGCGTTTCATCTATTGTGCCCACAATAATACCTACCACCACATTTACTATGATGAACGCTGAAACGACTACAAACGGTACGAAATAGGCCCATGCCCAGGGGAACGCCTCCATAACCGGACGAGAAATACCCATAGACCAGCTTTCGAGGGTCATAACTTGGAACAAAGTATAAAAACTGGCACCTAGATTGCCGAACCATTCTGGAAAAGCTTGACCGAATAACGACGTACCAACAACCGCGAATACATAGTAGATAATAATAAGTAGAAAAGCTGTCCAAAACACGCCCGGCAAAGATTTGCCTACCGCCTCAACAATTACCCGCATTTGACGGAAAGCCGAAACCAACCGGAACACGCGAAACACCCGCGCAATACGAAACACCCGAACCACTTGCACGGGAATAGGAAGAACGCCAGCAGGAACAAGACAAAGCGCAACAATTATAAAATCGAAATTGTTCCATCCATCCTTAAAGAACGAACCTCGATACGCCATTAACTTGAGAGCCATCTCTACCACATAAATAAAGAGGCATACGCCGTCGAACACAACCAGACCCGCATGTACACTTGCAGAAAGCGTCACCGTTTCAAGCCCGATAGTAACAGCGTTAACAGCGATAACAGCCATGATAAACACCTGGAACCAATGGGATTCCACTATACCCTGCGCTTTTGATTGCATGATTCGCTCTCTCCTTGATGCGGACTTTCACACTTGGCCGATAGTAAACCGGCTCTCCACGAGTCATTTGGGAGCGAAAATTTTAACAAAAGCAAGCCGTTATCACTTCAATGCATCGTAAACATGATTTTAATCGGGGCGAACGTGTATTGCTTAGTTTATACGCTTGAAAAAGTACCTAACAAACTTTTCAGAGTTGGGATAAATGCAGTCGGAAATACGGTCCACCATTAGCCCATTTTCACAAAGCCAAGAGAGTAAGAAACAATCCAGAACACTAATGCTACCGCAGCATAAATACGCATGGAATTCGAAGCAACACCATCAATTTTGTGACGCATAACAAAACCCAAATCAACAATCATAAGAGCAAGCGCCGTGTAACCAATCCAGCCATGGAAATCGGCTGGAATAAGATTGCCCGCCTGAATCATCATGCAGATAGTTGCAATCGCGTCGCACACGACAGCAATCGTCTGCATGATGACGTTGCGCTTCTTTACTGTACCGGTAATTACCGTCATAAGAATACCGACGGCATACAGTACAAGTGCAGAGGTTGCCAGCAATGCTCCGATCATAACGGGAACAGGCATATTTTCTCTCCTTCTTTCGATGTACTTACAGACAAATGCAAGCGATGCCCATCGCTTGCAACGGCATATTAGTATAGGTGTTTGGCATAAGGTCGTAACCAGAAACCTCCCGTTATAAATGCATCACTTGCAAAAAAGGTAAAACTCAACACCTATGCCAATACCTATCCTAAAGAACCGTTGGAACAGCATCTATCTGACCTAAACGAGCCGAATGTAAGAAATCGTAAATCAGCACATTGATTCACAACCTTGAAGGTACTAAATTGAGATAAGAAAGCTTCCGTTTGTTATACTTTTTTTGTCTAAATACTGAATGAAAATGAGGCTTTGCATGCTTTGGGAGAAAAGCGATATCGTTAATAAGGTTATTGTTGTAAGTGATTTGCATTTTGGCAAGTCGGATACCTATGCACAAAATGTTACTAATAAGGTACCGTTCTCTCAATTCGTTGATAAGCTTATAGAGGTAGGAGACGTAGCAGAGCTTGTTATAGCCGGCGATTTCTTAGATGAGTGGATTATTCCACTTTCTTGCCCACCCCACGACAACTCTTCACAACACTATCGCGACTGCCTCGCAAACAATAAGGTAGTTGTTGACGCACTTAATCGAGCGATGGATGCGGGGATAAAGGTTGTTTACGTCATAGGCAACCACGACATGACGCTTGAAGCCGAGGTGCTACAAGAGGCAATGCCTAAGTTGGTTCAGGCACGCGATGCGAGAGGTCTTGGCGTGTATTATACTGGCGTACGCAACGAAATTGCTATCGAGCACAGCCATCGCTACGAAGCGTATTCAGCCCCTGATACGGTAACCAATCGAGAACTTGCCGGCAATGATGATACCATTTTGCCCCCTGGCTATTTTTATGCTCGACTAGGCACCCAGTGGGTTATCGAGGGGCAACCAACCGTTAAGGTAAGCTATCCCGTTATCGACGAAGCGCCGCAGTCAGATGATCTTGACCAGATGGGTGCCTACCTTCACTACAAGGTAATGACGGAAATGCTTCTCTCCAAGTTCACTCCACGTGTCGAGTTTGATGAAAAAGTATTTGATATGAAAATTGGTGGCCTTAACGGAAAGTATTCTGAAAAGGACCTCTGTCCTTGTAAGCAGGCATCCGGGCGAATATCTGCACCCGTTCTCTATCCTGATTTCCAGCGAACGTGGAGAGAGCGCATGCGCGTTAATAGGGTTGCGGTTCCGATGAGTTTTATCGAAGCCGTCAAAGGCGCTTCCGAAATCCCCTACTTTCGACGTCAAGCTTCGGTTCAATATCTCGATCGTCCTGAGACAGGTATTGATGTGGTTGTGTTTGGTCATACGCATGTTCCCGATTTTCATGATTATGGCAACGGCCGCTATTACCTCAACGATGGCACATGGATCGACAGTAACCTCGATGGCGATTACACGTGCACGTTTGCCCTTATCGAGAGTGGCGATGTCGACACCGCGCGCATTCTTCGTTATTGTGAAGATGGCTCGATCGAAGATATTTCAAACCACGCAACCGATGCCACCGGCTAGCACCACAACCCCGACACATAATTTGCCTGAATACAGAAACAGGCCAGAAGCTTTTATGCTTCTGACCTGCTGTAATAGCTGGTCGGGTTGACAGGATTTGAACCTGCGACCCCTTGACCCCCAGTCAAGTGCGCTACCAAACTGCGCCACAACCCGTTATGTTGTCTTGTCCGCATGCTTGCGTTTCAGACAGCTTGAATATAGTACCGGTAACGCCATTATATTTCAAGATGCAATTTTAACGATTTCAAAGCATTCGTATTAAAATGCGAATCTATCCTAAAAACTGCACCGCACGATCGAGAATTTCATCAGCAAGGCGCTCTTTAGACATGAGTGGCAAATCATAGGTTTCTTCGGCCGAGACAAACCAAACCTCATTATCATCGGTGCCGAAAGCACGCCCCTCACCCACCTCGTTTCCTACAATAAGGTCCGCATGCTTTGTTCTAAGTTTCTTCTGGGCATTGGCAACCACGTCGTTAGTCTCAGCAGCGAACCCCACCACCACCTGACCCTCACGCTTGCCTGCCGCCAGCGTAGCCAAAATGTCGGGGTTCTCGATGAGTTCAATAGTGCCTAAGTCGGCATCAGCTGTGCCTTTCTTCAACTTACAGGTAGCCGCTTCCCTCGGACGCATATCTGCTACTGCCGCAGAGAAAATACCGATATCTGCCGTAGCAAACGATTCCTGAGCGGCGGCGAACATATCACGCGCCGTCCTCACGTGCACAACATGCACGCCTTCAGACACAGACAGAGACACCGGACCGGAGACCAGTGTTACATCAGCACCCCTCAGCGCAGCCGCACGCGCGATGGCATAACCCGTCTTACCTGATGAGTGGTTGGTAATATAGCGCACAGGATCTATGGGTTCAATGGTCGGTCCCGCAGTTACCAAAACATGTCGACCGGTCAAGTCGCGTCGAACCCCCAGCTCTTCCAGTACCGCCGCCACGATATCAAGTGGTTCAGCAAGTCTTCCTTTGCCAACATCGCCACAGGCAAGGTACCCATCGCCCGCCTCGACGATACGCACCCCACGAATATGAAGCTTCCCAATGTTGTAGCGCGTAGCCCCGTTCTCGTACATATTCACGTTCATGGCAGGAGCAATAATGAGCGGCGAGGTAGTAGCCAGTGCCGTCGTGGTCAACAGATCATCGGCTAGGCCATTGGCTATCTTAGCAATAACGTTTGCCGTGCAAGGCGCAACAAGGAAAGCATCGGCCTCCTGCGCCAAAGAAACGTGATGGATAGGATCGGAGGGATCGTCAAACAAACCCACAGCCACAGTTTCGTGCGTAAGTGCCCGAAACGTCGTTGGACCCACAAACTCGGTTGCATGTTCGGTCATAACCACTTTCACCCGTACACCAGCTTTTTGCAGCAAACGTACAATTTCGCACGTTTTATATGCCGCAATGCAGCCCGTTACGCCCACTAGCACGGTCTTACGCGGCGTGCTTCCCGACGCCGGCTCAACAGCCTGCATCTTTCTCTCGTCGGCCATTAGCAGCCTCCTTCCCTATAAGGTTGCAGCACATCGGCCAACACTTTAACGTGCGCCTTACTGCGGTCAAGACAAGGCACATAAATAAACTCCTCATCCGCCGGTATGCGCCCTGCCTCCTTGATTCGTTCGTGATAAAACGGTTTTAGCTCATGGTCTATGTCATAGAGAGTCTCGAGACAATCCACCGAGAACCCCGGGCATACAAAGAATACGCGTCCCACTTCAGCCTCAGCCCACCGAGAAAGAACCTCAGTCGTATACGGTGAGAGCCAGTCACGGCCCTTGTCGAAACGGCATTGGTAGCCAATAGTCCAACGCGTACGTTCCAACCCCAGCTCACCCGCCACCAGCAAGCTTGACGCACCAGCCTGCAACTCGTAGGTGTCGCCCGCTTCTATATCAGTCAGCGGAATGGAGTGGTATGAGAACAATAGCTTATCGTCAGAATTAGGATCGAAGCCTGCATGACGAATGGATGCCGCAATGGCTCGAGCATAGGTAGGGTTATCGTGGTAGTTATCAATAAAGTCGCAAGGAACCTCCCAATGTTCCTTCCTTAAGGCACGCTCAACACTATCAGAAACCGAACCAGTGGTGGAGAGGGCGCTTTGCGGATAAAGCGGCAACACTACGAGGCGGGTACAACCAGCCTCTTTCATCTCCCGCACAACTGAGCGAATAAGCGGCGCACTATAGCTCATTGCACATCGCACCATCGTATCGGGCCCCTCCTGCGCAAAGAGCTCACCTAAACTCGACGCAAGCTTCTCATGCGCTATGGTAAATGGCGACCCCTTCTCAGTCCAAATGCTCTGGTATTTCTCCGCTGAGGTACGACCGCGTTTAGGGAGAATACCCAAATGCAAAATAAACCACCACGCCACCCGATTCATAGGAGCAATGCGTTTATCCATAAGAAATCGTTTAAGGTAGGCACGAACCGCCGACGGTGTAGGCTCCTTCGGTGTACCGGTATTGGCGATAATTATCCCGCAACGATCCGGTGCTTTCACGGCAATGCTCCTCTTCCCAGCATCGACAACCTGTCGATGCGAAACGGTCATAAACCTGTTGATTGAATCTGCTATAGTTTATCCCTATTGGACAAACGAGGAACGGACGAATGACGAAAGAACCCAAAACCACGGATTCGCCCGACAAAGGCACACCTGCCGTAGCCCCGCTTGAGGGAGGCTTGGCCATCTTGCGTGAGTTTGGCCAAGAGATCAAGGCTCAGGTGTTTCATAATACTGGATATCTTACTATCAATTATTTCACCCTAATCTGGCTGTTTTCAGGTGCCTGCGTGTTTGGCCTAATGGTTGAAACAGTGTTTCATGCTATTGTGTATGGAGGCTACGAAAGCCGTGCGGGACTAGTATGGGGGCCCTTCTCTCCCATCTACGGCGTAGGTGCCGTCGTGTTAACGATATTTCTGAATCGATTCTATCATTCACATAACCTCGTTATATTCCTTATCTCAATGGTTGTTGGATCGGTACTAGAATACGTGACCAGCTGGGGCATGGAATTCTTCTGGGGTGCCATCGCCTGGGATTATAGTGGAACATTCGGCTCGATAGGCGGTCGAACAAATTTTGCCTTCGGTATGATGTGGGGGATGCTTGGGCTCGTATGGGTGCGCATTGTTTTACCGTTCGTAAAACGTCTATTCTCCCATTTAGATGCCCAGAATATAGTCACTCGTGTTGTCACTGTAGGTATGACAGCATTTCTTGCGATTGACATCACAGTAACGGTGCTTGCGCTCGACCGCGAGGGACAACGTGCGGTGGGTATACCCGCCACCACATGGGAACAACAGTTTTTGGACAACCACTTCCCCGACAGCTACCTACAATCAAAGATGCAGAACATGAGTGTTTACGGCAAAAAGTAACCACCCTCGAGCGCATTGTCTGCGTACTTAAACACGCTCGGATACCTTGAGTAGCATTAAAACGATACAGGCACGTCGCCCTCAACACTGGGGACAGGAGCCTGTTCCAACAGCGCAAATACCTCATTGCCGGCTTCCGTGCGACCAAGACTACGATCAGCTAGGCCGTCTAAGGCTCGACGTAAATCAGCGGGCAAATTGTCTGCAAAAGAAAGCTCTTCATCAGTAACAGGATGAGTGAATCCCACGCGGAACGAATGCAGGAACTGACGATCCAGTCCGAGGTCGGCTTGCGCATCGCGCGGAGCGTGAGCGCGGTAGACCGGATCGCCTACCAGTGGATGCTTTGCGTACTCCATATGTACGCGAATCTGATGCGTACGTCCCGTAAATAACTTACAGTCCACCAACGTGTAGCCTTCATCGCGACGTCCATGCTCAAAGCGCTCCAGCACACGAAATGTTGTCATTGCGTCGCGCGCAGATGGGGTGTCACGAATTGCCATACGCATGCGCTCTTTTTCAGCACGCGCAATGGGCGCATCAATCATGCCGGTGTCGTGAGCAATAACGCCGTGTACAAGCGCCAAATAACGACGATCGACGGCACGAGCACGAATATCTTCCATAAGCGCGTAGCCGCACTCGTCATTTTTAGCCGTAAGCATAAGGCCACTTGTGTCCCGGTCAAGGCGATGCACAATGCCCAGCCTGTCATCTTCCCCCTGCACATTGCAGAGGTTAGTTGCACCACAGTGATAGATAAGGGCGTTTACCAACGTGCCATCGTAATGGTCAACCGACGGATGGCACACGAGGCCCACTTGCTTGGACAGCACCATAAGGTGCTCGTCTTCAAAGCGAATATCCAAATCGATAGGCTCGCCCACCAGTAGCGCAGACGGCACTTCATCTGGCATTTCGTAAACAATAGTATCACCGGCAGCAACGACACGCTTCTTTGCAACGTTTACGCCGTTCACAAAAACGCGACCCTCTTCAATAGCACGCGCGGCAGCACTGCGGCTGGCATACAGACCATGAGCGGCCATAACCGCATCAAGGCGCTCACCTGCGTCCTCAATGGAAGCGATATGGCACAGCGTCCGCCCCATTAGTTGTTTCGCTCCTCTTTTTCGTCGGTTGATTCTTGGATGCCTTCCTGCTCCTGCAATGCAGAAATAGCTGCGGCTTCTTTGTCAGCACGACGGTATTCAAGCAACATGCCCAAAACAAAAAGAATAAAACCGCAAGTCACGCCAATATCTGCCACATTAAATATAGGAAAGTCAACAAACACTGGTTCAATAAAATCCACCACGTAACCTAAGGTAAAGCGATCGACCGCATTACCAAGACCACCCGCCACCACCAGTGCCACGCCCACAGTCTCCAACAAGCTCGGACGTGGAGAAAGGAAGAACAGATAGGCCGTAAGAACAATACACACCACCAAGGACATAACTGCGAGCACCTGTGTTGAATCGCCAAACATGCCCCATGCGGCACCGGTGTTATATACCAGATGAAGGCGAACAAGCCCCAGGATGGGGCCGGTGATAACGGTGCCCTGTTCGTAGGCACCGTTAATCGCACTCTTGGTAAGCACATCCAAGCAAAACCACACAAGGACCACGCCAAGGAAGACGAGGAAGGTGCGGATGTTGAACCGTTTGTGCAGGTTCGGGTTTGGTTCCGTGCTCAAGAGAGCCTACCCCTCTTCCGTATAGCCAATGGCATCAAGCACATCGCCGCAACGCTTACATACCGAAGGATGCGCGGGATTACCTCCGAGCGCGCGATAATTCCAGCAACGCGGACACTTCTCCCCTGCGGCCTGATGAATCTCGACAGCTAACTCCTCGCCTTCGGTAAACGTCACACCCGACACGATGAACAGCTCCTCAAAGTCGGCAGCGGTATACTTGCCCGTCACCGCCAGTATGTCAGCCGGAGCAGTAACAGCGATCGCAGCTTCTTGACTCTTCTTCACGAGCCCTGCGCCGCGCGCTTCTTCCAGCGCTTTCGTCACGGCTTCGCGCACTTCAAGCAGCACCGCGAAGTCGGCCTCGAGCACCGAGGCTGCTCCTGCGGGAGGTGCCGGCGAGTAGTCTGAATCCTCCGGCCAACCCGCAAGTTGCACGTTGGAGGGATGTCCTCCGTGTTCCTCGTCGGCCAGCATACCCTGAGGATAATGCTCCCAAATCTCGTCGGCCGTGAATGACAGGATGGGGGACAAAATGCGCACAAGTGTTTCCAGCATATGCATGAGCACGTTCTGCGCCGCATGCCGGCCCAGCGAATCCGGGGCCTCAGCATAGAGACGATCCTTGATAGCGTCGAGGTACACCGCCGATAGGTCGTTGATGAAATAGTCATAGATGATGCGGTAAACCTGGTGGAATTTATAAGCATCGTACGCTGCTTCAACCTCATGGGTTAGACGCTGTAAGCGCACTAGTGCCCACTGATCGATGGGCGCAAGGTCGTCCCATGTTGTACTTAATTGCTCGCGGTAATCGATATCGCTCAGAGCGCCAAGGATGTAGCGCATCGTATTGCGTATGCGTCGGTAGGCTTCGCTCGTGCGGTCAAGAATCTCATCGGAAATACTCACATCCTGAGAGTAGTCAACGCTCGCCACCCACAGACGTAGTACATCAGCACCAGCCTTCGCCACAACATCAGCCGGGTCCACGCCATTTCCAAGCGACTTCGACATCTTGCGGCCTTCGGCATCCACCGTGAAGCCGCAGTGCATAACACTCTTATAGGGAGGCACACCGTAAGCGCCAATGCTTGTCAAAAGAGACGACTGGAACCATCCGCGATGCTGGTCGGAGCCCTCGAGGTACATATCGGCCGGGAAGCGCAAGCCCTCGGCGGCGCGATGCTTCAGTACGGAGGTGTGCGACACGCCACTTTCCCACCATACGTCGAGGATGTCCTTCTCTGGAGTAAGCTCGGTACAGCCGCAGGTTTCACACTTCACCGTGCGCGGCAGGTATTCGGACGGCTCTCGCGTGAACCAAGCATCGGCACCTTCGGTCTCGAAGAGTTCAATTACTGCATCGAATGTCTCAGCCGTAGCTACCGTACTGCCGCACTTTGCACACTTGAACACCGGAATTGGCACGCCCCACGAACGCTGACGTGAGATACACCAATCGGGGCGATCGGCTACCATAGCTCCGATACGGTTCTTCGCCCATGCAGGGACCCATTCCACCTTGTTCTCAATGGCATCAAGGGCATTCGCGCGCAAACCATTCTTTTCCATGGAGACAAACCATTGATCAGTAGCACGGAAGATTACCGGCTCATGACAACGCCAGCAATGCGGGTAGCTATGGAGAAGTTTTTTCTCGGCTACAAGCGCGCCTCGCTCACGCAGCCATTCAATAATTTGCGGGTTAGCTACGTCGATATCCAGCCCAGCAAAAGGTCCGGCTTCATCGGTAAATACCCCGTTGTCATCCACCGGCATTAGCAGCGGCACATCAAACTCAAGTGCCACCAAATAGTCGTCCTGGCCGTGCCCGGGTGCCGTATGTACCGCGCCCGTACCAGAATCCATCGTAACATGATCGCCGTAAATAACCGTACCCTTCAGATCCTGACGGATGGGGCACGTATAGGAAAGTCCCGTAAGTTCACGACCTTTCAGCGTAACCGGCTCACCATCAAGGCCGTGAACTAGCTCATAATTCTCCCAGCCAGCGGTCTCGGCCACTTGCTCTACCAACTCGCGTGCAAAGATCATATTCGATCCATCCACAACCACCATAACGTAGTCGGCATCAGGAGCCAGTGATACCGCCGTGTTGGCCGGAAGTGTCCAAGGGGTGGTTGTCCAGATAAGCACAAACGCGTCTCCGGTCGCTCCGGCTGCCTCAAACAATCCGGGCATTGCGTCAAGCTTAAACTTCACAAAGATGGAAAAAGATGTCTCGTCTGAATACTCAATCTCAGCCTCGGCAAGCGCCGTATGGCAGCGTTTACACCAATGGATAGGCTTGCGACCACGGTATACCGAGCCATCGAGATACATATCTTTAAAAACTTCTACATTGCCCGACTCATAGTTGGGAGTAAAAGTAAGATAAGGATGTTCCCAGTCGGCATTGACACCTAGACGTTTGAAGCCATCACGCTGGATGTTCACATACTTTTCAGCCCACTCGCGACACAGGCGTCGCAGCGTCGGTTGGTCTATTTTAGCCATTTTTTCAGGCCCGAGGGTTTTTTCAACCATATGCTCGATAGGCTGACCATGGCAGTCCCAACCGGGCACATAAGGCGTGAAAAAGCCACGTTGCGCATGAGATTTGTTTACGAAGTCCTTAAGAATTTTATTGAAGGCGTGCCCAATATGAATAGGACCGTTGGCGTAAGGAGGGCCATCATGAAGGATGAAGGGGCGCCCATCCTTGTTTTTCTCCAACACGCGTTCGTAGATACGCTCTTCTTCCCACTTTGCCAGACGCTTCGGCTCGCTTTGGGGTAGGTTAGCTCGCATCGCAAAATCGGTCTGCGGCAGATTCATCGTCTCTTTATAACTATTCGCCACGGGATGCCGTACCTTTCCTGTTGCTTGGCACTTGCTCGCTCTTTTCAGTTCAAACCTGTATAGTATAGGTGAAACTACGCGCTTTGCCTCGCTTCACCTTACATTTCAAAATTGTGACACAGGATATGGTAAGGGATTGAGTATACTTTCTCTATGACAATCCGGCGAAGCCACTTCGACACACCCTAAGCACATCGGAGGTTACGCACTATGGAATTTGAGATCGTCACCGACTCGAGCTGCAACCTTATCGAGAACATAATCGACGACTTCGGGCTTCACATCCTACCCCTCACCTTTATGGTGGATGGCGAGGAATATCAAAGCTATTTGAAAGGCCAGCATACCGACCTTTCTCAGTTCTACACCATGATGCGAGATGGCAAGGTGATTACAACATCACTGCCAAACTTAGCTGAATCCGAAGCTTTGATGCGCGGTCTTCTAGAAGAAGGCCATGACGTGCTGTATTTAGGCTTCTCCAGCGGTCTTTCGGGAACGTTTGAGGCAATTGAGCTTCTAATTGGTGAGTTAGCTGAGCAATTCCCCGAGCGCAAACTTTTTGCAGTTGATACGCTAGCTGCATCTGGAGGCGAGGGGTTGCTTATTTGGCATGCGGTACAACACGCTCGCTCGGGTGCTTCCATCTACGAGGTGCGCGACTGGGTTGAGGGTAATAAGCTGAATTTAGCCCACTGGTTCACCGTAGACGACCTAATGTTTTTGTTCCGTGGTGGTCGCGTATCTAAAACGGCTGCATGGGCAGGCACGATGCTAAACATCAAGCCCGTCATGCATGTGGATGACGAAGGGCATTTGGTTCCCCTAGAAAAAGTACGTGGACGCAAAAAATCGCTACATGCACTGGTTGACCATATGGAGAAAACAGCGATACAACCCATTGGTGAGCAAACAGTATTTATCACCCACGGCGACTGCCTAGATGAGGCTGAGTACCTTGCTAGTGAAGTGCGTGAACGCTTTGGGTGCGAGAACATTGTTATCAACTACGTAGACCCCGTTATCGGCGCACACTCGGGGCCCGGCACCATGGCTCTATTCTTCTTGGCAGACAAGCGGTAGATTCAAAAAGTTTCAAAAAGAATGAGCCTCCGTATTGAGGCTCATTCTTTTTAGTTAAACAGTTAATAGCAATCCTGTTTACTTATAGTCAGCAGGATTTTTACTGGCGGAACCCGTGGTATTGCCCTCGCCTCTCAATTCACGACCGAAACGAACAGCGCTCTCTCCGAAACGGTCCTTCACGAGATCGGTCGCTTCGATGAGACCGCGACGCTTTACCTCATCCCTTACGACAGGCTGAACGTCGTTTTCATTTGGTACTGCTTCAGCCAAGTCAAATAAGCTTTCCTGCATACCCTCTTCAACGTCAAAGCCCGTCATGCTTACACCCAATAGGCGCACCGGGGTGCCGGGATACCACACCTCATCAATCATGCGATAAAGCAAGGGAGCAAAAGCCAGTTCATCATCACTAGGATGGTCAAGACGCCTCTGCACATTACGAACGCTCAAGTCGTCAAAACGTATCTTTAATCCCAGCGTACGACCTTTTAACTCCTTACGTCGCAAGCGACGTCCCACCTTTGCAGCCATCGTGGACAGAGCAGCCTCAACCTCGTCGCGCTGAGTGAGGTCGACGGCAAAGGTTGTCTCATTAGAAATAGATTTCACCTTTTCAGTGGTAACCACCGGAGCGTCATCGCCGCCATTCGCTCGAATATGCATAACGTGTCCATTTTTGCCGAATAAACGCACGAGTTGGGATTCGTCGGCAGCAGCGATATCACCAAGTGTAATCATGCCGCGCGATTTCAGCTTCGCCTCTGCTGCCGCACCGATACCACTTAAGGCGCGCACTGGTAAAGGAGCAAGAAAACTACGCTCGCGACCAGGATATACCACGGTTAACCCGCACGGCTTATCCATATCTGAGGCAATCTTAGCAACCGTTTTCGTTGACCCCACGCCTACAGAGCAGGTCACACCCAACTTCTCCACCCGTCGCTGAATACGTTGCGCCACAATTACGGGATGCTCCCGATTTACCGCCGTAGGGGTTACGTCAGCAAATGCTTCATCGATACTTACCTGCTGTACGTAAGGGGTTTCGTTGCGAACAATATCCATAATGGCACGAGACACTTCGTTGTATCGCTCAAAATGTCCACGCGTCCATATAGCCTCGGGACACAAGCGACGTGCAGTCGAAGCAGGCATGGCGCTACGTACGCCGAAGCGACGTGCCTCATAAGATGCAGTAGATACTACCCCGTGCTTATCTGCATCTCCGCCTACGATAACGGGCTTTCCGCGCCAACCGGGATGGTCTAACTGTTCTACCGAAGCAAAAAATGCGTCCAAATCGACTAGGAGGATGGCAGGCCCTGACCATGGTTCCAGTGACAACATATTTGCACTTTCGGAGGATGATGCTGCCGAAGAAAACCCGTTCACGAAATGAGGACGAGAGGTTCCTTGTGCGGCACGCGTAAAGAGATCGGAAGAAGAAATGTCCGACAACGGGGCATCTTTGTGTGCTTTATCTTTCATCATTGCGCTAATAAGTGTACCATGTCGCAGGCAGCGGTAGGAAAAATGTGTTAGGATAGTTCATTCCTTGCAATGTGGTTACTCGCAAACAAGGGGCTTAACATACGACGGCTACGCTTGAATCTGCCACTCTTAAACGCTCCCCCAGATTCTCTGCCACACCTATTCAATAACATGTCAGAACGGGACGGGAAGGAGAGACCACGTGGCAGACAGATGCAACTTGGGACCTGGAGTACGCGCTACCGTAACCGCATTACCAGAGCAACTTCTCTCTCCGCCCTATGAGTTACGTACCGAAATGAACTGGATAGACTTTTCGGGAACAGCGAATCCATTGGGCACTCCCCCTTCGTTTATACGCGCAATGGAAGCTGCCCTTACCGCGGGCGAATTAAACTATTCTCCCGACCGCGAGGCTCATGCACTACGCAGTGTATTAGCGCGTCAACACGGATTACCTATTGAATCGTTCTTAGCTGGCACCACGGTAGGCGATATGGTACGTGCCGTAGCTCAAACCTACCAACCTTGTACGGTAGGTGTGTCGGTACCCGGACCGGTAGAGTATGCACTAGCTACCGGAAATGCAGGACACCGGGTAGTCGAAATAACCAGTCCCGCTGGCTTTGTTGTACCCGACCCTATCTCTGCAGCTCGCCACGGCATCACATTCGATGCAGCAGTATTGGCAAACCCGGGATATCCCACCAGCCGCTTATTGCCCCTTCCTACGTTGACGGCCTATCTCGAAGCATGCACTTGGGTCGTTGTTGATGAGCGCCTAATAGAATTAACACTTGGCGGCGAAAGCGCAGTGCCCCTCGTGAAGGAACATCGCAATCTAGTTGTGGTCAGATCGTTTTGCGACCCTTTCGCCATGCCGGGCATCCCTTTAAGTTACTGTGTTGCTCATCCAGAAACTATCGCACAAATCGCACGCTTTTACGATAGTTCAGCGGTGCCGATGTTCGCTGAGGTACTAGGGGAATTTGCTCTGGCTGAGCGCGAACACCTCGAGCGTACGCGTGAATTCCTCGATACCGAAATCCCTTGGATGCAGTGCATGCTTAGCCTAGTACCTGGCATTGATATCTATCCTGCCGAAGCTAACTACGTTATGTGCGCGTTCACCAGTAAACCTGATCTCCATTTAGGTGTAGCAAACACCGAGGAACTGGCCATGCGTTTACAGCTAGCAGGCTTTCTCATTCGTAAGCTTGAAGGAATACCCGGAGTGCCCAACGACAAGCACTTCTGCGTAGCTGTGCGAACTCGCGAGGACAATGAAAAACTTATCACTGCCCTACGCGAGATCATTGCTGGGCAATAGGCTACTTTATTCCCCTCACAACGTAACCTGCTTCCACCACTGCATTCTTTAACGCTTCATCTGATACTTCTTGAGAAAGCGTGACCACCGCAGTCTTCGCATCTAAATCTACAACAGACCCCTTCACACCCTCCACCGCCGCAAGTGCCTCCTTCACATGCGCCACGCAGTGTTGACATTTCATGCCTTCCACCTGTAGCGTTTTTTCTCTTACGGAAGGCTCCTTGTCAGACAAGCAGGAAGCTTCCTCTTTCCTATCGATTTCGCCTTCATCCTCTTGCACTAGGTGTTCGACAGCGGACTCACGGTCACTGCGGAAGCTGTTATCCTTAAAGTTTGCTTTCCAACGACGCAGGCGTAGCGCATTACTTACCACGAAGATCGAGCTTAGGCTCATGGCTGCAGCGGCAATCATAGGGTTCAAGAACACACCGAACCCGGCCAACACGCCCGCAGCCAAGGGAATACACGCCACATTGTACACAAGAGCCCAAAACAGGTTCTGCTTTATGATGCGCATAGTCGAACGCGATAGCTGAAGAGCGGCGGGCACATCCATGAGATCGCTGCGCATAAGCACTACATCTGCACTCTCGATGGCAACATCGGTGCCGGCTCCGATAGCAATACCAACATCAGCGCGCACCAAGGCAGGTGCATCGTTGATACCATCGCCCACCATGGCCGTTTTTCCGCTTTCGGACAAACGACGTATTTGAAGCTCTTTGCCATCGGGAAGCACGCCAGCTACGACCTCGTCAACGCCCACTTGTCGCTGGATAGCTGCAGCCGTACGCTCATTATCGCCCGTGAGCATAACGGTACGTATTCCCAAAGAGCGCAATTCAGATATGGCGTCCTTGCTCGTAGGCTTAACCGTGTCTGCCACAGCAATAACGCCAATCAAGATATTTTCACGAGCGAAAAAGAGTGGTGTTTTCCCATCGTCAGCAAACGCCTGCGCAGCACTTACCAGATCGCCTAGAGCAATACTGCGGGTTTTCATCATGCGTAGATTTCCCGCGCATGATGGATAGTCGTCTACCTTAGCTGCAATACCCTCGCCGGGTATCTGCTCAAACGCATCCACAATCAAGGGAAATGCACCTTGTTCGCGCGCATAAGCACACACTGCCCGTGCGAGCGGATGCTCGGAGCGCTCCTCGATGGATAGCGCAAGTTCCAGCAGCTCATCTTCGGTTGCATTGGGCGCAACTACCACATCAGTAACACTTGGCTTACCCGAAGTAATGGTTCCCGTCTTATCAAGCACGACCGTTTTCACATCATGCGCATTCTCTAGCGCATCTGCCGATTTAATCAGAATGCCGCTTTTCGCACCGCGTCCTGTTCCCACCATAATGGCCGTAGGTGTTGCGAGCCCCAACGCACACGGACATGAAATAACTAATACCGCAATAGCATGTGCCATAGCTGCCTCAAGCGTGCCACCCACAAGCATCCATGCAAGGAAAGTCACGAGCGCAATAACAATAACAATTGGAACAAACACGCCACTGATCTTGTCCGCAATCTTCTCGATGGGCGCCTTTGAACTGGTGGCATCATCAACTAGGCGGATGATGCTCGCAAGAGTAGTGTCGGCACCCACGCGTGTGGCACGCATAGTAAAATACCCCGTACGATTCACGGTTGCACCCGTTACGGTGTCGCCAGACATCTTATCCACCGGCACCGACTCACCAGTAATGGCACTCTCGTCCACCGAACCCGCACCTTCTACCACCACTCCATCTACGGGCACACTTTCGCCCGACCGCACGGCAAGTATGTCGCCCACCTGAACATCATCGGCCATTATCTGTTCTTCGGTGCCATCTTCTAAAATTCGCACCGCCGTTTTTGGTGCCAAGTCCATAAGGCTCGCGATTGCATCAGTCGTACGACCCTTAGCGCGCGCTTCAAAGAACTTACCCAACGTAATGAGGGTAAGAATCATCGCGGCCGATTCGAAGTACAAATCCATCGTTGCTGTATGTGCACCATGCACATCGCCCGATCCTAGCGCGTAGGCGATACGATATAAAGCATAGACACCATATACCGTAGCAGCAGCTGCTCCCAACGCAATGAGGGAGTCCATATTTGGTGCTCGATGCGCAAGCGCTTTAAACCCAACACGGAAGAACTTGAAGTTCACAAACAGCACGGGAATAAGCAATAGCAACTGAGTAAGCGCGAATACCATGACATTCTGCTCGCCCAAGAAAAATCCAGGAAGAGGCCAACCAAACATGTGACCCATGGAAAGATAGAATAACGGCACCGTGAACACAAGTGATACAATCAAGCGGCTTTTTACCGCGCGGGCTTGCGACTGCGCTTCGTTGAGAGGCGTTGTTGAGGTTTTGTTATGTGCGGTAGCCTCGGAATTTTCGCGTACATCACGGGGTATGGCACGGTAGCCTATTTTATCCACTGCCGCACGTATCGCACTCAGTGTTGCAGGATCACCGTCGTAATCTAGATCCATACTATTTTTCAGCAGATTAACCGCTACCTGAGATACGCCCGGAACTCCTTTCGCTGCCTTTTCGACGCGTGCCGAGCAAGCCGAGCACGTCATTCCCGTCACGTCGAATGTCTGCTTCATAAATACGCCCTCTCTAGCGGCTGAACCGCTTTATTAATTTCATAACTTCGTCGATCGTATCGGCTTTACCTTGCATAATCTGATCACTTACACAGGTCTCGAGATGGTTTTGCAGCACGAGGGCCGACACACTGCGCACAGCGCTTTCTGCAGCTGCTAATTGGGTGAGAACATCGCCGCAGTAACGATTGTCATCAATCATGGCTTTTACCCCATTCAATTGCCCAATAGCCCGGTTAAGTCGCTTCTGCAAATCCTCCTGCAAGGTAGCACTGCGTGGCATATCCTTGTAGCGTTCTTCATTAGTATCCTTTTTGCGCGACTCTCCAACAGTAAGCGTAGCGCTCTGGTAAACAGGGGTCATGGCGTACCTTTCATATCTTATCTATATACCTATTAGGAGTATTGATATATACCTTATCACCGTATATGACGAGTGAAGTATATACCCCTAATGGGTATTGTCAAGTGCAGTTTTAGAATCGATAGATAAAAGGTGAGAGAACTATACTGGATACTACGAGAGACACAATTAGCGTTTCTTTAACAGACGACAACGTGTTCATCAGCCGTTGCTATAATGGCTTCTAATTCGGTTGACAAGGAGAACACATCTTATGGCCAAGGTTCATTCCATCAAAGACATTAAAGAAAGCAGACCTAGTTCAAAGATCGCCCTTGCAGCTATGCTGTTATTGCCCGTTGCAGGAGTTGGTTGCCTTGTCTTCCCCGCCTACGTCGAAGAAACACTTCCTTTAGTACTGGGGCTTCCTATGGTGTTCTCTGCCGTTAGTAGTATCGTCGCCGCCGCACGAGGCCGCAGCCGCGAAGAAGGTCGCGACACATTAGGCTCTGCTATCGTCATGCTCATTCTTGGCTTGGTTATTATTGTACATGGAGCGAACAATACCTTATTCATCGGCACCATTTGGGGTCTCTTGGGTTTAGTAAAAGCCGCCCATGAGTTCGACGGTATTTTTAGTGACATTAAAAACCACGAACCTTTTGCGGTTTCGTTGGCTGTGTGTATTTTCGAGCTTGTACTTGCCGTCCTCCTTATCCTAAATCCCTCTGCGAACATTGAGCATCATTTATTGCTTCTTGGTATTCAGCTTATTACCTACCCCTTCGCCCTCTACCGCGAGCATGGCAAATTAAAGATCGAAGCCGAAGCTTAAACCCGCACAAGAAAGATTCCCTAGTTTTCCTTTGCCAGCAAGCGACAACAGCCGCTGGCAAAGGAAAACTATTATTCAACGCCTTTTAAGAGAGCTATTTGATAACGCTTTCAATAAGGTTGTTTAAGAGATACCCCGGAAGGTGCTGTTTGATTGCTCCTTTCGGGGTATCTCTTAAACAAATGTTTCACGTGAAACATTTGTTCGTATTATTTGCTAACAGTATCAATACACCTCTGAGTAAAACAAAAATTCATGTGTGAACTATCTTGACAGAATATTCTTCATCCATATACTTATGAACAGATGATCATATGTTAAGGGGTTGATATGAATAGCCAAGAACACAAAGACGCAACGCTCACTCTTCCCAACGAGAGCATCTCTCATGATGACGGCTGCAAATGCGGCTGCGCTTCACATGTAGAGGCAGATGGACTACTCGAATGCCTACCCGATGAAGAACTACTCTACGATTTGGCAGACTTATTCAAGGTGTTTGGCGACACAACGCGCATTAAAATTTTGTACGCCCTCATGGGGCAAGAACGGTGCGTTGCCGATATCGCAGAATTGATTGGTGCTACACAAAGCGCCGTATCTCATCAGCTACGCACGCTTAAGCAAGCTCGTTTGGTAAAGTTTCAACGCGATGGCAAAAACGTTATCTACTCACTGTCGGACGACCATGTGCACACTATGCTCGCCCAAGGCATGTCTCATATCTGCGAGTAGTTAGCAACAACAAGAAGCCTCTCCCCATCCCGAAACGTCACACACAAGCAATCTTACAGCGCATCAGTTCTCAATAGTTATACCGTCGTCGGTGCAAGAATTAAAACATCCTCACCCCGTACCACCGCGCTACCAAAATCAATCGTTAAGAAAGAGGAACCAACCATGCGTAAGACCTTCAAACTCAAAGATCTCGACTGCGCCAACTGCGCTGCCAAAATGGAGAATAGTATCAAAAAAATCGAAGGCGTAAACAATGCCACTGTTAGCTTCATGACGCAAAAACTCGTATTAGATGCCGACGATACACACTTCGACACCATACTTAACGAAGTTGTGCGCGTATGTAAGAAAATCGAACCCGACACCATCGTTGTACGCTAGGAAGCAACCACAAAACACAACAAAGTTGGTATCGCATCTCTTAGAAGGAACTGCCCTATGACGAAGAAACAGAGGCGCATGCTTGTACGTATCGTTACAAGCCTTACGCTCCTTATTGCCATCAGCTTACTACCAGTGGCCAAATGGGTTGGTGAACAGCAATCCATTTATCTAGAATTTTTCCTTTATCTTATTCCCTACCTCATTGTAGGCTACGACGTACTACTACGCGCTGGACGCAATATCATCCACGGTAAAGTGTTCGATGAAAATTTCCTTATGAGTCTAGCCACGTTGGGCGCATTCGCTCTCGTGCTTTTCCCACAAGCCGAGCAACACTTCGCTGAGGGTGCAGCTGTTATGCTGTTCTACCAGGTGGGTGAACTTTTCCAAAGTTACGCCGTAGGAAAATCGCGCAAATCTATTGCTGCCATGATGGATATCGCACCCGACTATGCAACCATCCTACGCGAAGGTAACCTTGTACAGGTCGATCCGTACGAAGTTGCAGTGGGTGACGAAATTGTGGTGAAACCCGGCGAGCGCGTACCGCTAGACGGTACACTCATCAAAGGCTCAAGCCAACTGGACACCGCAGCGCTTACGGGTGAATCCATTCCACGCGAAGTACGCGAAAGCGACGAGATTATCTCCGGATGCGTCAATCTAACCGGCCTCATTACTGTTCGTGTAACAAAGCCCTTTGGTGAGTCAACCGTTTCACGCATCCTCGAACTCGTGGAAAACGCCAGTGAGAAAAAAGCTCGTACCGAGAATTTCATCACGCGCTTTGCGCGTTATTACACACCCATCGTCGTGATTATCGCAGCTTTATTGGCTACAATCCCGCCTCTCCTCTTTGGTCAGGACTGGTCTGATTGGATCCAGCGAGGATTGGTGTTCCTTGTAGTTTCGTGCCCTTGCGCATTAGTTATTTCGGTGCCACTGTCATTCTTCGGCGGCATTGGAGGCGCTTCGCGTTTGGGCATACTCGTAAAAGGTAGCAACTATCTTGAAGCGCTCGCTCATGCAGAAACGGTGGTGTTCGACAAAACTGGCACACTTACCGATGGCTCGTTTAACGTTGTTGCCATACACCCTTCGGCAGACATTGATCCCGACCGTTTATTGTCGCTTGCGGCACATGCTGAAGCGTATTCAGACCACCCCATTGCCCTTTCCGTGCGACGTGCGTATAGCGGCCCCCTTGATCACCAGCGTATTGCCAAGGTAGAAGAACAAAGTGGGCATGGCGTTCGCGCAAAAATAGACGAACGCGTGGTGTTGGTTGGCAACGATAAACTTATGAGTTCAGTAGGTATCGACTGCATAGAATGTGAACTCACTGGCACGATCCTACACGTTTCACTTGACGGAGCATATATCGGACACATTGTTATTGCCGACGTAATTAAACCTGACGCCATTCGCGCTATCGCTGATCTACATGCTGCTGGTGTAAAAAAAACCGTTATGCTTACGGGAGACCGTGCCGACGTAGCGGAAGCCGTTGCAAAGGAACTAGGTATTGACGAATTTCGAGCTCAACTGCTACCTCAGGATAAGGTGGCTGAAGTAGAGCGCCTGCTACTTGAAACGCACGCAACCAGCAAAGGAAAAGGAAAACTCGCCTTCGTTGGCGACGGAATTAACGACGCACCCGTGCTCACTCGTGCCGACATCGGCATTGCTATGGGTGCTATGGGCTCAGATGCAGCCATCGAGGCTGCGGATATCGTGCTTATGGACGACAAGCCCTCAAACATAGTTCGCGCCGTAGCGGTAGCTCGCAAAACACTTACCATTGTGACGCAAAATATCACGTTTGCTTTAGGAGTAAAATTCCTTGTATTGCTATTAGCTGTCCTTGGCATTGCTAATATGTGGTTAGCGGTATTCGCTGATGTAGGTGTATCTGTCATCGCTATTCTCAACGCCATGCGTGCCATGAAGGTACAAAAATAAGGAGACCGCCATGCCGCAGAACAAGAAAACTCAACAATCTCTACTAAGCTCAAGAGTTTTGTTGGTCACCATGCGTTGGGCGCTTGTTGCGGCATGGACAGGCGTTGCACTTGTGGTGCCTGGGGATTTTGATACCGCTGCGATTGTCCTTCGGTTTGGCGTATATATTACCCTGAGTTTTTTGTTTGCTAATGCGTTATGGCAACATATACCCCTAAAATACGCTTGCGTTGCAGCCTTCATCTACGCTGTACTTGCCGCTACATTCAGTACGTTATTATTGCCTTCGGAATCGACCTCAACAAATAACCTGACAGCGTTCGCAATACTCGTCTGCGCAGCAGCCATCGGCTCAGTTATAGCTCATCCTCTGCTTCAGCGGATAGATAGCCTCATCTCCTCCCGCAAGAAATAACCCTAGCCAAACAGTTTCCCTGCTTGCTCCATACGCAGGGAAACGGGCACCCCAAAGGGACACCGTGGTTCACACGACGAACAGGCGGTACAATCGGAAGCATTCGCACTGAGGGCTTCATAATGAGCGCGTACCGAAGCGGGAACCTCTTCTTGCATCAGCGCGAGATCGTAGAATTTATTTACCAGAGCAATATCGATACCTGCAGGACAAGGCGCGCAATGTCCACAGTAGGTACAGTGCCCGAAATACGCATGACGAGGAGCTCCGGCCAACACGCTGGCGTAATCGAGCTGTTCCTCGGTTGCAGTTTCGTAGCCTATCGCATCGTTCACCTGCTCGACATTTGCTACACCAACCATAACGCTCGCCACTGCAGGGCGTGTTAGCGCATAATGAATACATTGCACCGCTGATAGCGACACACCAAAAGGTGACGTATCGCTGCTCAATAAGCGACCTCCCGCGTAGGGCTTCATCACCGTAATGCCCACATTCTTGCTTTCGCAAAGCGCATAAAGCTCGGCACGTGCGGGCTCAATCCCTGTTAGATCATCATCATATACGCCAAACATCGCATCTAGATCTGCAGTGGGCGGCATGAGGTCGAAAGCAGGATTCAAGCTAAACATAATAACTTCTATATGGCCGGAAAACGCAGCAACCCGGGCTACCTCGGGGCTATGCGTAGACAAGCCAATATGCTGGATAACTCCGGCCGTCTTCAGTGCGGATACGTATTCAAAAAAAGGCCCGTTCATAATGCTTTGAAACTCATCTACATCGTCAACGTAATGAATCATGCCTAGCTCCAGAAACTCGGTGCCAAGACGCACAAGCAAGTCTTCGAAAGCGGGTCTCACCACGTTTAAGTCGCGAGAGCGCACGTACTGACCATCCTGCCAAGTAGATCCTATGTGCCCCTGGATAATCCATTCATCGCGATTTCCAGCAAGGGCGTAACCAAGATTGCTGCGCACCTCCGGATCGGCCATCCAGCAGTCGAGGATATTCACCCCTTGTTCGCGACAGAGATCGGTAACTGCTTTTACTTCGTCGGGCGTTTTACGCACCATCCACTCGGCCCCAAAACCAATCTCACTTACCATGAGCCCCGTCATTCCGAGCTGTCGACGATTTATCATACATCCCCCTTTATTACCCTCATCGGGTCTCTCCTTGTTCAAACCCCCACATGCGTACTTCAGGTTCAAGCGACACGCCAGCATGGACCAATACGCGCTCCTGGACTTCCGCGATGAGGCGACGCACATCCTCGGCGGTGGCACCCCCGGCGTTCACGATAAAACCCGTATGCTTTTCGGACACCTGAGCACCCCCCACACGATACCCTCGCAGCCCTGCTTCCTGTACCAGTTGACCAACGAAACAACCCTCGGGACGCTTGAATGTACTGCCAGCACTGGGCATCTCGAGTGGTTGTTTCTCGATGCGGCGCTGTGTCAGGTCATCCATGCGTGTTTGAATAGAGTTACATTCATCAGATGAAAGACGCAACGTGACCTCAAGTACCACATACTTTTCGTCGGCCATCATACTGTGCCGATACGACCATGCAGCCTCGGACGCCGACACATCCACCAGCTTACCCTCAGGAGTAAGACAACGCACGGCTTCGGCCACATCCTTGAATTCTCCGCCATAGGCTCCTGCATTCATAATGGCAGCCCCACCTACCGTACCAGGTATGCCGCAAGCAAACTCATAACCACAAAGTCCTGCCGCACACGCAACCCGCGCCACCTCCGCATTCGAACAACCAGCTTGTATCCGCATACCTTCATGCTCGATATTCAGTGCGGCAAAATTCTCAGCAAGACGCAACACGACACCACGAACGCCAGCATCTGACACCAGTATGTCGCTTCCCAGCCCCATCACTCGAAAAGGAATACCTTCTTCACGACACCAAGTTGCTACCGATCGCACCTGTTCGTCGGTGTGAGGCGACACCAAGAAGTCGGCTGGACCGCCGATACAAAACGACGTATAGGGCGCCAAAGGCTCATCCAGACGTACATTTCCTAAGCCTGCCAGCGTTTCCAGTTTCCTCGCTTGCATCTGCCTACTCACGTGCACCCTCCTCACCTGTCGAGTCACCATTTTTTGCTTACTCGAAAAGTCGCTTACTTTGTTATCACAAACATCCTGCTATTTTCTGCGGTTCATCTCATAAAGACGCGCCAAGCCACGCAAGGTAAGCGTGTCGTCGGCATACGCCTTATGGCGCAACAACGCAACCAAAGCATTTGCGTTCGCTCCGGTGATAATGACGCCAGCTTCACATCCTAACTCAGCCAACACCATATCAATAAGACCATCAATGCGCGCTACCTCCCCCATAACTATGCCCGATTGCATAGCTTCTCGAGTTGAAGTACCAATGACTGACGTTGGCGCCTTCAATTCAATCACCGGCAAGCGTGCAGCGGCCTGCGCAAGCGACTTTGCCCCCAGCGCTAAACCCGGAGCGATAATGCCCCCCAAAAAAGTACCCTGAGAATCAATCACTTCAAAGTTCGTCGTAGTACCCAGGTCAACCACAATAAGTGGCCCCTCGTAATCGGCACGTGCTGCGGCCAAGTCTGCAACGCGATCGGATCCCACCTCAGCCGGATCACGATACCGCATCTTAATCCCCGTCTTTAATCCAGGGCCAACTACTAAAGGACGCCGCGCGCATTCCGCCTGCAACGCCATAGCCCAAATATCAGTAAGATCGGGCACAACACACGATAGAATAGAGTCGGCAGGTATGGGCATGCTTGTGCCACGGTTGCGGATAGACTCACGCTCCAGTGCATCCAAAAAGTTTGCCACCACCAGACGCGCCTCATCGCTTGTCATCAGCACTGGTGTTGTGACACTCCAGGTAGCGCAAAGTTCGCCACTCGAAAACAGCCCCAACCGAGTAATCGTATTGCCTACGTCCACCGCCAACATCCCCGACATCGCGTCAACACTCATGAGGCCACCTTGCCTTCTCTGTCCGTACGCTGCAGCCCCAAAAGGCCCACGCGCACGTAAATTTACCCAATACTGCAAATTTAACGATACCGCTTCACTTTCGACCCGATTATACTGTACTCGTCCGTCCAGTAACCCGACTTCCCGAAACGAGGGGGAGCGGATATACCAAAAGGAGCAGAACATGGACTCTGTCAAAGGGCAGCTGACATTACGCGGCATTTTAATAGGCTGCGTCGGCTGCGTCATCATCACTGCGGCATCGGTGTACACAGCTCTCAAAATGGGGGCGCTTCCCTGGCCTATTGTATTTGCGGCCATCATCTCACTCTTCTTTTTAAAAGCACTGGGGCGCGGAAAGGCGAGCCTCAACGAAGCCAACGTCACCCATACGGTTATGTCTGCTGGCGCCATGGTAGCCGGAGGCCTTGCCTTCACTATTCCTGGCATTTGGATGTTGGGATTCGCCGATCAAGTAGGTTGGCTTGAGATGCTAGCCGTTGCGGTGTCGGGTGTAATTTTGGGACTTATCTGCACGGCGGTACTTCGGCGTCATTTCATCGAAGATGCCGATCTGCAGTACCCTATCGGAGAAGCTGCTGCTCAGACACTCATCGCGGGTAATGCCGGTGGCAAGGTGGGGCTCAAGCTGTTCGGTTCCATGGGGCTTGCCGGTCTTTATACGGCACTGCGTGATTTTTTCGGCATCATTCCCGCAATGTTCCTAAGCAACATTTCCATCCCTGGGGTAGCGTTTGGTATCTACAACTCACCTATGTTGTTAGCGGTAGGCTTCCTCGTAGGCACGGGAGCTGTTGTTGTCTGGTTTGGCGGCGCACTGTTTGCCAACTTCGGTATTATCGTGGGGGGCTCCACGGTAGGTTTATGGGATATATCTACTGGCCAAGGCATTGTATCTAGCCTCGGCATGGGCGTCATGATGGGCGCCGGCCTAGGCGTTATCTTCAAAAATATTCTGCCAAAGGCCATCAAGATGCTAAAAGATACCAAAGGGTCGATTGCCTTGGGAACACCAGCCGATGCCAGCAACCTTCCTGTTACGGGAGGCAACCGTCGTCGCATGCGTATAAGCGCTGGACTTGCTGCATGTGGAGTGGCTTCCGCAGCGCTATTAATCTGCTTTGGTTTGCAACTTGGCCCCATTCCCGCTTTGATCGTAGTAGCTCTTACGTGGGTAGCAACCGCCATGAGCGCACAGAGCGTTGGTCAGACGGGTATTGACCCCATGGAGATATTCGGTTTGATCGTACTACTGGCGGTAGCAGCGGTATGCAATGTGCCTCAAGTGCAGTTGTTCTTTGTCGCTGGCATTGTTGCCGTCGCCTGCGGTTTAGCAGGTGACGTAATGAACGACTTTCACGCCGGTCACGTAATAGGAACCTCACCCAAAGCGCAGTGGGTCGGTCAGGCAATTGGCGCTGTGCTAGGAGCCATAGTAGCCGTAGCCGTTATGGCTATACTCGTGGGTGCCTACGGTCCCGAATCGTTTGGCCCGCAAGGTTCTTTTGTGGCAGCACAAGCATCCGTGGTCGCCACTATGGTATCAGGCGTGCCCTCGGTTCCCTCGTTCGCTCTTGGCTTGACCGCTGGTTTTGTACTGTATCTGCTGGGCTTCCCCGCTATGATGCTAGGATTAGGCATCTACCTCCCCTTTTACCTGTCTTTCTCGGCATTTCTTGGTGCCATGGCGAAGGTGGTATACGACTTCATCTGCAAGCAACGTCGCGCCAAGCTCTCGCCTGAGGAGGCAGAGGCCAAAGAGAAAACCCAAAACGAGACTGGCTTGATCGTATCTAGCGGTGTGCTGGGCGGAGAATCGGTCATTGGTGTGCTGGTAGCACTCGCAGCTGTGTTCACGGGAATGGGCATAGGGGCCTAACGGAAAGACTATATCGCTACATACAAGCCCGTATTTGCGTAAAAAACTTGGTCAAGCTTGTATTTATCTGGACAAAAATAGGACTTGGGGCGTATAGCCGCGCATCGTATATACCAGCATAGTTTTTTGAGCTGGGACTTTCTAGAGCAATGGTTCCCTGCAAAGTCTTTTATCGCTGGCAGTTCATCCCCAACGACTATTTTTGTCCATGATATTTTTACTTATGAATAAAAATGCGGCAAAGCGTCACAGGTTAACACGATAAGGCCCGCTAAACCGGCATTGAGGCACCTCAAACTCTACCAATCAAGCAGCATTCTACCGCCCGACTAAGTCCTTCTTGCTCTATACTCAACACCATTAGCCTGTTAGCACTATGTGAGGATACTGTTTCGTAGAACAAAATATTCACTTCATTCTACGAAACACAGCGAGGAGGCGCTATGTCTGCAAGCATCAAAACCCTACTTGATAATCCAAGCGAGTTGTATTGGGGGACGCGCACCGACGATCCCGAGTACCATTATGGAATTGCCTTTGATTTGCAGGAAGGAACCCTTGCCGTACAGCTGGTCTACGTTTTGACCGACCTCGACGAAGAAGGTGAACCCCTAGTCACACCAGACGTGCTCAGGTCGTGCTTCACCGTTGCCGATCTCGAGCATGCCGGAATTATCCTCAGCGACAACATGGATGACTCACCCGAAAACACGCTCGGTTGGTACTGTATCGAGCTTTCGGTGTTCAACCATAACGAGCTTGATGCTCTTCAGGCAAGCAGCAAGAGTCATGACGAGTATCTCGATTCCGTAATTCAAGTTCTTTTGGCATCCCCTGAGGAGAGGGAGGACGAAGATAGCTTCTTGGAGGAATATTCGTTCTTTGACCTTCTCGATGAATTGTGCGGCATCTCGGATAAGATCGATCGCGGTGAACTAACGCGTCCTCTGCCTTTCCAGTTCCACCTTATCGGCGATGCCCTTCTTGGCTGGCAGTTCGCCAACGAGGAAGACTTCCGTTAAGGCAATATAAGCGCGCCGTCCCTTTTGAAGACGGCGCGCTTATGCATCCCCACCAAGAGATAAATTAATCTTTATTGCCTAAGCTTTGACCCACAGTTGCTGCAGAAACAGGCATCTTGGGCATTTGCAGTGCCGCATGAAGAGCAAACATTACGAGCAAGTGATGCGCCACAGCTGCTGCAAAACTTACCCGAGCCTGCTGGCCTGCCGCATGCGGGACAAGTGATGGTTTTACTCTCTAGCTTACCCGCCCATACAGTTGCGGTCTCAGCAGCCTCGTCAATATTGCGCTGCATGGCTTCAGAGCGCGCTTTCGCCACGTATATCTCCTGATGAGGAGCACAGCTAACACATAAGCCTTCTTCTTCGTTAAGGCACGTATCGCAAACATATTCATGACATGCATGGCATCGATGAAAATGCGATGAAGCCTCACTTTGCGCAGCTTCAAATGCCGCATCATGCTCTCGTTGCCAATCGGGACTACGTTCCTCGAAGCGTTCACTAATAATGTCGCCTCCACGCCCGATTGCCCATCCAATATCTCCCCCACGCCCTCCAAAAAGGTTGCCTAAAGCATTTGCCCCTTGCGCGAGCCCGCGCAAACCCTTGCTTTTCCGGTAGGTGGTAGATTCAATGAAACTACTTTTGAAGCCATCATTACAATTGTCACAATAAAACGTAAACTGAAACCCTGCTTCTGTGGAATTATCGGCGTAATTTCGAGTAAAAGATTGCAACATGGCTGACTCCATCAACGAAATGGACCTAAGAACCCCCTCATGTATTAGTATAAATGGTTATGGAGGTATCTACTAGATCTATCAAAGCGTTATTCAGTAAACTACCCCTAAACTGCTCCGTCGTAAGATGCACACAAAATTACGCCCACAAACAATCTGGAGCGCGCACAACTCTCACTTGCGTGATTTACCTTTTTAGTTGAATTTAAATATCCTTTGAGCCATACGGTAGCCAGTGATGCCAATACGCCTACCCAGTTCGGTCGGCAGGTTCGTGCTTGCATTTAGCACGCTGCGTCGAATGCGACGGTAGACGTCGGGATTATGTTTCTTAAGGTACTCCCAGATGGCCTCGCGTTCGTCTTCAGCATCGTCCGTATCGATCATACGGAGGAAAATAGAGCAGATACACATCATCATGGATAAGTAGTTCTCCATGTAGCGCTCTAAGCGCTTTTCAGACACGTCGTCAGGCAAGCGGACGGCATCGATCATTAGGCGCGTCACACGCAACTGTTGATCGATACGGCCCATCATAACGTTTTCGTTTACACTCTGGTCCTCACGACCAATGAAGTAACGATACATATCAACATCACGATAATAGATGCTCTTTACCTTTGGAAGCGGTACGTACACAAAGATATTGTCCACGTAAAAGGTGTGCTTCGGCAGCTCAAGTCCCATGTCGCGCAGAAGCTCGGTTCGGTAGATCACCGAATGCATCAACAGGTACTGACTCTGACCGAAAGAACCCACTTCACTCCAGCTAAACTCGCGACCTTCGGGAAACACATTGTGGTAATGCATAACCGTACGAGTGTTCTCATGCACCTTCTCATACACATAGTTGCCAATGACGAGGTCGGTTGCTTCTGCGCGCTCCACCTGGGTGCGCAAGTAACTCATAATCTCATGCATAGCCAACTCATCAAGCCAGTCATCGGAGTCGACAACCTTGAAGTAGCGGCCTGTCGCATGCGTTAGACCTGTATTTACGGCTTGACCATGGCCACCGTTTTCCTGGTGTACCGCGCGGATAACATCGGGATACGACGCCTCCCACGCCCGTGCTTTTTCAAGCGTGTTATCTTTGGTCGATCCATCATCAACAACGATAATTTCAATATCGTCGCCACACTTAAGGATGGATTCAATGCATTTATCCATATAAGCCGCCGAGTTATAGCAGGGAACGGCGAATGAAATGGTTTTCATGGATATAGTTTCCTCGTCCCTTGTAAACACCAATAAAGTCCCTAGCCTACCAGTTCGTCGGCAAGCGCCAAAGCACGCCCGATGATGACGTCCATATTATAGTAACGATACTCAGCTAAGCGTCCTAGCGGGTAAAAATTGCCCAGCGACGAAGTCAAAGCCCGATAACGTTCATAATGTGCGGCGTTCTCGTCGTTGATAATGGCGTAGTACGGAATCTGTTTACCCGGGTCGTCGTAGGAGTGGCTATACTCCTTCATAATGGTGGTCTTGTCAGACTCCTGCCCTGTCAGATACGTAAACTCCGTAATACGGGTGTAATCCTCAGTAACCGTGAAGTTTACGGTACCGCACGGCAGCACATGCTGTTTGTCGTACGTCTCGTAAACAAAATCAAGGCTTCGGTAGGGCAAGCGACCGAAGCGCGAAAGGAACAACTCATCCAACGGACCCGTATACACAATGGGGCCCTCGAAATCATTACCTTTAATACCAATAGATGACAGGGGCGCATCTTCCTCGTCACTTTGGAATTCCAGATCGAACACACTTTCCGCCTCGACCCCTAGGCATACCCTAATGTTCTCGTGATCCAACATGCTCTCAAATACTGGGGTGTAACCGTACAAAGGAATACCTTGATAGGCATCTTGGAAGTAACGATTGTCGCGCGAAACAAATACTGGAACGCGCGCGGTAACGGAAGGATCAACCTCTTCCGGCGTCAAGCCCCATTGCTTTTGGGTGTAGTACAAAAACACGTTCTTATAAATAAAGTCAGCGATCTCCGACAACTCGGGATCGTCCTGTTCACGGAGTTCAGTAATAGTTACCTTACGTTCGTCACCAAACGTATCAATGAGTTTCTCGGTAAGACGCGTCGCCTTCTCATCGCCAAACGCGATCTCCATCGAGTTCTTGTTAAACGGCACCGGCAAATACGTACCATACCAGTCAGCCAAAACCTCATGCTCATAATCGCGCCACTCAGTGAAACGTCGCACGTATTCAAACGCGCGACGATCGTTTGTATGAAAGATATGAGGCCCGTAACGATGTACAAGAATACCCGCCTCGTCAGCCTCATCGTACATATTGCCACCGATATGCGGTCGCTTCTCAATAACCAGCACGCGTTTGTTGCCACGCTCGGCAAGTTCGCGCGCCACAACACCCCCCGCAAACCCACTGCCGACGATAATCGCATCTACTTCATCAATGTTGACATCTTTAAAATCGCAGTACTGTACACCCATAGGGAACCTTCCTTGTTTTCCAGCCTATACAACAAACAAGGCCTTTCCGGCCCGAATTCTGCGCTTATTGCACCAGATTGCATTTTACCGGGCCAGACGCGCCCTGCGTGAATTATCATACAAACCGGATAATTTGAGAAAGGATATGCCGATGAGTTCTTTTCTGGAAGCCATGCTGTCCCGGGCTAAGGCCGACAAGCAAACTATCGTCCTGCCCGAAGGCGACGACGAGCGCACGCTACAAGCTGCCGAGCGCATCCTCGCTGACGATGTGGCAGACCTGATCATCCTAGGCAACGCGGAAGCAATAGCCGCAAGCCCCTATACGCTTGATGGTGCCCGCATTATTGACGTGCGTACCGCACCTGAGCGTACCGAGTTCGCCAGCATCCTTTACGAACTGCGTAAAGCCAAAGGCATGACGCCCGAGCAAGCAGATGAGCTCATGGATAACGTACTTTATTTCGGCGTAATGATGGTGAAAACAGGACAGGCAAACGGAATGGTTGCCGGCGCCTGTCACTCTACTGGCGATGTACTGCGCCCCTGCCTACAAATCTTAAAGACTGCTCCTGGCGTTGCGTTGGTCAGCTCATTCTTCATCATGGTAGTACCCGACTGCGATCTGGGTCAACAAGGCACCTTCCTCTTTTCCGATTGTGGCCTTGAGGTACAACCCGATTCCGAAAAGCTCGCCCATATCGCCGTAAACTCCGCAAAATCATGGAAGACACTTATGGGCAGCGAGCCTGCCGTAGCTATGCTCTCACATTCTAGCTATGGATCAGCCAAGAACGCCGACGCCGCAAAGGTGGTCGAAGCTACTGAGATTGCACACGCACTCGCACCTGAGATTGCACTCGATGGAGAACTTCAACTCGACGCCGCCATTGTGCCCTCAATTGGAGCATCCAAAGCACCACAATCCTCTGTCGCTGGACACGCCAACGTATTGATTTTCCCCGATTTGGATGCCGGTAACATCGGCTACAAATTGGTGCAGCGTTTAGCAAAAGCCGAAGCGTATGGTCCCATCACGCAAGGTATCGCCGCTCCCGTGAACGACTTGTCGCGCGGTTGCGTGGCAGACGATATTGTGGGCGTTATTGCCATCACCTGCGTACAGGCCCAGGCGCAGAAGGCATAACAGCCTTCACCACGGGTGCAGAAGGGGCAATGCACCGTCATCGTTCAGCTACTATAAAGCGAGGGTGGGCTTTTCGGCTCACTCTCGCTTTCCTTCGCTCACTAATAGATGACACTATTGCTGGTATAACTCCTCAGGGGGAGGATCAACACCATGAAACTATTCGAACGCGTACGAGGTGCCGACGGTATCAAAGTTATTGTGGGCTCAGCTCTACTCTGGTCGTGGCTCGACGCACTTTTTATGAGCGCATTCTTTATACGACCCGACCTACAAGGGCTCATGCCCGAAATCGCGGTGATTGCTGTGTTCTTCTGCAGTTTACCCGCAATTGTGTTCTCGTTGGCTTCGAAGGGCCGCGCAGAGCAACTACTTGCTAACAAAAAAATATTAGTGGGTTTCGCTGCTGCAGGAACCACAGGAACACTACTGTTGGTATTGTCTGGAATTGGGGCAAGTTGGATTGTCTTGGTTTTAGGAGCCCTTCTTGCTGGAGGGTTTATGGGCGTTTATCAGCTGGCTTGGGGGGCCGCATACGCCTACGACGGCATCCGCAGTGCGGCACCTTTTATTGCTGGAGGTTTTGCGTGTGCCGTAATCATTGACACCCCTTTGCTCTTGATGATACCCCAGGCTCAAGCCGTGTTTTTTGCCTTACTTCCACTACTTTCCTGTGCCTTCTTGCTAACACTGCGCCCCGAGTTGCGCACCTATCGCGAAGGAGAAGACGAAACACAGCCTCGTACCCGCAATATGCATTCACGCCTGAAGCGATACGGTGGTGTATCCCTGATGCTACTAGGAGCAGTGGCACTTATTATGATCGGGTTTGGCTACGTACAGCACCTCGTATCGTTTTCGTATGTCGCAGGCGCTTCACAAACTGGCGGTATTCTTATTCAGCTGGCACGCGGCTTATCCTCAATACTCATGTTTGCCGTCATAGCAACTTCGGTACGACGAGCCGGCTTAGTATGTCGTGTCGGACTCTTGGCTATGATCGCTGGTTTTATGCTCATGCCATTTCTTTTTGGCACAAACTTATTCTGGATGTCAGGCGCGGTACTTATCGCAGGATACACCGCACTGGATTTATTTTTGTGGGTCACCTTCTCCCAAATTGCCAACGCGCAGTCGCGCAGACCCCTTAAAACCATCGCACTCTTACGCCTTATCGCTGTTGTCGGCTATATCATTGGAGCCCTCGTCGCTATCGCACTTGTAGGCAATGGAGGACGCTTGAACGAGTTTGTTTCTGCAGAGACCACCGTTGTCGGTTACTTAGTAGTTATTGCCACCGTTTTATTACTGGGTGCCGATGATGTCTGGGTGCTCTTCCGCACGCAAACACAACGAGGAAGAGAGTCAGACGACGAGGGTGGCATGGAAAAGCGCTTGCAGGTCATCTCTAAAACGTTCGCGTGGACAGCCCGCGAACAAGAGATAGCGACGCTGCTCGCATATGGGCGCACTCAGCCATGGATTGCTGAACGCTTAAGCATATCGGAAAACACCGTAAGCACTCACGTACGCCATATCTACCAGAAAGCCAATGTTCACAATCGACAAGAGTTCATCGATTTGGTTGTTTTTCCTGAACATGAGGCATCACCCGGAACACGTGATTAGATTTTTCTCTCGCAGTATCCACTTGATTTTCCAAAATACGCCACTTCGCGTGTTGTGTGTCCCAGAGACGCTCCTTCATTGTGCATTGTTGCGTGCCGAAACGTGCACGCCTCCGGCAGATCGAGTGCCGCGAGAAAAGGGAGGAAGGGAATCGTATGGAACTCAATCGTAGAAACTTTCTAAAGGGCGCGCTCGCGACAACCGCAGTAGCGGCCGCAGCCGTCGCGCTACCTGGTTGCGCACCTGCTGAAACCAAAGGTAAAAGCGACGCTGCAACCAACTCCGCCGACACCATTGGTAAACACACTTGGGAGGTTACCCCTGCAGCCATCACCGACATCGCTGAAACCAAAGAGTATGACGTAGTTATTGTGGGTGCTGGCCTCGCTGGCGTTAACGCTGCTGAGGCAGCTGCTCGCAACGGAGGCAAAGTAGCGGTTATCGAGCGCAATACCACCATCTCTATCCGCGGTGTCGATGTGGGTCACATCGGCAGCAAATATCACAAGGCAAGCGGTTTTGATCTCGACCCGCGCGTTGCAACGCGCTACCTGCATCACGCCTCACATCAAACAACGAACTATGACCTTATCTATGTATGGGCATCGCGCTCTGGTAAGGTGTTCGACTACATCGAAGAGCTTGGTGCCAAAAGCGGCATCAGCATGGTTCCGGCACTTTCCGGCACGGCCAAGTATGGCAACTGGTCAAAACTCTCTGATAACTGGCGCGTCTACCCCGATGCCGTATCGTTTGTGCGTGGCGGCGAAACCTATGATATGCGCGACGATGGCCAACCAGTCAACATAACCCTAGGCGAATTAGTTTACGAATCCGCCACTAAGAATGGTGCGGAGTTCATCTTTGAGGCACGCGCCAAGCAGCTCGTAGGAGATGCCACTAGCGGCATTACGGGCATTATTGCCACCACAAAAGATGGCAAAAATGTGCAATACAACGCAAAGAACGGCGTTATTCTTGCCACGGGTGACATCGGCGGCAATCAAGAGATGGTTGATGCATTCTGCCCTATTTCAAACCGCTCGGACGCTAACGTGTACGCGCCTGCTGGCTTCAATAACGGCGATGGCATTCTTATGGGAGCCTGGGCCGGTGCGGGAATCTCCAAAAGCCCCGCAGCTCCAATGATTCACCAGTTCACGCTTGATACCCTTGAGTTCAACCTCACCTCTTTTATTATGAGCTGGCTTGCCGTAAATGCCAACGGTGAGCGCTATGGCGCCGAAATGCCCTTTGAACCCATGCTGACAAATGCACGCATGAACACGCCAGGTAATGTTGCTTGGTCAATCTTCGATGGGAACTACGAGACCTATGTTATGCAACAGCAGCCCGAGCGTTTTGATCGCTTTACCGACGGGCTCGACACGGTTATGAAGAAATGGTTAGATAATGGAAAACTTATCAAAGCTGACACCTTAGAAGACCTAGCCAAGCAGCTCGATATTCCAGCCGATGCCTTCAAAGCAACCGTCGAACGCTACAATAGCATGGCAGAAGCTGGCGAAGATGTCGACTTTGACGTGCCTGCACAGTGGCTTGCTCCCGTAAAGACCGCGCCGTTCTATGCCACCAAGAATGTATGCTCCACGCTTACCATCCCCTTTGGTTTACATGTGAATGCCGATTCCCAAGTGCTCACCGAAGAGGATGAGCCCATTGATGGCTTGTTTGCTATCGGCAATGTACAGGGCGACTTCTTTGGCAACGACTACCCCGTTCACTGCCCTGGCGTTAGCCACGGACGCTGTGTAACGTTCGGCCAACTAGTGGGCGAAGCATTGGCTAAAGACACCGTCATCAGCAAAACCGCTTAAATACGAGCAACCGACCGGAGGGTCCGTGCGCTTTACAGAGCGCACCTCCCTCCCCTCATGTGCCTCGCCGGTTCGTGTAATGCTTTGCTTCACGACGAAAGGGGCTGTATCAAAAGCCCCTGTTTAACGAATCGAGTTCGACTTTAGTCGGGCTCGATTCGTTTCACTTAGTTTTATGCGGACGAGACAAAAGCCGCGGGGCTATGCCCGGACCGCTTCCACTACCCTCATGATCTTC
>JAYFOQ010000013.1:0-50780 GCA_034932485.1 Gordonibacter sp.
GTTCCCAGTTATTAAGGCGAAGGGCTTTTAGAGGTGCAAGGTTTTTGATCTGATACACCCAAAAACCTTGCATTCATTATAGCAAAAACTAGCATGAAATGCCACTTGAACTGGGATTATGACTTATGGAGCAGACCCTATGTAAGTCTGCTTTCACCCGCCAACGTCCCTAAAGGAGTTCCGTGAACCTCCCAAGCCTTATATCAGCGTTCAAGCCGAATGCCACTTCGCTCGGCTATGCGCTGTTCCTTGCAACGAATGCGGCGGGGGTTTGGGGTGGCGTATTTCCTTTTCTTCCCATGGAGTTCCAGACTCCAGAGATTGTATTTTGGTTCTTCCTTGCTCAATCGCTGGTATTTTCGGTAAGCTATTTTGCCAGCGCATTGGGTGTGTACTTTCTTCCCGGCCCCACACGACAGTTTATGGTCATGTTAGCCAGCGCCCCCTATTTCCTTGGTTGGTGCTGTCTTATTGCCGCTATCTACCTCGATAACATTGCATTACCAATGGTTGTAGCGGGCGGCGGTCTTTTGGGATTGGGTTCAGCGGGATTTTTTATGCTATGGCAGCGGCTCTTCGCTAGTCTCGATGCCGAGCATGGTAACCGAGATCTTATTGCAGGAACGGCGTATGGAGCCCTGTTGTACTTCTCGCTGTATCTTATTCCCGTGGCAGTAACTTCCTTCTTAATTCCTCTGGTGTTCCTACCTTTGTTTGGGCTTGCTATTATTATCAAGAGCCGTGAAATAGACCTCAACCAACCTATGTTTGAAGACGTGCCCCGCGAGCATCCCCAGGTGTACCGGCGTGTGCTGCACGACTACTGGCGTAGCGCACTGTGCGTAGGGGCGCTAGGCATCTGCACCGGCATTATGCGATCGCTTGCTATCGGAGACCCCCAGGTGGGATCTTTAGTAAACGTGCTGTCCATGCTGGGAGCGCTGGTAGCAGCCGCATCCGTACTAGCATTATGGCAATTCAAGAATTTACGCTTGAACGTGGTAAGCGCTTATCGCATCGTGTTTCCCTTTGCCATAACCTCATTTTTGCTGCTGCCGTTCTTAGTAACGGAATATGCGCGGTGGCTGGCCGCTGTGCTGTATGCCGTATACAGTGCAGCCATCATGCTCATGATGATACAGTGCGCGCAGGCCTCACGCGATCGAGGCATCAATCCTATATTCATCTACGGATTCTTTGCAGGTATTGTCTACGTGCTGCACGACGTAGGCTTTATCGGCGGCTCGTTTGCGGAAAAGATCATGATCACCGGCATCGAACCGCTGGCCGTTGTGGCGCTGGTCGCCGTATACCTACTGGGACTCATGCACTTCATCGGGCAAGGTGGATTCCGCAAAATATTTCATCGCAACGATGCTGAAAGCATCGAACTGGTGGCACTGCGCCCCACAGGACAACACGACGACACCCCCCCTACCAACGGCCAAGCCCGTCGCCCCGCAGCAGAAAAAACGGTGGAGCCAGCAGGAGAAGTGGACACCGATACCACTCCGCCAGCACCCGCACGAAAAGCCCGTCGCGAGCGGTTCAACAAAGATGCTATTTATCAAGACCGCATATCCAAGCAAGCCGAGTTGCTAAGGCAACACTATCGCCTCAGTGCTCGCGAAACCGAAGTCATGGAGCTTATCGCACGCGGTAATACCGTTGCTCGTATCGCCGAGGAGCTGGTTGTGTCCGAGAACACTATCCGCACGCATTCCAAACGCATTTATGCCAAATTAGATATCCATAAGAAGCAAGAGCTACTGGACCTCATGGATACATTTGATCCCAGCGAACTAGGAACTTAGGCCGCATCAGAACACTTCACGTGTCATTCCCCTCGTCTCTTCTTTACGCAAGCAAGCCGCAACCCTGCCACAGATTACGGCTTGCCTAGAAAGAAGAGCTTTTAGCAATATCAGAAATAATCCTGCGTGCAAAGCTATAAGAATGCGACCGGCAACGCTGCCATTATCACCAGCAGACGTAACAGGAAGCCGCCCACCAACACACCCGCCTCGCCAATAACACTTACCACCATGGAGGTCGTGGATGTTTCGACGCGCTTGGTTATAAAAACCGGATAACCTTCAATGATGAAGGGCACCACCAAACCTAGCAGTACGATACCCGCCCAAAATGCCGGGGCATATTGCCCTGCAACCAAGGCATGCACCGAGGCCGCACCCTCAAAACTACCCGAGCCAACAATAACCAGCATCGAGAACAACACAATCAGTTCGACGACCGAAAGAATAACGTGGCTCTTCTTCACCAGCCACATCTGTTCAAAACGCTCTCGATCCACAACAAGCCCCACCAGCGAGGTAGCTGCCAGGCCCGCCGACAGTGCCGAAACCACAAACAACAGGGGCAGTACTGCATTGTTCCACAGGGGGTACGCCTTCACTACGCCCAAAAGAAAACCCGTATAGGCTGCCACGGCGAACGCAAACACAATACCAATCCATGTCAACCATTTTGGTACGCGTTTCTTCATGATCTCAAGCACGGCTGATACAAGCGCAACAGGCATGTAGATGCAAATGAAGTACACTCCCAGCGTCATAACGGACCCAGGATTGGCTATGAGGTAGAAAAAGCGCAGGGGGTTCATAAGTCCCGCTTCAGCATCTACCATAAGCATAACCAAGCCAATCGCAACGAACACCGGTGCGATAATACGACCAGCAACACGCATTTTTACACTATCGGGGTACTTGGCTTCGACGAATGCAGCCGTCAAGAATGCGCCGGCCGATGCGCCGGCCAGGAACAAGTACCACGCAATCAAAGGTCCCCAAACCATTACCTATCACCTCACGTAGAATATCTTGGATTCGGTCAGATTGCTCGCAAGCGGCTGCGCGTTGTACCGCGCGATAGCCTGCACTATTTCACTTTCTGGGTCATCCAGGTCGCCGAAGATACGCGTACCCGAAATGCAGGTACCCACGCAGGCCGGAGGTTCACCCGGCTTGTCATTCTCCCAGCAAAAGCGGCACTTCTCCACCACGCCGGTGCCTTCCTGCACCACACGAGCACCGTAGGGACACGCGGCCATACAATACTTACAGCCGATACATTTCCCTTCATCCACTAATACCACACCCGAATCAGTGGTATAAGTGGCGTGCGTTGGGCATACCGACTGACAGGGAGCATCTACACAGTGCATGCACTGGGTAGGTACCACCTCGCTATAGACATTAGGAAATTCGCCCGTTTCGATCTCATGGAACTTGATAAACGACTCGACTGGCTCCAAGTGGTTCTTCATCTGACAGGCCAGACGGCAGGCATAACAGCCCACGCATTTCTTTGTGTTGATAAGCATTCCGTAGCGCGTCATATTACGCCTCCAGCTTCTTCACCGTAACCGCCACTTCCTGGCTCATAACTGAGCCTACGCCCGGCTCCGCAGCAAACGGGACAAAATCGTTGAGCGATATGCCGTACTGATAGGCCCGCGACAGATAGGGCGAGTCGCCACCGTAGTGTGTGGGCAAATACAGCACTCCTGGCTTCAAGCGCTGCGTGACACGCACTTCTACCCGGCCGGTATGCTCACTAGACGAGACTTCGACCATATCGCCCGTCTGCACGCCCAGTTGCTCTGCATCTTTGGAAGCAACCCAGAGGCGCTCTAGGTGATAGTCGTGCGAAATCGTATTCAATGCCTCGATGTTTTGCGTCATGGTGTGCGAGTGGATGCCTTGTTTGCCACCCACGATGGCAAACTCACCCTCCCGAGGTTCAACCTTACGAGGAATATAGCTAATTACCGGGTTTAGTCCAGCCTCGCCCACCTTGTCGGTTTTAAACTCGAACTTACCTGAAGCCGTTTTGAATGTCGTAGTTCCGTACTTGAAGTGCGGGTCTTCAAGTTCAACCACACCTTCTTCGAGAGCGGTATCAAAACTCACTCCTACCGACTCAAGCTGAGCCTTTGCCAGGTCTTCAGCAGTGAACTGGAAGTACTTACCCACTCCACACGCCTCAGCCAGTCCGTTGAATATCTCGTCGCATGCCTTTGTTTCAGGGTGAACCTTATCGACTGCTACCGTGCGCATACCTACGAAATGTTTTTTACCACCAATAAATTCCGGCAATTCAAGCCGCTCGAGATACGTACACTCAGGTAGTACGTAGTCGGACTGCAGAGCCGTCTCGCTCATCTGCACGTCAATGGTCACTGCTAAATCGGTTTTCTGCAGCGCCTCCGTCCATTTCTTCGGCTGTGAATAAGCCTTCGCGGCGTTGGAGTTGTAGAAAAACACTGCCTTCATCGTGCCAGCCAGCGCACCTTCAAGCACCGCCAGATTCGATCCCATGCTACTCAGGGCAAGCGGGTACTCCTTGTCGCCCACACGCTTAACTTTGGGTTTCTCTGGGTCGACAAACCGCGGGTCGGCCAATTTGCCAGCAGCGGGTGAGGACGTAAGCAGCGCACCGCCCTTCTGGTTCCAACAGCCCAAAAGCGCATTCACCGCCGCAATCGCACGCGTTGTTTCGAACGAGTTTTGGTAGGCGCACCCAATCGCCGCGCGCCACCCAGCCTCGATAGAGGCAGCGGGGGCTGCTTTCGCCATAGCACGTGCCAACTTCTCGATAGTGGCCGCGGGCACATCGGTAATCTTTTCGGCCCAGGCAGGCGTATATTGTTTAGTCTGAGCTGCAAACTCCTCGAAGCCCACGGTGCTTTGCTCCACAAACTCGTGGTTGTAGAGATCTTCCTCGATGAGCACGTTACAAAGGCCCAGCAAGAAGGCTAAGTCAGTACCTGGCTTGATAGGTACCCAGTCATCGGCGAACACGCCAGAATTATTCAGACGCGGATCGACACTCACAATACGCGTACCCGCCTCAGCTGCAGCAGCCAAACTAGCAACCGACGAGGGCCGAATACCATCGCCGTAGCTGCGCCCGATAAACATAACCATCTTCGCGTTGGCAAAATCGGTCGAAAAGCTACCTGTGCCTATGGTAAGCTCAAACGCGCTTTCCTTGGAAAGATTACAAGCTGCACCATGCGTGTAGATATTCGCCGATCCCAATGCGTTCATAAACCGCTTGGAGTAATACTTACCTGACGGACGCGGATCCTGCACAATAGCAACCGCTTCGGGACCATCCTTCTCCACGATAGCCTTCACACGTTCGCCAATCTCTTTGAACGCAGTATCCCAGTCAATCGGCTCGAATTCCCCGTTTTCCTTGCGGCGCAAAGGATGAGTTAAACGCTCATCAGAGTAAGTCATCTGCGCAAGGCCATGCCCACGCCCACAGAGGTGCCCTTTTGAATAGGGATGGATATCGCTGCCGTGTACGGTCCACAATTTACCGCCCACGGTCGTGGCAACGAGACCGCACTTGCTCGAGCAGCCATTACAGAGCGAAGGTCGCGCTTCCTCGCGGCCCTCAAGCGCAGTACCGGAGGCATGCGCCTTCCAAGTACCCAACGAGAGCGAGCCCGTGGCGGCAAGCGCAGCCGTCGCAGCTGAGCCTTTGAGAAACGTGCGCCTTGAAACGTCCGATACGAACATTCCGTTCCCCCTTTTCCCTTTCGATCGTTTGATGGTTATTCCTATAGAACATCGCCCATGGGGCGAGTGATCTTCAGTCAGCGGACGCTTTACCAAGCATCCCTTGTTGTAGTCACTCAACAGGTCAACAGACCATTTGTGTCAAATTGGACACGATCTACACTACCCTCACCTCGGTAAGCACCGGCAATCCGGTCAACAAGCACGGTCAAAGCCTCAAGATGCGCCAGGCCCGCAAGCAATGCTGCGCGACGCGCCTCTTCTAGCCCCGATGCTTGACTCACCTCAACTGTTCTGCGTGCCAAAGCGGCGCCATACAAGCCAAGCCAATCAAAGTGGTCTGCAATAAACTCGCAAGCTGCGCGCTCATTTCCGTTTTCAAGAAACACGCACAACAAATCAATCAGAAGCGTTATATGGTCGGGCATAGCCTCGAACCCTTCAGGAATATGAAGTTCGAGAGAGGCACACAACGCTTGGATATGCTGAGCCGCATCGCCCAAGTAGAGACCTCGCTGCGCTGCGTAAGCACTACCCAAAACTGTCGACCACGGCTTGTAAAGCGATTCCACGGGAAGCGCCGAGAGGGGCACACCAGGGGTAAGCACTTCATTTTGCAGCAATACACGTACATCCCACCCTGGAAGCAGCACTCTAGACTGCATATCGCTATGCGCCACTCCATCCCTAGCGGAAAGAGAAGCCCACGCCTCCAACTGTGCTGCCGCACCGCTATGGAGTAGTCGACCGTATTCTTCCTCGTCAAGCCGAACAAACAACGACGCAATAAGCGTTAGAGTCGGCATTATTTTCGTAGTCACCGGCACTATCTCCTCCTTTCTCAATGCAGCCATCGTAGGGGCACTTACAGAAAACACCGTCATCAGTAATTGATGATTTACGGTTTTGACCTGTTTGGAAGCCTTTTTTAAAGCTATGCTGCATGAAAAGGAAATCGAACGGTCACCGTTTTGCGCGAGAGGAAGGAGCCATGTGTCGGCCGTACGCGAACGTCGCAGTATGCGCATGGTGTGGAGGACCATGCGTCTCCGTCATGTAGGCATGGCTTTTTTCTGGGCATGCAGCATGCTTACGTTCCGCAGTTCTCTTTTGCTGACAGGCGATGCCGACACACCTGAATTAGGCACGCTCGTGGTAATGGTTTCATTCGTTGCCAATATGACAACAATGTTAGCAATGGCTGCTTGGGTTGAAAACGACCCTGCGCGCATCGACCGACTGCCCGCTTGGCCCATGGGTGCACTCGTTATCGCTGGGCTTATTTTGGTTGCCGTCGCAGGACCAATAGGCGGTGGAGCATTACTACCAATTCTCCTCGGCGGCTCAGTACTAGCGGGTATTGGTTATGGGTACTTTTGGGGTAGCTGGGCAGATTGCTACGGCCGCATGCATCCAGCACGCACCTCTTTTTACCTACCAGTAACATTTCTTGTTACCACCATCGTATTCTTAACCGTATCTCTGTTATCAGATTGGCTTCACCTGCCGGTTTTGGCACTGATGATCCCCCTACCCCTCATCTCACTTGCCTGTCTGATTCGATGCCGATCGGAAGCGCCGGATGGGCGCGCTGCGCCGTCGCGTGGAGCACAACGTTCGCTGGCGGCGCTCGGAACGCTCATAGGGCTGATCATCGCAGCGGTGGTACTTTCATGTCTGTTCGGATTCATGTGGGAACTTACCGTGTTCTCGGTAGGCTCAGTGAACGAAGCCCATCTCGTCCCGCAAACAGCCAACTTGGTGGCGGCTGTAGCTATGGTGGGGTTGGTGCTGTACGCTCGTACGCGCATCAACCTCGACGTTGTCTATCGTATACTGCTACCCATCATAGTGGTGGAGTTCGCCATACTTCCCTTCCTTTGGGAAACAAACCCTGTGATGCTCAACATCGTGATGAGTGCCAGTTTCGGTGTATTCGACGTTATTATCTGGTCGATGGTGGCCTCTAGCGCCTACGACTTCGCCGTTTCGGGATACGTCATTGGCGGCATCGTGCGTTCAATTTCTATCTTACTTAGGTTAGTAGGCATGGGTATCGGATACCTGATAACCCTCGTACCAGGACGGTCATCCATACTCGTAGTAGGCCTATCAATCGGGGCATTATATGTACTGGTCATGTTGGGCCTTTTTAATATAATCAAGCACAAGCATCGCAGTCGAAACCTCGCAGAGCACGATGAAACAACTACGACCGAGCAGCATATGGCAAAAACGATCGCGTCAGACGATGCGTCCAGTAATATCCCTCACACAAAAACGCCCCCGACTACACAACCCAAAGAGAAACCAAACACGAGCGAAAAGAAAGCAGAAGAGCCGCAGGAAAGCACTTCCGTCTCAAAAGAGAATCAAGAGACCTACGCGACGATTGCTGAAGACTTTGGCTTGACCCGTCGCGAAACCGAAGTGCTGCCGTTCCTTGCACGCGGTCGCTCAGCCAAGGTTATCGCTGAGGCTCTGTTTGTGTCCGAGAGCACCATACGTACCCACATACGCCGCATCCTTGAAAAGACCGACTTGCATTCAAAGCAAGAAATAATCGATCTAATCGAACGATACGAATAGCAATTCGAGCTAGTTCGTTATATCGCCCGATTGATTCAGACTGATAGGGTCGCCCACAAACGTAGACGGAGCCTTAATCAGTGTCTGAAAGAAATCCTTGGTACGTGCAGGTATCTCGCGTGCGTCGTATTGGTTTTGCTTGCTGTATTCGCGATAGTCACTCGGTACGCCCACCGCTTCCAGTCCCAAGCCCTGCGCAGAATAGAGCGCCCGGTACAGATGATACGTCTGGGTAGCTACGACAATACGCTGGGCGCCGAAAACGTTTTTAGCGCGATACATGCTCTCGTAGGTAGAAAAACCCGCATGATCGCAGAATATGTCCTCACTGGGAACACCCTGAGAAATGGCATAGTCTTTCATGGCTTTTACCTCATTGTATGACACGGTGCCATTATCGCCACTCATGATGATTTTAGGCGCAGCTCCCGCTTGATACAGCGCAATACCATCGTCCAAACGATCTTGCAAAATATTCGATGGCGTGCCGTCAGCGAACACGGAAGCGCCCAGCACCACCACAGCATCGGCCCCGTAGGTAGCCGCAGTATTGGCATCGACAATATCATCCTTCGTCGTGACAATGGTAGCAAGGTTCGTGCCGACAACAATCAGCACAGCCACAAGCACGCATCCGATCACGAATCCGAACATATGCCACAACCATCCATGTTTCTTCGTTCGAGTCATAGCAACCGATAATAGCAAACCCCGCGCAAGGCCGCATCACCACCACACAACCCGCCACAAAACTCACGGGCAAGTTCACAAACACGCCGAACACACAAAGACATGCCTTAGGTTTAGGCAAAGAACCTTCTCGCTCAGGCTACACTGAACGAACACTGAGGGAGAATGCAGCGATGCCCTGGCGTGGAACTGCACTTATCACACGACGTACAACGTGGGACGACACTGGCATCATACATCCACCGATTAACCAAACAAGGCTCACAAATGAGCGGCCTACATAATCCGAATCCCGTAATGCCGTCTTCCACACGTAAGCGCTCCATAACTTCGAAGCTACGATTTCCTCCCGTTAAAATTACCGGCACACCTATCTCATTTACTAGGCGTTTTGCATAGGAGGCAAAGAAAGGTTCACCGCTAAATTCCCTCAGCTTACAGGCACGCCATGCGCCACTAACCTCTATAGCATCAACTCCGTGCTGAGCAAGACACCTTGCCGCAGCCAAGCTATCATTTTCGCTCAAGCCGCCCCGTACGCCATCGGAGCTGTTCAGCTTAACTAAAAGAGGAAAATCCGCTCCAACGCGGCGACGAATTTCGTCAACTGCTTCTACGATGATACGAGATCTGTTCTCAATCGAGCCCCCATATCGGTCAGTCCGATGATTTAAGAGGGGGCTGAGAAACTGACTGAGTAGGTAGCCGTGAGCAGCGTGCAATTCCACGCCATCGAACCCTGCAGCATGAGCACGCACCGCAGCAGCAGCAAAGGCATCTATCAAACCCTCTATATCTGAAATAGCTGCCTCAATAGGAACAATGCCTGTTTTTGGATGAGGAACCGCCGAAGGCCCGAATATGCGCGCGCTCGGAGGAGTAAGCCTACTAGCCGATCCTCCGTACACGATTTGAGAGACAATCTTGGCACCAGAAACGTGCACATGATCCGTCAGATCACGGTATTCGGCCACAAATGAGTCGTCATACATCCCCAACATGCGCGGATTAGGTTGCTCCTCAGCAGTGATGTGGGCATATCCCATAACAATCGTGCCCACACCTCCTGCTGCAAGCTCTTCGCAAATCGCCACTAATGCTGATGTTATATGACCATCCGTAGTTGCAAGGCCCTCATACGTAGCCGCACGCACAAACCGATTTTTCGCCCGCAAAGACCCAAGGGTCATTTCTTCGAACAGTACGCTCATTGAGCCACCTTGTCTCGCTTCGAAAACTACCTCCTTAGTATAAGAGATACTCCTTCACCGCAGGCTCGAGAAGCGAGGAGGACAATGTTACATGTTCATCTTGCGCTCGACAGCATCCCATTCAGCCAGCGAGGCGGCATAAACTTCACTAAGATAATCAGTCGAAAAATAGTACACATCACCATTAGAGGCTATCGTCTGATGAATATCGGGGTATTCACCCGACTCGCGCACGATATCCCACGTACGAGTAACATCGTCAGAATTCATATTGAACGGCTCATTAGTTAAGCTGGAAGCAGCCAAGGGACGCGGATAAACGCGCGAATCTTCACGCACAAAGTCCACGAAGGTAACCACTTTGTCGTCTTCGGCAGCCAGAAACGCCCAGTGAGCATACGTGTCGGTCATAACAGAGCAGTCATACAGGTAGTAGCTATGCGCACCCACCAGCACCGCTACGTTCGAACACTCAATAGTGCGCTCTACGGGGGCGGCATCATCATCGGGAACAAGCACGTATTCGCCTTCCAGCTCCACTAGTCTGAAGCCTTCCGGAATATTCAAATTGGCAAAAGGATCATCAGAATCAAAAGCAGCATGAGACTCACTCTTATTTCCGCACTCATCTTCTTGAGCAACTTCGACTTCGGAAGCTTCCTCTGCCAAGAATTCACGCGATGTACTATCGCTGTCGGCGAAAGCTACCGAAGCGTTATCTGTACCTTGAGAAGCCTCCGAGGCATTCTCGTCTCCGCATACCGTTAAGGCTTCGCCGTGTGTCAAGTTCGCGGCCTCAATGACCTCCTTTTTGCCAAACAGAGGAACACCTACCGCACGCGTGGCTGTGCGGTACGAAGGCGTCTCGATGGCGGCTGCAGCTTCAGCACGCGCCTCCTCTAGGTACTCATAGACCAGCATCTCGAATTCCTCAGGGTCTAGATGCTCGGGCACCAATCCGACAGATTCCCAGCGTGTCGGTTGCACCAAGCAACTCGCAGCCGATTGTCGTCGCACGTCATCGAACACCTGCGCAAGCGCGTTATGCTCAGCTAACTCGAGCGCGGCGGCAGGAAGTTTCTCATCGCCAACAACGTCGTCTTCTTCGTCAAGCCCATCACATACTGCGTCCTCTCCTTCACGAAAAACAGCGTCTGTCCCCTCTGCTGATGTCTCTACATTTGTGCGATCTTCGCCACTCATAGACGTCCCTCTCCGCGCAGGGAATCCACTAAAAGCTCGATGCGAGCATCACGCAACGAGCAGTGTTCGCACATTGAACACGGAATAGAGCACTCATCACAAGGAACAACGTCATCCAACTTGGCTAAGGTTGCACCGCAACTAATAAGGTAGTCACCCACCAATGCGCGCACACCTTCCGCAGCGAAGTAAAGAGTATGAACCTTGTCCCAAGGCACTCCATCAACCGCTTTTTTTACGTCGTCAGGCCCAATAGTCAACGCCTCAGAAAACGTCTTACCTTCCAACATTGAACATACGGTGCTCGCACACGCCGTCATAGCGAGACAGCCACGCGTCTTAAAACCTACGTGCACAAATGTCTTTGTTTCAGGATCGATGACCGCAAACAGCCGCAGCGCCACCTCGCCACGCTTCGACTTTCCCACCATGCACTGGGCGTTAAACCCTTCGGGTGCACCACTGTTTTTGAAGTTTGCCACTACCGCCAAAAGCGTGTCAGAATACCCTGCCGTACCCACTTCAATCTCAGTTTGGTACACATCTGCCGTACGAATAACGGCTCGATCACTTGGCTCGACGTAGACGTTCCTCGACTCTCCCATAGATGCAAGCTCCTTGTCGTCTCGGTCGCAAGAGCGGGCGCTTCGTCTCGAAGGTCCGTCGCAACGCAGATTTTCCATACGTTCATAATGGTTAAAATCATCTTGAACTTATCCCCTCTTTTAGGATAAAAACGTCGTTTCACAAAGCAATTGCTTCGGTTATCTCCTTTTCGCAATGACAAAAACTACAAATCAGCCATCAGAAGCAAAAATTGATTACAATGATAAACATGCAAGGAACGACACAGAAGATGCACGATACGCTGCGAGCCCACCTGCCGCTGTGGCCCCTTATCGTTGGGCTCGCTTTTGGGCGCGCAGGTCTCATTGTGGCTAGCTATGGCAGCTACACAAGTACAGACGAAGGAATCTTCACCGACGGCGCTATGTTAGCTGCACTTGCTGGTCTAGCTATATGCCTCATTATTATTACTGTGGGCAAAGTAACGCTACGTAAGCGCATTACCAACAACCTTATGCGCGTTTGTGTCGTGTTAGAAATGCTCTGCCTACTTGCTTTAGCTATACTAGAAATCATTCCCGACAACCAAGCGGTACCTCGTTTTATCTTGAGCGCATTGTGCACTTTTGTTTCGTCGGGAGCCATCTTCTATTGGCTTCGGCGCGCACGCGGCACCGGCACGACCGCAGCAGCCATATTGGTATTCGCGTCGCTCATCATCAGTGAAGTAGAAATTTATCTCTGTAGCCTTATGCCTATCGTAACGGGGAATATAGTTGCCGCCGTATTGGTGCTCGTACAATTTCCCTGCATGATATGGGCACGCAAGCGTATACAGCCCTACGCTCTTGTCTCGACGACACAGGCTAATGATTATTTCGGATTCACGAAGACCATGATTCAAAGCAAGCAGTTCCTTGCTGCCACTGCCGTAGGTATAGGATTTCTCTCCATCGTAATAGGTTTTCTCCGCGGCTATCCCACCGGAGAAGCTGTTACTTTCTCGCCCGCAACGCGAGCTGCCTATGCTCTACTTACGATCATAATCTCCCTTACCGTGGTTATCTTGGTACTAAAAGGCCAGCAACGCGTACTTACCGTAGGCGCATTCCTCATCATGGAATTGCTCGCCTGCGCAGCGCTGGTCGCCTACGCTGCCTTTCCTCATGCACTTGATTTCGGCGCGGTATTCACCACAACATTGAACGCATTTATGGTGGCATTTACCTGGTATATCATCATTGCTTTCATGAGCTTTGGCTGGCGCGACCCCTATTATTACGCCATCTCAGGTTGGCTTGTCTGGCTTGGCTGTCGTGCCGTAGCGCGCGTCGCATTACTTCAGGTATACGACCTCTCCATCGATGACTTGTTATTTTGCGCGTTGATGGGAGCATTGGTAGTAATATCAACCCAGGTTATTTTTATGCAGTTCCTCTCTATCGCTCGCCACAGCGTCGAAGAAAAAGAAGAGGAGCAGAGCCAGCAACGAGAAAGCAAGTTGGCAAAGATCATGGGTCTGGATGAGCACGAAAACTTGGCCAGTATGCGCCAGGCATCCATGGAGCACAATGCCGAAGAAATGGGTAAGCAATTTCTCTTATCAGAACGCGAAATTGAAGTATTGTCGCTGTACGCGCTCGGTTATACCCAGAAACGCGTAGCTGAAGAGCTATTTATTACTCAAGGCACCGCGCACGCCCACATCAAGCGCATCTACGCAAAAACTGGCTTGCATTCCCGCCAGGAAATCTTAGACTACCTACAACAGCATACGTCATAAGAACGGAAGACCGACCACCGTGCTGGTCTGGCGAAGTCGGCAAGACTTTCCACCGTTCGTCAGAACGGGGAGGGGAAGAATGCTTCATTTCGACAGCGACTATCTGGAGGGCGCTCATCCAGCCATCATCGAGCGTCTTGCAGCCACAAACTTCGACCAAACCGCAGGTTACGGCACCGACGAGGTTTGTGCCGCAGCGCGCAATCGCATTCGAGAAGCTTGTGATTGCGCTCACGCGGCTGTGTATTTTCTTACGGGAGGTACGCAGGCCAATGTTATTACAGCCGATCAGCTGCTACGTCCTTGGGAAGGAGTTGTTTCGGCCGATACCGGCCACATTCATTCCCATGAAGCAGGCGCACTGGAGGCCGCTGGACACAAAGCTCTTCCCCTCCCACATAAAAATGGCAAGCTGGTCGCAGCCGACGTGCGTGCCCTTTGTGAAGCATACGAGGAAGATCCAAGCCGCGAGCATATTGTAGCCCCCGGCGTCGTATATATTTCGCACCCCACCGAATACGGCACCATCTACTCCCTTTCGGAGTTGGAGGCATTGGCGCAGGTATGTCACGATTTCGATATGCGCCTCTTCATGGACGGAGCGCGCCTAGGATACGGCCTTGCCGCTCATGGATCAGACGTCACGCTACCCGACATCGCACGACTTTGCGACGCGTTCTATATCGGCGGCACAAAAGTAGGGGCATTGTTCGGCGAAGCGGTCGTATTCACGCGCCCCGGTCTAGATGATCACTTCTTCACGAATATGAAAAAACATGGCGGCCTACTGGCCAAAGGCCGCATCCTGGGCTTGCAGTTTGACGTATTGTTCGAAAACAACCAGCATCCAAAGGCCGAGAGTACCCGCGACAGCACCTGCATTCGCTACGAGAGTATCGCGCGCCATGCGGTCGATCTGGCACAATGCCTTGCGGAGGGATTTCGCAGCAAGGGTTACGAGTTAGCCATCGAATCGCCCACCAACCAACAATTCATCCTGCTCGACGATGACACCATGAATCATCTGGCTAAACATGCGTCATTCAGCTACTGGGAACGTACGCCCGACGGCCGTACCGTCGTGCGTTTTGCCACGAGTTGGGCCACAAAACCTGAAGCCGTAAATGAATTGCTGGCGCTACTTTAGTGCCAGTAGTTCCTTGGGTGTCATTTATCAAAAGCTTCATCACGGGATTCCCATGAGAAATAACCGCTGGTTTGAGGTGTTTTAAAGGCACCACGAAAGGAGGTACGAACCCTTGCTAGCGGTACCTCTGCAAAGGTTCGTACCTCCGAGTGCGGGAGAAGACAACAACAAGTAGTAAATAGTGGCTCTTACGCCAGGTCTTGAACGATTTGTTGCAAAATCAGGTGTTAGGAGCTCCCTTCGCGCGTCTTTTCCCGTCCCCGACCCAACGTATGAATTACAAACTATATCTTGATCAGGTAAAACAATAGTAACCTTCGATCGCGTACTCAAAGACCACTGAATCCTCTGCAGCAAATCGGCGATAACGTGGCATTATCTCGCCTGTTGTCTACACGAACGCTGCAAGCAACTACCAACCTCGCATAATCTTTCGTCGAAAGCAGGCGAATTGATCAGTGCGATTTTTGGCCCGACCCTCGCAACCGATCAGCGATACTCGCTCATCAGCGACTCAAACGCAGGCAGCGACCTCCTGATAACATCGGCGCTCACGCAATAACTTACTCGTACCCAACCTTCCACGCCAAAACTGTCAGAGGGCACCAAAAGAAGCTCGTGAGCTTTGGCGCGTTCACTGAAGGCCCGCGCATCTTCCTCAAGCGCACGCACCCATAGGTAAAACGCGCCTTGTGGCTCTACAAATTCGTAGCCCAACGCAGATAAACCGTCCGTAAGCAGAGCACGATTGGCAGCATACGATGCCACGTCGCTAGGCACATCGACGCAACGTGCGATAGCACGCTGGAACAGCACCGGAGCACAAATATAGCCCAACGCTCGACCCGCTCCGCACACCGCCGTGTAGACTTCGGCTGCGTCATCCATGCGGTTCGACACATAAATATAGCCAATACGCTCCCCTGGTAGCGAGAACGACTTCGAATACGAGTAGCACACCAGCGTTCGGGCATATAAATTTGGAATATACGGCACCTCAATGCCATCATAAACAATCTCACGGTAGGGCTCATCACTAATCAGATAGAGCTTTCGTCCGAACTCAACTTCTTTCGCCGTCAACAACTCGGCTAATCCACGCAGGTTTTCCTCGCTGTAAACAGCCCCCACCGGATTGTTTGGCGAGTTGATAATGATAGCGCTTGTCTTGGGGGTAATAGCGGCAGCAATGGCATTCAAATCAAGCTGGAAATCGGGCACATGCGCGGGTACCTCAACGCACGCGCAACGCGCGGTCTCTATCCATACTTTGTACTCCGGGAAATAAGGCGAAACTACCATAACCTCGTCACCCGGATGGGTAAGAGCCGAAATAGAGATAGCCAAAGATGCCGCTGCACCTACCGTCATGTAAAGACGATCGGCCGTTGCATGAATACCAAAACGACGACTAATACTGTCGGCGATAGTCTTGCGCACCTCAGGATCGCCCGCAGCGGGCGTATAACCATGCAGTACGGTTGCCGGCTCTTTCATAAGATCGAGAACCGCTTGGGTGATAGCATCAGGCGCAGGAACACTGGGGTTGCCGATACTAAAATCGAACACGTTATCATTCCCAATTTCCGCCTTACGGGCCATCCCGTATGCAAAAAGCTCACGGATTGCCGAAGGCTCGTTGCCAAGCTCGAACATCCTTTCATTCACCATGCAGCCTCACTCCTTGTCTCTTACATCATTCGAAAAACAGCCTAGCACAACATTTTTGCCAAGATTCATTCAACCCTTCAATTATCGGTTTGGTATTCATTTGAGCTCTCGTTGCCACCAACTTTGCAACGGTTCAATGAAATGTCTCGCAATATGAACATTGTTCATTTATAGTAATTTAACGACAAAATGTTTGATCAGCTACGGGCGCTTTGGAAAAAGCGACTCTACGGCACCTATACTAAGGAGATCCACATGAAACGACTTATTAACACAGCACTTGTTTATCTTATTGCGGGTGCCGTAGCTGGCGTATTCTTCCGCGAGTTTACTAAGATTATGAGCTTCGACGGTGTCTCCATGCTTGGGTTCATGCACGCTCATCTACTGGCGCTGGGATTTTTAGTATTCCTCATTGCCACGCTTTTCGCGCTGTTTGACGATTTCACAGGAGACAAATTGTTTAGACCGTTCTATATCGTTTACAACGTTGGCTTGGTTGTTACGGTGGGTATGATGCTGGTTCGCGGTGTGGCCCAAGTAACCAACACTTACCTGCCCTTACCTGACGCCGCACTATCCGGAATCGCTGGCATTGGCCACATTATGATGGGCATTGGTTTGGTTCTTTTGGTAGTTATGTTCAAACGCATTGTCGATCGCAGAATTACGGCAAACCGTGCACAAGCATAAGAGCGAGAAATATCCTGCCATAACGTCATGGTATTTCTTGGCTAGGCAATTGAAGCGTCTTACAGCCTGCGAAAGCGGGCCGTTTTTTGTTGCCGCAATTCAAACGCAGCCCAAAACGAATGTCTGCCCTAAGGGTAGATTTTAAACCTCGTTCGAGAATAATAACAAAGTAAACTTTGCGGAAAGCAACTTTCACCTGGAGATTCATTCATCTTTCCAATATCTCACATTGCGCTCGGCGCATACGTTCAGCCGCTTTTGCCTACAAATGCATCTTGATCCTCTCCTAAGGGCAGGGTATACGCTCACCTGAGCTAAGGCTCAACCAGGGAAAACGGATTGCACAGCAACCAAAACACTGCCGCATCCGCAACCAAAAGAGCACGACTAGGAAGGGAGACTAGTATGATCAGCAAAAAAACCGGCATGGTTGTAGGCACGGTAGCCTGCGCGGCCCTACTTACACTCTGCATAAGCTGCGCACCACAACCGCCAACCAACAGCACCGCCAACAACAAGAGCGCAGATGGCAACCAAGCAATTACTAGCATCATCGAATCCGATCCATATAACCCCCTTGTTAAACAGCGAGACGATGGAACGAAAATTCAGCGCACACCCAGCGAAGGTGGGGTGTTTACAACACTCGACACGTCATACACCTATCATCTACCTGAAAGCAACGTACCCTATAACACGTATTATTTGAAAGCCGATGCAAAAGGATGTAATGCCTGCCACGACGATTTAGCCGATACCCTTGCGTCAATGGAATACCCTCATGTAGACCTGCGCAATTCATACGGCATCCAAACAACCGTGCAAATGTGTAAAGATTGCCACACGTTTGGCTATGGATACCTCACAAATCAGCGATCGTTCGGATCGCTCATACACGGTATTCATGACACCCAGGACAAAGCCGAATGTTGGAATTGTCACGTAGGAACCGGTAGCGGCGAGGGCATGCAGCTTTGGGACGAAGCCAAGCACAGCCAATTACGCGGCATCACCGCCATCGCGAACGTCGCCGGCGAGTTCGCTTACGACCAGGACAAGATCATCCCCGCCTCAGATTTGTTCGACTTCGGCTGGGATTACTTCGACTTGGATTATATGCGCACCAACAACACCGCCGACAACGCACCGCTCGACCAGAACATGTTCGATACGTGGACCATCACCATCTCCGGTGCAGTTGACCACGAAATCACCTATACACTTCCTCAGCTTATCGAGAAGTTTGGCAGCGTAGAGGTACCCTTTACCTTACACTGCACACTGAACCCCACAGGCGGTCCGCTACTGGGTAATTGTATGTACAAGGCAGTGCCATTGAGCAAGCTATTCGCAGAAGCCGGCATCAGCACCGATGCGGGCGCATTCACCAGCATCGCCCCCGACGGCTTTACCGAGTCGGTGCAAATGTCTAACTTCACCGAGGCTTATCTTGCCTACGAAAATGGCGGTGACAAGCTCTCCTGGGAACACGGCTATCCGGTACAACTCATCGTGCCTGGTTCCGGCGCGCCCGCCAGCGTAAAAGAAGTATCCGACATCGTAGTAAACACAAAGGAAGAGGCTGCCAAAATTCACGAATGGAATGGCTGGCCTAAAGAATCTGAGAGCACCGCTTACTACACACCCGAAGCTTGGCCCTTTGCCGATGCCAACGGCTACCAAAATAAGCCCAATGTTGGCCTGTTCGACTTCGAAGAAGGTCGCATTATCGAGACAGGTAAGCCTTACGAGTTTAGCGGCTACGCTACCGCATGGAATGAGAATATCGCAGCCGTGGAATTCTCTCTCGACGGAGGAACCACCTGGACACGCTTCGACACACCGGGCGTAACGAAAGACCAGTGGGTTATCTGGCACTTCACGTACACGCCCGAAGCAGATTCCGCCTACGTGCTGTCCATCCGATCGGTCACTGAAGGCGGGCGAATTACCGAAGAGCCGCTCGAAGCGCTGTTTAACGCCCAATCGAATTAAGGAGGCTGTTATGAGTGTATCTAAAAAGGGCCTTATTGGTCTTATCGCGAGCGGATCGCTAGCCTTGTCGTCGGTATCATTTGCGGCGGCGGCCCCGCCTAACACAATCAGCACCGAGGCAAATCACACAGCGACCAGACATGAAACCACTGCCAGCACTATCGTCACCGCGGCAGCACAACAAACCATCATTCGAGATATACAAGGGGCGTTTGCCTGGGATCAGGATGTCCAAACGGATAACTCCACCCTAGAGAAACAACTGTACCGCACCTCAAACTATCTCTGTAGCACGCCAAACCAAGACGACATCACAGGCGCGCTACAAGCAACCAATACCAATCCTATCACTCATATCTTGGTATCAGGCGATATCAAGCACGCCTTCACCGCGTCAGTTTCCGAATTTGCTGATAAAGCACCTGCTAAAAAAGTAATGGGCTGCACCTGCGGAGGTAATCCGGCCGACGGCTTAGCCAGCGCAAATGCCTCAGTTGAGGGCTTTAAGCTTACCGCGCTCATACGAGAAGCAAACCCGGCATCCAACGCAAATGCCATCACATTCACCTCACGCGATGGCTACCAAATAACACTACCGCTCACCTACGTCACCCAACGCTACAGTATTATCGTATCGGCGATCAACGGAGAAGACGCAAGCAGTGCCATCGGATGTAGCAACCAACTCTGGCTGGGCTCCACCTCCGCCCGGGCGTTCATACGCGATGTCGTGTCCATAGAAATTACCCACGAAACGACACCACCCCCCGCGCCAGGAGCCCCGGACCAGGCGAATCTACCGAATGTGGGTGTAACCGTGGGGAGCGCCGAGCGATGATCGGCACCTTGGTTGCTACGGCTGGACAAACACTCGTCATCAAGGGATATGCGCAAGACTTTGGTACAGCAATCGAAGCCATGCAGTTCTCCTGCGATAATGGCAATACTTGGACTTCTTATCAAACGCCGAACGCCGACCCCGACCGCAATGTGAACTGGTCTTTTTCCTTCACACCACCACAGGCTGGACATTACCAATTGCTTGCGCGCGCCGTCGGTGAAAGAGGGAAAATCACACCCGAACCGGCGCGCATCAAAATTGAAGCGCGGGAAGCCAATTAGATAGCAGCCGCAGAATACACGCTAAAGTTGCAAGTGTTCGTACACCTAACGCTCCACGGTGACGGGCACTTGCAACTTAAAGAGCATCTCTCGTCCCTCGTAAAGAAACGCCGGAGTTTCGGCCACAATCTCACCATAGTAGTCTCCCGCCACGGCAAAGCCCCGCTGCTCGGCAAAATTCAGTAGCTCGTCAAGCCCTCTCACTTCCGAACTGCGACCATCGTGCTCGGCATAATGGTCTTTATACAAGGTAAGATACGTGCCAGCTGGCACTATTTCCACTTCGTCAGCCAGCTTCAGAGCAGCATCATCAAGAAACACAAAAGAAGACGCTAAGCAATAATCACGCCGCACGAGATCGCCTTGAGCAATACGACAGCCTACCCGGTGAAACAGAGCCAGAGGAATGCCCGCCTCAAGCATATGCTTTTTAGTTAAACGCAGATTAATTTCCCACTCACGAAGGAATAATTCAGCATTGTCGGTAAGCTCAAGTGATCGGGGGTTAAAAATGGGAAATCGCAGAGTATAGCGCTCATCCATTTGCTCAAGTATAACTTGGTCACAAAGAGGCTTCCCTCGAAACGACCGATAACTTTTAAGCAACTGTAATGCGTTTTGGCGCGCGATAGACAGCCTCAATAGCTCACCATCAATAGCGGCCAGTTGAACCTCCAGAAGTGAGGCAAGCTCAGATGGATCATGTCTGTCTATAAGATGCTTTATCTCGTCAAGTGTAATACCTAAACTCTGAAGTTGTTGAATCATGTCAATAGTTGAGCACTGCTCGTAAGAATAGTAGCGATAGCCTGTGGCCTCATCCACGCGAATTGGTTCCAGAAGCCCCTTCTGGTGGTACAACCGCAACGTTTTTTCGCTTACGCAGTTAAGTTCGGCCATACGTCCGATACCGAATCCTTGCATGCCTCCTCCTTACCCCCTGCATGCCCTTCTCGATAGCTCTTCGTATCAGTCTTGCTTTACCACCAAAACATCGCAGCGAAGATGGCGGATAAGGTAGGTAGACACACTGCCCACAAAAGCGTACTTAATATTCGAGAGGCCACGTTCACCGCATACCACCAAATCGGGTTCAAAAGGATCAACAAGTTGCTCAACCAATGTCTCGGCGACACGGCCAGCACGTAACTGCACTTCAACCGACGGAATAGCGGAATTCTCCCGAGCGCAATGCAGCTGTCGGGCAAGCGCAGCTTCGATACGCGAAGCACCCTCTTTGCATAGCTTTTCGTAATCAAGACCATCAGGCTCGGTGGGCACAGAATCGATTACATGCCCAAACAAGAGCGCGGCTCCATTATCGGCCGCAAGAGCAATCGCACGATCAGCCACCGCTTCTTGCGTGGATGCGCCGTCGAGAGCTGCAAAAATACGCGCATACTGAGCCATAGCGAGTCCTTTCCTCAAGCAGCGTCTTACGTTCACGCCGAAATAAGCGGCACTTATCACCATTATTGTACCGCTTATTTCAGCCCAAGAGCACCTTGCATACACACGGTTACTCAGCCAGCGCAACTATGAAGTTTTAAGAACAGAGCCGTACGCTGCGATATTTCGGGATACCTCTACTCCGCTTCGGCGGCGCATCGCCCGGCAAGACGACCAAACGACATTGCCATCGAGTGGCTTGCGCCAGCAACGGTCACCGGATAGTCCACAAGGAAACGGCCACCCATAGTATTTCCCGCCACAAATAGGCCTTCTACCGGCTCTTTGCTCTCATCAAGCGCGCGACATTCGGTATCGCAGTCAATGCCTCCAATAAGCACAAGCATGCCTGAATCACCAAATGGAACCGCATAGAACGGAGGAGTCTCCACAGGAAATAGACGGGAGGATGTCTTCGAAAAGTCCGTATCGCTGCCCGCATGTGCCAACTCGTTGTAACGATCCACGGTACCTTTAAGGGTAGCTGATGGCACCTTGATTGTCTCGGCTAACTTTTCGATGCTATCGGCTTGCAGAATGGATCCCGCCTCAATTTCACCCTGAAAGTAAGTATCAGACGCATAGCCAGCAGCGAAGTGGTTGATGGCGTGCGCATACTCCGCCTCTTGCTCAGGTGGCACGTAGTGCGTCACACCGCCAAAGCACTGGGGCATGGCTGAGAGTTGGTCTTTCCATTTGCTGTCGAATATTTGGTAGGACACGCCGCCCTTCTGACGCTTAATAGCATTTTGTAGTTCCTGAGCGCCTACATCCTCATTAGCAAAACGCTTGCCGTCTTGATTCACCATGAGATAAGGATTAATGCCGATAGAATTCGTACCCAAACTGTGCGTCATTGGAGCATAAGGACCATCTTCCATGGCTGCCCCGGCCCACAGCGCCATCTTGTGGCCGTCGCCCGTATTCACCGGCTTGCCATCTTTGTCCATGGTGCTAAAGAAACACGCATACTTCGTGGCTTGAGGAGCATAGTACGTCAGCATCTCAGTATCGCTCGACATGTCGCCGCACGACAAAATAACACCTTTCTTCGCATTTACTCGTACAATATCGCCGTTCTCGTCAGAGGCATACACGCCTACTACTCGCTCCTCCTCTTTAATGAGCTGTTCACCCTTTACCTTAAAGCGCGCCTCAGCACCTGCTTTCTGAGCCGCCTCGAGCGTACCCCTCATGGCCCAACCATGATCGGGCAGCAAATGAACCATACCAGGGAAGCAGGGGTAGTTCTCCTTGCGCCAATCGTAGTTTGCGTTTACCGGACAACGCTCGGGAAGCACGTAAGGCTTTTTGGGGTCAGACGGCGTAGCGTGATCGCTTTCAAGCAGTTCGTGGTCGGCCGATCCGATATACCAGTCGAGGTCCTTGCCTGAATTGGCAATCCAGTAATTCAATAAACGCGCATTGGGACGATTCCCCATGACGCGCATAAGTTCGTTAACCACTTCTTGAGGCTCAGGCTGCTCAATACCCAGCTGCTGATGTATCTTGCTACCAAACGTTCCAAATTCGCCAGAGCGGAAGCCTAAGTCAGAACCCTTCTCCAAGCCAATGACCTTAACGCCCGCCTCAGCTGCTTCACGCAGCGCACACACGCCAGCCAACCCCAAACCCACTACACACACATCGACATCGACAGTTTCCTTTACTTTCGACTCATCGATATTTGCAGGGGTATTTAAAAACGATGGAATGAACTCCGTTGGATTACTCGTAGCGAAACTAGGCGCCAATCCGTCGACAGCTGCACCACCATTCTTTGCCTCGTCCTTAACCACAGGAGCACAACCCGCCAAACCTGCCGCGCCAGCCGCAACAGCAGCTGTAGCTCCAAGCCCAAAAAACGCCCTGCGCGATAATCCTTTACCCGCTAAGTCTTTCTTCATGCTGTCCCCTTCCGTAGAGTTACCATACAAGACGAAACGCAGACAGCTAACGCAAAACACCGAAAGCTGAAACTCCCCGACAAGTCATCCACCACATGGCACCGTCGGCCGCAGATGCTAGCCTGACCTCGTCTTTGTTCTAAAATGCCTTTTCTAGACGTATACGTACATCACCCAAATAGTCAAAAACAAGGGCATTCAGCATTTCGTCTCACCCAAAACGGACAAATAGCCATAGCACCCGGCCCGATCGTGCGATTTCCAAACAGAGGACCGCGGAAAGCCAGTATCATAGAAAGCAAGGGAACAAGCGCGAGCGAAGCAACACGGAGGGGCAAGCGCATGAGAACGCGGACGGCGGCCCTCGCGGTAGGGTTCGCTTTGTTTTTACTAACTGACATTTTAAGTTTTCACGCTACTACGGCTTATTCCGAACTCGGCTGGTTCGGAGTGCGCCTACAAGACGTGTATTTTGTGGCAACTATCGCAGCACGGATTATCGCTTACACTCTAGCTTCTGGCGTATTCGCACGTTCAAAATTTGCTTCTTTTCACCGTAAGACAACGGCTACCCTCGCGACAGTGGCCTCCTTTGTTGGCCTTGCGCTTATTGTCAGTCCCTCGTTACTCGGATACCCCACCACCTTGCCAGAAGCGACAATGCTGACGACGCTTGTGGTAGGAGCTCTTGTCTTCGGAGCCTCACAAGGTCTTATGAGTCTGGTATGGCTTTCTTCCCTTACGTCGTTTTCCTATCGGGGGAGCTACCTATTCCTCATTGCAGGACACGGAATAGCAACTGCGCTCTGCGCGCTTGTGCTTCTTTTGCCAACGGTGCTATTGCTTCCGGTTTTGATGATCGCAATTGCAGCAGCGAATACCTGCACGGTGTACCTGCCCCACGTCATAGCGCAGTCATCGACCGTGAGCAGCCAAATCAACGGCATTGCCCCTCATCTCTGGAAAGGCATTCTGGCCGTCGGGGTGTTCGCATTTGTTAGCGGGTTTGTGTCATCCATCTCACGACAGAGCGAAACCAACATCGGCCCAATAGACCTACAGTTCTTCGTGCTAGCGACATCTTGCATTGTGCTCGTGGTCATGGCTGTACCTGCGCTAGCGTTCCACCAACCCCTCAAACTCGAAGCAGGCTATCGCATTGCGCTACCGCTTTCAGCCCTTGGTTTTCTTGTGCTACCAGGACTGGTCGAAGCAATTCCTGCCTCCATCGCCGGCACGCTAGCAACCACCGGCTACATGCTCACTGGCATCGTGCTGTACTGCACTATCGCCGAGATGTCCAAAGCAGCCGAAGTTCCTCCACTGCCGCTTCTGGCGGGAAGCGACTGCGTGACGTTAGTTTGTCTTCTCGCAGGAACCGGCCTGGGCCTGGCGCTTGCTCCCCGTCTTTCTGAAGCAAGCACGGGATTCGCTCTTGTCGGCTTAGGGAGCCTGTACCTGATAGCGCTTGCCGCAGCCTGGCTTGCGCGCCGCCCGGAAAAATCTACTCAAAGCAACGAAACACACCTGCGTAAAGCACGAAGTAATACGGCTCCCGCGCCATCTCATATTCCTCAAGATACCAGCTCTCACACAAGTGAAGATGCACCCACTCGAACAGTACACGAAGTGGCGCAGTCTTACCGTCTGACCGAGCGAGAGACGGTTGTACTCAGTCAGCTCCTCGTCGGCAGGACGGCATCGCGCATTGCGCAAGAACTCTACTTGTCTCAAAGTGCTGTTAAATACCATACTCAAAAGATCTATCGACGCTTCGACGTACATTCGCGCAGCGACCTTGTCGAGGCTGTGGGACGGCTCTGCGGAGAAACATCCAATCAAATTGTGAACATAGATAACGTTTCTCATCGCTACGATTTGACCACACGTGAACAAGACGTATTCGGCAGTCTTGTGCGTGGTCTAACGATTGCCGAAATCGCACAAACGCTTGACATCTCCACCAACACGGTAAAAACGCATGTCAAATGCATATACAGTAAATTGGGAGTGCACTCAAAACAAGAAGCTATGGACCTCGTCATCAAGCGGGACAAAAATCAATTATCCTCTTAGTTTCGCCACAACGCCCCATGCCGATTCGCAGTAACTCTTTGATAACTCACAAACGCACTAACCAGAGGGCCGATCTCAACGTGCCCCAATAAGATTGGCTAGGTAAAATACCTAGCCAATCTTATTGATAAATATGCCTATGCACGTACTTAACAGCAACCACCGTGATGAATCTTACGGCCCTTCTTCTTGCCACAGATACCCTTTGCCTTACAAGAAAGAATAAGCTTCTCGGTAATAGCGTTCAGCTGGGCAACCTCTTCGGCGCTCAAGCAATCAAGAATCTGCTCGGCTGCTTTATCGTTTGAAACAATGCGTTTCTCAGCAAGCTCGCGACCTTCCGCCGTTAACTTCACCGCATACGTACGATCGCCCTCAGCAGCCTCGAAGGTTACGTAGCCATTGCGCTCCGCCTTCTTTACAATACCCTTCAGGTCGCCACGATCCATTCCCAGCGTCTTCACCAGCTCACGCTGAGTGGTGCCGTCGTTCTTCATAAGAGCATTCAGCAACGCACCTTGACCGCGCTTAAAGCTTTTCGGACCATTCTTGCGAAACGCAAGGCGCACCAGCTTATCGGCCTTCTTCATCTGAGACAACGTTTCAATTGCTTTCGTCATGGGAGGGTTCCTTCTTTCTACATTTCTCTCTCTCGTTAATAACGGGTGTCAACTATAGGCGTGTTTTTTCGATAGCTTAATTATCCATAAAATTCTCAAGGAATATTATTAGCCCATATAATTGAATATATTCATATTATTCGCGAATAATTATCAGGAGCGATAGGACACAGACGGTCCAGATATTCTTAACTCGTCACTACCAAAACGATGCCAATAAACAACAGCATTACATAGACCAATTTCAAGAAACGCTCACGACTTATCTTCTTTTGAAGCTTGCTACCCAACACAGTAGCAATAAGGGCAAGTGGCACACACATAACGATAGTTTGCAGCACATCTCCGGTGAAGTGTCCCTGCTGAAACGCAATACAAGCATAAATGAAGTTAAGCACGGCCCATGTCATCGAGAGGGTAATACGAAACTCCTGCTGATCGCGCAGTTTCTGCACTGCATAAATAACCAGCAGTGCGCCTCCTGAAACAAACATACCTTGGATAATGCCAGCCAACGCCAAAATGACCCAAAGCGCCCATTCAGGTAGAAACTTTTGACGCTTGAACAGGAGGTTCTTCGCCCCTATAACTACAATGATCACGCCGTATATTTTCAACAAAACATGAAGCGGCATAATGGTATCCAACCATATGCCCACAATCATGAACACGACCATTACTGCAAGAATCTTCCCCAACTCACGCCAATTTACATGCTTTATGTTCATACACGCCAACAGGCCGCAAGCAAAGAAACCCATCACATTTAGAATAGATACCGTAGAGTTCAAGCCAAGCAACGTAGTACCCACCGGCATGGCAAAGATGTTTCCGGCAAACCCAGTAATCGCTTGCACGGTATAGGCGAAGAAGAACGCCCCCAAGAAGAGCACTTTTTCCATATATGTTACAATCCTTACACTAAACGGGTTCACTAGTGTATCACTGATGAACGGCGCCATTCACATGCGCCAGCTACGACATCGCCCGACGGCCTGCGGAGCCCCTCGCGGCGGCATTGCACACGAGAAACGGAACAGCATGGCGGGATTCACCATTACTATCGCCGGCGACTCGGCGCTCAATTTGGAGTTCGCAAATACGATCTCCGCAGAAACAAGCGCAAAGATACGCATGGCAGCCGAAAATCTTACAGCCGATCCCATCAAGGGGATCACCGAGCTCGTGCCAACGTTTTGTTCTCTTATGGTGTACTACAACCCCCTCATCATAACATTCGATGAGCTATCAACCCGCTTACGCGGAAAGCTGCGCGACGTAGGCGAAGTTGATCTCAGCGTACGTAAGATTGTACAAATTCCCGTATGTTACGGTGGCGACTTTGGCCCCGACTTAGAAAGCGTGGCGAAACATGCCAACCTTTCTCCCCACGAAGTCATAAAAATGCATACCGCACACGACTATCTTATTGATATGCTGGGCTTCCTGCCTGGTTTCGCCTACCTAGGCGGGCTCGATCCACGCTTACATACACCGCGTCTCGCAACACCACGCACCCTTATCGAACCTGGCAGTGTAGGTATCGGTGGGGCTCAGACGGGCATTTATCCCCTTGCTTCACCGGGTGGCTGGCAGATCATCGGCCGCACACCCTTGCGCCCCTACGACCCCGACCGCACTAAGCCCATCCTCTACGCGGCGGGAGAATATCTGCGCTTTATACCCATCGCGCCAGACGAATACGCCGCCATCGAGACACAACTGGCTGCAAACACCTACGAATACCGCATCTTCGTGGAGGGTGAATAGCATGGGTCTTGTAGTTAGAAAACCGGGCGTATATACATCGATACAAGATAACGGCCGCTTCGGCTTCCAGGGCAGCGGCTTCTCACCAAATGGCGTTATGGATCACCGCGCCTATGTCATCGCAAATCTACTCGTAGAAAACGACCCGCACGATTGCGTGCTGGAATTCGCCTTAGCCGGGCCTACGTTGCGCTTCACCACCAAAACCATTATTGCTCTAACAGGTGGTGACTTCTCTGCTACCATCAACAATGAACCAGTTCCCCGCTACGCTGCCCTTATGGTAGAGAGAGGGTCTATCCTGCGCCTTGGTGCCGCAAAGACTGGGTGCTACGGTTATCTAGCCATCGCCGGCGGCAGCATGCGGGTACCTGAAGTCATGGGAAGCCAAAGCACTAATCTAAAGTGTGAGATCGGTGGCTGGAAAGGTCGCACACTCGTCGTAGGAGACTACTTGCCTTTCGTAACTAAGGGCATCGACTTCCTACCCAATCTGGGATCGCACCGCATCGAACCCGATCCGTACTATCATTTTAGCGACAAAGAGATTACCGTACGGGTCGTTCCCGGACCCCAAGAACACTTATTTACCGAAGAGGGCATTAAAACTTTTTACAGCCAATCGTATACCACTACTACAAAATGTGATCGCATGGGATATCGTCTGGACGGACCCGAGATCATTACCAAAAATGGCTCCGACATTATTTCCGACGGTATCGCATTTGGTGCCGTGCAGGTGCCCTCGCATGGACGACCCATCATCATGTTAGCCGACCGTCAGACCACAGGCGGTTATGCAAAAATTGGCACTATCGCTACGGTTGACATTCCGAAACTGGTCCAACGCCCGCCGGGCAGTCGTATACGCTTTGAAGCCATTACCGTTCAAGAAGCCCAAACACTACTGCAAGCCGAGGCGCAGCAGTTCGAGATGCTGGCACTCAGAGTGCGTCGCCCCAGTGCCGACGGCATCTCTCCGAGACGCACGGCACGACGCCTCACTCCAATTCTCGAGGAGCAAGCACGCAAGTCACAGGCAAGTACGCTATGGATCAATCGCGCAGACCGTACTGAACGCGTAGGCAACCGAAACCTACTGCATTACGACGAGACTGCAGGCAGTATGAAGAAAGAAAAGACGAACGACACCGACCGTACCGCTTAGAGCACGTTTAAGGAGAACAGCCTATGGATACGAAAGCAATTGAAGAACTTATCGCCATCATGGACAAAGCAGAGCTTACCGCTCTTCGTGTGGATGACGGAGATACGAAAATCGAGTTAGAACGTAACCATGGTCCGCTTTCGTCGACGGCGCTACCCCTCATGGCCGATCGCGTAAGTGCACTCTTGGCTGGCAAAACTCAAAGCCACGAAGCAGCTGCCATCGAAGACACCGAAGAAGATTCCCTTGTGGTGCGCAGCCCCATCGTAGGCATGTTCTATCTCTCACCGAGCCCCGACGAAGAGCCGTTTGTAAAGGTTGGCCAAGAGGTGCTTTCTAGCCAAACGCTTGCTATCGTTGAGGCCATGAAGATGATGAACGAGATAACCTCCCCTGCCCCTGGCATTGTACTGGAGGTGCTTGCAGCCAACGGAGCGCAGGTTGAATACGACCAGCCGCTGTTCCGCATCGCCACAGCCGACGCACGCTAGGGCGCCCAAGCCATGTTCGAGAAAATCCTTATAGCAAATCGCGGAGAAATTGCCGTTCGCATCATCCGCGCCTGTCGCGCCATGAACATCAAAACCGTAGCAGTGCACTCCACGGCCGACAAACACGCACTGCACGTATATTTGGCCGACGAAAGCGTATGCATCGGCCCGCCAGCAGCACGCGACAGCTACCTCAACATTACTGCCATCATTGCGGCTGCCAAAGGTACGGGAGCACAGGCCATTCACCCTGGATATGGTTTCTTATCCGAAAATTCAACATTCGGGAAGCTTTGCCGCGAAAACGACATCGTGTTCATCGGCCCTGCCCCTGAAGTTATCGATCGCATGGGCAACAAAAGCCAGGCTCGCAAAACCATGATGGAAGCTGGCGTACCCGTAGTGCCTGGCACAAAAGAACCCGTCCATGCTCTCGAAGCAGCATTGGAGAAAGCGCATGACATCGGTTGGCCCATTATGATCAAGGCAAGTTCGGGCGGCGGCGGCAAAGGCATGCGCGTCAGCTTAAACGAGCACGACTTCGCCGATCAGTTCGGCATCGCTCAACGCGAAAGCGTAGGTGCGTTTGGCGACAACACTATGTATTTAGAACGATGCGTTATAAATCCGCGTCATGTAGAGGTACAGATTATTGCTGATACCTACGGCAATGTGGTGGCATTGGGAGAACGAGATTGTTCGGTACAACGTAACCATCAGAAGATGATTGAAGAAAGCCCCTCCCCGGCACTCACCGAACACGTACGCACCGAAATGTTAGAAGCTGCCGTACGGGCAGCGCAGGCCGTAGGATATTCGTCGGCAGGCACCATTGAGTTTTTACTGGACGACCAGTTAAATTACTACTTTATGGAGATGAACACCCGTATTCAAGTGGAACATCCTGTTACCGAAATGGTTACCGGTATCGATCTCGTAGAAGAGATGATTCGCGTAGCAGCAGGCGAAGCTCTCACCTTCTCGCAAGACGACATCTCTTACCGCGGGCATGCTATCGAATGCCGCGTAAATGCCGAACAGCCCGAACGTGACTTCCTCCCCTCTCCTGGCACCATATCGCAAATGCACCTACCCGGGGGTAACGGCGTACGAGTAGACACAGCCGCCTACGATGGCTACGCGGTAACGCCATACTACGATTCGATGATTGCCAAAGTTATCGTTCATGGCTCAGATCGCACCGAAGCTATCGCCAAGATGCGAACCGCGCTTGAGGAAATGGTAATCGTAGGAGTAAAAACTAACCTCGACTTCCAGTACGCCATCATGGAAAACGAGACATTCGCTGCAGGCTTAGCCGACACCAGCTTTATCGAGCGGTTTATGAAGGGCGAAGTGTAGGAGCAAAAAAGGAAAGGGATACAAGTTATGATGAACATGTCGGCCCCAACCAAACCTGAAGGTGTCACCGATGACATATGGGATCAGATGCTTTCCGCGTCGCCGGTCAAGGCGCGGCACCTCATTCGGGCTGGTGCGTTCACCGCGCCGACAAGCGGGCTTTGCCCGGGCTACGCGCAAGCGAATCTCATCGTGCTGCCAAAAGAGCAAGCCTACGACTTTCTACTGTTCGCACAACGCAATCCTAAGCCCTGCCCGCTGCTCGAGGTGACCGAGGTGGGTTCGCGTGAGGCCACTATCTGCGCAACCGACTGCGATATCACTACCGACTTCCCACGCTACCGCATCTACGAGCACGGCGAACTGGTGACCGAGGTGGACAACGTCGAAGATTACTGGCGCGACGACCTGGTGTCGTTCGTTATCGGCTGCTCGTTCTCGTTCGAGTCCGAACTCATCGAGGCCGGCATCGAGATTCGCCACAACACCATGGGCTGCAACGTGCCCATGTACCTCACGGGTGTCGATTGCCAACCCGCGGGCTCCATGAGCGGTAAGATGGTCATGTCCATGCGCCCGCTGCCACCCGAGCACGTGGTGAAGGCGGTGCAGATTTCTGGCGCTATCCCCAAGGTGCACGGCGCGCCCATCCACATCGGCGACCCAGCGGCCATCGGCGTGAAGGACATCATGCACCCCGAGTTCGGCGACCCCGTAGACATCCACGAAGGCGAAGTGCCCGTGTTCTGGGCCTGCGGCGTCACGCCCCAGTCCATCGTCATGAACTCCAAGCCGCCCTTCGCCATCACGCACGCGCCGGGCTGCATGCTCATCACCGATACCAAGAACATCGACTTGAAGGAATAACCTATGCACCGCATCGACCTCAACAGCGACCTCGGCGAGAGTTTTGGCCGCTATACGCTCGGCCTTGACAACCAGATCATTCCCCTCGTATCCAGCGTGAACGTGGCCTGCGGCATGCATGCGGGCGACCCGGTGGTCATGCGGAGCACGGTGGCGCTGGCAAAGGAAACCGGTACCTCCGTCGGGGCACATCCGGGCTATCCCGACCTACAGGGTTTCGGACGTCGTGATATGAACCTTTCCCCCGACGAGGCCTACGCCTACATCACCTACCAGATAGGCGCGCTGCAAGCATTCTGCGCCGCACAGGGCACGCGGGTTGCGCACGTGAAGCCCCACGGACAGCTCTACAATCGCGCTGCGGTCGATGCGGAGCTGGCGGCTGCGCTGGCACAATCGGTTCGCGACATCGACCCCCAGCTCGTACTGGTGGGCTTGGCGAACGGTGCGCTGATCAAGGAGGGTCGCAAGCTGGGCTTGATTGTCGCTGAAGAGTTTTTCACCGACCGCAACTACACCGACGAAGGCAAGTTAGTGAACCGCAAAGAAGCCAACGCCATGATCACCGACGAGAACGCGGCGATCGAACGCGTGAAGCAAGCCATCTGCGACGGTGCCATCCTTTCCGTCACCGGCAAGCTCATCGACCTGCGCCCCGACACCATCTGCGTGCACGGCGACACTCCCACTGCGCTGGCTTTCGTGCGCCACGCGCGTGAAGCGCTCGAAGAGGCCGGCATCGTCATCGCGCCGGTCGAAAAAGCCTAACCCGTCAAAGGTGCCGCCACTCGTCGCTCCTCCCCCTGGCAGGCAACACCCCCTCGCGTGCTCTCGCGCGCGGAACGCTGCATGCCGTATTCGCAGGAAAAGCAAGCCGTTATACCATAGCGGTTGTGCTCTGAACTTCACTTGTATACAATCAATGGTATATCTCATACCTGCGTTGAAAGAACGATGCTCATGGATACCGGACAACACGCCCGCCCTCAAGGCCAGCCCTCCGAACCTCTCAAGACGGCTCTGGGCGTCGAGGCGTCCTACCCCTACTCCGTGCCCAAAGGAGAACTCTGGGTTATGGGCGACAACCGCACGAACTCCAACGACTCGTGCTACTTCGGCTCCGTCGACGCCTCCACCGTCACAGGGCGCGGGGCGCTCGTGTACTGGCCTCTCGACGATTTCACCTTACTGAATTAAAGGGTTCCTTGCTCGGAGGATTCTAAGCCCTTCGAGATAACCCGACCCTGCGCGAGGAAGGGATACGCGCAGGGTCGATGGAGGTCGGAGACCCGTTCTTGCCTAAAAACTAAAATCTTGCCCTACAGCATGCCCGCTGCAAAAAAGGCAAAGCGGGCAATGATGACGCCGACCGTGGCGAGCACACACAGGGCGATGCCGCCAATCCGAGCCGGAATCTTGCCCCCACGAACCGCGAGAGCAACCGCGCCAACGCCCACCGGTCCGACCACGCCCGCGGCGACGAGCATCCCCGTCATGTCGATGCCGACACGCGCCAAATGCAGGCCGTAAGCCACAAGAACCACCGCGAAAGCGAGTTGCGCCGCCACATTGGCGCAGATCAGCTTAGTGCCCAGCGTCGTATCGCGGGCAAGCAAAGCACACAGGCCTACACCCAGGGCAAGATCGCCCACCAGGAATAAAGGAACGGTTGCAGCACCGCTCCATGCGGACAGGCCCAAGCTTTGATAGTACGCCAAACCCGTGACGACCATCAGGCCGACCGCCACCAGCGCGCCAACCCAGCGAATCAGCCGGACGGAAGCGCCCTTAACCTTCGCCAACGCAAGATCGACAACGATGACGATCCCAAACGCAATGGACCAGTACGCTTCTTGTGCGATCATGGACCCGGGGTTCGCCATGCCGTTCGCAAACCGTAGCGGCTGCCCCAAATGCACCAGCGTGCCACACAAACCAACGCCCAGCAGGATCAAACACACGAGCGGGAACAACCAAGGGCGCGCAGGAGCGGCGGCATCGTCGCTCGCATGGCCGTTTCCGCACAGCGCATCGATCGCATAGGCGCCGGCCGCCAAACCCGCGAACGTGGTGAACACCAGCAAGGGAAGCATTTCAGCAAACATCGTTCATCACCTCTTTCTAAATGTAGTAGACCGACGGATGCGTGCCGGCTTCCGGAAGATACAGCTCGGCGTGCCGTTCCTGCATGAGCTTGCTCGGTGCGCTTTCCGGATCGTTCAAGTCGCCGAAGACGCGCGCGTTCGCCGGGCAGGCGGCGACACAGTACGGCTCAGCCCCGTCGGCAACGCGGTCGGCGCAGAACGTGCACTTGCTCATCACCTTGTCGACATCGTTCATCGAGGGTGCGCCGTACGGGCATACCCAGCTGCAGTAGCCGCATGCGATGCACACCTCCTGGTTCACCGACACAATGCCCGTCTCAGCATCCTTGTGCATGGCGCCCGAGGGGCAGTTGTTCACGCACGCGGGATCCTCGCAGTGGTTACACAGTAAAGGGCGGAAGGCCAGCGTGGGGCGGGGGAACGTCCCCGTCGACTGGTACAGCACCTCGCCATCCAGGCTTTCCAAACGGTTCCAATGGGCGCTGCCGGGAACCTCGTTCGATATCTTGCAGCTCACGGTGCAGGTTTGGCAGCCCACGCAATGCTGGGTGTCAATCACCATGCCGTAGTGTTTCTCCGTCATGATCTCCTCCTTTACGCCTTCTCGACTTCGACGAGCACGTCATAGAAAGCGCTGTTCGTCATGCTATAGGCTTCTTCGGCATCGCAGATGGTGTGGTGCGTGAGGTTCTGATAGCACCCTTCGATGAAGTAGTCGGGCGTCCAACCGCTCTGGGTGGCCACCGTGCCCGGAATGATTCCCTCGGTCAGGAACACGCGGATCTTCATGTCGCCGCGATCATTCACCACACGCGCCACGTCGCCGTGCGCGATGCCGCGTGCTGCAGCGTCGACCGGGTTCATCTGCAGCAGGGGCTCGTCCTGCACCACTTCGAGCGCGGGGTTCAGAATGTGCTGCGTGTGCACGTTCAGGCGATCATGGTACTGGATGTATACCAGCGGGTACTTCGCAGCCAACTCACCTTTACGCGGATCCTCGCAGGGCGGCTGCCAGGTGGGAACCTCCTCGCCAAATGCAACCAGAGACTCGGTGTAGAACTCGAACTTGCCCGTGTCGGTTTTATATCCCGTGCCATTGGCGTACACGATGGCCGGATCATACAGCGCGTCCGAACGTCCGTAGATTCCCTGTTCGACCACGTCGCGATCCCAGTCGAGATCGTCCCACGCCGGATGTTCGGTACCCACGAACTGGCGAACCCACTCTTCATCGCTCTTGCCCCAGTATTGCTCCACCCCGGTTTTCTTCGCCAAGAGCGACATGATCTCGACGTCGGATTTGCTCTCGCCCATCGGCTCGATGGCGGGCTGGTTGAACATAGCCCAAGGGCTGCGATCCACTAGGTCCCAGTGCTCCCAATACGTGGAGGCAGGCAGCACGATATCCGAATACTTCGCCGTCCATGTCCACCACGGATCGGCAGTCACGATGAAATCGATGGCCGGGATGACCTCGTTGATGATGCGGTTTGAATCGGGACTCATATTGATGAAGTTCGAGTTGGCGATCCAGAGAAAATCAATGGGCACCGGATCGTGATCTACCGCTGCGGCATACACCTTGGAAGACGGAACCAAATTCGCCTTCTTGCCGGTATTCGACCAGTCGATGAAGTTATAAACTGGGCCCGTGTAGCCGGCAACCGGTTTGTTAGTAGCCGTGCCGCCCGCATGCGAGGCACCGCCGCCGGGAACCCCGATATACCCGGCGACCATGGCCAGCGTGGCCACGGTGCGGAAAGGCGCATAAGAGTGGTACACGCGCTGCATCCCCTGGCCCATACGAATGCCGGCAGGTTGAGCCTCGATATACTCTTTGGACAAGCGCTCGATCACCACGGGTTCGATGCCGCATATCTCGCCGGTGCGCTCGAGCGTGTATTCGGCGCATGCGTCGACCAGATGGTCGAAGGAGGTGCGGCAGACGACACCGTCGACCGTGAAGGCACCCATGAGCGCAGGCTTGGCGCTTCCGCTCTTGATGGCAGCGGCATCGGGTGCCGGCGCTGCAGTGCCCGTCAGCTCATCCCAGATCACATACGTGCCTGCACCTGCACCGGCCTTGCCTTGCGCTGCCGGAGCGGTGCCGATGGACCCCTCGTCGGCCTTCTTGGCTCCCTCAGCCGTCGCAACCACCTTACCGTCCACCATGCGCAGGTACGTGCCGTCATCCTCTCGAACGAGGTACGGAGCCACCGATTCTTCGACCAGCTTATCTTTCGCATGCAGATCGTGGCCGATTATCCAATTCATCATGCCCAAAGCCAGTGCCGGATCGGTTTGCGGGTTGAGGGGAATCCACTCGTCGGCCATGGCGGCAGTGGAGCATTGGCGGGGATCGATGACGATGACCTTCGTCCCGTTCTTCCGAGCAGCCACATAGTCGCGCAGCTCAGAGGTGTGTGTGTCGGCTACGTTGCGGCCCCACGCAATAAGCAGCTTCGAATTCAGGTAGTCGCGTGAATCGTGCGCACCGCGATGCGTGCCGAATACCATGGTCATACCCATCGATGCGCCATGATCGCCCATGATGCCCTCGATATCCCAGGTGGTAGCCCCCACGGTAGCCGCATAACGCGTGGGAGCCTCCCACGACAGCTTGCCCAAATCGCCCGTGAACGAATAGAACGAGGCTGCCTGTGGGTTCTTCACCAGCACGGCATTCAACTTCTCGGCGATCTCGTCGATGGCCTCGTCCCACGTGATGCGCTCGAATTCGCCCGACCCGCGCTCACCGGTGCGACGCATGGGATACATGACACGCGCGTTCTCGTCCTGCAAACGCTGTATGTAGCTCATTGAGCGCAGACACGCATTGGCGTATCCGGGGCGGCCCGGCATATCGCCCGGCTCCACCCGCACGAGCTTGCCATCGCGCACCGTGCCCTGCAAATGGCAGCGCGACGTGCAGTTCACCGTACATACCGCATGTACGGCTTTCTCACCGGCCGATACCGGCGCCTCGTCGGCCTCCGCCGCAGGAACCCTCGCGCCTGATGCCCCGAAGCCCAGAGCCGATGCAACGGTTATCGCGCCAACGCCCTTGATGAACGTACGACGGGTTAGCTTGCCGTCGCGCATGAAGTACTCGGGTTCGCATGCCGCAGCATGCGCCTCAATCGTCTTCATCCCACCCTCCTTTTCCTTGTTCTGCATCTCTGATCCAACGGACAACGCGGACGATACGCTCGTCCTGCAACCCGTTCCACACACGAAAGGGGAGACGGCACACTCTTAGGCTCCGCACCCCAAACAGGGGCCGTTCCCACAACATTGTGGGAACGGCACAGGGCTGGTTGGACAGGCGCGCCCAAGCGGCGTACCATCACCTGCGCAAGGGGGAGGGAGCATCGTGGACACCGACGCGCCAAAGGACGGCTCGGGAAACCGTGCGAGCACAGCGAGACGACCGAACGTCGTGACGGCGCTGGTCGCCCTTTCGGCATTTCTGCTGTTCGGGCTCAACAACACCGAGACTGCCGCGCTACCTGCCTACACCATGGAGCTGGGCGCAGGACCGCTCGTCGCCAGCTTGCAAAACAGCTTGTTCGTCCTGATCGCCGTGCTATTGCGCCTCCCTCTCGAACCCGTTGTCGAACGCAAGGGAAGCCGCTTCGCCATGATCGCCGGGGCATTGGGCTACACCGCGCCCTGCCTGTTCCTCGCAGGTGCCACAGAGCTCTGGTATATCGTGCTCCTACGCCTCGCGCAGGCCTTTGGCCTCGCGCTGTTCCAGCCCAGCGTGGCGCAGTACCTTACCGTCGCCTCCCCTACCGAAACACTGGGAAAGAGGTTGGGAATCGTGAGATTCGCAACCACCGCCTCACTCATGGTAGGGCCGGTGACCATCTTCCCACTGGTCGATGCTCATAGCTATTCCGCGTTCTTCGGTGCGCTTGCGCTTGCAGGAGCATGCGGAACCGCGGTTGCCCTCGCATTGCCGCACGAGCAGGCAAGCCCCACCACGCCTCTGGAACGCCGGACGACCGACACACTACCGCCTCTCCGCGCACAAGCGCTCCTCTTGGCAACCCCGCTGCTGCTGGCCCTTGGCTACAGCGTCGTTATGAACTTCGGGCAGACGCTGGCCGCCGAAGTGCTCGCAGGACACAACAACGGACTGCTGTTCGCCTGCGTGAGCGCAGGAGGCCTGGCCGGCAGCCTTATCGCCGGTTGGGCAACCGATGCGTTCGGTGCGAAGCGATCCGTCGCCTGCACTGTCGCCTCCAACGGGCTGGGTCTGCTGTGCATGGCGCTGGGCCCTTCCGTCGAAGCGGCGCTTGCGGGCGCGCTCTTGTGCGGCGCGGGGTACTTCGGTGCCATCGCCACACTCATCGCCGCCGCAGGCCAGTGCCCGAGCAACAACGCTGGCACGTTTTTGGCGCGACAGCAAAGCGCCCTTGACGTGGGAATGATCGCAGGAGGTCTCATCGCCGGAGCCATGATGCAAGGGGGCTTGCCGGTATCCACCGCTTTCTTGGCAACTTCGGCAGTCGCCGGTACGAGTTTTTTTGCGTGGGGTATCATGTACCCGAAAGACAAGGGGAAACACTAGGGGGACACATGGAAGCAATCAGCCTGTTCGTGCAACCGAAACCGCTGCTGAGCGAAACTATTGAGCGCATCGTGGCCGAAGGCACCCTGAAGGGCAGGCCCCTCAAGCTGAGCCCGGGAGACTACCTGTTCCGCGAAGGCGACGACATGCGCGACACGTTCTACCTGACGAGGGGATTGGTGCGGCTATATAGCGGTACGCCTGACGGATACACCAAGACGGTGTTCTTCCACAAGGCCGGCACGCTCATCGGGTTTCAGGGATTCCGCCCGGAGGTCGATCGAAAGCCGTCGATCCTGAACGCTAAGGCAACCACCAAAGTGGAAGCTTTCGCCATCGATGCCGAAAACTTCGGCGCTTACCTCAAAAAGCATGGCGAGGTATGCTATTCCATGGCCCAGTATCTATTCGAAATGATGGCGCTGCAAACGCGGGAAGCCGTGAACGCCTCCATCTACCCCGTACTGCAACGCTTCTCGGCGTTGTTACTCACCTTGGCGCGCGAATTCAATTCAGCGCAAGCGCCAGCCATCATCCCGTTCAGCAACGAGGAGCTGGCCGAGATGCTCGGCGTTCACGTGAACTCCATTACGAATTCCGTCGTGGCGCTACGCAACGCCGACTGCGTCGAACGGCAGCGCGGCGCACTCGTCATCACCGACTTCAGAAAGCTGAAGGGTATCGCGGAGAATTTGATCGTAGAGAAAGAGTAGTCGACCTCCCCCCTTTTTTTCGGCCGCAGCGGAGAAAGTCCGCGCAGTTCAACATGCACGGGAAGCAATACGAAACCGCAAAATGAGCGCAACGCCCTCTCTCGGACACCGCTCTCACGCCGCCTGTCACCGCGGCGACAGGCGGCAACCAGACCATCAAAACCTTCACGCACTACGGCCCCGCGACCGAGGGGAGGGGTGTCGCGGGGCCGTAGGAAAATACGGGTCGCTCACGAAGAGACGCCCCAGGAGGAGGTGCGTCGGAAGCCTACTTTGCTGCCAATGCTTTAGCCATCATGCGCGCGAAGGTAACCGAACGACCGCAACAATTGCCGGTAGACATATTCGGATAGGTATGCGCATAGTACGAACCTGAATCGACACCAGCCACATATAGGCCTTCGATGGGCTCGAAGTTCTCGTCGAGCGCCTGGAACTGCTCGTTGATAGTGATACCGTCAAGCGTGCACAGCATATAGCCCGAGGTACGCACGCCGTAGAACGGCGCCTTGCGCACAGGAGACAGACGGAACGCCTCTTTGCCAAAGTCAGGGTCAACCTGGTTGTCGAAGTTCTCGTTTTGGCGCTCGACCGTCTTCTTCAACGTGTCGGCCGGAATGCCCAAGCCCTTCGCCAACTCTTCGACGGTATCGGCCTTCACGATATAGCCCTGGTCGAGCAGACCCTGGTTGATGCCCTTCACGATATCGAGCGTCATGTTCGTGGGAGCGCCGTTCTCGAAGGGGAATACGCGAGCACAACCGTGGATGTCAAATTGCTGGAGATAGGTCTCGTAGTCCGAGTCCCAAATATCAACGACAGTGTTATGAGGCTGAGTGAGCGCCGCGTTCAGCACGTAGTCGTACGGACCGGACTCGTTGATGAAGCGCTCGCCGTTCAGGTTCACCTTGAGCCACGGGTTGGAGCCCATCCAGAACAACGAGCCCTGCGTCTTCGAACCACCGAACTCGTCAGGCTTCACCGCCACACGGTCGAACACCATGGCGGTGTGCACTTCATCCATACGAGCGCCAGCCCACAGGCACGACTTAATGCCGTCACCCATAGTGCCATCGATAGCTATGGACAGGGAATACTTATTCATAGTCTGCGGCTGCAAGGCCTTAAGCATATCCTCATTGCGAGCATAACCACCCGTGCACACGATAGTGCCCTTGCTGGCATTGATTTTAATGTAGCCCTCGGAGCCCTTAGCAATAGCACCCGTCACCTTGCCATCTTCGTGTAGCAGCTTTACCAAGGGCGTAGTGAAGCGGAAGTCGACGCCAAGCTTCTTGGCGTAATCGCCCAGTACAATCTTGCCATTAACCACGCCTTCAATGCCCGCAAATTCAGCATCGGCTGGCCAGCTAGGAATATGACCAGTAGCCCAATGTTTGTAGGCAGAGGGCTTCGCGTTATTGGCCGCTTCAAAGAATAGCTGAAAGCCAGCTTCTTCTAGGCGATCTTGATACCAGTCGATAGCTTCTCCGGAGTTCTGCGCCCAGAGGTGATAGAGACGCGGATTAACGTACCCATCGGCATAGCGTGTAAGGTCGTTACATATCTCGTTCTCGTCGATGCTACAGCCAGCCTGCTTCTGCAAACGACTGTTAAGAGAACCCAAGTTGTCCCGCACGCCACCACCGATAGCAGCCTTCTCCAAACACACTACTTTTGCACCTTCTTCGGCGGCTGCACACGCAGCAAACAGACCAGAGGTACCGGCGCCACACACAAGAATCTCTGTATCAATGGTCTCTACAATCTTGTCTTCAGCAATTTCGGGCTCTACACCCAGCCAGTCGCTCGCAGCAGCGGCAGCCGCCTCGTCTTTGCTAACCGGCTTAGCGGGCGCGCATCCCACAAGGCCTGCACCAGCCAAAGCGGCAGCTGTAGCGCCAAGCCCTAAAAATGCGCGACGACTGAGTCCTTTTGTTTCTTTTGTCATGTTAGATCCCCTTCCCTCTTAGATATCCTTAACAGTCGCCCCCTTGCGGAGGCTTTCCTCCCCCGCCCGCCTTAAACGGACGTTGCGCTTGCCTCATGCAAACGCCTGGGTTTAATGTGCTTCACCCTACGCTCGCAAGTGCTGCAAATCGTCACGTGACCCGGGTGAAGCTACTCATACGACTTGGGTGATTTTGCCCTGCCGCACACGGACAGACCACGTTTTGGCCTCTCTTGCGACAGCACATCAAAGGCACCTGTTAAAATAGTCGCCAGATAACGAAACGATGCTTTTCCGGGGAGGGGATGTTGGCATCATGGCTACCGCCGTCTCCGCACGTGGAGAATCAACACCAGCGCCCGCGACAAGTTGGTCGCGCACGGTTTGGTGCACAATCGCGCTCATGGCCTCGTTCGCCGAGTACTGGCTACTAAACTACGCAGCGTTTCCCCTCTTCGATTCGGTGTTCATATGGACACGCGAAGCCAGCGCCATCATGGGAGGACTCACGCTTACCGCCATTGCCTTCTTCTCGTACTGGAGACCACGCCTGTTCGGTAGCAAACGGTTCTTCCGCATCAGCTCTGTCATTATGATTGCAGGGGCTCTGCTGGTGGTTGTGGGCCTCACCTTACATGCCCCGGTCGTCCTAGTTTGTGGAGCGTCTTTGGCCACCATCGGAACCGGACTGGCGAATATCGTTGTTGGCATCGGCTGCATCGGATTAGGCATGCGTAAGCTCGGCATTGCTGTGGCGCTTGCCTACGTGCTTGCCTATGGATGCCGCGAGCTGTTCTCCTTGCTGCCTGCCGAAGCAAACCTCGCTTTATTCTGCCTGATCCCCCTAGGATCAATCGCTCTTGCCGCCTCGTTCGCACGGCCCATCTTCGACCAGATGTACGCCGAAGGGTCGCCTGCTCAAGCCGCCGTTACGGCCCCGGGATCGTTCCTTCCCTTCGGACATCAAGTGTTCGTCGCGCTGCTCATTTTCCGCTTCATCTACGGCTATACGTTGACGTTCGGCGAAATCAACCGAGTGCCCCTGCTAGCATTGGGAGCCTTGGTTCCACTGAGCATCCTTGCCATCTATGCCCTCGCAAGCCGCAAGGAGCTCTCGCTGGACGGCTTGTTCCGGCTCTCGATCCTTTGCTCGGCCGCCGGCTTCCTTATGTTGTCCATCGCCCACGTACAGGGATCTATCACCAGCACGCTCCTATCGTGCGGGACCGGCTTCTTCGAGATACTGATGTACTACATGCTTATCGCGCTCGGCTCAAAGAACACGCTGAACGCCCTACCGATGTTGGCATGGGGCAATGCCATGGCCTCATGGGGCACCTTGCTCGGCGCAAACTTCGGAAGATTCACCAACGGCCAAGCGGCCGACCCCGTCGTCATTTCCACCATCTCGGCCATCATCGTGTTCGGCATCTTCGCCTACGTGGTGCTGGTGCAAAAGACGTTCAGCTTCGCCGACACCATCAAGGGAGTCGTTCCGCTTGCCCCAGTTGTTCCCGCCCATACCGACGGAAGCACGCCCGCCTCGATCGAAGCGCGCTGCGCCGCTATTGGCAAGGCACGCGGCCTGACCGAGCGCGAGCAGGAGATATTCGAGTATCTAGCGCGCGGGCGCAACGTACGCTTTATCCAAGAGGCACTCGTCGTATCGTACAATACCGTAAAAACCCATGTCAGCCACGTGTATGCCAAACTCGACGTTCATTCGCACCAGGAGCTCATAGATTTGGTGGAACGCCAGGCGTAGGGAGGGGGATCGCCCCACCACCTGCACGCTTTAGGTGCTTACCTACTCGGCTGCATCCTCGAGCGCTTCCGCGGCCTCGTCGATACAGCGCAGTGCATTGAGAACGCACGGGTAACCGATATAGGGCACGCACTGGGACATCACCTTGATAAGAAACGAGCGGTCGTTGCCCACACGCATATTCGCCTGCGCATGGCTAACCATCTGCGGCTCACATCCTCCTTGGGCAGCCAAGAAACACAGTGTGATCATCTCACGCTGTGCGTCGTCCAAGCCTGTGCGCGTATAGTAGTCGCCAAAGCAGTTTTCGGCAAGCCAGCGGTTGATATGGCGCGTCTCTTCCGGACCCGATTGGTGGAAACCCGCCATATGCGGTCCGAAGAGATCCACCTGCTTCTGCACTCCGGCCTCAAAACGCGTGTCTTCCGTCGTGGTAGCCTGTCCCTCAAGGGGCAGCGACACAAGTCGGTGTCTCAGCAGCTCGTTCACGGCGGACAAAAACGGTAACATACGCCCCATGCCCACGTACGGGGTGGCCTGGTAGACAATCTCCTTCACTTCCACTGGCGTAAGCCCCACGTTGAACGAGCCCTTGGCCATAGCCTTGAACAGATCGATTGCCTGGGAGCCCACGAGCGATGCCAAAATGGCCATCATCCGCGTGTGGTCGTCCAAGTTATCGCTGCCCGGCACCTCGCCGAACGCAAAGCGGTCAAGGCGGTCGAGAAATTCAGGGTCGGTATCTGCCAACGGCGACTCGGATCCCGGGAAAAGACGAGTACGGTAGGTTTGCGCTTTCTCGTTGATGTCAATGCTCATGCGTGCTCCTTTTTTCGCACTCGTTGTATTGAGGTTATCCTACCTCCTGGAGTGGGGTCCAAGTCAACTGTTACTGAAAAAGAAACATATTAAACCCCGCCACGCGGAGCAAAGCCACACTGGGCAACCCAGCGAAATACCGAGGTCCACTCTTCCTGGCGGGCACCAGGAGTTTCGACGATATCGGTTTAGAGAGAGCGGCACTTCCCTTTCTGCAAGCCGAAATCGACAGAATTCTCATCACCCCTGACGCAAAGGCGCCCGCCGGGAGGGCGGGCGCGTGAAAAGTTTCAGCAGAACGTAGGCAAAGCTTACCCGCCAATCAAGGTCTGCAGCGACGCAATGAAGCTGGACATATTACGCCAGCACATGAACAGGGTAATCACAATAATTACCACACCGGCAATGTTTGCGAAGAGGTGGTTTTTCCACTTCCCCAGGTCTTTGCCATTGGCACAATACAGCACAAAGAATGCCATGATAGGCAACAAAATAGCGTTGGCTGCCTGCGCCACAAGGATAAGCTCCGTGGGGCTTTTACCCAGTAAGATAGCCATAAGGCAGCCGGCCACCAATACGACAATCCAGATTGCCTTAAACGGCAGATCCTTCAACGTCTTCTTCCAACCCAACACACCATTCACCGCATAGGCGGCCGAAAGCGATGCGGTAATGGCACTGGAGAATCCTGCAGCCAAGAGGCCCAGACCAATCATCCACGTAGCCCACGAGCCCAAAAGCGGCTGAAGGGCAATAGCCATATCCTTACCATTCGTCACCGCGACACCCGTACCGAAAATGTTGGCAGCAGCACACACGAGAATGGCCATAGAAATTATGCCACCGAGACCAATGGAAAGTACGGTATCAAAGCGGGCATCAGATACCTGAGCAGGGTCTTTAAAGCGCTCGGAAGCGCCAGAGGCATGCAAGAATAGGTTGTACGGTACAATCGTGGTGCCAATAAGACCTACAGCGGTAAGAATGCCCTTTGAACCTTCCTCGGGCAAGGTCGGCACGAACAAGCCCGCGGCAACAGCACCCCAATCTGGGCTCGACGCAAACGCCGTTACCAGAAAAACTACGCCCATAAACACGACGATGGCGGTAAGTACAATTTCGACCACTTTGTACGAACCAATCCACAAAGCCGCAAATGCTAAAAGACCCAGCACCACAACAATAGGAATCATGGAAGCATCAGGGAAGAACGCCTGTATACCCAAAATACCACCTGTGATATTGCCTGTCTCGTAAGCCACATTGCCTATGAAAATGGCGATGATAACAATTACGATTGCAATCCACTTGAGCGTTTTGTTGGGAATACGATCGCGAATGTTTTCACCCAGGCCCTTGCCTGAAACAATGCCCACACGCGCTGCCATCTCCTGAAAGATAATAGTAGCTACTGTGGCGAACAGCAGAGCCCACAGCATAGTATAGCCGTAGCTAGCACCGGAAACCGTACAGGTAGTGACCGTGCCAGGTCCGATAAAACCGGCCGCCACCAACGCTCCGGGTCCGATGTTCTTGAACTTTTGAACAATAGTGCTGCTCATGTCATCTCCTTTCCTTTTTTCTCAAAGAGAAACGCTTTTCGCGCCATCTCTCGAAATCCCCTCTGCCGCCCCCATTTTCAAGCACACGCTCAAGGCAATGGTGGCTTACCCCATAGTAAACCGGACAGATTTGATTACTTTAGCAGAATAAAGCCCCACCGTATACGCTTGAGCTGGCCGAAGGATGAGCATGCTCGGTGGTTTGTGTCTACGTAGCAGCAAGCATACCGCCCACACAACGACCGTCAGCTATTAATGGGCGTCATGAAACAAGCAGCTATGTTCCTTGGAGAATAAACCCGCACACTATTCGACACGTTCGATGAGGTCGATTACCTCATCGCGAGTATGTACATCGAGCTTTTGATAAATAGATTTGATGTGATATTTCACCGTGTTCTCAGACACAACCAGCTTCTCGGAAACAGCACGCGCCGTCCGACCTTGACCCAAATACACAAGAATCTCGGCTTCGCGCGGCGTAAATCCGTAAGTCTGCGCCAACACGCCACATCTCACTTCAAGAGCATCCCCAAGGCGCTCGGCTACCGGAATGACCGAAGCATCGGCAACCGCGTCCACTCCCTGTAAATTCTTATCCTTAAAGAGGAACATCGACACCATGGCCACCAAATACACCGCCACAAGAGCCACTGCCGTAAGCTCTAAATCACCTTGCCCAATGGTGTCGGCGTGCAAAAAACCTACAAGCGTGCCCGTTAACTGCGCCGCACTTGTACACATAAGAGAGCAAGAAAACAGTAACGCGGCGGGAAGCTTTGTGTCGTGCACTGCGTTTGCAAGCATGCACCACAAGATAATGCCAGCTACCAAAGTCCCCAACTGAGCACATGCATTCGCCAAACCGCCCACACCGTTCCAAATAAGCGGTAGCAGCAAAAATCCTGCCGCCGAAAGAGGCAGTGCAACCTTGTACACCGAACCCAAACTTGGTCGATTCTTCACGAACAATGCAGGCAACAACAAGGCTCCAACCACCACCGCCTGCGTAACGAGTGATGTCTGCTGAAACGTTGAGAGAGGAATGTCTTGTCGCGTTGTAACTTGCAGCATAAGGCCACTCATGAACGACAAAATAGCCGTACCTAGTATTGGCCGCCACAACGTTGAAAGTGCGCCTTTAAACATGGGGACAGAGTACTCTTCAGCGATAGGGGCACGCGTATCAAGGCATTTTTTACAAAATAGCACTGATGCAAAAAACAACACCGCACCCACTGGCAGCATGATATCTGGAGGCAGCGTTGTTACAAGAAAATACACAGCAAGACTCACCACGTTACTCATAAGCACAAACAAATAAACGCGACGCAAGTCAAACGTACCACAAAAACGCGCCCACAATAAATTGATAAGTGCATCGCCGGCCCCGAAGAACAAGCCACCAAACACAAGCCATGGCACCAAATCGGGCAACGGCACAAACTCGGCAAACTGAAACGCCATCCGTGTGATTACAAAGCCGGTAGCTGCCACTCCCCCACACACTACGACAGCAAGAAGCGACGAAACACGACTCGCGGCTCGACGCGCAAAAGCAATCATGGTGCCATATACCAACAGGCGCGCGAAAATAACTGCAACCAAGAACAGCGACTGCACGAATGAGCCCACTTGGCCAAGCGATGTCAGCACCGTGGGCGACTCAAATGACATATAACCGAACACCAAATACAGTGCATAGCCACTCATGAACGCGATATCTCGCGTACGCATGCCCCTAAGTAATTCCCTCAAGCGATCCATTTTATCTTGCCCTCGCTTCCCTTCGGGTGCAGTGTATCCCATCCCCTCGCTTTCGTCACCCGCCCTTCTGACTCAAATCGATTAAGACTTTAATTATTGCAGCAAAAAGATCAACCCACCCTTTACAGGTAGGCCTCTCATCAGGCAAAACTGCGAAAACTACCCGCAATCGGGTGTCGCAATTGAGCACCCTGCGACGTATGGTGTCGTCTCGCAGGGAGAACTTACGATAAAGAAGTAGCCCTCGCGAAAAATGTCCGTTTGCGTGTTTGCACCGTATCGCGCAGTTTATCGAAAGATAACAGCGTCCAGCAGGAGCCGACTACACCTGACAAACAGCAAGGACAACCACTGCAAGGAGATAAAGGAGAGGTCTCATGGGAGAAAAAGGATTGAGTCGTCGAGCTTTTCTTGGGTTTGGGGCAACCGCAGCCGCTGCCGCCGCAACAGCCGGACTAGCCGGATGTGCGCCGCAGGCAAAGGGTACCGCAGAAGGCACACAGGCAAGTGCGTCTTCTGCTAGCGGAGCATCAACAAAGTTCACGCCCGACTTCCTCACACCACCGGCCATACCAACCAACATCAAGGAAACCAAGGATTGCGACGTGCTTATTATTGGCATGGGCCTGGCCGGCACCGCCGCAGCCAAAGAAGCTGCCGAAGCTGGCAAGAAGGTTATCGTACTAGAAAAGCAACCTCAAGACAGCTATACCGTTATTTCTATGGCCGGAGACTTCGGCGTAGTGGGCTCAAAAATCCAGAAAGATTTAGGTATTGAGTGGGCTCCCAAGGAAGATATCTTCAATGAATTCGTTAAGGAAACCGGTGGCCGAGCCGACACGTGGATGCTCAACTATTGGTACGACCACTCTGGCGAAGATTTCGACTGGTTCATTGAAAACGCCGATTACGAGGTATTAAAGTCCACTGCAGCCAATCGCCAAACCGACAAGCCAAACTACATCCGTCCGAAATGCTTTCCCGCACTCGAAGGCTATAACTACAAAGAAGAAGTCTACCCTTATTTCCACGGCACCATTACCACGAACCCGAATATGCAATGGGCCTGTCAAGCCGCCTTCAACGATGCTTTGAAAGGTGGTGCAGAGCTCATCTATGAGGCTGAAGGCGAACAGCTCATTGTAGAGGATGGAACCGTGAAGGGCGCCTACGCCAAGACGAAAGATGGTTACCTGCAAGTAAACGCCACGTGCACGATACTCTGCTGCGGCGATTACGGCGCAAACCCCGAAATGCGTCATTACTACGCTCCGTGGACCGAAGAGTTTCACGGCGGCGTCGATGACGGGCGCGGGCAGCTGATGGGCATTTGGGCCGGGGGCTGGATGGAGATTGGCCCTCATGCGCCTATGACGCATCATATGGGAGGCCCCCTCGGCGTGGACAGCTACCTACAGCTGAACATGGAAGGCAAGCGATTCATGAACGAGGATATACCTGGACAAAACATCGCTGCCGAGCATACACGTCAGCCCGTCGCCAAAGATGAGAAGCTAGCAGAAAAGGGAGTGAAAGCTTGGCAGATCTTCGATAGTAAGTGGCCTGAGCAAATTGACAAAATGCCCGACGGCCATGGCTACACCAACCATTTCGTCCCCGATGACAAGGTAGCGGAGTACGAGACCGTACTGTCTGGCTTTGGCTTGGGCTACATTACTAACGCCATGGTGGAAGCCAGCGTCGAGGCCGGTACCACCATCAAGGCCAACACTCTTGAAGAATTAGCTCAGAAGACAGGTTTACCGCTCGATACCGTGAAAACTGAAATCACCCGCTACAACGAGTTATGCCACCAAGGACTCGATGAAGATTTTGGCAAAACCGCTAAACGCATGTTCCCTGTAGAAAACCCACCGTTTTATGCTTTCGCATTTGGTAGCGCAGGCATGCTCGTTATGTTCGGTGGCCTGGAATGCGACCGCAACCTACACGTAACAAAAAACGGCACAAACGATCCCATCCCTGGACTATTCGTAGCAGGAAACACAATGGGTCGTCGCCTCTTGGTGGATTACCCCGTAGTTGTAGCGGGCATTAGCCTAGCGACCGCACTTTCATTCGGACGCTTAGCCGGCAAGTGTGCCGCAGCCGAAGCATAGAGCACCTTTTTCAGCCTCCTGCTTTTCAGCGGGAGGCTGTTAAGTTGTTTTCCAAAAATCTTGAATGAGCATTTGGCGATTAGGCTGGGCTGTTTTCTGTAGAATATTGTGCATATGCACCTTTACTGTTCCGGGAGCAAGATGCATAGACGAGGCAATATTCTGATTGTCCTTGCCTAACAACACCAGCTGAAGCACCTCTTGTTCGCGTTCGGAAAGCTGATGACGCTTACCATACATCATCAAGCTACCTCCATCGATAGCTTCTTGAAGCTTGTCGCTCTGAGTAGGGGGACGATCAAAACGCAGCGCAAGCGAACGAAAGGCCGCACGGAAGGCATAGAACATACAACAGAGCATAAGCACGTTCTCTGCGTAGTTACGTTCAGTAAAATACGACAGAATCCCCTCTTCCAAAACTGCATCATAGAAGAGAAATCCGTAGGCATCTTCCGCAACCATCGCGGCACCCAACACCCAAAGCAATACATAGAGCGCACGATGCTTCTTCATGCGATTTTTCTCAACTTCGTCTTTGGCCCCTATGTACCGATAAGCCAGATACAGCAGCATCCAAAGAAGCATCGCCGCACGCATTGAATAGAATAAAAATCTCTGCAAGTCGCTCTCTGGAAGCAGCAACAATATAGCAACGCTCGTTACTACGAATATCGTTCCAGGAATAATGAGTACCGTGCGTCTACGTTCCCCTAGGTAATCAGTTATAAGTAGCCAGAACGAAACAAGCAATCCGCCACCCGACACCACGACAGCCAACGATCTCAGTAATACATAAGAATTCGTCAAGGCGACGGTGCCACCGGCGAAAGCAAATGAATCTTGGAATACCCAAGCTACGTCAAAGAAGTAGAACAAAAAACTTAGGAACGCAAACAACATCATGCGCTTATGCGACACGAGATACGCTGAAAGGCACGTTGCCGACGTAAGGACCGAGGCGAGAAGCACCACGATCGTAAGGTGAAAGAGCACGAAGCTCACAGACGGGCACCCCTTTCTCTCCACGCGCTTCGCTTCAATTACACCTTCCATGATACACGATATAACCCCTTCGGTTTGATCATTACCAGTACGAACGCCAAATGCTCTATTGATCTTTCGCGATCGGGCCTACCATCAGGTGTTTAGCGAGGGTATAGCAGGCTTGAGATCAACGGTATACCCATAATCTATCCATCGATACCACTCCTTTATACCTTTTCAACAAAGTATTACGGGCACATGGTGGGCTTAGCGTACTCAGGACGCTTCCCCACAACGTTCTGAGTACGACTTGGCGAAGACCGTATCCGCATAATGCACTACGAAAAAGGAGGGTTGCAATGACCGGCATTCACGTCACGAGCGAGATTAAGCCGCTCAAAAAGGTATTGCTCCATAGGCCTGGCAAGGAGCTGCTGAACCTGACGCCAAACACGCTCGAAGAGCTTTTGTTTGACGACATCCCG
>JAYFOQ010000014.1:0-176042 GCA_034932485.1 Gordonibacter sp.
CAACCTAAAGAAGCTCGAGGGGCTTTCTTATACCTTCATTCGGTGGGCGTTGAAGATGCTGCAATCCTGGCCGTTGTTATTGGTAGGAGATAGGGGTCTGCAGCGGGCTTGAAAAACGGTTTGTTATGGAGCAGACCCTAAGTAAAGTATAAAATTAAGGAGAGAGACGTAAGCTTATAAAGACGAAAATTTAACAGGAAAAAAGATATCTAGAAATGTTTCACGTGAAACATTTCTAGAAGATTATCGAGTAAAAAATATTGTAGTTGAACGATGAGCCGAGAAGAACTTTGCTTCATTTTTAAGAGAGATAAATGAACGGAGTAGCGAATAGGTGCTTATGTAAGGCACTGGAGAGTGAATACCCGTAATACTGATACAAATGATAGGCATAGCGAAGGTAATAATCATGAGGGTAACTTGTGCACCATTTAGGTTTTGGTTTGTGCGATGCATTGAGAGATGGTAGGCTTACAGCTATGAAAAAGCACAGCGAACAGGCGCATGACATCCTGCAAAACTTTATAAGCGACGGAACGCCCGAAGAGATTCGTGCACGTTACGCTTCGTTATCTGCAGCAGCAGCGAATGGCGATTATGGTGATCTTGACCGCAATATCGTTGTTATTGATACTGAAACAACGGGTTTTTCTTTCAATCACGATGAATTAACCCAAATTGCAGCAGCACGTATGGAAAATGGGAAGATTGTAGACTGGTTTATCACCTTTGTTAATCCAGGTAAACCTATTCCAGAAGATGTTGCTCATCTAACCGATATACACGACAAGGATGTTGTAACAGCCCCTCAACCGCAGGAAGCGCTTGCTGAACTGGTGAAATTTGTTGGTGATGCAAAAATTGTCGCACATAATGCCGAGTTTGATAGAACCTTTACTACGCGGCATCCAAGTGGATATCCCTTACTAGAGAATACATGGATCGACTCACTTGACTTGGCACGCATTGCGCTCCCGCGTTTTAAATCGCACCGCCTTCTTGATTTAGTAAAAGCATTCGGTGCCCCTCTATCAACTCATCGCGCCGACGATGATGTGGCTTCTACTTGTGTTGTTCTGCGTATCTTGCTTGCTGCTGTTGATGCTATGCCGACACCTCTCGTACGTGAAATTGCCCGCATGGCTGCTCCCGAGCAATGGCCAACACAGGTAGTTTTTGAATACTTTGCCAGCCGTAAAGAAAGCTCTACGCATCTGTCGGTAGATTTTATAGACGAGAAGCACGGTTTATATTCGGTAGATGATTCAAGTAAGGAAAATGAATTTGTTGCTGTCTCATCGAAAGATGAAACAGCAACACCCTTTGAATTAAAAAAGGAAGAACGTTTCTCATTGCGTTCAATGCGCCGAAACCGCATTTCAAACGTTGATCTTAAGCCAAAAACTGATGCAGATGTTATCGCTGCGGATCCTTATCGTGACTTGGTGTTCCCTTCTACCTACGATATAGAGGCGGCTTTTGGATCCCAAGGATTAGTGGGATCTCTCTATGACGATTTTGAGCCCCGTGCTGAACAATTGGCAATGGCTGAAGAAGTGCGCGCCGCATTTTCAACTTCAGAGAATCTTATGGTTGAAGCAGGAACCGGTGTGGGTAAGTCCATGGCTTACCTGGTTCCAGCAGCATTGACCGCGCGATCGAATAATATCACTGTTGGCATTGCTACTAAAACAAATGCTTTACTTGACCAGCTGGTATATCATGAATTGCCTGCTCTAGCCTCAGCACTAGCGGGCGCTGTTCCTTCTGTTGAAAGCGCACCCCATGTGCCAACAGAAGCCCTCGATGAGGACGTTTTAAAACCAACAGCAGCAACACCTTCCCTAACATATGCAGCCCTCAAAGGCTTTTCCCACTACCCGTGTCTTCGGAAAATCGATCGTATCGCTTCAGACGGTCCCGGCACACGGACAGTGGCGGGAAAAGAGCAATCCCAAGCACCTGCGCTCGCGGGATTGCTTTCGTTTATTGAACAAACCGAGTATGACGACATGGATAGTTTAAAGATCGATTATCGTACGCTACCGCGTTATGTTATTACAACAACGAGTCACGACTGCTTGCGACGCAAATGCCCTTATTACGGCACTTCCTGTTTCGTTCATGGTGCACGCCGCCGTGCGGAAGCGGCTGATATTGTCGTGACGAACCATAGTCTCCTTTTCTGTGATCTTGCTGCAGATGGGGGATTGCTTCCTCCGATACGTTATTGGGTGGTAGACGAGGCTCATGGTGCCGAAGCTGAGGCGCGGCGAGCTTTTTCCTTGGCTTTGTCTGCTGAGGATATCCTCCGTTTGGCTACGCGAGTTTCCGCCGACGACGCATCGCGCAATGTGTTTGTGCGTGCTGAGCGGCGTGTCGTGGTGTCTGAGAAAGAGAATAATCCGACCCTTCTTTATGCGCTTACGGCAAAAGGGCGCGCCGCCGGTAAGATATACGCTGAAACAGCGCGAGATTTCACCAGCCATATTAAAGATTTATTATTTTTTGATACCAATAAACGCGGAAAAGGCTATGAGTATGTAGAGCTGTGGCTCAATGATGACATTCGTCGTAGCGAGACGTTCTCTCGGATAGTATCGTTGGGACGCATTATGACAGATGCCGCCGAGAAGTTGGTAACTGCCTGCCAAGAGTTAGTGGGATATTTAGAAGGCGTTGATGAGGCAGCTGCTATTCAACGAGAGATTGCCTCAACAGCCATGGAACTTAAGGATATGCTTCGGGCTGCCGAAATCATATTGGATAAAGCACCTGATAACTATGCCTACGCTGCAACGCTTTGTCGTAAAAACGATCGACCTGCAGAAAAGTTGGAAGCTCTGCTTCTTAATGTAGGTGAGGCTATGAATGAGACGCTGTATGCACGCACCCATTCCGTGGTTTTTGCTTCAGCAACGCTGGCAGTGGGTTCGCAATTCGATACCTTTGAAGCTGCACTCGGATTGAATGCGGGAGAAGGTTCGCGCTGTCGCGCCTGTCAGCTTGATTCCAGTTACGATTACGATGGACATATGACGGTGTATATTGCTTCCGACATGCCAGAACCCAATGATTATTCTTATCTCAGTAAACTTCAAGAGTTACTTATCGATGTTCATCTCGCTCAACAAGGCTCTTTGCTTACCTTGTTTACAAATCGTCGTGAAATGGAGAGCTGTTTTGAGGTAGTGCAACCCGCACTGAAAATTAATGACCTACGCTTAGTGTGCCAAAAGTGGGGCGTTTCGGTAAAGGGGCTACGTGACGATTTTATTGCTGATCAGCATCTTTCCTTATTTGCCCTTAAAAGCTTTTGGGAGGGTTTTGATGCTCCAGGAGCTACGTTGCGCGGAGTTGTTATTCCGAAGTTGCCTTTTGCAAAGCCGACGGATCCTTTGTCATGCGAGCGCTCATTTCGCGATGATCAGGCGTGGAGACGTTTTGTCCTGCCGCAGGCAGTACTGGAGACGAAGCAGGCTGCTGGTAGACTTATACGTAAGGCGGAGGATCGAGGAGTTCTTATCCTGACTGATAAGCGACTCATTAGTAAAGGTTATGGGAAATCGTTTTTGAATTCGCTTCCTAGCAAAACAATTAAAATATGCACGTGTGCAGAAATTGCTGCAGAGCTTACGGCATTATCGGAAGGTAGAGCAGACGACAACTCGAGTTCTCTTATTGTTGAGGGGGACTAACGGGCTCTCTTGCCGTTGTAGAGGTGTATGAGTAAACGTAAAGCAAAATTGGGTCATGCTGCCCACATTAAAAGACACACAGTGGGTACATCGAACGAACTTTCGTTTAGCGTGTTGGAAGCTGCAAAAAACGAGTTGGATAGTGAAGCTGCTAAAGATAGTGCGGCACCTTCGTCGTGGTTTGGGAACATCTCGTTATTTACTCTCCCGCTTGGTAAAAAGAAGAGCTTCACCACACCCACAAAAGAAAGTGGCTTACCCCTTTCTACTGGTGAATTCGCTTCTACAGGTGATACGTCGCCCTCTTCTTCTAGTACCCTTAATTTTGGCGGTGCGAAGCACGACGTGGCTTCGGTGAAAGATACTCCTTCGTTGGGCCTCGCGTCGGCTACTCATACATCAGAACTACCCGTTAGTGTTGTTGCTTCTGCGAGACCTAAGCGTTCTGCGGAAGAGGAAATTGCCCGTCGTAAGTCGCGTCGGCGTCGTCAGCGTATTCTTGCGGCTGTATTGGTAATAGTAGTGGGACTGAGCTTTGCTGGAGCGGGCGGATGGTATCTCTATCAGGGACATCAATATCATATGGCTCAAGTTGACCGCTTAGACGGTGCTCTGAACTTAATTAAACAAGCAAACGAAACCACTATCTTGCTGGATGAGATTGTGGCACGACCTTTTGATGATACCTCAGTTGCTACTATCGATAGTGTGCTTGAACGTATTCCTGAGGCGCAAAATCAACTCAATGAGGCTGACTCTATTGTGAGAAACCTCTCTGTTGACCTGGCTGAATCGAAGGATAAGGAAGCAGCCAATCAAGCTGTTGCTGCCGTAGCAGCTCGGAGAGCGTTGTTAGAAAACGGTGAGCAGATTGCTGTTGCTGCTCAGAAAGCCGATGCGGCTGCCCAACTCCTACGAACAGCGTGGCAAGGTGTTATAAATGCTGATGCTCTTGCACGTGATGCGGCTGCCCTCGTTGTTGATACGACCGATGAGCATGTTTTGGCTTCTAAACAGAAGACTGAAGCGGCGGTGGCTGCCTTTACGGCTGCGCAGAGCGCTTTAAGCGACATTGCTTCTCGTTATCCCGCACTTGATCTTGAGTCATCTCAGATGTATCTTTCTAAGCGCCTTGAAGCAATGAGCTATGCGATAGCTTCAGACAATGCACTTCTTGCAAAAAATAAAGGAGAAGCTGCTATACAAAACGATGCATACAATCAGGCTGATAGTGAAGCAGCGACGATTGCAGCGCAGCTTCCTGAAGATGCCGCGAAGCCGGCATTCGATGATTTCGAACGGGTGAAAGCAATGTTTTTCGATACCTATTCAACAGCTCGTTCACAAGCTGGATCAGCGGATGCGTTTCTTCGTGATTATTTGGGTACGCCAAATAAATAGCGTATACTGATGGAATGTATGCCTAGTGGGATGTCACTAAATCGTGAGCGAAAGGCAAAGAGCATGCCGGAAATTGTTGATCACGTTGCATATTTGTCGCAGCAAATAGGCCCGCGTCCTGCTGGTACGGAAGAAGAACAGCAGGCCGCGCTATATATTACTGAGCAAATGCAAAAAGATGCCGGATTATCGGCGGTTATAGAAGATTTTACTGGAGCAGCAAACGAGGATATACCTCGTGCGATCTGCTGTGCGCTGACGCTGGTAGTGGCAGTGTTATCACTGCTTGTTCCCGTGCTGGCTATTCCAGCCATTGTCGTAGCTTTAGTTGCCTTGCTTTTGCTGGCTGCTGAAGTATTCGATAAGCCTGTTCTCTCGAAGCTGCTTGCGCGTGGGGTTAGTCAAAATGTTGTTGCAAAATACGAGCCGGGATATACGGCCGAAGCTGGTGGATCGCGTCGTCGTAAAGTTGTTTTGGTTGCACATTACGATAGTGGTAAGGTCCGCTCGGAGTTGAAGCCTCCCTTTGTGGGGATTCTTCCTGTGCTTCGTTGGATTAACCTAGGTGCCATGGTTTTTGTACCGTTGCTTCTTTTGGTGCGTACAACACTTTTTCTGAATGCCACCGGTGTAACAGAAATTGTTCTGAACGTACTTTTAGTCATTGCGCTCATAATTGTTTTTCTACCTATTGTAGAAGCGTTCTCCCACAAGTTCGCTGCATACAATGAAGCAGCAAATTGTAACGCCGCGGGCGTTGCGGTGCTGCTCGATATCGCGCGCCGTGTTGGTCGTGGCCGTGTGAGTGAAGCGGAGTTGGTCGCGAACGAAAATGCTTTGATTCATGGTGAGGAAGCTGCTCGTGCAGCTGGTCTTGTCCCCGAGGGTGTTGAGATTGTTTATGCCGCTTCTAATGTGAAACCGCCAGAGATCGCCCCTCAGAGTGAGGGAGCTCGTTTGGCTGCGGCGAAAGCGGCCGTGGCTGCACTTACCGGAAAGCCAGTAAGTGGCCGCATGTCTGCCGATCTTGCTGCAAATCTTGTGCAGGTGAAAGAGCCTCCGCTGCCTGTTCCGACCGATGCTGAATACCAGGCGTTGCGTGATAATACTCGCGAGGCGTTCATGACTATTCCCCCGGAGACCGTGCAGGCTGCTCTTGAGAACGCTGCTATCGCCTCACCTGAGGAAGAGGGGTCCTCTGTCATTGATAGTGCTGCTTCCGCTTATTCCGCCGAACCAGCACCGTCTGCTTCATTGAGCCACAGCGGGGTGCCAGATTGGTTTAAAAAGGCGCAGGAGAAAGCTAAAAAGCCAGTAGTTGATAATAAGACAGTGCAACGTTCTCGTTATGCTGATGCGCTCGAAGCAGCACTTGAAGAGAGCTCAAGCGCTACTGAAGCTCGCCAAGCGCATCCTCAAACCGAGATAGAAGCCCGCCTTCAGTCGGTTCATGAAGAGATTATGCAAGCAAAGGCACCTCAACGTTACGCGGCAGACAACAACGAAGCAACCCAGGATTTCGATTCTCCAGCCGTAACCACTAATGACGAATCTTGTGCCCATGAGATTCAGCAATCGACGGCAATATCTGACACCAATACCTTAATGTCTTCATTGCCGGCTGTGGAAACATCTCCCGAACAGGGATCGACCTGCGCTATGCCACCGATTGATGTGAGGGAACTAAAGCTTGGAGATGTGCCTCCCGTTAAAGACGTAAGAATGCCCTCATTCTTAGACCCTCGTAAAACGCAGGCGGAAAAACTCGAAGAACGAGGTGAGGTAAGTCGTACTGCCCGTCGTGTTGATGTGACAGGCGCTGCTATAGGTGAGAGTGGTCGCATAGAAGTTCTTTCGCCTGCCTATAATGCAAGCGTGACAGCTCAGGAGACTCGGGGTCTGGCTGCGGCTGAGCCTACCGCCCAGCGTCGTCCTATTGTGCTTCCTGATATAGGCATGTCAGCCGCCAACCTTACGCCAATAACTGAGCTGCCAAAGCAGCGTGCCCCGCTGGCTGATGTAGCGCAGTCGGGTAAGAGTGCGGCAAAGAGCTTGCTTACCATGCTTCCATCGATTACTCCAACACAGGATCAAGATGGTTCTTCTTTAACGGTGACATCTACTCAAGGCGAAAGCATTCCTGCTTCAGGCCGCTCCGATTTGCGCACGTCACTTCCTTCGCTTTCGGGAGCGATTCCTCGCCAGGAAGATAGTGCCGTTAATGCAGCCGGTTCATTTATGCCAGCTGGCGCTACTGGTGCATTTGCTCCGATAGGGGATGAACTTCTTGAGAACGTCGATCCTGACGATATTTATGTAGATGATGCCGACGATTCTGCATATGAGGGAGAATATACCGAGACGGGTGCCTTTGCTGGACCAGGCTACGTTGACATGCCCAAATCGCGAGGGCGTCGTTTGTTCGATAAACTGCGCTTCCGTAAACGCAAAGAAGAAGTTGAAGCAAGTCCGCAGGAATGGCTCGAGGTAGACGAAACATTCGACGCACGTTCTGCTGGTGCTGCCCGAGGTGGTTGGGAAAGTTTTCGTGAAGAGGATCAGCAGGGGTATGTTGACGAGTTCGAAGAAGACTCTTATGAGGTAGCGGAAAATGAGCCGATGCCGTATTACGCTGAGGATGATGCGTATCTTGAAGAGGGAGAATACGAAGAGGAGTCCCCTGTAAACAGTCGTCATCGTTGGAACGGTGGAGGCTTCTCTCGTCAGCGGTTTGGACGTACCGACGAGAGCATCCCTGAAGACTACGAGGATGTTTCATCGGGGCTTCATCCTATAGATAGTGAGCAGCCCACAGAACTCGAGCAAATCTATCAATTCCGTAATCCTGACATTAATACAGAAGTGTGGTTTGTGGCGCTGGGGTCTGAGCTAGCTAATCACGGGGGTATGCGTGCTTTTCTGGCTGAACACAACCAGGATTTACGCGGATCTATCGTGATAGACCTCGATGCCCTCGGTGCCGGTAACTTAAGTCTCATTGAACGTGAGGGGTACTACCGTAAGGTGAAAACGTCGTCGCGGATGAAGCGTTATACTAAAAAAGCTTCACAGGCGACTGGATTATCTGTCGAGACGGGCGCTATCCTTTGGAAGGATAGCGCGGCTTCAATTGCGATACGGCAGGGTTTCCAAGCAATGCATCTTGCTGGAATGGAGGGCGCAAAGCCAGCGTTTTTTGCTCAGGGGGATGATGTTTTGGAGAACATTGACGAGGAGACTCTAGGGAACAACTCTGATTTCGTTATGGAGTTGTTGAAGAATATATAAAACCAAAGGCGCATTTCAAGCTTGTGTACGTGGTGCTGCCGTATAATGCGGCGATGAACTCGCAGGATTCTCTCGAATCACGAGTATTCGAATACGGGTGTACACTCGTTTCAGTAAAGAGCAGAAAGGTACAAAACAGCTATGGCTATCGAAGCGTATTGTGTAAAGTGCAAGGCCAAGAAGACGATGCAAGATCCCGTTGAGGGCACGACGAAAAACGGTAAGCCTATCACGAAGGGCAAGTGCCCCGACTGTGGCACTACTATCTGCCGCATCGGCGCTGCGAAAAAGTAACGTCTGCTCTTTCCAACGTGACTTACGAAAAAGTACCTTCGAGCTCAAGTTCGACGGTACTTTTTAACTTTCGGCGGTACCTTAATTGGTTCACGCGCAATTTTTATAATCTTCCCTTAATTTTCGGTATGTCTAATTGGCTCCTTGTATCTCTTGCGTTATAATTTCTATCCGATCAGATGAAATATTTGATCAGCAGAAATGCGGGTGTCGCCAAGTGGTAAGGCACAAGCTTCCCAAGCTTGTATTCGCGGGTTCGAGTCCCGTCACCCGCTCCATATCAACTTTGTTCCAAGCTTCGGCTTGGATTTTTCGTATTAGGACTGAGGTAATCCGATGGATCCTACAGAAACAAGTTTTCAATTTGGTTGCGAGGATGTTGGTTGTGTTGTGGAAGCTGTTGTGTTCGATTTGGACGGTACTTTATTGGACACGTTGCCCGATTTAATTTTGCTCACCAATGCGGTTCTACGCGAGTGCGGTTTTCCCGAACGCACGCCTGTTGAAATACTTAGTTTTGTTGGAAATGGAGTGCGTGCGCTTATGTATCAAGCGGTTCCCGCTGATGCCCACGAAGATACCGTTGAGGTAGCTATGCAGCGTTGGAGGGAGCTTTACCCCCGTTATGGGCATAAGCTTACTAAGCCTTATCAGGACATTCCAGAAATTTTGGCGGAATTGAAATCGCAGGGACTTAAATTAGGTGTATTGTCAAACAAGTTTGATACAGGCACAAAAGAAGTGATAAGTTCTTATTTGCCACGTCTGTTTGATGTGGTTCATGGTGAGTGTGCTGAGATACCTCGTAAACCCGACCCGTCAGGCTTATTGCGAACAATTAAGGAGTTGGACACGGTTCCATCGCGTACGATATATGTAGGAGATTCTCCGGGTGATGTAGTGGTTTCACGAAATGCCGGAACCTATGCGGTTGGAGTGACATGGGGATATCATCACGCTGAGAGCCTGTATGCCGTCAGTCCCGATCGACTTATTGTTAATCCGAAAGAATTACTTGATCTTATTCAGTAAGCTACTAAACATATTGGGTCACATAAGACTTGCGCGAAACTGCTTTGTGGTTACGGGGCGATAGAGGATGTATCTTCGCAGAGACCTCGTGAAAGACCTGCTCTTTCTTTCATCTTTTTTGTGAGCTGTGTTATCGTAGGTGATATGTATACCGAAAAGTTAACAAATAAAGCTCCAGTAGTCGCTGTTGTCGCTAGCTGGATACTGGTTATTGCGTGCGCCGGTTTTATCTTCTTTATGTCGTCGAACACCGATACAGGTTTAGGCAGCGACCTTGGACTATTGTCTACGGTGTTTCAGTACTTAAAGACAATTCAAACTCAGGTAGTAGGTCCTGATGTTGATGTTGTTTCCTCTCTTGGACATTTTTGCGAGTATGCGGCGTTAGGAGCGTTGCTCGCCAATGCTTTGCGCTGGCATTTGCCTATCGGGCGAGCCTGCATCGTTGCGGTGGCTTGTGCGAGTCTGTATGGAGTGTCTGATGAACTTCACCAGCTATTTGTACCGGGACGCATGTGTGACCCGATAGATTGGTTGGTTGATACGATAGGTGCAAGTTTAGGATCAGCCTTAATGTATGTGATAATGAAGAGGTAGAAAGTTGTCTCTCGCGATGAGGAATTAGCCTAGGAAAGTTCTATTATAGGCGAGCATGACGAGAGCGAGAATGAACTGCCGTACTGCTACTTTCATCGTGCTGGGTGAGAAGTTCTTGAGGTGTGGTACCCAACGCATCGGCGAGGCGAAGAACGATAGAAAGGCGAGGATCTGCGGTCCCATTTTCGATTCGGTTAAGAAAAGGGCGTCCTATCTCGACCATCATAGCGAATCGTTGTTTGGTAATCTTCGCGCGTTTACGCAGCCTGGTAACATTGCGGCCGAGAATAGCTGACGTGATAGTTAGCTCGTCAAGAGGCTCATGTTGTTTTGTTGTGGTATGTGCGGCGTTAGTTACCATGAAATAAAGCCTAGCCGCTCTTGAGGCTGACTATGTAACCGCGAAAATACGTTTTGGCGAAATATCGGGAAACGTTGTTTTGCTATGTGTGCTTTATTCAAATGACATGCCAATTTTATGGCTCTTATCGCATCAATGTTAAAATGGTAAAGATTATTGTGCGGTTTGTGCATACCACCTCGAACGATGGGGGTTGTTTTGAGATGGCATTGTGGCGGCGCATAAGGAACTCGCACGAGCGCAGGTTTCGGCGAAGCGGAAGGAGTGGAGGAGTGTTAATGCTAAGCATCCTCGTTGGACACTCGACTTTCGTTCAAACGATCGCTCGAAACCGTTGAGGAGAACTATATGATGTCACGCAATTCTCGGTCCAACCGTCCTGCTGCGCGCTCTTCACGTGCGCCGCAATCGGCTCGGGCCGTTCGTTCTGCAAAGGCAGCTCAGTCCGGTCGTATTGCCTCTCGTGGCATGGCTGATCAGTTTGCACGCAGTCAAGGTATGAACTCAGCGAAGTCTTCAAGTTATCGCTCTGCTTACGAGTCAGGAAGTCAGGGGAGGAGCGCCAATACGGCCTATGCGCGTCAAACAGCAGCGAACCAATATTCGCGCAGTAATCCTCAATACGCTCGCAAAGCTAAAAAAGGAATGGGTCGCGGAAAGAAAATTGCGCTTGGCGTTCTGGCAGCGGTGTTGGTAGCGGTTGTTGGTGCAGGTACAGCGTTTGCTCTGTATATTAACTCTATCAATGAAGAATTAAACAAAGGTGATAAGTCGCAAGATGAAATTAATGCCATCTTTGATGTGCTTGCTCCCAAAAAAAGCTTCAATGAGCCATTTTATATGATGCTGATCGGTTCTGATAAACGAGTGGGAGACGATTCAGCTGGAGCTCGTTCCGATACGAACATTGTAGTGTGGGTTGATCCGGTAAATAATCTCGCCACGTTAGTGTCTATTCCTCGCGATACGATGATTGATATTGACAACGGAGTTGGCCGTGAGAAGTTCAATGCAGCTTACAACTACGGTGGTGCTTCTGCTACGATTCGTGAGGCCAGTCAATTGTTGGGTGTGGAGATTAGCCATTATGCGGAAATAAACTTTGACGAGATGGTGCAGCTGGTGGATTCGGTTGGTGGCGTGGATGTTGAGGTCACCGAGCGTATCGACGATACTGATGCCGATAACACGACCGATAATCCCGGAGGCGAGCGAATTATCATTGAGGAGGGAGTGCAGCATCTTAATGGTGAGGCTGCACTTGTGTTTGCGCGTAGTCGCGCTTTTGTTGATGGAGATTTTACTCGTACAGCTAATCAACGCAAGCTCATTAGTGCTTTAGTGGATAAGGTTCTTGCATTGCCTGTTACCGAGCTGCCAAAAGTTATTCAAGCTTCGGCGAAATGCGTAACCACTGACTTATCGGTGAGCGACATTATTGCTCTGGCTGAGCAGTTCAAAAATAAGGGTGATCTTACGATGTATTCAGCAATGGCACCTTCGGCTATTGCTCCTGAATTGATAAATGGTGTTTCTTATGTACTCAATGATCCAGCTGCAACTAAAAAGATGATGACCGCAGTGGAGTCTGGCGAAGATCCTAGCACTATCGTTTCTACGGCTGACCCCTACTCGCTCCTTAATCAGAGTGGGGGAAGTTATCGATCATCGAGTAGCGGAGGAACTGGTTACTACTAAGTGTGGCTTTCGGGCGACGATTTTGGTTTGATCGGGATTTTGGGATCATAACTATAGACTTAGGACATAAAAAGGGAGCGAGGTGATCGCTCCCTTTTTATAGATGTTTGTTGTCTAGTCGAGGCACTATGAGGTAGTGTAACCGTCAGGATTGCCTGACTGCCAACGCCAGCTATCAACGCACATACGTTCAAGATCATACTGGGCGACCCATCCCAGTTCCTCGGATGCCTTGTTGCATGCAGCAAAATTTTCAGCGATATCTCCTGCGCGTCGCGGTTTCACTTCATAGGGAATGGGGTGTCCGCATGCCCGCTCAAACGCATGAATCACATCAAGCACGCTTGATCCCGTACCCGTGCCAAGGTTGAAAATTCCAATACCGCTGCGTGTTCCATCGGCAGCGGGCGCTCCTTTGATTGAGCCGAGGCCAATTGGCTCTCCCGTACCAGTTTTTCCACCCATCCAGTCAAGTGCTGCCACGTGTCCTTGTGCTAGATCGACCACGTGAATGTAGTCGCGCACACCCGTGCCGTCGGGTGTAGCATAGTCGTCACCGAATACTCCTACGCTTGGCAATTTACCTACGGCGACCTGTGCCACATAGGGCAATAGATTATTCGGAATACCTTTTGGATCTTCTCCAATGAGCCCGCTTTCATGCGCGCCGATGGGGTTAAAATAGCGCAGCAATACGATATTCCACTCGTTGTCACCTATATACAAATCTGTAAGCACCTGTTCAAGCATGCTCTTGGTTTGTCCGTAAGGATTCGTAGCCTCATGCTTAGGACATTCTTCGGTGATGGGGATGAAAGCAGGCTCGCCATATACGGTGGCGCTCGATGAAAATACGAGATTCTTTACGCCGTATTCTCGCGCAACTGAACAGAGCACTAAAGTGCCCGCCAGGTTGTTCCAGTAATATTCAAGCGGCTTCTGTACGCTTTCGCCCACGGCTTTGAATCCGGCAAAGTGGATGATGGCGTCAATCTCGTTTTCCTCGAAGACCCGTCCAAGAGCTTCGCGATCGAGAATATTCGCTTCGTAGAATGACAGCCTGTTGTCTTGGACGCCCGTGATCTTACGTACGCGATCAAGTGCGACAACGCTCGAATTGCTTAAGTCGTCAACAACGACCACCTGGTATCCGCGGTTTAGCAACTCGATGCAGGTGTGGCTACCGATGAAGCCAGCTCCGCCAGTAACTAGCACGCAAATGCCAGAGGAGTCCTTTGCAAGCCCCTTGTTCGCCATGCCAACCTCGCTTTCGCTTTTACCGCTTGCTGCGGTGCTTTTGATACGGCTTGTTTCGTTTATCGTAACAGCATAAAAGGTCTCTGGGTACGTCTTGGCAAAAAGAACAAGGCGCGATAGTGATTTTTGACCTATTTACTAAGAGATTAACTTGTGCATAATTATTCTTGACATAGAATAATACGAGAGTTAGAATGATTTCAAGAAAGAGAAGAACTCCTCTATCTCCTCTCTTCACTCGTCTAGATTAAGGCCGCCTCCCCCGCGGCCTTAATCTATTTCATCTCACTTTCGTTCTCTTTCGTGAGATTGGGTTGTCGCGTAAGTCGTTTGGCTATAATGATGTCAATGGGATGGAGACGGATTCGTATATATTTTCTCCAACACTTGTGCGGAAAGGACTTTTTGTGACAGATATTCACTTCGGTACCGATGGCTGGCGCGCTATCATCGGCGATGATTTCACGGACGAAAATTTGGTACGCGTGGTGGATGCTTCTGCACGTATCTTCAAAGAGGATGCTCTTTCTTCGGGTCGTTCGGTGGACGCGCCTGGCACGCTTATTGTGGGTCATGATTGTCGCCGAGATGCCCATGCCTATGCACAGCTTGCTGCCGAAGTGGCGGCATCGTATGGCTTTGTCGTGAAACTCACGCAGGATTATTGCCCCACACCCACCTTGTGTTGGTCGGTGGCTCAAGATGCCAATGCCGTGGGGGGCATAATGCTGACAAGCAGTCATAATCCTGCTGAGTACTTAGGTGTAAAACTGCGCATGTCCGATGGAGGGGCTGCCGGTAAAGATTTTACTGACCGGGTTGAGGCGGTATTACCCGAGGTTGCTACCGAAGCGCGTGATACCTATGAAACAGTAGATCTTATGACTCCTTACCTCGATGTGTTGAAGCAGCGTGTCGATGGAGATGCTATTCGGAACGCCCAGCTGCGTGTTGTGGTAGACCCGCTGTATGGCGCTGGCCGCGGCTACTTGGCAGACCTTCTTCGTGATCTGGGTGTTGAGGTATGCGAGATCAATAACGAGCAAGATCCCACGTTTGACGGACTTCACCCCGAGCCTATTCCGCCTTGGGTAGATCGCTGTATTGCTAAAGTCCCGGAAAAGGGTTTTGATGCAGGTTTTATTAACGATGGTGATGCCGATCGTATTGGTGCAGTTGATGAGCGGGGCAACTTTGTGAACCCTCATCGCATTATTACGTTGCTGGTGTCTCACTTGGCTGAAGATAAGGGGCTAAACGGCCGCGTCGTATCTACCATTACAGCTTCGGCAATGTTGGCCCGCCAGTGTAAACGCCTTGGTCTGGAACTTACGAGTACCCCCGTAGGTTTCAAATGGATTTACGCCGAGATGGAAAAAGGCGACGTTATGCTAGGTGGTGAAGAATCGGGTGGCATTGGTATCCCTGGACATGTTATGGAGCGCGATGGCTTACTTATGGCGCTACTATTGGCTGAAACAATGGCGCAGCGTGGCATGAGCTTGGGTCAGTTGGTGGACGATATGTTCGATAAGGTGGGCAAGCTGGAGTTTGAGCGTCGTGGTCTTTCTATTACAGAAGCTCAGATGGCAAACTTCCGTACCACCATTGTGCCATCTTACGCCCCCGAGAGTGTAGCGGGTAAGCAGGTGTTGGCGTTCGATCGCCGCGACGGGGTAAAGTTCTCCTTAGAGGGCGATGCGTGGGTAATGATGCGTCCTTCTGGTACAGAGCCCCTTGTTCGTATCTATGCCGAGGCTGAGACGGTTGATGAGGTTTCGGCGCTGCTCGATGCCGCAGCAGCGGTGGTCACCGCGTAAGGTTCGTTGTTTACTAGTCACCAAATTTTGGGAGTTTCTTGAGCAGCGCCCAGGCAACTTGTTTGTCATGGGCGCTGTTTAATAAATCTTCAAATGACGTAAAAGCAACGAGACTGCGTCCAAACAAGCGATTGGCCGCATTGAGCGTAAGTGCTTGGTGGTATGTTCTCTCCAAGGCGGCAGTAGCCACTTTGTCGGTAGCAATTATAATGAGAGGATCAAGGCCTTCTATCAGTAAAAACAAGGCGCTCTCATCGAGGGAGGGTCTCTCTTCTGAAGGTCTTTCTTCCAAGGTGATAAAGGTGCATGCATTACGTCCATATCCTCGTGCGGCGGTCGAGTTACAGAGTGCCGTTTTTGCTGTTTCGGAAAGCGGGTGGGAGCATACTACGATTGCCGTCGCTTCGTAAGCGCCGGACACATAGGGAGCGAACAGTTCCCTCGTTTCAGAGAGGGTCACCTCGTACATGTTACCATTTGCGGAATTTTTCACACTGCCCCTTGCGGCCGTCGACTGTTCCACGTATAACGATCATGATAGCACGCACGGGGCGTTACCCCGTTCAATAGATAGAGGAGGAGTGCTATGTGCACCAATGGAGTAAATACCAATCAACTCGAGCAGATGATCGATCAAATCGACGACCATATTAAGTTAGAACGTCGTTGGGTTCATACGCTAGGGCATAATGCTGGCGACGCTGGGTTTGTCAGCGCTTCCGAAAAGCTGCATACTGCCCAAGCTTTGCTCGACGAAGTACGCTCGCTTCTTGGTGAGGCGAAGGATGTGCTTGAGGACGATGCTGAAAGTGTCAGCAACGTCACTGTCAGCTTAGTTTAGGTACGCGTATGAGCAATGACCTAATGCGTTTTTCGGTTGCGATGCCCGAAGACTTGCTCGTGCGTTTTGATCGGCTTGTTGCCCGTCGTGGCTTGGCGAAAAACCGCAGTGAAGTGGTGCGCGACTTGGTTCGTGACGCGCTGGTAGAGGATGATTGTTCTTCGCCGGGTGCTGAAGTTGTAGGAACTCTGACCATTGTGTTTGATCATCACGCCAGTGATTTGCAGGAAAAACTGCATGCCATACAGCACGATTATTTCGAGTCTATTATTTCGTCGCTGCACGTACACTTAGACTCACACAACTGTCTTGAAGTTATCGTGTTGCGTGGCGAGACGGGTCTCGTACAAGATGTGGCAAACCTTATCCTCGGTACTAAAGGTGTGAAAAACGGCCGTTTGGTAGTTACCACTACGGGGCAGTACATCTAACACTGATTGCATGGTGAATGCAGTAAACGGAATACTTCAAGTGAGTCATTCTATGTGCCATCAATAAAAACCTGTCGTGGTGAGGTAGGGTGTTTCACGTGAAACATTTTCGAAGCACGATAGCTAGCTAAAAAAGAAAGAGGACAGACGATGGACACCACGGTTATGCTGGGACACGGTAGCGGCGGCACGATGATGAAGCGCATTATCGACGACGTGTTCTTTGCTGCCTACGCAGGCGACGAACTGTTGCGTGGAGATGACGCTGCGGTGCTACCCGCTGCAGAGCCAGGAGAGCGTCTATCATTTTCTACCGACAGCTTTGTGGTTGCTCCTCATTTCTTCCCGGGCGGAGATATTGGACGATTGGCCATTTGTGGAACCGTGAACGATGTGGCTACCAGTGGGGCAACACCTCGTTATTTAAGCTGCGGCTTCATTTTAGAAGAAGGGTTTCCTATCGAAGATCTTAAGCGTATTTGCGCTTCGATGGCGGAGGCAGCACATGAGGCTGGTGTAGTGCTGGTTACTGGTGACACCAAAGTTGTAAATCGGGGTCACGGCGACGGGGTATTTATCAACACAAGCGGCGTGGGAACGCTGCCTGAAGGTGTCAATTTGGGCGGCGCGCAATGCCGACCAGGAGACAAGGTGCTGGTAACGGGAACCCTCGGAGATCATGGTATTACCATTATGAGTTGTCGTGAGCTGTTGTCGTTTTCTGCCGATTTAGAAAGCGATGCGGCTCCGCTTAATCACCTTATTGCCGAGGTATTGGCTGCTGCTCCCCATACGCGCTGCTTTCGCGACCCAACGCGTGGAGGATTGGCATCCACTTTGAATGAACTCGCGGGACAGGCGCAGGTGGATATTACCATCGACGAAGATGCTGTGCCCGTAAAGGATGTCGTGCGTGGGGCGTGTGAAATGCTGGGGTATGACGCATTGCAGGTAGCCAACGAAGGTAAGATGGTGTGTGTTGTTGCAGCTGACGAGGCGGAGGCCGCCCTTGCTGCCATGCGCGCGAATCGCTATGGCATTGATGCTGCCATAATTGGTGAAGTGACTGCCGCTCAACCTGAGCGCGGATCTAAGGTGTTCCTTCGCACGGCGTTTGGTGGCACGCGTATTCTGGACATGCTGGTGGGCGAGCAGTTGCCGCGCATCTGCTAGTAAGGAAGTCGCTCTCTTCTTGCATCCATAAGAGAATCACTGCCGCAGCCTGAAAAAATTGCCAATTTTTCTTGCATTTGTGGGGAACCATGGTATCTTGCGGGCAGTAGATTTTTGGGGAAGCTGGCCGCGCCGTTGCGGGGCTTTCGGATTAGAAGGAGACGGTTATGGCTCATCCAGTTATTGAGGCTGATGATTGCATCGGTTGCGGCATTTGCGTTGACGCTTGTCCGCAGGAAGTGCTTGAGGTTGTTGGCGGTGTCGCCGAGGTTGTTAACGAGGATGCATGTATTGCTTGCGGCGATTGCGTCGAGGAGTGCCCGATGGGTGCCATCCCCGAGGTCATCGAAGACTAACAGCGCTTATACAATGCGGATGTTGTCCGCGTGCTCTACAAGGCAAATCCCCTGTATCTCTTTTGGATACAGGGGATTTTCTTTTTTGGAGAAGTCATTCTGGAAACAGACCGATGCAAGAGTCGTAACACTTGTCTTTGAAGCAGGTATCATTTTATAAATATGAGTATAGTTTGTGAACGTTACAAAACATCAACAACAGCCGTTAATATAACTTGACAATAAAAGACTTAGATTATATAGTGCAAAAGTCGAAAGAATAGTGAGTGGTCTTATAGGGAAGATCGCACAGTACTCACCCTGGCATGACAGATGCGTTGTACGCATCTCTTTGCATAGCGAGGAAAGAACAAAGCACAACGAATAAGGCAACAAACTCCAAAAGAGAGGAACAAGATAATGGGAAAGATTCTTGGTATCGACCTAGGTACGACCAACTCGGCAATGGCGGTTATGGAAGGCAGCGAGCCTGAGATCCTCGTGAATGCAGAGGGTGATCGTACTACCCCGTCCGTCGAAGGTTTCCGTAAGGATGGCGAGCGCGTCGTTGGTAAGGCAGCAAAGAATCAAGCGGTTACGAATCCTGAAAACACCGTGTCTTCTGTGAAGCGTTTCATCGGTCGTTCGTTTAGTGAGACGCCAGAAGAGCAGAAGACGGTAAGCTACAAGCTGCAGAAGGGCAAGGATGGCCGTGCGGTCGTTGATATCGACGGCAAAGATTATACGCCGGAGGAAATTTCTGCAATGGTGTTGCAGAAGCTAAAAAACGATGCTGAAAAGCAGCTAGGTACTCCGGTGACGCAGGCTGTTATTACGGTACCGGCATACTTTAACGATGCGCAGCGTCAGGCCACAAAAGATGCTGGTAAGATTGCTGGTCTTGAGGTTCTTCGTATTATCAACGAGCCCACAGCTGCAGCGCTTGCTTATGGTTTGGATAAGACAAACAAAGACGAGAAGATTCTCGTATTCGACTTGGGTGGCGGTACGTTTGACGTATCGGTGCTTGAGCTGGGCGATGGTGTGTTCGAGGTCGCAGCTACCGCAGGCGACAATCACCTAGGTGGCGACGACTGGGATCAGCGTATTATCGATTGGCTGGCCGATAAGTTTAAGGCTGAAAATGGTATCGACCTGCGTAACGACAAGATGGCTTTGCAACGTCTGAAGGAAGCGGCCGAAAAGGCGAAGATGGAACTTTCCTCCACGACGCAGGCAAATATCAATCTGCCGTTTATTACGGCCGACGCTTCTGGTCCGAAGCACTTGGACTACACGTTGACGCGTGCTGAATTCGAGCGTATTACGAAGGACTTGCTGGATCGTTGCAAGAAGCCAGTTGAGCAGGCACTGAAAGATGCAGGTCTAAAGACAGGTGAGATCGACGAGGTTATTCTCGTTGGCGGCTCGACCCGTATGCCTGCGGTTCAGGAACTGGTGAAGAAGCTAACCGGTAAGGAACCGAACATGTCCGTGAATCCTGACGAGGTTGTGGCTATGGGTGCAGCCGTACAGGGTGGCGTGTTGTCTGGTGACGTGCAGGGCATTTTGCTGCTCGACGTAACCCCGCTTTCGTTGGGCGTTGAAACCATGGGCGGTGTTATGACCAAGATGATCGACCGCAACACCACGATCCCGACTCGTAAGACTGAGATTTACTCGACGGCTGCTGATAATCAAACCTCTGTTGAGGTTCATGTCCTGCAGGGCGAGCGTCAGATGGCTGGCGACAACAAGACCTTGGGTAAGTTCCAGCTGAGTGGTATTCCGGCTGCTCGTCGCGGTGTACCTCAAATTGAGGTTACCTTCGATATTGATGCCAACGGTATCGTAAACGTGTCGGCGAAGGATTTGGGTACAGGCAAGCAGCAACAAATTACGATCTCTGGTTCTACTGCTTTGAACGACGATGAAGTCGATCGCATGGTTAAGGATGCCGAGGCGCACGCGGAGGAAGACAAGCTGCGCAAGGAAGAAATCGAACTGCGCAATAACGCGGATGCGTTGGTGAACGCTACCGAGCAAACGTTGTCTGAACTGGGCGACAAGGCACCTGCCGATATGAAGGCTCAGGCTGAAGAGGCCATTGCCGAGGCTAAGAGCGCACTTGAGGGTTCCGACCTGGATGCCATTAAGGCAGCTACCGAGAAACTGCAGCAGGCAGGCTATAAATTGGCCGAGGTTGTGTACTCCACCGAAGGCGCAGCTGCTGGTGCTCAAGCTGCCGCTGCTGAGACGGCTCCGGCAGACGACACCATCGAAGCCGACTATGAGGTTGTTGACGAGAACGACAATACTAAGGAAGGGAAGTAAACCATGCCCAAGCCGAGCAACCCCTCGCCGGAGCGCGCGGCATGCGGCGAAGGCAAAAACATTCCTATCGAAGATACGAACGAGACGGCTGGTAAAGCCCAGCCGTCTGCGGGCAGCGCCGATCCGGGCAGCGGCTCTACCCCCTCCTCGGGAGCCGATGCAGCAAGCGAGTCGACCGACCCGCAAGGGTCGGCCGGCGCGCAAGCAGCTCAGGTTATTGAGGACGCCGAAGCAGTATTGGATGGCGTAGTGATTGAGCCCTCGATTGACGATCAGGTGGCCAAGGCGAAAGCTGAGGCTACCGCATGGCAAGACAAGTATCTGCGTCTGCACGCGGAGTGGGATACCTACCGACGCCGTACGGCCGAACAGCGCGAAGCCGAAAAAGCCCGCGCTACCGAGAAATTGGTAGAAAGTCTTCTCCCTGTTATCGATGACTTCGAGCGGACCATCGATTACGCTGAAAAGAACGGTGAAGGCGGTCTACTTGATGGCGTAAAGGCTGTGCACAGTAAATTTGTTGCTACGCTTGTTAAAGATGGTGTGCAGGTGATCGATCCGAAGGGTGAGGCATTCGACGCACTTGAGGCACAAGCGGTAGCAACCGTGGAGGATATGAGCGTTCCCGACGAAACGGTGGCTGACGTGTACCAAAAAGGTTACAAGATGGGGTCAAAGTGTCTGCGACCCGCTATGGTAACAGTAACCAGTGGCGGACCTAAACGGGAAAAGCCGCAGGATAACGCAGCAAAGTAAAGGTAAGACTAACAAGCGGGCAGCATCACAAGGCGGCCCGCTTTTGATTTCGACAAGATTAAGGAGGTGGAGCGCATGGCGGCGACTCCGGACTACTACAAGACGCTGGGCGTTCCACGCACGGCTTCGGCTGACGAGATAAAAAAGGCGTTCCGTAAGCTGGCGCGTACCCATCATCCCGACACGGGCGGCGACGAGGCAAAATTTAAGGAACTCAACGAAGCCTACGAGGTGCTTTCCGACGACAAGAAGCGCAAGCTGTACGATCAGTATGGCACGGCCAACGAAAATCATATTCCACAAGGTTGGGGTGGAGGTGGTAACGTCAACGTTGAAGATATTTTTGGCGGTGGCGGCGGTGGTTTTGGTAGCTGGGCGGATATTCTGGAGAGCATTCGTCACGGCGAGGGAGCATTCGGTACTGAGTGGGACTTCGGTGGCGGTGGATTTGGTGGCTCGCATCAGCCACGTCCTCGTAAGGGCCAAGACATGAACGTAACGCTAAACGTGACGTTTGATGAGGCATTTAAGGGCGCTGAGAAGCTGGTGACCGTGCGTATTCCCGGACGCGGTGATAAAGAAACACTTACCGTGAAGATTCCGGCAGGCGCTGTCGACGGTGGTCGATTGCGCTTTAAAGGAAAGGGCGGTCTGGGAGAGAACGGTGGCGAAGCAGGAGATCTGCTTATAACTACGAAGATTGACGAGCATCCCTACTATTCTCGTAAGGGAGCCGATGTAGAGATTGACGTTCCCGTAACGGTGGCCGAGGCAGCGCTGGGCGCTAGCGTTATTGTGCCCGCACCTGACGGTACAAAAGTGCGCGTAAAGGTGCCTGCCGGTACGCAGGATGAAACCGTATTGAACGTGAAGCGGAAAGGTGCCCCGCGCGTGAAAGGCGAGGGTACGGGCGACTTGAAGGTTAAAATCGACGTGCAGGTGCCTAGGGGCATGAATGAAGGTCAGAAGAAAGCAATGGAAGACTTCATGGCTGCAACCACTGAAGATGTGAGGAGCTGGTAATGACTGAGCGTACCGATCGCAACCGCCCTCTCTACATGATAAGTGTGGCGGCCGAACTTGCTGGTGTGCATCCACAGACGCTGCGTACTTACGAGCAAAAAGGTCTCGTTACGCCGCAGCGTACGAGTGGTAATACCCGTATGTATTCACCGGCGGATATTGAACGGCTTGAGTTAATTAATGAATTGACCGGCGAGGGCATCAACCTCGCAGGGGTTATCCGCATTCTTGACCTCCAAGGACGGTTGAATGAGCGTGATAACGAAATTGACGACCTACACAAACGTGTACGTCGTCTGGCAGATCGCGTGCATGAGTTGGAAACACGTGAGAGCGTGAATTCGCTTGTGCGCGCTGACGTGGGCGCATTAGCTATCAGGCGTCTACAGTAGAACTCCGCGTAACCACGCGATAAGTAATAAAGGAGGAATTCCGTATGAACATGGGCAACTTGAACAAACTAGCCCTTACTGCGCAGGAGGCTTTGCAGCAGACCATTTCAATCGCCTCCGAAGCCGAGAGTAGTCAGGCCGAGCCTATACATATGCTGAAGGCCCTGCTCGAATCAAAAGAAAACAACCTATCAGCCATCGTCAAGCGCATTGGTGCCGAACCGTTCCAGCTGCTTGCTAATGTTGATGCCGAGATCGAGCGTATGCCGAAAGTAAGCAATACTGGCGGCATGATGATGAGCGGCATCCCCGGCCCTGCGCTGATGAATCTGATTGACAGTGCGGTAAAGATTGCCGAAAAGCTGGGGGATGCCTATGCCACCAGCGAACATCTTCTTATAGCGCTTTCCGAGGAAAAAGGTGCTGCTGGTAAAATTCTCAATACGGCCGGCGTAACGCGTAAGAGCATCGAAGCGGCTTACGATGAGTTGCGCGGCGACACCCGGGTGACCGATCAGCAAAACAAAGTGCAATTTGAGGCTTTGGAGCAATACGGCCAGAATCTTACTCAGCAAGCTCGCGAAGGAAAACTTGATCCGGTCATTGGCCGCGCGGAAGAGATCCGCCGCACGATTCAGGTGCTTTCGCGCCGCACCAAGAACAACCCGGTACTTATTGGTGAACCAGGTACCGGCAAGACGGCCATCGTGGAAGGCTTAGCACAGCGTATCGTTGCGGGCGACGTTCCCTCGTCGTTAAAAGATCGAGATATTGTAACTCTTGATCTGTCAGCTATGCTGGCAGGTGCTAAATACCGTGGCGAGTTCGAGGACCGCTTAAAAGCAGTGTTACGCGAGGTTAAGCAAAGCGATGGACGCATTATTTTGTTCATTGACGAGTTACATACTATCGTAGGCGCTGGCTCCACCGGAGATAGTTCTATGGACGCCGGCAATATGCTGAAGCCAGCCCTTGCTCGCGGCGAGTTGCATGCTATTGGGGCCACTACGCTTGACGAATACCGTAAGTACATCGAGAAGGATGCTGCCCTCGAGCGCCGCTTCCAACCCGTGATGGTGACCGAGCCTTCGGTGGAAGATACCATTGCTATCCTGCGAGGCTTAAAAGAAAAGTACGAAATTCATCATGGCGTACGCATTACCGATAGCGCCATTGTGGCAGCTGCAGAGCTTTCGAATCGTTATATCTCGGACCGCTTCCTTCCCGATAAGGCGATTGACCTTATGGATGAAGCCGCTAGTCGTTTGCGCATAGAGATCGACTCCATGCCTGAAGAGGTTGATGCAGCCGAGCGTAAACTGACCCAAATGCAGATCGAAGAACAAGCGTTGATGAAGGAATCTGACGAGGTATCACAAGAGCGTCTTGATACGCTGCGCCGTGAAATTGCGACTGCTCAAGAAGACTTGGATAAGCGTAAGGCCGAATGGCAAAACGAGAAAGATGTTATCGAGAACGTACAGAATCTTAAAGCCATGCTCGAAGGTGCCCAGCAAGAGGAAGAGCGTGCTACGCGCGAAGGCGATTTATCAAAGGCTTCTGAGATTCGCTATGCTCGCATTCCTGAGTTGCAGCAGCGTCTCCATGCGGCCGAAGAAGAGCTGAACACCAAGCAGCAAGATGGAGCTATTCTTAAAGAAGAGGTTTCGGAAACTGAGATTGCTGATGTCGTATCTGTGTGGACAGGTATTCCCGTGCAGAAGATGATGCAGGGAGAGATGGCGAAGCTTATCGACCTGGAAGAGAAGCTTCATGAACGTGTGGTGGGTCAAGATGAGGCGGTGTCGGCTGTGGCTGGGTCTATTCGCCGTAGTCGCGCAGGTTTGTCGGACCCGGATCGACCCATTGGAAGCTTCCTGTTTTTGGGCCCCACGGGTGTAGGTAAAACCGAACTTGCTAAGGCTTTAGCTGAATACTTGTTTGATAGCGAAAAAGCCATGGTGCGTATCGATATGTCCGAGTACATGGAGAAGTTTAGCGTGCAGCGCCTTATCGGTGCGCCTCCGGGATATGTAGGCTATGACGAAGGCGGGCAACTGACCGAGGCCGTACGACGCAAGCCGTACTCGGTTATCTTGCTCGATGAGATTGAGAAGGCACACCCTGATGTGTTCAATATTTTGCTACAGGTGTTGGATGATGGTCGCTTGACCGATGGTCAAGGTCGTGTGGTTAGTTTTAAGAATGCCATTATTATCATGACCAGTAACGTGGGCTCGCAATTTATACGTGAGTTCGCCGAACATGGAGACGAAAAGGCTATGAACCAAGCCATTGATGGGGCTTTGCGTGCCACATTCCGGCCTGAGTTTATTAACCGCATCGACGATGTAGTGGTGTTCAACGCGTTGAATATGACAAATATTGAACCTATCGTCGATCTGCAATTAGAAGAGGTGCGTGATCGTCTCTCCGATCGTCGTATCACTCTTGATGTGACGCCAGCTGCGATGGAGCATCTTTCTATCGATGGGTATGATCCCATTTTTGGAGCCCGTCCGTTAAAGCGTCTCATCCAACGTGAAATCGTGGATCGTATCGCTCAAAAGGTGGTCGAAGGTAATTTACGTGATCGAAGCCATGTTCTTATAGGTATCGATGAGAACGGCAACTACGAGTGCACCGTGGAAGAGCCGCTTGAGTTGGATGCGGTTGCGTTGGAAAATTTACTGGGTGAATAATCAGTAGCGAGGCCTGTTTGAGTTTTCGTATGACCCGCCCGCACTATTGCAGGCGGGTCATACTTTTATCCGTTAAGCCTTGCTTCCCAATACCTGACCGATGGTGTATCCCATAAGACAATTGCGGGTGTGGCTTAGGCAGTTCAAGTTGTGTGGATAGGTGTTGAAGAACATTCCTCCCGAGGTGAGTCCTGCTGCAAAGAGGCCGGCGATAGGCTGACGGTCTTTGTTCAATACGTGGCATTCCGCGTCTACTAGCAAACCTCCTGCTGTGCATAGGCCATCAGCGTATTCCTTTGTTGCGTAGAACGGAGGAGTGTCTAGCGTCATCATCATGTTGCCGGGGAAGTTATAATCTTCATCTTTGCCGGCAGCGGCCATCTCGTTCCAGTGTTTAATGGTGGCAACGAATTCGTCGGCAGGTACTTCCATGAGTTTCGCAAGTTCTTCAAGAGTGTTAGCCTTGAGTGCCTTTTCGCTCGTAGCAGCCCCGACCCACACTTCTTTAGGCCCATAGCACGATGAACTAGGCGTCCAGATTTTATTGATTTTTTCGCCGATGGCGCTGTCCACAATATAGTAATCATAGGCACCCGGTTGTGCTTGAATGGCTAACGACAGGTGACCATAGGGCTCATACTCGGGTGCAAAACGCTTACCTAGTTTATTTACGCGCACATAGGGCATGAGTTGCTCGGGATCGAGCATGATGGCCTGGGGAAATTCGTCTTCGGCGGCACCAACAGCCAAACCCATTTGATGGCCGTCACCCGTGTTGCCAAAAGCGCCCGTTAGCCAGCTACCGGGTACACCGCGCGGACGACAGCGTTCTTTGAGCATCTGCTGGTTAAACTCGTAGCCTCCCGTGGCGAGCACCACGCCTTTTACACAGTTGTATTGTTCATATCCTTGATCGCTTTTTACTATAACGCCCGTAACCTTACCGGAATCATCGGCAACTAGTTGACAGGCAGGGCAGCTATAGCGAATGGTGACACCTGCTTTTTCTAGAATACCGGCAAGAATTTTTGCTAATTCACCAGGAGGGTAGGGTAGGTTAAGCGAGGTGTTCCATGAGCGAGACAACGAGGTTTTGTCCCATTCGGCACGAAAATCAGGGAAATCACCAGCGGCAAAAGTAAGCGGATAGTTGTCGAGATTTTGATTATCGAAGTGACTTATATACCAATCTACTGCTTCTCCGTTTTTGTCGAGGAAGTGACGATAGAGTTCCATGCTACCTTGGAAGGAGCAATCGATCATAGCATCGCTTATCCAGGCATCAGTATCGTAGGTCATGCCCCAGTGTTTGTGTAATTTGGAATTGGTGCCGCCGATGGTGGCAGAATTATAGTTGCCCACAGATTGCTTTTCTACAGCAACTGTTTTCAGACCTTGCTCGGCGCAAGCGAGTGCGGCCGCGTCGCCCGACGGTCCCAACCCGCATACTACAACGTCGACGTCGTGGGTGGCAATAATGTCTTTCTTGGCGATAGGCTCTGCAACAAAAGCAATTTTCCCTTCACCTGCGGCGCGTACTTCAACTTCCTCAACAACGGGCCAAACCGCTTGTGCTGGATCGGTTGTTTGCATAGTGGCTGATGCCGTTTTAGTCCCTGTTCCTATTGCTCCAGCTTTAGGCTCTGTCGCACTTTGCGGCGCACAGCCAGTGAGTCCTGCGAAAGCGGCGATTCCGGCTGTTGCTGCAGCGCCAGTAAGAAACATACGACGGCTTAACTCTGGCTGGTTAGTTTTGGTAACTGACGCCTGCTCGCGAGATTTCATACTAATCCTCCCTTGTGCTTTCGGAGCCTTTGCGGTCCCTTCCGCTTCGTTCGGCGGCTCCCCTTGGCTTTTATCTTGGCAAAAAGCTCCCTTGTGAGCATCTGACGAAACGGTATATTTCTTAAAACTACGAGGTCAGGTCATTAAAGAAAAGTACGTCTATGAGGTTGATTGCGGTAAGATGCAGCTGTAGGGGAAACGAAGAGGGCGGTAGATGCGCAGGGGGATGGTTTGAAGAATGGGCTAGAAACGCACGTGGAGCAAGGGATGACAAGTACTATACCCTTGCGATCGCTTATTAAGACTGTTGTTGGCTCGTCACTTTTATGGGCGTGGGGTTATCTCTGTTATTTGAGCCCTGTGCTGTTTCCCTTTGGTGGCACTGCTTCTGCCAGCACAGGATTAGAATACGGTTTTTTTGCCTCGCAAGCGGCGGTAGTGCTCTGTGCGGTAGTGATAATGATGGTATCGCGGCGCAGACCTCTTGTGCTGAGTCGTTGGGTATTTCTTGTTGCTGCGATGTTGGTTGCCCTTACTACTGCTGTTCTTATTGGGGCGCTGCGATACGGCTCTTTTGGCGTTGTCGTAGGATGCGGCATTGTTGACGGGGTTTGTGTTCTGTTGATGGGTGTGGCATGGGGAGCTCGTTACTCTTTAGGATCTCGTACTATGCGACCTCTTGTAGTGGTGTCGTTTTTATTTGCCTATTTGTTTTATCTCGTTGTCGCTCATATGCCGCAACCGTGGTCTGTTGTGGTTGTGCTTATACTGCCTTTATGTTCATGGGCTTTATGGATAAGCGACGCTTCGGCACGTCATGAGGTGTCGTCTGAGGTATTTCCGGTCAGTCGGACCAACGAGGTGGCTATGCCTGGCGAGTTGACGGCTGGTACCTGGGAGGCAAAGGTGCTGCCCTGGCAATCGATCGGCGTGCTTGTTGCTGCGGCGTTTATCGGAAACTTAATGGCTTCGGTAATTATGGGATGGGCATATGATGGTGTAGACAGCCTCTTCTACGGTGGCGTTGTAGTGTGCGCATGTATTGCAACTATGTCGCTGCTTCCCTTAGCTACCGATCGCAATGTGCTTTCGGTTGGCAGTGTTTATCGCATCACGCTAACGTTCACGGCGGTCGGTCTGGTGGCAATCATGGTGTTCGATGCGGTGGGCGTGCCTGTTGGCGGTGCCCTCGTGCAGGGAAGCGCCTTTTTTCTCCAAGCGCTTGTTTTTCTTGTTATTACGCAAAGTACGCAAGAGCAAGGATTGTCTCCACTGCTTGCTTTTAGTGTAGGCCAAGCACTTATTTCTGCTGTGGTATTTTTGGGGAATGTTCTGGGCAAGCAGATATACGCATTGTTTGGTTCGGGTAATTTTGTTCTCGATGTGGTGTGCGGCGGGGGGTTGCTCGCGCTGTTTTTTATGTTGGTGGCGCGTGCAAGCGCGGCGGAGGTGCCTCTTGCGGGGAGCGACAACGCCGCTTGCTCATCTGCCTTCCTTACGAGCAATAAGCAAAATATTGGGAAAGTAATGGAGCGCGGGTGTGCCCCCATTGCTGGGGTTGAAGAGCTGAATATAGACGCTTCGGAAGCATTTATGCAGCATCGACTTGAGCGGTTTGCGGAAGCCTATCATCTAACAAAACGCGAGGCGGAGGTATTGGGATTTTTGGCACGTGGACGCAGCCTTCCCTATATTGCCGACACGCTATTCGTTACGACGGGCACTATCAAAACTCATACTGTACATATTTATCGTAAGCTAGAGGTGAATTCACGACAGGAATTACTCGACCTGTTCGAGAAACAGGTCGAGTGTGATAAGTCTACTGGAATATTCCGTCACGAATGACGCATTCGTCATCTAGGTAAAGGGTGGGGGCAAGCACAATGCCATCGAGGTGGCAGTCGGCTTTGGTAATACCACCAAACGAGGTGTTGGTGCCAAAGGCAACGTGTACGCTGCCGTAGATTTTCTCGTCTTCCAAGATGATGCCGCAGAGCTTTGCGCATTCGTTTGTGCCGATGCCTAGTTCGGCGATGGTGCCGTTTTCGGCTCTGTCGAATAAGATGGAAAGTTGTTCGGCGAAAGAGCCGTTCTTGTCTGCCCCTTCGATATTCACGATGCGGCCGCGCTCGATGGTTACGACGAGCGGATGAGCCAGTAAGCCTATACCAACCATAGATCCATCGATGATCACGGTGCCGTTTGTGCCATCTTCCACGGGAGCAAGGTAGGCTTCGCCTGAAGGAAAGTTACCGCTTGCGCCCGGCTCGCGGTATACACCAGGACTAGCAACGCCGTTGCGACCAGCGAGATCGAGGGTAAGTATGTGACCCCCCTTTTCTAGGCGCGCTGTTTGAGCTTCGGTGAAGCGTTGCGTAAGTGCGTGCGTAATTTTTTCCACTTCTCCATAGTTGGCGCAGGCCGCGCCCGCACGTAGCATATCCATAGTTACGCCAGGCATGGTGACTACTCGCGTCCCTGCTTTGGCGGCTTCGATACGCGCGTTTGTGTGAGTGATGGACTTCGCTGTTGGACATAATGCGACATCAACTGCTCTCATCGCTGCGGCGACAGCAGCAGGTGGCTCTTCGCCCGCAACATGCCCTTCGGGCATCTGCATTAGTAGTGCGCATCGATTGAGTGATCGTGCGGCAGCGTAGAACAAGGAACCGACGTCGCTCGTTGCATCGTCGGTTACCACAAGAAGCGTCTCATTAGGTTTCAGTGCGAGGTTGGTTTCTATGATGATTTTTGCGCGCTCTTCGATATCCATAGTACAGCCTATCCCGTCAATGCGTCTGTAATAACTTTTATACCCGAAGTGTAAGACTACCAAGCGCAGACTTATGCTTCAGGGTTTTCCGCTGGCAGCAACCCCATTGTTTGAAGGTGAGTGAACGAACCGTAACGCGCCTGAAAGCGTTCAAACTCTTCCACGTTGTAGAAGGAGCATTTCCCCTCACCGAAGGCTTTGGCCGCTTCAATTATAAAGGAGCCCGCTTCATCAAGATCGGTTAGGTGGGTTGCTCCGGTTGCACAGCCGGGAACGGCAGTTTCGGTAGTGATGGCCACCCCGACAACGGGCGCAGCGGTTGCCGTTGCGGGTTGCAAGATGGAATTCAGATGGTATAAACCATTTCCGTAGGGCGTAATGTCGGCCATAGACAGTGGAAATGTGCGCGCTCGACGCCCGGTTGCGATTTCGACTAATCCCACAAGGTCGTCGCTTACACGAAGAATGCATCCCTGTAATACGGTGGGAGATATCATAAAACCGCGTTCGTTCATAATGCGATTACCTTTTGTTGTATCCACCACCAATACTGCATCGGCCGACCAAGCTCCCTGATCTTCGCTGCCACCCATTTCTTCGCGATTTACCGCTGCCGTAGCTACGGGCGATCCCATGAAAGGTACGGGTTCGTGTGGTGATGTGGGTGCATGGGGGCATACGTGTGTGGAAAGCACTACATCTCCGGCAAGTATATCTCCGCGTGTATGCATAGAGAGTAGTTTTGCGGCGCACGCGAGCACCGTGAGTGCACCGTCTCCATCGGATACGAACCCGATACGTTCGGGTCTTGCACCCAGCCCTCCCAGACGTCCGAGCAGTGCAATGGTCGGAGCACTTCCTCCGGTTGAGCGGCCTTGCGTACCGGGAATGCGCACGCGTACCATGTCGGTGGAACCTTGAGGCCCCTTGAGGACGTAGGTTTCCGCATCACACGTGGGGTCGATGGCGCGTAAAAATGAAACAGTCGATTCTCCACTTGCGGCGGGCGAATCGAGTACATCATATAGCTCCATTAGTTGCTTCAGAATCATGAGGGTGCTCCTCGAACGTTGTTTTTTATTTATCCAAAGGATACCGGTAATTGGTGCGAGAGGGAAAGCCAAATAGCCGATGATGTGAAAAACGAATGCAGTATAAGAGATTTGGATACGAGTCTCCTTCCCCAGTCGCCCGGTTAAACTCTGGATTAACCGGGTACTTCCTAGCGACCTGTCATAGGTCAAGTACAATTCGCTTTAGAGATGTTCTGTCGTTTGAAAGGATCCCTTTAGACATGAGAAGAATGATCGGCATCAAAGAGATCGAGGATATGGCGTTAGGCGCAACGGTTCTAGGCGCTGGCGGCGGTGGCGACCCCTATGTCGGTAAACTCATGGCCATTGAGGCCATCAAGAAGTACGGCGAAGTGGAACTTATCACCCCCGATGAGGTTCCCGATGACGCACTGGTTGTGGTTTCTCAGATGATGGGCGCCCCTACGATTATGGTGGAGAAGATTTGCAGTGGTCTGGAGCCTATGGCAACCTATGACGAGCTCGTGAAGGAGCTTGGCCAAGAAGCATATGCTATTTATGCGGTGGAAGCGGGCGGTGTGAATTCCACTATTCCGTTTATCCTTGCGGCAACACGTCGCATTCCGGTGGTTGACTGTGACCTAATGGGCCGCGCGTTTCCTGAGTTACAAATGACGACGCTGGGCATTAATGGTGTCAAAGGTCAGCCGGCAGTGCTGGCTGACGAGAAAGGAAATACGACTACCGTTCGCGCAATTGACGACAAATGGCTCGAACGTATTGCGCGTCAAGCAACCTCTGTCATGGGTGGTTATACCATTCTTGCTTCGTATCCCTGTTCGGGCAAACAGCTGAAAGAGTTTAGTATTCCGAATACTCCAACACTGTGTGAGGAAATAGGGCGTACGTTGCGAGAGGCACGCGAAAACCATACCGACCCTATCGATGCTATGCTTGAAGTAACAAAAGGCTTTCGTCTATTTCGTGGCAAAGTGGTGGATGTGGAGCGTAAAACTGATGGCATGTTTGTGCGCGGTCAAGCGGTTGTGGATGGGCTTGATGAAGACAAGGGTAGCCAGCTAATCATTAAATTCCAGAATGAGAATCTTATCGCCTTGCGTGATGGAGAGCCGGTAACCACCTCGCCCGACCTTATTATGTCGCTGGATATGGAATCGGGATCACCGGTGACAACCGAGGGCTTGAAGTATGGTGCTCGCGTGGTGGTAGTAGGCATGCCTTGTGCTCCGCAGTGGCGTACACCAGAGGGTCTGGCCGTGGTGGGGCCGCGCGCCTTTGGTTACGAGGTAGATTATATTGCTATTGAGGAGCGCATGGCTGCCAAAGGGGTGACAGCGTAATGGGGAAGGGCAAGAAAAAGCTTAAGAAGGCTTCTAAAGCTGCAAAAATAACCAAATCGAATAAGATTAAAACTTGCAAGAAGGCTGCTAGCTGTAAGCGTAAAACACCTTGCAGCAAGTGTCGTAAGGTGAGTAACTGCAAGTTTGTTGTAAAAGCTGATATCGAGAAACCGAAGAGCGTGAACATAATGAGCGAGAACAAAAACAGTGCGTCAGTTGCACCGACCTGGCGTCTGGGTATTGACGTTGGCGGTACGAACACCGACGCGGTCATTATTGACGGCAACTTAAAGCTGGTTGCTTCCACTAAAAGTCCGACGACTGAGGACGTTATGGGAGGTATTAAGGCTGCCATGCATGAGGTGGTCTCCCAGATTGGTCCGGAGGCAGCTAAGAACATCGGCTTTGCCATGTTGGGTACGACACACTGCACGAATGCCATTGTCGAGCGTAAGCGTTTGAACAAAGTAGCAGCCGTGCGTATTGGTGCTCCGGCAACTACCGCTATTAGCTGCATGGCCGATTGGCCTGATGAGCTAAAGGACGCTATGCGCGTGCGTGATTTTCTTATTCACGGAGGCCATGAGTTTGACGGCCATGAGATAAGTGAACTATCAGAGGTGGAGATTCGCGAGGTTGCTGCCGCCGTGCGCGCTGATGGCTTTGAATCCATTGCGGTAACCAGTGTCTTTTCGCCCGTGTCCGATGTGCACGAGAAGCGCGCAGCTGCTCTCTTACATGAGGAGTTGGGCGAAGATTTCCCCGTGTCTCTTTCTTCTGAGATTGGTACGCTAGGTTTTCTTGAGCGTGAGAATGCCTCTATCTTAAACGCTGCCCTCTACGATGTGGCGCATACTACAGCCGATAGTTTTGAGGCAGCATTGGCGGCTGAGGGACTTGAACATGTGGCGGTGTACCTTGGTCAGAACGACGGTACGCTCATGTCGGTTGACTACGCAAAGCGCTACCCCATCTTCACTATTGCTTGCGGGCCAACGAACTCCATCCGCGGTGCATCGTTTCTTACCAAAAAGAAGGATGCCGTAGTTGTAGACATCGGTGGGACTACGACCGATGTGGGTGTGTTGTCCCACGGATTCCCGCGCGAGAGCATGATTGCTGTCGAGATTGGAGACGTACGTACCAACTTCCGCATGCCCGATCTGGTTTCGGTTGGTTTGGGTGGCGGTTCTCTTGTGCGTAAGCACGACGACGGCCATGTAACGGTTGGTCCGGATAGCGTGGGTTATCAGGTTACGAGCAAGGCTTTCTGTTTTGGGGGCGACACTCTTACTGCTACCGATATCGTAGTGGCAAAAGGCCTTGTTGAAGGTGTTGGTAATGCTGATTTGGTCGCCGGTCTTGATGCTGATTTGGTAGAGGCGGCCTATGCGGAAATCGCGCGTATCATCGAAGATGCGGTTGACGCCATGAAGACTTCGGCAGGCGACGTGACCGTTATCTTGGTGGGAGGCGGCTCCATTTTGGCTCCCGATCATCTGGAGGGAGCCGATCAGGTGCTACGTCCGGCTAACTTTGGTGTAGCAAACGCTATTGGATCGGCCATCGCGCAGGTGTCCGGTCAGATTGCCAAAGTGTTCTCGCTTTCCGAAACTCCGCGTGACCAGGCTATTGCCGAGTCGAAGCAACGGGCCTGCTCGGAAGCTATCGAGGCCGGTGCCGATCCTGACACTGTTGAGGTTATCGAAGTGGAAGATATTCCTATGGCATATTTGGGAGACGCCCTTTGTATCCGCGTAAAGGCGGTTGGCGATTTAATGCTGTAGCACAATGCATCTTGAAATGTTAACGCTCCGTTTGCTTTCGAGTATACGGAGCGTTTTTTATTATGTCCAAAAACACGGCTGAAAAAGAGGAATCCCATGGAGATATCGTATTCCCTAAGACCATTACCTCGTTTTGACTTTCTGCGTGCAGTGATTCTGATAGTTTTTACTTATTGATGTTAGAGGTCCTTGTGGACGCCTAAGGTATTTGGCTGAATGTTTGAAAGGCGGTTGTTTATGGGTATGTTCTCGTTCAGTAGCAAAAAGAAGCGTCGGTATGGACAGGGCGGCAGCTCTCAATATCAACAGAAAGGATTTATGTCGGGATTTGGTTCCTTCAGCAGTTCAGATCGACGTCGTGCTCAATATGCCAACCAAGGTGGCTACGGCCAACCTATGCAACCCATGCAACAACATTCCGGACAGAAGCCAGCACAAAACCCTCTCCAACAGATTATGCAGCAATTTAGTCAACAGCCAGTGCAGCAAGCACCCGATGCTGCTCACGCGGCTCATCAAGTGCCTGCGACCATGGGTGTCGCGCAGCAGCCAGCCATAATCTGTGCATCTTGCAATGCTTCTATTCCGGCGGGATCGAAGTTCTGTCTGCAATGCGGCACCAAAGTGGAAGATAAGCCTGGATTTTGCATGTCTTGTGGCGCATCTCTCCCGCTCGAGGCTAAGTTTTGTCCTTCGTGCGGAACGCCTCGATAGTGTCAAGATAAGAGGCAGTGGTCACATGGTCCGCTTTGCTCATCTGTTCGTGGCCCTGCCTTATCTTCGTTTTTGTGGCAGAACAGTGCAGGGTTATCGCATTGGATCATGCTTAGGGATCGGAGGCTCGGGCGTAACGTTTGAGGCAGTTTCCCCTCATGGACGCCTTGTTGCACTTAAGCTGTTGCGTCCTTTGCGTGCAAGCCTTGACCTTGATAAGGTGTGGCGTGAAGTGGGTTCGTTGGGAGCTGTCTCTCATTCGGGCGTGCCGGAGTGGTTAGGTATACTACGTGAAGGACGTGCTTATTTTATCGTTTTGTCGCGCATGCCGGGGAGGCCGCTTGATAGTTGGTTGTTCGAAGACCGGCATGCTTTTCAGAGAAGTGAACTTGTTGAGGTGTGCTCCCAGCTAATTGACGTATTAGATGCCCTCCATGCTGTCGGTTTGGTCCATGGGGATATCCGCCCCGCCAATGTACTCTATGACGGTCGACGGGTTTCATTGGTTGATTTTGGTTTGAGCTTGGACGCATCGGAACGTGCTGTAGATATTGCGGGGTTCGCTGACCTGTTGCTTTACTTGCTCTACTCGACCTTTGATTCTTCTGAGGGAGTGAGCTATAAGACAGAATCGTGGCGCGATCAGCTTTTACTCGATGGTGCGCAGCAGCGTTTTTTGGACGATGCGTTTGAAAGGCCTCAGGAATTTGACGAAAGAAAGCTATACACGCGCTTTGTTGAAGCTTTTGCGCACGAGATTGAACCTTGATGAGCTTTGATTGAGCCTTTATTGAACTGCCTGAAAACAACCCAGCCTGTTAATGTGTGTTGGCTACCTTCTTGTCTCATGGGATAATGCTCTTTGCTCATATTCGCGAGAAGGAGACATTTATGGCAGGTGCAGAAAATCGAGTCGCGCGACTCGCCTTGATCCAATTCGAGAGCGTATTGTGTGATCCGGCTGCCAATACGAAAAAAGCATGCGGAATGATTGCCGATGCCGCTTCTCAAGGTGTCGATTTGGTGGTGCTGCCGGAGTTGTTCTCGACGGGGTACGAACTGAACATCGTTGGTCCGCGCATTCCCGAGCTTGCAGAGCCAGTGGATGGCCCCACGGTCACGGCGCTTCAGCAAGCCGCACGTGATGCGCATTGTTATATAGTGGCCGGTCTGGCACTTACGCATGAGCTTCCGGGTGTGGCGTATAACAGCGCCGTACTCATTGATCGTGCTGGCAATTTGGCGGGGGTCTATGACAAGCAGCATCTTTGGGCACTCGAACGCTTTTATTTCCGCTCCGGGGAAGGTAGCCCAGTGTTTGACGCCGACTTTGGTCGCTTGGGTATTCTTATATGCTACGATCTCGGTTTTCCCGAAGTGGCGCGTATGCTGGCATTACAGGGAGCTGAGATTTTGGTATGCCCCTCTGCCTGGTGCGTTGAGGATATGGATGTGTGGGATATTAACGTTCCTGCTCGCGCCTTGGAGAACACAACGTTTGTAGCCGCCGTAAATCGATTTGGCTGCGAAGACGCACTTGTTATGCCCGGTCATACAAAGGTCTGCAATCCACGTGGCCGAGTGATCTCTGAATTGGAGAACGAGGCTGAAGGTGTCCTTCATGTTGAGTTAAACCTCAACGAAGTGATCGACCACCGCGTATCGAGTCCCTATTTGCGTGATCGACGTCCCGACCTTTACGATCAGGTACTGTTGCCGTAACGGTCTACTCCTTTGCTAATCGTATTAAAAAAGATTCGCTCTTTAGTTGATAAGGGGCGAATTTTTTAATGAGCAAAACGGATTCGAATGCGCGATTCGAGGTTCACAAAAAGGCTTATAGACCACAAAAACCCCGCTGCAGGTGAGACAGCGGGGTTTGGAGTAGCCAAAAGATAAGCAACGTATAGTGCTTACAGAACCTGATCGGTTTCTGCAAACTGAATGTTGTCAACCTTTTTCATGCTGGCGTATACCTTCATGATAGCCCAGTACAGTACGCCTGCCAAAATCAACGAGTTCAGACCTGGAATGCCGATGCCAAAGATACTGGTAATCTCGCCAACAGCGAAACCTGCAATCCAGCAAATGATGGCCACCGGGTTCCACTTCTCAACCTTGGAGGGTAGCTTACCTTCGGCACGTGAGGTATCCAAATCGGCGCGCTTGCGGCGCAACACGAAGTAGTCGATAACCATAATGCCGGCTACCGGCGGAATAGCTACTCCCAGCAACACCAGGAAGTCGGTAAAGTAGTTGATGATACCAATAACTGAAAGGAACGTACCTACGATGCCCAGCGCCCATACGAGTGCGTTGCGGCTAACCTTCTTATTGAATAGGGCGTTCAGCATGGTGGCAAGGCCCAAGCTGGAAGAATACAGGTTGATATCGTTCAGCTTCACGGTGGAGGCTACGACGATAATAACGCCCACAATACCCGACGTTGCCATCATAAGGTCTACGACGTTCTCGGTGCCTGTGGCGTGTGCCAGCATTACTGCTAGTAGGTTCATGCCCAACTCGCCCACGAACGTGCCGATAAGCGTCATCCAGAATACCTGATTGCCATTCTTAAGAAAACGAGCGTAATCGGGAGTGCAGATGGCACCAGCGATGAAACCGCCTGCAACCATGGTGGTGGCGGCACCGAGGGTAAGCGGCACACCCGGCGGGGCCATGGTTACCAGCTCACCGATGGTGTGATCCTGAAGGATGACCCATGCGGCAAAAAGCACCACGAGCACAAACAGAGGAACGAACACGGCAGCGAAGTTTGCGATAGCTTTGATACCGAATACTACGAGCAGCGTAATGCCAATACCGGTAAGAATAGCCCACAGGGGGTACTCAAAATCACCTAAGAAGTCGGTAAGGGGAATAATACTGCTCATACCCTGGCCGAATACAGCATTTTGCACGCCAAACCATCCCACCATTGAGATAGCCACCACGCCGCCGAAGACAGCAGATCCGCCTTTGCCAAAGCCCGCCCAGCGGGATAGCAGGCTGGTGGAGAGTCCTTCATGGGCTGCCGCTGCACCCAGTGCCCAGCTAACTACTTGCAGCAATACTGAACCCAGCATGGTTGCAAGAAATGCATCGAAAAACGTCATGCCATAGCCCAACGCTGCGCCCAGCATTAGCTGGGATACGCAGCAAATCGCGCCGATCCTGATGAAGAGAACCCGCCAAAACGGCTGTTTCGCTTCAGCAGGAACGCGTGATAACGAATAATCGATATCTTGGTTCTCGGCCATAGTTCTACCTTTCTAACGTGAAATCCCCTGTACACCGTAACTTGTTCGGTGCATTTTTCACGCAACGTGCGCCAACGCGACTGCGTACGTGAAAAGATGGGGGAATTATACCTTGTCGGGGAGGGATTCGATATGCGACACACTAAGTTGCGCACAAGGGAATCGTGAGCGGTACTTATTGGCTAGTGGTGCGGTAGGCTCTTTCTGCTGATCGGACAGTACGTGGTTTGGGAGCTGCCCGCTTGTGCCGGCTTGACAACGTTCTGCGTTGTTGATGAGTCGAGTATGCCAAGAGTCCTCTTTTGTACTAGAATAGCCTACATGCGCACAAAAAGGCCTCATATACGCCAATCGCTTATGACGCCCCTGATAGGGTTCGGTGTCGTGCTGCTTTCTCTATTATGTTTCCTACTTTTTATGAGTGCGTTAATCATCATTGTGAGGGTTGTGTTCGGCTGATGAATAGTAATGGTTTAACTGCGATGTTTCGCACGTTTCGACAAGGCTAGAATATGTGGCAGCAATTCACTTTGAACGACCTACGGGTTATTGGCCACTATTTGGGCGTGCTTGTTCTATTCTCATCTATCGTATTGTTTGTTCCGTTCCTTACGGCTGTAGCATGTGCAGAATGGGTACCTGCTTCACATTATCTGTTCAGTATCGGTTTGTTTTTAGTCCTAGGTTCAGCTCTGCGTTTCCTGAGAATCGATCCTGGTCGTTTAACTCGTAAGCAAGCCTTTGCCGTGACGGGTCTTGCGTGGATTGTACTTGCTCTTGTCTCTGCCATTCCATTGTTTATGTCGGGACACTATGCGACATATCTCGACGCTTTGTTTGATGCTGTTTCTGGTCTGACTACTACGGGCGCGAGTGTTGTTCTTGATGTAGACCATTTGTCTTATGCTGATAATATGTGGCGCTTTATGCTTCATCTGCTGGGTGGCTTGGGATTGATTGTGGTCGCATTGTCGGTGGGACTGTTTGGAAAACGTGCTGGTGCGAGTTTGTATTCGTCGGAAGGTCGCAGCGAGCACGTGGTTCCTAATGTGGTTCAAACTACTCAGTTTATTGCCAAGATTGCTATGGGTATCATTATTGTTGCAGCAGCGGTGATGGTGGTGGTTTGTCTGTTTATCGGCATGGATCCATTGAGGGCCGTGCTTCAGTCGTTTTGGCTTTCTATCTCGGCTTTCACGACTGGTGGTTTTGCGCCTATGAGCCAGAGCATAATGTACTACCATTCCTTCCCTCTTGAAGTGGTTCTCATGGTGGTTATGCTGCTAGGTTCCATCAACTTCGTGCTTCATTCCGAAATATGGAAAGGCCGCGTCGAAGTGTTTTTTAAAGACATAGAGATTCGTACAATGGTTCTGTGGCTTTCCGTGATGACGTGCGTACTGGCAGCGTCGCTTTCCGTGAGTCTGGAATTTTCCGATCTTCCAGCCATGTTGCGACGGGGCCTGTTTATGACAATTTCAGCTTTCTCTACCACGGGGTACGTGAACGTAACTACAAACCAGCTAACAACGATATTTACCTCAGGAGCGTTTTTAGTAGTGGCGGTTCTAATGGCCGTGGGTGGCAGCGCTGGTTCTACTTCGGGCGGTGTGAAATTTTCACGCATTGGCATTATCGTGAAATCGCTGGTCTCTACCATTAAAGAGACGCTCGCTCCCGACTCCGCTCGCGTGGTGGTGTCATACAATCATGTAGGTCGTCGCATTGTTTCGCCCGAGATCGTTAAAGAGGCTATGACCGTGTTCGTGCTGTACGTGGTAACTTATTCCGTGGGCGCGCTGGTGGGTATTGCCCACGGTTATGATGCGACATTGGCTATATTTGAATCGGTATCAATGGCAAGTAATGGCGGCGTGTCGAGTGGGGTGACCACGGCGGGAATGCCGTGGACGCTGGAAGCTTTTTATATATTCCAAATGTGGGCTGGCCGCCTGGAATTTATTACACTACTGGCACTTATTGTTGAGATAGTGGTGTCCTTCAAGCCGAAACGCAGAACCCCTCAACCAGAGAGGGGGAGGGTGTTGTGAGCAGTTTGTTTGGTAAGAAAAACAAGACAACTTTATCTGTCGTCGATTGCGCTCTTGTGGCCTCACTCTTCGAGAAATGTGTTTATGCGCGCGTTACCTGGGTGGATGTACTCCGGCATTGTTCGAGAGTTTTCGTTGTTGCTATAATGCTCTTGATTTTACTTGTATTTATGCCGCCACATGCCTTTGCTGACGAAGACGAGAATTTAGTTAACCCTCAGCAGCGACCCGACAGTTCATTTATCTATGATACTTCCATTGCAGCGCTTGCAGAGGCCGATTCGTATTTCGATAGGCAGACCGTGCAGGTGGTGGGCGAAGTAATTGGCGACAGTATTCGTGACGGCTTGCGTGGGCAACGTCGATGGATTACGTTAGCTGCCGTGGAGGATGAATCGACTGCTACCATTTCGGTGTCCATGACGCCTGAGGCCGCTGCAAAGATTGATACCTTCGGGAAATACGGCATGACGGGAACAAAGCTACAGGTACGTGGTACCTTCTATTTGGTGTGCCCCGAGCACGAGGGTCTGACCGACCTGCATGCCGAGGCAGTTACTGTGGTTGAAAAAGGTAAGCATCATCCTGACAAATTTGATGTTAATGCGTTTTTGCCAGGAGTCGTTGCGGTGGTGGTTGGCTTGGCATTCGTGGGTGTTTTTTATTACTTGCGTGAACGCCAACGCTAGGCGATAAGGAGTTTCTACTGAAAGGTCAAGTTGTCAAGCTGGATCGCGGGTATCCGCTTGTGCGCACCCAAGAGGGGCGACTGGTGCGCTGCGAGCATGCTACCTCTCTGGTGAAGGATGAACGGCTACGCGCCGTTATTGGCGACTGGGTGGAGGTGTCGGTACCTGAAGAACACGACAAAGGTATTATCGATTCGATTTTGCCGCGGTCACGAGAGTTCGTGCGCAAAGATCCCACTGAGCGTGCTCTAGCCCAAGTTCTTGCCGCAAACTTCGATACGGTATTGGTAGCACAGCCTTTGTCTGATATGAATTTTAAGCGGTTAGAACGTGAGCTGGTGTTGGCTTTCGAAACGGGTGCCGAGGTGGGCGTGGTGCTGACGAAGGCCGACTTGGTGGAACGCGATGAAGATTTGTGTGCTGTGCGCGAGAAAGTACGTGCCTTGGCTGGCCCAGCAGCTCAAACGGTAGTGGTTTCGGCTGAAGACCCTGCAAGTGTTGAAGTCGTACGTGAGTTGGTGCCACCAGGAACGACGGCTGTGTTTATTGGGAAAAGTGGCGTTGGTAAATCGAGTTTGGTTAACCTTCTTGTAGGAAATGAAATACAGGAAACGGCGGCAGTGCGTGAAGGAGACGGCAAGGGCCGCCACACCACGGTAAGCCGTGAAATGATTTCTATTCCGGGAGGCGGCTGCGTTGTAGATATGCCTGGCGTGCGGGGGCTGGGTCTTTGGGACGCCGATGCGGGTATTGGGGCCGCATTTCCTGATGTCGAAGAATTTGCCGCGCAATGTCGATTCCGCGATTGTCGCCACGAGAATGAGCCCGGTTGTGCTGTGCGAGCGGCTGTGGATTCGGGCGATTTAAGTGTAGCGAGGCTTGTCTCATACCAGGGTTTGCGCCAGGAGACCGTTCAGGTGAAAGAGCGCCGCGAGGAAGCTCGTCGCATGCGCGGCGAGAAGGCATCGACCAGCGCGAGCCGTCGTCTGGGAAAGAGTGGCAAGAAAAAACGGTAATAAGTTTTCAAATACTTGCATATTTTGCGCAGAAAGTATTTTCGTGATAAAGTCTCGGCGAAGCGGGGAGGGGTGGCGCGTTGCGCCATGTTCCGCTGGGGGAGTATATGAAGAAGATCAGCTTGAGAACCATGTATCTAATGGCTTTGTCTGCTGCGTTTGCCGCGGCATAAAGCGTGAAAAACGGCGACCGCTTGCGTGTTCGAAATGAAGTTGTCAAAGTTTGGACTGACCATTCAGATGGACAGCGGTCTTCCTCAAAGTAATGACGATGCGTTCTAAAAGTTGGGGAGTTCATAAATATATCGAAGGTTGTTTTAGTAACGTATTTGTCAGTGGAGTTGATGCGTTTTGTGCTAGTCAGGCATTTTTCGATTGTGTCATTGCTGCTGAAGAGATACAGGAGGAAGCCACAATATATTATGGAAGGGCTATCGATCTGACTTGATGTGTTGGCTGCCGTGAGTGTGCTGCGTGCTGTGAAAGATTGCCGCACCGAGGAAGGCGCGACTGTTTTGCACCCTGAGGTGGCAGGTGTACCACGTCTCCTCCCCTGCGCTTACGATGGTATACTATCCGCAGGAGGTAGGGGATGGGTTTTGTTAAGCAGCAGGGGGATGTCGATCGGGCTTTGCATACGACTTCGTTTGCCTCATTCAAAACGATTTTTCTGTCAGGATTTTCGCTGGCTTTTTTCGGCATAGGGCTTATGCGTCTGTGGTACCAGTTCAACTTTTATAACTTGCATTTTTCCGCTGATTATGGCCATGTTACCGTTGGGGCTAATATTGCTCGAGTGGCGGTTATCGCGCTGTTGGTCTTTCTCTCCTACCGTACCGGATTCTCGCATGCTTCGAAAGCTTTCTTCGTCTGGTCTGGCCTGATACTCATGACGCTATCGGGACTGCTTTACTTAGTTGATCTCTTTTTTGACACCACGACGTTTGAGGCTCCTCGGTTTATCATTGGTGGAGTGGGTCTGGTTGGAGGGGAGATTATCTGGGTGTTCTTCTTGCAGCGTCTTAAACCTGCAGAGGCTTTCTTTTATGCGGCGGGAGGTTTGGCTCTTTCCTGTTTACTCTCCTTGGTCGCCGGATATTTATCTCATGAAGTATTCGGACTGCTCAACCTATTCATCCCGGCACTTTCGGTGTTTGCTTACTGGCGTGCGATGGATCTTGTTGACAAAGGGAAGAACCCTTCGGGACGTATGGCTCGACAGGTGGCCGCACTTTCTTCTCGTGGTGTCGATCTGGCGGTTTCGCAAAGTCGTGACGAAGAAAAGATTGATGCGCTGTATAGTACTCAACTTCGCGGCTATCTTCTTTCCGTCATTGGAGCCTTTTTCCTTTACGCTCTACTGATTGGTATGACGCAGGGCTACCCTGATGGACGCATCCGTGAGTTATCCCAAACTGTGCGTACCATTCATCAGGTTTTGGTCATTTTAGTCATTGGGGTGACGGTGTGGTGGGTCTTGGTGCGTGGTCGCGGTTTTAGCTTGCCGGGCTTCTGGTTTTTTGTGAACTTTCTCATGATTATGAGCATTACATTTCTCATGGGTGGGTGGTCGGGTTCGGAGGAGATAGCCACTTTCTTTTCCACCAATGCCATCACGTGTTTTTATATACCGCTGGTCTTCTTCATCTACCTAATAGGTCGTCATTCTGCTAAGCAAACTGTATTAGTTTATGGTTTTGTTTACGGAGGGGCGCTGCTCTCTATGAGCATCGGTCGTATCTTGGTTCATCAGGTCGGTCCGTATCTTAACCATGGAATATGGTTGCTTATTTGTATGGCGTTCGTTGCGTTGATTGAGATGGTGATTGTGGTGTACCCTCGACCGGGCGTGCATTACCCACTTGGATTCGAGTTGGCGGCAATGTCGTCACAGGATGTTTCGATGGGTATCCCTGCTTTAGATAAGTTGCCTGTTGAGCGCGATCATCTGGCGGTGTTTGCTGAGGTATTTCAACTTACCGTTACTGAAAAAGAAATTGCGCGTTTGATTGCTCAAGGAAGAAGCCGCACGGTTATTGCTGAAACGCTCAATTATTCCGAGAATACGGTGCGCAACTATACGCGCATTCTCTACCGCAAGGTAGACGTGCATACCAAGCAAGAACTACTCGACTGCATGGAAACAGTCGAAGCTTCTTAGGAGGATATTTGGTAAAAAAGAGCCAGCCCATTTTCGGGTTGGCTCTTCCGCTTTTACAGGGAGGATGCTGCAGTGGTAGATACTACAACGTGGTTGTGCGAACTTCTAGGCTTTTGCGTTGACTACTGCCTGTGTGCCTGCAACACGACCGAAGGTCATGCAGTCAGCGATGGCGTTTCCGCCTAGGCGGTTGCTGCCGTGGATGCCACCCGTGCATTCGCCGCACGCGTAGAGGTTCTTAATGGGCTCACCTGATGAGTTAAGTGCCTGGCAGCTCGCATTAATACGAATGCCTCCCATGGTGTGGTGTACGGTTGGAACCTTGCGACATGCGTACCACGGACCTTCTGTCATTTGCTTATCGGTAGTATTGCCAGCTTTAAAACCGAACTCATCCTCAGCTTCTCCTGCTACAACGGCGTTATAGGTATCGATGGCTTTCTGCAAGTTTGCGGCATCCATCTCGGTTGCTTTCGCCAATTCCTCTATGGTGTTGCCGGTTACAATGTGCTTCAGTGCTAGCATGTTTTCAATAGTGGAGCCGTTCCCGTCGGGTTCGGTGGTGGAGGGATAGCGCAGCTTGTTCACTACGATCCAGTATGTTGAATCTGGCTGGGAGAAGATAGCCTGGCATAATTTGTCGCGCTCGGCGCCTTCGTTGACGAATCGGTTGCCCTGCTTGTTTACAAAGATGCGGTTGCGTCCCGAGGTGCGGATATCCTCCATGAGGCCCGTCCCTGGTGTACCGCAGGGGTGAAGCTGGATATCAGAGAGACCGATGAGTTCGACACCCGCCTTCTCGGCAAGGCCGAGGCCCTCGCCCTGCGCGCATGGCTTGATGTTGGTGCAGCCAATGGTGTCGTCAAGCTTAACGCTGGACCAAACTCCAGTGTTAACTTTCTGACGATACTCGACATTTGCACCGAAGCCGCCTGTGGCGATGATGATCGATTTCGCGTTTATCACTACGTCCTGTTTATCTCGATAACTGGCAGTCACACCCGAAATGATCTTGTTGGCATCTAGGTTGAGCGCGGTAGCTCTCATTTCGTGCAGCAGTGTGACGGAATCGACGTTGTCCTTCACGAAGTTCTGAAACGAGCGGATGTAGGTGTTGCCTGAAGGTGTCGCTGGATAGTGGCTGCGTTGGCCCAATGAACCGGTAGCTGAGCCACACTCGTCCTTGAATTTGACACCGAGAGACTCCAACCAATGCACGGAGTCGAGGGCATTGTCGGTCAGGTAATGGACAAGGGTCGGGTCGCCGAGGTTGTGTCCACCCTCCATGGTGGAGTTGTAAAACGTTTCAATGGAGTCTTCAATGCCTTGTTTCTGCTGGCGCTCGGGGTCGACGGCGTTGAGTGCGCCCTCGGATACGTTGGTCGATCCTCCTGCGATGCCGCACTTCTCAAGGATGATCACCTTTGCGCCAGACTGTGCAGCGGAAATGGCTGCTGCGAGGCCTGAACCGCCGCCGCCAATGACGCAGACATCGGCTGTGTACTCCGCCTCGACAGTCTCTTCGGGGGCTGGTGAGGCTTTCAGATCTTTCAAGGCATCTGCCTGTTTAGCGCAATCCTCGAGGCCTTGGGTGAAGGCCATGCTCGACATGGTGGCACCCGTTACCGTATCGTATTGCAGTGTCTGGAATTCCATCGCTTTTGCTGATAGATCTTCGAGCGCAAAGGCACCCACGCCGAGCGATTCCTGCGCTGTGGCGGTATCGATGGCGGTTATGGCGTTCTCGGAGAATGTCACATTCATGGTAAACGGCGCGTTGTGCCCTACAACGTCGGCGCTGAAAGTGCCCGTTTTCCAGCTTGCTGCAGCTTGCTGCTGGGCCTGTGGTCCGCAGCCGGTCAGACTGAATCCGAGCAGTCCCCCAACACCTAAGATCGCGGCTCCCTGTACGAACGTCCTACGGCTTATCTGCTGTGCCATGTTCCCTCCTTCTGCCCGCTTTCCAACGGGACCTTGCGTGGCACCCGGGTCTTTCGGGTTAAGGAGAACTATAAGCAGGAAGAGGTGTCCGACCTAGGCGCAAAAAGTATCTAACTGTGTCCAAAAGGTACTTTTTATTCCTCGGCGTCGCTTGGGAGCATGATTGTCTGATATTTGTATTGAGAGACATGCAGAAGTGAATGTGCCAGATTCTGGCGGAGGAAGTAGGATTTGAACCCACGGACGCGTGAACGTCAACAGTTTTCAAGACTGCCGCCTTCAACCACTCGGCCATTCCTCCGCGTTTTAACCGCGCTTCTTGTTGAGCTCTCGTATGGAAGAGTGTTGCGTCGCTTGCTTATGAGCGAATGCAACACTTTGCTGTCAGAAGCATCCCAACAAAGCGTGGAATCAGGATAGCATATTCGCGGTTTTGACCCAACGAAAAAGATGTATCCGTAAAGTGAAGTTGCTAAGCGGGGGGTAGAAGTGGCAAAGAAGAGACTCTTCTATCCTTTGACTTTTCCTTGGTCGTTTCTATTTCGCGCTGTTGAATATGACTTTCTCTACACGCATATCTCGTGTTGCTTATAAACGATAGCAAGCCATCGCCTATAATGATCTTTATGAACGACGAAGATTATATGCGTTTAGCATTGGCGGAGGCGCGACGAGCAGCCGAGCTGGGAGAGGTTCCCATCGGGGCTGTGGTCGTGTACGAGCCTATTGATCCTGCCACCCGACGTCCGATGGCCGACCCCTGTGTTATTGCGCAAGCCTGTAATTTACGAGAGACGACGCGCGATCCTGCGGGTCATGCGGAGTTTCTTGCTATGCGGCAAGCTGCGGTCGAACTAGACGCTTGGCGACTGACGGGATGTAGCGTGTATGTGACGCTGGAGCCATGCATTATGTGTGCAGGCCTTATGCATCAAGCGCGTATTGACCGCTGTGTATATGGTGCCGCCGATCCGAAAGCTGGTGCTCTTGGTACGCTCTATCGCATCAATGAGGACAAACGCCTCAATCATTCATTCGAGGTAGCGTCGGGCGTTTTGGGTGACGAGTGTTCTATGCTGCTGCGCGATTTTTTCGCGCGTAAGCGTAAGAAAAAGTAAGGGAGATTTATGGTGGCGGCGAGAGTAGAACATAAGATCGATCTTTTTGCTGAAGCACGGTCGACACAGATGAACGATCAGTTGGCGCGAACCACTCCCGGCATGGTAAAAGTGGTTGCACCAGCCAAAGTGAACCTGTTCTTAGGCGTTGGTGCCCGTCGCAACGACGGTTATCATGCTGCGATGAATATTATGCATGCGGTAAATTTGCACGATGTGCTCTATATGCAATTGAAACCCGGAGCCGACGATGCAACAGGGCTAACCGTGCGAGTAAGTATGTCGTCGCGCGAGGGAATTGCCCCCCTAGCGTTACCCTCTCAAGATAATCTTGTTCATAGGGCTATCGTACAGTTAGCTCAACGGTTGGGCCGCACTCAGCATGAAGCAATTGAGGTGCATCTGGAAAAGCATATTCCAGCCCAGGCTGGTCTAGGGGGTGGATCATCGGATGCGGCAGCTGCGTTGGTGGGTGCCGCCTCTTTGTGGGGGATTGCCCCGGACGATCCAGTACTTGAAGAAACAGCCCGTAGCCTCGGTAGCGACGTGGCGTTCTTCCTCTATGGAGGATGCGCTCGCTTCGGTGGCGCAGGTGAGGTGTTTGAATGCTCTTTAGCGCCGATGAAGAAGCAGCTTGTGCTTATTAAGCCTGATTCGGGTGTGTCAACCGCTGCTGCTTATTGCGCATTTGATGAGTGTTCTCATTCTATTTCCACCGTTCTTGAACAGAAGGCGCTTCAGGCAAGGCAGGCACAGGAGGTGCCGCTGTTTAACAATCTGGCCCCCGCAGCCGAGCAGCTTTTGCCGGTGTTGGCTGACATACGCGTGTGGGCCGGTGCTCAACTGGGAGTTGAGAGTGTTTTGCTTTGTGGCAGTGGGTCCACTACGTTTGTGGTATGCAGCGACTTTGACGCCGCTTGTCGCTTGTCTGCCGCGGCGCGACAGCAGGGATGGTGGGCTCGTACGACTGCGTTTGGTTCTGCAAAGGCGACGGTAATTCCGCGTATGTAGAGAACTTCTTATTCCGACTGCTATTTTCGATTATAGAAACTTGTTACCAAGGGTGTTTCCCACGTTATGCGGTGCGATGGTAGAATAGATTAAACCGAGCAAAGGAGAACTATGAATATCGCTCTCATTATTGTATTAGTCATCGTGGTCGTGCTGGTTGTGGCGGCCATTAGCCTGTACAACAACCTTGTTAAACTTCGCAACATGGTGGATAACGCTTGGGCGCAAATTGATGTGCAGTTGCAGCGCCGCCTTGACCTTATCCCGAATCTCGTGGAAACCGTAAAAGGTTATGCCTCCCACGAAAGCGGAACGCTGGAGGCTGTGACTCAGGCCCGCTCCGCTGTAATGAACGCCTCAACCCCTGAGGATAAGATGGCGGCCGACAATATTTTGACGGGTACGTTAAAAAGTTTGTTCGCAGTTTCAGAGGCCTATCCTGATTTGAAGGCCAACACGAATTTTCAACAGTTGCAGACCGAGCTGTCGAATACTGAGGATAAAATTAGCTATATGCGCCAGAGTTACAACGACATGGTTATGAAGTTTAATACTGCAATTCAGACGTTCCCGGCAGTTCTGTTCGCGGGCGCAATGGGATTTAAGCAGCGCGAAAGCTTTGATGCAGCAGCGGGAGCCGAAACTGCACCCAAGGTTCAGTTCTAACGCATATCAATACAAACTATCGCGATTGTCCTTTTGGCAGATTTGCCGGCAATCGCGATAGTTCTACTGTGGGCCAATCGGACAAGGCGGCGAAAGGAGAAAGCCGATGGTAGCGAGGCTCTCCCGTATCGTACCTTTACTGATCGTACTTGCGGTTATTGCTGGTATTGTGTACTTGATTGCAGCGTGGCGTTATTCGCCTAATCGCGCTAAAGGGATACTCATTAAGCTGTTTACGGTGTTGACGGGCGCAATTTCGGTATTCTTTGCGTTGGCAAGCGTCTATGCGCTTATCGAGCGCAACATGGCGGTGCTCGAACTAACGTCAACTTTTTTGGGTGCAGCATTGATTGGTTTGATGGTAACGCGCATTTGTCGGGCTGTGTTTGTGAGGAATCATCCTCAGTACAAGCGTAAACCGATGAAAACGACGCCGGTTGATAATCGTCCAAGACGGCCCTTTACTCCACCATGGAAACGATAGTGAAAGTGGTTTAAAAAGAACCGGCCCGTAAAGGCCGGTTCTTTTAAGGAGGGGCAGTGCGCTAACCGTGGAGGATCGGTTAGGCGATAAAATCGGCAGCGTTGTTGCCTGCTACACGGCCGAAGGTATAGATATCGGCCATCGAGGTGGAGCCGAGGCGGTTCGTTCCCATCTTGTGTCCAGCCACCTCACCTGCGGCGAATAGTCCGGGAATGGGCGTGTCGGAAGTATCGAGTACCTCGGCGGCTGGGTTGATGTGTAGGCCTCCCATGGTGTAGTGTACGGCGGGTTTGTATACGACTACATAGTAGGGTGGCGTATTGATTTTGGACATCTTGCCACGGTAGTTGAATTCAGGATCTTTTCCTGTGTCAACATAGCTGTTCCACGTGTCGATGGTTGTTTTGAGGGCTGTGGCGTCGATACCGAATGGTTCGCAAACCTCTTCGATAGTATCGGCTTTCACGCAAAGGTTGCGTGATGTAAGGTTCTCAAATTCGTCGGCATGAATATCTACAACTTTTGTGTCGTCGGCGGCCTTTTGATCCCATATTTCGTATGCAACCTGGCCAGTCTGCGCGAGAATGGCCTTCGAAAGTACATCGCGGCGACCGAGTTCCTCCACGAAGCGCTTACCTTCTTTGTTGAACATGACTGTGCGTTCGTCTAGTCGCATATCGTCTAAATAAATAAGAGCTCCCGTGTCTACGTCGCAAATAGGATAGGTTTGAATAAGGTCCATATCAATAAGATTGGCACCGATCTTCGAAGCCATGTCGAGACCATCGCCTTGGGCCCCTACCGAATCGGTTGAATTGAACTGGTCGCCAAAGTTCGGGTTTGCTTTGGCGCGCATTTCGACGTTTGCGCCAAATCCTCCGCAGGCCATTACGACGGCCTTGCACGTGAACGATAGGTCATCGCCCGTTGTGGTATTAGTAGCTTTGACACCACTGATGCGACCATCCGTGCCCTTGATTAACTCGGTTGCCTTGGTGTTGTCGATAAGAGTTATGTTGTCGATAGACTTTGCGCGGGTGGTAAGCTTGGTGGTCATGGCGTTGCCGATGTGCCCCGTAGGAATGATTGACCGTTTGACGGAATGTCCCCCAAAGAAGAGTAGGTCGTGTTCCCACGATACCCCTCCTTCAAAGGTGAGCCACTGCGCTGCATCGAATACCCCGTTGGCTATAACGTTCACCAACTCCGGATCGCCTCGATAGTCACCACCCTTTAGCATGTCCTCGGCAAGTGTTGCCGGGGCATCTGCAATACCTGAATTGTTCTGAACCCAGTTGTTGGGAACAGCCATTTCGCCACCAGAGAGGGCTGTTGAACCGCCGAACACCCCAAGCTTTTCCATAAGCAGAACTTTCTTACCCTTGTTTGCGGCGCTGATGGCGGCCGTAAATCCGGCACCTCCTGTTCCGATAACAATAACATCGTACGTTGTCTCGAGGTTTTCTGGCGCAGGCTGTACTGCCTTGTCGCGCTTCTTCCATTCTGATGACTTTTCGCCAGCAGCATCAAGCGCCTCGGATACGGCACCGAGAAAGGCCATGCTGGAGAGCGTGGCTCCTGTGACGGTATCTAGGTTGAGAGTTTGGTGGTCTACGATGAGCTTGGTAAGTTTATCCATGCTGGTGTCGCCTAGCCCAGAGGTTTCGCGTGATTCAAGTACGTTAATGCGCTCTACCTTGCCACCATTGGAAACCACCTCCACCTGGATGCTGCCATGCTTGCCCATGCCGGTGCCCACGGTTGAGATGCTGGCATCGTTTGGCGCTTTTGATGTCGCCGCTTTGCCCGAAGGTGCGCATCCTGTAAGTGACAGGGCTCCTGCGGCTGTAGCAATGGCCGATCCCGTGAGAAACTGCCTACGTGAAATACCCATGACTTTCCTCCTTTTGTTGGATGTTCCCAGAGGCCTCCCTTGCCCACTGTCCGGTATTACGGTGGAGCCTCTTGTTGCGGTTCTGCCGCCGGAGGGGAACGGGCTCAACATAGCACCATCGTTTAAGAATGGAACTGTTTGGCGAGGTTAAACTTGTAACCCAGCCTTTAAAGTCCTTGGTTTGGGGTAGTGTTTGGGTCTATGATTACCATCAAGGCAAGGTGAGCCTACGGCGGCATCCGTGTCTAAGGGGAGGCTGAGAAGTAGGCAGGTTTAGGGGAGTGGGCCCGTGGCTGAAGGTTTTCTCGCACGCTGGAAAGGTATATTCTCGCGTATTGGAGCTATGCCTGTTGCGTTTTTGGGCGTTGGATTGTATCGCGCGTGGCTAGCGATATTTTTTCGGTTCGATGCGTTTCCTGTAATGGGCTTTTCAGACTACGCTTTATTTGAGGGCGCTATCGGTACCTCATCGTTGGTTGTCGCACTGTTTGCCTGTCGTATAGCTCCCCTTTGGTCGAACCGCCGCATTGTTAGGGCGACTGCCGTGCTTATGACGGGCGGGTCTGCGTTGTGCGTATTCGTCTGCTTTTTCATGCAATCTGAAGTTCTGAAATGGATGGGTTTGTTAGCTTCGGGTGTAGGGCTAGGTTTTCTTATTCTCATGTGGACCGAGTTCTATGGAACGCTTAACCCGCTGCGTGTTGCGGTATACCATGCGGCAGGCATATTCTTCGGGGAGTTAATCATCTGGTTGTTTACGGGGCTCGATGCAACCTATCTTGCCGCTCTATCTATCGTGTTGCCAGTTATGTCTCTGTCTTGGCTTCGGCGATCTATGCGACACATCCCTGATGTTGATCTGCCGCGTAGGATGACGAAGGTTGATCGTGGGGATGTACCGTGGAAACCTATTTTGCTCATGGCGGTATGTACGTTTGCGACAGGGTTTGGCTCGCTACCTGATCAGCCGATTATCGCGGGGAACATCGTGGGAACACTGTTGGTAACAGCTTTCGTGTTTTTTGGTGTATTGTCCGCATCGAAGTGGTTCAATTTTGACACCATCTATCAACTGGCGTTTCCACTTATGACTATAGGATTACTCCTTATTGCACCCTCGCTCTCAATGAATTATCAAGTTGCAGCAGGATGCTATGATGCAGGCTATACGATGCTCTCCATGTTTATCATGATTATTCTTAGCAATATAACTTATCGATTTGGCATTAGTGCTGCGTGGTTGAATGGCATTGAGCGGGGCATTCGTTATTTGACGGAGATGGCAGGATGGATGCTTTTCGCTGCGGGGAGTGCTTATTTGACAACAGACCAAAACAATATGCTGCATTTTGGTATTACGGCTGTCGTTGTTGTCGCTTTTGTGATGATATTTGCTACCGAAAAGCGATTATCGTCAAAATGGGGTATTAATCTACATGCGTCGGATAAGGCTGATGGCGACGATGTGTTTTCTCCTGGCTTGCTGGCTATGCGCGTGTCAGACCTTTCGAAGGAACATAATTTGAGTCCTCGGGAAGAAGAAGTGCTACAACTCATGGCGCGTAAAGAGCCCATCGCGGAGATAGAAGCAAACTTGTTTGTTGCTCAGGGAACGGTAAAAGCGCATATCAGCCGCATTTACCGAAAACTCGGCGTACACAGCAGGGAAGAACTATATGCAGTGTTGAAATTGGAAGAATAATGCAAAATTACCCGTAGGTGGCGGAGAAGTAGGGATTCGAACCCTAGATGCCCTTTTGGGGCATACTCACTTAGCAGGCGAGCACCTTCGGCCTCTCGGTCACTTCTCCGCGTTATAATAGGTGCGGTTCGCTATGATACCGTTACCTTTCCGAACTTGCAAGGAGCATAAACGTGCAAAACACGAGTGATCCGTATATGAGCACAAACAAAGGTAGTTTTTTGGCTTGGCGCGGTATTGCGCTGACTCTATTTGGAGTTGGTGTGTTTGCCATTGCGCTTATCTTTGCTCTCGGAACTCCGGGGCAGGCATTCGCAAAATCTTACGACATGCCAAAAGTTGACATTACTGCACAAGCTGAGACAGATGGTTCGTTGCACGCTGTAGAGCAGCGCACGTTTGACTTCAACGGTGATTTTACGGCGGTGTGGTGGACGTTCGACGGTCTGCCCTCAAATGCTGAGTTAAAAATCAACTCCATGCGTATGGCGCGTGTAAATGAAGATGGGGTCGTAACGGGTGAATGGCAAACGATGTCGAGTGTTCCCTTTGTACTAGCGTGGCGTGATTCAGGGGGGCCAGGTACCAACGCCTTTTCGTTTGATGCTCCCAAAAATACGGTGTACGCTTTTTTTAACGCTTCGGATGAAAAGGTGACCATCGAACTAGACTATACCGTAACGAACGGTGTTCAAGCTTATAAAGACATCGGCGAACTGTATTGGAAATATATTGGGAGTCAGTGGCAGGAAGCTTCTAGCAACGTTACCATGACGCTGGCGCTGCCCGTCCCGCAAGGTACACAGGTTGTGCCGGGTGACAATGTGCGAGCATGGGGGCATGGCCCGCTTGACGGTACGGTTACGGTAAATGCCGACGGCACCGTTACTTACCGAGTTCCGCAGGTGAACGCGGGACAGTTTGCCGAGGCGCGTGTCGTATTTCCGGTTGCTTGGTTAACGAATCTATCGACTGATGCCTCTAAGCTTCATGCAAATGAAATGCGTCTCGATCAGGTGCTTAGCGAGGAGAAAAAATGGGCAGACCAAGCAAATCGCGACCGCATGTTTTCTCTTGTGTTTGTTATTGGATGCGGTGTTATTTGCGTATTGCTTATTGCTTGGGCGCTACGTGCGTACTTCAAATACGGCAAAGAACATAAGCCGAGCTTTACTGATGAGTATTGGCGCGATGTTCCCGATCCTCATGTTCATCCAGCTGTAATAGGTCGCTTATGGCGCTGGGATCGTGAGAGTCAAGACGACTTTACCGCTACGCTTATGCATCTGTCACATCTTGGCGCTATTCGAATCGACAGTGGTAGTTACGATAAGCCAAAGTCGCTAGGTCGTACTGAAAAGGTGGATGACTACTATCTTACGCGTATGCCTGCCGTAGCAGATAAGATAACCGACCCCATTGATCGCGCCGCCCTCGATTTGCTGTTTGATACCGTTGCTGGTGGGCAAAATTCGTTGTGGTTTGGATCTATCGAGACGTTTGGTAAGGATAACCCAGAACGATTCGTTGACGAGCTGCGCACGTGGCAGGGTGTCGTTTCCGCTCAAACGAACCGCGAAGATTTTTTTGAGGCTAAAAGCAAACGATATCAGGGCTATTTAATTATGCTGGCCGTTGTCGTTGGTATCGCAGGATTAGCTATCGGCTTTTTTATGGGAAACTTTATCCCGTTGATATTTATGCTTCCTACCGCTGTAGCGCTAGGTGTTATTGGAAATTATTTGCCCCGCCGCAGTGTGGAGGGCAATAACCTTGTGGCGAAGTGTAAGGCACTGCGAAACTGGTTGCGTGACTTTTCAGCCTTGGATGAGCGTCCTCCTACCGATGTGAAGGTGTGGGGCGAGTTTATGGTGTATGCGTACCTATTCGGCATTGCCGAGCAGGTTATGAAAGAGCTGCAGACTAACGTTCCCGAACTGTTTGAAGGGGATGCGGGTACGGTGGGTGGTTATGGCTACGTGCCATGGTGGTTCTGGTATGCGCCGATGTATGGTCCTCAGGGTTCGGTTATGCCGTCCGCAGGCGATCTATTTCATACCGCAGTTGCTAACACCGTGTCTACTGCCCAAGCTGCCATGTCGGGTGCTAGCGGGAACTTCTCCGATGGCGGCGGCTTTGGCGGCGGCTTTTCGGGCGGCGGTGGCGGAGGGTTTGGCGGAGGCGGCGGCGCACGCTAGATTGAACTAACACTTTACAAGATAGCCGGACTTGTAGTGTTCGGCTATCTTTGTGTATCTGGAATCGTAAGTAGGTGCCATCATGTAAACGTATCGGGTTTTGCGGGGGGCTCGTCTGATATGCTGGCGCAGAGCGTACTTGTTGCTTACCTAGTCGATGACGATGATTGAGGATGTGGTACGTGCCCGCCCACGAGGACATTGAATCGAAGTATTCATACAAAAGCAATGTTAAAACCGCGCTCGTATGCGGGGCCGGCCTTTTTATTATCATTGCGGCTTTAATTGTGTGCATCAATGTTATCTCGCGGGAGACTGAATCGTCGCTCAAGCGGTTCATGGGGGAAGTTGCCGAAGTTGAAAGCGCCAATGCTCGCGCTATTTTTGAGGGCCAGTTTAACATCCTTCATGGAGCGTCTGCCTTCATTACGCAGGAGAATATCGATGATAATGCTAATTTGCTCGAACGATTTCAGGAAGTAGTTGACTCGGGATCGTTTTTGCGTGTGGGAGTAATTGATCGTGAGGGAGATAGCACTGCCTACGATCAAAGCTTAGGGATCTTGGTTTCTCGTGATTATGTTGAACAAGACTTTATTGGGAAGTCTATGGATGGCGACGATTACGTTAGCGTTCCTTATAAGGATAAATTGACAGGAGAACAGGTTATTGCCTTCTCTGTGCCCGTTTTCGATGTAAAGCGTGAGGGTGGAGCTCCCATTGGAATATTGGTCGGTGTTACTTCGGCCGAAGCGTTTGCGGGCGTTATTGATATCAGCCTGTTTGGAGGACATGGATCTGTCTGCCTTGTCGACTCGAAGGGTGCTGTTCTTCTGCGGCCGTCCCGCACGACTACCGCCGCTGTAAATCTGTTTTCAGCAGAATATACGGAAGCTAGTTTGTCTACTGAGATGAGATCAAATCTTACGCAGGCTGAAGGCGGCTCCGCTACGGTCATTCAGCCAAACAACACAACGCTGTTTGTTATATCTCGGCCTGTTGGTATTAACGATTGGTTTATAAACGTAGTTGTCCCCGCCACGTATCTCAACGCCCAAAATTTCACTGCACTCGTCGCTTCCGTTGCGATGGCTTTGTTTGTGGTGGTCGTGGTGTCGCTTCTTATGTATCTTATTTTAAGAGCGCGTCACCGGACTGAGGAAATACTCGCTCGTGAAGCGCTTTCCGATCGGCTTACCGGTATTGATAATGAACTTGCATTCATGCGTAAGGGTTCGGCGAGATCTGAGTATTACGAGGGAGGCTATTCTCTCGTGCTTTTCAACTTGGTTGGATTTTCGCTTTTTAATACTATATACGGCTTCGACGAAGGTACCGCTTGTTTGCGCGATATCGCACGTCTTTTGAAGTCAGACTTAAATCGGCGCGAGTTGGTGGCACATTTAACAGGCGATCGGTTTGCCATGCTGATAGAATCACCTACCATTAGGCGCCTCGACGTGAGGCTTGTGGGGCTTATGAACCGCGTTGAATCGGCAGCTCGAGTCGCCGATTCTCAGTATCGCATCGTATCGCAGTGCTGCGTCTACCCGCTCGAGGCAGCTGATTTCGGTCGCGATCTTAATCTTATTTTGGAGGATATGGCTGTACCCTTGAAACGCGCGCAGAGCCAATTAGAATTGCGTATCGTTCACTACGACGAGCAGGATGCTGCTGCGGCCACGCGCTCTCGCCAAATTGAGAGTGTTATGTCGACTGCCCCACTGGAGGAAGAGTTTCTTGCGTTCTTTCAGCCTCAATACGATATTACCGGTAGTATGCCCGTACTGTGCGGCGCCGAGGCACTTGCACGATGGAACTCGCCGATTCTTGGGTTGGTTACGCCCGACGAGTTTGTTCCTATTTTAGAACGGAGTGGCTCTATCGGCCAGGTAGATCGTTATGTACTCGAGCGTGTTTGTGTGAGTCTACGCAAATGGCTCGATGACGGTTTGCAGTGCGTTCCTATTTCCGTCAACCTCTCGCGTAGGAATTTATTTAGCGTCGATCTGGTTGACCGTCTCGAACTTATTGTGGGTAAATATGAGATTCCTCACGAACTTATTAAACTAGAATTGACGGAAAGTGTTGTTGCAGAAAATAAGCAGGAGCTTATTGCTGCGGCAAATAAGTTAAGGACGCACGGTTTTAAGATTGTTATGGATGATTTTGGGACAGGGTATTCGTCGTTCCCTGTACTCAAGGATATTCCGTTCGATGCCATCAAGCTTGATCGCTCGTTTTTTGGAGAATCAATGGTTGACGAACGAGGCGCTGCAACACTGGTAAGCATGATCGGGTTGCTTGTACAGCTGGGTTTTAAGATACTGGCTGAAGGGGTAGAGACTGCTCGTGAGGTTTTCCAGCTTAAGGAATGGGGCTGTCAGATTATCCAAGGATATGTGTTTGGTCGGTCTGTTGAGAGTGCGGTATTTGAACACGAATGTTTGCGGCCTGCGCAAGCTGATCTTCTTGGTAAGCAGATGGGCGACGGCTTATGGTAGTTGAGTCTATTGCGTAAAGACCTGTTGATTCAATTTCCTTTGGCTTCTTCCTCTGTTTGTTGTAAATGCAACATACGAGTGCACAAACTCTTTCTATAGTGAGGACAGGTGTTGCAAACCCCTCGTACTTTGGCTTATTGCGTGTACGAAGAGTAGGGGAGGTTTGTTCCGATGGACGTGAACCACTCAGAGAGGAAGCCAGCTATGGAAAGCCCGATGTTTTGCTACCAATGCCAGGAAACCGCCGGGAATAAAGGATGCGCTATTTCGGGGGTGTGCGGAAAGAAGCCTGATACCTCGAATCTGCAAGATGTATTGGTGTACGTAACACGTGGCCTAGCGCAAGTGGCCTCGCGTTTGCGAGCTGAAGGAAAGGTCGTTCCGGTTGAAGTAAGTCAACGTGTGGCCTTGAATCTATTTGTTACGATTACCAATGCAAATTTCGACGACGAAGCCATTATTCTGCGTATCGAAGATACAGTGCAACAGACCGCGGGACTTCGAAAGCAGCTAGAAACTGTTAACGACTTGTCTGATGCTGCGTTGTGGGAGCCAGCAAATAAAGAGGAGCTCTTGGCAAAGGCTCCCGAAGTGGGCGTCATGGCCACGAGTGATGATGATATTCGTAGTTTACGCTGGTTGCTTATTTATGGACTAAAAGGTATGGCCGCTTATGCCGATCATGCTCGAGTTTTGGGCTATGATCAAGAAGAAATTGACACCTTCATGCAGGAAGCCCTCGCAAAGACCCTCGATGATACGCTTACGGTGGACGATCTGGTGGCTTTAGTGCTGCAGGCAGGTAAGTACGGCGTAGACACTATGGCGCTTCTAGACAAGGCGAATACTGAAACTTACGGAAACCCTGAGATTACTACTGTTTCTACGGGCGTACGTGCCAATCCAGGTATCCTCGTGTCTGGGCATGATCTGCGCGATTTGGAAATGCTGCTTGAGCAGACGGCAGGAAGTGGCGTTGATGTGTACACTCATGGAGAAATGCTTCCAGCGCATTACTATCCAGCTTTTAAGAAATACGATCACTTTATTGGAAACTATGGAAATGCGTGGTGGAATCAGAAAGAGGAATTTGAGCAGTTCAATGGTCCTATTCTTCTAACTACAAATTGTCTCGTTCCACCGAAGGAAAGCTACTTCGATCGCATTTATACTACGGGTGCTGTTGGGTTTCCCGGTTGTAACTATATTTCTGGCGACATTGGCGAGCAGAAAGATTTCTCGACGATTATCGAACACGCAAAGCACTGTGACGCTCCTGTGGAATTGGAGAATGGTGAGATTGTTGGCGGCTTCGCTCACACCCAAGTGCTTGCTTTGGCCGATAAGGTTATCGAGGCGGTGAACAGTGGGGCTATCAAGAAATTCGTTGTTATGGCGGGTTGTGATGGTCGCGCAAAAGGTCGCTCGTACTACGCCGATTTTGCTGAGCAGTTGCCGCAGGACACCATCATTCTTACAGCAGGATGTGCGAAATATCGCTACAACAAGTTAGAATTGGGTGATATCGGTGGCATTCCTCGTGTGTTGGATGCGGGGCAGTGTAACGACAGCTACTCTCTTGCCGTTATTGCGCTAGCTTTGAAGGACGCTTTCGGTTTAGATGACGTGAACGACTTGCCCATTATTTATAACATTGCCTGGTATGAGCAGAAGGCGGTTATTGTGTTGTTGGCTTTGCTTGCCTTGGGCGTGAAGAATATCCATCTTGGCCCTACGCTTCCTGCCTTCTTGTCGCCGAATGTAGCGAAAGTGCTGGTGGAGAACTTTGGTATTGCTGGCATTGGTAGCGTTGAGGAAGACCTGGAGTTGTTCTTTGCCAATTAAGAATAAGTCACAATTTGAATGAGCTGGAATGAAAAAGCCAGGCGATATGCCTGGCTTTTTAGAATTCGATGGTGCGGGTGAAAGGACTTGAACCTTCATGGGGTTGCCCCCATACGGACCTGAACCGTACGCGTCTGCCAATTCCGCCACACCCGCATCTCATATCTTCGGCAAAAGCCGAAGCGAGTGAACATGATACTCCAGTTGAATTACCTTGGCAAGGGATTGTTTGTGGCATTTTGACTAAGGAACTGGCGTGATTTCAATTGTTAATTGCCAAAATTAGTGCAGGTTGAACTGCTAAGGTTTGGCAATTAACGCAGCAATTTCAATTGACTACACATGACGCCGTGTTCAAGCATGTTATGTGCAGTATCCTGTCGATGCGGTATCATGATGTTTACCGGCTGGCCGCTGGGTTTCTGCCGCTTTCTACAATCGAGTCTCAACCGCAGCATGGAAGGCGTATGGCTAAAGACACACTTATACTGGGTAGGTACCGTCCCATTGCAGAGGCTGGCGCGGGCGGTTTTGGCACTGTTCAGGTGGCATGGGACACTCGTATTCAGCGCAAGGTTGCCATCAAGTGTATTGAGTTGGACGAAGTGGATGCTGCGCGTGCGGCTCTGCCCGGTGCAAATGCGGTAGAACTTCCGTCGTATGATCAGGTAGATTGGGATGACGTCCCTCCTTGGGAAGATGTTCCTAATATTTCCGATATTCCCGAATTCAATAACCCCTTCCGTCCCGAAGGCGATTTACCCCTCATGCGATCGCTTGCACATCTGCCCGGCTTAGACGAGGCACGTACGGCCGCCATGCTTACCGACTCAAACATTGTTACCGTGTACGACTTTGAAGTGCAGGGACAAACTGCCTACTTAATCATGGAATATATCGAGGGCATTACCCTGTCGAGGCTATTGCGTGACTATGCCGATTATTTAACGCTGGATATGGTGGCAGCGGTATTTTCGTCGGTGGCGCATGCGCTTGAGGTAGCTCACGAAAACCAGGTGCTTCACTTGGACATTAAGCCCGATAATGTGCTGATCAACCGCCAGGGACAAGTGAAGGTGACCGATTTTGGTTTGGCAACACTTGCGGATGCCTCTGGTTTTGGCGCCGCAGGAGGCGGTACTATCGGCTATATGCCACTAGAACAGATGCGGGGCGAAAGCCTTGACGCACGCTGTGACGAATGGGCTTTAGCTGCGGTTACCTACGAGATGCTCGCGGGGCAGAACCCCTTTCTCGCATTGGATCTCGATCGAGCTGAAGCGGCCATTGAGAATGCGGAACTAGTGCTTCCGTCGCTCTGCTGGGATGAGCTAGATTCGGCTGCCGATGATGTGGTGTTTTATGCTCTCGACCCCGATCGAGAGCAGCGCTATGAGAGTGTTACCGACTTTTCTGAGGAGATGGAGAAGTTTCTCGGTGAAGCAAAACGTGGACATCGTGAGCTGGCCGTTATTGTGGGGGATGCCCAGGGCGACGATGACGACGACGAGGAGGCAGCCGAGGATGTTGCAACCTTTCGTGCTCCTCGTGTTCCTTTACGAGAGCGCTTCACCCCGCGTCAGGTGGTCATTGCTTGTCGTATCTTGAGCGCGGGCGGATGCGCCCTGATTGCATTTGTCTCCTTAGCTAATTTGCCTCAAATTGGTGATTTTATTGGTTCGGGTGCGCCGCTGTTCTGGGGGCTGTTTTCGCTTATTGTGCTGGCAGGTGCACTCAAGCCCCATCTTGGCGCGCTGCTAGCCTACATCAGCCTTGCCGCAGCTTTCCTTGCTCAAGGCGCACCCGCGGCAGGCGTTGTGCTGTTGGTTATAACGGCAATATGGTGGTATTTTGTTGGTCGTACAGGCAATGCGGAGGCAATAGCCTCGCTGGTTGTACCCCTTGCGGGCTCAGTGGGCGGTAATCAGCTTATGCCTCTTTCATCGGGCTTTTTTCTTACTCCTGCGAAAGCGTTGGGTACGACAGCATTTTCGTTGGCAGTGGCTGTGCTTTTATCCGCGTTGGGATCGGGGAACCTTCTTGGCTGGGACGTTCTGGCGCATTGGAATTTTATGAATACTGATGTGCAGTTGAATATTGGGCTTTTACTGACGCAACCCGCCACCTGGTGTATGGCTGCAAGTTGGTTGCTATCTGCGGGATTGTTAGCGGTTTGTCGGTTGCGTGCAACGCGCCTCTTTGATTGGTTGGGTGTTGCTCTCTCGTCTGCTATTCTTGCGTTGGGGGTGTGTGCCACAGCCTGGTTCGCTTCCGATCAGACTACGTGGATGCCCTCGCTCGCAGCCATTATTTCTACGATTCTAGCTATCGCTTGTCTTTTTGTTGCTACGTGGTTGTGCCTTCCTATGTTAGATAGCGACAAGTGGCTTGGAGAAGAAGCTTGTGAAGATGGCTTGTAGGGCATTGAGAGATAATCGCTGCCAGATAATGACACTTACAACGAGAAGGGCAGCTTTTGCTGCCCTTCTCGTTGTAAGTGTTTAAGCGAAGGCTTAAAACGAACCACTCATTTACCGTAGCATTCTTTGATCACGCAAAAAAATGCTACTAGGCTATGCGAGTAAGTTGCACACCTTACCCAGTAGCGGCTCGAAGCTCACGCCGCGATCACGGAACTCGGGCTGCTTGGCGGATACTATCATTGCGTCGTGTACAAAATCGCCAGCGAATGCTGCAGCCTCTTGCAGTGAGCGTTCCGCCATAACGGCCGCCAGCAAACAGGAGCAGTACACATCGCCGGTACCATGCAGCATATAAGGTAAGTACTCATTGCTCACTTCAACCGTATCGCAGTTTGCGCCGCCTACAAAGTTACGGATGCATGTTTCACCCTCGCGCTGAATACCCTTTAGTACCACGTTCTTTGCGCCCTTTGCCACGAGGGCATTGATAATACGATCCGCTTCTTCGTCGGAAAGGTCAGTTCCCTGCCATTCTTCACCCAGAATAATTGCTGCCTCGGTCAGGTTTGGTGTGAGAATATCGGCACCGCATGCCAATTCCGCCATGGCCTCGCAGAGCTCCGGTGTGTAAGTGGGGTATATTTTGCCATGATCGGCCATGACGGGGTCTACCACGCGCAACGCATTTGGGTACATGGCGTATAGGTCACGAATGCGGTCTACCTGTTCAGGCGCGCCGAGAAACCCAGAATACACGGCATCAATCTCAACGCCAATCTTTTTCCAAGCGGCCAAATAGTCGCTCAGCATCTCGGTTGTGTCATGCATGTACCAGCCAGGAAACGCAGTATGCGACGAGAAGAGCCCCGTCGGTAAGGGGCAAACATCACAGCCCGCTGCCGACAGCACAGGAATAGCAACACCGAGTGAGCATTTTCCATAACCACATAAGTCATGTACGGCCGCCACGCGAGGAATGTAGGCGCCATCACGCCGGTAAAGATAGAGAGAAGATTCGCTCATCAAGTGCCCTTTCTTTGAAAGAAGATAAACCGCCGATTAAACGGATATGGTACGTCGAAGATGGGCGGCAATACGTAGTGTTGCCGAATCGCAACCAACGAAAGGGGTCGCGACTATCTAAAAAAGACCTGTTTACTTATTGTCATCTTCTTCATCATCAAAGAAGGACCAGTCATCTTCGGTCTTCTCATGATTAGAGAATTGTTTGCGAGTTCGACGCTCCATGATAATGCAGGCAATAAGGCTTATCACCAGGCATATCCCGACTAAAACGCCAATGCCGGCGAAGGTTTCGAACAGGAAATGATATATGCTTCCGAAGTCCATAGCAGTCTTCTTATCCTATCTGCGCGCAGGCCTACAAACACCCGACGCATCCAATTTTCATTTCTCGGTAGAGTATACTATGCCCATGCATACTCGAGGTACTATTGAATGGAGATTCCTTCATATACGTTGAATGAAAGGATCGGGTGGGCATGCGCCCTGAAAAACGGTTCAAAGATGGTAGACACCTTACCTTCTATGTCGTTGCCGTTCTCATCGTGTTAGCGGTAGTGGGGGTGTCTTTTGCCCTCATGGGCTATATCGATCATAAGCTGCGGCAGGGTGCCGAGCAGCAGGTGATCACGTTTACGCAGCAGGCTGCAAGTAGTGTGTCTGATAAGATTTCCAATGCGCAGAATGCTGTCTGGGCCTTTGAGGTGCAAACAGCCGATCCTGCTACCCTCGTTTCTTCTCTAAAAGGCTTACGCGATCGCTTTGGTCTTGCAGCTGCAGCTTTTGTAGGCATGGATGGGGTTGGACTGGATGCCGATGGTAATCCTTTCTCTGTTGCCAGCCTTGGTCATGAGGAAACGGCGCTCTCTCAGGGGATCGCATCTTTCTCCCAAACTCTAGTTTTTGAAGACGGTCGAAGTGGCCGGTTTGCTCAGCGGCCACTATTTATTGGAGATCAGCAAGTAGGCGCGCTGTACGTGCAGGTTCCTTTTGATTTATTTGCTATGGAGCAACAGCTCGACATGTTTGATGGGCGCGGCTACTTCCTACTGTTTGAGGGTTCGTCAGGAGAGATATTGGTTCCGCCTTCTGAGGAAACAACAACTCCCCTTAGTGGAAATGAAACTCTTTATAGCTTTTTGCAAGATGCGTCAGATGTAGAGGTGCCACCGGGCCAAAATGTTATCGATAGCCCGCTTGCGCTTGTAAGCGACACGAACGGAAATGGCATAGATTCTTTAGAGGAGGCTGTTGCCTCTGGTCAGACGGGATTTATTATTAGTCCCGTAGACGGAAAAGCATGCTATGTATGCGTGGTTCCTGTTGATCAGGGTGGTTGGTATGTGTGCAATGTTATACCCGTAGAAAACGTACGTGCCGAGTCGGCGGTGGTGTTGACTGCATTTCGGGTGGTGTTTGGCATTGTAATTATCTGCTTTGTTTCGGTCGTTGTCCTCATGTTCTCGACCTATCGCAAACGTATACGCGAGAACAACTTAACGTCAAAAACGCGCTTATATAAAGCGTTCTCAGAAAGCCTTGATTTGGCAGTAAGCCTATATTGTCCCTCTGATGCTACGATTGTGCCCATTGTTGCAAAGGTTGCGAATATCATGGGTTACACGTTTCCGGAAATAATGTCTGATTATACGCTCGTTGAAAAACTGCGTCTTTCGAAAGAAGGCACGGTGTTGTTTGATCGGCTTCGTGCCGGCGAAGTATCTGAGCTTATCCAAGGAGAATTTTCTGTTACTCATGCAAAAGCAGGCGAACAACGTTGGGTTTCATATTCTGCAAGTCCGTTATTCTACGAGGGAAAACAGCGTATTTTAGTAGTTTTTCGCGACGTAACTCAAGAAAAGAAGTTGCAGTTATCCATGAAAGACGCAATGATTGCTGCTGAAGTTGCAAACAAGGCGAAATCAGAGTTTCTCTCGCGTATGAGCCACGAGATTCGCACGCCCATGAATGCTATTATCGGTATGTTGCAAATTGCGTTATTGCACATTGGTGACCTGCAAAAGACCCGAGAAAGCCTGAAAAAAATTGGGGCGTCTTCGAATCATTTACTGAATCTTATAAACGATGTGCTGGATATATCGAAGATCGAAAGTGGAAAAACCGTGCTCAACAGCGAGCCGTTCCGCTTGAATGACCTTGTGGAACACGCGGTCGATTTCATAATGCCTCAGTGCGAGCAGAAGCGTCAGATTTTGGAAGTGAAACTGCCCGAGAAGGATGAGGTATTTGTGGCTGATGCAGTGCGCTTACGTCAGCTTCTTGTCAATCTACTTTCTAATGCCGTGAAATACACACCCGAAGGTGGGCATATACGTCTGGCGGTTGCATTGTGCGCTGATACGGTGGCTGCTTACCGCTGCATTACCTTCACGGTGTCTGACGACGGTATCGGTATGGCAGAAGAATTTAAGGACAGGTTGTTCGAACCGTTTGTTATGGAAGGACGCTCGAATGCCCAAGGTACGGGCCTTGGCATGCCTATTGTAAAGAATATCATTACCATGATGGGTGGAGACATCCATGTGGATACTGCCTTGAATAAAGGCACGACTTTCATTGTGGTACTCAATTTACGCGTTGCTTTCGATCCTGAGCGTCGCGCGTTGGAGGAGTCGGAGATTGTTGGAACCGCCTGGGACCGCTCGCTTGATGTGTCGGGTCGGTCTGCCGATAAGCCATCTTCCCGCATTGATGAGGTGCATATCGACGACCAGCGAAGCGCAGAGAAACCCGTGCCTGAGCCTGAGGAAGTTGTTGCGAGTTCGAAGCCAGCCCTCCAGGAAGAATCTGCGGTAGTGCCGGCGCTTGAAGGCTTACGTGTGCTACTGGCAGAAGATAACGATCTGAATGCTGAGATAGCCTGCGAGCTTCTTCAAGAGGCAGGATTGGTGGTCGATTGGGCGGAAAACGGCCAGGTTGTTCTGCAGAAGTTCGACGATTCGCCAAATGGCTTCTACGATGTGGTGTTAATGGACGTACAGATGCCGCTTATGGATGGCTACGAAGCTACGCGTCGTATTCGTACGCTTGATCGTTGCGACGCGCAAACTGTTCCCATTATTGCTATGTCGGCTAATGCGTTTTCCGAAGACATACATGCATCGCTTGAGAGCGGAATGAACGCACACCTCTCCAAGCCTATCGACATGCGTAGAGTTCTCGAAGCAATTGCAACCCACACTCGTCGAAGCCGTGAGGGTGCAGCCTGTAAGAGTGGATGTTGCGCTGCAGGTATCACTTGTGATGCTGGCAAGACCACAACAATCAAGTCTCACACCCCTAGTGAGGATTAGTTCGTTCGGTGAGCCCTTTGGTCGAACCCATGCCGTCGCCGTGAAGGAACAGCGAGGTCTGGCATGCGTGCGCTATACTGACATCAACACGAACTACGAGCAAAAAGGAGCGCCACCATGCTAGACCTTCGCTTCGTCCGCGAAAACCAGGAAGCAGTCGCCGAGGCCATGCAGAACCGTCATGCCTCATGGGATGCTGAGCGCTTTTCTCGGCTAGACGAGACGCGTCGTGCGGCTATAGCGCAGGAGGAGGCGCTGCAGGCAGAGCGCAACGCGGCATCGAAGTCTATTGGCGCCATGATGGCTGCCGGAGAAAAGGACGATGCTGAAGCAGCTAAGGAACGCGTACGCACCATCAATGATGATATTGCCGCTATTGCTGCAGAACGCGAAGCGGCTGATAGTGCTTTGCGCGAAATTCTTCTGAGTACGCCCAATATGCCTGCCGATAGCACGCCGATTGGCGCCAGTGAAGACGATAATCCTGAGGTGCGTCGTTGGGGTGCTCCGCGCGACTTTGTTGCGGAAGGCGTGGAAATGAAGCCGCATTGGGATTTGGGCTCCGATTTAGGCATTATCGATTTTGAGCGTGCGGTGAAGCTGGCTGCCAGCCGCTTCATTTTGTTGGGAGGCCTAGGAGCGCGTTTGGAGCGTGCGCTTATCAACTTCATGGCAGATACACATGCATCGCGCGGTTACAAAGAGTGGTGGTGTCCGGCTATGGCTAATGCCGAGACCCTCACGGGCACAGGTCAGCTGCCGAAGTTTGAGGAAGATCTATTTCATACTACGGAGGGTCTGTACCTTATTCCTACCGCGGAGGTGCAGCTTACTAATATCCATGCAGGCGAAGTGCTTGAAGCCGATCGACTGCCGTTGAAATACTGCGCATTCACTCCTTGCTTTCGCGAAGAAGCGGGTAGCGCGGGTCGTGACACGCGTGGCCTTATTCGCGTGCACCAATTTGACAAGGTTGAGATGGTGAAATTTGCCAAACCTGAAGAGAGCTTTGACGACCTTGAAGCTATGGTGGTCGATGCTGAGAATATTTTGCAACTATTGGGTCTTCCCTACCGCGTGATAAGCCTGTGCACGGGCGACATTGGATTCTCTGCTGCCAAGACGTATGATCTCGAGGTCTGGCTTCCATCTTACAATGGCTACAAGGAAATCTCGTCGTGTTCGAATTGCGTTGATTTCCAAGCGCGTCGCGCGAACATTAAATACCGCGATCCGGCCAACTTTAAGGGTTCACGCTATGTGCATACGTTAAATGGCTCTGGTTTGGCAGTGGGTCGTACTATGGCTGCCGTTATCGAAAACTACCAACAGGCCGATGGCACCATCAAGGTGCCCGATGTGCTGGTTCCCTATATGGGCGGCATCGAAATTATTGCGCCGGAATAAGTGCGCGACAAACAGAAACGCAGGGCGTACGTGGCAACGAAGCGTAATCCGAAACAAGAAGCCAAGGCTGCCGCCGAAAAGGCATTAGCAACCGCTGCTAAAAAGAAGGCTGCCGCCGATAAAAAGGCTGTAGCTGCGGAAAAAAAGGCTGTAGCTGCGAAGCGGAAAACCGCCAACGCAAAAGAAAAAGCGGTTTCAAGGGTAAAGCCTCCTGCTTCCGTGCGCATGCCGGAAAAAAAAGATGTTGAAGTAACGACTTCAGCAGACAATAAGGTTTCTCGGCAGAAAGCCTCCAAGCCAGCGAAGCGCGGCCGCTGGCTTCTTTGGGTGATCTTGTCGCTTGTTGCGATGCTGGTTATTGCGGCTGCTGGGTTTTCGTGGGATCGGTGGTTGCGCTACGACGATGCGGCAGACTTTCAAGGAGAATGGTTTATCGCCGACTCTACGAAGGCAGTCCTTATCGATAAATCGGCTATCAATCTGACTGATGACGTGGCGTTTTTGTATCAGATTGATCCTGTTGCCAAAACTATCTCGTTTTCGTTCGGCAATAAAGAGAATGTCGGTCGCTATCACTTTTCTTCCGATCGAAAGCAGCTGATTATTGTCGAGGGTAGTTCGTACACCACCTTATCCACTCTTTTTGAGGATATAGCTTTGGTGTGGGAAAACCTCGTGCGTGGGGTGCGCGGCGAGCAGCCCGTTCAACCCGAGGCTGGCAATGGTGTGACGGTGTTTCAGCGAGAGAAGGCCATCGTACCTGCGTCCACCGCTGACGTTTCCCCTAACAAGACTCCCGCATCCGATGCTTCTGCGGCAGGTGAGTCTTCTGCGGCATTATCGAGTGGCGAGAGTGCTGCGGGGGGTGCCTCGTCCGACACTGCTGCCGAAGAAAAAGAAAAGGTTGCCGAGCCAAATAAGACGACCGATCAAAACACGGCTGCTGAACAAAAGCCTGATTCGTCTTCTCTTCCCGATACCCTGTTTGACAATGTTGTGGATCAATAATGGCTCTGGTAAACGAGCGCATTACCGTAATGGACGATCGCATATCGTGCGTAGTGGTTCTTGCGCCGGACACGCCGCACTACACTACCCCTAGCCTGATCGCGCACATCATGGCACTATTTCCTCAACTGCCGCGGCATGCGTGCGTGAATGAGGCGGGAGATACGTTCGGCGTCGTTATGAATCATACGGCGCTACCGCATTTGTTAGAGCATATGGTAATCGACTTACAAACGCGTGCTGAACCCTTTGATTCTGACAGTACGTTTGTGGGTACAACGGTCTGGATAGACGAGGCAGCCGGTCGCGCACGTATCGAAGTGAGTTTCACCGACGATTTGGTCGCTTTGCGGGCTTTTCGCGATGCCACCCACTTTCTGAATGAGGCGGTGGTACTCTATGGTAATGACTTCAGCTCACCTCACATTCGACCAGACGAGCGATAAAATCGCCGAACGCGTTGTCAAGATGCGTTCGTCAGCCGTGCGCGATTTGTTTGCAGCAGCTTCTCGTCCGGACATTATTTCGCTTTCAGGCGGTATGCCTGACGTATCACTGCTTCCTCATTCTGCTATTCGCACTGCTTCGCGCGCTGCGTGTGATGACGAGCGGGCTGCGGCTTTGCAGTATGGATCAACCGATGGTCGCGTGCAGACGAAAAAGGTATTTTGCGACCTCATGCGCGATATAGGTGTGCGTGCTAAGCCCGAGAATGTGATGATTACCACTGGCGCTCAAGAGGCGCTTGACCTTATAGCGAAAACTTTCATCAATCCTGGTGATATTATTTTGGCAGAGGGTCCTACCTACTTGGGGGCGTTGCAAGCATTTTCCGCCTACGAGCCCGATGTGCGCTGCATATCCTTCGATAACGAAGGTATGCGTATGGATTTGCTGGAAGAAGAACTACGGCGCATTGGTAAGGGAAATCCGCGCTTAAAATTCCTTTACACTATTCCAAATTTTCAAAACCCTGGGGGCGTGACCATGGTGCCCGCAAGGCGCAAGCGGCTTTTAGAGTTAGCTCGCGAATATGACTTCATGGTGGTGGAGGACGATCCGTACGGTCGACTTCGCTATGACGGTGGTCACGTATTGCCATTGAAGGCGCTTTCTGACGATGTTATTTATTTAGGTACGGTTTCGAAAGTGTTCGCACCAGGTTTGCGCACCGGCTGGATTGTGGCGCCGAAGAGTGTGTTGGCTAAGGTTAATTTGGTAAAGCAGGGTACCGACTTGTGCGGTAGTGCGTTTAATCAAGTGGTTGTTGAGCACTACTTTAAGGATACTCCGTGGCAGAAAACACTACAGAAATTTATTGAAACGTATCACATTCGTCGCGACGCCATGTTGGCTGCGTTGGATGAATATTTTCCACCCGAGGCAACATGGACTCATCCCGAGGGTGGGTTCTTCGTTTGGGTAACGCTGCCCTCATATGTTGACACGGGTTCAATGCTCGCTGAGGCTTTAGAGCGCGGAGTAACGTACACTCCGGGTGATGGCTTTTATCCAGGTGCTTGTGCGGGACAGAATTGCATGCGCATTGCTTTTTGTTTCGAGAGCCCCGAAAATATTACTGAAGCTGTGAAACGTCTGGCGGCTGTTATAGAGGATCGTCTGGAGCTCTATCGAGCATTTCTTGAAGCGGGAGCCATCAAGCCCGAGTAACACCCAAGAAGGAGCAGGATTATGAAGGTTGCAGTATTGATGGGCGGCGCTTCGTTTGAGCGTGAGTTCTCCTTGGCAAGCGGTAGAAATGTATGTACCGCGCTTGAAGAGGCTGGCCATAAGGTTATACCCCTGGATACTACGTCAGATCTCGTTCCTACGCTGCGCAGCGAGCGTCCCGATGTATGCTACAGCGCCTTGCACGGCAAACATGGCGAGGATGGTACTATTCAAAGTCTGCTGGAGTTTGTGGGCATTCCCTTTGTTGGTTCACCTGCAAGTGTGTGCCAACGTACCTGGAACAAAGATTCACTCCATTCCGAAATGGCAACTTATCGAGCTATGACCGGCGATGCCCCTATTGCATCGTGGCCGCAGGGTCTCTACATCGCGCGCGATGCTTTTAAAAATATGGGAGCTGCTACGGCACTCGATTTGGTTGAAGAACGCGTCATTGGAGGCTACCCTGTAGCAGTGAAGCCTGCGCATGGTGGTTCGGCCATGGGTGTTCATCGGGTCGACTCTATCGATCAGCTGGGTGAGGCTATTTTGGACGCGTTGTCGTTTGACGAGGCGGTTGTTATTGAGCAGTGGGTCGAGGGTGTCGAAATGGCGGTATCCATTTTGGGTACTGGGTGGGACGCCCACGCTTTGCCTCCGGTGGAGATTGTTCCTAAAAATGGATTCTTCGGGACTGAAGCTCGTATGGAGCCGGGCGCGGTTGAGTATATCGCGCCTGTTCGGCCAATGTCACTTTCGGAAAACGAAGCTGAAGCTCAGGCTATTCGTGCCGAGATCGAGCGGGCTGCTCTTGAGGTCTATCGTGCTTACAACGTGCGTGACTTGGCTCGTGTCGACCTTATTTGGGATGGTGCTCAAGCCCGTGTATTTGAGGTAAATGTATCTCCTGGTATGTCAGAACACTCTCTGTTTGCTGCTGCCTGTGAGGCTTCCGGTCTGTCACTTTCTGGCGTTTTAGATGAATTGGTTAGGCAGTACGCATAAGTTCTTTTCTGTGTATCAGTCCTAAGATGCTCTTGCGGTGCCTAGGAAAGGTACGGTAATTTAACGGCTTGGATCAGGGCGAAAGAAAATCTCTCTAACGGTTCGGTAACCTAATAATAGAGCGCTCGTGTTTTCCTTATTCGTAGCGGGCAGCTGCACCTATAATGGTCGGATAGATAAACGTCCCTAAGGAGGCAGTTATGGGCAACAAATTCGGAGCTTTTCTCACCGGCGGTTTAGTCGGCGCTGTTATCGCTCTATTGTATGCGCCCCGTTCGGGCCAGGAGACGCGTGCCCTGGTTACAGATAAGGTGAACACCGCATGGGGCGAGGCGCAGAACCTCGGCGCTCAGGCATCCACCAACGCACAGCAGATGTATCAAGATGCTGCCGCCAAAGGCCAGGAGGTTGTGAGCGATCTCTCTGCTAAGGGTCACCAAATGTACGATACCGCCAGCGCACGCGTGCAGGAGGCTGCCGATAATATTAAGCCGGTGTTCTCCGAGAAAAATGATGACTTACGCGAGAAGATTGAAGCCGCGCGTCAGCGTATTGCTTCGCAGGTTGCTAAAAATGCAGAGCAGGCTCACGAGGCAGTAAGCGATAAGATCCCCGTGGCGGCCGAGGCCACTCAGGATGCGGCCGATACGGCAAAGGATGTTGTCCAGGATGCTACTGAGGTTTTACATGCTGCAAACACTTCGAGTGAGAAGTCGGAATAAGTCTTATCTGCGTTTTTAGGGGGGAGCTTTAACAGCTTCCTTGAGATAGAGAGTAGTATCACTTTGTAGTGTATGAAGGTGACGGGCGCGCGATCGGACGGAATGGACCGCCTGGTCGGCGTCTGCCACCTCTTTTAGTCTTTGGTGCGAGGTATTTCGGGTGGATATAGCGAAGAGAGCGCAATACGCCTGGTACCACGCTCATGTGGGGGAAACATGACCAAGCATTTAATCACAACTAATGAACTGTCTGGCGTGCGTGTTGTCGGGGGTAAGAAGGGTACTCGCCGTATTGGTAAGGTACGTCGTTTCGTCTTTCATCCGAAGGAAAAGCGTATCATAGGCTTCATGGTAAAACGCCCTGACCTGTTATGGATGTTCCGCCGTAAAGATATGTTCGTAGCAATAGATGGCTACGATGTGGTAGATGGGCGTCTGGTGGTGAAGTTGGACTCAGTTGCCACGGACTACCGGGCTACCTGCAAGGCCTTGGGCGTAAGTTGGGATGATTGCGTACTCTGGGTTGGACTTCCTGTTATAACCGAAGATGGCGACAATTTGGGTATTGTGGGTACGGTTGCGTTTGATAATCGTACGGGTACTGTCGAGCATCTTATTACCGATAGCGGTGCGGCTGCCAATGCTCTTTTGGGGAGACGTGAAATTCCCGCTGGATTAGTTAAGGGATTTCGCCGAGGTATGGGTGCGGCCCTTGCTCAGGCGGGCTCGGAAGTCCTTGATGGCGACGAAGCCGTGCTGGGTGCCATTATGGTAGATAACGAGGCCAAGAATCTTACTACCGAGGGTGGTCTGGCGGAAAAGGCAGGAGAGGCTACTGCAGTGGTGGCCGACAAAGCCCAGACAGCCATTGATAAAGCGAAGCCTGTTGTAAGTAATGCTGCCAAAGTAACAGGCGAGGCGGTTAATAAAGGAGCCTACGCCACAGGCAAACAAATTGCTGCAACTAAGGGCATGTTCTCTGGGTTCAAAGATGAATACAGTAAGGCAAGTGGCAAAAAGCAGTCTGACTCCATGGCTGTCGAGAGGTCGGGGAAGGCCCCCGCTTCGACCTCGGTAAAGAAGACGTCTACGAAAAAATCTGTTCCCACTCAGAAGACCGCCGCAGTTAAGAAACAGCCTTCTAAGAAGTCTGTTTCTCAGAAAAACATGTTTTCGGCCTTCAAGGAAGAGTATGACAAAGCCCGTAACGATGATTAGCCCGAGGTGCCTATGACACAAAAGCGCGAGTCCCACCACAGACACGAATCTGTCAAAGAAGAACTGCATGAGATACGTGAAGAGTTGCAAGAGAAAGCCCATCAAGAGACCACCATACGAGGTCGCAAGATGGAGAAGGCAGACATATTCAAGTTCGTGGGGCTTCTAACTTTTTTCGCGCTCATGATACTCACGTGCGTACTTATATGGCCGCTTCTATCGGATTTATTTCAACCAGGCGGGATACAGCGCATTATTGAGCAGGTTCGCGGCGCAGGCATGATAGGGTTTCTTATCCTCCTGGGTATGCAGTTCTTGCAAATTGTTGTGGCGTTTATTCCTGGCGAAGTAGTACAGGTGGCTGCAGGCGTGCTGTATGGGCCTTGGATTGGGGCCTTGCTTATTCTTATTGGCTGTATCATTTCTAGTGCATTTATTTTGCGCTGGTTCATAAGCTGGGGGCACCTTTTGTGCAGGGTATCGTACCCACTAAGTACTTGGAAAAATTTCGTGCATTTGAGAAGTCGGGCAGACTGAATATTGTTGTATTCATCTTGTTTCTTATCCCCGGGCTGCCAAAAGACGTTTTTACTTATTTGGTTCCGCTTACGGACATAAAGATGAGCACGTTTTTGCTACTGTCCAACATCGGACGAATTCCTGGCATCATTATGTCTACATACGCTGCCGATAAGTTCATTGAGGGAAATTATGCGGAGAGCATTATAGTGTTCCTCGTGGTGGGCGGCATAGGACTTCTTGGCATTATCTTTCAGAAACGTATCATGGCATTTTTAGAGAAGCATAGCTATCACCATAAGTAGGATGCCTTTTGGAGTTTTCGGTAACGAAAAAATGAGGGCTCCCTTAAGGAGATAAACGACACGATGACGGTTCGAACGCGCCCTTGCGCGGCCGGATTAGTATGTGGTTAGTAATAAGAAATGCACACAAAGAAAGGCACGTCATGAATGCCAACGAATCGAATAATAAGGTCTCTGACGAGGTCATTAGTGCTGAAGCCGAATTCCTTGCGGCGCAAGAGGCGCTCGAAGCGGCGCGTATTCGCCTTGCTGAGTTAAAATCTATGGCACCTGTTGATTCTCAGGCGCCTGCATCAGAGTTGGCGGAAGCACCTTGCGACGAAGATGAGACCGCAGAGGTAACGGCGGTGGTCGTCGAGGAAACAACGTCTGAAGATGAGCCGGTTGTTTTTGAGGCCGTAACTGCTTGTACGGTTGGTAATCAGGCGGGTGTTCAAGCTGATCTTAAAACGGACAATTCGATGCCGGAAGGGACTTCGTCTCAACCCGCCGCTTCGGTGCCGGAACCCCCAACAGGTGACCCTATTCCCGAGTGGGTGCCCTACTCTACGGCACCGAAAGCTGCTCCAGTCTCTGCCGAACCGGCGCCTGTGTCGCAACCGAATCCGGCCCCGACTAACGGGGAGTACCCATCCTATCAGCAGCAGCCGCAGCCTCAGGCATCGCAGCAGGTCTATGGTGGCTATGTAGCGCCGGGCTACAGTCAGGCACCGCACGCAGGTCCGGGAGCAGTACCTCCGCAGCAGCCCTACTACGGATACCAGTATCAGCAGCCTTACTACCAACAACCTTATCCTACGGTGGTGGCATCGAAAGATCATGTGGCCGCAGGTTTGCTTGCTATTTTCCTTGGTCAATTAGGTATTCATAAATTCTATTTGGGATACAATACGGCTGGATTTATTATGCTTGCGGTTACCATTATAGGAAGTATCTTTACCTTTGGTCTTGCGGCGGGTGTCATGTGGATTATTGCCATCATTGAAGGTATTCTCTACCTAACCAAGTCTCAGTCGGAGTTTGAGCAAACCTATGTAATTAACAAGCGTGAGTGGTTCTAATAAATTCGATTATTTCGGGCCGTCGTGACAGTTTACGTTGTGATGGGTAAGGTGTCCCTCATTCGCGCAGTGGTACGCAATAGCGTGCTACTGCGTTTTTTTGAAACTTGCCGGTTAAGAAGGGTGGGTGCTCTGTGCGAACGGGCTATTTGGTTACCATTCGCAGGGTTTTCCTGTGAAAGGTGCAGGAAAGTGGCGCTTTTTCGCTAGAATGACGATATCGACAAGGCGGGTTTGCCTTGCCTGCTGAAAGATCCAATAAGGAGGAATACCATGCCCCAAATCACTCGTGACCAGGTACGGGTGCCGGCCGATGTTATGCCGGAGTCTCGTGACGAGTACATTGAGAACTACCTGAAGGCCACGCGCGGCACGGGCCGTCTCATGCTGTTTGCGTGTGACCAGAAGATTGAACATCTCAATAAAGACTTCTACGGCGAGGGTATTGATATTGCGGATGCGGAGCCTGAGCACCTATTCAAGATTGGCGACCAGGGTGTGTGCGGTGTGTTGGCTGGGCAACGCGGTTTAATCGCACAATACGCAGCCGACTATCCCGAGATCAACTATCTTGTGAAAATGAACTCGAAGACGAATATTGTGGGCACCAATCAGGAAGATCCTTATTCTCCCCAGCTCTATGACTTGGATGCTGTTCTGGCTATGCGTGAGGCTGGTGTGAACATCGTAGGGTTGGGCTACACTCTGTATTTGGGTAGTGAGTATGAATCTACCATGTTGGCCGAAGCGGGCGAGCTTATTGCCCAGGCTCATGCAAACGGTCTACTCGTCGTGTTGTGGATTTATCCGCGCGGTAAAGCGGTTACGGCCGAGAAAGACCCGGCGCTTATCGCGGGTGCCGCAGGTGTGGCGCTTTGTCTCGGCGCAGACTTTGTGAAGGTGAACCCGCCCAGTGCGAGCGAAGATGCAACGTCCGCCGAGAACCTGAAGATTGCCTCCATGGCAGCTGGTCGCACCGGCCTGGTATGCGCTGGCGGCTCTACCGTTGATGCTGAAACGTTCCTTAGCCAGCTATATGACCAAATTCACGTCGGTGGTGCCACCGGTAATGCTACAGGTCGTAATATTCATCAGCGTTCGCTGGATGAAGCAGTTCGTCTGACAAAGGCTATCAGCGCTATTACGCTGGCCGATTATTCTGTTGCTGATGCACTTGCCGTCTTTAAGGGTGAAAAGGAATTCTCGCTGTAAGGTTATTTCCTTCTTACGGGTGGTATTTCTTCAAACGGGTCCTTCGGGGCCCGTTTGTTGTGTGCTGTATTCTTTTGCACGTTTTACCGGTTTTTGGTTGTCCCACTTCCGTTTAGCGGTCTCCATCCCAAGTGGCATTGCATCTCCATTGATTAACAGTAAACCAACAGGAGATATTAGCTTATTAAGAATTAGTATCAATAAGTATTTACTTTCTAATAAAATCTCGCTATAGTGCAATTCATGATCACGAATAGGCGATCTTCATTAAGGAATTTATTTCTGCACTATGAGAGAGGATAGGCTTATGGCACCTGATACTACGAAACTTACCAATGAGGTCGGCAACCCTGTTGCTGATAATAATCACACGCTCACGGCAGGCGAGCGTGGCCCTATGATGCTCCAAGATAATTGGATGATCGAGAAGTTGGCTCATTTCGATCGCGAGGTTATTCCCGAGCGACGCATGCATGCGAAAGGGTCGGGTGCGTTCGGCACGTTTAAAGTTACCGGCGATATTAGCGAGTACACAAAGGCTAAGGTACTTCAGCCTCATGCTGAGTCCGAAGTATTTGTACGTTTCTCCACCGTTGCCGGTGAGCGCGGTGCCGCCGATGCCGAGCGCGACATTCGTGGCTTTGCCATGAAATTTTACACGCCTGATGGCAATTGGGATTTGGTGGGTAATAACACGCCGGTGTTCTTCTTGCGCGACCCCAAAAAATTCATCGACCTTAACCATGTGGTGAAGCGCGATCCCCATACCAATATGCATTCACCACAATCGAACTGGGATTTTTGGTCGAGTTTACCTGAGGCGTTGCACCAGGTAACCATTGTCATGTCTGATCGAGGCATTCCCGCCAGCTATCGTCACATGCATGGCTTCGGCAGCCATACCTATAGCTTGATTGATGAAAACAATAAGCGTACTTGGGTAAAGTTTCATTTGAAAACAGAGCAGGGTATTAAAAATCTTACGAATGAAGAAGCCGCACAAATTGTTGCGGGAGACCGTGAAAGCCACCAGCGCGATCTCTTTAACGCTATCGAACGTGGAGATTTCCCTCGTTGGCGTTTCTGCATTCAGATTATGGATGAAGCTACAGCGAAAAATTACAAGGAGAACCCCTTCGACATTACGAAGACTTGGAGTCAAAAGGAATTCCCGCTTATCGAGGTAGGTGTTTTAGAGCTTAACCGCAATCCGGAAAACTATTTTGCCGATGTAGAGCAGGCGGCGTTTGCCCCAACACATTTGGTGCCAGGTATTGGGTTGTCTCCCGACAAGCTTCTGCAGGGCCGCTTGTTTGCTTATGGTGATGCACAGCGCTATCGCCTGGGCGTAAATCATAATCATATTCCGGTTAACAAGCCTCGTTGTCCTTATGCAGAATTCCATCGTGATGGTCAGATGCGCACCGATGGTAACTTTGGTGGCACCATTGGATATGAGCCCAACAGCTACGGTCAGTGGCAACAGCAAGCCGATGCGGCAGAACCGCCTATGGATCTGTTTGGCCCCATGGATGCGTGGGATCCTGCCGACGATCCTACTGACGACACCTTCTATCAACCGGGCAATTTGTATCGCCTTATGGAGGAGGACAAGAGAGCTGCGCTTATTGCCAACACCGCAGCTGATATTGCTCCGGTGACGGATAATATAAAGTATCGTCATGCCGCGCATTGCTACAAGGCCGACGTGGAATATGGTGCGCGTTTGGCGGAAGCCCTTACGCTTGACATAGATCGCGTGGCAGAACTTGCTGCGATGACGCATGAAGAGCGTATGGCTGCTACAGGACAAGCGGTTCCTGCTCGCAAGAAGGGTGGAGTTGCTAGGATGTAAATCTTTGTGTGACATACTGAGTTACGACGCGCCCGTTCCATTGAGTTACTACTGCTTACTTAAACCAAGCATATAGTTTTGCAGTGCATACTCGCTTCACCTTCTTGGATGGAGCGAGCATTTTCCTAACAAGACATTTTCTTTGTGAGGGAAAGTACCTTTGTTTTTATTTGACCTGAAGATTGGGGTTTAATGATAAAAACAGCCGAAACCTACGAAAGGTTTCGGCTGTTTTAATTGAGGCAACTTTTGATAAGGTCGCCTCCTAATTGCGGATGGTGCCCGAGGCGAGAGTCGAACTCGCACGTCGTTAGACAACGGTTTTTGAGACCGCCGCGTCTGCCATTCCGCCACTCGGGCGCAACACGAAAGTATACCGGATGCTTTGCCCCCCGTCGAGTAAAAAATACTATTGATATGAGGCCACAGCCAGTCAACATATATATGATGATCTGGCGCGCTCGTTCTGTATGTCGCATAATAGAAAAATCGTCGGCTTACGGCAGTATCTCTGCTGTACGGCCCCGCAATATGCTGGACATAAGAGAGGGAAATTATTATGGAACATGCTGAGCTGACAAAAAAGATAGATGCGTATCTCGAGGAAAACTGGGATGCGATGGTGGATGACATAGCTATGCTGGTGCGTATTCCTAGTTTTGAAGAGCTTGACAAGAAAACAGAGGGCGCTCCGTTTGGCCCTGGTCCTAAAAAGGCGCTTACCGCCGCACTTGACTTGGCTTCTCGCATGGGGTTTGCCACCCATGATGCCGAGGGCTATATCGGTTTCGCCGACTTCCCTGGCAAAACCGACACGCAGCTTGGCATTATTGGTCATATGGATGTAGTTCCGGCTGGTCCTGGTTGGACGTTTGAACCCTATGAGGTTACTCGCAAGGATGGCTACCTTATGGGTCGCGGTACCCTTGACGATAAGGGCCCCAGTATTATGGCCTTGCACGCTATGAAATTCTGGAAAGATCAGGGTGTCGAATTCCCTTACACCATCCGTTTCTTGTTTGGCGCAAATGAAGAATCTGGTATGGCTGATGTGGCGTATTATCACGAGCATTATGAGGATCCAGCCTTCTTATTTACGCCCGATGCCGAGTTCCCCGTGTGCTACGGCGAGAAGGGTGGCTTCGATGGAGTTATTACGAGTAAGCCTATCGAGGAGTGCGCGCGCGTTATCGTCGAGTTTGAGGGTGGTGCTGCTACGAATGCGGTGCCGGGTATTGCTCATGCTATCGTAAAGGCAGAGGCGAAGGAGCTGCCAAATGCCGAGCGTATAACGGTGACCGAAGCAGGTCCCGGCTTGGCGCGCCTTGAGGCTGCTGGCAAGGGCGCGCATGCCTCCACCCCCGATGAGGGGGTTAACGCGATTGGCCTTCTGGTGGATTATCTGTTGGAGAACGGTTTGTGCGGCACCGACGAGCGAGCTTTCTTAGAGCTGGATCAAAAGTTATTGAATCATACCGATGGTAGTGGTGTGGGAATTAAAACCGAAGACGAATACTTTGGTCCCCTCACGGTTATTGGGGGTACGATTACCATCGATAATAACTGCTTTGTTCAAACGATGGACAGTCGCTTCCCCACGTCTATTACGGGTGATGATATCGCCGAGCATATGGGTAGTTTGGCTGAAGAAATTGGTGGTACGTTTGAGAACACCTTGCTTATGGTTCCCTTTTTGGTAAAACCGGAATCTCCCGTAATTCAAGCATTACTGAACGCATACAATGAAGCAACTGGTGAAGATGCTAAACCCTTTACTATGGGTGGCGGCACGTATGCCCGTGAGTTCAAGAGCGGCGCCAGCTTTGGCCCTGAGAAACCTTGGCTGAAAAATCCTGAGTGGGTGGGCATGATGCATGGTCCTGATGAGGGCGTGAGCGAAGACCTTCTGAAGCAGTCGTTTAAGATATATGCGCTTACCCTCGACAAGCTGATGCAGCTTGATTTGAAGTAGAGTTAGAACGTTGATGCATTCCCCCGATTCTTATTTAAGGGTCGGGGGCTCTTTTTTGAAAGGATTCTCGCAATGGTCGATACCGTGCCCGATATGCCTACCTTTGGCATTGCAGATGCTGAAGGTCTCGAGCAAGTGTCCGATGGGCACATCATATTGGAGGGTCTTCCGAATACGCGCGATATCGGAGGCATCAAAGGTGCCGATGGACTTTTTGTAAGACATGCACGGTTATTGCGTTCGGGCGCTCTTGCTGCTGCAACTGAGCGCGATCTAGAAGTGCTTGCCAATGACTATGATCTACGTTTGGTTATCGATTTGCGTACGGAAGAGGAGCGTCATGAAAAGCCCGATCCTGAAGACGCGCTTATGGATGTGCGATTTAATCACGCCCCCGTATTAAACACCGAGACCCTAGGTATTACGCGCGGCGGCGGGTTGCGTGATGCTATGAAGATGTTACGTCAGGTGCAGAGCGATCCGGCAAAAATTATGATGGATATTTATCCGCGTATGTTGTTGGACGAGGCAAGTCAGCGTGGCTTTACCCTCTTCTTTGACCACGTGTTGGCTGCAGAAGAAGGTTCGGTATTGTGGCACTGCACCATTGGTAAAGACCGTGCAGGGTTGGCTACCATGTTGTTGCTGCACGTGCTGGGAGCTTCACCTGAAGCAATTATGGAAGACTATAAGGTTACCAACCGCTACATTGCTTCGCGTACCCAGGAGATTATGGATGCATTGGCAGCCTATCATTTGGTTGGCAAGCTGGACGACAGCATCCATGTGATCAACTCTGCCGACCCACGTTTTTTAGATGCGGCAATTAACGCGGTTCATCATGAATTCGGTAGTTTGGATGCTTACGTTGAGAAGGCTTTGGACATTACTAGTGACAAGCGCGCGGAGCTGAGAAGCCGCTATCTCACTGATAATCCGGGTCTTTAAAGCATTCTTTGGAAATTTTTGTTTTCCGTTAGCGGTACCTTTAGGCACCTGGGCGTGTTGATGTGTTGATATAGCCCCTGTTTGAGTGTGTAAAAAATTGTGGAATTCGTTTATTCACGCTTTTTTGTTCTTTCCGCTTCCCATGATCTATAATAACTAGGAATAAGGCTTGCATTATGGGGTTTGGAAGCGAGGAGGTTCACGTGTTAAAAGCCATGATCGTCGACGACGAGGCTCCTGCGCGTTCTGAACTAAAGTTTCTCTTAGACGAGTTGGGACAGACCGAGGTTGCCGCCGAAGCAGCGAGTGTGCGTGAGGCTATTGAGAAGCTGAAGGATTATCCGTGTGATGTCATGTTCTTGGATGTGAACATGCCTGAAGCTACGGGATTGCAATTGGCCGAGGCGTTGCAGCATCTGAAGTTTCCCCCTTCGGTGGTATTTGTGACAGCCTACAGCGAGTTTGCGCTTGAAGCATTCAAGGTAAGCGCTATCGACTACTTGGTGAAGCCGGTTGAAACTGAGCGGCTTTCGCAGGCTATTTCGCGCGTTCGCGAGCATGTGTCGCTGCATGTTGCAGCCCAGAAATCTGAACGTATTCCCGTCGAAAAAGGGGGGAAGAAAATTCTTATCGGCATTGATAAGATTCGCTTTGTTATGGCTCGCGACGATTATGCTTATCTGCAAACCGATACGGATCGCTATTTTTCTACGGTTAGTTTAGCGCAGCTAGAGAAGCGCCTAGATGGCCACGGATTCTTCCGTGTGCATCGCGGCTATCTTGTGAACCTGTCTATGGTAGAAGAGATTGAGTCGGTATCGGGCGGTACGCTCCTCCTTACCCTAAATTGTAGCGACGAAAAAATACCGGTATCTCGCCGTCGCGTCTCTGCTTTGAAAAAAGCACTAGGCTTGTAGTTCGGAATAGGGCTGGGCCGGAGGTTAGAAAAACCAAATCGGTTCTTATAATATGAAAGGCCGACAACCTTAGGGTGGACGGCCTTTGCTTTAGCGTGTCGGTGTTTAGCTAATCGATCATGCGGAATATACGGTAAGTGAGCGGCAAATTTTTGATAATAGTCTGCGAGGGAATGTCGTCTTGGTGCTGACTTACTTGAACCTAAAGCAACGAAGCTTAGTATTCGCTAAAGGAGGCTTTGGGAGCTAGGCAGATGGGACAAGCGACAAAATTTTCACCCTTATGAATATAACCGCAGATAGGGCACAGGTAATACTTGTCATCGGTGGGAGTGTCGATGGTATTGTAGGCGTCGAGGTAGCGTTCGGCGTGGTAGGCCTCAGCTAATTTCGCTCGGGTGAACACCTGCACCGCTTCGTTGTTTCCCTCTTGCTGGGCTATCTTGATGAATGCAGGATACATATCTGATGTCTCGTAAATCTCGCCGTTCGCTCCAGCGATGAGGCTTAAGTCGACGGTATGCGCGGGAACTTGAGGGGGTGTGGGAGCTTGGTAACCGGGTTCTAGCTTCTGTACTAGCTTGGTCTCTAAGTCGATATGAATTTTTTCGGCAGCCGAGGTGCAGTGAAATAGACGGGCAATGGAGAGGAACCCTTCCTTTTCGGCAGCTTCGGCCCAGGCTGCATATTTCGTTGTGGCACCCGTTTCGCCAATGATAGCTGCCTTCAGGTTTTCCAATGTGGTGCCAACAGTGGTCTTGATGTCCTCAATAACCTGGAAATTACTTGCCGTAGCTGCATCGGGCATCGTCTTCGGATCAAGCATGTTGGCGGTGACAGCTTGATCGCTACCTGCGGCAGTCTTACTTTCTGCCTGAGCGGCTGGTTTTTCCTGTGTCGAACAACCAGCAAGTAAGCCAAGCGTTGAGATGCTTGCAGCACCGACAACGGCATTTCTCATGAATTTGCGCCTTGATAGGTTAGACATGGGAGCCCTCCTGTTCTGGCAATATGCTTGCGCATGATCGCCTCGTGTGCGAGCGCTAGCCTCGATGATGGCTCGCATGATAATAGTACAATATACTAATAAATAATAAAAATCAATAAACAATATTTCTGTAATTGCGTGATTGCGGGGTGCCGTTCAGCGAGAACGCATTCACATCTCCATCACAAGCCCAAACAAGGGCAAGCTTTCTCATAAAGCGTTTGCTAGAATAGAAGGAATTCCGCTGAAAGAAGGTTACATGATCTCTGGGGATATGGAAAAGCTGCATCCCTCCGCGAAAACACTCGTGAAGGAATGCGTTGCAAGTCGTGTGCGCGCAAAAGATGTAAGCCTATATGATTTTTCCGAAGATGCGCAGGCCTACGCTTGCCGCTACATGGGGTGGACCGATCTGGGCAGTAACCCGCCTTATTCGCTTAGCGATATTCAAGCTTTTGCAGACTCTATTATAGAGCGAGGCTTGAAAACAGTGGTGCTTATCGGCCAAGGGGGATCGACGCAAGCGCCTATGACGTTAACGAAGTACAACAAACTTGATTCGTCATTGGTGGCGTTTAGAACGTTGGACTCCGATTCTCCTGTTCGTGTGCGGGCTATTCTGGCAGAAGCCGATCCGGAGTCTACGCTATTCATTATCTCATCAAAGAGTGGCGGCACCATAGAACCACGCCTCGCCCTGCAGGCAGTGCGCGATGCTCTTTCCGAGAAAATGCCTCCTGAAAAGCTTGTGAAGCATTTGGTTGCCATTACCGATCCGGGCTCCGATCTTGAGCGTCAAGCTCAGGAAGAAGGATGGGCGGCCGTGTTCCCTGGTGAGCCCTCGGTAGGCGGGCGCTTCTCGGCACTTACTGTTTTTGGTTTGTTGCCGGCAGCTCTTGTGGGTATAGACTTAGAAGAACTTATGGCACACGCCGTTGAGGCTGAGCGTCGTTGCAGCGAGGATGCTATCGATAATCCAGCCATTGGTTTGGCAGCGTTTCTCTATGACAATTACCTAGCAGGACGTAATAAATTTTCCTTTCTTACACCGAAGCGTGGACGCGTGCTGGGTTTATGGATTGAGCAACTTGTTGCTGAGAGCTTGGGTAAAGATGGCCAAGGTATCTTGCCAAATATTGAAATAGACTCTCTGTTGTTAACAAAAGATCCGGGCGATCGTACCGTTATTATGTACCAAACCAAGACGGACCTTTGGGATGAACGCCGTAACTTTGAGATGAGTTTGTCTTATATCGACCCCACCATTCCGCGTATAAATTTCAAAATTGATTCCGCAGCGGAACTTGCCGAGCATTTTGTGATGTGGGAGTACGCTATTGCCATGTGCGGCTATTTGATGAAGGTGTGCCCGTTTGACCAGCCCGATGTAGCATCAGCCAAAGCAGTCGTGCTGGATATTTTGCGCGATGGTCAACCCGAACCCGACTTTGTGCAGGATTTCACCGACGAGGTGCAGATGGGTGAAGTGGAGGTGCGCTTGTCGCCTTGCTTCAAGGACTGTACCGATGTGAGCGGGGCTTTGCGGGCACTATTTGCTTGTATTCAACCAGGCGATTACTTTGCTATTAATGCATTTCTGCCGTTTACGGGCGAGGGTCGTCGCGAGGCGCTTGAAATTATCCGTCATGCGGTTGCTGAAAGACGCAAAACGGTATCGTGCCTCGAAGTGGGACCGCGCTATTTGCATTCTACTGGCCAGCTTCAAAAAGGAGGACCAAACAATGGTGTCTTCCTTATTTTGTCAGCTGACGAATTGAAGGATATACCGCTGACGAACGAAGCAGCCGAGAGTTTAGGTATGCTTGCTAAAGCTCAAGCATCGGGTGATCTTTTGACATTGGCCGACCGCGGGCGTCGTTGTGTGCATTTGCACCTACCGGACAATTCCGGTGCTACGCTGCGCGGTCTATCAAGCTTGATTACTTCTATCTTGGAGAATCTTGAGGTATCGAGCTGATTGCTTAAAGAAAGACACGAGGAGAGTTCATGATCGAAGCGCTCGATATTCACGTAAAAGGTATTGTACAAGGGGTGGGTTTCCGCCCCTTTGTCTATCGTATGGCAAAAAAATATCTCATCAATGGTTGGGTTTTGAACGCTACTGATGGCGTATTCGTTCATGCGGAAGGTGAAGGCAAGTTGCTGGATGAGTTCGTGCTTGAGTTATCAGACAACCCACCTGCTGCTGCGCGCGTGGAGGAAATTACACTGAAAGAAGTTCCTCTGGAGGAGTTTGACTCCTTCGAGATTCGTTTTTCTGATGCTGCTGCGGTAGAGAAAACCACTCTTGTTTCGCCTGATCTTGCTACTTGTAACGATTGCGTGGGCGAACTATTCGATCTCCATGATGTGCGCTATCGCTATCCTTTCATTAATTGCACGAATTGTGGGCCTCGTTTTACCATCATTGAAAAGCTCCCTTATGATCGTAAAAGTACCTCGATGAAAAATTTTCTCTTGTGCGAGCGTTGTGCGGCTGAGTATAGCGACCCTCTGGATCGTCGTTTTCACGCGCAGCCCGATGCTTGCTTTGAGTGTGGGCCTCATCTGAGTTGGTGCGAACACGAGGGCGGTTTCATTGACGCTCCATTGAGTTCGTTGACGTGGGGAAATGCGCGCGATGAAAGCGATAAAATTCTAGCGCATGCGGTAGAATTACTGTTGGCGGGGAAGATCTTGGCTGTAAAAGGCTTAGGGGGATTTCACCTGGTATGCGATGCCGATAATCCCGATGCAGTCGCGTTGTTGCGCGCTCGCAAGCGGCGAAAGGGTAAGGCGCTTGCCGTTATGATGGCTAATGTCGCGGCTGTTCGTGGCGTATGTATGTTGAACCAGGTTGAAGAGGAGGTTCTTTCCTCTGCTCAGCGTCCCATTGTATTGTTGCGCAAGTTGATGCAGGCATCGTTTGCTCCTGGTCTGGCTGATCGGTTGCCAGAGTTGGGTGTTATGCTGCCCTACACCCCACTGCAACACCTCTTGCTGCACGATTTTGCAGAAGTCGGGGGCCGTATGCTTGTTATGACCTCAGGCAACCAGCACGCAGAGCCCATAGTTGTTGATGACGAAGATGCCTATACGAAACTGTTCAGCATTGCCGATGGCTTTATAGGTAACGATCGTGCTATTCGAGCGCGTTATGACGATTCGGTCGTGCGTGTTATCCGTGCGGGTAAAGCCGGTGAAGCTGTGCAGTTCCTTCGGCGTGCTCGTGGTTTTGCGCCGCTGCCTCTTTCATTGAATTGGTGGCTGGAAAAAGAAGTGGGGGGTTCGGAAAAGAGCGACTCTGCGTTTTCTGTTTTTGCTACTGGTCCAGAACAGAAGAATACGTTCACGTTGACGCGTGATGGAGAGGCGTTCGTGTCTCAGCACATTGGAGATTTGGAGAACGCTGAAACCTATGATGCATGGCTTGCTGCTAAGCGTCGCTACGAAACGCTGTTTCAGATGCGCCCTACGCAGGTAGCATGTGACTTACATCCTGAGTATCTCACTTCAAAGTGGGCGCATGAACAAGGACTTCCCGTTGTTGAAGTGCAGCATCACTTTGCGCATATTGCTTCAACTATGGCCGAACATGAGCTGCTTGGACCAGTATGTGGCATTGCTTTTGATGGTACGGGTTACGGGGTGGATGGCGCTATGTGGGGCGGTGAGGTGTTACTTAGCAACTTGTCTGCGTTTGAGCGATTTGCTAATTTCGCCTATGTGCCTATGCCTGGTGGTGCGGCAGCGGTGAAGCATCCGCTCCGCATGGCCTATGGCGTTCTGTGGGCATTTGATCTACTGGAGCATCCGGGTGCTGCCGATGCGCTTGCTGCACTGGGTGAGCAGGCGAGTATTTGTGAGAAAATGATTGATCGTGGACTTAATACCCCTATGACCTCTTCGGTTGGTCGCCTGTTCGATGCGGCCAGCGCCCTGCTTGGTATCTGTGCTGAACCTACCTATGAAGGTGAGCCAGCTATTTTGCTGGAGGCGGCCATAGGGGGGGCTTACGAACTCGACGATTACGATGGCGCTGTCGAGCGCTATGCGATTGCTGTTGAAAAGAATGCAGCTACAGAAACCAGTACCGCACAAGATACGTCTGTCATACTGCTTGATGCGGCGCATGCTTTTTGTGCGTTGCTTGACGATCGTGCTGCCGGAGTGTCTGTCTCGGTTATAGCGCGACGCTTTCACGATGCGTTTGTGCAGGCGGTGATAGATAGCGCACTTTTGGTACGCGGTGTGTACGACATAGAGACGGTGGTACTTACGGGTGGCGTCTTTATGAACCGTTATTTGGTCGAGCATTCTCTTGCAGGGCTTGAGGCTGCCGGTTTCAGGGTGGCCGTCAACCGTGATCTGCCGCCTAACGACGGCTGTATTTCGTTTGGACAAGCTGTGGTAGCATGGGTCACGAACAACGAGAGAAAGAAGGCATGAGACATGTGCTTGGCTATACCTGCAAAAGTGATTGAACTAAAAGAGAATCGTCTTGCCACGGTTGATATTCTTGGAGTAACGCGTGATATCGCTGTCGATCTTACTCCGGACGTAGAGCCTGGTAGCTTTGTGCTGGTTCATGCTGGTTTTGCTATTGAGGTGGTTGATGCCGACTATGCTCAGGAGACCATTGATCTTATCAAACAGTTCCCCGAGCTTGTTGGGGAAGAAGTTTAGTATGACTGAGTGTAATAGTTTAGAAGCCGAGCTGGCTGCATTTAAAGACCCCCAGTTGGCACGGGGGCTTATCGATTCCATTGCTAAACTCACTTCCCAAGATGCCACTATTATGGAAGTGTGTGGCACCCATACGGTAGCCATTGCCCGTAATGGTATTCGTAACCTCATGCCTCAGGGGCTCCACTTGGCTTCTGGGCCGGGATGTCCCGTATGCGTCACAGCCAATAAAGATATTGATACCGTTATAGCGCTTACGCGTGAGCCGAACGTGACTATTGCTACCTTTGGTGATATGACGCGTGTTCCAGGAAGTACGTCAAGCTTGCTTAAAGAACAAGCGGCTGGTCGCTCGGTAAACATTGTGTATTCTCCGCTCGATGCGTTACGCTTGGCTGAAGAACAACCTGACCGAGAGGTTGTGTTTGTAGGCGTGGGTTTTGAAACGACAACGCCGCTGGTAGCTATGGCAATCAAACGTGCAGAAGCTGCTGGATTAAAGAATTTCAGCGTATACGTAGCTCACAAAAATATGCCAGGTGCCCTAGAGGCTATTATCAATGATCCGCAACTGAAGCTGGATGCCTTAATTCTTCCTGGGCACGTAAGCACTATTATCGGTGTGGAGCCCTATCAATTTCTGGCTGACCGCTATGGCATCCCTGGTGTAATTACGGGCTTCGAGCCGGTGGATGTGTTGCAGGGTATTGCTATGATTATGCGGCAATTGCACGAAGGCCGTTCTCAGATAGAGATCGCCTATGCGCGAGGAGTCATGCCTGAGGGAAACCCTGTAGCGCGTGCTGCTATTGATGAGGTGTTTGAAACTTGTCCTGCCATCTGGCGTGGTTTGGGTGAGATTCCCGACTCGGGTTATCGTATTCGCGACCAATACGCCACCTTCGATGCAGTACGTCGCTTCGTACCAAAAGTTGAGCCTACGCAAGATCCGAAAGGTTGTCGCTGCGGTGATATCCTGCGAGGTATTATGGCACCGAATGACTGTCCTCTTTTTCGCACGGTATGCACTCCCGAAAATCCTGTGGGCCCCTGTATGGTATCCAGCGAAGGTAGCTGCGCTGCATACTACCGGTATTACTAAACTAAGTTTGGGGGTAAGGTTTCAGCGACTAATTCGTTGTTTTTTTGGCTCTATGGAAGCGAATCGGTAACGTCGTTTGAAGCTACTTGAAAAAAGTGATACTTTTATGCTGACATTAAAGAGGCTATGCAACGGGGGCATACTTGGAGAAGACGCGAGGTGAGGGGCGTCGCAGGCGATTCTTGCTGTCGCCTTTTATTACGTTGATAGCCGGAGTGGTCATTACCGTGTTAATCGCGGGCAATATTGCGTTCCTCGATGCTGAGAACAATAAAATGGTAGCGTACCGGACGGCGCAAGTATACGGTACCCGTATCGAATCACTGCTTGACAGCCTCTTTCATAAAGCTGATGTGCTTGCATCCGTTATTATTTCCGATGAAGGGGTTCTTTCCGAGAAAACTTTCATTGATGTGGCGAAATCTCTTATGGTTGGAGAAGGTATTCGTGCGATTCAGTATCAACCAGGTGGGACGGTTCAATATGTTTACCCTTTAAAAGGTAACGAGAACACGTTGAATACCAATATATTCGATAGTCCAACACGCCGTGACGACGCTCTGATGGCAGTCGAGACGAAGCAGATTGAGCTTTCGGGCCCTTATGAACTCAAGCAAGGTGGCCTAGGAATGGTTGCTCGCGATCCCGTTTATATGACACGCGATAATGGGCAAGAGGAATTTTGGGGTTTTGCTACTATTGTTCTCGATCTTCCTCAGGCGCTTAACCCTGTCATGCTGCACGATTTGGAGAAGGATGGCTATCGCTACGAACTATTGTCAACGTCTGAATCGGGCGAATTACTGAGGGTTGCCTCTTCCGAACAGCTGCCTAGTGACGATGCTGTATCATGCCAAATTTCTGTTTCCGGCGATGAATGGATTCTGAAGCTTGTCCCCAGTTATGGCTGGGTACAAACGATTCCCTTAGTTGTTATAGCGGCGGTGGGAATAGTTATAAGTTTGCTACTTGCTGTTGTTGTTCGTTTGGTTCTGACGCGTCGACTCATATTGCACAAGCTTGCTACTACCGATGAGCTAACTGGTTTACATAATCGTCGCTGGTTTTCCCAAAAAATAGAAAGCTGGTGTGTTGCTGCAGGCAAGACATCTTTCTCAGTGTTCTTCCTAGATCTCGACGGATTTAAGACTGTAAATGATACTATGGGTCATCAATGTGGAGACGAGCTACTGAGGAAGATTGCAGCGCGACTTGTTGATGTTTGTGGCAAAAACGATGTTTTGGCACGCCTGGGTGGCGATGAGTTTGTGGTTGCCCGGTACGGCATCGATCGCGAAGAGACTCGGGCTTTTGCTGAAGAGTTGTATCAAGCAGTCGCTCGACCAGTTATTGCGTGCGATCATGAATGGACGGTAGTTGTTAGCATAGGCAGTGCCCTGTTTCCTGAAGACGGAACTAGCTATGAGGCTTTGATGCACGTGGCTGATAAGGGTATGTATCGCCAAAAACAATCTGAAGAAGTTGCTTGTCATGCTGAGTGTTAGCTTATAGTGACCATATTCTTAGTGGGACAGTTAACTTGCCTATTTTGCGGATGTATCAGTGCATACGTTTTTGGCAGTATAGCGGGGTGTATTTGATTCTTCGGTATCACCCTCTATAACGAAACGACAACATACTTCCGTCGTCTACCCAACAAGATGCTTTGCTGTTGTCTGCCCGAGGGAAAATATCATCGACTTGCTTCGGCATTCTGCTTTGAGTTATGGCGCTTGTCTATAAATGGTGCTAAACTTGTATCAAATAAGCTGGAAGCTTAGGGAAATGGAGCATCCGGCGGTAAAAGCCAAGTCGAGAAAAAGGGGGTGTGCGATGGATATCTTTTCCGATGCAGTGCTATTGTCCCGATTGCAATTTGCATTGACCGTGGCCTATCACTTTATTTTTGTGCCGCTTTCTATCGGGTTAGCGCTTATCCTGGCCATCAACGAAACAAAGTATTTCCGCTCGCGTACTGACGAAAATGCGGCGGCATCGAAGTTCTGGGTGAAGATCTTCACCGCGACGTTCGTGGTCGGTGTGGCCACGGGCATCACGATGGAGTTCTCCTTTGGAACAAACTGGGCAGACTATGCACGCTTTGTTGGAGATATCTTTGGAGCACCACTAGCTGCTGAGGCGCTGTTGGCGTTCTTCCTCGAATCGGTGTTTTTGGGCGTGTTGCTATTTGGCCGCAAGCGCGTATCGCCGAAGTTCTACTTAGTGTCTGCTTGGCTCGTGTTCTTGGGGTCATGCTTGAGCGCGCTTTGGATTCTTATCGCAAATTCATGGATGCAGACTCCTGCGGGTGCCGAGTTGGCAGCCGATGGCACAAAAGCGGTTCTTACCGATTTCTTTGCTGCAGCGTTCAATCCGTCGCTCTATCCGCGTTACACGCATTCTGTCGATGCGGTGCTTATTATGGGTTCATTTGCGGCCATGGCGGTGGCGGCATGGTACCTGCTCAAGGGTAAGCACGTTGATTTCGCAATGAAGACTATGAAGATTGGCGCAGTAGCAGGTATTATTACCAGCTGCTTGATGATTGTATTTGCACATGCGTCGGCTGTGGTCGTTTCCGTGGAGCAGCCTACAAAACTAGCCATGATGGAAGGCATGTATGAGACTGAGGTCCCACCGTTATACGCCTTCGGCTGGGTTGATGAGGAAAGCCAAGAGGTTATTACGCCCTTTGCTATTCCGGGTGGTACCAGCTTCTTGGCTACCGGTACATGGGACACTGAGTATCTTGGCCTGAACCAGCTGGCTGAAACAGAGAAGTACGGCGACCTTGATCCTGAGACAGCGCCAGTAAACGCTGTATTCCAGAACTATCACATCATGGTAATGATGTACGGTTTAATAATGGTCACGATTATTCTTGCTCTGGTGTTTACCCTGCGAGGCGGGAAGATTAAGAACATGAAGTGGCTGCAACGATTAGTGCTTATCTCGCCACTCTTTCCGTTTATCGCCATCCAAACAGGTTGGTTTACCGCTGAACTTGGCCGACAGCCATGGGTTGTATATCCATCCACGTCGGGACCAGAAGGCGTTAGTCTTTTAACCAATGCTGCCACCTCACAATCGGTAACGGTACCTGAGCTGGCTATAACTATCGTGCTGTTTGTGGTTGTGTACGTATTCCTATTCGCAGCGTGGGTACGTATCATTGGGCGTTTTATCAAACAAGGTCCTATAACGGAATCAAAGGAAGCTACCCAATCGGGCGGTGCCGTTACAGCTGCTCCCGTTGCCGATGATGTCGCGTCTTCGGTGTCTAGGGAAGCACAGTCCTCCGCAAGTCTGAAGGATGGTGAGTAATCATGGAAATGACCTTTCTTTCAGTGCTGTGGTTCTTCCTGATTTTCGTGCTTATTGCTGGCTATTTCGTGTTGGATGGGTTTGATTTGGGTGCAGGTGTTCTGTATCCCTTTATTGCCAAGAACGACCACGACAAGTCTGTGGTTCGTCGCAGCATTGGCCCTGTGTGGGATGGCAATGAAGTGTGGTTGCTTACGGCGGGTGGTGCGTTATTTGCGGCCTTTGCTCCGGCGTATGCCACGACATTTTCTGGGTTCTATCTGGCTATTATGTTGGTGCTGTTCGGTTTGATCGTGCGTGCTGTGTCGATAGAATTTCGAGGCCATGACCCCAAGTGGGGAAAAGTATGGGACGGTTGTTTCTTCGTGGGTTCGCTGTTGCCAGCTTTGCTTACGGGCGTTGCTGTAGGAAATATCTATGCAGGTATTCCCATGGATGCGGCAGGTAACTACATTGGTTTACCCTTGATCGGTCTCATCACGCCTTTCACGCTGTTATGTGGTCTTTTGGGTTTGGCTATGTTCATGGCAGCCGGTGCTGCATGGGTTTCACTCAAAGCCCCAAAGCCTTCTGATATGCAGGCGAAGGCCATGCGTTTGCGCCTGCCGCTACAGGTTATTGCACTGGTTTTGTTTGTTGCGGTTTCGATATATGGTCATTTCATTATTCAGCCCGATATGGCACCTGTACTAGAAATTGCTCGCTGGCTTTTTGCGCTTCTATTTGTTGCTGGCATCGTTGTTTCTCTGGTAATGGGCAAGAAGAAGGACTGCGATCTGGGTGCGTTTCTTGGTCAGTCGGTGTCGGCAGGATGTTTAGTGCTGCTATTGGCGGCATCAATGTTCCCGAATTTAGTGGTAGCGTCTGCTGATAGCATTGGTCCCAATATCACGCTGATGAGCGCTGCTTCGTCTGAATTGGCGCTTGGATGGATGCTTGGCATTACCTGTGTCGGTCTGCCCCTTGTGCTTGTTTATCATGTGATTATCTACCGCACATTCCGTGGTCGGGTAACCGATGAAGATTTAGGGCATTACTAAGATTCCAAAAAAGATGAAACAAAGCCGGCCCGATTCGGGCCGGCTTTGTTTCATCCACTTCAAAAACTGCTACGCCAAGCGCTGACCTAACTCTTTTGCTGCGGCTGCTTTGTCAAAGTTGCCAGCGGTCTTTTGAGTGAGAGAGCCCATAACTCGTCCCATATCTTTTTTAGTGGTAGCGCCGGTTTCGGTCAGTACCTCGATAATAAGCGAAACCAATTCATCACCGGAGACTTGTTGGGGCAGATACTCTTCTAGGATAGCTACTTGCTCGGTGAGGATATCGGTGCGAGCCTGATCGTTGTTTGCTTTGATAGAGCCGTCCAGTGTCTCCCGCGTCTGCTTGATCAGACGCTTTAACATGGCGTCGACATCGGCCTCCGTAATGTCGCGACGTTCATTTACCTCGATATTTTTGATCTCGCCATGTACCTGTCGCAAGATGGAGAGCCGAGACTTATCTTGGGCCTTCATTGCAGCCTTAATGGCATCTTTCAGTTCGTCGTAGGTCATAGAAAAGCCTTTCGTTGCGAGGGTTCTTTGTGACTGAGTATAGCGCACTGAACGCAAGATGCGAAAAGTATGCCTGAACGTTTCGTGCGAAGTGTTCAGACGCGCAGCAATAGCACGCAGTAACAGTTTGCGGCAATTCGTTTGGAATTGAACAAGTAATCGATTTAATTTTTTCGTTAATGATTTTTTGGCTTTACTGCACTATGAAAGACTATGGCTTGTTGTGGGAGGTTGTGATTTTGCGGGTAATAGATTGGGTAGCTGTGACACAACGATGCCGGTCAAGATGACAGCTACGCCCACAAACTGCATGATGTCTATGTACTCTCCGAGAATGGCTATCGATAGGGCGATGCCGCAAGGAAGCTCTGAAGCGGCCATAATGGTGGCAATTCCGGTTGGAAGGTGGGGTGTGGCGATGCCGAAAAAAATTACAGGTAAAAATAGAGCGCAAAGCCCCAGCGTTAGACCATAGGTACCTATTCCAGCTTGGAGTACGCCGCTGGAAAAGTAGGTGGGACATGGGGACGGCGGCGCGTAGCTATTACTTGAACTACCATGCCCATCCAGGTGAACTGGAATAAAAGTGTGACAGCTACAGGAATCGACAGTAGGGCGAGAGCGTAGTTGTGCGGTATCGTGCCGATACCTGTGTTGAGTCCTAAGCCCTCAGGGCAAGCACTTGGCGCGGCGCAAGTCGAGTCGCCTTTTTTCCGTACATGCGGGACAAGGCTATGCCCCGGCGAATAGAAAGAGGGCGAACAGCGCCTAGCTGGCTACGACTTGCGTCCAGGTGAAGCCAGCTCCGTAGGTTACCTTTACGGTAGTTGCTTGCGCACCGTAGCTCGCACCAGCTAAGAATACTAAAGCAGAGTATTTTAAAGAGTTCTTCTGCATGTATCTATTCTAGCCTATGCAGGCGTGCTTGGTTGTCCGCTCGCCGTTGTAAGGTTTTGCAAGATGGCATTACGCTGTCCTACCTCGATGGAGGTCAGGTAAGCATGTTCTGTCGATCGTTAAGAGGAGGGATTCTATCTCACAAGCTACGCGGTAGCGATGATCCGTTGGGGTCTCAATGGCTACGAGTGAAATGTCTTGAGACCAGTTTTACGAAAACTGAGAATGAATGCAAAAAAGAAGGAGTCTAATGCGAGTTAAGTTTTCCGGGAAAGAGAAGACAGACCTATGCTGGCATAGTAGTCTTTTGGGCTGCTCATATACTCAGTGAAGAAATTCCACTTACAGACGTTTTTCTGAGCTTTTTATAAGCAAAGGATTTCTATCGCTTCTGTTTTTTAGTACAAAGTAAATGATAAAACGTTTTGAGCGGATCAGGATTAGTTGCCTGTACAGGGAAGTGCTTATAGGGAAGGCACATGTAGATGAACAAGAAGAGGTCGGCCTTAATAACTGCGCTGGGAGTAGTGGTGTTTAGCGTAGTTGTTATTACAGGGTCGATCAATTTTCTTCTTAGCAATGAGCGCGACCTAAATGCCCAGAATACGCAGTATCTGAAAGAAATATCTCAACAGAATGCGAAGTCGGTGCAAACGCTCGTGGGTAAGGATTTAGATAACTTGCGCCAAATTGCATGCCTCATTGGAGGAGATGAGGATTTTAGTACAGAACAAGTCATGTCTGAGCTTATGCGTATACAAGAAAACACCTATTACAAAAGAATGGGTTACATACTTCCAGATGGAGAAGCGTTAACCACCGATAAAAATACAACTGCATTCGATGCTTCCGATCGGGAGTATTATCAGCTTGCCATGATGGGTGTATCTAATGCATCGAACAAACTTGCCGATAGGGTTGATAACTCCAGCGACCCTATCAATGTGTATGCAGTTCCTCTTTATCACGATGATGTACTGCAAGGGGTTCTGTTTGCTACGAACAACACGAAACGATATGCGGATTCACTTGCGATTGAAATTTTCGGTGGTGAAGGATTCTCCTATATTGTTGAGGCTAATGGAAATCCGGTTGTTTTTTCTGAGGAGGCGAGCGCCCGAGGTGAATTCGATAATCTTTACGAAGAGATTGCAAGCAGTGGTATTAGCGATCAATCACTGAGCGACATGAAAGATACTATTGATCGTGGCGAAACGGGCATCATTGAGTACACGAGAAACGATGTGCCTCGCATTGCAGCGTACAGTAAGGTAGACGTTAATGACTGGTATGTGATCTCGGTAGTTCCAGAGTCGGTAATCTACGCCATGACAAACGAGTTAATCTTCCGCAATATTGTCGCGGTTGTCGTGACCATTCTGATGTCTGGTGCTTTCATTTTACTTATTGCCTACCAAGGAAAAAGTAACCGAAAAAGACTAGAAACCATGGCGTATGTGGATAAGCTAACCGGCGGTAATAATTACAACCGATTTTTGATGATGTCAAACGAATTGCTAAGCAAGCATCGAAGCGATTCTTTGTATGTGGTCACGGTTGATATTGATAATCTGCGACTGATCAACGACATGTATGGTTTCAAAGAGGGCGATGCTGTGTTGTGCGCTATGGATGAAGCCTTGCGGGCAGTGATTGTAAAGAATGATATTTGCGGCAGAATTTCCAACGATTCTTTCGTCTTGTTAGTGCATGGAGAAAATGACGAGAGCATTCTTGAGCTTGATGAGCGTTTCAAAGCCACCTTCCAAGAACTTATGGATAAAGAAAAAAGAATCTGCTCTGTTACTTTTACCGCGGGTGTGTATAGGGTGACACCTGAAGACAAAGACATTTCCAAGATGGTAGACAAAGCGGTTATGGCGCATCATCATGCAAAGAAGTATCAGACGCATAAAAATATAGCATTTTACACCGATAAAATTCGCGACGATGCCGTGAAGATAAAGGCTATTGAGGACTCGATGTATAAGGCATTATCATCGAATGAGTTTCTCGTGTATCTTCAACCCAAATTTGTATTACAAGATGAATCCATCGGAGGTATGGAGGCCCTTGTGCGCTGGAGGACAAGCACAGGGGAGTTCATGTATCCGAACGACTTCATACCTGTTTTCGAACAGAATGGCTTTATCGTCAAATTAGATTGGTATATGCTCGAAAATGCCTGTCGTATTGTGTCCGAATGGATAACGGCGGGAATTACGCCAGTCTCTGTATCGGTAAATTTTTCAAGAGCACACCTGCACAATAATGCGTTTGTGTCTGAATTGTGTGAGGTTGTAGATAGTTTTGGTATCGATCATAGTTGGATTGAAATTGAGCTTACCGAGACCGCTATTTATGATAACTGCGAGACATTGCGGGGAATTCTCTCGGAATTACATCAAGCTGGCTTCACTATGTCAATGGATGATTTTGGCAGTGGTTATTCGTCGCTAGGTCTTCTTAAAGACTTGCCGATAGATGTAATTAAGATAGACCGAAGCTTTTTCGCTGTACAAAAAGGTGAACAGCGTTCGAAGGTTGTGGTTGGCAGCATGATTGAGATGGCGAAAAAACTCGGTATTCATACGGTCGCGGAAGGTGTTGAAGAACGTTCGAGTATCGACCTTTTGCTTGAATTGAACTGTGATATGGTTCAAGGGTATTACTACGCAAAACCTCTGCCGGAAAAAGAGGGCACTGCTTTATTAGTGCATACCAACAAGGCCTCCTTAAGCAACGAGCCGCACTCCTGAGTGCATAGCTTTTCGTGGCGGCGTGGGGGTAGGATCTGCTTGTCTTAAGACGGTGTCTCGGAAAACGGAAACACCCTTGGTTGAGGAAGCTCCCTGTAATTATGAGTTCATTGGTCTTCATTATTGCTGCGAGGACTATTTTCGGTATTTCAATATAAAGGCGATTGGGTGTTGTGGGGGAGGTGAGGTCATATGTTGGTTCTGCTATTATGGATATGCGTATATTGCGATCCGAAGGAAGCCTATGAAAGACCTGCCTGCCAAACATCTAAACCCAAAGATCAAGCGTGTGTGGCGTATTAACGACGCACTCTGGCTTACCATCGTGTTTTTGCTTGTATTTGTTCCGTTTGCCATTGCAGCTGCGGTTGAGCCGGCGGGTTGGATGTTCATTACGCTGGGAGCCACGGCAGTTGCGTACGGTGTTTGTTTGGTGATTTGGTTGGTCATATTACCGCCGATTCGTTTTGTGCGTTGGCGTTATGAGGTTTCAGAAGACTATCTTGATATTGCACGCGGAATTATATGGCGCAAGCGATTCGTTATCCCGTTCGTTCGCGTGCAGAATACTGATACACGCCAAGGGCCTATATTGCGTGCGTTTGGATTGGCTAGTGTGACGGTTTCTACGGCAGCAGGAGAGCATGAAATTCCTGGTCTTGATATTGAAACAGCTGAGGAGTTGCGCGATAGGGCTGCTGAACTTGCTCGTCTTGCTCAGGAGGACGTGTGATGAGCGATCAACCCACATCAATGTCGCAAGAGTCGCAAACGGCTCAATCCATGTCGCCACAACCGGAGGTCGAGGTAGCTGCTCCTGTGCGCCACCGAGTTCATCATAGTTTTATTTGGTTGGGAAGTATCCAGGCTGCTTTTGCTATTTTTGTTGTTGTGCTTATTTCCGGAATTTCCAGCATTGCGGGGTTGCTGGCTAAAGGAACAGACTCGGGTGTTTTTGGTGTTCCCACTCTGTTTATCGTTGTCCTTTGTATCATAGTTGGATTTATTCTCGTTGTAGGGATTGTAGCTCTGTTTCAGTGGCTCTCCTACAAGCATTTGTATTATGAACTGGGAGTTTCAGAGTTTAATCTATACTCTGGTATCTTCAACAAGAAGCGTGTGCATGTGCCCTATCAGCGTATACAGTCGGTAGATCAGCACGCGTCGTTGTTACAGCGGGTATTTGGTGTATGTAGCGTGAGTATCGACACGGCAGGTGGTTCTGCGAATAAAGCTGTCATGGTTCCCTATATGCAGAAAGCCCAAGCAGAGCAGCTGCGCACCGAGTTGTTCGCGCGTAAACAGTTTGTAGCAGCAGTGCAGAGTGGTGTCGATCCTGCCAGCGCTGCCGCTGTGCTTGCTGCTGGTATTATGCCGCAGACCACTGTGCCGTTGAGTTCGGCGGGTGCTTCTGTTGCTTCAGGCGTGCCCCATAACGTGCTAGATGCTCCGGCGGAAATATGGACGGATGTGCGCGGAGTGTTTGGCGGCATGGCTGTGGATACGGGTAAGGTAAGTTATGAGTATGGTTTGACCAATAAAGAATTGATACTGACAGGTCTCTCCAATAACACTGCATTTGTACTTATTATTGTAGGAATTTTAGGTGCCGTGGCCCAGCTCGTGGGAGAGATTGCTCCTATTCTGGCTGGACGCATCGATCCTTTGGTGGGTCAAGTTGTCGCCATGAGCTCACAGCTTTTTAGCGGTAACCTCATTGCGGGTATCATTGCGGTGGTGGTGATTGCCATTGTGGTCATCTGGATATTTTCCATTGTGGGAACTTGTATCTCGTTCGGTGGCTTTCGCGCATGTCGACGTGATAGTCGTATCGAGGTAGAGCACGGTCTGCTACAGCATCGTTTTCAAGGTGTCGACATCGCCCGTGTGCAGTCTGTGGTGGTGAAGCAAAGCTTTATACGTCGCTTACTCGGATATTGCGAGTTATCATTGGGAAAAATTGATGCCGCTTCTGAGAACCAGCAAGACCAACAGAAAAGCTTGAGTCAGCAGGGCGTTATCATTCATCCTTTCGTGAAGATGAATCGCGTGCCCGAGATTTTGGCGGGTTTGGTGCCCGAATTTGCCGATGTGCCTATAGAGAACACGCCTGTCGCTCCTGTTGCGTTGCGTCGAGCGCTTGTTCGTCGCGGTATTGTCCAAGGTGAGGGCTTTTGGCTTGCCATTATTTTGGTGGTTGTTCAATTGTGCGTTAACGCCTTTGTACCCGCTACTGCTGAAGGCGTGGCACTGTTATTCTACGTGAATACAGGTGCTGCCGTTGGATATGCTCTTTGCGTTGTGCTCTTAGTGCTGAATTTGATAGGCGCGGTGTTGTGGTTCCGGGGTTCTGGTTTTGCCTACAACCAGCATTTTATGCAAGTAAGTAATGGTGGATTTTCCCGCGAGTCGGTTAGTTTTCCTCGTAAGAAGATTCAGTTTGGTTACACCAAGACAAATCCGCTCCAACGCAACGCAAAAACAGCTACGGTAAGCGCGCGAACAGCTGCAGGTATCGGGGGTACTACCATTCGCCTGGTGGATGTGTGTGAAGACGATGCTCGCGCATGGTTGGATTGGCTTAAGCCCCATGGGAATGTGCTACAGTAAGGCTTATTATGAAGACATCTGCAACAACTAACTCATCGGATAGTCGAAGTACTCCTTCTCCCGAAGCTCTACTGCCTGAAGGCGATGTCGGGCGGGCTACGGCGCCTCGTCAACCGACCGAGTGGACACCCTCGCAGTTTAAGCCGCGCGATTTTGCTATGGCGCATGAATACCGTAACGAAGTGGCTAACACTTCGGCCAGCGCAACGAACAGACAACGTAATGTGCGCGAGTATACGCTAGGCGAAGAAATTGCCAATTCGGTGACGCACGGCATTGGTGCGTTATTGGCTATTGCAGCCATTCCTGTCTTGGTAGTGCGCGCTCTTGATGCAGGGGGCGGCATGTATCTTTTTGCTGCCTTGGTATACACGCTTACCATGCTGCTGGAATACACTATGTCGACTTTGTATCATGCTATTGCCGTTGATAAGGCGAAGCGTATTTTTAAAATTCTTGATCATAGTTGTATCTACTTATTTATTGCCGGTTCGTATACCCCGTTTTGCCTGATCACCCTTGGCGATGTTGGGGGTATTTGGCTATGCGCGTTCGTGTGGGTGGTGGCTTTTGCCGGGGTTGCTTGTGAGGCGTTTTGGGTGTTTCGTCCTCGTTGGATCTCGGCGGTGTTGTATCTTTTGTTAGGTTGGAGTGTTGTGTGGTTCCTGCCTCAGCTTGTGGTATTGATGCCGGCACCGGGGCTGTGGTTGCTACTTATTGGCGGCATCTGTTATTCCCTCGGCTGCATCTTCTATGTGTTGAAGAAAATTCCTTATATGCATTCAATTTTCCACCTATGGGTTTTGGCTGGGAGCGTGTGTCAGTTCCTTGCTATTGCTCTTTTCATTATGTAAGTGGCGCGTGCATGAGCGCGCGGGCATGACAGCCCAACGTTTTGGAAGCTTGGGGCATTCTGTCCTTAGCTTCGAGGTTGTTAAAAAACCTCGAACAAGTCACTTACGAAGGAGTGAAGTTCCATACTATGGACATTTGGATAAGCATTGTTGTTACGTTTGTACTTGTTTTGATAAACGGCTATTTTAGTATGTCGGAGATGGCGTTGGTAAACGCCCGACAAGTACTGCTGCAAAAGGAAGCCGACGATGGCGACAAAAGGGCTCGTCGTGCGCTTGAACTTGCGGGGGATTCAGGCCACTTCTTGGCTACAATTCAGGTGGCTATCACGCTGGTTGGCTTCTTTGCTTCGGCGGCTGCAGCCACGAACTTATCTGATCCTTTAGCGCAATGGTTGTCTGGGTTTGGCATCGAATGGTTGTCGGTGATAGCGCCAGGTCTTGCCCCCGTTGTTATCACCTTGGCCGTGTCGTATCTCAGCATTGTGGTAGGTGAATTGGTGCCTAAACGTATGGCGCTTTCCGATGCCGAGCGTATTAGTAAGGTGGTGGCTGGTCCACTGGGCTTGTTCCAAAGGTTTGCGCGACCTTTGGTGGCGCTGACCTCCGCTTCGGCGAATGGCCTGTCGCGTTTGTTCGGCATTAAAAATGCCGATGAGCGACAGAGTTTGTCCGAAGAGGAAATCATGTATATGGTTACCGACAACGACGAACTGCTTCCCGACGAGAAACGTATGATCCGTGATATTTTAGATCTGGGCGATATGACCGTGCGTGAAATTATGCAGCCGCGCGTGGACGTAATTTTTGTCGAAGATACTGATACTGTTCGCCAGACGGTCGATCGTATGCGCGGTACGGGCTATTCGCGCCTGCCGGTGTTTCATGAAGACATCGATCATATTGTGGGCATCGTACATATCAAGGATTTGGTGGGCCCACTGGTAGATGGCAAAGGGGATGATTCAGTAGGCGTCTATGCCTATGACGCGATGTTTGTGCCCGAAAGTAAGGACGCTTTCCCCTTGTTGTCCGAGATGCAAACGAATAGGCAACAGATGGCCATCGTAGTAGACGAGTATGGTGGCACCGATGGTTTAATTACCGTTGAAGATATCGTGGAAGAAATTGTCGGCGAAATTACTGACGAAACAGATGCGGAAGCTACGCATCTTACGGTAGTTTCTGAAGATGAGTGGGTTGTCGACGGAAGATTTCCTGTGGAAGAGGCTTTGCAACTAGGGTGGCCGGTTACCGAATCGGACGATTACGAAACTATTGCCGGGTGGCTTTTGGGTATGCTCGATGAGGTGCCGCAAGTAGGCGACGAGTTCGTGTTTAATGGGTATCAGTTCAAGATTCAAGCCATGCGCCGCCGCCGTATCTCCAGTATCCAGGTAATTCGTCTTGATGATCTGGCTCAGACCTTCGGTGCGGAGGCGGAACATATCGAAGAGATTGAACGCCTAACAGAATCTGAGGGTACGAGCGTTCAGCCTCATCGTGTATAGCTCCAGTATTCAATAGTCCAGCCGGGAGGCAATGTTGAACACCGAAAAGCGACTTTATCGCTCGCGTCACGCTTTCATTGGAGGCGTGTGTGGCGGTATGGCTGATTACTTTAATACCGATCCTTTGGTTATGCGTATTTTAGTGGTGGTCCTTTCCGTTTTATCGGCTGGTTTGTTTGTTGTGGCCTACGTGGCGCTTTGGATAGTATTGCCGCGAGAGCCGGAGTATGACCATCCCTTTGACGTTCAGCCGCAAGCTGTTCGTTCTGATACTTATGGAAGTATGAATCACGAAGATGTGTGCGGTAAAGCTGATGAAGTATCGCGTTCGCCTTATGATACTACTGCTCGGTATTCTCGCAGTGAGCCCTATGTAGGGTCGGGCCACATTCCTCCTAAGCCACCTGATGCTGCGGTTTGGGCGTATCGATCTACCCAGGAGCCGTCCTCGTCGTACGTTCCCCCTTCGTACGCACAGCCGCAGTCACCAGCAACAGGCCCTGTAGTTGCACCACCGGTGGTTCAATATAAGCAGGAGGCCGTTCGGCATAGATCGAGTGGGGTGAAGATCGCCATTCTTATCGGGTCGCTGCTACTCTTCTTCGGGGTGTCTTCCCTACTGGGTGAATCTATTGACGGTGTTTCATGGTGGCAGTTTTGGCCGCTTGTCTTGGTTATTATCGGTATAGTAAATTTGGTTGTGCCGGCAGAACCCGGTCACCGCATGGAGCGATTTGTCGATGGACTTATGTTGTTCTGTCTTGGGGGAACGCTTTTGCTTATGAGTCTCGGCATAGTAGGTTGGTTTACCATCGTGATAATGCTAGAGAACCTATGGCCGCTGCTGGTTATTATGGTAGGTTTTTTTATCATTGGGTCGGCCATGCGGTCGTGGTGGTGGACACTTGCTGCCGGCTTGTGTTTTGTGGGATTCTGTGCCGCAGGGCTTACTTGGTATTCTGTTCCAGGAACAACTGAAATGCTGGTCCTAACGTTCTTTCCTGGTCGCGAGTTCGTGCTTCCGATTGCGGCGCACTTAATTGAAAACATTTAAGCTTCCCTTTTGACGACAAAAGGTGGGTTTGTAGGGTTCTTTTGCTTGCTGCTCTTTTTGTGGGCAAATTGCCTCTTTTGAAAGTAGGTATATTCACCTGCACATCTTTGTTTTAGATCTGTCAAGCGAACAAAACATGGAGGCGTTCTCCACATCTTTTTGCTCCCCAAGGGTGAGATGGGCTAAAATATAGCTTGTTAAAACAGCATATCGGCCCTTTCGGCAGCAACCACCCTCACAATTTACTACGCTGTCACCGCTTCGGCGGCAAGGTCTTGCGCTGTTCAAAGAAAGGTTACTGAGTTTTGGCAGTGAAAAAATATAAGCAGCGAAAATCCAACGTTGTCGCGAAAATTGCGACAGTGGGTTGTGCATCTCTGGTACTTGCCGGATGCATTGGCTTTGGATTCGCTTCTGCAGGTAGCACGAATGCTCACGTTGAAGCTTTTGGCATCGACGAGATGAGTACGGCGGTCTCTTCGACGGAACCTGCATTGTTGACGCAGTCGGTCGATGACGAAACCGCTCGCGAGACAACGGTGCTGGCAAGTACTGCAAAGCGTGATATTTCAAAGGGTATCCAGGCTATTGAGGCGAAAGAAGAGGCCGATCGCATAGCTGCGGAAGCGGCCGCTCGTGCCGAGGAAGAGGCCCGCATTGCCGCAGCAAGCGAGAAGATGGCTCAGCAGCAAGTCACTGCTCCTGCTCCTGCAGCAGTCGATTTGAGTGAAGTTGACTGGAGTGTTGGCAAAGAAGCGTTTGTGGCTGAATGGACTCAACGCATTGATGCCTATCTTGCGGGCTCTCCATTAGCGGGGCAAGGTGTTGTGTTTGCTACCGCAGCTTGGAATAATGGAATAGACCCGCGCTGGTCGCCGGCTATTTCTAACACAGAAAGTTCAAAAGGTGCCGTATGCTTCCTGCCTTATAACGCATGGGGATGGGGTCAGTCTGGATTCTCTAGCTGGGAAGAGGCGATAAATACTCATGTATCTGGATTAGCAAAGGGGTATGGTTATACTATCTCCATGGCTTATGCGCAGAAGTATTGTCCGCCGAATTCGGTTCACTGGTTCAATACCACGCTGAGTCAAATGCGGATGATTTAAGGGGAGGGCAAGTCCTTGCCCATGAGGTTCCTTGTATCGAGAAGCGCTGGTGTCTACTGATGCCGGCGCTTTTTTATTGGCGAACGATAGCGAGCTGGATGCATGGCATTGTCATGCAGTATGCTAAGACATGAACGGAAAGCGGCGCGTGTGCGCCTGAAAAGATAGAGGAAGCGTCATGGACAACGTCATTGTTGTTGGCTGCGGACGTGTAGGCTCGCAGCTGGCGAACATGCTGTCGGACAACGGCAGCAATGTGTGTGTCATCGATCGCAACGCAGACGCGTTTGCGAACTTGGGGCGTAACTTTAACGGCTCGACGGTGCAGGGGTTGGGTTTCGACGAAGAGACCCTTGTTAAAGCGGGGGTGGAGGAATGTGACGTCATTGCTGCTGTCACCCAGTTTGACAATACGAATCTTATGGTAGCTGAAGTGGGTAGCCGTCTGTTTGGTGTTCCTCATGTAATTGCGCGTTTATACAATCCCGATCATGAGCGCGCTTATATGCAGCTGGGCATCGACCATGTGTGTGGTACGTCGCTGGTGGCTGAGGACGTGTTCAGTAAAATTATGTCGGGGCATGGCGCTCATATCGATACATTCGGCGAGTTTGAGCTGCTACGTTTCTCTCTCGATCTGAGTTGGCGCGACGACGATCATCGCACCATACGGGTGTCAGAGATGGAGCGCGACCATGATATTCGCATTATTGCTTTTGAGCGTGGAGACGGGTCTGCCTCTTCTATACCTACTCGCGACTCCATTCTCTACCACGGCGATTCCGTGCTGGTGTGCGTACGTCACGAGCTTATTGAATCGTTCTCCCGCTATATTCAAGATTAGGAGCAGATATGTATATCGTTATTGCCGGCGGTGGCAAGATTGGTGAGTATCTAGCCTCGGTGTTGCTGCGAAGTGGCAATGATGTGGCGGTAATCGAGGAAAATCTGCAGACAGCCGATCATTTATCTATTGTGCTTGAAGGGCGCTATTTGGTTATTCATGGGGATGGATGCGATTCTAAGTATCAGGAAGATGCAGGTATTCGTAAGGCGGACGTATTTGTTGCTACCACAGGGCAGGACGATGATAACTTGGTCTCGTGCGAGATTGCGCAACGTGTGTTTAATGTGCCACGTTGTATTGCGCGTGTAAACAACCCCAAAAACCTTCGCATCTTTCGTGAAGTGGGCATAGAGTGCGTATCGTCTACCACGCTTATTGCGAACCTTATCGAAGAGGAAACACTGCTGGGCAGCGTTAGCGTTGTTTCGTCGTTGACGCATGGCAATGTTCAGTTGGCTGAAATAGTGGTACCACGTATGCGCTACCATTCCAATGAATTAGGCGTACTCGCTTCTTCATTGTCTATGCCTGAAGATAGTTTGCTGGTGGCCGTGTCGACAAAAGACGATGACGTGCAGGTAGTAAATGAGGAAACCATACTCTACCCTGGCGATACCGCTATCATAGCTGCCGACAACGAGGTCCTTGACGAAGTGCGTGCGATATTCAAAGGCCTTTAAGGGAATGGTGTTTGCTTGCTTTGACGCGCACTAGTACGGTATGAGAGTTTGTTTGCCTAAAGCGAACAAATCTATTTTTTGTCGTGTTTATACCAACGAATGCGCATTCCGTTCTTTGAACTCTTTCACATAACTCTGAACAATGGAGATAGTCGGTGAGGGACCGATCGCCCTATAAAGGGCAGTGGGAGAAATCAGGGAGGGAATCGGATGAAACACAGTCACAACGAAGAGCTGGCGAGTAAGGCGCGTATGTCTCGACGTACGTTTCTTGGTGGTAGCGCGGTCGCCTTTGGCACCATTATGCTTTCGAGCGCGATGGGTGGATGCACGACCGATAAGGGCGGTTCAGGCTCTGCCGCCAATGGGGTTTCGGGTGGCGAGCAAGTACTCTACGAGCTTTTTGATACCGACATTCTTGTTATCGGAGGCGGTCTTGCGGGTTCGCATGCTGCTCTTGAAGCATACCGACAGGGTAAGGATGTCGTGGTGGTGGAGAAGGGTCCCTTCCACTTCGGCGGTGCTTGCGGCTACAACTGGTGCAACTGGGTAAACTTTATCCAAACAGATACACCGTGGGATAAGTCCGAAGATTTCGTACTGAATGAATTGACGAATAAAAAGATTGCGAAAGCTACTCACGAAGCATTTACTGTAGAGGATCGCAATTTGTTGTTGCGTTATGCCCAAGAGGGCAATAACTTATTTATGCGCGATGAAACGGGTGCTTTTGTTCCTGGCTTGGATAAGCCAGGCTATCCGCTGTTTGGCACGTTTAATGGCTTCCCACGCTATTTCACCGACTCGGTAGAGCGATCAGGGGCACGTATTTTTGATCACACTATGATTACCGACGTGATCGTTGAGGAGGGTGCCTGTATTGGTGCCGTCGGGCTACATGTGCCTACAGGCACGGTGCGCGTGTTCCGTGCAAAATCAACCGTATCTTGCACGGGTGCTAGTTCTTGGGTCTATGGGTGGAACACTGTGGCAGCTACGTCCATTAACTCTCCTGATAATACGGGTGACGTTGACGCGGCAGCCTATCGACGTGGAGCTGCTCTCCAGGATTCTGAGTTTTTTCAGTTTGACCTTATTAGCATGTACCCAACAGGTCTTGCAGCTACGTTTGTGGGGGGCATTGGCGCTGACAACCTTTGTTGTGAGTACATCTGCGATGCAAACGACAATTATTTCTTTCGCGGCATGGACTACTCGACACTTGATCGCATCACGTTTACACGGACTATTGCTAAGGCTATCCACGATGGAGGTGGCTCGCCCAATGGAGGTGTGTTCGTAGATTTCTCGAATCCCGAGGCGTTTGCGGCTATGGGTGAGGTGTATCGTCGCAACGTGGGGCTGTGGAAGGATGTGTTTGGTATTGACGTGGCTTCAACCAAGCTTGAATGTGCGCTTGAGACATACGAGCATGGTGGCAACCCACGCGTAGACGAGACACTTATGGTAGAAGGTTTACCCGGCATGTTCTGCGCACGCGGAGGTGGGGTATCCGGAGCGCAAGGGGGCTCCTCGGTAAACGTAGCATACCGCGATGGTTCTTATGCCATGATGAAAGCAATTGAGTATGCAGAAGGAGTAGGCAAAGATAAACCGAAGGCGTTTACATTCGAAACGGTGGAGGAAGAGGTTGGTCGTCTGCACGAAATTCGTACTCGTCAGGCTGGCGGAAAGCGCCCTCAAGAGATTACGCATATGATTCAGCGTGCCTGCTATCAAGCTTGTCAGCCAACTCGTGAAAAGACAGCTATGGAGGAAGCGGTAGCCGAACTTGAACGTATCCGCAAAGAAGAGATACCTAAGATGACTCTGGGAGATGCGACTCTTACCTACAACACCGACTGGAAAGCTGCCATTGAGGCCTACAACCTACTAGATATTGGCGAGGCAAGTTCTCGGGCTGCGCTCATGCGAGAGGAGAGCCGGGGCCATAGTTACCGCCCCGAGTTTCCTCAGGAAGACAAAGCGAATTGGACATGCAACATTATCGCTAAAAGCGTAAACGGCCAAATGAAGCTGGAAACCGTTCCTGTCGTCGAGCTGGACTAGCCGCGAGCGTTCTCGCGTGATAGAGGAGAAATCATGAAGATTAAAGTGCAGAAGTACAACCCATCGGTGGATGCTGAGCCTTATTTTAAGGAGTACGAGATTGAGCACACCGAGCATATGACGCTGCTTGAGGCGTTAGTTAAGATTAATGATACCCTTGATCCTCTGGCATTTGATTACAGTTGCCGCGGACGCGTGTGCGGTCGTTGTGCTATGACCTTGAACGGGACTCCCTGTTTGGCTTGTGTGACATTAGTGGAAGCTTCAGGGAAAAATGAAGTTACACCGCTCAAGAACTTTCCGGTAGTGCGCGATCTAATTGTAGATAAAACAAAAATAACCGATAAGGTAAGTCGTATCCTTGCACGTCAGCGTGCGTTCGACTTGACGATCGATGAAGTCAAGGCCCCTGTGGATGCAGCGCTGCCTAAGAAGCTTGAGCCGCTTGAGTACTGTGCTCGCTGTGGAGTGTGTACCGCGGCGTGTCCGGTTGTGGAAATGAAGGGCCTGAAATCATACTTGGGCCCTACTGGGATGATAGCTATAGCTAATCGCTTTTATGACCCCTATGATCAAGGTGATCGAGTGGTCGAGGCAGTACAGAATGGACTTTGGGAATGCACCGAATGCGGCACTTGTGACACCGTGTGCAAGGCTCTAGAGATAGATCATCTTTCAGTTTGGAAAGACCTGCGTGCTGCGGCTGAAGTTGCTGGCTTGAAGCCGACAAAAGCATAGATATCTCCCGTAATCGAAGGTGACCCTTGTGGTATGCGCACTGTTTCGACAAGGTGCGCATACTGAATTCTTTCGAGACTCTCGTGTTGCTGCAAGGGGGTATACTTTTATCAAGGGGACCGTACGCGGATACGGACGGGGGGAATCATGAGAATCGATACGTGGGAGCCAAGAGGAATATTGGACGACGAGGATGTGCAGATGAAGTTGCGCATCATGCATGCTGTCGATCGATCGCTCGACCAAATTAAGGTGAGCGACCTATGTGAGAGTGTGGGTATATCGCGTCAGGTTTTCTATCGACATTTTGATAGTAAGTACAGCTTACATTGGTGGTGGCCGACGCATATTCATAAGTTCTATCTCATAGAAGTGGGGCGTACCGTCGATTGGGAAACCGGTTACTTTCATCACCTCAAGCTATTATCCTTAGAAAAAGATTTTTTTAAGGTGGCGACGCAGTATACCCTCAACTATCCCAGCGAGCGCAGTGTCATGCCTCACTACCGTAAGTGTGCTCTCTTGGAAACGCTGCAAGATTACCGACATGTTCTCATCGACGATGAGCTTATGTTTTGCATAGATAGCTGGGTAAAAACCGAAACAGAAACGCTTACAGAATGGTATCGGCTGGGCACGACGCCGCCTCCACAGGAAGCTGCCGAAAAGCTTTCTCGAGTTGCCCCGAAGATGCTCTATGATGCACTATTGATAAAGTAGACTAGCTGGTGGAGGGCATGCTTGTCAGGTAAAGGTGGAGATGGGCTGGGCGGCGGAGAGCTCTCTCCGCCGCCCAGTGACACTAGCGGGGTGTTGCGGCCAGCTCGGCCAAAGCCTCAGGAGGTGTGAAAGAACAGGTACCATCACCCATTTTCAGCACTTCTACCGCATCGCCCGTACGAATGCTCCCATTTTTTAGGGCAACAAAGAAGATGCCTTCGCGAGGGAAAATACAATCGCCAGCAAGGTGATAGATGGCGCATTTAGTGTGGCATACCTTGCCTATCTGAGACAACTCAAGCTCTACGTTATCACCGATTTTCAAATGCGTACCCATTGGCAAAGACAAGAGGTCTATGCCCTCGGTAGTAACGTTCTCGGCGAAATCGCCTTCAGCTACGTCAAGCCCGAGGGCTCGGGCCTTCTCGATAGATTCCCAAGCGAGCAGTGATACTTGGCGGTGCCAATCACCAGCATGGGCGTCGTCTGAGATTCCGTGATGAGCTTGAATTTCGATAGATTCGGCGCACGGCGTTTTACGCGTGCCCTTGCGCTTGGATACGTTGACGGATCGCACGCGTCCTCGCGTAGTTGACATTGCAGCGTCGGTAGCTTTCTGTTCCATGGTCGGATCCCCTCATACGCAAAGTACAGTAAATTACTGGGATTAAGCATAAGGCCCGCACGAATAATGTCAAGAACTTTATGTTCGATCGTGGATAATAAACTGGTTCCGATAAGCGTCTTTGTGGGCGTGGTGGAGGGTGCCATGGCAAATGCCGAGCGGTTTTAAGGTGAGACCAGTGGCCATTTTGGGAGAAATCATCTTAGATATGCAGATCAAGTTGTATTTTTCTGTACCAGGAAACAATGCGGTCTGTTGATACTTTCCATGGAAAATTACCTGAGTAACGAGGTGCTACGGTATGCTGAACCTATCGCAAAACAAGCGTGCGTCGGCGTAGGCCAGTGCGCTAAGAACAAACGAAGGGGCACCAGCGTGATTAATCGTTACACGCGCGCCGAAATGGGCGCCATTTGGGAACTTGAGAACAAGTTCAACATTTGGAAAGAAATCGAGGTGCTGGCGTGTGAAGCCCAGGCCGAGTTGGGCAAATCGGGCATCACGAAAGAAGAGGCGGCGTGGATTCGTAGTCATGCCGACTTTACGGTAGAGCGTATTGACGAGATTGAGAAGGTGACGAATCACGACGTTATCGCCTTCACTACCAACATGGCTGAGTATATAGACGCTGAGGTGCCGGAGGGCAACGAGCCGCCGAGTCGTTGGGTTCACTACGGCATGACATCCTCAGATCTGGGAGATACGGCGCTGTCCTATCAGGTTACTCAAGCTATCGACCTTATTATTGCCGACGTTAAGAAACTGGGCGAGACCTGTAAGCGTCGCGCCTTTGAATTCCAGGAGACACTTTGCGTAGGGCGTACTCATGGCATTCATGCTGAGCCAATGACGTTTGGTATGAAGTTTGGCTCGTGGGCTTGGGCTCTTAAGCGCGCGCAAACGCGCATGGAGGAAGCGCGTGTTGTGGCCGCTACGGGCGCTATCAGTGGTGCGGTGGGTACGTACTCGAGTATCGACCCGTTCGTCGAGGAATTTGTGTGTGAACGCTTGGGCCTTGCGTCCGATCCCCTTTCTACGCAGGTGCTGGCCCGCGATCGTCACGCACAGGTTATGGCCGCGCTGGCGGTGACGGCTTCTACGCTTGAGAGCATCGCCATGCAAGTACGTCTGCTGCAGCAGTCCGACGTGATTGAGGCTGAAGAGCCGTTCGCGAAGGGACAGAAGGGTTCGAGCGCTATGCCTCATAAGCGTAATCCTATTACCGCCGAACGTGTGTGTGGCCTCGCACGCGTGGTAAAAAGCAACGCCCAAGTAGCTTTTGATAATGTCGCGCTGTGGTTCGAACGTGATATCAGCCATTCTGGTGCCGAGCGCGTGGTGCTGGCCGATAGCTTCACTGCATTAGATTACATGTTTGGCAAGATGCAATGGATGCTGGATGGCTTGCAGACGTATCCTGACAAGATGGAGCAGAACCTATGGCGCACTAAAGGCCTCATTTTCAGCTCGAAGGTACTGCTTGCTTTGGTAGATACGGGCATCAGCCGTGAGGACGCCTACGTTATCGTGCAGCGCAATGCTATGAAGGTGTGGGAGGATATTCAAAATGCAGTAGATGGTCCCACCTATCGTGAGAATCTTGAGTCTGACCCGGATGCAAATCTCACTAAAGAAGTCTTGGACAAGATTTTCGACCCGTGGGATTTCCTTGAGCGTAAAGACGTGGTGTTTGACCGCTTGGAAGAATTAACGTTTGAGTAAAGAAGGTTAATTCAGTAATTGTGGCAATGCCCGTAGGCTTAGGAAGCCAGATGGGTAGTGCCTGAAAATGAGCCGGTAGCTACGTGCTATCGGCTCATTTTAGTAAGAGATTACTGAGTGACTGGCGACCAAACGCGTACAAGACAGTATTTCTTAGCACTTCCACCAATGGGCTTGTCGTCAATGTTGGCGTAGGTTACAACCAGGTCACTCGATCCGGTGGAGGCAAGGTACTCGCCATAATCGTCGGCCCCATTGTCGGGCTGTAGTGCGAAGTACTCGTTCGTGGTTAAGTCGATACCGCATACCGTACGACTAGATTTCACCATGAAATAGTTACCACACCAGGCAGGTGGTGCTGAAGGTGCGCGATTGAAACAGAACCAAGGCGCTGCGCTGTAATTGCCGTCCGTCACACGCGTTTTTGGTGCGTAGGTTCCTAGGTTTGAGATACCCCCACCATAATTATAAATAGCATCGAACGAGAAAGTGAACCCAGTGTCGCCGTAACCTGCTTCTAAAGGTTTCATAGAGCGCGGCAGTACCATGGTGTCAAGCACTTCACCTGATGCGGCATCCAGATGCGTAAGCTGGTAGTATACCCCGCTCGTTTCGGCTCGGGGGGTAATAACTACCGAATCGGTTAGTGCGTAGGGGGGTGTGCAAAGACGGCCATGTGACGTGTAGACCACGTCGCTATTACCTAGCGCCATGGTTGCGCGTTTTACGAGCGAGTTCTCAGCGCTCATTTCGCCATCTGCTTTCGGCATTACCTGCCAAAACGCGTATTTTCCTACGGCGGCGATAGAAGGCATCTCCCAGAGGGAATCGCCTTCGTCAACGAGATGAGCTTTTCCGAGTAATGCTCCATCAAGGCTCGCGGTATATACGCGCCATATACCGTCAAAGATATCTGCTTCGGTCCATACGAGGCCCAAAGCCGAGGCGCGCACATCGTAGATATCGAAACCCTCATCTTGACCCACGGCCTTCTCCAGTACAGTGGAGAGATTTCCGCTGCCAAGTGACAAAATCCCCACTTGCGTAAGGGGCTTTGCCTCTTCGGTGGGTAATAAGCAGGCGGCTACGGTATCGTCGCTTGCCCAGACCAGCGTTCCGTAGGGCAGTTCGAAGCGCCCTATAGAGTTCATGCGGGTGTCGACATCCCCGATTAGCGTAAACAGCCCACTCTCATCGGGTGTTTTAAGGGTAGTCATAGATGTTGAGGGTACATCGAGTACGGTAACAGAGCTTGCTGCCTCTTCCTGCTGTTTCTTAACTACGAGAGAAGCACCGCCAGCAACAGCAGCGAGTGCACCAACCCCCAAAGCTCCGAAGAGGAAATGACGACGGGTCAAAAGAAGCCCTCCGTTGGACGTTGGCACGTGAATGCCTTCGGAGCCGTTGGAGGAGCTGCGATGATGCACGCCGCCCTGCACGGCAACGCGTCTTTGCGCGCTGCGTTTAGTGGTGCTGGTGGGCTTTGCGTGGCTAGCATGTGTTGATCTGCGGGTTACCATGGTGGATATTGTGTCATTTCCCGCACAGGTTCCAGCGGCCGTGAAGGGAATTGCTACAATAAACGCAAACACGACCTGAATGCTCGGTGAGTGGGATGCAAATAGTAACGCATCCAGTCAGGCCGAGCCGGCGACGACTTGAGGTGGTATAACATGAGCAACGAAACGCGACGTATACTGCTTGTTGAGGACGAAAAAGCTATCCGCGATGCGGTGACTGCTTATCTTGAGCGCGAAAATTACTGGGTGACCGCAGTGGGGGACGGCCAGGAGGCGCTCGAAGAGTTCTCGAAGCATCATTTTGATTTGGTCATTCTTGACCTTATGCTTCCCCGTGTGCCGGGCGAGCGCGTTTGTCGTGCAATTCGCGACAATTCGGACGTGCCTATTATTATGCTGACGGCAAAGGGCGAAGTCGAAGATCGTATTATCGGTCTTGAATTGGGTGCAGACGACTACCTAGTGAAACCGTTTAGTCCCCGTGAGCTAGTGGCTCGCGCTCGCGCGTTGCTACGACGCGTGCATGCCGATTCCGAGCCTCAGCGTGAAGTGCTGGAGTTCGGCGAGTTGACCATCGATGTATCCGGTCACAAGGTGCTGGTAAATGGCGAGGAGATTGATCTTACCGCGAGCGAATTCAAATTGCTCACTACGTTATCTCGTTATCCGGGCCGTGTGTATTCTCGTATGGAACTGGTCGAAAAAGTGCTTGGCTACGATTTCGAGGGCTACGAGCGCACTATCGACTCACACGTGAAGAATCTGCGCGCCAAGATTGGTGACAATCCGCGTAGCCCGAAGTGGCTGCACACGGTTCACGGCGTAGGTTATCGTTTCGAAGATCCGACTAAAGTACAACAGTAAGTTTGTGTGCGCATTTATTGCGCACATCTATAGACCGTGCAGGAGGAATATAGCGTGCAAGACTCGACGACCGGGCCCATCGGCCGGACGGGAGCGGACGAGACGGGCGCACGCGGCCACACGCGGTCGGGGTGGGGTAATTTCTCGTACACCACGCGCGTAACGGCCGCGTTCGCTTTTATCGCGGCCATGACGGCCTTAGTGGCTATTGGCGTGGTATCGTTCGTGTGGGAACAACACTTTCAAACCTACACGCGCGACAATATGCAGTCACTAGCGAAGCGAACCGCCGATAGTATTGCAGCTAACTACGAAGAATCAGGGACATTCGATGCTCAGACATTGATGCCTGCAGATTACGTAGTGAGCGTTACCCCAGGTGTCGGGGTTCAGGTTGCAACTAACGGAGCGGGGGGCGTGCGTGACATTGTTTTCGACTCGACGCAAACCGCCATTGAAGGCGCCCATGAAGGAAGTAGCAGTAAGGATGTTCTAGGGAATAGTATTCCCTCGCTTGCTCCCCCCAAAAGTGAATCGAATATGGAGACAGCCAACATTGTCGTAACTGCAAAAGATACGGGCGTGTCTCAGGTTGTCGGTTCAGTAAGCGTCTATGTTTTGGGTTCCGATACGCTGCTACGCACGAGCGATGAAGAGTTCCGTAGCAAATCTTATCAAGCCATGTTCTTTGCTGCAGCCATGGCTATTCTTTTGGCATCGTGTATTGGTTTTCTGTTTGCGCGCAACCTCGTGCGTCCCATCAATCGCATGACCACGACCGCAAAGGCAATTAAAGAAGGCGATCTTTCGGCGCGTACTGAATTGCATGGCGAAGATGAAATCGCGCGTCTGGGTGAGACGTTTGATGCTATGGCCGACTCAGTGGAGAAGGACCGCGAACTTGAGCGTCGCCTTACTACTGATGTAGCGCATGAGTTGCGTACTCCGCTCATGGCCATTCAGTCTACGGTTGAGGCTATGGTTGATGGTGTGTTTGAAGCCGATGCTGAGCATCTGGAGACAGTAAACTCCGAGGTACAGCGTCTTAGCCGATTGGTCGATTCGTTGTTGAAACTTTCGCGGTTGGAGAGTCGCTCCACACCCATGAAAGAAGAGGTTGTAGATGTAGGCCAACTCATTGCGGGCATTATTGCCACGCATGATGCATTTGTGGCCGACTCGGGGCTCACGCTTGAATATGCGGCCGATAAGGGCGTTTTCGTTCTGGGCGATGCCGACATGATTCGCCAAGCTACAGCTAACCTTATCTCTAATGCGGTACGCTACACCCCTGAAGGTGGACGTGTATCGGTAAGTGTGCGTCGTGGTGACCTCATGGCGTCTATCGCAGTGCGCGATACGGGCATTGGCCTATCCCCCGAAGAAAAAAAGATGGTGTTCTCTCGTTTCTGGCGCGCCGATGCGGGTCGTAATCGCGAGAGTGGCGGCTTGGGTATCGGTTTGGCGGTGGTAAAGGAGATAGTCGATCGTCATGGTGGTTGGGTGAAGGTGGAAGGCCAAAGAAACGAAGGTGCCTGCTTTACCATTAATATCCCCTTGTACGATGAGGCGAAGAACCTGCGACAACGCCAGCAAAAACCCCAGCGCACGACGAAGGCACCGAAAGAAAAGCAGCAAAAGTCACGTCCGAAGGGGCGAAAACAATAAAACTGCGCCATAATAGAGCGCATATGATAGGCGCTACGCGACGGGGACGAGCGGGTAGCGCGCATTTGAGGAAAGGACATGTGCCAACCATGAGCGGAATCGACATTAAGCCCGATGCGCAAGGCAAAGTGCGCGATTTATACGATTTAGGTGATAAGCTTCTGCTGGTCGCGACGGATCGTATATCGGCCTTCGATTACATTCTCGAAGACGAAATTCCGCATAAGGGTGCAGTACTTACCCAGCTGTCGTGCTTTTGGTTTGAGCTGCTAGAAGGCGTGGTTGAGAATCATTTGATATCAGCCGATGTATCCGATCTTCCTGAGCAATTCAAGCCCTATGCCGACTACCTACGTGGGCGCTTTATGCTGGTGAAAAAAGCCGATATGTTCCCCGCTGAATGTATTGTGCGCGGCTATCTGGCTGGTAGTGGTCTAAAGGAATACGAAAAACAAGGTACGGTATGTGGCATTGAGTTGCCAGCGGGTTTGGTGAACTCCTCCAAATTGCCTGAGCCGATCTTTACGCCGTCTACCAAGGCAGAGATTGGCGATCACGACGAGAATATTAGCTTTGAGCGCTTGGCGCAGATTATGAACGAAGATGATGCTGCTCAGTTGCGCGATCTGTCGCTTAAGGTATACACCACTGCGCGTGATCATGCGGAGAAGCAAGGTATTATTATTGCCGATACGAAATTCGAATTTGGCAGGCTGAATGGCCAGGTCATATTAGCCGACGAGGTGCTTACTCCCGACTCATCCCGTTTTTGGCCGGGCGACGAATACGCCGAAGGAAAAGACCAACCTAGCTTCGACAAGCAGTTTGTACGTGATTGGCTTTCTGCCAACTGGGATCGTCAAGGCAATCCCCCGCGTTTGCCGCAAGATGTTATTGAAAAGACGGGCGAGAAGTACATCCAAGCGTATGAGAAGATTACAGGCCGCAAGTTTACTTACTAAGCGAGCAATGACCAAGGTGCTGTTTGGCGTAGGTATCTTCCGGGCATGATGTGAGGTTTTGCGCCTCTGCCCCAAGAAAGAAAGCCTGCGCCATAAAGAAGAGGCTGGCTCTGCCTGCCTCTTCGCCTGATCTGACCTGCAAGTAAAGAAACAACAAGGAGTATTGCCAACATGTCACAACGCAATCCCATGAACGACCGCTACCAGACCGACGATCATAAAGGTCAGACGCGCAAAAGTGCTGCGTCGGCTAAGCCTAAAACAAAGGCTGCTTCGTCGGTGCGCATGGAGCCGACGGTGAAAACCAAGCAGCAGAAAAAAGCGGCTCAGAAGGCTGAGCGTTCCAAGCAGACTCAGCTTGATCGTAAGTACTATAATCCGCCGACGCCTCAGTACAAGAAGTTGCGCAAGATTTGGTGGGGTTTGCTCATTGCCGCCATTGTGTTTACGGCGCTATCATTTTTGGGTCGCGCCTGGCTTCCCGAGGTGGCGAGCTACATTGTCCTAGGCATGGCGTATGCGTGCATCATAGGGGCTTTGTATGTGGACTTCTCGAAGATTCGCAAGGTACGTCGTGCTTATCAAGAAGAGATGGAAAACAGCAAAAGCAAAGAGCAGCGCGCGATGGAGAAGCAGCAGAAGGCAGAGCAGAAGGCGGCTGAGCTTGCTGCTGCCGAAAAGGCTGAGTCGGGCGAAGCTGATAAGACGAAGAAACGAGGTCTTTTCGGCAGCGGCTTTCGTTTGGGTAAGGCTCAGGAAGCTAAAGCCGATAAACAAGCCGCGAAAGAGGCCGAACAAGAAACTCAGGGAAAGTAGGGGCGAGCATGGTTTCCCGTGTTTACGTTGAGAAAAAGCCCGGTTTTGACGTTGAGGCTCAACAACTCGCGCATGAGTTGCGCGGTATTTTGGGTATCGAGCGACTGGCAGGCCTGCGTTTGGTAAATCGTTATGACGTAGAGGGTATCGAGGATCGCCTTTTTGCTCAGTGCGTACCGACCGTGTTCAGCGAGCCTCAGTCTGATACCGCCACCCCGGAAATGCCTGACGCTAAGGGCGCCTTCGTGTTCGCGGTGGAGTATCTGCCCGGCCAGTTCGATCAGCGCGCCGATTCTGCGAGTGAATGCATCCAGCTTATTAGTCAGGGCGAGCGCCCCGAAGTGCGCAGTGCGAAAGTGTACCTGCTTGAAGGCGCACTGACCGAGGATGACATTGAGGCTATCAAGCACTATGTTATCAATCCGGTTGAGGCGCGCGAAGCGTCGCTCGAAGGTCGGTTGACCTTGAAGATGGAGCAGCCGGTTCCCGCTATGGTGGAGACCATTGACGGTTTTCTCGATTTGGACGAAGCTGGATTAGCCTCCTTCATTGCCGATCGTGGACTGGCCATGGATTTGGCTGATATCGTGTTCTGCCAGGAGTATTTCGCCGAGGAGGGGCGCAACCCCACCATCACCGAGATTAAGATGATCGACACGTATTGGTCGGATCACTGTCGCCACACCACGTTTGGCACCGTGCTTACGAACGTGCAGATTGATGATGCAGCGGTACGAGCCGCCTTTGAGAAATACCTTGAGATGCGCCATGAGCTGGGTCGCGACGAGAAGCCGATCTGCCTTATGGACATGGGTACCATTGGTGCACGCTATCTGAAGGCCAAGGGTGTTTTGACGGGACTCGACGAATCCGAGGAAATCAATGCCTGTACCGTAAAGGTGAAGGTTGACGTAGACGGCGAGGAGCAGGACTGGCTTTACCTGTTCAAGAACGAGACTCATAATCACCCCACCGAGATCGAGCCGTTCGGCGGCGCGGCCACCTGTGTGGGTGGTGCCATACGCGACCCCTTGTCGGGACGCAGCTACGTGTACCAGGCCATGCGGGTGACGGGCGCGGCCGACCCGCTGGTGCCGGTGTCCGAGACGCTGCCTGGCAAGTTGCCGCAGCGCAAGCTGGTTACGACGGCTGCTGCAGGTTATTCGTCGTACGGTAATCAGATCGGCCTGGCAACCGGCCAAGTGAACGAGTTGTACCATCCCGGCTATGCTGCTAAGCGCATGGAGATCGGGGCGGTGGTGGGCGCCGCGCCTGCCGAGCACGTGCGGCGAGAGACGCCGGCACCGGGCGACGTGATTGTGCTGCTGGGAGGCCGTACTGGTCGCGATGGCATCGGCGGGGCTACAGGATCGTCGAAGGCCCACAATATGGACTCGCTTGAGAGCTGCGGTGCCGAAGTGCAGAAGGGTAATGCACCCGTCGAGCGCAAGATCCAGCGCCTGTTCCGCCGTGGTGATGCGTGCCGACTTATCAAGCGTTGTAACGACTTCGGGGCGGGCGGTGTGTCCGTGGCTGTGGGTGAGTTGGCGGATGGTCTGTTCATCAACTTGAACAAGGTGCCCAAGAAGTACGACGGTTTGGACGGCACCGAGCTTGCAATCTCGGAGAGCCAAGAGCGCATGGCGGTGGCTTTGGCACCTCAGGACGTAGACACATTCCTAGCGCTTGCGGCCGAAGAGAACCTTGAAGCGACCCCCATCGCTGAAGTCACACAGGAAGCGCGCGTGCGTATGGTCTGGAACGACGAGACTATCGTAGATGTGAGCCGCGACTTCCTGGCCAGTAACGGCGCGCCGAAGCACCAGGACGTGCGCGTGGTCGAGGGAGGCTCCTACGAGCGTACTTGGGCCGGCGACACGCTGGCCGAGCGCATGGCTTCGCTGGTCACCGACATCAATGTGTGCTCGAACAAGGGCTTGTCCGAGCGCTTCGATTCGACTATCGGTGCGGCCACGGTTCTTATGCCGTTCGGCGGCAAGCACCAGCTTACGCCCAGCATGGCCATGGTAGCCAAGCTGCCGGTATTCGGCGAGACCACTACCTGCAGCGGCATGGCCTGGGGCTTTAATCCTTATCTAACGGAAGCCAACCAATTCACCGGCTCGTATCTGGCGGTAGTCGAGAGTGTGGCGAAACTGGTGTCCGCCGGTTTCCTACGCAAGGATATGTACCTGACGTTCCAAGAGTACTTCGAGCGTTTGCGCGACGAGGCCGAGCGCTGGGGAAAGCCGTCGGCGGCCGTCCTCGGCGCGCTCATGGCTCAGATCGACTTGGGCGTGGGCTCTATCGGCGGTAAGGACTCCATGAGCGGCAGCTTCGAGAAACTGGACGTCCCGCCTACGCTTGTCTCATTCGCGACGGCTGTTGGCAAGGTCGACCGTGTGACGTCGCCTGAGTTCAAGCAGGCTGGTAGTCGCGTGGTTGCCATCAAGCCTCACTACGACGGTCTCGTGCCGCAAGCTGAGAGCATGCTTAAGGTATTGGGCATCGTCGAAGGGTTGATTGGATCTAATCAGGCGCTTGCGGTATCCACGCTTGGCTACGGCTGTGCAGCTGAGGCCCTATTCAAGATGTGCGTGGGTAACGGTATCGGCATCAAGCTCGACTCGAGGTTCGATGCGGAGCGTCTGTTCTGCCCAGCATACGGCACCTTCTTGGTGGAACTTCCGGCTTGCGCTGCGCTTCCCGTATCAACCGACCTGGTGGAGATTGTCGACTTGGGCGAGACTACCGATGCATATCGCTTCGTCGCTGGTGATGAAACCATTGATTTGGCGCAGTTGCAGGAGGCATGGGAGGGCAAGTTGGAGCCTGTGTTCCCGTATCGTGCTGCTGGCGAGGAAGTTGAGACGATTAGCTATCGCGACACGCTTCCGCTGGTGTATAACGGGGCCATCGCGCGACCTCGCGTGGTTATTCCTGTGTTTCCGGGTAACAACTGCGAATACGATTCTGCGCGTGCCTTTGAGCGCGCTGGTGCGGTGGCGGAGACATTCATTGTGAATAATCTCTCGCCCGAGAAGGTTGCTGAAAGTACGGAGGCGCTGGTTAAGGCTATTAGGAATAGCCAGATTATCATGCTGCCCGGCGGGTTCTCCGGTGGCGACGAGCCGGATGGTTCTGCTAAGTTCATTACGGCGTTCTTCCGCGCTCCGGCTGTTACCGAGGCGGTACGTGACTTGTTGCAAAACCGCGACGGACTTATGCTGGGTATTTGCAATGGTTTCCAGGCGCTAGTCAAGCTAGGCCTGGTACCTTATGGCGATATCCGTCCGATGGACGAGAATTGCCCCACGCTCACCTTTAACGGCATCGGCCGCCACCAGAGCCGCTTGGTTCGCACGCGTGTGGCGTCCAGCTTGTCACCGTGGTTGAGCCGCTGTGAGGTAGGCGACGTGCATACGGTGGCGATCAGCCACGGTGAGGGGCGCTTCGTTGCCTCGCCCGCGCTGCTTGAGCAAATGAAAGCCACCGGTCAGATTGCCACTCAGTACGTTGACGAGTGCGGCGTGCCGTCGATGGATCTGTCGGTAAATCCTAACGGTTCGGCTTGGTCCGTCGAAGGCATCACCAGCCCCGACGGCCGTATCTTTGGCAAGATGGGCCATACCGAGCGCGGCGTGACGCCCGGTGTATTTCAAAATGTACCCGGCGATTTGTACCAGCCTTTGTTTGAGGGCGGTGTGGGGTACTTCGCGGGTTAGGATTGTACGCGCATAGTTGTGTCGTAAAACTTGCAGACATGTAACAAAGGTGTCGTTAGCCTTAATGGCTTCGGCACCTTTGTTGTTTATCGAAAAGACATATCGGCATCAGGGGACAGGTTGCTGGTGCGTAAAGTGTGGCACGTAGTGCATTTCTCTTCTTGACCCTCGACATAGTTCAGGGTCTACCATGGCGATACGCCTGTGTGGCGGGTAGGGAACAACTAATCGTTACGAAGGAGGAGAGAATGGAACAGGGGAAACTATCGAGGCGCGATTTCCTGAGGAGAGCAGGAGTCGCCAGCGCGGTTGCGGCAGGTGCCCTCACATTTTCAGGAACACCTAAAGCGTTTGCTGAAGAGGGTGCGACGGCCGGCGAGACTGCGAGTGCAGTGGATGGCCTCGGTTTGTACTCGAAGGCGTTGGGTGACGATGCGTCACTGATGCCCTTACGTAAAGCGGTGAGCCCAGGACCTGTGGGCCCGATTGCGTTTGAGGGCAGAGATATTCCCGAGACGGAGATTTCAACTACCGTAGAGTGTGAAATACTTATTATTGGAGCCGGTATTGGTGGCCTGATGGGAAGTCTACGCGCTGGTGAGGAGGGCGCGAAGACTATCATTCTTGAGAAAATGACGGAGGGTCGTTCGGCGTGGGAGAGTTTTGGTGCCGTTGATGCTTCATTCCAAAAGGAGGCGGGTATCGAAATTGATGCTGCCCAGCTGAAGGATGAGATATTCCGTGCCGCAGACTGGCGCGTTGATCCGGGTCCCATCAATACTTACGTTGAGCGTTCGGGTGAAATGGCCGATTTCTGGCAATCTATGTTCGATAAGGCTGGCACTGGCTGGCAGTTGTATAAGTTTGACCAGGCTCCCAATTACAATGGATTTCCGGTTATCGACAGCTATGTGAATTTTAAAATGCCTAAAGACATCAGTTCAACGTGGCTTTTTGGTTTATATGCATGCAAAGAGCTACGCAACGTGGCTGCTGCTTACTCCAATCTTGATTTTCGCTACGAAACGCCGGCCGTACAGCTTATTCGCGAAGGTGAAGGGCGTGTAAGTGGATGCATAGCTAAAAGCGGCGATCAGTATATACGCGTCAATGCAACCAAAGGTGTGCTGATGGCTACGGGTGGCTACGATGCAAATCCTGAGATGATGCAGACTTGGCTACGCCCTGAAGATTATGAGTCCTCGTCGTGGTGGAATCCCAGCTGGGGTACGACAGGCGATGGTCACATGATGGGATTAAAAGTAGGCGCCGCTATGGATAGCCTACCTCATGCCGTTATGAATTTTAGCAATGCCACGCCGGGCACGTTTGTGGAGAAACGCGTGTACTTCCCTGGAGCGATGAACTATTCGCTCATTGTTACCGAGGAGGGTGTGCGCTTTGTTAACGAGAATGGCGCGCGTCAGTATATCTCCAACGCCGAAAATAAACAGATCGAATTGGGACATACTTGTTTTCATGTGTTTGATGAAGCAATGATCGCTTCAGCCTTGGAAAAGTTCCCCAAGGGGACGGAAACGCTCGACCGTGATGAAGAGCGCGGATATCTATTCCGCGGGAGCGACCTAACTGCCGTAGCGAAAGCGGCAGGTATCGATGCCGCGACGTTGCAGCAAAGCATTGATACCTACAACAGTTATTTTGACCAGGGGCTTGAACGTGATCCTGAATACTATCGTTACTTGGGCAACAATAAGAAATTTACTGGAGGAACATGGTATATCCTGCGAACTAATAGCGTAGTTCTGGCAACCGTCAGTGGTCTCACTATTAATGGGAATACCCAAGTGCTGGATAGAGCTGGTCAGCCGATCGAGGGACTATATGCCACGGGTAACGTGTCAGGTAATTTCTATTCCGGAAACTATCCGCGTCATATTCCGGGTACGTCTGTTGGCCGCGCGGCTACGTTTGGTTACGTGGCCATAGAGAAGATGTTGAAAGGAGGCTTGGCATGAGGCGTTCCAAAGTATTTATGAGCATGGTGATATTTGCGGCTATAGCAACTCTTGTCTTTGCGATGATGCTGGTTGGCTGTGCCCCTCAACAAGTCGGTTCATCGTCATCCAAGTCAAACGAAACTTCGAAAGCGGTTTCAGCCGAATCGGGTGCCTATGTGTCTGATGAACAGTGCATGAGTTGCCACGGTGGGAGTTATGAGGCAGTGGCCGAAGCAACGGCCAGTTTGGGAGATTGGAATCCACATAGTTCCATCCACGGCGGGTATAACTCGTGTGTGAACTGCCATGCCAAGGATAAGGAAGTTACCTATAACTACTGCTCTCAATGTCATGCTTATACTCCCGATGAAAAGCCACTCTATTAGGCTTGATCGTCTTATACGGTAACACCGCATAGAAACAAACCCTGCGCCGCCGCCGCTTCGATACTCCCTTCGGTGCGACGGCGGCGTGAAGCATGATAAGGTAAAAGCTGCGACGTTGGGGGCGTTGCGGTCTTTGCTGTATAGGGGGGCTGGGGAGAGGGGAAGAAATATGTACAAAATAGGGGAGTTTTCGGCTATGACAGGCATGCCGATATCGAAAGTGCGATTCTATGACAAAAAAGGATTGTTCGCTTCGACACGAGAAGAAAATGGGTATCGAACGTTCGAGCCTCGCGATGCCTTTCGGTCGAACGCCTTTCGGACGCTGCTTCAATATGGATTTACCATCGACGAAGCCCTTTCTATGGTCGATCAAAAGCAGAGCGCCGAAGAGTTTCGACAATCACTCAAGGTACAACAGGGGGAATTGCGACGCCAAGCTGAGCTTTTGGAATACCGCATGTTAAAGCTGACAAGTGCGCTGGAGCTTATCGAGCATGGAGACAGTCCTGATTTTACCGTAGTCGAAGCACCCGACCAGATTTTTGTGCGAGCTTCCCATGGTAGAGATTTTACTGTGGCTGTCGAAAACGCCCACGAACTTGCAGTATTTTATCAGCTGCTCAGTATAACCAGCTGCGCTCGCATTATTGAGAAATCGGATATTGAGAGCGGTGCTGATACTATCGACCCCAGTTACATTACTGTTATGTCGCGCAAAGAAGCCCATCGTCTGGATGACGTTGATATCTCCCATCTAGGTGAGCTTAGTCTGGGCAAGTGCGTTCGTTTCCGCCGCCGCGTTACACGTGAGGAAAGTGTACGTCGGGATACCTTTGATGATCTACTTGCCTACCTGAACGAGTGGGGACATCGTTTGCGCAGCGACATTTTGCTGCTGCCAGCGTTTTTGAATCTGGATGGGCAGGGAAGCGATATTGAAACACTATACGTTCCCATTTGGTAAATACGTGAACGACAGATTTTCTGAATGCTATTCAAGGTGCCTTGCTCAATTTTCCCGATGCTCTACTTTTCGCATCTGGAGATTTAGGGATGGGAGACGATGTCTTGCCGCTTGCGCTCTTTATCGACAAGGCAAATTATCTCTTGTTTGCCATGTACGTCCAACTTGGCGTAGACGTGTTTGACCGGTATCTTAATGATGTTGCGTGAAAGAACAAACTGGTTTTCCATGAAGGTAAGGTTGCGATCTTGGGCAAGCTATTCAAATACATTGGTTTCGCGTGGGGTAAAGCTGTACTGTTTGGCAATGGCTATGCACGGCCTTGTCCAGTCAGCCCTCTATGTGCTGATTGCAAAAGTTGGGGACAAAATCGCGTCGATTCTTTATCCTTGCGCAAGATTGACTTTCTTCGTATCTTCCGGATCAGGCAGTTTCACGAACGATTCTTCGCTGCTCCTTTGTGGAAGATTGAGATCTGCAGAATCGGGGCCGTTTTGTCCATGATCGAATAAGTTATATTTATGAAGCGACTTGTGCTTTGCGGAACTTTGCCGGGAGACTTCCATCGTCTATCAAGGTGATACTACGATAAGGTAGCGAGGGTGCATCAGGGGCGGCAAGAACGTTCTGTGCAGCTACCTCGGACTTGAGGGGACACCTCTGTTGAAAACCAAAGAAGAGGAAGAAACAATGGTTTCTTCCTCTTCCAACACAACCAATAATACCACAAAATGCCTGGAAAATCGAGTCGTGCAATTACCGGTGCAGGGGTGTATATATACCTATCCGAGGTGATGCGTATGGAATTGAACATGGCGAACAGTTTGATGCGGCTGCAAGAGGCGGCTGCAACGCAAGATTTGGCAGCCTGCAACGAGGCTACGGCACGTTACGGCCTCAGCCTGACGCAGGAGCAGATGCAGGGGCTTGTCGAGCGTCGTCAGACGGCGCTGCGCGCCACCGGGCGCGTGGAGTTCGGTCGGGGAGTGCTGCGCGAGCTAGCGCTTGGGTTCTGCGATTCACCCTTTGTTGATCAGAGCAGCTACGAGGACACGCTAGCCGACGTCCAGGACGTGTTCTATCACCGCAAGGAGGATTCCGATTCCGGTGAGCCCTTTGCCGACGACGACCTTATCGCTGCGCTGAGGCATGCGTTCGACCACGAGGCGCACGGTTCGACCGACCTGTTGGCCGATATGCCGCTCGAACGTTTGCGCAGCTATGCTGCCGGTCAGCGTGCGGGCGATTACGACCAGCAGACGCAACTCGATGCCTTCGAGGCCGAAGAGGGAGAGGACGATGCTGGTCGCTTGCGAGACGAGATTGACCGCGTTTACGACGAGGATCGACTCGAGCGGCCCGGCAACGATTATGCCGTCGGTTTTTACGATGGGTACAACGAGTTGTACCGTATCGGATTCGACTCCAACAGCCGTATAGGAGGTTCTTCCCTTGGTCTCTGAAGTTGATGCGCTTGCGATGGCGCAAGCAACAGGCGACCTGGACGCCCGCGTGGGCATGCCGGATAGCGACCTGTTCCAGATACAGCTTATGGGCGTGCTGGCCAAGCAGGCATCCCTCTATACCTTGGGTGAAAGCAGCTCGCTTCCCGAATACGATGCGTTCAGGTTGCTCGGGTCGGTTTGTTTCACGCTGGGGGTAGACCCCGACGAACCTGACGCACAGGTACTCCGCGCGCTTTTGGACGAAGGCGTAGATGTGGCTTTTGCGCGTTGCTGCAGCGAGCTTGAGGCCGAGGCAGCACGTACAGACGCCTTGTGGAAGGAGGTATGCCTCACCACGCCCCTGCTGGAAAGCATTGCACTGAGGGACACGCTCGAAAGCCTGCGCGGCATCGGTGCGCGCTACGACGTGCGGTTCTTCTCCCTTGAGATACCGGCGGATATCGATTATCCCCTGTGTCATCCGGTGGATGAGGCAGTGCAGGGGATTCGCTACGTGAACACGTATTTGGAGCGGCTGCTTGTAGAGAACCGCTTCCTTCAGTGTTTTGAAGTAGAACATTGTCGAAGGGTACTCCAAGCGGTGCATCCGCAGTATGGCGAGCTTATCGTGAACCTGTTCGAACCAGTGGCGACAAATGCAGTGGGATGTGCCTTGGCGCAAGGTGTCGTACGCTCGTTGCGGGTTGGGTCCGAAGAGCGTTCGCGTATAGTAGTACTGTTCGAAGGTTGCTCGCCAACCCAGATGAAAGCCTTACTTGTCCAAGCTGCAGGCGAGGCGTGCGATGCGCTGGGGCTGGGCGGCGATGCCTCGGTGTGCGCCTACGTGCAAAAGCTGGCAGAAGGACTGGTTCCGCGCCTGCAGATGGCGCTGTGTAACCGTTCCCTGAACGGTGTGTTTATGGATTGCTAAACCTACTTCGACAAGGGTTTGATTAAAGCTCCTAATTCAGGTGACGTAAGCTTGTTTACTACGTCCTTGCTGAAGTGACGGGCAGCTACGTCGGCTAAGGAAGTGAACGCTGCCATCAAGGTAGCGCGACTCTCTTCCCTCGTATTTTTTGCCGCTTCGGCTAGCAGCGTGATGGCTTTTGCCCCGCCGCTTAGGAAGTCGCTGGCATCTTGCGCCCCCGATGCTTCCACAGCTTCAAAGAGTGCGTCGACCAGTCGTGCTGCATCTTCGTTGGAGTAGCAGCTGAGCCACTCAGTAAGTACTTCGTCGGTGAATAGTGCATTGTCGGCAAGCTTATCAAGATAGACGAAATCATTATCGGCTACCTCCCAGGTAAACGGACTGTGCTGCATGATACCGCTTCCGGTGCTTTTCACTATCAAAGGAGGAGCTTTCATATCCATAAACATGCCCACAACGGATTCTTGGGGTACGGTTCGATGTATGCGTCCTTCGAGTTGCTTCCAATCCGACGTAGGGAAGGCACTGTCCTTGAAGCCTGGGCCATCATGGCTGTACACTAGTTGAATGCGTTGTTTTACATCAGACCTCGACTGTAAAGCTGCATATACCGCAAGGTTTCCACCTTTTGAATGGCCACCGACATAGATTTTTTCAGGCAGATGCGGCGCAACAGCCTGTAGATACCGCACGGCCTGCGTCTGAGCGGGCACGGGAGACGCGTAGGCCATGTTGAAGTCTTCTCGCCAGCCCGTGAACGATGTGTCGGTGCCGCGGAAGCCAATATAAGCAAATTCGTTTTTGTATACAAAGGCCATGGCTGCAAATTGTGTCTGACGTTCGGTATCGAACAAACTTAGATGGTCACGTATAGTCATGTCGCGAAATCGCGGACTGGCAGCCAACGCAATCATGTTTTGTTTTACCTGATCAGGAATAAATCCTTCGAACATGGTCTCATAAAGTTCGGCACGCAGCGCATCGGTAAAGTGGGCTGGTTTGCCGTGAGGGGCACGGTAGTTGTCTACGCGGATGTCGGTATTAAGGAAGTCGTTACGCGTGTCAAGCGGGGGAACAATATTTTCGGCGCGAACCATGCAAAACTGCGAGAGGACGAGAGAATCTACGGGATTAAAAGGCTTCTCTTCAAAAGAGGCGAATTCTGACGCCAGATAATCAAGTTGGTTCATACGCACCTCTCCGCAGTAAGCCACTCGTATCACTTGTTGTTATTCTACCTTAGGGCAACGCGGAAGATAACATCGCAGCTGGATTGTTGCTGTGCTAACAAGGCGGTTTGCCCAGGGTTGGTTAGTGCTGCTAGTTGATAAATTCTTCGCCGCGGAGCAGGTCTACTTCTACGAGGTCGCCAGCAGCGAAACCTCGCTCACCGAGGGGCGATATCCGCTGAGCATTGCTGGCCATACAGGCAGCTAAGTCTCCGCTTTTGAAGTTGAGAAATTGCGCGGTATAGCCGGTGGGACTGCTCTTGTCGTGCACTAAGTTTACACGTGCAATATTTGCCATTTGTTGCGGGCCAGATACCTCAGCGGCGCTGCGTGCTTGTACGGTAGCCATCTTGCGTACGGGCACGCCAAGGAAGCGCGCAACAATGGCTTGCAAGCACCATTGCGTGCCGTAGTAGGCGGCCAGAGTGGGGCCAGGCAGGTCGATAACGGGTTTTTCGTCCGCCACGGCCATCATAAGCGGGCGTCCAGGTACCGCGGCGATATAGTGGTGGATTACCCGTCCACGGGCCTCGATCATGCGCACATTGAAATCTTCCTCGCCTACGGCTGATCCTCCGTTAACGACCACTGCATCGGCTACTGCTAATGCTTCGCTGAAGGCGGCTTCAAGCGCGCTCGGATCGTCGTGCACGATAGGGAAGATGAGGGGTTCAGCGCCGTACTCGATAAGCATATGTTTTACCATGAGGCTGTTCGTGTCGACGTTTTGTCCTCGGCGCGGAGCAATACCCGCAGGTATTAGCTCGCTGCCGGTAGGAATGAAAGCGATTCGTGGCTTACGGCGTACGGGTACGAGTGTGATGCCTCCCATAGCGAGCGCTGCCAAATCGGTTGGACGAATGGGTCGGCCAGCTTCGATAAGAGGCGTTCCCGCCTTGATGGTGTCGCCTGCGTCGCGCACGTTTGTGCCGGCCTGCACCTGTACATCGTTGTCGAGGATAACGGAGCCGTTGGGCTGGATGACAACTTTTTCAATCATGATGACAGCATCGTAGTCGTCGGGGAAATCGTCTCCTGTGTCGGCGCGTACGTAGTCTTCCCCAATCTTCCAAGTGCTGGTGTCCGGAAGCCCTTCTGCGAAGGCAGTCGACTTGACGGCGATGCCGTCACAGCTTGAAGCGCGTACCACGGGCAGCGTGTTCGCGGACACCAAATCGCGCGCTGTTATTCGTCCGATGGCCTCGTCCAAGCTAACAAGCTCTGTGGCTGTTGTTTGTGCCGAAGGTTTCCAGGCTGCAAAGAAATCAGTCAGCGCCTCTTCCCGTGATGGAAACCCGTCCATAATTTTCTCGCCCATAAACTACTCCCCAGTTGAACGTATACTGTGGTCATAATTATAGTATGAATGGAATATATTCATCTAAGAATATTTATCACTCAGAAATAGCCGTCACATATAGTCAATCAAAAAACGGCGACCAAAAAAGACGATCAAAAAACGGTGACCAAAAAATAACGACCTGCGAAGTCTGCGAATAAAGGATGCACGCGTAATTCAGTAAATCACCTGTTCATTAAAGAGTTACTTGCAGCGTTTCACGTGAAACACTATGAATAAAATGAGGACCGCAGAAGTTATATTCTGCAGTCCTCAGTAAAATTCGAAAGCCGCTGCGTATTTTCAAAGCAGTCCCCCCACTGCGTTTGTTTTCAGCCGCCAAAAAGTTATGCGTGCACAGGCGGGTGGGCAAATGCGCGAAAGAGAAGCTTATGCGAAGATTTCTTTTTCAACCACGAGTTCGGTCTTGATCTTGCCGACAAGCTTTTGAAGCGCGTCAATGCAATTCGGACGAATATCCGCGCCGATGAGCACATACATGATGGAGTCGCCCACATTGAGCACGCCCTCGTTGAGCCAGGTGCGTACGTAGTAAACGCCCGGCCAGGTAAGCGCTTCTTTTTCGGCTGCAGCAACGCCCGCAGCATCATAAGAAAATTCGACTTGCGCTACGTCGCCTAATCCCTCGACTCCTTCACGCACTAGTTTTTTGGGGGTGATGCGCACAATGCCGTTGTGTGCGAGAAACATGCCGCACTGCTCGGCTTTTGGGTCTTGCTTTGCCTCTTTGAGCCACTGGTCGATAGACGGTTCCTGTACTGCCATGGAATACCCCTTTGCTCTCTGGCGCCGCTGAGCTGCGGCGCACGCTTTCTCCTCGACCTGGATATTATACTTCATAAAGATACATGCATGTCGCGAATCGCTGTAGCCCAAGAGTCAAACCTTGAGCTACAGCGATACTCTGCCAAATTATTTCGAGGCGATGAATGATTCCTCCATTTTCCTTGTGAGTAGCCACGTATGCGACGAGGGATGATAGACTGGATCAATTCCCCTTGCAGGCACGAAAGGAAACATATGGCTCTCCCCGCAGCAGATACAAGTAAGCAGCCTGACAACCGCACTACCATGGAGCTGGGCGCAGTGCTGCCGATGACCGCTGAAGTGAAGGACGATCACCTTTTTGTGGGTGGTGTCGACATGGTAAAGCTTGCCAAAACTCAGGGTACGGCTTTGTATGTGATGGATGAGGCTGATATGCGTTCGCGTATGAAGTCTTATCTGAACGCATTCCGCAGTCGTTACGAGAATTCCGATGTTGCTTTTGCTAGTAAGGCGTTTCTTAACAAGGAAGCGGCGCGCATCGTGGAAGAAGAAGGGCTTTGCCTGGATGTATCGGGTGGCGGTGAGTTGGCAATTGCTCGTGCCGCTGGCTTCCCTCTGGAGCGCGTGTTTGTTCACGGCAACAATAAAACGCCCCTCGAACTGCGCGAGGCTATGGAAGCGGGCGTGGGTCGCATAGTTATTGACAGCCGCATAGAATTAGAGCGCATTTCAAAGATTGCGAGCGATCTCGGTATTGAACAAGCTATCTATATGCGCATTACGCCGGGTGTGGAGGCCGATACGCATGAGTATATTCGCACCGGTTGTGAGGACTCGAAGTTTGGCTTTAACATGCGTGATGACTTTGCGTTCAGTTGTGTGAAGGACGTGTTGGGGGCACCAAATGTGCGATTAGCGGGCCTTCACTGCCACATTGGCTCTCAGATTTTCGCACTACATTCCTACCCCGAAGCAGTCGAGATAATGATTGAACTGATGGCACGCATTAAAGCAGCCTATGGCTACACCATTGAAGAGTTTGATGTGGGCGGTGGCGTGGGCATTGCCTACACAGCCGACGATAAACCGGCCTCCATTGATGAATTTGCGGAAATTGTTACCTCGTCAGTGCGTGAGGCGTGCGCAAAATATAACGTCAAAGAACCGCGTCTGGTTACTGAGCCCGGACGTAGCATCGTGGCCAATGCGGGCGTTACGCTGTATACCGTAGGTATTTTGAAGACGTTGCCGGGTATTCGCAAGTACGTTGCAGTGGACGGTGGCATGTCTGACAATATTCGTACAGCGCTTTATCATGCTAATTACGAGCCGGTCATTGCTAATAAAGCAGGTCAGCCGCGTACTGAGATTGTGACTATCGCAGGGAAGCATTGCGAAAGTGGCGATGCCGTGGTGGTGGATATGCCTTTGCAGCATCCTGATCTTGATGATGTTGTGGCAGTATTCGGTACCGGTGCGTACTGCTACACTATGGCTAGTAACTACAACGGTCAACCGCGTCCTGCCATTGTGTTCGTGAAAGATGGCGAAGCGCGTCTTACCACGAGGCGTGAGACTTACGAAGACCTGATGAGCCGGGATATTTAGGAGAAGCGATATGACGGTAAAACTAGGGTTGGTTGGCACCGGAACGGTTGGCGGCGGGTGCATCGACATTCTAAAAAACCACGCCCAAGACTTCAAACGCCACTATGGTGTCGATGTGGAGTTGGTGCGCGTATGCTCGCGCAACCCTGAACAAGCAATTACCCACGGGGTTGAAGATTTGTTCACCCAAGATTATCAGGATATCTTGAATGACCCAGATATCGATATAGTCATCGAGCTTATTGGTGGTACGACGGTGGCTCGTGATGTGGTGTGCGGAGCATTGCGTGCAGGGAAGAGTGTAGTAACCGCTAACAAAGCGTTGATGGCAACTTACGGTAAAGAAGTTATGGAACTTGCCGATGAAGCGGGCAAGGAGATAGCGTTTGAGGCGAGCGTGGGTGGCGGTATTCCTATTATTGACCCGTTGAAGCACTCGCTCATTGCAAACCGAATCGATACGGTTATGGGTATTGTGAATGGTACAACAAATTATATGCTTACACGTATGGCCGAGGATGGCCTAGCTTACGACGAAGCATTGTTGGAAGCTCAGGAAAAGGGCTTTGCCGAGGCAGATCCGACCGCCGATGTGGATGGTCTTGATGCTGCTGCCAAAATTGCCATCTTAGCTTCGATTGCTTTCAACTCGCGCGTGACTATTAAAGATGTGCATGCCGAAGGTATTCGCAACATCACACCGCTCGACTTGGATACGGCGCGCGATATGGGCTATTGCGTGAAGCTGCTGGCCCATGCTCATCGCACCGATGAGGGTATCGATGTGCGCGTTCATCCTACGATGCTGCCCTTGAACCATCAGCTTTCAACAGTGAATGGGGTGTTCAATGCTATCTACGTGGTGGGCGATGCTGTGGGCGAGACAATGTTCTTCGGCGAAGGTGCTGGTGCTGGTCCAGCTGCGAGCGCTGTGATGGGAGATGTGCTTGAAGTTTCACGTCATATACAGCAGGGCGTCGGGCCATTGGTGGGATGTACCTGCACCGATGAACTTTCGATGGTGCCGATGGATAACCTGAAAACGAAGTATTATATTCGTTTCGCGGTGGCGGACCGCTCGGGCGTGTTGGCGGCTATGGCGCAGGTATTCGCTAACCATAACGTGAGTGTTTACTCAGTGGTTCAGCGTGGTAAGCAAGATGGTAACACGGTGAATATCACCTACGTTACGCACCTGGCACGCGAAAAAAGCGTTCGCGCGGTGCTCGCTGATATTGCACAACTTGACGACGTACTGCGCGAGGAGCCAAGCGTTATTCGCGTAGAAGAGTAAGCAGTTTATTACCGCTGTTCAGGGAGCCTGTCGATGGAAAATTTGGCAGGCTCTCATTTTATCAATAGAGCTAGTCTGGGTAAAATAAGGAGCAGTATCGGGCGCTTCGTGAAGCAGATCTCACGCGTGCGCAGGGGTATGGTATTGGCAAGCCTCAGCCAATCCGTGAATTCGAGCGGGGGTTTTAGTTTGATGAGCACATTGCGAATGGGTATTATTTTTGATTGCGATGGAACACTTCTCGATTCAATGGGCGCATGGATTGAGGTTGAAGAAGAACTGGCGCGTCGAGCTGGTACGCAATTGACACGTGCCGAATCCGACTTACTTACTACTCTCACTATTCCCGAAGCGGGCGACTTCTTTCATGAGCGTTGCGGCCTGGGGTCATGCGGGGCTGATGCGGTCCTTATGATGGACGAACTTATACTGGATTACTATCGCACACGAGCCAGCGAACGACCGGGTGCACTTGCCTTTGTGCGTAGCCTTGCCGAGCGAGGGGTGCGTATGAGTGTGGCTTCGTCGAGCCCCCAGCCGTACTTGCAAGCAGGGCTAGAACTGACGGGCTTTATGCCTTATCTCGATCATGTCGTATCGGTTGACGACGTGGGGAAGTCGAAGCGCGAGCCGGCTGTTTACGATTATACGCGTGACCTCATGGGTACGCCGCTAGAGACAACTTGGGGTTTCGAGGATTCTGCTTATGCATTGCGCACGCTGCGTGCGGCACGTTATCGAACCGTGGGTATTTACGATAACGATCTCTCGGGCACCTTTGAAGAACTGGTAGCGTTGTCCGATCGCGCCATAAAAAGCTTTGAAGAACTAGACGGTGCGGTGTTTCCCCATTAATGTTTAAGGGAATTCAAGCGTCCAATACACTGTTGAACCAAGCTAGCCCCAAGGGTCCTCTTCGAAGAGAGAGGGTTCCTCTCGGCGGTCTGAATAGGGGTCGTAGCCGTCGTCGTCTTCGCAAGCTGCCCTGATGAAGGGGTCGGTGGCGGAATCCGTGAGGGTACGTTGCTCGTCGGGGGTTGTATTCGCTGCTGGTGTGGTAATGGGCTTTAAAAGATAGCGCTTGGGCAGCTTTGTCTCGGAAGTGCCGATGCCTTGTGAGGCGTTCGTTCCTGGTTCGTTAGACATCTTCGCTGGTTCCTGCCTTTTCAAGATCGTAGGGCGTGGTCTGATAGACATAATAGTTCAACCAGTTAGTGTAGAGAAGCTGAGCGTGTGCCCGCCAGGTTACGAGTGGCTCTTGCGAGGGATCATCGGCAGGAAAGTAGTGCCGCGGCAGCGCTGTGTCGGTGCCTTTTGCCGCATCACGTTCATATTCCCTCATGAGGGTATCGCGGTCGTATTCAGGATGACCGAATGCGAAGAAATGACGACTATCGGTACTTTTCGCCAGGTAGACGCCAGCCTCGTCGGAGACAGCTATAAGTTCGAGGTCTGGATGTGCTTCGATATCTTCGGCTCGCACTTCGGTGTAGCGCGAATGCGGCGCCCAAAACCGATCGTTAAATCCTCGCGCTAGGGGTGACGAAGGTTTACTCACGCGGTGTTCAAATACACCGAACATCTTAGAGGGCAACTCGTGTTTCGCTACGCCGTAATGGTAGTAAATACCAGCTTGAGCTCCCCAGCAAATGTGAAACACGGAGTGTACGTTTGTGGTCGACCAATTCATAATCTCGCAAAGCTCATCCCAGTAGTCCACCTGTTCAAAATTGAGTAGTTCCACCGGTGCGCCGGTAATTATCATTCCGTCGAAATGTTGATCTTTAATTTTGTCGAAAGTGGTGTAGAACGTTTCGAGGTGTTGTGCGGCCACATTTTTGGCATCGTGGCTCGCCGCCTGTAGAAGTTCGATCTCTATCTGCAGTGGTGTATTTGAGAGCTTGCGCATAATTTGTGTCTCGGTGACAATCTTTGTGGGCATGAGGTTTAGTAGCACGAGCTTCAAAGGTCGAATGTCTTGGTGTACAGCACGCCGCTCCGTCATGACGAAGATGTTTTCGCTCTCGAGAATGTCGGTAGCGGGCAGAGAGTCGGGGATTCTAATGGGCATGGTAAACCTCGCCTGTTCTGATGAGTTGTTTCGCGCACGCGCGCGCCGGGGTATCTATTGCAGGTGCTTGTTCTATGATACCTAATATTCCGATAACTTGATTATCTTTAAAATAGTTAGCCAATTATCGGAAAGAGGAGGCTACCGACATAGAAGCGGTGGTGATTATAATGTTTCGATCCATGATGCCGCATCAACGCTTTCAGCAAGGAGCCTCCATGAGCGAGTCTATTAGTACCACCTGCGTCCAGGGCGGGTATCGCCCCGGAGACGGCGAACCTCGTCAGATTCCCATCTACCAGTCCACCACGTGGAAATTCGATTCGAGTGAGCATATGGGTAGGTTATTTGACCTAGAGGAAGCCGGTTACTTTTACTCACGACTACAGAACCCTACCAACGATTTTGTTGCGGCAAAGATTGCCGAACTAGAGGGTGGTACAGCAGCGATGCTTACCTCTTCGGGTCAGGCGGCTAACTTTTTTGCGGTGTTCAACATTGCTGGATGCGGCGATCATGTGGTGGCGTCGTCGGCTCTTTATGGCGGTACCTACAACCTGTTTGCTGTAACCATGAAGCGCATGGGCGTGGAGTTCACGTTTGTAGCACCCGATTGTAGCGATGAAGAATTTGAGTCGGCGTTTCGTCCTAATACGAAAGCTGTGTTTGGCGAGACTATTGCAAACCCTGCTCTTGCCGTGCTCGATATAGAACGGTTTTCTACCGTAGCACATGCGCATGGGGTGCCACTTATTGTGGATAACACCTTTCCCACACCGGTAAACTGTCGACCAATCGAGTGGGGTGCCGATATTGTTACGCACTCAACCACCAAGTACATGGATGGGCACGGGGCAAGTGTGGGCGGCGCTATTGTAGACGCCGGTCGGTTCGACTGGCTTGCGCATGCCGACAAGTTTCCTGGATTGACCACTCCCGACGACAGCTATCACGGCGTAGTATACGCCGAGCGCTTTGGCTTGGGAGGCGCGTTTATCACAAAGGCAACAGCACAACTTATGCGTGACTTTGGCTGCACCCAATCGCCACAAAGCGCCTATTTGATAAATTTGGGCTTGGAAAGCTTGCACTTGCGCATGGCTCAGCACAACAAGAATGGCTTGGCGTCGGCACGCTATCTTGCGCAGCACCCTCGTGTTGCGTGGGTGCGCTATCCGGGCTTGGAAGGCGATGCTTCCTACGAATTGGCACAGAAATACCTATCGGGTGGCGTTAGTGGCGTAGTGAGTTTCGGTGTGGCCGGCGGCCGCGAAGCAGCCGAGACATTTATGGGAAGCTTGAAGCTTGCCCAAATTGCCACGCACGTGGCCGATGCGCGTACCTGCGTGTTGCACCCAGCAAATGCGACCCATCGTCAGATGAATGATGTCGAGCTGGCCGCCGCCGGCATTACTCCCGATCTCATTCGTCTTTCGTGCGGCATTGAAGACACTGACGATCTGGTGGCAGATATCAATCAGGCGCTCGCGTCGATCTAGTCTTTTCACAAGGAGCGATTCCCCTTCTTTCTTTTTGCGTGCGTGCTCAAATGCATAAACGTGAGGCGTAGACAGGGGAATCGTTTTTTGTGCATGGTAAAAACTTTCTAGTCATCTTCCTCACTCTTGAAAAGCTTCGGCTAACTTGCGAACATGGAGCAACAAGGGAGAGGGAGAACAGGGTCATGGAAAAACACTTCATGGCCGATGACAATTCGCTGCTGGGACGTGTCTTTTCGCTGGTATCGCAAGAGGCACAAACGCTCGAATCGCTTTCGTCGGCGATGGACGCATCCGCAGAAGATATGTCCATCTATTGGGTTATGGTCAACAAGTTACGCAGAAGCCAGGGGCACAACTTGCCTGCTCCACCTGATTTGATTGTGTTCGAGGGGGAACGTGGTTTAGGGTGCATCAGGGGTTCTTGGTACGCTATGACATGGCGTCTGAGTAAGCTTCTCGAAAAACTTCAACTTAACGAAAGTCTCGCCGTTCATTATGGGCGTATTCTTAGCGAACCCGAAGGCGGGCACTACGAGTTGAATCTTGCGGCCAACGAGGTGGTCTTGGCGGCTAGGCTTGAGAACCCTTCTCTTGATGTCGTCAAAATGAAAAGAATATGCGTCCAAGCATATGAGCCTTCAAGTGGTAGCGAACTCCTCGTGTCCAATGCGGGCAAGATACTTCTTAATATCGAAGAATATCGCAACCAGCCAATTACCGCTCATTTTATTGAAGGACTCTACGCAAAACTCGTTGAGGGGATTTCAATAAAAGAGTCTGGCGAGGTATCGGGATGCGAGACTGCCGCAGTAGACGATCTGCGCAACAAAGTTCTAGGTTCGATCTGCGCAAACCTCTGGCCGCGGGAAGAAGGCTCGGTTGGTGCGGGCTCAAGCGCATTCTCGGAAGGTGCATATGAAGGGGGCGTGTATGGTAATCATACCGTTGTCGACGCCCTTACCGTACTTTATTTCTTTAAAATGCTTCGCCTGTTTCCTGCGGGAAACGATGTGTTGGCGTTTCTGCTGTACTTTCTCGTGCTTCATCGTGCAGGTTATCATTTTTTGGCGCACGTACCTGTCGTTGAATTGTTGTGTGTTCACGAAACATCCGATACATCGGAGCCCTTCCTTTTTTGCGAACCGGCAGTCCTTGCTGTTGAATGCGATGGGTATCACGATTGGACACGGGTATTCGAGCGCGCGGTAGAACTTCTGCTTGGCGAGCAGCAGAGGCTTATGTCGAAACTTGATGGTATGAGCCGTCGTCGTGAGCGTTTTCGTACCATTATTGATGCCGACGGAAGTTTGAACTATCGGCAGCGAGAGGTGCTATTAGAAGCCATTTTGCACAGCAATGCTGAGTTTACCTACGCCATTCACGTGCAGCGCTACGATGTTTCCTACCCCTGTGCCCGCAGTGACTTTGCCCGGCTTTTAGATACCGGGTTCCTTCGTCAGCACGATGATGGTATACGGCACTTCTTCGTGGCATCAAAAGATTTCAACCGAATATTTCTTTCCTATTTAAAAGATCACTGTAACCAGGCCTTTTATCAGTATTACCACGAGGACGGCAGCTTGCGCGACGAATACAAGAGTATTGGCGATGTGACGTTTGCCTACAACAAGGATGTGGGCTTCTACGAGAAATCGTTGTTGGATAAAACCTATATCGAACATTACGACTTTCGTCGCACACCTATTGCCGATCTCGATGGGCCGCGTAAACGCAGCTGCACCGAAAAGGAAAAGTGACCTGTTTGGCGCATCTTTCGGCAATGCTGGCAAAGAGCTTGCATGGCGTACCTGTTGAAATAAAGGAAGAGACAAGAAAAGAAGGGAGGATTGGCGGGTTCGTTTTCTTACTATCAAAGGAGGGATAAATGAAAGACCGTACAAATGAATGCGCACTCGTGCATTCTAAAAGCAGGGCAAAATTGATTGCCGCACTGCTAGGGGTTGTTCTCGTTACTTCGTTTGCCGCGTGGGGTTGCGCCCCTAAGGCAGCCGAATCACCAAAATCTGGGTCGGAGACTGAAAGTAAAGCGGGCACCGACAAGGCTGCAGTTGATGCGTCAGCCGTCGATGAGTTGGCTTTATATAGTGGGTTTCCTACAGACGGTCGCTTTATTGATGGTGTTGCGTCGCTGCCTGACTTCTATCGGCATTCTGATAAAGATGCAGAAAATGCTACTGCTGAGGCCCCGCGTCGCTATACCGATCGTAATGGATTTACCGTACAGCCCGTTCCGTCTGATAAGCTAGGCTGGAATAATACCTATCTCGATGCCGACAACCGAGGATGCACCTCATGTCATACGTTGGAAAGCGCTCTAATGAGCTTGCCTACCTATCATCGTCTTATCTTTATGGGCTATCCTGCTGAACAAAGTTATCAAAACTGTATTGCATGCCACTCCGAGTCGTATTCGGACGACCCATTGGCAGATCCTATTCATACGCTACACATGAACAGTACGATGTTTACTAAGGATGATAACGGCAACTGCCAGTCTTGCCACTATATCGATTCGCGTACTGGCGTGTTTGAGCGATGGGATGAAGTGAAGTATAACGTGTTTAAGGGTTATACCGATCTTACTTCTGAAGAAGCGAAGCCATCTATTTCCTATGATCAGACTACGATCACACCGGCCAAGAACCGCTTCTTTAAGACGGTTAAAGACGAACCTGCTGCGTGGTTGACCGACGATTCAAAAATTGATGAATCTATCTATAAGAACTGGGTTATCTCGATTGACGGCGATTGCGAAAACCCGGTTGAGATGACCTTGCCAGAACTAGAGAAACAGTTCGGAACGGTGAAGCAGGTTATGAAGATGGACTGCACCATTAACGGTGTGGGACAAGCCACCATTATGCAGAGCGAAGTTGAGGGCATTCCCGTAGCGAAAATTATCGACTACGCAAAGCCCAAGGCAGGCGCTAATATTCTTAGCCCCATTGGTAGTGATGGTTATGACTATGCCCAGATGAGCCTGAAATGGCTCGTTGACAACGAAGCAGTTATTGTAACCAAGATGGATGGCGCCCCTCTTCCTAACTCACAAGGTTATCCGTGTATGATATGGGTGAATAAAACTTCTGGCGGTAACTTCACGAAGCGCATTTCTAACCTTACCTTCATGACAGTGTCTGAGGAAAAAATAGATTCACAATTGTATGTGGGTCAATTTACCGATGATCGTACCGGCGAGATTTACTCCAAGCCCAATAGTGGCGTTCTGAATTATCCGACAGGAGTCGTGCTTTCAGGTGATGAGGCCAAGACGGTGCATTTAGAAGGTTTTGCGGATGCATGGGATGAACCTATCAAGAAAATGGAGTTCTCTTTCGATCATGGTAAGACGTGGACTACGCTGGACACGCCCAGCAATAATGCTGACTTCTGGACCTACTGGCGTATGGACTTTATACCACCGGCTCCGGGTGCCTATCTCTTAGATATTCGTACTACCAGCATCACGCCCGAAGGTGCGGATCGTGTGTGTCAATACAATACCCAGTTTATGTTTACGGTAGAGTAGAGGAGGGAATACGTATGAAAGCAACGACGAAATACGGTCGAGGCGCCCTCTCTGCCGTCGCCGGTTTGACCATGATGGCTTCCATGGCCGCTGCTCCGGCTTTGGCGAATCCGATGGCATCTGATCGAGCGACCGATGCAAATGCGACCGAAGAATCGAATAGTAGCGCAACAGTGAAAAGTGCGCAGGTTACCGATTCAAAAGTTGAGGGTACCTTTACGTTTGATCAAACCACAATTACTTCCAACAAAGAGATTGCCACGTTCTTTCAGCAAGTATCAAAGGCGGTTTGTCAGGCAACCGCCAACTTTGAAACCGAGAACCCCTTGGGCTGGAAGCTCTCGGTGGCTGGCGATGTGAAGTATGGCTTTATGACTCCCGTTGGCGACCTTGCCAGCGAGGATTCGGTCAATCAGGTTATGACGTGCACGTGCGGTGGCAACCCCGCGGGCGGGCGTGCTATTATCACGGCCGATGTGAAGGGTATTCCTATTGAATATTTGTTGAGCCGCGCAGGCGTTGAGCCAGGTGCTAACACCTTAACGTTTATCTCATCTGATGGTAGCGAGGTGGCGTTTCCGCTAGGATATGTAGTGGGCCACCATGGAGTATTAAGCTACGCGATTAATGACGAAGACTTGTCTGCGTCGGTTGGTGGCAATAATCAGCTATGGATGACAAAGACTCCGGCGAACTACTTTGTGCGTGATGTCGTGCAAATTGTGGTGTCTACCCAAGACGTGGCTCCTGCGATACCTGGCGCAGACGACCAGCACCCCAATAGTCCCAACGCTGGAGTGCTGTCGGGAACTCAAGGGTAGGAGAAGTTATGATTACTCCTTTGCAGGTTGAAGTAGGTAAGCCGGTGGAATTTAGTGGCTATGCCGAAGATTATGGGCGCCAGATTGTATCGGTGCAGTTTTCGCTTGACAACGGCGAGAATTGGACTACATACGATGTCTCTGCATCTGCATCCGAACTCTGGGTTCACTGGACCTTTGCCTATACGCCGGTAAAACCTGGCTTTTACCGTCTGCTTGTACGCTCCGTGAACGATGCGGGTACGGTAAGCCCTCTTTCTGATGTGGCGGAATTCACCGCTGCGTAAGTGGATGTGATTGCGGCTAGATCGTTCTGTTTTTAGGTGGCTCAGAGCTTTGCGGCTTTGAGCCACCTCTTGTTAGATAGTGAAAGGTTTTTGCTTGTGGTAGCAATCAGTGAATGGCGGTAATCTAAAGGATTGGCCTTTAAGTTACTCCCACGTAGACCTGCCTACACCGCCTTGCTCTATGGTGTCCAAGAGGCCTTGCCGATCAAACACGCCAATCTTACGATAAATATTACTTACATGGTGTTTCGCTGTCCCTTGTGCAATGGAGAGCTCGTCACAAAGATAGCGTACGGTCCGTCCTCGTGCTAGCAACACTAAAACTTCCGATTCTCGTTGAGTAAGCCCGCAAGCGGTTACAATTCGTGCGCATTTTTCTTCCACGCTCAGATCGATGCGGGGAATGGTTGGCGATGCGTAAAGTTTCCTCACATCGGTTTCGGTAAAAAAGAGCATTCCTACTAACACAACAGCAAGCGTGCCTAGAAGAAAAACGTCGGAGCGAAGCGCTTCCGACCAAAAGGTGACGTTTTGCAGCGCATGGGCAGCTGTTGACCCTATAAGGGTACCAATACGTGCCGCAAGAATTACTACTCCGAATGTCAGAGCAATAGGTAAGCGGGAGCGGAATGCCACGTCGGTTGATACCAGCATCATAAACATATCAAGGCAGTACACGCCCATGATAATGAGCCCAACTCCCACGAAGCGTAATTGTGCATCCAGCAGCAGTAGTAAGATAAGCCCGGTAACCATTGCTGGTACGACGGGGCGATAGAGCGTGATGGGCTCGGCATCCGAAGGAGCGATAGTCATGCTTAAGGTAATGGCTGCTATCGCTCCACCAGCAAGTACGAGCGCTTTTGCGATAAATGCACTGTCTTCAGAATTGAAGGTGTTTGCCATACCTTGCGACAGGCCATATACGATACTGATGATCAGTATGCTTACGAGTATTCGTCCAAAGGGAATTGACCGAATATCCAAAGGGAGTACAGAAGGAGCCCGTCGTGGCTCGCTTCGACATGCGTATAGCACCACTACGGAGACGATTGGTAAAACCGCTGCAAAGAGGGATGATGCGGGCTGAGGAAGCGCATATCCCACGAAAAACAATATAAATGCAAACGTATAAGAGACATAGAGATGCCTTCCTACGCGTCCAATAGCAAGGGTACTCCAAAGCTCGCCCCACATAATAAGAAGGAGCGCGTTGCCAAGGGCAATGGCAGCAGTGCCTGCAAGAAATAGGGTAAAACCACTACCTCCTTGGCCGTAGAAAAGACTAAAAGGAACGGTTAAAGTTCCGAGTGCAGTTAATCCGCCCGCAAGCACATAACTGGAACGTCGGGCACTGAAAGGCGACAAGACACGCGAAGCGCATACGACAACGAAATATCCTATTGTCGTAAGAACAAGCACCCAAAGGGTAGTGTTCCCCGCAAAGGGGAAATGATCTTTGGTGGGTAGGAGCGTGTCGGTGCACATGCTAATCATCCACCATGCCTGCCAGAAGCCCAAACCCAAAAGCTTCCATCCAGAAAATCGCGGCCTTGTCTCTGCTCCGACCGCTTTGCGGTTTCCTTGCGGGCGTGTATGACCTGACTTATTCATATGGTGCCTCCCCGTTCCCTTAAGAAATAAAGCCTATCGAAACAGGGGTGTCGGCGCAAGCGCGATGCATGGTCCATAACGGCCCATTATGCGTTTTTCAGCGGAAATGGGCCGAAGTGTTCGATGACAATCGAGGGGAGTTTTCGCATGATGCGTATCGAGGAGGAACATTTTCGGCTTTGTGCGCCGCGAATGAATTTTCCGCTACCAGTGGTGTGGGCGAGGGGTCCGCGTCGTTTTCGGAAGGGGTTTTGATATGAGCAAAAGAAATACTTTAGATAACTCGTCAGCGCAGGGAGGGTTGTCGCGTCGCGCCTTTTTGGGCCTTGGTGCTACTGCGGCTGTTGCGGCAGGTGCGGCTAGCCTTGCTGGTTGTGCGCCAGCACCTAAAAGCAGCGCCTCTGGTGATGCAAAAACATCTTCGGAAGCGTCTTCTCAGTACGCTTGGGAAATTGCACCTGAACCCATTAAGGAGGTAAAGCAGACGGTAGATACCGACATCCTCGTTATTGGTGCTGGTTTGTCGGGTTGCGCTTGCGCTTGCGCTGCAGCCGAACAGGGTGGCAAAGTTACCGTTGTGGAGAAGACGAGTAGCTGGAATGGTCGAGGTGGTGGCTTCGGTGCTATTAACTCGCGCTATATGGATGAGCTGGGCATTAAGGTGGACAAGGTGAACGCCAAGCAGCATTGGATTGCGCAATGTGCTAGCCGTGCGAATGAAGACCTTATCGTGAAGTTCTTTAACCATTCCGAAGAAGCTTCCAATTGGCTTTTGGATAAGGCTGAAGCTGTTGGGGGTAGTGCTATGGTAGGTGCATTCTATAGCCACGATGATGTGTATGCCGAGCAACCTGGCTATCATATGCTCAGAATACCCAAGGAAGCGGGGCTTACCTCGACGGGGTTTGCGGGAGCGGAACTGCTTCACAACGATGCGGTGAAGGCAGGCGCAGAGTTTGTATTCGATAGTCCAGCTGTCCAACTGGTCAAAGAGGGCGACAAGGTGGTAGGTTGCGTTTGCGAGGGTAAGGAAGGCTACGTTCAGTACAATGCCAAGAAAGGTGTGGTGCTTTGCACGGGCGACATCGGCGGCGACAAGGACATGTGTAAGGCTTATGCGCCTATTTGCGTAGAGTACGGACAGCCGCGTAGTCAGTACACGCCAGTTGGAGTGAACACGGGCGATGGCCATAAGATGGGCATGTGGGCTGGTGCGCAGATGCAAGATTCGCCCTTACCTACGATGATGCACCCGCAGGCATTTTGCTGGTTTCATGGACCGTTTTTGTTTGTGAATGACGACGGACAGCGCTTTATGTGCGAAGACACCTGGGTGCAAGGTAAGTCGCTGGCCATTAATCGTCAGCCCAATGGTGAAGCTTGGTCCATTTTTGATGCAAACTGGGAATCAGATCTGGTAAAGGGCTTGCCCTATGGCGGTGGCATGTTCTGGGATAGCTTCCGCCCCTACGGTTCGGATTTGTCGCTTGCGCCCGAGTACTTTAAGACGCAAATTCCTGAGTACATAAAGGCGGGTAATGCCTATAAGGCCGATACGCTTGAAGAGTTAGCGAAGCAAATCGGTTGTGACACCTCCGTGTTCAAGGCAACGGTCGAGCGTTACAACGGTTTGTGTGAAGCGGGAGAAGATACCGACTATTACAAGAAGCCTGTGTTCTTAACGCCTGTGAAGCAAGGCCCCTTCTATGCGCTTAAGGTTGGGCCAGCTTTGCTAGCTATCCCGGGTGGTTTGCGCACCAATGTTGACTTCCAGTGCCTAGGTGCCGAAGATCAGCCTATCGAGGGCATGTATGCTCTTGGCAATGTTCAGGGCGACATTTGTGCCGTAGATTATCCCATTAACGTGGCGGGTAACAGCCATGGTCGTTGCATTACCTACGGTTACTTGCTTGGCCGTGAGCTGGCCAAGCAATAGGCCTGTCCTAAGCTAGTCTGAACCAATACGCTGCTGCGGAGAGGGGCTCTTCTCTCCGCAGCTTAGCGCCGCATCCTGCATCGCCACCCTCCCTTGGACGATGCAGGATGACGGGCGAGGGGGGTTACCCAGCCAAACGCTTGAACTAGTTTCTAGCGGGTAAGTACCCCGCACGATAAGAGTAAGCGTCGACAGTGTGCAAATGCTCTAACAGTCGTTTTTCGTTTCAAGGGTACCTTGCTCTCTTGCGCCGAGGGTAACCATGACATCCATGAGATGGCGCACGGCATCGTCGCGACTGATTGTGCCCACGAGGCGGCCATCGTCGATGACGGGAATTTTCTTAATTTTGCGTTTACTTAAGACGGCGAACACTTCGTCTACCGTGGCATTTGGCCCTACTGAAACCACGTTTTTTGTTGCGATGTCCTTTACCTGTAACTGCATAAGGGCACCACAGCGCTCGGCGAATGTTTGAGGGTCGTGTACTTCGCGAACCTCGTAGGTTGCATCGACCGCGTGCGCAACATGTGCGCCCGTAAAGCTAAGTAGGTCACCATCAGCAACAAACCCTACCACACGGTTTTCGGCTCCCAATACCGGAACGCCGTTAATCTTATTAGTAGCAAGAAGCTCAACTAACTCGGGTACGGTTGCATTGCCAGAGATGGAAAGAGGGTTTTTATCCACTAAGGCTTCGATGGGAGAAGGTGTGGGAGTAGCTTTTTTTGCTGCAGCGTCTTCAACGCGGTTTTTCACGAAGATAAACGAGAGAATTAGGCAAGCGACGGACAAACCAAAGCCAACCCAGTTTGTCATCTGAAACGCTGCGATAGAGGCTTCGTTCGCCTGGATGGTGCCCCCTGCGAACAGCGAGAACAGCACCGCCATGACAGCAGATCCCATGGCGCCAACGATCTGCTTGAGGGTATTGTTTACTGATGCGGCATCTTCCACCAGATCGTCTACGGCCGCAAGAGACCATGTTGTGAGAACCTGCATTGAGAGGCCAATGCCTACGCCACGCAGCGCCTGGAAGAACATAATTACCCACACCAGCGTACCAAAATCGAAAAACGCCATACCGGCCAATCCTGCGCAAAGGACGGCGCTACTAATTAGCGTTAGGCGACGAACACCCACCTTTTCTGCGAGAATTCCGCCCAGCAAACTGCATATTGCCATGGCAATAGCTGAGGGAAGAGAAAGCATGCCGGAAAGTGTTGCAGAATACCCACAAATGCTCTGTGCGTAAATGGGAACAACAAGCGTAACGCCTAAGCTTACAAAGTTCATGAGCGCATTGATAAGCGTTCCGATGTTGAAGCGCCAGCTTTTAAGTACGGCAAGATTTAAGAACGGAAGAGTGAGTCTATGCTGGCGTCGTACGAAGAGGATGGTGGCCAACACTCCGATAATGAACGGCACCCATACAAACGGGCTCGCAATACCAAACGAGCTTATATTGGAGAACGAAACGATAATACCTACGCAGAGGACAACCGACTGTATAAGGGAAGCAAAATCGAGAGCGCTCTTCTCGGTATCGGTGAGATTACGTGCGACTGCAAAAGAAGCCACCGTCATAATGCAACTTGCAACAGCTAGCATAGCAAATACGAAACGCCAGCCGTGTGAGTCTATGAGAATGCCGCCTAGGGTTGGCCCGATAGTTGGTGCTACGCAGATAACCAAGCCAACCACGCCCATAGCAAGTTGCCAGCGATGCTGCGGAAGTACTTTGAAAATGGCGATTTGAAGATAGGGGTACAAAACTCCCGTACCCGCTGCCTGCAGCACGCGTGCTAATACGAGCATAGCAAAATTCTGAGCAAGAAAACCCGCCACCGACCCGACGGTAAGCAGTACAAGTGAGCTAAGGAGCACTTGGCGCGTGGTGAACCGATGGGTGATGTAGGCGGTGGGGGGAATCATTACTGCCAGAACAATCGAATAGGAGGTAGATACCCATTGTGCCATACCCGCATCAACCTTGAATTCGTCCATAAAAATGGGCAATCCTGTAGCAAAGATGGTTTGGGCTAAATATCCCACTATGCTCACGCATAGCAGGACCACGAGGGTAACCATAAAGCGAGGCTGTACTTTTTGATGCATGTGGTGAACTGCTCCCTTCAACAGCGTCGGCGCCCTATAAGGCGCCGACGGCTAACCATAACATTGACATTTGTTAGACTTTATCGGATGCTTGCTTTTGCGTCAAAGTAGCTACCGCCTTTAACCTGACAAAGGGGAAAATTCGTCATGTATTCTGGAAAAAATCCATCGGCTCTCAAGTCTCAACGTGCTTTGGCTTGGGCCCTGTACGAGCTTATGCAATCCTGCCCCTATCAGAAAATAACCATTACGGGGCTTTGTGCGCAAGCTGGAATATCGCGGCAGACTTTCTATCAGCTTTTTGGTGGAAAAGACGAGGTCATTCGCATGTTTTTGCGCATCAAGCTAAGGCGTGGGTTCGAGAATATTGACGATCGCGAGTTCGTCGATTTGTCCGATGTCGTTCGCGACCTACTGCTCCCGTTCGAGAAAGACCGAGCCTTCCTTCGCATGCTGTACCATAATGGTCTTGATGCGCTTGTTTCCGGCGAACTTCTGCGTGTAATTTCACTCGCCACCGAGAAGGTACAGGCTGGTCATACTCGACGCACGCGCGGATATGCCGATGCCTTCCTTGCGGGAGGATTGACGAATTTGCTTCTTGCTTGGGTTATGGACGATGATCCACTTTCCGATCGTGCCGTTGCAGGCATTATTTCAGACATTCTCCAAGGGCATTATTATACCGAACCTATCGTTTGATGAAATATGTCGCGCAGGAACGATACTTTGCTTGATATTGAGGCGTGGCACTTAGGCATGACAGCTTTTCTGATATTTGGAGGTAAAGCTCGGATCATTTGTGCAGATCGCTCGGAACAACGAGGTTTTCGTTGACTTCCCGAATGCGTCCGCGCTAAACTGCAAAGGTTCGCTTTCAAAAGCCCCGTGTATGCAGTGGAGCGTGGAAGCGCGAACGAAGGAGTCCAGACCTGAAGTCGCGCGCTGGCGTAGGAACCCGGCATCCATATTGAACTGCACTTTTGAAAACCGACACTCCCGTTTGCAGGTGCGACGGATCGCTCGCGGCAGGCTTTGGGCTTGCAGGGAGCCGCGCCTGATGCATGTGCGACGGAAACCCCGATGCCGTGTTGTGCACGGCGTTTGGCAGAAGGATTATTGGAGGAAGCAGAAGTGAAGACGTATTACGCGAAGCCTCAAGAAGTTGAGCGCGAATGGGTCTTGATCGACGCCACGGACCAGGTGCTGGGCCGCGTCGCCGTGAAGGCCGCTCATATCCTTAAGGGCAAGCATAAGCCGCAGTACACCCCGCATGTCGACACCGGTGACTTCGTTGTTATTATCAACGCTGACAAGATCCGCGTGACGGGCAACAAGGCTGAGGACAAGCGCTACTACCGCCACAGTGGTTTCCCCGGCGGCTTGAAGTCCGAAAGCTTCAACGAGGCTATGGAGAAGCATCCTGAGCGCGTTATCGAGCATGCTGTTAAGGGTATGTTGCCGAAGAACACGCTGGGTCGCGCCATGGGCAAGAAGCTCAAGGTGTACACGGGTGCCGAGCATCCACATATGGCTCAGAAGCCGCGCGAGATTAAGATGGAGGGTTAAACCATGGCAGGTGAAGCTTTGTATTACGGCACCGGCCGTCGTAAGAACGCCGTCGCTCGTGTGCGTCTCGTTCCTGGCACCGGCAAGGTGACCATTAACGGCCGCGAGGCTCTGGCGTATTTCGGCCGCGAGGCTCTGGTGAACTACGCGCTGACCCCGTTCAAGGTGACGGACACCGCGGATCATTTCGACGTTATCGCCACGCTCAATGGCGGCGGCATCTCGGGTCAGGCTGGTGCTCTGCGCCACGGCATTTCCCGTGCCCTGCTCGCTGCTGGCGACTACCGCGGCGAGCTGAAGAAGGCTGGTTACCTCACGCGTGACGCCCGTATGGTCGAGCGCAAGAAGTACGGTCTGAAGAAGGCCCGCAAGCGTCCGCAGTTCAGCAAGCGCTAAGCTGCAGCACATAGTGCACTTTTGGGAGGGGAGCCTGCGGGCTCCCCTTTCTATATGTTGAGCATGGGCATGATTATGCCTTCTCACTTGTCTTTACAAGTGGTTTTAAAAAGTTTCACCCGTGTTACTATCCAATGTAGCGCTCGATATAGTCGAGAATATCCTGCCGTGAGTGCAGGTTGGTTTTGCCATAGATGCGTTTTATATAGGTGTGCACCGTGCCGGGGGATAGGTAGAGCTCTTCGGCGATCTTGTCCTGCGTGTGTCCAAGCGCATACAGTGTGAGCACCTCAGTCTCGCGTTCGGAGAGCAGGAACTGCTCCTTGAGACAGTTTGTGTTTCCTTTCATGATGGCCGTGCGCATGGCGACCGACGTGTCGATGTGTCCTTCTATTCCCAATGCGCGCCCAGCGGCATGGCTCAGCGGGCGGTCTTCGGAATCGCCATCTTTACCGCGTGCACGAAGCAGCTGTGCAAACACAAACTGTGCGCTGATGAGTAGAAACGCACCCGCAATGGATGCGAGGGCCAGCGGGTTGGCGATGTTGTCGGACAGAGCGGGCAGCGCCAGTGTGGTTAGTGAGCGCGGCAACAGCAGTGAAATCATTCCGCCGAACGCATAGTAGTAGGGGTCATACGTCCCATAGCTCATGAACGCGATGGTTACGTACCCCACAAAGGCGAACAACAGCCCGTTCAGGGCAAAGGCAAAGGCCAGCCCCACATCAAGTGAGCCGGGTAGCACGCTGCATAAAACGAGCGCAGCAGCGCCGAGGCCCTGCAATACGATCCAAAACCCCACCGTCATGGTGCTTCGTTCCTCGTTGAACGAGCGCACCATGAGTGTGAGTGAGAGTGCAATGCAAAGCGTGAGGTACAGGACCAGCGTCACTGGCGTGAAGGGAATGGGGTGTCCGGTGGGAAACATGCGGATGACGGCTTGTGCGGCGGCGATAAGCCAAATGCCCACTGCGCTGATGGCGAGAAAGTGCTGGGAGTCCATCATGGTTTTTGCCAGATTGAAATACCCTGTAGCACGTCGGGCGGTTTGAATGGTGCTGGGAAGCGGACTTTTCCGTGCTGCCTGCATGCATCCGAACTGCCCGAGCGCCATGGCGATGACAGGCAGGTATGAGAGCGGTTGAGGTAGCAGCGAGAAAACGCACAGCAGCAGTTCGGAGATGATAAGGGCGGTGAGTACGATCGTTGCCGCGACCGGGGAGGATGCTCCCTTGGCGTTGCGCAGCCAGTAGAACATGACACACAGCGACGAGGCGGTGAGCAACACGTTGCAGGCCAGCCTCACGCTGTCGTCGACGAAGCGTAGTGTCTCAAGTGAGGTCAATCCGGCAGCGGCCAAGCACTGTAACGCGACGCAGGCGATGTTGATGGCCTTTATGTTGTTCTCGGTAAGGGCGCTGCGCTTTTTCAGTAACAATACCATCAGGCAGGCTAGGAGAGCTAGCGTGATTAGGGTAGCGCCGTCGGTGAGTAGGCTGCCACTGCGATAGGCCGAGCTGTCGTTGACGATGGTGCTGAAGCAGGTGTGCGCGAGGGCGAAGCCGACCGAAGATGGCATGACCAGTTTGAAGGTACGCGCCGCATCAGAAAGACGTGCGTGGCGAGCACTGCCCGATATCTGGATCCCTGCGTCCATGTTTCCCTCTCTGCCAAGGTTGCTCGACATGTTGGATTCTGGGGTCAAGTATATCAGCAGTTCTTCGATTGATCACCTGAGACACTGGGTGATTTTTTCTTATAATCCCACGTCAAAAGCTTGTACCCGCAAAGAAGGTACACGGACGTTGCGTAAAGTTACCGGCTAAGAGGGTACAAACGCTCCCTTTCACGCCCCTACGATGCTTGTATTCGCTGCCCCTTTTGAAGGTGTGTAGACAAAAGCCCGTAGGGTGGCTCGCTTTGAGAAAGGTGAGCCTTGAGCAAAGGGTCCGGAGAGGAGAGGTATGTTGGAACACGCGATTTCGAGACGGCGTTTCATAGCCGCGAGCGCCGGTGTCGCCGCTGTAACTCTTGCAGCCGACGGCATGCAGGTGCAGCAAGCGCTTGCCGTAGAGAAAAATTATGAAGGTGAGGAAACCGTCGTCAACTCCACGTGCGCGGGATGCGGTAACAAATGTGGTCTTACCGCCTATGTGCGCGAAGGGAAGATTAATCGGGTAGAGGGCCTTGCTGCGCATCCCTTTACGGGTGGTCATCTCTGTGGCCGCGGCCAGGGCATCGTGTCGGCCACTTATTCTTCCGACCGCGTGCAAAAGCCACTCAAGGCCAACGGTAAGGGTGGCTTTACGGAAGTAGGTTGGGAAGAGGCGATTAAAGATATTGCTGCGAAGCTCAAGGAGGCAGGCCCCGAGAAAACCGCCTTCTTTCAAGATGGGCGTGGCACCGACGACTACTTCACCAAGCGTTTTATGGCCGCTTTCGGGTCGGCCAACTACTATACCGATGCCGCACTGAACGATGTAGACATATCTTCCGTGATTATGGCGGTGTCGGGTGCGTTTCCCGCCCCGGATACCGGCAAGTCGAAGTGCATCGTGCTGTTGGATAAGGCCTCCTACGAAGGCGTGCGCCCCAGCGAGATTGAGGAAATGATCCACGCCCGTGCGAACGGCGCAAAAATCTACGACGTCGATCCGCGCCTATGTTCGTTTGGTGCGGCTATGGCCGAGTGGGTGCCCATCCGTCCCGGCTTTGAACTGGCCTTCCTTTTGGGTATGTCGTCCTATCTGGTGGAGGAGGGCCTCTACGACAAGGAATTCATCGCCGCGAACGCCAACGGTTTTGATGCCTACGCTAAGGCGCTCAAGCCTTACACGCTTACGTGGACCAGCGAGAAGACTGGTATAGACGAAGGCAAGCTGGAGGAAATCGCTCAGGCGCTCGCCAAGGCTGCGCCCAGCTGCTACATCGACCTGCAATGGGCCGGTACCGTGGGCTCGGGCTACGCCAACTCCGCCGAGCAGCTGCGCGCGCTGCTGTTGCTGAATGCGCTTTTGGGCAATTACAACCAGCCGGGTGGCTATATCTTCCCCAAGGCGCCGTTCCTGGCTCCCAATGCGCTCGATGCCACCATGTTCATTCCCACCAGCAAGCCGCAAGCCAAGCCGGCGGGCGAAGGCACGTTTGCGCTCTCCGGAGCCATGAGCTGCCAGGCGGGCCTGCGCGCAAACCCGGCTGCCGCGCTATTCTGCGAAAGCGATCCGGCCACCGATTGGTCCGACACCGTATCTACCGTCGAGGCGCTGAACGCCATCCCGTTCAAGGTGGTTATCGACTCCTTTATGACGCCTACCGCGAAGATGGCCGATTACGTACTGCCCGCCCTTACCTACCTTGAGCGTCCCGGCATCGTGGGAACCGCCACTGCTATGAATTCCATCGCCACTATGCGCAATCAGGTGATCGAACCGGTGTGCCCCGACGCGAAGGCCGTGCACAAAATTACGGTAGATCTGGCAAAGGAGCTGGGACTTTCACAGTATTTCACGTTCTCGCTCGACGATTACAATGAAGCACTATGCAAGGCGTACGGCGTCCAGTACACCGACCTCAAGAAAGATGGCACGGCCATTTTACCGGGCTGCTCACTTGAATACGGTAGTTCCATCTACTACCTCACGAAGTCGTTCAAGATCGACTTCGCTAGCCCCGCGTTCGAGAGCATCGGGCGCAGTGCGACACCTGAGTGGATTGACCCTCTTGTTGTGCCCAGTGGCGATCAGCTGCGCTTGATCACGGGCGACCAGTTCTCGCAGGCGCGCACCTACACGCTTGATGCTTCGCATCTGCTGCAAGATGCGAAGGAAAACGAGTTCGAGCGCGTGTGGGTGCACCCTGCGGCTGCGAAGAAGGCCGGCATCGCCCACGGCGACAAGGTGAAGCTGACCTCCGAGGTGGGCAGCGTTGTCGTGCATGCCAAGGTTACCGAGAAGGTGCACCCCGAGGCGGTGTATCTGCCGCCCCACTATGGCCGCGACGGACTCGACTTCGGAGCAAAATTTCGCAGCCTCGTGCCCTGCCGGTACGAACCCGACACGGGCAGTGCCATGACGCAAGAAGTGCTTGTAAGCCTGCAGAAGGAAGGTGCGTAAACCCATGAGCCGCTATGGAATGGTTATTGATACAAGGAATTGCGTGGGGTGTCATGCTTGTCGCATGGCATGCCAGAATCGCAATGACCTTTTGGCTGACGAGTCATTTATCCGCTTTTTCGATCTTGAGACAGGCATCGTTCCTGCAGTGGCGGGCGAGACAGCGCCCACACAATGCATGCAGTGCGACGACGCTCCCTGCGCTGCGGTATGTCCGACCGGCGCCACACATGTGAATGACAAGGGTATCGTTGCCGTGGACGACACGCGCTGTATCGGCTGCAAGTACTGCATGGCCGCGTGTCCCTACCACGCGCGTGTGGTAAACAGCCAGACAGGTGTTGTGGACAAGTGTCGCCTGTGCGTCGCCTATGCTGAAGAGGGAAGCCACCCTGTGAACTGCGTGAGTGCCTGCCCCGGCAAGGTGCGCATCTTCGGCGACTTGGACGATCCTGCGTCCGAAGTCTCCCGTGCGATCGTCGAGACCAACGCTCAGCCGTTGGCTAAAAACCTATCCAATGCCAAGTTTTTCTACGTGAGGTGATGATCACATGTCTTTTGAACCTGTTTGGGAGGCTCCCATCATATGGTACTTGTTCCTTGCGGGTCTGGGAGCAGGCGCGTTCGCCACGGCGTCCTTTTTGCGCTGGCGCCATCCGCAAGCGGTGGTTATGCGCCACATCGCTCACATCATCGCTCCTATCGCGGTGGCCATCGGCTTGGTGCTGCTCATGTTCGACGCCACGGCGGGCTTCCACGATCCTTTGCGGTTTGCCTTGCTGCTGACAAACCCCTTCTCGGTGATGATGTGGGGTGTGGTGTTCCTGTCGCTGTTCATGGTTATTGCCTGTGTCGCCCTAGTCATGGATTTCCTGAAGAAGGAGACCCCCGCCTGGCTGGAGATTGTAGGAACGGCGCTTGCCGTGTGCGTGGCCATCTACACCGGTGTGCTGCTGGGCGTGTGCCGTCCGTACCCGCTGTGGAACAACGCGCTGCTGCCTATTTTGTTCCTGGTGTCGGCGTTGTCGTCTGGCGCGGCCTCGGTGCTGCTCGCCGCGGTGTTCGCACGCCCCGAGGAGTTCAACAAGGTGGGCGTGCTGAAAAAGTTCCACTTCTGCTTTCCGCTGATCGAGCTGCTGTTGCTGGCCTCGCTCGTGTTTATCACTGGCTTCAACTCGCCTGCGGGCATCGCATCGGTGGCCAACTTGATTTCGGGGTCGTACGCGTTTTGGTTTTGGATCGGTCTCGTGCTGGTAGGCCTGGTGCTGCCCACGGCGCTTGAGACGGGATTGCTATTCTTCAGTTCCAAGGAGTTCGAGGAAAGCCGCGCGGCTCATGCGCTCAGCGCCGCATCGGATGTGGGCGTGTTGGTCGGTGGTTTCCTGCTGCGCTTCCTCATCGTGTCCGCTGCTGTTCCGATGTTCTTCCTGTAGTCTGGTTTGTTTTCATATGCTTTTGCGTTCCTGCTGCCCCGTACCTTATTCTCTCTCTGGTGCGGGGTGGTGCTTGTTGATGTGGCTACTTTTTACACGCTGGTGAAGTGTCTGTCACGTGCACAAGGCGCGGGGGTTTACGGTGGCGAGCGAAGGCAAAAAAGATGACGGCTGATACTAAGGGTAATGCAGCGAAACATAAGTACATGTTGGCATAGCCCAGTATGGTAACAATCACTCCCGATACAGCCGACCCTACTCCGATGCCACTGTCAAATCCGATAAGGAACGTAGCATTCGCCGCCCCACGGTGCTGTGGTTCAACATTCGCTACTGCCATGGTTTGCAGAGTGGAATGGCATGCGGCGAAACCCGCGCCGTACAAAAACGCCGTTAGTACAAATAAAGTGAGCGAATTAGCTTGCGAGAGTAGTACAAGAGCTACCACCATAAACAGAAGACCTGGTACCAGCACAACAGAGTAACCTTTGCGGTCAACCAGCTTTCCCAATAGCGGTCGCGATATGGCTACTGCTATGGCATAAGCGATAAAGAAAGGTGCAATATTATTCACGCCTTGCGCTGAGGCATGAATAGCCAAAAAAGTAACCAATGCTCCATAGCAAGCTGTTAAAAAGAATACGATAATTGAGGGTAGAACTGACGATCGTTCTATTAGGTTTTTCATGCTAAATGTTGAGTGACGTTCGATGGGGCGATAGCGTAAAAAGCACGCGAACCCGAATGCTAGCACCAACGCTCCTGTAGCTAATATGATGACCGGTGTAATGCCCTTCCAGTCGAACAATTGTAGGGCTAATCCGGGAGCAATGGCTAGGGCAAGGCTTGCTGACAAGGCAAATAACCCCATGCCCTCGCCGAAACGTTTTGGCGGGATTATGTCGGTGGCTACAGTTTGACTGGAGGTGCTGGTAATACCCCAGGCCAATCCATGTATAAAGCGGAGAGCCAAAATAGCGCCTACCACAGGCATAAACTCGAAGCAAAGAGAAGCAAGGCTCATGAAAGCAATGCCGGATAAGAAGATGCCTTTGCGTCCAAACCGGTCGAGAATTAGTCCACAAAATGGACGGATCAGCAGTGCTGATACGGTGGTAATGGCCGTAACTAAACCAAGCACGGCATCGGGGGCTCCCAGTGATTGTATATATACGGGCAATACGAACGGAAACGCTTGCCAACTACTAAAAATAAGAAGATTAACGATGGTAATAAGAACGAAGTCCTTCGTCCATAACGTACTTTTGGGTTTCTCCGCTCTCATGTGCGCTCGCTCCCCCTTGCGTATCGCTCTCGATGAATCCCAGTGGTTCAGTATAGCGTAGTAGCGGTGGAGGGGGAGGGGCTTATCGGCTGAAGCAACCTCCGATTTATTTTGTCGATATGCTCCTGATCGGGTGTTGCGGCAATTCGGTACGGCGTGCTCTATATTCAAAACCGGCACGTATAAGGCAAGGCCACGAAGGATAGAGCGCTTATTGCTTGCGTGTTTATCTATTATAGGAATGATGTCTGACGTGAACCTGACGCGGAAGATGCGAAGAAGCGGGGGGACACTGACGGGGATTCATCGGAATGTTTGATTGAAGGGGGCTTGTCAGGGGGCGTTTCTTCTTGAGAGAAGTGATGTTCCACTAGAAAAGAAATATCGAAATGAAAAAGTCCTCGATATTGGGGGAATCGAGGACTTTTTCATGTGCTTCAGACTATGACTATTATAAGATATAATCTAATAGTAGTCATAGTCTGAAATGGTATTCACAAATTATTCAGTTTGATTCTCGCGGCTTCGGGTAAACATGTCATGAGGGGAGAACTTAGGAGGAGGATGGTTCATGGATTCCGGCGTTTTAAAAGTTATCAACAAAGCGCTCGATGGAGGGCTGCTTACAGCGAGTGAGGGTATCGAACTGCTTTCGTGGAACGATCTTAGCGATGAAGCTTCGGCCATCAGGTTGGCAGGTCGTCGGTTCGGCGAGCAGTTGTTGTCGCACGCCGAGATACACGGACAAATTGGTTTGAATACGGGCTTATGCCCTAGAGACTGCAAGTTCTGTTCGTTTGCGGCGAGCAACAAAGTGTTCAACGAGTCAAGTGAGGAAGCGATTGAGACGGTGGTGGACTACGTTAAGTTGCTCGAGGAAAAGGGTGCAAACGCCATCTACCTTATGACGACAGCCAACTACGATCAAGAGCAATTTCTTGACTACGGGCGGGCTGCCGCAGCGGCAATCAAGCTCGGTACTCCTCTCATAGCGAATATCGGTGACTTTGACATTGATTATGCGCGTGAGCTCCGGCGTGCGGGCTTTGCAGGTGCGTACCATGTTGTTCGTATGGGCGAAGGCGCGTTCACCCGCTGTTCCGTGGAGCAGCGATGGAATACCATACACGCCGTCCAGGAGGCCGGACTCATGTTGGGGGCGTGCGTTGAGCCGATCGGTCCCGAGCACACGCTCGAAGAGATTGTGGAGAAAACGCTTATCACTCGCGACATGAAAGCATGCTTTTCCGGGGCGATGCGTCGTACGGCCATTGATTCTTCGGAACTTGCTCGTCATGGTACGGTAAGTTATGCGCGTATGGCCACTATCGTGGCGGTGGTATCCCTTATTACGGGTCAGGCTGTCAAGGGAAACTGCACGCACGAGCCAAACCAACTCGCTGCATTCAGTGGAGCGAACCTCCTTTGGGCGGAGGTCGGATCTAATCCCCGAGATACGCAAGGTAAGACCGAGGCAAATCGAGGTTGGACAGTTCCGCGCTGCAAAGAGCTGCTTGAAGAATGCGAATGGGAGGTGCTCGACGGTCCGTCGGTTTTGTTTGGATGAAGAATACTCGAGTGAAGCGAGGCGGCTCATTCTGTCCACGAGACGTAAAGTCACCGCTCTTAAGCAAATGCACCCGATGCGATAGAAGGGCATCATGAACCCGTTTGGAGATGATATCCCCCGTGAGCAGCCAGCGATGGACGAGAGCTCGTTCGACTTCTCTCTCGTGCTCGAACGCTACCATGCCCACACCGAGGACTGCGTAGTTGTTCCCGAGGGCGTAACGCAAATTCTCGCCGCCGCCTTCAAAGGGCATGATGAAATCGAGCGTATTGAGCTGCCGGAAAGCCTCGAATCTATTGGACCTGGGGCGTTTCGCGATTGTGTCTCACTTCGCGAGATACGTATTCCCGACGCCGTCTTCGAGGTGGGGATGCGCGCGTTCGCAGGGTGCCGGTCGCTTGAATGCGTTCGACTTTCCAATCGTCTCTTTTCGATCGACGAGTCAACTTTCGCCCAATGCTCCAAGCTTCGTGTAGTGCAGGGTGGTGAAGATGTGGATGCTATCGGTGCGCAGGCGTTTCTCGGGTGCGAAATGCTTACCAGTCTTCCCTTTCTTGCCCAGGTGGAGACGCTGGGAGGCGGTGCTTTGGCGGGGTGTGCATCTTTCGAAGAAATAACACTTGCGCGTACGATGAAGCGTATCGGCAGTGAGGCGTTCAGGAGCTGCCGGAAGCTCGCACGCGTCGTCATGCCCGAAACCGTGGAATCACTGGGCAAGAACCTGTTCGCCGGATGTTTTGCCTTGCAGAGCGTTGAGGGAATCGAGTGGCTCGCCGAGGAATTCCCCACTGCATTTCCGTTCGGTATGGCGAAAGGGTGAGGTTGCGCTCGGAGGGACAGCACGCTTGTGTGGTGTCCTTTCGTTTCATGGCGTGAGTTATATACCGCAAGCTTGGTGTGCACGCCCAGCAGGATGTCGTTGTACTGGTGGAGGCCGAGCAGCAGGCGCTCGGAGGCGATAATTTTGATGACGACGTGGAGCGAGAGACGGTGCTCGGGGGCGGGGTTTCTTGACTTGGGTATCCTTTCTGCATAGTATGTAATACGTGTAATACAGAAAGGAGACACCATGGAATCGGTGGTGACGGTGCGACTGGATGGCGATATGAAGGATCGGGCAACCGCGATCATGCAGCGTGAAGGCTATACGCCATCTTCGGCTGTCAGGCGTTTGTTTGAATACACAGTCAAGCACGATGGACTCCCGTTCGTCAAAAGCGAAAAGCCGAGCAAAGATGAACTACGTCGTCGCATTAAGGCATTCGATCGTGTGCATACGAAACGCCCACTTGACATGACTGACGAAGAACTGCGGGAGGCGCGTTTGAAGGATCGCTATGGAATTGATGCTTGATACCAACATTGTGCTCGACCATATTGGCAGGCGCGGGCCGTTTTACGAGCTGTCGCGTCGCGTGTGCTTGCTAGGGGTGGTGCAGGAGGCAACTACCTACATCAGCGTGAACACGCTGACTGATATCTACTACCTACTACGCAAAGATTACGGCAGCGAGGCCGCCCAAGAAATGATCGAGCAGAACTTGTCGTTTTTGCAGATCGTGGGAGTGTCGCCGGAAGACGCGCAGCGTGCGCTCGCCTTGCGTTGGGCCGATTTCGAGGACGGTCTCGTAGCTCAGTGTGCGGCGAAGGTGAAGGTGGACTATATCGTCACGCGCAACGTCAAAGACTTCAAGTCGTCGCCTGTCGAGGCCGTTACGCCCGAGGAGTTGTTCGAACGGCTTGAAGCGCAAGGTTTCGCGTATGAAGAGGTGTGCTGGTAGTATGACGAGCATGTTGAAGCTGCGGGAGTTCTGCGAATTCCCCTGCTGTAAATTCTCCCGAAACAATGCGCCGTTACTTTGATTACCTTAAGTTGATCATGTGTTTTACGCTGGCGTCATGCTATCGTATCGCATGGTAAAACGAATATCAGGGTCGCTTCGTTGGAGCAACGTCTTCGCAGGCGACGGATGAGGAGCAATACGCTATGGCGAAGGTTTCGGAAATCTACGGCTCGATGGTATTCAACGAGCATACGATGCAGGAGCGCTTGCCTTCCGCAACGTACAAAAGTCTACTCAAGACCATGAAAGAGGGCAAATCTCTCGAAATCGAAGTGGCTAATGTTGTAGCGCATGCCATGAAAGAGTGGGCTATCGAGAAGGGCGCCACGCACTTTACGCATTGGTTTCAGCCTCTTACGGGTATTACGTCTGAAAAACATGATAGCTTCTTAGACCCGGTAAGCGACGGCCGTGCCATCATGAGCTTCTCGGGCAAGGAACTCATTCAGGGTGAGCCCGATGCTTCCAGCTTTCCTTCTGGCGGCCTGCGTGCTACGTTTGAGGCGCGTGGCTATACGGCGTGGGATCCTACAAGTTATGCATTTATTAAAGATGAAGTGCTGTGTATTCCCACGGCATTCTGTAGTTATACCGGCGAGGCGCTCGATAAAAAGACACCGCTTCTGCGTTCTATGAGTGCAATTGAGAAGCAGGCAAATCGTGTACTGAAACTGTTCGGCGAACCAAACCAGCATATTGTACCCACGGTTGGTGCCGAGCAGGAATATTTTCTTGTTTCCGAGAAGTCGTACGCCAGCCGTCAAGATTTGGTCATGTGCGGCCGCACGCTGTTCGGTTATGCGCCGTGTAAAGGTCAAGAACTGGAAGAACACTATTTCGGCGCCATTCGTCCTACCGTGAATGAGTTCATGAAGGAACTTGACGACGAGCTGTGGGCGCTTGGTGTGCCAGCCCGTACAAAACATAACGAGGTGGCTCCTGCCCAGCATGAGCTGGCTCCTATCTTTACTAATGCAAATCGTGCCATCGATGAGAACCTGTTGACCATGGAAAAGATGCGTCTGCTGGCCAGCCACCATGGTCTTGTATGCCTGCAGCACGAGAAGCCGTTCGAAGGTATTAACGGCTCAGGCAAGCATAACAACTGGTCGTTGGCGGCAGGCAAGAAAAACCTGTTTGATCCGGGCGAGAGCCCCATGGACAACCTGCGTTTTTTGGTACTGCTTACCGGCGTGATTCAAGCGGTGGATGATTATCAGGAATTGCTGCGCATGTCGGTGGCATCTGCGGGCAACGACCATCGTCTTGGTGCGAACGAGGCACCGCCGGCAATTATCTCTATCTTCTTGGGTGACGAACTGGACGCTATCGTAGATGCGCTTATTGACGAGCATGAATACACAAATGCCCAGAAGGTTGCTATGGATTTGGGCGTTGCCGTTCTTCCAAATTTCCTTATCGACAACACTGACCGCAATCGCACTAGTCCCTTCGCGTTTACGGGGAATAAATTTGAGTTCCGCATGCCGGGCTCGGCGGTAAATCTGTCTGATGCGACCATGGTGTTGAATACGGCGATGGCAAAGAGCCTCAAAGATTTTGCCGATGCCATGGAAGGTAAGGCTGGCGAGGAATTTGAGGCAGCTGCTATCGCCTACATTCGTGATACGTTGAAGAAGCATCAGCGTATCATCTTCAATGGTAACGGATACTGCGAGGAGTGGTATGCCGAGGCGGAGCGTCGTGGTTTAGCAAACTTCCGCACGACGGCCGATGCATTGCCGTGTTTCGTGTCGCGCAAAAGTATAGAACTGTTCGAAGAATTTGACGTCTTGTCAAAGACTGAGGTTATGAGTCGCTATGAGGTAAAGCTGGAGAAATACAATAAGCTGTTGAACATCGAAGCCCGCGTAATGAAACGTATGGTGCGTCGTGCATTCCTGCCTGCTATAAATAGTTATGCCGCAGAGGTTGCCAATAATATTGCATCGTTTAAGGCTGCTGTGCCTGGCGCAAATGTCGATCAACAAGAAGATTTATTACACAAGCTGCTTGACGGGGTAAAAGAAATCGATGTGCAGTTGCAAGCTTTGGACACTGCACACCATGCGGCGCTTGATATTGCCAACCAGCAGCAGCGTGCGAACACGTATGCTCACGAGATTATTCCTATCATGGAAAAGCTGCGTGCTGCTGTTGACGCGATGGAAATTGTTACGGGCCGCGATAGATGGCCGGTACCTACCTATAACGATATTTTGTTCTACGTGTAAGGCGCCGTCTGAATGGTCGGCTCTCAGAGTTGGCCATTCAGACATGTAAGGACGAATCGTCCGTTATCCGATCGCATTCTTGAAGGTGATGATCTTGAATTGCGGCCGCCGATTCACTATCTTTTCCGAAGAATAAATAAAGTTCACTCTTTTACTTACTTGTTGATATTTGGCTGCGTTGTCGTAGTGGGCAGCACGGCCAAGAAAGTGGTGCCTTCGCTCTCTGAACTTGTGGCCTCGAGAGTACCCCCGTGCTCTTCTGCCACGCCGCGAGCTATGGCTAGCCCCAGCCCATAACTGTTATTGTCGCGAACACGCGCTTTATCCGCGCGATAAAAACGGTCGAACACGTGAAGAAGGTCGTCAGGCCCAATGGCGGATCCGGTGTTATGCACGGATAAGGTGATATTCTTCATGCTTTGATGCAGGATAACGCGTACGCTTCCGCCCTCGTTGGCGTACTTGCAAGCGTTATCGACAAGGGTGGTCACGAGGCGATGCAATCGTGAAGCGTCTCCTGCGATAGTCACGTTGCGGTCAATTTCAGACAGGAGGTTCACCTTGCGCTCGAAGGCGACCGACTCGAATTGCAGAAGTTCTCCTTCCACCAAATCAGTTAGATCGATGTGCTCGTGTGTTGTTTGAGCGGTGCCCTCGTCAATACGAGCCAGCAGCAGCAGATCGCCCACAAGCTGCTGCATGCGGTCGGCCTCTGTTTGCGTGCTTTCTATCCATTGGCTTTCGCTGGCAATGGAGCGCTCGGGATGTTCTAACAAGATGGAGGCGTTTGCTAAAATCACGGTAAGCGGTGTTTTTAGCTCATGTGATGCATCGGCTATGAATCGTCGTTGTTGTTCCCATGCATTCTCTACCGGATGGAGCGCCCAGCGAGAAAAAAGCACGCTTATGACAAAGAACACCATCAAGGCAAGTGCGCCCACCCCCGCAAGGATCAACGCAAGGTTTTGCCAATCGTTTGCGGTGCTCATATCGGCAAAGGCAAAATACGTAATGCCGTTAATTTGTTGTTTGGCGTAAAAAAGGCCAAGGTCGGTCAAGGTTCCCGAACCTTCAGGAAGTTCGGCGAGCTGTTCGGATGCACGGGTGAGTACGTCTTCGGCAAGCGAGGCAGTGACTCGTTCTGTTTGAGTCGCGGTAAGCGAGCCATCTGCTTCGAGGGAGTATACGGCAACGGGAATAAATGGATCAGACCCGCCACGCTTGCCGCCAATTTCTGGAGAACTTCCTTTGGGTGTCTGGTCATTAGAGTGCGGAATGGTTGGGTCGATCTGTCCATCCTGAAGAATCTGAGATTGATTGTTGAGATGAGATAATGATGCAAGAGACCCGTCAAGTGCTTCGTGTACGCGGTTTAAGCTCTGCTGGTAGTTGATAACACAAATAGCGGTAAACACCACCACCAGCACTACCGCAATCATTGACATGATGATGGCAACGAATTTGATACGCAGTTTTTTAAGCATGGGTGACTCCTGCCTTGATTACGCCATTTGTGCTTGCGCAGAAGGCTCGTCCGACTCATTTGAATCGCTCGGTTCGTCTGGTTCGCTCGTATCGCGTGGCTCGCTTTGGACGGCGGCCTCGACAACAAGACGGTAGCCTGCACGCCTGAGGGTTTCTATACGGTTTGTCGATCCTAAAAAAGCTAATTTCTTACGAACGAACGAAACATAAGCTTCTACATTATTATCTTCCGCACTCGACTCAGTTCCCCAGACTTTTTCGATAAGTAGGTCTTTTGAGACTACTTGGCCAGGATTTGCCATGAGTACACGCATTAACGCGAATTCTTTAAAGCTAAGATGAATAGATTTTGTTTTGCACGACAAGTCGAAGCTTTCCAGGTTCAGCGAGAGGTCGCCGGCGGACAGTGTTTCGAATATTACGTCGCCTTGGCGACGCGTGAGGGCTCGCAGGTGGGCGAGTAGTTCGGCAGGCGAAAATGGCTTGGTCATATAGTCGTCGGCACCGCTGTCTAATCCGGTAATCTTGTCTGGTACCGCATCGCGCGCCGTAAGCATTAGTACAGGGGTGCTTATTGATGCGCGGCGCAGGTCTGCCACAACAGCGAACCCATCCATCTTCGGCATCATGACATCAAGAATAATCAGGTCGTACTGGCCGAGTAGTGCCCAGTCGCGTCCAGTAGTGCCGTCGTGTACGGTATCGACGTTGTAGCCATTTTCTTCAAGGATGTGCGAGAGCGCTTGGGCTAGACGCGTATCGTCCTCAACAATCAAAACTTTCATGTTGTTAGCCTTTCCATCACATCAATTTACCGCATTCACTCATTTTAGCGGGAACCCTGAAAACGACCTGAAAGAAGAGGAGAAAATTTGCCGTTAACTTGGTTCTTTCAGGGTACTTTCAGGGTAGGTCGTTAGGATGCAAAGCCGTAGATCGGAATCGTAATTGCCTCGTTTTCGATCGGCTATCTGCAAAGGGTGCTTATCGTGCAAGGCGAACAGGTTCGGGAACTCTCCCTCCCTGACGAACCTCGGTTTTCTTGCACGGTTGGCACTCCTTTCAGCGACTCGGAAAGAAAGTTGGGTCTTATATGGGAACGTTTACTGATGTATTCGAACGGAAAGAAGTGAAATACCGTCTCAGCGCGTCTCAGCATGCTGCAATGCTGAGCGCGCTTGACGGGCACTTGGTGCCCGATATCTATGGGCTTTCGCGCATTGTAAGCCTTTATCTTGATACGCCCGATCGCTTACTGGTTGAGCGATCGCTGGATAAACCTTTATATAAGGAAAAGCTGAGATTGCGCAGTTACGGGTTGCCGAGCGAATTGGATCGAGTGTTCATTGAGATTAAAAAGAAATTTGACGGTATCGTGTATAAGCGCCGCGTGGGGATGTCGTACGCAGCAGCACGCGCTTATTTGGGCGGACTGTCCTACGAACGAGCTTGTGGTCGTTACCCCTTGCCCGATTCGACGATGGCGGCGGAGTCTACATCGCAGCGTAGTACGCAGATTGCACGCGAAATCGATCATTTCTTGCGCGCTTACGGATCTTTGCGAGCTTCAATGATCATTGATTGTGAGCGTACAGCTTATGTGCCGGTGAGGAAATTCTTTGAAACGGATGAGGCCGTTGAGGCGTTCGGCTCATCTGCGATGCCCGAAACGCTCGAAGTGCTCAAAACATCCAACGAGCCCGAAACTTCTGATGATCTGCGTATAACGTTCGATACCTCCATTCTTTGTAAAGATATGTTCGTCGGGGAATCTTTGTCAAGCTTTGTGCCGCTGATAGATTCAGGCGAGGCCATTATGGAGATCAAGTCAGCGGGACCGTTTCCGTTGTGGCTGGTACGAGCACTTGCTGTGTGCGAAGCCTACCCTTCGTCCTTTTCTAAATATGGTGAAGCATACAAAGTAGCTATGAAAAACAAAGCGAGCATTTCGGCTATTGATGCAGCCTCCGAGCGTATGGCATTTGAATCTCGTGATACGCATCGTCGTTCTTTTCGAGCTTCTGCTCAACCAATAAAGAAGGAGGGTTGCTGTGCTTGATACGGCCTTAAACTCAATTTTTGGAACGACAGAATCCTTGGTTGCTGGCGTGTCTACCGTTGATTTTTTGCTGTGCTGTTTGGCATCCATCGTGCTGGGTGCGGCGGTGGCCTGTGTGTATATGTTCCGCCATTCATATTCAAAGAATTTTGTGGTAACGCTGGCCTTACTGCCGCTTATCGTGCAGATGGTTATTACGCTGGTGAACGGGAATCTGGGCGCGGGTATTGCGGTTATGGGTGTATTTAATCTCGTGCGCTTCCGTTCTATTCCTGGTAGCGCAAAAGATATCGGGAGCGTGTTCCTTGCTATGGCTATTGGTCTAGCTACGGGCATGGGATTTATCTCGCTGGCTGTGCTATTTACCGTCGTGGTGGCGCTTGTGAATATCGGGTACGTTTTGTCGCCCTTTGGTAAGCAAAAAGAACCAGAGAAAACTTTGAAGATAACCATTCCCGACGATCTTGAATATGACGGTGTATTCGATGAAGTGTTGACTCTTTATACCGATGAGCATGATTTAACTGAAGTCCAGACAACGAATATGGGAAGCCTCTTTTTACTGGAGTATGCGGTGCGAATGAAAGAGCCGGGCCTCGAAAAGCGCATGATAGATGAGCTGCGGTGTCTTAACGGAAACCTAAAAATTACCTGCGGTCGAACTGCGGCAGCTAAGGATGTGTTGTGATATGGAACGAATAAAAACTCGGTTTAGAGAAGCAGATAAAACGGGGTTCGTTCGACATCGGTTTTTTATTGCACTGCTTTTTGCACTGCTTCTTGCGTGCGTAATAGGAACCATGGCTGGCTGCTCGCTGAAGCAAAGCACTGAGGATTCGACCACAAACGCGTCGATTGACGAGAAAGTAAGTACGAAATCTTCTACGGAGGATACTTCAGTGAGCGACTTTGCCGCGGTTGCGGCTTCGTTCGATGCGTCAGCCCTTGATTTGGAGTACAGCAAGCGCGATCTTGATGCTTCTTATGATGATGCGGCGGCTACTCATATCGTACTGTCAGGTTCTTCGGCATCTATAGAGGGCTCAGGCGCTTCTGCTGAAGGGTCGATTGTTACTCTTTCCGATGAAGGTGTTTATGTGGTGTCGGGTTCGCTTGATGATGGGCAACTGGTAGTAGAGGCGCCCGATACGGCAAAGGTGCAGATAGTGTTAGCGGGTGTGAGTATCCACCATGCGAATGGGCCGGCCCTTTATGTGAAAGAAGCCGATAAATGTTTTGTCACCCTTGCTGAGGGTACGCGTAATACGCTTACGGATGGAACGGAGTATCTTTTGGAAGAGGGCTCCGATGAACCGTATGCCACGTTGTTTTCGCGTGCAGACCTTACCTTGAATGGCTCGGGCGCGCTCGAGGTAACCGGTAACTATCGCCATGCTATGTGCTCGAAGGATGATTTGATTGTGACGGGTGGTACCTATGTCGTAAATGCTGTAGAAGATGCGTTGCGTGGACGTGATTGCGTAAAGATCAACGATGGCAAGTTCACGCTTACGGCAGGTGGTGATGGCATCAAGTCGAACAAAGACACCGATACGGTGCGAGGATTTGTGTCTATCGATGGCGGCAGCATTACCATTAATGCCGGTGATGATGGTATTCAGGCGCAAACTTACATGAGGGTGGCCGGAGGTACGTTGTCGATTAAAGCGGTTGATGATGCACTATGCTCGGGACTTGAGGGGCTGCTGGCGGGTGGCGACCTTACTCTTGATGCGGGAGACGATGCCTTCCATGCCGAAACGAAATTGGTTATCGACGAAGGCACCCTTAACGCCACTCGTTGTTACGAAGGCTATGAGGCAGAGAAGATTTACGTTAACGGTGGCAATACCCATATTGTTGCGAGCGATGATGCTATGAACGCAGCAACATCAGATGTGACCAGTAGCAGTTCCACCTCAGACGCACCGGCATCGAACGAGGCCGCAGCTGCGGGAGGCGCGCCCGATAACGCGTTTGCTGAAGGTGGCAAGGGTGGCATGGGTATGGGTATGGGCGACGAGAATTGTCTTATTCAAATCAATGGTGGCTACACGGTGCTCGAGTCGGATGGCGATGGCGTGGATAGCAACGGTAGCGTGGAAGTGACGGGTGGCGTATTGCTGGTAAATGGGCCAACCAGTGATGGAGACGGGGCTTTTGATTACGATCTTTCTGCTACTGTTTCGGGTGGTACGGTACTCATGGTGGGTTCGACCGGCATGGCCCAAAACTTTACCAGTGGCACGCAACCCTTTGCCTTTACTACGGCAAGTGGCCAGGCGGGACAGAACGTTGCCCTTGTTGACGGAAATGGCAAAGTGATTGCATCTCTTAATGCTGCCAAGCAGTTTGGTGTGGTATTGGTTACCAGTCCTGCATTTACAGAAGGATCATCGTACAGTTTGGTTTTAGGCGGGACGGTGTCGGGCGCGAATTCCGATGGCTATACCGACGGCGGTACGGTTAGTGGGGGCTCAACTATGTCGGTCGCGACTTCTACCACGGCAACTGGCGGTATGGGTGGCTTAGGCATGGGAGGCGGAGGGATGCCTCCAGGTCAGGGTGGTGATGTTCAGCGAGGCATGCGCGGACCAATAGCGTAGCGACACAAGGCGCTTGTGGGTACGCGAAGTAACAGGGTTCTTGCAGTACCACGCACTCCGTCGAAATGTTGAAAAATGACCTATAATCGAAAGCCGCGAGAGGAAAGCAACTCTTGCGGCTTTCGTATGAGGTTTTGCTGGGCGATGCGCCGAGCCGTTTCGCGCAAAGGAGCGACCTTGTGGTAATCGTCGATGCTGTTGCTAATTCACGCTGCGGGGAACGTATATGATCGAATATTTCTGCACAGACGAACATCAAGCGCTCAAAAAGCTTGATGAGGAGGTGCCGGGGTGTTGGATTGCCTTATTTGAGCCGACCTCCGAAGAGCTTTCCTGGTTGGAAGACAAATTCGGCTTTGAGGCGGAGGACGCGTGCGCAGCCCTCGACCTCGAAGAGGTTTCGCGCATTGAGTACAATCATGGTTATACTCTTTTTATCCTCGATACGCCTGTTCGCGATCGATCGTCAAACGAGCGCAGTTACAAGACTATTCCTATCGCGCTGTTTGAAACGCCCCATAACGTAGTTACGGTATGCTCGGTATATAAGATTCCCCTCATTGATCAACTTAAAGCATCGAAGGATCTTCCCCCTACCAGTGAGGTGGACGACTTCGCATCCGAAGTGCTTATGGCGTCATCGGCGGCTTACTTCATGGCGCTGCGCGTTATCAACAAAAGGCGCTCTGAACTCATGACTATGGTAAAGCGACCGTCACGCAAAGAGCTCGAAGACCTCTACATTCTTGATTCGTCGCTGGTTTACCTTAAAACCTCTTTGGTTACCAATGATGCAATCTTCGACAAGCACTTGCGCCGTTATTCGTTTCCTAGTGATGAAGCTCGCGAGCGGTTTGACGATGTGGTTATAGAAAATCGTCAGGCCCTCGAAACAACACGCATACACTCAGAAATACTCGACTCTACCATCGAGCACTTTAGCCTACTTATGGAACACGATTTGAACCGCACAATGCAGGTGGTAGCTACCGTCACGCTCGTTCTCTGTGTTCCTACGGCCGTGGCAGGATTTTTCGGTATGAACTTGTTGGGAATACCCCTTGCCGATTACCCTTGGGGCTTTGGTGTTGTTGCTGCCTGTACTGCGCTTGCATCGGTGCTGCTATTGTTTATTCTTAAGAAGTTTCGGTGGTTCTAATCAAGGGATGAAAAGGCAAAGGTTAGTTGGGAGGTGTGGCGAGTAAAATTTTTGATGGGGAATTTTATCAAAGGGTCTTTCGCCATGTCGCTTTGGTTAAGATTCATCCCCTTCGCCGGAAAGCGCAACGTACTTTAGCCCATTAGAGTACAATGGAACGCACCATTTTGGAATAGTATCCGCACGTCAGGTCTGCTGCCTGTCCGCTTAGGGACGATGCTTTTTCGCTTGCAGACAGGCCGGAACAAAAAAGTGATGCGGGCAATCAGCGAGGAGGGATGCATTATGGCCATCGACGAAGTGGACTACATCTGGAAAAACGGGGAAATTGTTCCTTGGGCTGAGGCCACAACACACGTATTGTCTCATTCGCTGCACTACGGTTCCGGCGTGTTTGAGGGTATCCGCTGTTACCAAAACCCTGACAACGACAAAAGCTTTGTGTTTCGTTTGCGCGATCATATGGAGCGCTTGCATCGCAGTTGTAAGATCGCGCTAATCGATCTGCCCTACACGGTGGACGAGCTGTGCGACGCTACGGTCGAGATCATCCGCAAAAACAACCTAAAGGCATGCTACATTCGTCCGTTGGTGTATCGTGGTTATGGCGTTATGGGTGTTGACCCCACAGGTGCCCCGACCGATGTGGTTATTGCTGTGTGGCCTTGGGGTACCTACCTGGGTGGCGATGCGTTAGAGAACGGTGTGGCCGTGGGCATCTCATCTTGGCGCCAGCGCTCTAACAACGCCATTCCGCCCGCGGTTAAATCTACGGCATCTTACATGAATTCCATCCTTGCGAAGCTGGAAGCTAAGCAACACGGCTACGTCGAGGCAATCATGCTGAACGAGCAGGGCTTGGTGTGCGAGGGAACTGGCGAGAATCTGTTTATCGTGCGCGACGGCGTGCTTTCCACGCCCCCGTTGTCCGATGGTTTGCTAGAAGGTCTTACGCGCGACACCATTCTTTGTCTTGCCGACGATCTTGAGATACCTGCGGTTGAGGAAAGCCTCACGCGTAGTGATCTCTATATTGCTGACGAGGTATTCATGACTGGTTCTGCCGCTGAGCTTACTCCGATTGGCTCGGTCGATGGGCGTGAGGTGGGCAAGCCGGGTGAGGTTACTCGTGCGCTGCAGGAACGCTTCTTTGATGTGGTCTATGGCAATATCGAAGAGTACGCCGACTGGGTCACCGAAATTTAATTTTTCTTAACGAAGCGAAGCCCTCGCAGGCGGCCTTGTGCTGTTTAACGCGAGCGGCTTCGTTTCTTTTCGTTTAAGAAACAGTACCTAACCCTGAAAGCAAAGGAGCATTCGTGGACCATATATCAACCTACGACAGCACATTGCGCGACGGGGAGCAGAGTGAAGGTATTACCTTGTCGCTCGAAGATAAACTACGTATTGTAGAGCGCCTTGATGCGTTTGGTATTGATGTTATAGAAGGCGGCTTTCCGGCTTCGAACCCCAAGGATATTGCATTTTTTGAACGCATGCGTTTTATGCCGCTGACGCATGCTCGCCTTGCGGCATTTGGATCTACGTGCAAAAAGGGCATCGCAGCCGAAGAGGATCAGGGCCTTGCTGATCTCGTCGCCTGCGGCGCGCCTCTTGTTACCATTGTTGGAAAGACATGGGATGCGCAGGTCACCCGTGCGTTGCAAGCGACGCTTGATGAAAATCTACGTATGATACGCGATTCGGTTGCATATCTGAAAAGCCATGGCCTTGAAGTAGTGTTTGATGCGGAGCATTTTTTTGATGGCTACGTGGCTAACCCCGCGTATGCTCTAGACTGCGTTCGTGCGGCCAGTGAGGCGGGAGCCGATTCGATCGATTTGTGTGAGACGAACGGTGGGGCGCTGCCCCATCAGGTTGAGGCTGTGGTTACGGCGGTAGTCGAGGCGCTGCCGGGCCAGCAAATAGGCATTCATTGTCACAACGATTCTGGCTGCGCCGTAGCGAATACGCTTGCGGCCGTGCATGCGGGAGCCTGCCAGGTGCAAGGTACCATCAATGGTATCGGAGAACGCGTAGGCAATGCCGATCTACTTACTGTTATTGCCGACCTAGAATTGAAGATGGGATATACCTGCGTTGGCGAAGAGCGGCTTCGCCAGCTTACCGATGTATCGCGGTTCGTGGCAGAAACCTGCAATATGGCCCTGCCGGCGCATCATCCGTATACGGGGGCTGCGGCATTCGCGCACAAAGGTGGCCTACATGCCAGCGCTATTGCGCGGTTCCCCGAAGCCTACGAGCACACGCGCCCCGCGCGCGTGGGTAACACTGCGCGCATGCTCGTTAGCGAGTTGGCGGGCAAGGCCTCGCTGGTGGCGAAAGCGGCCAGCTTGGGTATCGATTTAAGTGCGCATCCCAATAAGGTGCAAGTTGTGCTCGATGATGTCAAGGCGCGTGAGGCACAGGGCTATTCGTATGAGGTGGCCGATGGATCGCTGGCGGTGCTGCTGCAGGGGCATGTGGGTTCGTATCGCCCTCACTTCACGCTGGAAAGCTTTCGCGTTATTGTAGACGACCATGAGGATACCGGCGCACGCGCCAAGGATGCCATGAGCGAGGCTACCATTAAAATTCATGTGGGTTCCGAACGCTTCGTGGCAACGGGTGAGGGTGCTGGGCCGGTTGGTGCACTCGACAGCGCTCTGCGTATGGCGCTTGCGCGCTTTTATCCCGAGGTGGCCGACATTGAATTGGTAGACTATAAGGTGCGCATCTTAGATGAGAATGTGGGCACTGATGCCATTACGCGCGTCGTTATTACTACACGCGACAGACATGGTAGCTGGGGAACTATTGGTGTATCCGAAAATATTATCGAAGCATCATGGAATGCATTGGTCGACTCGATAGAGTACGGCCTGATTAGAATGGGGAAGTAATATGGACGACCTCAGAACGAAGGAAGTAGAGGATCTACTGCATGTGTTTGCTGCGCTTGACGATGAAGACACAGTTTACGCCCTCTTGGAAGATTTGTTCACTATTCGCGAGGTGAAGGAAACCTCGCAACGTCTCGCGGTGGCGCGTCTCCTGGATGCCGGTCGTTCCTATGCTGTTATTGAGGAAGCTACGGGCGCTTCGGCTACTACCATTGCTCGTGTGTCAAAGTGTCTTTCTTATGGTTCGGGAGGCTATGCAGCTGCTTTGAATGCGCTAGATGATGGTAGACTCAAGGCGTAAGAAATTATTATTTATTTCCTTACTTTAAGGGTTATGCACCCGCGTCTTTTTGGCGCGGGTGCGCTATTATAATGCACGCGCCCTTCGGGGGCGCCGTATCGATAGAAGGAGCTTTCATGACGACGCTGTTCGTTAACGCTTGCATACGTGGAGAAGATTCACGCACACTTTCTCTTTGCCGCGACTATCTCGACACGGTTAAAGATGAGGTAATAGAGATTAACTTATCCGAACTTGATTTGAAGCCGTTTGATGCCCGCATGGTGGCTGAGCGTTCTGCCAAGCAACAAGCTGGTGCAGAGGACGATCCCTTGTTCGCATTGGCTCATCAATTTGCTGCGGCAGATAATATTGTTATTGGAACTCCCTACTGGGATCTTTCGTTTCCAGCTATGCTTAAAATTTATTTGGAGCATGTAAGCGTGTGTGGCATTGTGTTTCGCTATACGGAGGATGCGCGTTGCGAAGGTATAGCTAAGGCGCGCAGCTTAACGTATATTACTACCTGCGGCGGCTTTGTTGAGGGTATGAATTTTGGCTACGAGTACTTCTGTGGCTTGGCCAAGATGTTTGGCATTCCTGAGACGCGTTTCGTGGCGGCTGAAGGGCTCGATGTTGTGGGTATTGACATTGAGGCGCAGCTTGTCAAGGCGCGCGCGCAGATTTCCAAGCTTGGTTAGCAATGGGTGAAAGCGGGCATTCGGGAGGTCAACTAAATCTCTCCTCGACGATAGGACTGGCTTATCCCGTAGGGCCGGGTGTTAACCTGAATCTTGAGGGTGTTTGCGTGATGATAAGTCGTGCTCTCAACTGCGTTGATGCGCGTTTAATAGATCACGGGTATCGTGTTGCTCAAATACTTGATGCCATGCTTGAGGCTGAAGGTTCGTGTACTCTTCGAGATCGGCGTGCTCTGTACTTGGTGGCACTGTTGCACGATATTGGAGCATACCGTACTGAGGATATCGATCGTTTAGTTGAGTTCGAAACGGAGAGTGTGTGGGAGCACGCATTCTATGGCTACCTTTTTTTCAAAGAACTCTCGCCACTGGCAGAGTATGCCGAGGTGGTGCTATATCACCATATGGCCAATAATGATTTCGACAGACAAGAAGCGCGCGTGCGATTTTTTGCACAGTGTCTCTATGTGGCAGATAGGGTTGACGTTCTTTCTTTGGAGCAGCCGAATCTAACCCTTGATCGAGTGCAGGATACACTTAGAGCAAAATGTCCCGACGAGTTTGCGCCAGAGATAGTTGACCTGTTTATATGCTCTGAGCGACAGATCGGCATACTTGGGGCTTTACGCGAGGGTATCGAGCGTAGGAGTCCACTGAAAACTGCCAGCGATGAGTTCGAGGTGAAAAAGGCAGCAGCATGTTTAGATATGCTTGTGCATGTTATCGATTTTCGTAGTCGACACACGGTTACTCATACGGTCACCACAGCCCATGTTGCTTATGAACTGGCATGCAGGATGCTCTCGGAAGATGAGGCGGGGCGTGTTTATTTCAGTGCGCTGCTTCACGACTTGGGCAAGATTGGTGTTCCTCTGTCTATTTTGGAGAAGCCGGGGCGATTGGACGACCACGAGATGGCCATCATGCGCACCCACGTTGATCTGACGGAGCATATTATTGCGGGATGCGTAGACGAAGATATTAAAAGAAAAGCAATACGCCATCATGAGAAGATGGACGGGTCGGGTTATCCGCGCGGTCTGCGTGCAGAAGAACTGACCTTGTCTGAACGTATTGTTGCTGTGGCAGATATTGTTAGTGCGCTTGTGGGCACGCGCAGTTACAAGGAGGCTTTTCCTAAGGAAAAGGTGCTGTCTATTTTGCGCGAGCAGCGAGATGAGGGTTTGGTGGATGCCGCCGTAGTGAATGAAATTGTTTGTTGCTACGACGACATCATGAGCGAAGTTGCGCATGTGGCTGCGCCCGTTGCTGCAGCCTACGAACGAGTGCGGGAAAAGTACGCCTGGCTACTTGGTGTGTTGAATGAAAAACAGCACAACCGCGACGTAATATCGACGAGGGAGAAGAGGTCGGTTTCTTCTGAATTGAGTTTGTAGGTCTGTTCTCAATTTTGATCGAAGTAGCGGTTTCGCGGAAAAGGGAATATCCCGAAGTGGAAGTTAGCGTCTGCGAGCAAACGCTTCCAAAATCAACTGGGCGCGAGTGCCGATGGGTAGCGTATTTTCAGTAAGGAAGCGGGGGATGTCATCAATGGCCAGCAGGAAGGGGTCAATAAATTCGCCGGGCTCGGGTTGGGCATTCGCGACTTTCTCTACGTGGGCGAATATAACTTGTACGGTTTCGTCGGTGAGGCCGGTCGACGAGTAGCCGACTTGCGGTAGCGGATCGAGAGCTTCGTTGCCTAAACTGGCGCGCAAAGCGTAGCCTATTTCCTCGCGTAGCTCGCGGTCGACGCAAGCGATTAAGGTTTCCCTTGGCTCCACGAGTCCTGCGGGAAAGGCGATACACCAGCTGTTCAACGGATAGCGGAATTCTCGAATGAGCAGCAATTTCCCATCTGCTGTTTGCGGCACGATGCAGACGGCATCGGGCTGTGGCCGCTTGCCCGTTGCATTGCCTTCGAGCTCGCTTCGATAAGCGTCGATTGCTTTACGCGACACACTCTCGTACTCGTATGACGATCCGTCGGGGAGGGTGTACTCGAGTATATATTTCTTTATCCAGCCATCAGATACCTGCCGAATGTTGGTCAAAGTAGGAGTGCTGCTCATGACGTTCCCAATTCGTAATTGTTTCACGTGAAACATCTGCCTATTTGGAACAAATGTTTTACCTGAAGTGGGTAAGTTAAAACTGCGTACTTTGCATAATAGCAGGAAGGCGACCATAATGGTCGCCTTCCAGTTGCTCGGGCGGCTTAGCGTCGCCGAGTTTTCGACGCTTGCCTTTTAGGCCACGCGGGTTCAGGTGATTAGCCCTCAATCGCGATGGTTTTTTTCTCTTCTAGCTTGGGTTGTTCCTGCTTCTTCGGTACATCAATCTTCAATACGCCATCTTCGAACTTGGCCTTGATATCGTCGTCTTCGATGTCTTCACCGACGAAAAAAGTACGGCTGCATTTTCCGCTAAAACGCTCCTTGCGGACAAAGGTGCCTTTTTCGTCTTTATCTTCAGACTCTCTCTGTGTTTGTGCGGTGATGGATAGGTAGCCGTCTTTTAGCTCGGCCTGTACATCGTCTTTCTTGAAGCCTGGCAAGTCGATAGTCATCTCGTAGCCCTCGTCGGTCTCCTTGATGTCGGTGCGCATAAGCGTGGGAGCCATTTTCTGCATAGGTGCGGAAGCAGCATCAAAGAACGTATCAAAGGGGTCGGTCATGAGCGTGCTTAGTAGGTTGCGATTTCTTCTCATAGGTACCATCATAGCCATACTTATCATCTCCTAGATGTGCTCGGGTGCACTTTTGAAGGTGTGAGGCTTATCTTGCGCACACTTCATAAGTGCGTCCTTTTTGTGTCGTTTATTATTTTATCGCGAATTAGCACTGTCGGCGTGAGAGTGCTAATTTGTCATATTCTTGTCACCTGACTGTTAGAGATGGCATGCGTTGGCGGTGGCGCACCGCAGGGGGCAAGCTTTATCAAGAGCGCTGTAAAACCCCTCGCTTTAGCCATGGGGATATAAGGCGCATCGGCATTTGCCGATAATTAGGGTCTGCTCCATAACAAACCGTTTTTCAAGCCCGCTGCAGACCCCTATCTCCTACCAATAACAACGGCCAGGATTGCAGCATCTTCAACGCCCACCGAATGAAGGTATAAGAAAGCCCCTCGAGCTTCTTTAGG
>JAYFOQ010000015.1:0-85751 GCA_034932485.1 Gordonibacter sp.
AATCCTTTCTGACGAGGCTTAAAACCCTCAGGAAAACAACTGCGCCCTCCACTTTGTACACGTCCTTTATCCCATATTTGATGCTTTAGGTAAAGAACGCGGCCACAGCGTAAGAAGTGGCAGAAAGAATATACGAGGAAAGGCTATGGGTGATTTGAGGGCAAAGGGGGTTCGGATGCTTGTACTGCGCGACTTCTGTCGCAGGCTGTGCTGGCTACCTTACCTGCGGGCGAAACTGAAAAATGAGAGAGGTCAGGGTACGACGGAGTACGCCATTCTGGTAGGCGTGCTGGTGGTGATAGCGATTCTGGCTATTGCGGTATTTCGTCCTAAGTTGCAAGAACTTTGGGATGCCATTGCTAGCGGCATCAATGGGCTTTGATGAAGAGGCGCGCAAAGAACTCTTGCGAAGGTTCGCGAGCTTTGGTGCGAACCTCGATGTTAAGGGTTTGTCGCGCTATGTCGCTGGAGAGAGTGACGGGGTGTTTTCGGCATCGCTTGATTGACGTGCAGGGACAGGGAACAGTGGAGTTTGCTTTGGTTGCAGCAGGATTTCTGTCAGTGACTATCGCCTGCGGCATGCTCTGGCGTGTTTTTGAGGGTGGTCTTTTTGTTGAGCATGCGCTTACGGCTGCCTCGCATCACGTACAGGGTATTGCGCCAGGTTTTCTTGTTGACGTGTTTTTGTATTGAGAACATCTTTGGAGGAGGGGGGTGCGATGGGTGACTGCGAAGTGCGTTCGGCGGGTTGGCGTCGAATATGGTGGCTTTCCTGGGTACCAGGATGCGCCGAACGTGGTCAGGCAACGGTTGAGGCGGCGGTTGTTATCCCGATATTGTTCGTCGCGCTGCTCCTGCTGCTACAGCCAGGCATTTTGCTATACGACCGCATGGTTATGCAAGCTGCGGCTGCAGAGGGTTGTCGCCTGCTCGCGACAAAGACGGGGGTTTTGGGCGATATGGATGGCTCATGCGAGGCGTTTGTTCGGCATCGCTTGGGTTCGGTTCCGCCACACGACTGCTTTCATATTCATCGCGATGGGTGTAGCTGGAAGATCATCATGGAAGGTGACGAAGCATCGCAGATAGTACGCGTCACGATAGAAAATGACGTGCGTCCCCTACCCTTGCTCGATATTGCCGCGGTTTTGCTGGGTATGACCGATGCTGAAGGGAATTTGCATGTAGAGGTATCAGTTTCCCAGTCAACGCAGCCTTCCTGGGTTGACGGTGTTGAAGCTGGTAGAGACCCCTCTTCATGGGTTGGAGCGTGGTTATCGTGAGGATGTGGATGCTTCGGCGTCGCAAATATGATTCGTCGATGTTGCTGAGAGACGAAGAGGGATTCACCACAGTAGGGGTGGCGCTCGCGCTTCTTATCGCGCTGTCCCTTGTATTTACCGCTGGTCAGGTGTATCGCGTAAATTCAGCTTCAGCCGATGTGCAAAACGTAGCCGATGCTGCAGCGCTGGCTGCTGAAAATCAGGTTGCCCAGTTTATGATTGTAGTACGCGTCTGTGATGCGGTTGTGCTCTCGCTTTCACTTACCGGTATTGCAGCAACGGGGCTAGGCGTGGCTGCGCTTTGTACGCCAGCTACAGCAGCTGCGTCTGAAACGCTTCTTAAGGCAGGACGCGAGATCATGCAAGCGCGCGATGCTTTTGCTGATAAAGCGGCCGTAGGACTGAATCGTTTGCAGAAAGCGGTGCCCTTTTTGGCGGCAGCAAGTGCTGCTGGCATAGCGTCGGCAAATGATGGTGGTCAGATGGGGGCAACCTATCTGAGTTTCGCTGTTCTCGTGCCAGCAGAAGGTAAGGATATCGTCCTTGACGCTGTTGAGGGGGCGCAAGAGCTCGCCAACGATGTTGAACGAGAGGCAGAATCTATCAAGCAGGCTGCTGCCGTAGCCGAAAATGCTGCACAAGAGGCCAACGTTTGGAAGGAGCGGGCGTTTCGGCGGGATTGTGGCGACGATCCGTCGTACTGTATGTCTGAGCGTGCCTCTACACTCGCAGGATTAAGCGGATCGGAAAACCCGCGCTATGCAAGTGTTGATGCGTGGTCGTTCTCTGTTGCACTTGATCGTGCTCGTACGTACTACGCCCATCGTCTGGCTGAAGAGATGCCCCAGGGGGCGTCGGTTGAGGAGCAGGCGCGTTCCGCCCTGCGTGAGCGTTTTTATGTTTATGCGTCGTCCGAAGTGGCGCGAGGTTATGTTCATGAGACGGCAGCGAGCTTTGATGCTTTATTCCCTCATCTACCTAAAGACACAGCGCACATGCGCGAAACGACACTGTATACCGATATGGTTTATCCCGTTTCATTAGAGAGCGGCGAACCAGTTATGCACGCATGGCGCGGCTGTCCTGGGGCATTGGGGGTATCGGGGCAGGGGTCTATCTCTCAGATGGAGCAAGGAAATTTCATTACCTGTTCGCAGTGCAACTTTTCGGCTGCAAGCATGGGGAAGGTGGCAGCGGCGTCCACATCGATTGAGAACGGTTTTGAGTACCACTACGAGGCGGTCGCTCAGGCGGCAGAAGCTTATCAGAAGCTGCGGGAAGAACTCGATCCTCTTACCGTAGAAGTAAAAGATAAGGCGAGCAGCTTATTTGATCGCTGTATCGATGTTCTACGAAAGGCGTGCGGTAAACGTATCGAGGCAGTGCCACCTGGGCGGTTTGGCGTAGTCGCGTTTGCAGTGAATACACGAGTAGCGCCTGCTTCCACGGGCTTTTCCAGTGGGTATGTGCGGGAGGCGGGGTCGCTCGGTGCTCGGGCTGCGGTATCGGCTGCGACGTTGGTGGCCGAGCCGTCCGACGAGGGAAAGAATGTACTCTCGTCGCTGCTTGACGGTTTGGAAGGCGAAGGCGGGGCGATGACGGGAGCCTTAGGCATTGTGCTTGATTGCTGGTCGAGTCTGTTACAGGCCTATGTTGACGGTCAACAGGCGCTTGAAAAAGCGATAGCGCGTGCGGTAGATACCCTACCGCTTGGCAGTGCGAGTGGGCTGGGGGTCTGGGCTACTTCGGCGCTTGAAAAAGCGGTTGGAGCATTGGGGCTTCAGCCAGCAGAACTCGATGCCCTCAAGCCTGTGGTGGTGAATTCGGCTCATGTTGCAGGCGCTGAAGATGGTTCATTTTCAACGCGATTCCTTGCAGTCAAAGCGCGCATGATAGCAACTCCGCTCTCGTCGGCCGATTTGTTTTCCTCGGTTATCACGTCGGCTGAAGCAGCTGCGCTCGATAGCCTTGCTTCTCTTGATGGAACTATCGAGATTGCATCCATTAGGTTATGGGAAGAGGGTGGCCCATCTATACCCATCACTTTGGTATTACCGCAAGCTGCCAAAGAGGCAACCGCTGGCTTCATTAGTTCTCTCGCCGATAACGTCAGGGCGCTTTACGCCCAGGTAGCCGGGGTGAGAACGTGGGAATAAGAATGTTTGGGGCTGTTAACCGTAGGGTGCTCTTTCGGCAAGATTTGTCGGCTCGAACAAGTGGCCAGATGACGGTTGAACTTGCAGTGGTATTTCCCTTACTCATGGTGGTGGCGGTTGTGGCAGTGAATGCTGTGTTGTTTTTCTCGGAGTGTGCAGCATTTGATCGTCTGGTGCGCGATGCGGTGCGGGTGCATGCGACATCGCCGGCCTACGGGCAGAGCCTTGAACAAAGCCGTGCTCTTGTCGCCGATACCCTAGGCCAAGCTTCGGATCGGCCGTACCTTGAGGTGCGCGTTGTTGTTGAAGGTGTGCAAGGTGGCTATGCGCGATTTACGGCAACGCTTGAATTTTCACCGACGCTGTTCGGATTAGGTTTGAGGTCGTCGGTGTTTGGCGTGGCGCTTCCTCGTCTCAAGCATTCCGCATCGATGACGGTGGATCCCTATAGGTCGGGGGTGTTGTTATGAGGGTCGCTGTGAGAAGAGCCTTGGTTGCTGTCGTTGTTCTTGGGGTGCTGCTGGTAATTGTGCTGGTAATTGATGCGGTGGTAGAACGCAATCGTCCTAGCGTACTGAAGGAAGCGAGGAACGCATTCAGTACGCTGCCGGTTCGCGATGGTCCTTCGGAGGAGGTTTTGTCGCTCGGGCAGAATCTTGGCCTGTACGGGAGGAGTTTGATTTTGGCTGACCCTACGGCATCGGGCACTTCAAGCAACGGAGAATCTTTGCTCCCTGAAGGCTTTACTGATGAAGTGTTGGCTATCGAACAATACCGCGACGTACGGGTGGGCGCGGGAGGATCGGTGGTTGGGTTTTCGCTGCAGACTGAGTCAGCTGAGGCATTCGATGTTCTTGGACGAAGTCTACTTGAGCGTGGATGGACGGTGGTGCCCTCCGGGAGCGGATCGAGCGGGTCGTTTGTGAAGGAGGAGGGGCGGTTTAACTGGCTTCATATTGCCTGTGTGCAGGTGGGTGATACGACGAGTGTCGTTGTGCAATGCGTAAAGAATTAGAAGGAGGATTGAAATGGGAGAAAAAGAAAAAGCTTTAGCGGAACGCTTAGAAACGGGCACTGCGCTAACCCTGGCGACAAAGGTAAAACAAAGAACGCTCGGATTGCTGTTGAGCGGGCCAAGCGACAAAGCGCTACTGCTTGTACCGTGCGGTGACGTACATACGGTAGGTATGCGTCAGGCTATCGACGTAGCCTTCGTAGATCGGAAAGGAATAGTGATCGAATCGCATAGATCAGTAGGGCCTTTTCGCAGGCTACGCAACGGGAAGGCGGTCGCCGTGGTTGAGCGATTTTCTTTGTGTGGAGAGCCGTGGTTTTGCGCTGGCGATCAGGTAGTGCTTTCGGGTAGGGAAGAAGTGGCGTCATGAAAGCCTGTCCGGTGTGCCATGCTCGCACTTTTGACGACGCCGAAATATGTTACGGCTGCATGTATCGTTACGAGGGGGCACGGCCGACACCCATTCCGGTGGGAAGGCATGCCTCGACCTTAAAGGATGTCGATAGCCAAGGCTCTTCACATCGGGAGACAGAGCGGCTTCAAGGGGCGTGTCTTAGCGTGCCTGAGCAGGGTGATGATGTGCGTAGGGGACAGCATGTCGTCAGTGTAGGTGCTGAACAAGAAAAAGGCCGTCTTGTTGATTGCCTTTCTTTTGACGGTGCAGGCTGGGCTGTTCGGGTTGAGTTTGTGGGACGGGAAGAATGCGATACGGGGCTCTCCAGGCCAAATGAGACACGTTCTCCGAACGTGTTTGCAGGTGCAGTACCTTCCTCTTCGACGGAAAGTTTGGCAGGCTCCCTTCCTCTCACTATTCATATTTGCCCGAATTTTGACGCAGAGCATAAGGCGAGGGGATTACTTTCGGAGAGGACAGAGGGTTCGGTATCTTGCTGTACAGAAAAAGATTATGCCAAACAGGTGGTGGGGGCATGACAGCGGTCTATATAGCTTTGGCTGCGGCATGTTTGGGAGCATTGGCGGGGTGGTTTGCCCTCCCTTGGGTGAGCAATGTGTTGCTGATTCGCGTTTGTCGACGATCTGATGTGTGGTGGGGTGAGTCGCTTCGCGGGTATGAGGAGTTCAAGAGAAAGCATGTGGGCGTTGAACCCGATCGCCGGGCGAAGGGGTATGAGGGTGCATTAGGGATATGGCGTGAAGACGCAGCTGCTGCTGCACTTTCGGGATCGCTTACCGAGGAGCGACTTTGGGCTATGAGAGAAGCAGGGTTCAACGTAAAGGGGCTACCTTCTGCAGGAACCGACGAAGATCGTTTGCGACGGTTCTCCTTTCGAGCAGGGACTGAACAGCGGTTGATTTGCTCGGCAGCTTTGGGAGTTTCCTTCTCTGCTGCAGCCATCTTCTCCCCGAATGTCGGTGTCGCCGCAATGCTTTGCGTTTGTCTTGGAGCTATGGCTGCTTCTGTTGTGTGTGACATAAGGGCGCGCACGATTCCGCTTGAAGTATGCGCGGTGCTTCTGCTGGCTGGAGGGCTGCTTCAGCTATTTGCTGCGGGATGGGAGGGTGTACTGAAGGGCATTTTGGTTGCTATGACTGTTGCGGTTGTGTCTATGAGCGTGAATTATCTTGCGCGCCCTCGTTTCCCCCGTGGTGCGATCGGGTGTGGAGATGTTCGCTGTATGGGTGCCCTAGCGGTTGCCACGGGAGCAGGCGCGGTGTGTGGTTTTGCTGCTTGCTATGCATTTGCGGGGTTTGCGGCGGCGGTCGGATGCGCGACGAAGCGGATTGCGTGGACCGATGGCGTGCCTATGGCTCCGTTTCTTGCAGTATGGCTTGTGATTGGTATGGCCGTTGTTTTGATGTCGTCATAGGAAGGAGGTTTTTGCAGAGCTTGACATAGTTGTTCTTTCTTTTGACGGGCTCTAGATGGCGCGAAGAGGGCGTTTGATAACGTGAAGTTTAGGTAATCGAAGAAGGGAATCGATGAACATGAAAAGCAAAGAATTCAAAAAAGACACTATGAGTAAAGTGCGTGCGTTGGTTGTGGCCGGGGAAGAAGGAGGGGGTTCGGAAATTGTGCAGACCGTTATCGTTCTGGGGTTCGCCGTCGGTCTCGGTGCTGCGCTCATGTTATTGCAGGGTAATATTCAGGCGGCTATCACCACAGCGGGAACCAATATAACCGACATGTTCTCTAAGGTTACTTCTGGTGCAGCAAAATAATTTCACCCGTCGTCAGGGAATTGGAGTGCATTTTTTCGGTGCTTCGAGCGAGCAGGGAGGCAGCGTAGTTGTTGCTGCTATAGGACTGCCCTTGTTGATGATGTTTCTTCTTGTGACGTTTGATCTGGGGCGCGTTATTTTCTTTGCTGCGGAAGTAAATAACGCTGCCCATGCTGTGCGCTGTTTGGTGGAGGCTCAGGGCGATTCTATCTTTCGTTCGGACGATCTGAATAGAGAGGCGCTTCTGGCTTCTCCCTCACTTGGAGGCGAAGGGCTGACGCTTGAGGTTGTAGCAATTGTTGGAGAGGTCGAACATCAAAAGTACGGTCATCAACTCTATGACGACGAACAGCATACGTTTTTTGAACGGTCAGCGCAGGTGTCAAGCCGTTCTTTAGAAGTGATGGTTGAGATTCGCGGGCATTACCTCACGCCTATCGGATCGCTGATCGCGCAAGCAGGTGGATACGAGGATGCACTATTTACCTGTAAAGCTCGTGTTCGAGGGTCAATTGACGAGACGATTGGGGGAGGGGTCTGGTGAACGAATACGAGCGAGGGAGCGAAGTGGTGCAGGCGGCGGTGGTGTTGCCTTTGGTACTGCTGGTGGTATTTGCGGTTGTGCAGGTGGGCGGCATGATGTTGTCGACACATCGACTTGCCGCCGATCTTGTTCGAGTGAGTCGTCAAATGGATATTGGGGGCCTCGTGCTTGCGGGAGATAAGGAGGCGTATCTCAAAAGCCAGCTGCTTGGGCCGAGGTCACAACTGCAGTCTGAGTGCCTACGTGTGGAAAATGTTGAACTGAAACTTGAACAGAAGGGGCAGGGGGCGCAACCATCAAAAGCCGAAAAGGTTCTGGGCTCTGATAGCTCCTCGTCTTCTATCGAGCAACGCATGCAAATGGTCAAGGTGTCTTTCGATATTGCCTACGATCTGCCTTCAATGGTTGTTATACCCGGGCTATCAGGACAGACAATTATGCGACACCTCGATTGTACGAGTGTTGAGAGTAGGGTAGTAGAAGTTGGAATGGATAGATTATGAGCGAACATAATTTTTGTCTGTCCAAGTATTCGGTTTGCTTCGGGAAAAAGAACGAGGTCGGTACGGTAGCTCCTTTAATTGTTGTTTCGGCCTTGCTTTTACTGACAGTACTCGCATTTGCTATTGATCAAGGTGTTGCTTGCGCCATAAAGGTACGCCAGGAAAATGCTCTCGACGCAGCTCGCGATGCCTGCATGGCTCCTTCGTTTGCACTTGTTGCGAAAAACTCGGATGATCCGGGTCGCATGGTTGCTGTTAAGTTGGTTCAGGTGCTGCATGAAGCAGATGTTAAGGGCAAGATAACGGTATGGTTCTACGAGGTCCCGGTCGAAGACCTGTCCGATTCTCGAAGAGTTTGGGGCATTGGGGTTCAAGCCCAAGAGAATTCTCCTACAACATTTGCCCAAAGCTTAGGAATAACTTCATTGCCCGTTGCCTCGAATCGGGTCATTGTGGCAGAGCCATTCTCAAGTGAGGTTACCTGGCGGCCAAATTTTGATGGCGGTAATGGCTGCTATGAACTGGATACGGGTAAACCGGGGGAAGACTTGGCATTCTCGCATTTTTCCGAATTGGAAGAGTTCCCCGACGAGGTGAAAGAAGTGGTGCGTGCAGCAGTTCTGACGGCGGGGTATGAACAGGAAAGAAAAGAGAGGATATGAGTATGCGGCAAAGAAAAAAGAGTGGCCCATCGTTAGGATATGCCAGCCGAGAAGCCTCCGATCAATCAACTTCCAGTCGCTCAGTTGTTGATGGCGAACATGCCGGCTCTCGTTCTGTTCGGAGTGATGCTAGTTCGATGTCCTCAATTCAGGGCGAAAAATCAGATTCTCGGCGCATTAAACGGTTGGCGGCTGTTAGTGCAGTATCGGTTGCCGTAGCACTTGTATCGGTAGCCTACGGAACATGGTCGGTGTTGTCGGCGCAGTCTGCAGTGGATGCTGTCGGGGCCGATGCGCAGCCAACGCTGATTGCTAAGGGAGATATTCAGGCAGGCAGTGAACTCGAACGGTCGGCACTAGAGGTGCGCATGGTACCCCGAGGTTTGCGTGTGGCAAGTGCTCTTTCTGGAGAGACTCTTTCGGAAGGTAGATCGATCGTTGGGAAACGGGTACTGGTGTCGCTGTCCGCTGGTTCGCAAATTACGCCAGAGTTGGTGGCTGGAGTTGAGGGCGGGGATCGTCTTGCCTCTTCGCTTGAGGCGGGAATGCAGGCAGTAACCGTTGGGGTCGATGCGGAATCGGGGCTTGCTGGCCAGCTCTATCCTTCCGATCGCGTACGGGTGGTTGCTTTGGAAGGGGTGATGTCTGGAGAGACGCACCTTGCTACGATCTGCGATAACGTCAGGGTCTTGTCTCTTGATGGCAGCCGGTCGAGAGGGGATGCGGGCTATACGTCGGTTACGCTGGAAGTTACCCCCTCTCAGGCCGATGCCGTGCGTGCTGCCCAGTATGCGGGAAAAGTTAGTTTTGTCCTGGTTTCGGGGCTTGATGATCTGTCGTTGCCGGGTGGCGTCAATCCTGCGGTAGGCGAGGAGGCGACCAATGGATAGAGCGGTCGAACGCGCATTGAAAGCCGCTGTGCGTGATGTTGTTGCGGTAAAGCTGCGGGAGGGTTTTTCTGGGCCTGAAGCAGTTAAGGCCCTTGTTGGTCAGGCGGTGGAGGAGCTTGGATACGATTTTGGGGCTCAGCTTGCGCCGCATGAAACTGAGTCATTAACGCGTGGGATTATTGATGACTTTTTGTATTACGGACCGCTTCAGCCCTTACTTGAGGATGGGACGATTACCGAAGTTATGGTAAATGGCGGCGGTGTCGATGTAAGTCTTGCAGGTTTACCCTATTTGCCGCCCCTCGTTTATATCGAGAGAGACGGTAGGTTGGAGTATCGTCCCGATATCGTATTTGATGACGCCGATCATGTGCGACGGATTATCGACAAGATAGCTGAGCAGGCTGGCGTGCGATGCGATGAGGCTCATGCCATGGGGTGTGCCATGCTGCCTGGAGGACGCGCTCGGGCAACCTTCGTGGTGCCGCCGCTTGCTCCGGATGGTCCCGCTCTTAATCTGCGTATCTTCAAAGCAGATTTGCTTACTATGGATCATTTGGTGCAGGTGGAAGCTCTATCTTTGGCGATGGCTGGGTTCCTGCGATCCGCGGTTGCTGCGCGTTGTCCGATTGTTATTTCGGGAGGAACAGGATCGGGTAAAACAACCTTACTGAATGCCCTTTCTGGCTATATCCCTGTCAACGAACGTATCATCACACTCGAAGATACGCCTGAACTAAGATTGCTTTCGCCGCATACCGAACGGATGCAAACGCGCGAAGCTAATACAGAGGGTGAAGGGGCTGTGGGCATGCGTGAGTTAGTGGCTCTTGCGCTCAGGCGGCGTCCAGATCGCATCATGGTGGGTGAGTGTCGTGGTGCGGAGGCCTATGACATGCTGCAGGCCATGCAGACCGATCATCCTGGATCGATGACGACCGTGCATGCCAATGATCCTGGCAACGCTATTAGTCGCCTGCGTACTATGGTTGGCTATGCCGATGGTGATCTAAACCGTGAAGTGATTATGCAGCAAATTTCCGAATCGCTCAAAGGTGGGCTTATTGTTCATGTCGAACGCTTGCAGGACGGTTGTCGAAAAGTTACCAGCATTGTTGCCATTGATCCGTTGCCTGAAGGAGGGACGGTTATTCCTCGGGCAGAGTTGTTTTCTTTTGAAAAAGAAGGCGTCGATGCCGACGGTAGAGTTGTTGGTGCGTGGCGTGCGTGTGGCATTCAGCCCCAGCACATCAAGGAGCGTATGCGTGCGGCTGGCGTTTGGTATGACCCTGGCTGGTTCTTTGTGTAAAGGAGGTACTATTATGGTTTATGTCATAATATCGACAAGTATCATGGTCGCGTGCATAGTTATATCGGTTGAAGTGCTTTCTTTTGTCAAGATGGAGCGCCTCTCTCAACGTACCAGAGTTCCCTTAGATGCTGGTGCGTTGGGGGTGCCGCCTTCGTTGAATGGGGCCTCGAAGACTTCCGTAAAAGCAGCGCCTTTTCTTGCGCATAAGCGCGATACGCCTTTTGTGCGAAAGCTTCGTGCAGCCGGTATCACCATTAACCCAACCTTATTGCGCGGTCTCGGGGTTGGAGTGGTTGTGCTATTTGCGTTTTTTGCTGCGATGGTCAGCTCAAACCCTCTGTTCGGTGTTGCGGGTGCTCTGGTTGCTTTTGTGGTGCTGCGTCTGTTGATGAAACGCAGAATACAGAAACGCGTCGAACTTTTCGACGTGCAGCTTGCGCAGGCGCTCCCGCGTATTGCGGCGAGTGTGCGCGGTGCTCTTACGCTTGAGCGTGCTTTGCGCGTGGCCATTATTCACATGGAGGACCCCCTGCGAGAGGAGTTTGTCCATGTGTTGTCGGATACTTCTTGTGGAATGCCTCTGTCTGACGCTCTTCTGGCAATGGCCGACCGTACACAAAACGATGATGTAAGAACTCTTGCAAATGCAACAAAAGTACGGCATGGCAGCGGCGGTAGCATTTTTGCGGTGCTGTCAATGGTGTCGAGTCGGATAGATGCTCGCTTGAAGGCGGCTTGCGAGCTTAAGATAGAAATTGCTGGCACCCGTATGGCGAAGTGGTTTGTTGCCGCGGCCATGCCGACTATTTTCTTGATTATGTATTTCACCAATGTAGGTTTTGCTCGATTTTACTTAGAAGAACCTCTTGGGTGGCTTGTTCTTGGTGTGGCGGCGGCTATGGAGGTGGCGGGGTTGCTTGCGTCGCACGGCATTACATCCGTTGGGCGGCCATGATGGCTCTCGTAATTTTCCTCGCAGTAGGAAGTGCAGGAGGATTTGTTCTCTATGAGTTCTTGGTAAGGAGATATATTTTACCGCTTGGCGCAAAAGGGGTTCCCTATGAGGGCGTTTTTGGGAAGGAAAGATCGGGGCGGGAAAATTTATCCCACCAAAAAGCAAGCGGTCGCACTATTTTTGCCATGCAAACAAAATCGGTTCATCTGGTATTTTCCGCCGCAGTAGAACGCCTTGAACGTGTGTTACCCATGACGCGATCGGATGGAGAGACATACCGTGCTCTGCTCGCGCGTGCTGGCTGGTCTATTGAGCCCGAGACATGGCGCGGGATCCGGGTTCTTATTACGGTTGCTTGCGCTGCGCTTGTTGGTTTTGCGATAACGGGAACAAGTAAAGACCCGCTGTTCATAAGTGGTTTTGTAGCCATTGCTTCGGTTTTGGCTTGGGCGGCTTCACGTGTGGTGCTTGGGCGTGCGGTGGCGTTGCGCCGCCGTATGCTGGAAAAACAGTTGCCCGATGCCATGGAGCTGTTAAGTATTGCCATAGCGGCGGGGTCTCCGGTGGAGCAGTGTTTTCGCGAGGTTGCTGGAAGCATCGACCAGCCGCTAGCGGAGGAGTTTGCGGCGGTCGATCGGGAGGTTAATTTGCTGGGACACTCTCGTGATCAAGCGCTGAGCAATTTGGCAAAGCGCTGCGAAAGCCGCGATGTATCGGCTTTTGTGACGCAGCTTGCCTTGGCAATTAATCAAGGTGCGTCGATATCAGAGAGCCTTTCTGCTCAGGCAGCGCTAGCTCGGCACACGGCTCAGACCGCGCTGCTCGAACGTATTCGCAAGATGCCTACGAAGCTTGATATGGTTCTATCGTTTTGCTTTCTTCCTCCGACGATTGCATTGGTTGTTGTGCCAACGGTGGTGGATCTTTTGAAGTTCCTCAACGACACGCTCAAATAGGGAGGACGCTATGAAAGACGATTACCAAAAAAAGCTTCCTGGGACACCGAACAAACCAAAACGAATGATGGCGCGCCGGACGTTTATTGGCTTGGGAGGGGCTGCTGCTTTGGTGGCGCTCTTTGGTTGGCGTAACGCTTGGGGTGGTGTGGGCGGCGGTGCATGGGGTGCCTATGGAGGAGAAGCTTATCCGGGGTCTCATTTTGGCTATGACGCAGGATGGTCGTATTCTTACGACGGATGTGTTTGGCTGTCGGCATCGTGTAATTGTACGGTTGGCCGTATGACTGAGCTGTTTATGGAGGTGAGTGTTGACGCCTATGTTGCGTGTGGCGGTATTTGGTATCCCACCTGGTCGTCTGATATACCAGATACTCCTACCTATGCCTACATTCGCAATGACCAGGGAATTTGGCTTGCTTCTGCCTATTGGATTATTGATACGACTTACGACCACGACTATTACGAACGTATGACCGGGGCTTATTTGCGCGTCACGCGCCAGGAGATAAATTGGCGGTGTTGGTGCGGAGCGGACATCAAGGGGTTGGGAGGCAATGCCCCCGGTACGCATTCTATAGCTGAAGCACCGCAGCTTGTCCCGCATCATGTACTTTCGGATGATCGTTCTTGGCATGGGAAAATTGTTACCTTGCAGCCGCGAGTGGCAGAGCATCTTTTTGCGGGTGTCCCCGGTGTGCACATTAGCAGCGGTTCAAACGTAGCTGCTTGGTCGGTCTCTCACATGACGGATCAGCATTGGGTAGTGTTGGAAAGCGCTCAGGGTCGTAGTCGATTGGTTTGTGTGCGCACGGGGCTTGCTCCTCTGGCTCTCGATGTTTCCGGTGGTGTGTGGGATGACGGTGCCAACCTGCAGTTGTGGGTTGATAACAGTAGTGCGGCTCAATCGTACTGGGTCCATAGTCTGGGAGAAGGATATTACCTTTTGGTGCCTGAGTGTTCGGGTTGTGGGGTAGATTTGTATGCGGGAGGGCAAGCCGATGGCACCAATATCGTCCAATGGAATTGCTACAACAATTGGGGAAACGTGAATCAGAACTGGAAGCTATCTGAGCCTCTTTTTCGCGAACGAGACAACGCAACCATGACTGTTTCTGGAAATCCAGAATTGGGTGGCGTGTTGTTGCCCGCCGACCCGGGTGAGGTCTGCATTCCCTACAACTATCCGGGTACCGCAGGGATGTATTACCGTTATACGTGGTACCGAGGAAGTGAAGAAGGCTCGCTTTTTCAAGTTGCGCAGGCGGCAAGTGAGCAGGCGAGCTATGGGGTGACCGAATCTGATGAAGGCGTTTATCTGACGTGCGTTGTGAAGGCTTATGCTCGTTTTGGTGACGTGCCCTATAAAGGTGAGGTGGTGGCTCCTTCGGTGTTTGTGCGGCCGTCGAAGGTTACCGTAAGCTTTTTTGCAGATGATGATACTGAGCCGTGTCTACAGGTAACAGAACGACGCGGACAGCCGTTTGAAGTACCCCAGCAGGCACGTAGCGCTGCGGCGAAACCAGATTGCGCGGGCATTGATGGCTGGTATAGGGATAGGGAGGGTACGGTTCTTTTTGAAGGGGGAGCGGTGCTTGAGGAAGACATTAGTTTGTTTGCGCGTAATTGGGTTACGCTTGAGTATGGGATGGCTGAAAGATCGTGTTTGGTAGCTTCCTCGCGAAGCTTCTTTCTCGATGAGGCGCTGGCGATGCCGCTGTCAGATAGGTCAGAGGTACTCCCCTCATCGAAAACTCAATTCTATGGCACGCGTGTTTTGTTTTCCCGTGGACCGAGCGTTTGGTTTGAAGATATGGGGCGAACGCGCGAAGCTTCCTGTGCTGAGGGTGCTTATGCCGAAGCCGCCGCATCGGGTTCGTTGCTTCGCGTGGCCCGTCTGGTTCGCAACACGACCGTCTATTTGTTGTGGCGCATTCCTGCTTACGACGGTATTGCGCTCTCGTAGCAAGAGTGCCTGGCCAGCTTGCGTCTGACGAGGCACTCTAAGATATGGCTCGCTCTGCTTTGCTGCTAAACTGCCATCGTGCTTGCGGCAGCGTTTCCACCGGCCTCTGCACTTTTCAAATGAAGTCGCCCGGCGGCAAGTGCTACGGCAAACAGAGCTATGGCAAACAGAGCTACGATGCCTACATTGCCCAAGATAGGGGCTATGGTGTGAGAGGTTACTTCGGTAAGATGAACCGCTTGGGTTACGGCATCGTTGTACCAGTATGTAGGCATGAAATGCGCGAACATTTGAACTTCGTCGGGAAGTAGTTCGATGCTAATCCAAGCTCCGCCGAGAAACGACATTACCATACCCAGTATGTTGCCTACGGCGTTTGCTGCCATTTCGCTTACACCAAGCTGTCCTAGTAGGAAGCCGATGGATAGGGGTACGAGCGAAAATACGAACGCGCCGAAAAGAGTGAGCGCGATAGCCGATGGTGGTACCCCATCGAGCGTGTACCCAAATGCCGTCAAGCCAATACCGCAAGCAACAGCCCATACCAGCGTGGTAATCAGCAGGCAAGCTGCCGCTTTTTGTAATCCTAACTGCAAGCTACTCAAGGGTGCTACAAGATTGCGTCTTTTTACGTCGGTGCGATTGAACGCGCTCATTAACAAACCTACGCATACGACAATGGATGCCGTCATAGTGTACGTGCTCCATTGCAGGTAGAAGGCGAAGCGGTCGCCAGGGATGGCTCCGCTGGTTGTTTGTACCGTCTCGACATCTGCTTTCGTGCCAACGGCAGCGTTGGCACGAGAAAGCACGTTTGCCACCGAAGCGTCGGGTTCAAGTACGGCTGCGCTACGAACCAATCCAAGGTACTGATTCACCTGCTCGTCAATTAGCTGGCCACTCATAGTGCTGAAGCTAAATGTTGCTTCTAACGTAGGCTGGACACTTCCCGTATGGGCTGCCTTTATAAAGGAGTTGCCATATCCTTCCGGTATAACGAGTAGATAACGTACCATTCCGGTAGCAACCGCATCTTGCATAGCAAAGGAATCGTCGGCAACAGCAACCTGCTCAGCATTATTTCCCAGAAACGAGATCACACTTTGCGAAAGCTCGCTTTGATCATGGTCAATTACTGCGAACGGAGCCTTCACGGCGTTGAAATTCTCCTCGGTCGATCCGGTATTGATGCTTGAGGCTATAAACACTCCCATGGTGCCCAAAAATACGACATAGACGAGCAGGTATACGGGGTGACTAAGTACAATGCGCAAGGCGCACTTAAAGGCTTGCATAGCGCTGCCTCCTTATAAAAAGGGACGAGAGAGCGAACAATACGGCAGTCATGGCTATCAGAATGCCCAGCTTTCCGAAATAGGGTGCGAGCGAATCGTAGTAATACAAGCTGTAGAAGGCATCGGTTACAACCTTGGCAGGATTAAGGCTCGCAAAAAGAGGGAAGGCACGCGCTATGCTATCGGCAAGTTCCATACACGGTTCTCCGTATAGCCCGGCGAACAGCGATAGCAAGCAGGTGGCAGCGGTGACTAAGCCTGTTTTAACATGCATGTTCACCTTAGGAAGCGAGCCCAAGAAGGTGCCGAATGCGGTGGTGAACAGAGCTGCAACGGCTAACGCCACGATGCAGGCACCCTCGCGTCCGGCAAAATCGATGCCTGCGACGAAGCGCATATACAAAAATGCTGCGACTAGGCATCCAAACGCTACAACCCAACTTGCACCCAGCGTTGCTGCAAGTGTTTTGCTGCGACTGATTGCCCCAACGGCACGGCGTGCGCCGAGGGGTGAGAGATTTGGCTGCGTTTTGCAGATGGCGATAAGGCCAATTTGAGAGCAGAAGAGGCAAGCCATACCCAGCAGCGCGTAGTAGTAGCGTACCGATTGGACAGGAGTAGAAAGGGTGAGCGACACTTGCTTGGTGGCGCTTTGGTGAGAAAGTGCTTCTTCTATGGCTGTTGGGTCGGCAAGCGCTAGGGGGTTGTCCTGGGCAATAGTCTTAAGTAGGTCGGCGTTGCGCATGTAGGTATCAACCACCGTATTGAGAATGGTGCGGTTGATTTGCCCCATGTTAAGGCCGCCGGAAGTGGCTGCCACCGACAAGAGGGGGGCTCCTTCAGCATTGATCGACAGAATACCTGCTACTTCATTGCTTTCCAGTGCGCCTTTTGCCTCGTCGAGGGTATTGTAGGTGCGTACATCCAGCAGTTGGCCCTCGCCCGGCTCGGCGAGTTGCTCAATGGTGCTTGAGAACTGTGCGGCTTTGGCGTAGTCATCGTTATCCACTACGGCGGTGGGTATGGGTTTGAATGCTGTTGCGCTATCAAGGTTTGTGAACATGAATAAGAACATAGTTGAGAGCAGTATGGGGAATATGAGCGCCCAGATAAACAACTCTCGAGTTCGTACGAGCACCGCAAGAGTGCCCTTGAAGACGTTCCACATGGTGTCCCCTTAGTCCCGTAGTTCTTTGCCGGTTATCTCAAGAAACACGTCATTGAGTGTCGGCGGTTCTGCGTAGATGCGACCGGTGGCCACTTTGTGTTCCGCGAGAGCGCCTAGCACGTCGGCCACATTGTGTGTGCTGTTGCCGCAGCGTGCTTGTAGGGTGGTTCCGTCGAACGTCGCATCGATAACGGTGGGTAGGGTGCGTAGGGCGGTAAGTGCTGCTTCGGCAAGAGTGTCTATTTCGACACGGATGCGTTCCCCTGTGCCAATCATTGCTTTCAATTCGTCATTCGTGCCGATGGCCAGTGCATGCCCCTGATCCATGATCATGATTCGTGTGCAAATATCCTCAACCTCTTCCATGTAGTGGCTTGTGTACACTACGGTTGAGCCTTGCGCATTGAGGCGTTTGATGCCTTCGAGAATGGCATTGCGGCTTTGTGGGTCTACCGCCACCGTAGGCTCATCGAAAAAGATTAACTCGGGTTTGTGGGCAATGCCGCAGGCAATATTAAGGCGCCGCAACAAGCCGCCTGAAAGCTTGCGGGGGCGAAACTTGGTGTAGTCTTCGAGGCCGACAAAGGTGATAGCTTCTTCTACAAGTTCGGCACGCTTTGTTTTGTTATTCACGTATAGTGCGCAGAAGTAATCGATGTTTTGACGCACCGTAAGTTCCTCAAAAACGGCTACGTTTTGCGGCACAATGCCAATCTTTCGCTTCAAATCGTAGCGCGCTGGTCCCATGCTCTCGCCGAACAGGCGGATAGTTCCCTTGTCGTAGGTGAGCAACTGCAGCATGCAGTTAATGGCGGTTGTTTTTCCTGAGCCATTGGGGCCCAAAAGGCCAAATATTTCACCTGGCGCAATGTTGAGGTTGAAATGATCCAGTGCAATCACGTCGCCGTAGCGCTTTACTAGGTTGTCGACGGCGATTATGTCTTTCATGGGGTGGTCCTCTCTCGTAGGCGCGGCGGTATGCCAAGTGCTTGGTTTATTCGCCGGAATCATCATCGCGCGAAGGCATCTGCCTTGCTAGTGAGTGGTGTCATTGGTTTTGCAAGAGAGGGTGACAAATGTCACGAATTGAGCGAAGCAATGCCTGCCGCCATTCGAACATGGTGTCCGACCTGCTACCATGGGCATCGTGGAAAGAGTAATCGACAAGACAATTGTATTGGTGTGCTGCCTTGCATGCCTTATTGTGCTGCCGTGGGAATCGGCATTGCTGGTCGCGCTACTTTGTGTCATTGCGTCAGCGGCGTTTGCGGAATCGCCGCGCAAGAACATTGCCTTGGTTCCTAGTCTGGGTTATGTGGCAGTCGCTTTGGTGGTGCCAGCGTTTTCGCCTTTTCTTCCTGTGGTGACCTACGATCTGCTACGCAGTGATCAACCTTTGGTGCGTTGGTGCTGGACGCTTCCGGCGTTGGCCGCAGTTTTGCGTCTACCGTTTTTTGTGGCAGTTATCATAGTGCTTGCTTGTTCGGTGTCTTGCCTTCTTTCGTTTCGCACTCGTCGTTCAATGGTAGAGCAGATAGCCTCTCGTCGTTTACACGATGACGTGCGCGAGGCGTCGCTTTCGCTCGAGGAAAAGAATCGCGGTCTGCGTGAGAAGCAGGATTTGGAAGTGCATCTGGCTACACTTGCCGAGCGGGAACGCATCGCGCGCGAGATTCATGACAATGTGGGACACCTTCTTACTCGCTCTATTATGCAAGTTGAGGCGTTGCAGGTGGTTCATCGTGCCGATGATCAGATTAGAAGTGAACTCGCGCAAGTGGGAACTACCTTGCATGAGGCAATGGGCATGGTGCGGGCCAGTGTTCATAATCTGCACGACGATGCCTTCGACTTGCGGGCTCAAATTAAAGAAGCCGCCGATGCGTGTGTATCGCTGAAAGTTGATATCGATTATCGTGTGGATAGTTTGCCGCTGGAGGTGGGTTACAGCTTTATTGCGATGGTGCGTGAGGCGTTATCGAATGCGGTTAAACACGCAGCAGCTACCCGCGTAACGGTTTCGGTTGTCTCGTATCCCGCCTTCTATCGCCTGGTAATACATGATAACGGCACGAAGCCGCCCCCGAAGGCAGTTCTCGAGCCACCTTTGTGCGCAGGAACTGCTCCGCGCGCCGGATGCGGCATTGGATTAACAACTATGGCCGATCGTGCGCGAGCGTTAGGAGGTAGATGCAGTGTCGATTACGATCAGGGGTTTAGGGTGTTTGTCACTATTCCGAAAGAGGAGCAGCAGCCATGAGTGAGTCGAAAACATCGGCGTACGAGAAACAAGTTGCCGCTGAGGTGTTGTCTGGAACACTTGCCGCACCCGATTCGGTCATTCGCGTAGGTATTGTTGACGACGACCCCTTTGTTACAACCTCTCTGGCCACCATTCTTGCAGCCGAACCCGATGTTCGGGTGGAGGGTAAAGGCTATGATGGAGATCAAGCAGTAAGCCTTTACGCTCGTGAACAGCCCGACGTTCTGCTTATGGATATTCAGATGCCGGGCACCAACGGTTTGGTTGCAGCTGAGCGCATCCTTGCTGCTTATTGCGATGCCCGCATTGTGTTTCTCACCACGTTTTCCGATGACGAATATATTGTGAGGGCTTTGCGTCTTGGTGCAAAAGGCTACCTTATCAAGCAGGAGGTGGCTACTATTGCTCCTGCCTTGCGCACGGTGATGACGGGGCAGAGTGTATTAGGCAATGAGGTGCTCGATCGTGTTGATGTGCTTATGAGTAGAAGCGGCTCTGCTGAGGAGTGTCCCACTGCTCAGATAGGGTCTCCGATTGGTGCATTTGCGATGCTTTCCGAGCGTGAGCTTGCTGTCGTAGAGTTGGTGGCTGAAGGATTCGACAACAAAGAGATTGCGGCTTCGCTCTATATTAGTGAAGGCACGGTGCGTAACTACATCAGTCTTATTCTGCAAAAACTTGCTTTGAAGAATCGAACTCAGCTGGCTATTTCTTATTACCGCGCTCGATAAGAAGGGCGCTCACCCCAATATGATGCGCTTTTTTGAAATAGGCTACACTGTATAGAGTAGTGTATCTTAAGCCGTTTCCAAGAATCTCGTGCAGGTATCTACGTGCTGTGCTATAGTAGTCCTTGCAATTGATACTAATATTATGACAATTAAAGGAGCCTGCTATGGCACACGCTAACAACTTGAAGGTTTCTGGTGTCGATGTCACCGTTTCGTATGTTAACGAAAACGATCAGCCGGTTACGAATCATGAGATCGAAGCATACATTTCTCGCGCTCACGATCAGCGTCCTGGACAGAAACTGACTGCCTTGGCGCTGCAAATCGAAGGCGAAGAGGTGGGAATCAATTATTCATTTGAGCCGGTGCCGTTTGATCGCATTCGTCGTATTACCGGGTATCTGGTGGGAACGATGGACCGCTGGAATAACGCGAAGACGTTTGAGGAAGCCGACCGTGTTAAACACGGCGTGTCTAGCGATACGCGTGAGCTTGCTGGCATAAGCAGCTGCTAAGATTGTTCGCAAAACGACAAAACGCCTGCTTATATTAGCGGGCGTTTTGTCGTTTTGATAGCAGACAAGGTGTTACCCTAGAATGCGAGCGAATTCTTTTTCGGCTTCTTCTTGCAATTTGTCGTTGATATCCACATAGGCATCAAGAATCTTATTGCCAGCTTCGGTGAGGGTGCTGCCGTGAGCTCCGTCGCGGTCGAGTAGCTGAATATCTAGCGCCGCTTCGGTGTTCTTTACAATGCGCCATGCCTTGCTGTAGGCCATACCCATGCTCTTGGCAGCAGCGTTGAGCGAGCCGGTCTCGCGCACCCCTAGGCATAGATTTGCTATACCGCGTCCAAACATTGAGCCGCTATCCGAATTGGGATTCGTAATAGACAGCCGGATCGTCGGTTTCAGATTCCCCAGTTTGTTCATAGCTTCCATCACTTTCTTGGACAGGTTAACAGCATTGCTTGTTGTCGAGATCGGCAAGAAAGCGCAGCGCGGCTTCTTCGATCTCAATAGTCTCGTTGTCAATGAGGTCGGTAAAACGAATGGGTAGTTGGTCGAGTTCTGCCAGCCCGCTTGGCAGGTCGTGTTTGCCTGTTTCTTGTGCAATAAGTTCATTCAGTGCGCAACCGGTAAGTTCGGCCACATCGCTGGGTAGATCGGCACCTGGTGCAATACCATGCAGCGCGCGATATACGTTGTCGCCGAACTTCGCCCAGTGTGCTGTACTTACCACCAGTACGGGGTTTTCGCCACGCAGATTCTCTGCCGTTCGATAGGCTACTGCCGTGTGCGGGTCAATGAGGTAGTCGTGCTCATTAAATACCTCTTTAATGGTATCAAGACACGTAGCGTTATCGATGGAATCCGATGCAAACAAGGCTCGCACGTGGCGATAGGTTTCCTCGTCAACGCGAAATGCCCGTTGTTGTTTCAAGTCAGACATCCACCCCGCAATGGCTTTTGCATTGCGTCCCGTTAACTCAAACAGCTGACGCTCGAGGTTCGATGATACGAGGATATCCATTGAAGGAGAGGGGGTGAGCACAAAGGGGCGTTCAGAAATATCATAAGTGCCCGTGTTGATGAAGTCGGTAAGCACACGATTCTCGTTGCTGGCACAAAACAGCATACCCAGCGGTACGCCCATACGCTTGGCATAGTAAGCGGCGAGGATATTGCCGAAGTTGCCGGTGGGTACGCACACGTCCAGTTCATCGCCGAGGCCCAGTTTGCCATCGGCCACGAGCTGCGCATAGGCTGACACGTAGTATACGATCTGAGGCATAAGGCGTCCCCAGTTGATAGAGTTCGCGCTAGAGAGAGCGATGCCATGTTCTGTCTGTAAACGTTGACGATAAGTCTCGTCGGCGAATACGTTCTTCGCGCCCGTTTGGCAGTCATCGAAGTTGCCACGTACTCCCCACACATGCACGTTTTCGCCCTCTTGCGTAGCCATCTGTTTGTACTGAATGTCGCTAACGCCTCCATCGGGGTACATTACACCAATGCACACGCCCTCTGCATCACGGAAGCCCTCAAGCGCCGCCTTGCCTGTGTCGCCGGAGGTGGCTACTAAGATAAGGAAGTCGTGATCAAGCTTTCCCTGATCGCGCAGTTGGGAGGCACTTGCGGAAAAGAACGGGGGCAGACACTGCAGCGCCATATCTTTAAAGGCGCTTGTGGGTCCATGCCATAATTCCAGTACATGAGTCGTGGCGTTTAGCGTGGTGATGGGGCATATGCGCTCGTCGTCGAAATTGTCGCCGTAGGAACGCTCCATGAGAGCATCGATAACGTCGACGGGTAAATCGACATCGAAGGCTCGATAAATGGCGGCCGCTCGTTTAGCGTAAGGCAGTTTTGCGAGCGCGGTAAGGTCGTCCAAAGAAAGCGTCGGAATCTGCTCCGGGACGTACAGACCGCCGCCTGCCGCCAACCCATCGATGACAGCCTCGGTAAACGTGACCGGCTCCGTACAGGCGCCGCGCGTGTCGATGTAGTGGTTTTCAGCCATATCCTGCGCTTTCTGTCGAAATTACAACGTTGAATATCCGTTCCCAGTATACTATGTCGCGAAAACAAAGCGCGATGGAGGTTGAGGATTCTCATGCAATACGTAGTTTTGATTCTTGACGGCGCCTCGGGCGATCCGGTTCCTGAGTTCGATGGTAAAACCACGTTCGAAGCGAGTACGACACCGAATCTTGATGCGTTGGCGCGTACGGGCGCAGTTGGGTTGATGCAAAATGTTCCGCAGGGTATGGAAAGTGGCTCCGATGTGGCATGCCTCTCTATTGTGGGCTACGACCCCGCGCTTTACCGCATTGGGCGAGGAGCTATTGAGGGTGCATCTCTTGGTATCGATTTGCAGCCGGGCCAGGTGGCGCTTCGCCTGAATCTCAGTTATGTGGAAAATGGCATTATGACCGGCTACTCCACGGACAATATTTCCACCGAAGACGGTCATGCGCTGGGTAGTGAATTGAAAGCTGCGCTGGACGACGATACGTTTACCTTGCACCTCGGTACCTCATTTCGTCAGGTGCTTGTGGTGAATGGGTGTCCCGAGCTTGTTGAGTTGGAATACGAAACGCCGCATGATAATACGGGCTTAGATATTACTGAAACGTATAAGCCGCGCATGTCCGCTTCTGCCACGGGGGAGCAGCGCGTGCGCTTGCAGGCTGCTGTCGACCTGCTGATAGACTACGTTCGTCGCGCAAACGAGGTGCTGGCTAAAAGCCCCGTGAATGAACGCCGTGTGGCCGAAAACCTCTGGCCAGCGAACCATGTATGGGCGTTTTGGCCCGGCATGAAGCCGGGTTCGCTTGCGCCCTTTGCGCAGGTCTACGGTAAGACGTGTGCCTTAAATTCGGCAGTTGACCTTCTTGATGGTATTGCAAAACTCACCGACATGCGTGTGTATAAAATTGACGGCGTAACCGACGGGCCCACTAACGATTTTGCTGCGCAAGGTCGCGCCGGTGTGCAGATGCTCGAAGATGGCAACGAGGTAGTGGTCATACATGTGGAGGCCCCCGATGCTGCTGGCCATGATGGCCGTCCTGACGAGAAGCGCAACGCCATTGAATGTAGCGATGAGGCTATTGTGGCTCCGCTCCGTGCTTATGCGGCCGATCATCCATTGCGTATTGCTGTTATGCCCGACCATCCCACTCCTTTGTCCACCCGTAAGCACTCCTACGACCCTGTTCCCTTTTTGGCCTGGGGCCCCGGCATCGCAGCTCGTGGTGCTCAGCGTCTAACCGAGGCTGAGGCGAAAGCAACGGGCCTCATGTTCGATCCCGGGTGGAAGCTTTTAGGCGATTTCCTGTTGGCCGACTAGGCCACGCGCCCGGTTTTCTAACGTGTCGATTCTGAAGTAGCAGCAGCCCGCGGTGGACTTGTCTAAAGCGGGCTGCTGTTGTTGTCGCCGGCATCATGAAGAAAAATACTAAAAGTTAGCCTAGGCTTCCATTTTTCCAAGTTTTGCTTTAGACTGCATTTGTTATCCGAAGCTAACTGATGGGAGTCGAGTATGAACAATGCAGCGTCGGCAACCTTAAAAAGTCGCGCGCATGAAACGTCAACTGCCAGCGCACCGCCACAGGCATCGTGCCATCAGATGCCTCTCTCGTTTTTAAAAAATGGAGAGATAGCCACCATTGCGAAAGTTCGCGGCAAGGGCGATTTGCATCATCACCTAGAAAATCTTGGATTCGTAGAAGGTGCGTGCGTTACGGTGATGACCGAGGCAGCTGGCGATCTCATTGTTGAAGTTAAGGGTACGCAGGTAGCCCTCAACAAACAGATAGCTTCGCGCATCATCACTAATGCAGCTACTTCTAACTAACGATATTTTTATTTTACGAACAGATGTTTCACGTGAAACACTATGGCACGAGTGACCTTAGGGTTGAGTAAGCGATAAAACGCAGGGCATCAAAGAAAGGAAGGGTATGACACAAGAGCAAAACAAGACGTTGCGTGACGTGCGTATTGGCGAATCGGGAGTCGTTCGCCGGCTCAATGGCGAGGGTGCGTTGAAACGTCATATTATGGACATGGGCATTACGAAGGGAACAAACGTTTACGTGCGAAAAGTTGCGCCCCTTGGCGATCCTATTGAGGTAACGGTGCGAGGTTACGAGCTTTCACTGCGCAAGAGTGAAGCTGACAGTATTTTAATTGCCTAATTATGCTGTGCACTTAATAAAAGAAAGCACGTAATTGTGTGACTAATTGTGCTGTTATGTATGTCGCAGTTACGTGGTCACGTTGTTGCATGAGTAATCATGTGACTAGTAAGTTAAATGCAAGAGCATTATTTTTTTGAGTATGAGTTAGTTAGAGTTAACTTTAGGAAGGTGCCTGTTGGTGTTGGGAAACGCCAGGGTGCGCGGGAATAAGAATGGTGGGATGAAAGCATGGGAATTCGTATAGCGCTTGCCGGCAACCCGAATTGCGGTAAGACGACGATGTTCAACGATCTTACCGGGGCCAATCAGTACGTAGGTAACTGGCCCGGTGTGACGGTAGAAAAGAAGGAAGGTACCTACACCCAAGACAAAGGGGTGACAATTACCGATTTACCGGGCGTATATTCACTGTCGCCCTATTCACCGGAAGAGATTGTTACGCGCGATTACTTGCTTGATGCGCGCCCCGATGCCGTTATCAACCTCGTAGATGCCACAAACCTTGAGCGCAACCTCTACCTGACGACGCAGATCTTAGACCTGGGTCTTCCGGTGGTTGTCGCACTCAACATGATGGATCTCGTTGAGAAGAATGGTGACAAAATTGACGTTGCGAAGTTAGCAAAACGTCTGGGTTGTCCGGTTGTACCCACGTCGGCACTCAAGGGTCGTGGCATGGATGAGCTACTGGATGTCGCCATTGCGGCGGCGCGCAAGGGGATGCCCGCTGCCCCAGAATTGAGTTTTTCTGTCGAAGTAGAAGAGGCGCTTACTAAGATTATAGAAGTAATGGGACCGCTAGTGAGGCCACGTGTCGCACGCTGGTATGCCATCAAATTACTTGAAGGCGAGCAAAGAACCATCGATGCCTTTAGCGCTCCGAATCACAGTGTCGAAACTGTCGCCGCATCAAAAAACACAGCTCCGAGCGGCTGTGCATCGTCGTTGAACTCTTCGGGACTCAAGTTAACGGTCGAACCGTTATCTGCTATTGCGCATGTTCGTCAGGCACTCGAGGATGACATGGACGACGATGCTGAAAGTATCGTTACGGCAGAGCGCTACGATGCTATTGGTGAGGTGATTGCCGCGACGGTGAAGAGGTCGGCTAAGGGCACGAGTACCACGCAGAAGATCGATCGCGTGGTTACTAATCGCTGGTTAGGCATCCCCCTATTTATCGTCGTTATGTTCTTCGTGTACTTCATTAGCGTATCGACCGTTGGTACGTTGTTTACCGATTGGGCAAACGATGGCGTATTTGGTGACGGCTGGCTTTACACCGGCACCGAACAGTACGAGGAGGCGGTTGCGACATGGGAAGCGGGTAAGGCTGCGGCCGAGGAGGCGGGGGTGGGCGAGGCTGAGCTTGCGCTACTGGCTGAACAGAAGCCGGTTCCGGCAGACTTCGGCATGTGGGTACCCGGCCTGAAGCCCATCGTGAGCGATGCGCTTGCAGCCATTGATACGGCTCCTTGGTTGCAAAGCTTGATTGTGGAAGGCATCCTGGCTGGTGTGGGTGCCGTGTTGGGATTTGTACCTCAGATGATTGTGTTGTTTTTGCTGCTGTCGCTCTTGGAGGCGTGCGGTTATATGGCGCGCGTCGCATTCATCATGGATCGCATTTTCCGTAAGTTTGGTCTATCGGGCAAAAGCTTCATTCCCATGCTTATTGCCTCAGGCTGTGGCGTGCCTGCGGTTATGGCCACAAAGACCATTGAGAATGAGAAAGATCGTCGCATGACCATCATGACCACGACAATGATTCCCTGTGGTGCCAAGCTTCCCATTATCGCTTTGGTTTTTGGTGCTATAGCAGGGGCTGATGCTGCTTCTACCTGGTGGATCGCTCCGATATTCTACTTCCTAGGCGTGGCAGCTATTATCGTTTCGGGCATTATGTTACGCAAGACGAAGATGTTTGCGGGTGAAGCGACGCCCTTTATTATGGAGCTTCCGCAGTATCACCTGCCTGCAATCAAAAATGTGGTTCGTGCCACTTGGGAGCGCGTGCGGAGCTTCATTGTTAAGGCGGGAACTATCATCTTCCTCAGCGCTATCGTTATTTGGTTCCTTATGAACTTTGGTTTCTATGATGGTCAGTTTGGGTTGCTGGATACCGAAATGACGGGCTATATCCAGTACAGCCTAATGGCAGCATTAGGAAATGCTATTGCATGGATCTTCATACCGTTGGGTTTTGGTAACTGGGAATCGGCGGTGACATCGATTACGGGACTGGTGGCGAAAGAGAATGTTGTGGCCACTGTGGGTATTCTTACGAGCCTCGGCGATGCGGGCGAAGCAGATCCGAGTATGTGGCTGGCGTTTGGCACGATGTTGGGTGGCTCGGTTCCCGCTATTGCTGCTTTTTGTGCCTTCAATCTGCTCTGTGCGCCGTGTTTCGCTGCTATTGGGGCCATTCGTCGCCAAATGGCTAGTGCAAAGTGGACGTGGTTTGCCATCGGTTACATGACCCTGTTTGCGTGGGTGGTGGCACTGATGATCTATCAGTTTGGTATGTTGCTTTCTGGAGGTGAGTTCACGGTGTGGACGGGTATGGCGGGAGTGGCACTGGCTGGCATGCTGTTCCAGCTAGTGCGCCCGATGCCGAAATTTGGCGCGAACGATGGCGTGCGTAAACTTGAAGCCGAAGCAACGGTTGCATAGAAGTATGAGGCTCTCAAGAATGTTTTAAAGAGAGGTTCACATAAAGAGGTGTTTCGTGCGAAACACCTCTTTTCAAAATCCATTGTTGAAAGGAGACATCCAATGGTACCTTTTGAGATAACCCCCGCTACTCTTGCGATAGGGCTGGCGGTTGCTGTGTTGGCTTTTTTGGCGGTTCGTCGGCTAGTGCGTCGCGGAACCTGCGATAGCGGTGGGCGGTGCGGTAGCGCAACAGGAGGTGGATGTTCGGGTTGTCAGGGCTGCGCTGCAACTGACCGCATGCTGGCAGATATGAAGAAATTGTAAGCCGAAGTAAACTTATATTGACGCATTCTTCAAGTTAACGTAGACTAACAAATGTCAGAAGCGAGGTAGTCAAAGATTAAAAACTCATTTACCAGTATGGTTTAGGGGTTTTTGAGAAAACTTACCAGACTTCAACGACACTCCTCTTTTGCTAATCCGGCGGTGAAGGCTTACTCGTCTGACCGTTCACCGCACTGAGTGTTGCCAGCGGGGTAACCCCCTCTTCTCCCCGCTGGCGCTCCTCCTTTTATCAACCCATGATAGATACTTGATTTAAATCGCATATTAGCTTTCTAGGGCTGCCGTAGGTTGTTGAGGCACTGCTACTAATGGATGAATGTAGTGCGGCGGGTAAGCAACCGCGATCAACCGGCCGATTGCGTAAGGCTTCCTTTTAAAGTAGGCGAGGGGTGTGCTACCATGTGCCCAGCACAAAGGAGGGTTTCCGTGGAAAAAATGTCCATGTCGCACGAAGATTATCTCGAAGCTATCGTTATGCTGGGGGGTACGACGGAGGTGTCGGTCCGCTCGGTTGACGTTGCGACCAAGCTTGGCGTTTCAAAGGCCTCGGTCAACAAGGCTGTGACCTCGTTGAAGGAAAAGGGCTTTGCCGATCAGCCGTACTACGGTGATATTACGCTAACCCAGGAAGGGTTCTCCTATGGTACCTCGGTGTGCGACCGTCATCGCATGCTGTTCAGTTTCCTTACTAAGGCCCTAAAGATTCCAGAAGAGCAAGCTGAACATGAAGCCTGTCTTATGGAGCATGCCATTAGTGACGAGTCGTTCAAAAAATGGAGTTCTTATATTAAGAAACTCGACCTATAGTACGTTTTTCGGCCTGTCTGCAGAAGTGTTTTTCGCGATCGCGGGCGTGTTTCAATGAATTCTTTACGGCTTATCCTCGCCTGCATGCTTAGTGGCAGGCGCAATACTTCTATGCTATCCTAACCTCAGCTTCTGGCATTACACCTACCATTAAACGAACCAAGATGCTAAGAGGAGCAGACTCTCTGTGGGAAAACAGGCGAATATACTTTCGTTTGACGAAGCGAAACGAGAAGTGGGCGCAGTGCGTCCGTCTAACGTTGCACCCAAATCTTCTAGTCGGAAGCGCTCTGCTGGTAGTTCGGTGCGCTCTGGCTCGGCTTCGCCGTTGCATGCGGCCACCGGTTCACGGAAGGCATCTTCTGATTTTCGATCTTCCACTTCATCGTTGAAAGCGAGTTCTCGCATTGCATCGCGCTCTGCGGTAACCACCTACACTGGTCGCAGCGATGCCCCATCGCGTAAAGGGAGTTTTCTGCCAGATAGTATTCCGGCAAGCAGCCGTTCCGGCGCTCAGGACAATGAGTGTGAGGAAGAAGAGGTTTCCTCTGAGAAACTTTCTCGTTGGGAGCAGTTTCGTCGCAAGCATCAAAAAGAGCGTGCGGGTAAAAAGTTTAGTAAGCAGTTCGGTAACGAGAATTCGGCAAGTGACTCCTCTTCCGGTTCCCGTGCTGCTGTCTACAAGGGCGAGATGGGCTCTTCCCACAAACGCTCATCACGTATGCAAAATGAATCATCGTCCAAGGCCTCTTCAAGGCGCAGTCCGCTCGCGGTGCTTTCAGCATGGCGCGAGTCGCCAAAGTTCATAGGCAGTGTGGCCACGTTTTTATGCATTATGCTCACGTGTTGGTTTCTTTACACACCAACGCAGCAGCTTTACCAGTCTGTTCGCGAACACGATCGTCTGGAAGCGGAGTATGCCGCCATAGAAGCACGTAACAACGCGCTGCAATCGGAAGTGCAAGCATTACAAACGAGCGCTGGCATCGAAGACCGTGCGCATGAGCAGTTTGGTTGGGTTCCAGAGGGTCAAGAGACAGCTAACGTCAAAGGGCTGTCGAATATAGAAGATAACGATTCTCGCTTTACCGCCAACATCGTGCCAGGTTCTATTGAGGCACCGACCACCTGGTATTCGCCACTGCTCGATACGTTGTTTGGGGTAAAGTAAGCGATTGCTGCCTCGTAGTTGTCTCAATCCTGCGACAAGGAGCTTCCTTTATGACTTTACTTTTGAATAATCCTTCGACTCTCCCTTGCACCGAAGGGGCTTTGCGCCCTGGTCGCTATGCAGCTATTGATATTGGTACGGTAACGTGCCGCATGTTAGTGGCTGATGTTGACGAAGAGGGTAAGTTGCATGAGTTACGTCGTGAATATGCTATTACGAACCTGGGCGAAGGGGTAGATGCTACCGGCGTTCTAAAGCCGGAGGCGATGCGCCGCGTGGCCGATGTGGTCGCGCGCTATCAGGAAATAGTGCGTGACGATGCGCCAATAGATGGAAGCGAGATTACGGTTGTCGCGATAGCTACCTCTGCTTCGCGCGATGCTGCCAATGCATCAGAATTCGTGGAAATGCTGGCCGACTTAGGCATTACACTTTCGGTTATTCCTGGAGAACGTGAGGCCGCTTTGTCGTTTTCGGGGGCTTCATGCGATTTTACCAACGAGAATTTGCTGGTGGTAGATATTGGCGGAGGCTCTACAGAGGTTATCGCAGGATCGGGGGGCGGTCAGCCTGCACACATGCATTCATTCAACATTGGGTGCCGACGGGTGACCGAGAAATTTTTTGCTGCCGACCCTCCATCGGCAAATGAGTTGGCGCAGTCTCGTGCCTGGGTGAAAGAAAGCATGGCCCCCTTTTTTGAGGAACTGCGAGTTGCGGGGTTTGTTCCCCGGCGCCTTGTTGCGGTGGCGGGTACGGCAACGAGCGTGGTGTCGGTGAGAGAGCACATGAAGACCTATGACACAACGCGCGTACATAAGGCTATCGTCACCTTTGAGCAGCTTGATCAGATATATGATCAGCTTGCTGCATTGCCGCTTGGTGAGCGTAAGTGTGTCGTGGGATTGGACCCGGGTCGGGCACCTGTTATTATTGCTGGTTTGATTATCTTGCAGGTTGTTTTGGACTTAGCTAGCGTCGATTCGTTTACCGTGAGTGAATCGGATATCTTGCAAGGTATTATTTTGAGTGTAGCTGCCAATTCCTCGAGGGCGAAATAACTTCGATACTGGTGAGGTTTCGACGCACTGCTTATGATGCTTCGTCGATAATCGACCAGAGGTTGCTGCAATTTACCTAAAATTGGTAGTTATCACCAAAAAATGTAATAAAAATCTCCCAAAATGATGAGCGAATGCAAATAATCGTCCCGACAGCGCTCGAATTTGTTACCATATACAGGTTGCATGCGCCGGTACTTTGGCGCAGATGCATTATCGGGGGAGCGTGGCGGAATTGGCATACGCAGCGGACTTAAAATCCGCCGACTTCGGTCTTGCGGGTTCGAGTCCCGCCGCTCCTACCAAGTTCAATTGATCAGCGGAAACGGTTCGGTAGGATACCGCTTCCGCTTTTTTATTTTTAGTCGCGAGCTGGCCTAAACTGGCCGAAAGACCCGGAAAGATACGAAAATTATCTCAAAAGCTTACTCGTAATCCAAAAAGACATCACGGCATTAGGGCTGCGGCTTGATTTCTTAGTAGCTAGGATTCTTCGGCAAACTATAGGTATTGGCAACAGGGGCAATACCGATGATGAATTCTGGCGCACTCATGATTTACCTTGCAGCTATCACCATTTTTATGGAGGCGTGCGTAGCATGGGGGAAAAGCCGTCCTTCCCGAAACTTTTGAATTCCCGTGTAACATTCTCCTTATCCGGCGCGTCCAATGGGCAACCGGTTGAATTTAAGGAGGCGCCTGCGTGATCGATCTCTTACAACGTGCCCAACGCGGCGACAGCGATGCCTTTGCAGCATTGTTCGAGCAGCATAAGCTGCCCTTGTGGAAGGCGGCAGTGGCGGTGCTGGGCAGCGTGGACGACGCAGCCGATGCCCTGCAGGAAACTACCATCAAGGCTTGGCGCGCCATTCCTCGTTTCGAGGGGCGCAGTCATCTGTCCACGTGGCTCATGCGTATCCTGCTGCGCACCTGTTACGACCTGCTGCGCAAACGCAGGCGCGAGACCCCGTATGCCCCTGAGGGCTTTTCCGGAGAGCCTGCGGCAAAGGGGCTGGTGTTCGACGAGCAACAGGCGATTGTCGGTGGCAAGCATCGTCCCGACCATGACGTCATCATTGACGTGCGTGACGCGATTGGCAAGCTCTCCTCCGACGACCGCCTGCTGCTTACGCTGTTTTACGCGAACGATTATCCCGTGAGCCAGGTAGCAGAAATCATGAACCTGTCTGACGGCGCCGTACGTACGCGCCTGACCAGGGCGCGGGATAAATTCAAAGCGGCCTATCTGAACGAGAACGAGGGAATGGAGGTGGCATTATGACCCCTAGGAACCTGAACGGGGAGGATGGGCTGAACCGCGCGATGCAGCATTCCTTCGACGTGCCGATGCCGGCAAAGGTTCAGGCGAGACTCGCGGAGACCTACGCATCGCTGCGAGAGGTGCCTCAGGAGTGTGCGGATTCCTCAGCAGGCCAGGATCCTGTGAGCGCAGCCGTGGAAACCGGCTTCCAGCCGTATGTAGCTTCGACGGCCGGACAGTCAGGTTCGAATCGCGAGTCCGTCCGGCATGCTGCGCCCACACGCCGCACAACGCCGCAACACGACGCCAAGAAGGGCGCACGCGTCATGCGCCGAGGCGTGGTGATTGCTGCGGCTGCCGCCCTCGTTGTCTTGTTCGGAGGCACCGCCTTTGCCGTATCGAGCTTGCTGCAAATGCAGGCGGGAGACGTACCGTTTTTCCAAAATGGGAGCAACCTGTCTGTCTACAACAGCCTGCAGGCAGGCATATCCAGTTTGAATACCGAGGTGGGCCAGTCGGCGGTGATAGATGATATGACGGTTACTCTCGACACCGTATCAACTGACCGCAACATCGTAAATTTGTTCTTCACCCTTGAAAAAGAAGACGGGTTCGATTTAGACACCGGAGCTTTTTATGAGGACTCAAATGAAAACGAATGGGTGCGACTTCAGCGGATTGTTCCACGGTTTATGCAAGCTTCCATAACCAGTGCCGGAGAGCTTCTCTGCAAAAGCGACGTGAACCTTCTTGATGCCTATAGGGATGAAAGCGGTAAAGTGAAGTGCCTCATGCGCATTGTCCCCAGCGTGGTACTTCCCGATGAGGTGGTTATCAGTCTGGTCGATATGGTTCCTCCTGAGGTTGAGGGTGGGCAGTACGTGGAACGCACCGTTTACGACGTCGGCCTTGATTTGGGTACCGTTGCGCAGCCAGCCGATCTGGGTGCGCAAGATATCACCTTCCAAACGAGCGATGGCGAAAAAACGCTGGGCATCAAGCGGTTCACGCATTCGGAGTTGGGCACCGTGTTTATCGTGCGCAACGATGAGGTTGAGACCATTGAGGAGAGCGGCCGTCCGGTGTATCACCCCGCTGAGAATGCGCTTATGCCCCAAAACCTCAAAATTACCGATGACCAGGGCAACGTGCTTCACTATGTTGGTGCCGGTGACGGCATGGGGATCAACCCTGCAGCCGATTACGTGATGGAATTATCGGGTATGGCGAGCAACGCGACGAGCGTTTCTTTCACTCCCATGATGTCAAGCGTGGAGGCGATAATCGGGGAAGACGGGAGGCCAACGCAGGAAACGCAAGATGCCTGGGCGGCACTCGAGGAGGCGAACCCCGATCAAGAGGTCGATGTTTCCCAGATTGGCACCCAGTTGCCCACAAGCGAATATGGCGGCTACGAAATTACGAATTGGACTGTTGAAAACAACACAGTGAGCATAGCCCTCAAACCTTATGGCTGGGTTCCCGGCGCGATGTATGGCGGTCCTTTAACACTTGAACCTACGAAGCAACCGACACCCCTTAAGGACGAGTACGTCGATGAGGCTACGGGCGAAACGTATGGTGGCTATCATACCGGCGTGCAGTACCTCAAATACGACTACCTTACCGGAGAGCTGGTGCAGATAACTTCCTATTACGCCGCCGACGATGAAGAATTGCGCGGGTTGCGCACCTATCGGTACAATACCTTATTTGGCCACTACCTCGAAGAAGCCGCTGCTGCTCAAACGCTTACGTTCCCCCAAGCATGAGTTGAAGGAGGGCCCCTTTAACCTGGCGTCTCATGCTTGTTGGGTCGAAAGCCGCAGCGGAGAACCCTGGGTTTCCTGGTCTGGAGGGTGAAACCGCCGTCACGCTTTACGGCAGGTGGCCGTGAGTGGGCTGCATCAGGAAACCTGCAAACCTACGAACCCCGAGCTCAATGAGTCTCGGGGTTCGTCCTTGAAAGGTGAGCACGGGATGGTTGGCTACGTTGCATGCGCGCTGGCTGCTCTGAAAGGCCAGCCAGCGCGGAGTCTATTTCCCCACTAGCTTCTTGAGACCGCTTGCCGCAAGGGCCACGCCGCCGCCGATGGCCAAAAGGCCGGGGCCGGGCAGGATGAGCATAGGCACGCCCACCAGTGCAATCGCGCTTCCCGCAACCAGCTGCACGGCGCCCGAGGCGCGGCTTGGCTTCTTGGCTGCGGCAGCTGCCCGCGCGTCGCCGATAACGGTTGCCTGGACTACGGGTGGTGTCCTGTGAAATCCAGCTTCTTTGGGTTGGGCTGCTTTGCGCCCGTACGAAGGGGTGCGGAAAGCGCCGGGGTTGGTGCCGCTATTCTTGTTCGCCGCATTCTCTGTCGTGCTGGCGGCAGCGGTGTTCTTTGGCGAGCCTTGTGTGCTGGCGACAGGGGTGACGTCGATGATGGGCTCTGATGCGCTCATAGTCTTACCTCGTTCGAATCAAGCTGCTTGCGTCTGTTTCCTGTGATTATAGGGGCGCGTTGCGCCTTTCGTGCTCCATCATGCTGCACCTGACGTATTCGTCACCGTTCGGTAACGAATTCCCCGAGGTTTCTTCAAACGACCCGCATTCACGTGTCTTTCGAATAAAAAGGGCGATTACTTTTTGAACGCACGCTAAACAGTCTATCGATCCAAGTGGAATTACCCTTCGTTTTACCTCGTTACTTACGACTATATGCGATACACTACTGAACATGAGGTTTCTTGTACGCGTTAGCTAGTTTGTGTAGGCTCGACTGTGGTTCGCGCCTGAATATAAACAAGTAAGGCGTGGCCACACAACAGGAAAGTTGGTGGTCAACATGGCAGCTCCTGCTACCGAACACGTGCGAAACATTGTGCTGGTGGGCCAAGACGGCGCCGGCAAGACATCGCTCGCCGAAGCGATGCTGCACGTAAGTGGTCGTACGCCCCGCATGGGTACGACTCACGACGGGAAATCCTACCTCGACTATGACGATGAGGAGATCCGGCGCAAATTTACTCTCGGCACCTCTATTGCTCCTGTCCCCTACAAAGATTTCAAGATTAATCTACTGGACACCTCCGGACATCCTGATTTTATTGGCGACACGTTGGCTACCATGCAGGCAGCCGAAATGGCGCTTTTCGTAATCGATGCTGTTGCTGGCCCGCAGGTTATGACCACCAAACTATGGCGCGAAGCCGAAAATATGCGCTTATCTCGTGCTGTGTTCATCAACCATATCGATAGAGAAAATGCCGATTTTGATACAGCCATGGCACTTTTACATGCCCGTTTCGGCTCGCGTTTGGGCCCGGTAACTATCCCTATTGGCGTGGATGCCGACTTTAAGGGTGTTATTGACATTATTCGCATGAAGGCCCGCTATTTTGATCCGGGTAGTGAAGCTGAACGTATTGAGGATATTCCCGCCGATTTCATTGAAGTGGCGCAAGCTGCGCGCGACAAATTGTGCGACCTTGTAGCTGAGGCTGACGACGAACTGATGATGAAGTATCTAGATGGCGAAGAGCAGCTAACGCAAGAGGAGCTAGAGCAACTCCTAGATAAAGCCATTGCTCAAGAGTTATTTATTCCGGTGTTCGTTGGGTCTACTATTATTGAGCAGGGCATCCAGGGTGTTATGGAAGATATTGCTACCTACTTCCCCCACCCGCGGCACCATGGTAGATTCCGCTTGGCCAACGGCGAAGAAACCACCGTTGACGAAAATGGTGAGCCTGCAGCATTCGTGTTCAAGACGGTATCAGATCCCTTTGTCGGAAGGCTGAGCTTCCTTAAGGTTATTTCTGGCGTGCTGGAGCCAGGTATGGAGCTAGTTAATGCGCGCACTGCTAAGAAAGATCGTATTGGGCACCTGTACGTGATGATGGGTAAAGAATCCAACGACGTAAAAAGTGCCAAAGCGGGTGACATTATTGTTGTGCCGAAACTGACCGAGGCCCGCACTGGCGACACCTTGTCGAAATCGGGATTGATCGCTATCGATCCACTGCCGCTGCCTAAGCCCCAGTATCCGGTGGCTATTGAAGCGGTAAACAAAAAGGACGAGGATAAATTAGGCACGTTCTTGGCGCGCGCTGCCGAGACTGACCCCACTTTACAGATTAATCGTAGCGAGGAAACTCATCAGACAGTTATTACTGCTATGGGCGAAGCCCAGGTGGAAACGCTGTTGGCACGTCTAAAAGAACAGACGGGCGTTGAAGCGAAGCTTATCCCTGTACGTATTCCGTATCGCGAAACCATCCGCAAGATTGCCGAGGCGCAGGGACGCCACAAGAAGCAGACGGGCGGTGCTGGGCAGTTTGGCGATTGCTGGTTGCGCCTTGAGCCAAACCCGGGTGGTGGTTACGAGTTCCTCGACGAAATCGTGGGTGGTAGAATTCCGCGAGGTTATCTGCCCGCCATCGACAAAGGTGTGCAAGACGCCATGCGTGAGGGCTTTTTGGCCGGTTATCCTATGGAAGACATCAAGTGTGCCGTATATGACGGTAGCTATCATGCCGTAGACTCCAACGAAATGGCGTTCAAGATTGCCGCGCGTGTCGGCTTCCGCGCTGCCTGCGAGAAAGCTGACGCTATCTTGCTCGAGCCAATGGCGAATCTTTCGGTGACCGTTGGTGAGGAGTATGCTGGCGCCGTCATGGGTGACATCTCTACGCGTCGTGGGCGCATTGTAGGTACCGATTCCAATGATGCGGGCGATACGGTTATTATTATGCGCGTGCCGTATGCCGAGGTGGTTGCCTACACAAAGGATCTGCGCTCCATCACGCGCGGCAGCGGCTCCTATCTTTTGGAGCTCGAAGGCTACGAGCAGGCTCCAGCTGAGGTGACAAAAAAGCTGGTTGAGGAATACCAAGCCGCAAGGGCTGCAGGAAACTAATCCGATTCGCAACAAGTAAGTTCAGAAGGGGCCACCTGGTATGAAGTGGCCCCTTCTTTACGTACAGGGTGTGTGTAAAAAAGTCCTATAAGTCGCAAAAACTGCGCTCTAACTCTTTGCTTTAAGTAAAGAGTTGCAGATGTTACGCTGGGCGTATAACCAGCTCTCGGATAAGGCTGTCGTCTAAGCTGCATACTCCGTCATTGCAGTTCTCAATCTGAGCGAGTGCGTGGATGATAGCGCCGTTGTAGTTGGCGTAAAAGTTTACCGTGTGTTCGTTCATTACCCGTGCATCCAGCATGCCGAAGCCGCCGAACATAAACTTGTTATGGAAGAACATCTCGATAGCGTTGCGACCATATACGAATGAGTTTTGGCGTTGCACCATGGAAGGGCAATAGTCGACCAAGCGGCATTCTTGGGTAAAGCAAGCTGCAAGCGCGTGATGGTCCTTATTCTGCATTGCGGTAGTGAAATCGTCAATGACCATAACTGTCTCCTAATACACTTTCTCGGAATTGAGCAAAGCATCGGTGCCGCCATCCACAAACAGCACTACGCCATTGATGCCGCTTGCCTGTGGAGACGCGATAAACGCCATGGAATTTGCTATTTCGATAGGATCCATAAGTGGCTCTTCGCCAAAGTGTGTGGGCACAGGGATGGCTTCCATGGCCGCGCGCTGCTCAGGTAGCATGTCGGCAGTCATGGCAGTGCGTACGTTGCCGGGGGCAATGGCGTTCAAACGCACGCCGCGCGAACCCCAGTCGGCGCTCATGCGACGCACCCAGCGGGCCAATGCGTACTTTGTCGAAGCGTAGTACACGTGCCCAATGGCGGGGTCGGTGTCTTTCACTAATTCTAGGATGCGGTCCTCGTCGGCTTGATTGTTCAACATACCGGCTACATCCATGCGCGCAGCACCCTGAGCTATGGAGTTTGACGAGGTAACCACGCAGCTTCCACCACGTTTTTCAAGCAGATCGAATACGCCCATCGCCATTTCGGTAGCGCCGAAGTAATTAAGCGAGATAATCAGCGAGATAGGCACTTTGCCACCCGATACGCCGGCGTTGCAAATCATGGCGTCGATGCCTTCAGGATAGCGCTCGTGTAGTTCGGCTAACGCTGCTGCGCGGCCTTCCTTTGTTGCGAGGTTAGCGTTGATATCGCCGTCACGTAGGTCGATATTCACAACCTCGTGACCGTCTTCTCGCAGAATTTCGGCCGTCTTTGCGCCGATGCCGCTTGATGCTCCGGTGATGACGTAGATGCCCATCGTCGTCCTTTCGTGCGATGCTCGCAGCGCCTCAACGAGAAGAAGGAGACCTGTAAGCTTATCGATACACGTTATTATTACCGCGCGTATCATAGCACGTGCTGAGAGGTGCGTTTTGTCGGCGGGGTAAGCGGTAGAGGAGTTGTCATGTGCGGTGTGTGCCTTTCGCTTATTTCCCCTGACGATTACGGTAGCGAGTGAGTGCTTGCTCGTAGCTGCCGGCCGTCTTGTGATAATAGATAGTGTAGGCGGCCGTCATTGCGGCGAGGGTAACCAAGAATATGAGGACGAAAGTTCCCCATGTTTCCGGTTGATCATCGGGTAACCACGCGCCTATCTTTGCGCTGGATGCAATCACAGGCAAGGCGGTTGCGCCAAAGCAGGCGATGCGTAGGGGATACGCCAGCTTCTTCACTATTGCGCCGCTGAACCACAAAGCTTGTAATATTCCTATTCCAATGGTAATAGTTAATAAGGATAAGGTTAGATTCAGTCCGTAACTTGGGCCAGCGAAGAGGTAGCCTAGGGCAAGGCAGATGATCATTGCAAGTGTAAAAAAGACGCAGATAGAAAATACAGTTTGCTTCGCGAGTGCTTTCATAGGATGCTCCTTGCTGAGAGATTGGTGTGGTGTTGAGGAATGCTTGTTTGGATGGTTTGCGGCGGTTGTTTGAGGGACTCAAATTGACTATGAGGAAAGGACGATCCGGCAGCTTGGAGGCTTAAGGGCATTACAGCCTTCCTCATAGGCCGATCTTTTTCTTGATGCTCGGCGCATACTGGCGCGAGACAATAGTTGCTTCACCGTTGTCCAAAAGCAATTGGATGCGGGCGTTGTCGAAGGGTTTAATGCCCTTTACGTGGTCGAAGTTTACGAGCATTTGCTTGGAGACACGTATAAATTCGGAGCCGGCAAGCTTGTCTTCTGCCTCATAGAGACGCAGTGACGTTTTCAGCACGGAGTCGCAGGTGTAGAGAAACGTAGTGCCATCTACAGTTTCGATATATAACACCTCTTCGGCTGGTACGATAAAAGTTGCCCCGCTGCGCTCTCCAGTAAGTTTACGATCAAACACGCTCAGTGTTGCCGCAATGCGCTGCACGCGGTCGTCGATGCGAGGACATACGATGGCAACCTCGATATCGGTGAGCGTCGGTTTCTCGGAAATTGTTACGTTCATGTATTGCCTAACGTCGCAGGGTTGAGAGATTGGCCAATGGCGCCAGTATGCCGAAGGGGATTGGAGCGCGCAAGACTAACCCGTCTAACTTGCATCCAGCCGGTCGTAAGTTGCAACGCTTTCTCGACACCATGTCAGGATGGCTGCAAACGAAGCTCTAGCAGCATATCGTGCATATCGACCGAAGAGGCTTGCCAACATGAGCTGCGATGTTTCGATTGTCATCGATAGGTAGGTCGCCTTGGTTGAGCGTCATTCCGCAATAAGATGGGTGTGCTTCCGCTTTCAGACGTGCTGGCAGATTGCCGATAGACGTTTGAGCTGTGCTATCATGGTGCCGCGCAAAGATAAAAACACGGTCCGGTCGGTAGTCCGGGCGCAAAGTATCACATCGCGGCTTTGTCAGTAACCTGCCTCCTTGGTTGTCCGTTCTTCGCGGTACGACAACACATAAAGGAGGAACTATGCAAGTCACCACTTCTTCGACGTTGACGTTGCTACATGACGGCCAATTCTGGGTCGGCATCTGCGAGCATGAGGAAAACGGCAGCTACAGCGCATGTCGTATCGTGTTTGGCGCAACCGAGCCGGCGGACACCGAGATCCTGGCGTTTGTTTGCCGAAGCTGGGCGACGCTCGTCTTCGATATTGCGGCCGACGATGCGCTGCCGTGCGCATCAAGCCTGCTCGCTCACGCAAACCCGAAGCGTCGCCAACGCGAGGCGAAAAAGCTTGTGGGGCAATCCGGTGTAGGTACGAAAGCCCAGCAGGCAATGAGTGCCGGCTATGAGGCACGCAAGGTTGAACGAAGGGCGGACGCGCGCATTGCCCGTCAGGTCGAAGCTGAGCGACGATTCAGGCTCAAGCAGGCTAAACGCAAAGAAAAACACAAGGGCCGCTAGAGGCGTTAGATCGTATGTTGAGGAGATATATTGCAAAAGAGACTGTATGCGAAAATGCGGTGACGCACGGTGTCGCGTAGCGTGCCCGCATTTTGTAGCGTGCGTACATTCCGCAGCTGTGTTTCGAGGCAAAAGTAGCCAGAGCAAAAAATATAGGCTGATTTGGCGAATTGGAACGGTTATGTACTCGGATTCAACGTGGGCAGACGTGCTTGTGATGTACCTACTATCGTATGGCCTGATCAGAAGACTGGTGCTTTTTGCCACTTGATTATCGGTTGAATTGTTTGCGAATTTTGAGTACATAGTCGTTTCGATTCGCCAAATTGGTTCGAAAAAATCGCCCGGAGGCAAATCGCTAGAAAAATCACCCAAGCACGAATGCCAAGCACGAATGCCAAGCACAGATCCCCCCGAATCCGAGGCATTACCAGAACCTAAGGTACCCCTGAGAATACCGTCGTCCTAGCCCTAAACACTCCGAATACGAAGCAGCTGCTCTAAATGCAAAACGCTCCCTCTCGCACAAGGCGAACCTCGATGGTAAGCTATGACCATGAGTATTTTCATCAGTCATACTTCAGCGTTGGAATTCTGGCGTTCCGAACGTGCTTTTTGCAGTACTGATCTATCGCGCGCGAAACCTCGGGCACGGCTTGTGCCGAAATGTTCGGCTGATAAGTGGTTTGAGCTCGAAGAAAGAGGCGTTCGAGATGCTCCCCTCCATCTTGCTGTCGCAGATGCCTCGTCGCGGAGTAGGGCAAAAAATATCATTTGCCACGTGTGGCATGGACCTTCGGCCGCAAACTCGTTTTTGCGCGTAAAAGACAATCTTTATGTGAGTTCACCTGAAGCGTGTTTCTTGCAGATGTCAACCATGCTTCCCTTGGTGAAAGTTGTCGAAATCGGATATGAACTTTGCGGCTCGTTTGCGCTTAGTCCTAGCAACTCTCGTGGATTTTGCACGCACGAGGCGCCGACAAGTGTCGAGTCTCTTCGCCGTTATGTGGCGAAATCGGATGGTGTATCGGGAGCAAAACGAGCGAGGCGTGCGCTAAATTATCTGATAGATGGGGCTGCTTCGCCTATGGAGGCCGCGCTCGTTTTGCTCCTTTGTCTACCTACCTCACTTGGGGGATATGGGCTTGCGCTTCCTCGGCTTAATTATGGAATCGAAGTGCCGGTAAGGAGCGGAAGTTCATCGCGTCGGGTGCGGTATCGTTGTGACCTGTATTGGCCTGAATCAAAATTGGCTGTTGAGTATGACAGCGATATGTTTCATACGGGGTCGAAGCGTATTGCGGGCGATGCGGCGAAGCGTACGAATTTGGCGCATGTGGGAGTAACCGTTGTTTCTGTGACACGGAGTCAAATTTTTGACGCGCGTAGGTTTGATGAAGCGGCTGTGCTATTAGCTAAGCGTTTGGGCGGACGCATAAGGAGCCAGCGAAAAGACCTGCTGACAAAACGCTATGAACTGCGTACTCTTTTGTTTGCAGGAAACCCCACGCAGGAGGAGTCTTGGGCTGAGGGACCTCGTCTTTATGTTGATTTCTGAGGCATTGTGTACCAAGGTGTGCGGAAGGTGCTTGGCACAGAACCATAAGGATACGCCAGGGTGAAACATTAGAACAGCGAGGTCTGTCCTCCCACTGGCTGGTTGGGTTTGTAGGCGGCGATAATGTCGGGCATGCGCCACAATAGACCATGCTCTTTGCAAAGGGCGCGGAATAACGCGCGGTTTTCGGATGCCTGCGGGCTGTTGCAGAAATAGCGTTCGCCATAGACTTTGCGATAGCGGTCAGGCAGGGTGGGATCGATCGCTCCGATGTGCTCCATGAAGTAGTCGCGTTGGCGGTCTCGCATGGTAATGCCCGTCATATGATAGATGAATCGTGCGCCTGCTTTGGCGGCCCCTTCGACTACGGCGCGCACCGAGGCCTCGTCGTCGGTGACGAAGGGTAGTGTTGGGGTAAACAACACGCCGCAGAATATGCCCGCCTCGGACAGTGCAGAAAGTGCCTCGAGGCGGGCAGAGGGGGCGGGCGCATGCGGCTCAATGATGCGGGCTAGTGCATCGTCGGTGGTAGTAATGGTGATTTTAGCTATGGTGCCTCCGACCTTACCGATGGCGCTCAGTAAATCGACATCACGGGCTATCAATGTGCTCTTGGTATCCACCGACACGCCGAACCCATATTCGTGCACTAGCTCAAGCGCCCTGCGCGTAACGCACAGTGTGCGTTCGTAAGGGTTGTAGGTATCCGACATTGCTCCAAGCCCGATGATGCCGCGTACGCGTCGACTGCGCAATTCGCGCCGCAGGATAGTTAACGCGTCGAATTTTACGTGGACCTGGTCGAAGTTGTCCATGCGATAGCATTCGCTCCGACTGTCGCAATAGATGCAGCCGTGTGGGCAGCCTTTGTACAGGTTCATGTTGTAGTCGATGCCAAACCATTGGTCTGCGCCGTGGCGCACCTTCTGTAAAATAGAACGCGCACGCACGGTAGGGATAAGTTTTGCGTTGTTGTGCGCCAAGCTGTCGCTGCCTGCAACACCCGAAGGACTACCAGCGGTTGTCATATCGCACGCTAAGTTATAGTTGCCCACAACATGGCATGGTGAGTTGTTGTTGTGTAAAACCTCGCTGGTTGACTGCTCAGGCATGAAGACGTCTCGTTCACGCATGTTTTACTGGGTGGCGGATGACAGTTTTTAGATTTTCAGGTTTTGTCCGACGTGGATCGCCTAGGTAAATCTCGTGGTGCAGGCGCAATGCGGGGATGTTGCCTCGTGCATCGAGCTCGGTCATCAGAGCTTCGGCGCTTGGAGGCTCGATAATGTCTTGAACATAGCCTTCCTGCTGCACGAATGCGCCCAAAGCAGCAACGGTAGCCGGTTCGTTGTCGTAAGGACCAAGGTGCATAACCTGGGCGCACCTTCCTTCAGTAAAGCGTATGAAGTGTGCGCGATCCACGTCAAGTTCGGGCTTTTTACGTGCTACCTGTTCAATAGCCCAGGAAAATACCTCCGGCGTGACGAAGTCGGGTTGACGAATCAAAGAGACCCACTGAAGCGCGTCTTTGTTCACGATACGAGTTCCGTCGAACGCGCCGGCACCAAACCACCAGCCCTCGAGTGGCGGCACCACGTAGTCGAAATAGCCTTCCGGCTGCCAAGCTCCCTTCTTTGCCATCTTAATCGTGAATGATAGTCCGTACAGCAAGCCAACCGCCTCGGCATAGGATCCGTTTTCGTCGTTGGGGTTCCCGCGTCCTGCTACGGCAAAGAAATTCATTGCAGGCACATCTATCAGTGTGGGACTTGTTGTGGGTAGATACAGGTCGCGATACTCCGTTTTGAAGTCGAACGCCATAAAAGCCTCCCAGATGTCTTTGTTGTGCGCTTGTCGCTATTTTAGGGCAACATAAATATCTATGTTGGCATTGGTCATGTCTTCGCCGGGGAGATAGGCCTCGAAATCAACGGTGAAGGCACGCTTGGCTTGTAGTTCCTGGTCGCTCCAGATGTCCATCCATGCTTGTCCGACGGCGGTTACGCAATCGCCTTGAATAGAGAACTTTGCATAACGACCAGCGGGAATAGTGACAGTTGCCATGCCCTCGGGGGCTACAGCGGCCGCGCTAGCACGCCCTACCAGCAAGGTGTATTCATTAGCATTCAGGTTGTAATCGTAATATGCTCCAAAGCACGGATAGGGTATGGTTTCGGCATCGGGAATAGCTTCGAAGGTGTCAGGAGTGTTGAATCTTTGCCATACTGCACCGATTTTTGTGCTGCACTCGGGATCGTCGTTGAGGAGGCCTGTTTGGGCGAGGCCGACAAGCTGCTGTTCGGGAAGTTCGACAATCGTGTAATTCATAGGTAATCCTTTCGCTGATGGTTAGTACCTGTTAGTAGAATACGAAAGGGTAGAGGACAGGGGATGTCCTCTATTGAAAACTTATTTTGCACGATAGGTTTCCACGATCTTTTGCGCTTGGACATGCAGCCAACGACGTAGCTCAGAGGGTTCGAGCACCTCCAACTCGGCTCCGTAGGACAGCAGGTAGAAGCGGGTGCGCTGATCCAGGCGGCTCTCCAGCTGCACCAGCAGGCGCCCGTCTTCGCGATATGTGATGGAATCGGGGGCGAATTCTTCGCGAACGCGATGCTCACTATTTCGCTCAAAAAGCAGTATCAGACGCGTCGTGCCGGCAAGATCGTCTTGGCCAAATGCTTCGGGTGGTGTGCGCGGCTCGAAACTTTGGTTTAGCACTTTCATGGTGCGCCAATCGATGCGGAAAAGTTTAAATATGCGCCAATCATCTCGTTTTAAGCAAAACGCCTGCAAATACCAGCTGGACTCTTTGAAAATAAGTCGGACGGCTTCCACCGTACGTTCAGTCTGGTTGCCCGAGGCGTCGTAGTAGTCGAACTTCAACAGACAGCGAGTACAAATGGAGCGACGGATGGTTTCGAATGCCTGCTTATACTCTGGCGGTGCGCCCCAAAACGAGAAGTCAATGTCTAGCCAGTCGGCACTTTCTCGTTGGAACAGGCGAGCAAGACGTATGCTCGTCTTCGACGAATTTACGGCGCCAGTAGTCTCTAGAGCTGAAAGTGCAGCCAAAATATCGTCCTGCTCTCGATCGCTGATTAGCGATTTGTTCAGCACGTAACCCTCCATGAGGTGTACGCCGCCGCCCTTGCCGCGGGTCATATACACGGGAACGCCGGAGGCTGATAGTGCGTCGACATCGCGTCGCACGGTGCGTGCAGACACTTCCAGTTGACAGGCCAACTCGCTGGTTGTGCGTGGCGAGCGTTCCATTAACAGATAAATTATCTCGAAGAGGCGCACTTGCTGCATGGTGCGAGTCCTTTCCGAACAACGCTCACTGCGGCGCTTTTGCGTCGGCGGAGCGATCTGAATCCACAGCCGAACTCAAACCCGAATTCGAACTCGAACTCGAACGCGAATCAAAGTGTGATGCGATTTCGCGGTTAGTATTCTCTACCACGGCGCATACCGCAGGGCTCCCAAGAGTGCGGAAGGCAACAACTGGTGCGGGATCCGCGTCGAAGGATGAAAGCGGCAACGTATACCATGCTACATCACGCCATGAAGCGCAGGTGTACCCTGCATTACGTTGTGTGCCCATAAGGTGGAAGCCAAGGGTTTCATGGAGGCGCTCGCTTGCTGCATTGGGAATGGTGACGAGTGCGTAGGCGCATTTCACACCTTGCATTCGTACTAGTTCGATGAGCGTGCGATACAGTAGGCTCCCCAAGCCGTGACCGTGCGCCGCAGTGCTGAGGTACACCGAAAGCTCTGCATTCCACCCGTAGGCTTCGCGCTCAGCTTGGCGATGTGCATAGGCATAACCAATGATGCGGCTGTTGTGCTCCGCGACAAGGCAAGGATAAAAAGAGACAATATCGGCTATGCGAGCCCGAAATGCTTCAGGGGAGGGAAGTTCTTCCTCAAAAGTAATAGGTGTGTGTAAGTAAGGTGCGTATACAGCACGTATGCCATCTGCGTCTTCGGGGGTAGCAAAGCGTATGCGAAGGGAAGCGTCTGGTGTTGATGACGGAACGCTGTTTGTTTTACTCGGTTCCACTGCGGGCCTTTCGTGCGGTTTTCGTCGGAGAGAACTCAGCAATTGGGCGTACTCACGTTTAAGTAGTCTACACTCGTCCATACTAGCACGGACGAGAAAGGGGATACGGTATGGACCGTTTGACCATAAAGCACAAGGATGGAACCTACACGGTAGATGCAGCAGAGGTTGTGTGTGTTATGGAAGGGAGCTATGCGGGCTCTGCGATCGAGCGTCTTGCTGCGTTTGAAGATGCCATTGAGACCGTAGAACTTCAGCTTGCTGCGGTATCGGAAAAACTTGAAAATCTTAAGGCTCGGGGCTCGTTGCGCACTGCTACGGCGCAGCAGCTTTTGGCTCAGAAACTCACGTATTCTACCCTGTTGCGCTTGATGAACTCGGCAGAAGATTAGTTAGCTTCTCGTAAGGTTTGGTGGGGGGTCTTGGGCCATTTATCTTTGTGGTGCTCAAGTGATTGGTAAAGTGATCCTTGTGAAGTGGTGGTGGCTATCCTCTGTTGATGGCTGCGGTGGGCTTGCTCCTATTGGGGCGATAGGGAATACTTCTTCGGACGGTATCTCGATGCATATCGAGAAAAATGCGAGCAGGTCAATTGATGAAGGAGTTGTGTGACTCAAGGTCTTTTAACAGCAAAGAGGCGATTCCTTCGGTGGTTGAGGCATCTTCCGGGTTGGTCTAAGGTTGTGGCAGGTGCCCTGTGTTCTATTGTGGCAATTGTCGGAGTCTTAGCGTTCATCAACGCCACGGTCGTGCATCCAGAAGAACCCGCGTCGTCTTTAGGGGGAGTGCAAGACGTGATGGGCACCCTTCGCAAAGACGGGAATTCTACCCAATCGGGAGCGTATTCACCTGCCAAATACGAAACAGCTCGCACTGCCCTCGATGCGGCTTCTGCTACAACCGAGGTCAATCTCTTCGAGGCATCGGGAGCTCAGCATATGCTCAGTGCGAGCGATGTTCCTGAAGTTACTGCGGCACTCGCTGCGTTCGATGACGCCGGATGGCAGGTAGGTTTCGTGGTCTACGATTTTAAAACAGAGCGCGGTTTGGGCTATAACGCCGACACTGCTATCTTCTCGGCCAGCACAATTAAGGCTCCCTATGTCGCCTATATTGCCCAGGAGTACTTAGATAGCGGGCAGGCTGCACTGACTGATGAAGTTTTCGAAGATGCGGTATATGAGGGTACTGGCATCATGGCTTCCGACGATATGGATACGTACGATCTTGGAACGGTACTTTCTCATACTATCGTGCATTCTGATAATACGGGTTACGCGCTCCTGCGCGAAAACTACAGCGATGGGTTTGAGGCGTGGGCTGCTGCGGCTGGCGTAGATGCAACAGCATGGCAGGGTGAGTGGTACCCCTTTTATACCCCACGTGATCTAGCAAAGCTTTGGCTGAATGTGGGTGAATACCTTAAGAGTGGTAGTGCAAATGCGTCTTTCAGCGAAGACTTACTTTCCCGGACGGGTACCTCATTTATTCGTCAGACGTTAGGCGGCAACCATCGGGTACTATCGAAGCCGGGCTATGAGATAGATGCTCCTTTGTTTGATATGGGTGCTCTGAATGATGCGGGTATTGTGCAGGGTTCATCGGGCGACTATCTTATTGCCATTATGTCCGACGCCGATTATGACGACGAGTACTATACCGATAACGAGCCACTTATTAAAAATCTGATAACCGCGCTGGCCACAGCGCACGACCGGCTGATTGCGGCTTAGGGGTATGTCATGGAATGTAAGATACCTTTAATGTCTGGGTCAAATGTGCCACAGTCCATCCTTCAAAAACGCAGTCTCTCTCGAACACGTCGAGCTGCGTGCTGGCTACTTGCAGCAGGGCTTACTTATAGCTTGGTGCCGTTTTCTTTGGAAAGAGCCCAAGCTGACGAGGTATCCGATGCGGCGGTGCAGCAACAGGTGGTCGATGAGGCCCAGATAACACTCGATAGTGCCGAGCTGCGCGTGCAGAACCTTGCCGAGCAAAGTGCGACGCTTGAACAGGAGGCTGCTGCGCTGCAGGAACGCATCGACCAATCTGCCGCGCAAGCCATGGAGGCACAACAAGCTGTGATTGAAGGTCGTGCTACCTTGGGAAAGACGGCGCGGTTTGAATATCGCAGTAGTTCGACCCAGTCGTTGGTGACCCTTGTGCTCGAGGCGGCCGATTTCAATGAGCTGGTGCGCAATCTGTATTATCTTTCCACGGTTACCCAGCATCAAGCTCAGGTAATTGAGCAACAAAAAGAGCGGTCCCAGCGATTTGAAGCCATTGTAGAAGATCTGAACGCACAAAAAGACGAGCAGGATAAAAAGCTTTCGGAGATAGCGGCGAAGAAAGCAGAAGCCGATCAGGTGGTTTCCAATGCGACATCTCAGCTGCAGGGGGCAAAGGATGACTATGCAGCGCGGCTGGCTGAACTAAAAAAGAAGGCCGATGATATGGCTGCACAGGGTGCGGTAACCGAACCGGTTGTCAGTGAAGATGCCAACACGGTTGAACGTCCCGATGCTCCAGAAACTCCCATTCAGCCAAACCCCGACCCAACACCTCCGACTCCGGGACCCGATACGGAGGGAAATACGGGGGGAAGTGAGATCGGTTGGTCGACGGGGACGGCTTCGGCTTACGGCGGTTCGACAGACCCTTACACTCCTAACCCAGGTACAACGGCTACGGGTGCAGTATGTGACGATTGGTCTATGGGAGTTGCTGTCCCCATGGCGTGGCCGCGTTATTGGCAGTATTACGGGCGTACCGTCGAGATATCCTACGCCGGAATGACGGTATTTGCTACCGTAAATGATTGCGGCGGTATGGGAGGTGGGAGCCGGGTATTGGATTTGCAGCCCGGTGTATGGAAGGCGTTCGGCTTCTCTTCCTGTAACGACTGGGGTCTGCGCACGGTAAGCTATCGGTTCCTGTAGCGCGCCCAGGGGGCTTTCGGTACGTAAACCGCTGTTGTTTCTGGTCAGTTTATACATCCACCATAAATCGACGAGAGGCTTGCAGGCTCGCTTGCAGGTTTGCTGGTATCCGTGTTTTGGCGAGGCTTGTGAAATTCGCCATCGCCCCCTAGCAAATGCGTTATACTCTTTTGTTACATCATGAATACGGAACTGCTTTGACGAAGACAGCGCCGCGATATCGATGCCGCCACCAGAGAAGGGCTTCACCGGCTGCAAGAGCCCGGACGGCATGCGCGACGATTCCCTTCTGAGCAGCGTGGCTGAATGCGGATGTTCAAGTGTGCCTCAAGGCATAGCTTGGCAAGACGAGGTAGTAGGCGGCGCCGGGTGCTCCCGTTATCGAGCGCAAGAGAGGGCGAATTGATTGTACGCAGCTTGTTTAGGCTGTGGCTGCAGCAAGTCGTCAACCGAGGTGGTACCGCGAGAGCCCGCTCTCGTCCTTGGACAACAAGGACAAGAGTGGGCTTTTTTCGTTCTGCGGCCAAGCAGGACAAAGAGACGAAAGGGCGAGCATATGACGATGGCAGATGAACTAATCGCATTGCGCGAGCAAACACTCGGTGCAATTGCGGCGGCGGACACGTCGGCGGCACTGGAGCAGGTACGCGTGGGAGTGCTGGGTAAGGCGGGTACCCTCACGGGCTATCTTCGACAGATGGGTCAGGTTCCGAAAGAGGAGCGGGCTGCTGTGGGCAAGACGGTAAACGAAGTGCGCGTTGTCGTCGAAGAGGCGTTGGCTGCACGTAAAGGCGCTCTTGATGCTGCCGAATTGGAAGCTGCGATTGATGCGGCTGCGGTGGATATAACGCTACCCGGTCGCGCTCAACAAATGGGCACGCGTCATCTCATTAACCGTATTACCGACGAAATCTCCGAGGTGTTTCTCGGACTAGGCTATACCGTAGCACAAGGCCCCGAAGTGGAAACTGATTACTATAATTTCGAGGCACTGAACGCTCCTGCAGATCATCCCAGTCGCAGTTTGGCTGACACGTTCTACGTGGTCGATCGGTCTGGTGACGAAGCTGCTGTGCGCGGCGAGTCCGATGTGCTGTTGCGCACGCAAACTTCTGGTGTGCAAGTTCACGCTATGGAAGACCAGCAACCGCCTATCTATATTATTGCTCCCGGTAAGGTATACCGTCGTGATGTAGCCGATCCGAGCCATTTGCCACAATTCACGCAGATTGAAGGCTTGGTGGTAGATAAGGGCATTACGTTTGGCGATCTCAAAGGTACGTTAGATTATTTTTGCAAGCAGATGTTTGGCGAGGAGCGCAAGACGCGGTTTCGCGCACATTACTTCCCGTTCACGGAACCTTCGGCTGAAGTGGACGTGAGCTGCGGTATTTGCCACGGTGAGGGGTGTCGCTTCTGTAAGGGTACTGGCTGGTTGGAAATTCTTGGGTGTGGCATGGTCGACCCCAATGTGTTGCGTTATTCGGGTATCGACCCTGAGGAATATTCCGGGTTTGCGTTTGGTATGGGCGTCGAGCGCGTTGCGTGTTTGAAGTACAACGTTCCCGACCTGCGCATGCTACTCGAAGGAGACATGCGCTTCCTGAGGCAATTTTAGGCTCCGTCGCTATATAAGCGACAGAACAGCCGGCACAGTGGTCGGCCTCGGTGATAGGGTGAACAGCTAGTGGCATCAAGAGGAAGAATCCAACATGAAGATATCTCTTAAATGGTTAAGCGAATACGTTGACGTGCCAAGCGATGTGAAGGCGTTTTGCGACCGGCTCGACTTGACGGGTACAGGTGTAGAGGCAGTAGAGAAGGTGGGCGCGGCATTCGATCATATTGTTACGGCTCAGGTGCTCAAAAAAGAACAGCATCCCGACTCTGACCACCTATGGGTTACCACGGTGGACGTGGGGATGCATAACCTAGGTACTGATGGCAGCCCTGAACCGCTGCAAATCGTGTGTGGAGCGCAGAACTTTAATGCTGGTGACCATATTGTTTGCGCCATGGTGGGGGCAGTTTTGCCGGGCGATTTTAAGATAAAGAAATCGAAACTGCGCGGTGTGACCAGCATGGGTATGAATTGCTCGGCACGCGAACTGGGGCTGGGAAGCGATCATGAGGGTATTATGATTCTGCCTGAGAACACCCCTGTTGGTATACCATTCGCTGAATATGCGCAGCTTTCCGATACGGTACTCGACCTCGAGGTTACACCAAACCGTCCCGATTGCCTATCGGTGGCGGGTATGGCTCGCGAGGTGGGCGCTATGTATCGCACCGACGTGACGTATCCGGCGCTTGATTTGGTGGAAGACACGTCCGCAACCCCTACGGCAGACCTGGCATCTGTCGAAATAGCCGATTCTTCTCGCTGCCGCCGTTATACGGCGCGCGTCATCCGTGGCGTGAAGGTGGGGCCGAGTCCCGATTGGTTGGCCGAGCGCGTAACTGCTTTGGGAGCACGTTCCATCAATAACATTGTCGATGTAACAAACTACATCCTATTCCTGCTGGGCCAGCCCCTGCATGCTTTCGATTTCGATCAATTGGCCGGATCGGACGGCAAAGCGCATATCGTGGTGCGCCCCGCTGCCGAGGGCGAGCGGTTTACTACTCTCGATGGCGAAGACCGTACCCTTACCGCCGACATGACCGTTATTGCTACACCTGAGCGTGCGGTGGCATTGGCGGGTGTTATGGGGGGCCTCGACACCGAAGTTACCGAGGATACCGTTACGGTGCTACTGGAGGCAGCTACGTTTGATCGCGCACACACCAGCCGCACCAGCCGCAATTTAGGACTTATCAGCGAAGCATCCATGCGTTACGAACGCGGTGTGGACGACAATCCTGTTGCTGCCAATGCCGACTTCGCTGCAGCGCTTCTAGCCGAGGTGGCGGGAGGCGTGGTGTGTCCAGGTTTGGTAGACGTGTATTTGGAATCGACTAAACCCATCGACCTCGAGTTTCGTATTCCGCGTTTCTGCGCCATGATGGGTGCCGATATTCCGCGTGCAGATATAGAAGATATCCTCGGTCGTTTGGGTTGCGTTGTTGCCGACGCCGCCGATGCCGGAGTGCTTGCGGTAACCACGCCAACGTTCCGTCCCGACTTAGAACGCGAGATTGATCTGTACGAAGAAGTGCTGCGTTTGTGGGGCATGGATCGTGTTCCGTCTACGCTTCCGGGTGGTCGTGGACGGGTAGGTACGCGCTCGGATGCCGAGCATGTGCTTGATATCGTGAACAATACTATGCGCAGTTGCGGTCTAAACGAGACCATGACCTATTCGTTTGCCGAGCCTGAAGACCTCAGTCGCCTCCGCATGGCTCCTGAAGGTTTGGGTGAACCCGTTGAGTTAATCAATCCCCTCAATGCCGATCAGTCCGTTATGCGTCAGAGCATCATTCCTGGCTTGCTGCGTAATGTTGCCTACAACCAGAGCCGCGGTGTGAAAAACGTGCAGCTCTATGAGACAGGTGCGGTGTTCTTTGCTGCCGAAGGCCGCAAGCAGCCTAAGGAGCGTCGCCGTCTAGCTGCCGTTATGGCGGGTGCCTTGCGCGACGGCGGATGGAACGAGCAAATGCAAGCATTCGATTTCTTTGACGGTAAGGGTGCTGTAGAAAATCTTGCGCGCGAACTGGCTTTACCCAAGCTGCGTTTTAAGGCATTGTCTGCTGAAGAGGCACCGCATGTGCAGCCCGGTCGTGGAGCGCAGGTGCTTTCGGGTGGTACCGTGCTGGGCTGGGTGGGCGAATTGCACCCGCTCGCGGTGGATGCGTATCAAGCCGACGCTCCGGTAGTGGCGTTCGAGTTGGATGTGGATGCGCTTGTGAAGGCGGCCCGCCCTGCGCGTGATTATGTGGATGTGCCTACGTTCCCCGCGGTGTCCATGGACGTGGCTTTTGTGGTAGACGAAGGCGTTACTCATGAGAAGTTGGTGCAGTGTATGAGCTCGGCAGGTGGTAAGCTGCTAGAAGAGGTGCGTCTGTTCGATGTGTATCGCGACGATCAACGCATCGGCGCAGGTAAAAAGTCGATGGCCTATGCTCTTACTTACCGAGCGGTCGACCGTACCCTTACCGGTGAAGAAGTGGATAAAGCTCACGAGCGTTTGGTGAAGAAGGTTTGTGGTGCTACGGGGGCGGAGGTTCGCGGATAGCGGACGCCCCCATAGAGGCATCAACCAAATCGCGCACGGGCGATGATACGAGAGGCCAAGTAAGCAATGGTCAAGGAAAAGGGAAGCGATACCCACACGCGTAGGCGGCAGGTGTTGGTGGCCGCGATTGGTGTTGTCCTGCTGCTTGGTATGGTTGTGCTGCTGGTAATGCATGGCCGCCAGGCCCTTGCCTTTTTTACGGATGGCGCCTCTGTCCAAGAGCAGGCTGCACGTTTGGGTCCCCTCGCACCGTTGGTCTTGGGGGCCTTTGTTGTTTTACAAGAAGTGACGGTTGTTGTGCCTAGCGAACCTCTCGAATTGGCGGCAGGTTACGCGTTTGGCTTTTGGAAAGGTGCGTTGATATACCTTGCGGCAAGTGTCGTGGGGTGTATTGCCATTATTGCTATTGTGCGGTTTGGTGGTAGTCGGGTGGTAAATCTGTTCCTGTCAGAAAAGAGACAGGCGAAGTTGGCGCGATTGCGCCAGTCCCAAAAGTTTGATCTGGCACTGTTAGCTGCATTTTTTATCCCTGGCTTACCGAAAGATATTATGGCTTATACGGCGGCGCTTGCGGGCATGCACCCAGTGAAGCTTGTTGTGGTAACGACAGCGGGTCGGTTGCCGTCGATTGCAGCCGCGGCGCTTGCTTCATCGTTTGCGGCGGCGGGCGATTGGCGTGCCACTGCGGTGGTGTTCGGCGTTACGGCTGCTTTGGTGTTGGTGGGAACGCTTGCGTATCACTATCTAAGGCGTCGTCGTGCGCGTGGAGGGGAAGATTCTCGGTAGTCTGTTCATGCTGCTGCCTTTGAATGCTTGTGGGGTGCTACCATAGCGGCGAATGAAAGGAAGCAGCATGTATGATGGAGAAAATCAGCCAGCACGCAATGAAGTCTGCTGGTGCGGTAGTGGTAAGAAGTACAAGAAATGTCACCTTGCTTTTGATGAGCGGCTACAGTCACTTGCCGAACAGGGGCTAGAGGTGCCTGCTCGCTCACTGTTAAAATCGATGGCCGATATTGACGGTATCAAACGCAGTGCCGCAGTGAACGTTGGTGCTCTCGATTATGTTGCCGAGCACATCTCTGCGGGCGTAACAACGGGCGAGATTAATCGCTGGGTGCACGACTACACAGTCGAACATGGAGCTGTTCCTGCTCCCCTGAACTATGAGGGTTTTCCCAAGAGTGTTTGTATCTCAATAAACGAAGTAGTGTGTCACGGCATTCCTGCGGATGATGAAGAGTTGCATGAGGGAGACATCGTAAACGTTGACTGCTCCACTATTCTGGGCGGCTACTACTCCGATTCTTCGCGCATGTTCTGTATTGGACATGTCGATTCCGAGCGCGAGCGTTTGGTGCGGGTGACCAAGGAGGCTGTTGAAGCTGGCTTGGCTCAGGTTAAGCCTTGGGGCTTTATAGGCGATGTGGGACAGGCCTCGCGTGAGGTGGCCGAGCGTGCAGGTTATTCGGTTGTGCGCGAATTCGGAGGCCATGGTATTGGGTTGGAATTCCATGAAGACCCCTTTGTAAGCTTTGCTGCCAAGAAGGGTGAGGGCATGGTGTTGGTACCGGGCCTGGTGTTCACCATTGAGCCGATGGTTAATGCCGGCGGTTCCGAAATAGATATGAGCGACCCCAATGGCTGGACTGTACGTACTGCCGATGGAAGCCTTACTGCACAATGGGAAATCCAGGTTGTAGTAACCGAAACCGGCTGCGAAGTGCTTTGCTGGTAAACGTTGTTGGTAAGAAGTCTGAGCCGAAATCTTTCTTGCTACTGAGAAATGCCCGCTGGATGTAATCACGGCGGGCATTTCTTCTTAATACGAATGGTTGCGAGGGAGGGAGAATCCGCATCCATTCTGGAGAGATGTTGGTAGGTTTACTTCTTGGCTACCATACGACCAATGACGTACCCTTCGGTATAGCAGCGACCAAGCGACAGGCCGAACACGGTAAGCGGGTAGTCGATACCGCCATAGAAGTGTCCCGCGCAGTTTCCGATGGCGTACAGGTTCTCAATAACCTCTCCTTCAGGCGTTAAGCATTCGTGATTTTCGTTTATGTCAACACCGGAGCAAATAGCCGAAATTCGTACCCAGCGATGAATGCCATAGAAGGGCGGCGTATCGATGGTTTTTAAATACTTAGAAGGCACTCCGAAGTCTTCGTCCTTGCCGGCTGCTACCATCTGGTTGTAGCGCTTGACGGAAGCGGTGAATGCCGCCGTGTCAGATATTTCCAGTTTTTTGGCCAACTCTTCCAAGGTGTCGGCTTTAAATGTGCGTACTAAGTCTTCGAATACGCCTTCTCGCTTCACGTTTTCTTCAGGCATGTATACCTTGAGGGCTTCAGGGTCTACCAGCTTGCCTGGCCAATCGGCAGCCTTTGTCATGTAGTCAGCATCGAATATCTGTGAATACCATCCTTGATCGGCCTCGGAGCGTAGATAGTTGTTTAGAAGCGACATCTCAACGGTTTCGTTTACGAAGCGTGTGCCATCATTCTTTACGGCAAGGAACGGCATGTCGCACATTGAGGCCGGGCCTGCATCGAAGTCGTGTAACATCTTGGTATGCGCAATGTCTTCCATTTTGCCACCAGCCCAGATAACCATCCTATGGCCGTCGCCCGTTTTATTGCTTTGCTTGCGGGTGAAGTTTTTCAAATCAGGCTGGTAGTAATTCGACATCTCTTCGTTGTTTTGGTAGTCGCCCGTAGCAACAATAACACCCTTTTTGGCATTAAATTGCACATTGCCATTCTTGCCGTGAGCGATAACACCGGTTACTTTTCCGGAACTGTCCTTCACGAGCTGCTTTGCTTCGTGCGAATAGAAAATTTGAACACCTTCTTTTTCGGCGGTCGTTGCCAAGGCGCGCATGCCGTCGCCAGTAGTGAGAGGTTTGGGGCCGAAGAACGATGTAACGAAGTTCATGTTGTAGCCCATTTTTTTAATAAGAGGCATGTGCTGTACGTTACCCTGGTCTATAACGGTAGCGCCGCCTTCTTTAGCTTTTTCGATTACCCATTTTACGGCTTCGCCGGAATTGTTTGCCCAGAGCTCCACTAGTTTACGGGTGGGGCGGTGTTGGCTATCTTTAATAAGTTGGGATACGAGGTTTGCTATGTCGCCCGGATCGCTGGTGGAAAGGTCGATGCCGCTTCCAGAGTTCCCCTGACTAATGGCTTGGTTTTCTTTTTGGATGAGTGCCACACTTGCTCCGGCTTCTTGCGCTGCGAGAGCGGCTGGTACGCCAGCGGCCCCGGCACCGATAACCACCACATCGAAATCTTTGGTTTCAGCGATGTCTTTGATGGGGTCTGGTTGAGCGAGAAATGCGGGTAGTCCCTCGCGGCCATGGCCCGCAGCTATTGTGGTGCCTTTTGCGGCACCGGACGATCCTCCGCTTGCGCTGTCGGCTTTCTGAGGAGCGCAGGAGGCTAGAGCTCCTGCTGCAGCAACACTCGCTGCGGCAACGCTGCCAAACTTGAATAGGTCACGCCGGCTGAGATTTCTGTGAACTTCGTTGTGCTCGGTCATGGTTTCCCTCCGTGATCGTGTGCCATGCGCCGCATTATGGCTTAGCTACAAGGATGGTTGAACATTCTCCTGCACCTCTGCTTTTGCGGCTCCCTTAGCAACCACCATAGGCGCATGACGACGGTGCGTCATTCGTCCGTGCTTAAATTGAGGGGATGATTTGAGTAATCCCTTTATATAACCCTTTTTTGACCAGGTAAAACAAAGTAGTCATACGCCTTTGTATGGATGCATTAGTTGCACGTAGAATCGTTTTCGGTACAATGGTTGTAGCACGTGAGAATGAGGGGAGGGGCTGCTGGTGGGGGAGTGCTGGCAGCGAAATCATGAGCAAAGTCGTGCGCAATCGAAAAAACGACAGCTGCCCAGATCTTCGGGGTGATGTTTCTGCGGCAATCGACGCTCTGCCGGTCGATGTGGCTTCCGATGCCGACACTATGGGGGGAGCCAGTGAGACTCCCGACGCAGGAAATCCTACTCGCCGCCCGCCGGGGATGTTATTTTCTTGGCTACCCTCACTTCCCTTGTTCTTTTTAGGTCTTGGTGCGTATCGTGCATGGATTGAAATCACGTTTGTTGGGTCTTTCGTTGATTTCCCCGCAGCATCGGTGGCAAGCCATGATTTATTCGACATTGTCATGGTGGCCACTATGCTTCTTTGTGCGGCTCTTGCAAAAAAGACGGGACCGTTTTTTCACCGCACCGCTTTATATGTGTTTGCGGGAGTGGCGCTGGTTGCCGCAACGGGCGGCATGTTCGCCTCGCTGGCTTTTCCTGCGCTGGCCTCCGTGCTTGGGGTGCCTATTGCTGTATTGGGCGGTATGGGTATTGCGTTGGTTATATTGTTGTGGTCAGAGCTGTATGGGTGCCTCAATCCGTTTCGCGTTGCATTGTATTATTCGGCTTCGATGATTGTAGCCGCGTTTTTGATCTATCTTTGTCGAGGACTTTTGCTTCCTTGGTTGGCTGTTGTCGTGTTGTTGCTTCCAATAATATCTCTTGCAGGGGTGGCGGCTGGGTTCCGCTCGCTACCTTCAGCCGAGTTACCTCCGGCGAAACCGACAAAGTTTTCTTTTCCCTGGAAAATAGTGCTACTTATGGCTATTTATGCTTTTGCCTACGGCTTGAGGGAATCTTCGATGTATCAATCGTCGTTTGGACCTCATTCGGCATTCGGCACGCTTGCTGTTTCTCTTATTGTGTTTGTAGGCGTTATTGCTCGTGGGGGAAAGTTTGATTTTGGTATCATTTACCGTATTACGTTGCCCTTGATGGTTGCAGCCTTTTTGATTATTCCCAATGTTGGCCTGCTTACGAAGGCGATGTCCGATTTTTGTACGAGTGCTTCATACACGGCGTTTTCTATCCTTATTATGCTTATCATGGCAAATCTCTGCTATCGCTACGGCGTATCGGCAATTTGGCTGTTTGGTATTGAGCGTGGCGTGCGGGCATTGTTCTCTTTGCTTGGACGTCAGGCAGAAGTAATGCTAGGGTCGACGGGATTTGGGCTGACGGGAGCAGACGCCCTAGTAAGTGGTCTCGTAGTTGTTATGGTTGTTGCAGCCACCATGATCTTATTCTCCGAAAAAGAGCTGTCGAGTCGCTGGGGTGTTGCGTTTCTTGGTGGAGGAGACACAATCGCCGAAACCGCCATGGTGAAGCGTCAGGAATTGGCGAGTCGATGCCAAAATCTTGCTCGCACCTACGGGTTATCCCCCCGTGAGGAAGAAGTTCTCTTGTTGCTTGCGCAGCGTAAAACGGTTGGCTCTATCGAACGCGAGTTATTTATTGCGAACGGTACGGCTAAAACCCATATACGCCATATTTATCGCAAGTTGGATGTGCACTCTCGCGATGAACTTACTAACATGCTCGGTCTTTATGAATAACCACTTCTTTTTTCTGATCATAAACCTCCCGATGCGCTAATCGACCTCACCAGACTTTACGGGTACTCGACACGTCTGGCCACCTTGGACGAAAATGCGCCGATTCTTTATCTCCAACAAAAGATAGTCGTACATCAGAGATTCTGATCAGGAAGTTTATAAGCCGCGTTGAGGCGAAGGGTTCCCACCTGTCCAAAATCTATAGAACCGAGGCTTTTTAGTCCATGATCTTTAAGATCATATAAATGAAAAAAATTGACAATACTTGCGTCGAGAGCAAAGAAAGGAATCGTTGCTCTCTTCGGTAGTTACTCACAAGAGTAATAATAAGAACAAACGTTCGTAATTTATGCTATACTGGAAAATAAAAAGAGCCAGTGCAAGCGCTGTTCACCAACAGCTTATGGCCTCAAGGTGCAGCCCATAGATGGCGATGGAATTCCTCATCACCCGTACCACGCTTGCAAGATCCTCTTAACCTAAGGAATGGTGAAGGAAACGGGGTGTCTTTTGCTATGGGCAGTGCGAAGCTATGGAGTGCGTCGTGTTTTCGTTGGCGTGATCTTCCCACCTTGCAGGAGTTATTCAACTCTTGTGATCGCGCGCTACTCGAGCAGGTTGTAATCGAAGATTTTGCCTGTCGGGACAAACAGATTAGTAAGAAGCGCTACGCAGCTATGCAAAGCAGGCTAGCTGCATCACTTGATGTTATGGAATCACTTACTCTTGCGCAAAAGTCGAGTAAAAGTTGGTTGCTTGCTCCGCGAGGTTCGTATCTACTAAACGCGCAAAAAGGATCGATCTCGTGGCGGTTGCATATGGCGCTTGTTCCTCGGTGTCACTCTGGAACCTTCAAACGGTTTATTCAAAACGAAAAGGACCTTGTCGCCTCGTGCAGTCAAGTTGACAAAACCAAAAAGCAGAGGAGTCGTGCGGCAACGTGCTCTCGGGGACGTACGTGCGATGGGCAGTTTGAAGCTTTGGTTGCACGAAGTTATACGCTCGTTCCCTGGGAAGAGACACTTGCGTATAAGGTGTGGCTCGGGGGAGATTGGTGTTGCCGAGAGCGGTATGTTGCATTGTCGAGTGCATTTTGGGAAATGACGTTTTTTGGCTTTGAGTATGATCGGGCGCAAGCACGTATGGTACGAGAAAAGGCAGTTCGCGCAACGGAGCCTTCGGAGGCAAGTGCGGTTAGAAGACCACTTGAAAGCCGCTTCGAAAAGTCCTCGGACGTTTATGGTTTAAGGCCGCCCAATCTCTTTGTTCAAAAGGACCAAAGGAGGATGGTTCAACGTGTCGCAGTGCTAAACAATAATGAAAATCTTGCCTTCTGCGAGAGATTGCTTGATCTGTCTCAAAGGTTAGAGAGAAATGGATAAACATGGACAATCAAAATCAAAAGACGAGTCTCTGCGAATTGGCGAAGCAGGCCTGTCGTTCCAATACTCCTGTTATTGCGACTGTCGATGGTAACGAAATAGTAATTATGACATCTTCGGTACTTGAGGCGCTTCTTTATGATCGGATGATTCTGGAGGCATACCATAAAGAATTTTGCTGAAAGGGGGTTGGTGTCTGGGTGGCTTCAAAAAAGTAAAGACACCCAGGAGGTGTCTTTACTTTCGATCTCTATTTGAATATTTCGCAGCTAATCAGCGATTTCCACGATCTCGATCTCGAAAGTGAGGTCTTTGCCAGCGAGTTCGTGATTCATGTCGAACGTGGCAATGCCGTCTTCGATAGACTCAACGAATACGGGGAAAGGCTGACCCCCTGGTCCGCGCATGTAAACCGTCTGTCCCACGGGAAGCTGATCGCCGTTGGGAATTTGGTCGACAGGTACTTTCTGAACCATGTCTTCGCGACGCTCGCCGTAAGCCTCAGCAGCCGGAATGTGTACCGTTTTCTTTTCGCCTAGAGCCATGTCCTTTACGGCATTGTCAAAACCAGCGATCATCTGACCCGCACCGCAGGTAAACTCGATGGGTTCGCCACGATCAACCGACGAATCGAACTTTGTGCCATCGTCCAACGTGCCGGTGTAGTGGGCCTTAACCTGCTTGCCTTCATTGCTCATAAATGAGCTCCTCTCGCGTAATAAACAGTAGAGCTAGTCTACCTTAGCGATGTGTCTTGTCGCTTCTCGGCCAGAAAACTCACTCCAAGATGTCACAAGTTTGTTGCTGCGCGTGACCGATTTGGCAAATCATATACGTCGAGAAGCGTTATTTCGAAGTTGAGCGCCTTGGCAATAGCGTCGTGGTTTCGGTCGAATACTGCTTTGTCTTCAGTTAACTCGATGAGGCGCGCTGGATAAGTTTGACCAGTCGGATCTTCTAAGTTTACCATCTCTCCAACAATGAGCTTGACGTGCTCTGGTATCTTCGCTCGTTGAACTTCAACAACGCGTTCGTCTGTGTGCTCTTCGTACGCTTCGTTCGCGCCAACGCGTGCGGTCTTTGTCTCGCCGATGGACATGCTGCATACCGTTTCGATAAAAACCGGCGGCATCCAACCCGCGATACAGGGAAATTCGATAGGCTGCTCTCTTTGGTCGATAAAAATAGCCCCATCATCGAAAAATCCCTTGTATGCGACGCGTACCATTTTTCCCGTATGATCCATAGTGGCCCTTCCGTGATTATCTTTAACCTTATAGGTCGACAATTAGCTTTGTTGTTCTGCTAGACTGGCCAAAGTGATGTGTTGAGCTGTCAATTGGGCTAGGGGTTCGAGGTAGGTACGTTCGTGTTCAGGTAATCCACACCCGCTCATCTCTATAATATGATCCACTAAGGCGGCGACGGGGTGTCCGTAGACTTCAGCATCGTAACCACGTGCCATGAGCGCGTTTTTTGCTTCTTCGAATGCAGTAGCGTCGACATCGGCAAACAACTCGTCGAGTGCATCGAGGTTTTTCAAGCTATAAAACAATCCTTTGATAAGTGCGGCGTAGGCGATAACGTAGGGGATGGGTAGTGCATCGGCGGGCCTGATCTCAATATAGGTTTTCAGTCGCACATCGTTAAAAAACATAGACACAGCATGCTCTACTTCACTGCGTGTCATAGTGCGTTGTGCGTATATGTCGCCAAAGGTGCGCGCAGAATAGCACCATTGTTCTTTGCGGCAAGGAATAAGAATGGCAGGGGTATCGAGAATATACTCAGCATAGCGGCGCAGATCAAAATCGGGATCAAGCACCCCGGGTACGAGGCCGCAACGCTTTGGGTCGCAGTGCTGCCATATTTCGGTACGTACCAGTTGGTGGGTACGCGGCGCCCCTTCGAACGCGGGTGTGTTGTCGCACATAAGAGAAAACAGGGGAACTAAGGCATACGCCAAGCGCAGCTTACGCAGACAGTCGGATACCGAATAATAGTCGATGGAAACCTGGGTTGAGGCACTGCCGCGCATCATGCGGGGTCCGAATGGGCCAATTTCTCCCAAGTATAAATTCATAAATTGGTAGCGACGCTTAGGGATAAGTTCAAGGCTTTTGGCGGTTGCTGTGGGGTGATATCCTTGAGTTAGAACTTGCTGTCCTACCGGCGTGAGTATATCGGAAAGCTGGTGTTCGAAGGTTTCGAATGTTCGATATGCTTCTTCGAGACCCTCGAAAGGCCCAGCAGATAGTTCCAGCTGAGCTGCCGGCTCGATAGTAACGGCCTCGCCGGGTCGCGCTACGCCTAGGAGATCTCCTTCGGGGTCGTAGGTTGTTTGGGGGAAGGTTTCTTTTAATTGACCAAGTAGCCACTCCACACCATGAGGGCCATGGTAGGAAACGGGGCTTTTGTCATTGTTTACAATAGTGTGCTCAAGTTCTATGCCTACCTCGCCTGGTTCATCCGCGCCAATAATGCCGCTCTCGAAGTAAGATACGATGGCGTCGACATTACTTTTGCGTGCCGGCTGAGGTCGGTCGAGATTGGTCGCGCCTCCTGCTGTGGGCCTCGATGGCGCTGCTGTGGCTGTTTTCTTCATGTAACGAGCTCCTGAAACTTAACTAATCGGTGCAATGGTAGGTTACTTTGTATACAATACCCTTTTGGTTGCCGCGTAAATTGGCAATATCGTTTCATTTCGCACAACCCTACGAGACGAGGGTGGGTTTGGACGCTCATATCACAAAAAGAACAGCCCTACTGCTGTTCTTAGACATAACCGTGACATATGTTGCCTACTGGCTTGCATCGCTTTTGGGCGCTGTTGAGGACGAAGTGTTCACCAGTACGGAAATATTTTTTGTACTGGGCATCGTGGCACTTATCAATGTGGCGGTGTTAGGCGTGTTTCGCCTGTACAACAACTTATGGGAATATGCCAGCATTGACGAGGCCATGCAGATTGTTCTTGCCGTGGTTTTGGCAACACTCGTAGGTGCTGTGGTGCTTTGGGTTATGGATGCGCGTTTGCCCATTCGAGTTTCTTTTGTAGCTTGCTTCCTGCTCATTTTCTTCATGGGTGGTATTAGACTTGTGTATCGGGTGGTGCGGCAGAAGCGTCGTGCGCTGGGGTCGGAGCAACTCGTTTGCGACCGACTACGCACACTTGTCGTTGGTGCTGGCGAGACCGGCTCGCTTGCTATTGGTCGTATGGCTTCCAAAGATCCAAACATGCCTGGTATCCCTATCGTGGCTACCGACGACGACCCGTCAAAGCGCGGGCAGAGAGTTCATGGCGTAAAGGTAGAAGGAACCACTAACGATATCGTCGACTTGGTAGATAAATACGACATCAAGCAAATTGTTGTGGCCATTCCGTCCTCTACCCTTGAAGAGCGTAAACGCATTTACGGCGAATGCACGAAGACCGATTGTAAGCTGCGCACCTTGCCGAATATTCGTGAGCTATCCCTCGATGAGATTGGTGAGGTTCGTTTACGTGATGTCGATGTGGCCGATTTGCTAGGCCGCGAGGAAATAGTGCTGAATACCCGCGCTGTTTCGGGTTATATTGCCGGAGAAACAGTGCTCGTTACCGGTGGAGGTGGCTCAATTGGCTCGGAGTTGTGCCGCCAACTGTGCAAGGTGGCTCCGGCGCGTATTGTTATTTTTGATATCTACGAGAATGATGCCTACATGCTCCGCAACGAGCTTTTGGCAGAATACGACGACATCGAAATTGTTATTGAGATTGGCAATGTATGCGATCAAGGCCGGGTCAATGAGGTGTTCGCAAAATATCTCCCCGGTGCTGTGTTTCATGCTGCTGCCCATAAGCACGTGCCCCTTATGGAGGCTGCTCCGCGTGAAGCGCTGCGCAACAATGTGTTTGGTACCTTGAATGTTGTGCGTGCTGCCGACGCATCGGGTGCCGCGCGTTTCATTTTCATCTCCACCGACAAAGCGGTGAATCCTACGAGCGTTATGGGTGCCACCAAGCGCATGGGTGAGATGGTTATGCAGTATTATGCCCGCACATCAAAAACCATCTTTTCGGCTGTGCGCTTTGGCAATGTATTGGGTAGTAATGGTAGTGTCATTCCTGTGTTCCAGAGGCAGATTGCTGCGGGTGGTCCGGTAACGGTCACTCATCCCGATATTGAACGTTTCTTTATGACCATACCGGAAGCATCGCGCTTGGTTATTCAGGCGGGAGGTATGGCGCATGGCGGCGAGATATTCATTTTAGATATGGGCGAGCCGGTGAAGATTGTTGACCTAGCAAAAGGCCTTATTCAACTGCAGGGGCTCACGCCCGACGTGGATGTGAAGATCGTATTTACCGGCTTGCGCGAGGGCGAGAAAATGTATGAAGAGTTACTCATGGATGAGGAAAGTACGCTTCCCACCAACAACGCTTCTATCATGATATCCACAGGACAAGGCATTGGTTATGATGAAGTGGCGGCCAAACTTGACGAACTTGAGGCTGCCATTACTAAAACCGACGAGCAGGCGGTGCATATTCTCGAAGAGGCGGTGCCTACCTACTGCCACACGCCGAACCACTAAGGAATTCTTGTCGATTAGCCAGTGCGGCGGTATTCGTGTACCTATTTTGCTGTGTGCCTTGCCAAATGGGGTTTTCTTTTTTACGATGGTGGGGAAGGGTATCGTGACCTATTTTTGTGCAAGTGCAATATTCTGGATTGGTGTGCCGAAATAAGTCGGGTTTGCGCGCTCGACACGATGACAAGCGAGGATCGATATGGCCATTACCACGGGTATCGTTGGGGCGGCGGGTTTCGCCGGCATCGAACTGGTGCGCTTGGTGCTGCGCCATCCTAATCTGGATCTTGCGGTTGTTACCTCCAACGAGTTGGCTGGCACGCCTGTTTCCGTGGAATACCCTGGTTTCGTTGGCGCCACCAATCTCGTGTTTACTAAACATGACGACCCGGCACTCGAAACGTGTGATCTCGTGTTTCTCGCGGTTCCTCATACGGCTGCGTTAGCTATGGCTCCCGCTCTTGTTGCGCGCGGGGCTGTTGTTATTGACCTTTCGGCAGATTTCAGGCTGAAAGATACCTCCGTCTACGAGCGTTGGTACGCGACGCCGCATACGGCTCCCGATCTTTTGGCAGATGCAGCCTTTGGGTTGCCCGAACTGTTTCGCGACGATCTAAGCCGTGCTGCTGCCGAACGCGCAGCGGGTGGTTCGGTGCTGGTCGGGTGTGCTGGCTGTTATCCTACTGCAACATCGCTTGCCGCAGCTCCTGCTATCCGCGCAGGGCTTAAAGCGCAAGATGGAATTGTGGTAGTGGATGCGGTGTCGGGCGTGACGGGCGCGGGCAAGAAGGCTTCGGCGCGAACTCACTTTTGTTTTGCAGACGAAAACGTGGAAGCATACGGAGTGGGAACTCATCGACACACGCCTGAAATTGAGCAAATTCTCGATATTACTGGCCGTTTGGTTTTCACGCCGCATCTGGCACCTTTGAATCGGGGTCTTCTCTCTACGGTAAACGTACCGCTTGTCGCCAATGCTCCGACTGACGTCGCATTTTATATAACACTTTACCGAGATTTCTACGATAATGCTGCTTTCGTGCACGTGCTGAATCAGGGCTTCATGCCGAAGACTTCCTCGGTTGTCGGTACAAATTTTGCACACATCGGTCTTGCTGTGAACGAACAGGCGCGTATGCTTATTGCTGTGTGCGCTATCGATAATTTGGGGAAAGGCGCTGCTGGTCAGGCTCTGCAATGTGCGAATATTGTCTGCGGTTTGCCTGAGCGACAAGGATTCGATTCTGCCGCTGTTCCCGTGTAGGCGGTTTCGGAGCACTAACAGTGAATGCCGCGGTGTTTTAAATCCGCGTTCGAGAAAGAAGCAGTTTATGACCAACAATTCTTCCGTTTTTGCCGATCGGGGTGTGGTTGTTGAGCCGTTGCGTGAACCTGGCTCGGTTATTGCCCGAAGTCGTGAAGGCTGGGGCCTCTCGGTTGTTTCCGGTGGCGTAACTGCGGCGCGTGGGTTTCGTGCTTCGGGTATTCACGCAGGGTTTCGTAAAGATCCCGAACGCCTTGATATGGCATTAGTGGTTTCTGACCAACCGTGTGCCTGTGCGGCTGTGTTTACTCAAAACGTGTTCTGCTCGGCTCCTGTGACCGTGTCGCGCGAACACTTGGGCGCGCAAGTAGGAATGCCTGCTTGCGGCACGGCACGCGCGGTAGTGGTAAATTCGGGTAATGCGAATGCGGCAACAGGGGATCCTGGCTTGGAGGCCGCTCGGATAACGACTCGTATGGTAGGTCAAGCGGTGGGCTGTCCAGAAGAGGAAGTTATGGTTGCCTCAACCGGTGTTATTGGCGTGCATTTGCCACTTGAGCCGTTCGAAAAAGGAATTCCGCTTGCTGTGGAGTGTCTCGCAGCTCATGGAGGCGCCGATGCGGCCCGTGCCATTATGACCACTGACACCTGCTCAAAGCAGGCAGCAGTGTCTTTTGCTGGCGACGCTATTGGTTATCCTGGTTGTACGTTTACGGTGGGTGGTATGGCGAAGGGGTCCGGTATGATTATGCCGAATATGGCCACAATGATTGCTGTTCTCTCTACCGATGCTCCCGTGTTGCCCGACGTGCTGCATGGAGCGCTTTCGTCTGTTGTCGCAAACTCCTTTAACAAGGTTACGGTTGATTCCGACACGTCAACAAACGATTCGTGTTTCTTGTTTGCAAGTGGTTTGGCGGCACCCGCTGGTGCTGAATCTTTTAGCCTTGACACCCCTGCCTATGCGGCTTTTTCCGCAGCTCTCCTTGCCGTTTGTGAGGATCTTGCACGTCAGATGGCAGCCGATGGCGAAGGCGCCACGCGTCTTATCACGGTAAACGTGTCGGGAGCAGCCAGCGCAGCCGACGCAGACCTTGCTGCTCGCACTATTGCGAATTCTCCGCTGGTGAAGACGGCTGTGTATGGACACGATGCGAACTGGGGTCGAATTGCCATGGCCATTGGTAAGTCGGGGGCAGTGTTTCGACAGGAAGATGCGGCTATTGATATTCTGGGACTGCCCGTATGCCGAGGGGGACTTACCGTTCCCTTCGATGAAGCCGAGGCGTTGCGCCGTTTTGAGCAGTCCGAAATTATTATCGACGTCGACCTCGGCGCCGGTGATGCGTCCACTACGGTTTGGACGTGCGACCTTACGCACGAATACGTTACGATCAACGGAGATTACCGCTCATGAAATACGCAAAGGACACACGCCCCAAGGGCGCTTCAAGTAAAGCGGCAGAAATTCTTGCTGAGGCGCTTCCGTGGATCAAGAATATCACCGGGAAGACCGTGGTTATCAAGTACGGTGGCTCGGCAATGGTGGATGAGAGACTACGCGCCCAGGTGATGAACGATATCGTGCTGCTGAAAATTGTTGGCGTGAATCCTGTCATTGTGCACGGAGGCGGCTTGGCTATCAACGAGGCAATGGAGCGCATGCAGCTTCCTGTTGAGTTCAAAGATGGCCAGCGCGTTACGACACCCGAGGCCATGGACCTAGTGCGCACCGTGCTTATGGGTAAGGTAAATCAGGAGCTTGTTGAAGCTCTAAACGAACACGGCAACTTTGCCGTGGGCGTATCGGGTGCCGATGCGGGGGTTATTGTAGCCGAGCAGTTTAGCGTCGATTTGGGTCGTGTGGGTCGTATTACGCGGATCAATCGACCCTTGCTCGACGATCTTGTAGCGGGAGACTACATTCCGGTAGTAGCTTCTGTGGCGTTGGGTGAGGATGGTGGATTCTACAATGTGAACGCCGACATGGTTGCCGGCAACATAGCTGCCGCCATCGGAGCACACAAGGTAATGTTTCTTACCGACGTGGATGGACTTTATGAGAACTTCGAAGATAAAGATACCCTTATCTCCAATCTCACGGTATTCGAAGCCCAGTACATGATTGAGAATAATATTGTTTCCACTGGCATGATTCCTAAGCTGAAGTCTTGCGTGCATGCTCTTGACGCGGGTGTGTTCCGTGCGCACATCCTGAACGGAACAACGCCCCATGCATTGCTGCTTGAGTTGCTTACCAGTATTGGCGTAGGAACCACCATGCATTCAACTGAAGAATCGTGCAAGTTCGATGCGCACCCCCTTGGCAAGTTTGCTTCGAAGCTGCTTGAAAACCGGGAGCAGGCCTTACTGGAAATGCAGCATCACCAACAGCGCTAGGCGCTGGGCCAACATCAAGAAACGAAACAGGAGAGAAGCTGATCGCATGAGTCTTGGGCAGCAACAAGAACTGGAATCCACCTACGTTATGCATACGTTCGGACGCAAACCTGTTGAATTGGTGCGTGGCCGGGGTATGACCGTGGAGGATGACCAAGGGAATACCTACCTCGACTTTATTGGCGGTATCGGTGTCATAAGTCTAGGACACTGCCATCCCTCCGTCGTGGAGGCGATCCGCACCCAGGCAGCTCGTCTCATGCATGTGAGTAACTATTACTACGTAGAAGGACGCGGAGAACTCGCTCGCCAGCTCTCCGATTTGCTTAACCACGGAGACTCGTCTGACGCAATGCCTTGGCAGAGTTTCTTTGCCAACTCGGGTGCCGAGGCCAACGAATGTGCCATTAAACTCGCTCGGCTGCATGCCCGTAAGCAGGCTCTTGCAAGGGCGATAGCGGACGGCGCCGACGATGCAGCTGTGCAAACGGCTGCATTGCGCGCACCGCGTGTTATCGTTACCTTCGATCGCAGTTTCCACGGTCGAACTATGGCCACGCTCGCTGCCACAGCTCAACCAGCCAAGCAAGAGTCGTTTCAGCCGTTGCCCGACGGGTTCACTCATACTCCGCTTAACGATGTGGAGGCGCTTGAAGCTTTGTTCTCCCAGCGCGGCGAGGAAATATGCGCCATTATGGTCGAGTGTGTTCAGGGAGAAGGGGGCGTTCACCCCTGCACGCCTGCGTTCTTACGCGCTGCTCGTCAGCTTACTAAGGAACACGGTGCGCTTTTGATATGCGATGAAGTGCAGACAGGCGTCTTTCGCTGTGGTACGCCGTTTGCCTTCCAACGTTTTGGCATTGTACCCGACGTCGTTACCATTGCTAAGGGTGTGGCATCTGGTATGCCTACGGGTATGTGCGCTGCGCGCGCCGACGTGGCTGCATCTTACCAGCCAGGAGACCATGGTTCCACGTTTGGCGGCAGCTGCTTGGCCGTTGCTGCGGCGCAAGCAACGCTGCGCACCTTGGTGGATGAAGGTTTTTCCGATCACGTTGAGTGTGTGGGCGTGTATCTGCGTGAGCGGTTGGCTGAATTGCCGCATGTAAGGCAGGTTCGCGGCTTGGGGTTGATGGTGGCCGCCGATCTCGATGAAACCCTTGATGCAAACGAGGTGGTTGCTCGTGGTTTGGCTGCAGGGCTTCTGCTAAACGCTACAGGCCCTCATACGCTGCGTTTTCTACCGCCGCTCGTGTGTCAGAAAGCTGATGTAGACACGCTTGTCGAGCGTTTGTGCTGTATTTTGGGGTAAACTATCTCCATGAAAAAGACGGCGTGCTTCAAAGGTCGTCTTATTCGGTTGCAGGGGGCCTGTTAGCGAAATTTTTTGCGCTTTTAAAAAATTACTTCTTCGCAAACGCGCCGACATAAGGTACTATTTAATGCATATTTTTCATCGGTATTGCGATTTTCTGCATAATCCGACGAATGGCTGTGAAACCGTATGTAATAGTTCTCCGCGAGAAACGAGAGAGTAACCAAGGCATGAGGAAGCGGCAACAACGGCATGATATTATTCGCGACATCATTCGCGAGCATAATGTCAAAACGCAGCGTGATCTTGCCGATCAGCTGCAAGCCGCTGGATACGATTGTACTCAAGCTACCATCTCTCGAGACATCATGGATATGGGTCTTGTAAAGTCTCGCGAAGGTTATTATGTGCTTCCGGAGGAAATGCGCTTGCAGCGCATGGTTTCAGAACTAGTTGAAGAGGTACACGTGGCAGGCAATCTTATCGTAGTGAAGACGTTCTCCGGCGGAGCTGCCGGCGTCTCTGCTGCGCTCGATAAGGCCTGTTTGCGCGGTGCTCTTGGCACCGTTGCTGGCGACAACACCATCATGATTGCCGCCGAAAGCCCCGAGGCCGCTCTTGACGTAGAGCGTGCCATCGACCGACTGCGACGACGTTAGTCGTCTACATACTTCTCGAGGGACGCTTTTCTCCCTCCACTCACCAAGCGCTGCGTAGCAGCACCAAGTCGTGAGGGCCGCCCGGCCACTCATGCCGTCGCGAAAAGCCGCGATGCGCACGGAATCCCTTGTTTTTTCATGTCTTTAATGGGCGTGAAGAATAAGGGCCATGCCGTGTCTCGCATCGTCGATCCGGGCATTACTGTATGAATAACCTATAAAGGGAGAAGGTTCTACTATCATGGCGGAGCAAAAAGAAAAAGTCGTACTGGCATACTCGGGCGGCCTTGATACCTCGTGTTGTATTAAGTGGCTGCAAGTTAATAATAATCTTGATGTCATTGCCGTTGTTGGTGATGTAGGCCAAGAGCACGAAGGTTTGGAAAAGGTTAAACAAAAAGCTTTGAAATCGGGTGCGCTGGAATGCCTCGTAGTTGATATGAGGGAAACATTTGCCAGTGAGTATCTAGCAAAGGCTCTTGCTGCCAATGCCATGTACGAAAACAAGTATCCGCTGGTGTCTGCATTGTCGAGGCCGCTTATCTCAAAGCATTTGGTTGATGCTGCACATAAATTTGGAGCCAAATATATTGCGCATGGCTGCACGGGTAAGGGAAACGATCAAGTGCGGTTCGAGGCGAGCATTACGATGCTCGATCCCAGTATCGAGATTTTAGCTCCGGTGCGGGAATGGGATTTACATACGCGGCCTGAAGAAATTGACTGGGCGCTTGAGCATGGTATTGAGGTGCCGGCGACGAAGGCCTCGCCTTACTCCATCGACGACAATCTGTGGGGTCGGGCCATCGAATGTGGCATTCTGGAAGACCCGTGGGCTGAGCCGCCAGCGGACATCTATACCATGACAACCGATCCTGTTCAGGCACCTGATGAGCCAGAATACGTGGAGCTCGTATTTTCTCGGGGGCTGCCGTATATGATTAATGGCAATCAGAAAAGCTTCCTAGGCGTTATTTATGCTCTGAATGAAATTGCAGGCAAGCACGGGTTTGGTCGTATTGATATGATCGAAAACCGGCTTGTGGGCGTAAAGAGCCGCGAGTGCTACGAGGTGCCAGGTGGGTTGGCACTTATCCAGGCACACAAAGCTCTCGAGGATATGGTGCTGGAACGGGAGGTGCTGCATTACAAGCTGGGGATGGAGCAGGCTTGGGCCACCGCCGTTTACAATGGCCAGTGGTTCTCTCCTTTGAAGGAAGCCATCGACTCGTTTATGGCTTCCACGCAGCGGTGTCTGTCCGGTACGGTGAAGCTGAAGTTCTATAAGGGTTCCTGTACGGTTGTTGGGCGGAAAAGCGCTTATTCTCTCTACGACTACGCGCTGGCAACTTATGACAAAGACGACGCATTCGATCATACGGCGGCAAAGGGTTTTATCCAGCTACAAACCTTGTCAACCAAGACGTGGGCTTCCAACCGCAGGCAGGAAGGTGCTCCCGCCGAGTTGTTTGATGCAGAGAAACAGACGGGCCCCCTTACAAAGGGTAAGTACGAAGAGGTAACGCCCATTGGTGCCAAAGCTGTCCTTGAAGAGGCCGAAGCGGTTCTGGTGTAGGAAAGGATTATCATGGCACTTTGGTCGGGAAGGTTCACCGAGAACGTGAGCGAGTTCACGCAGCGCTTTGGCGCATCGCTTCCGGTGGATCAGGAGCTTTATGCACAAGACATTGCTGGTTCTACGGCGCATGCGAATATGCTCGCCGCTTGTGGTGTTATTTCTTCAGAGGATGCCCAGTCTATTACAGAGGGCCTTGGATGCATTAAAGAGCGCATTGAGGCGGGTAATTTTGTCTTTGATGTTAATGATGAAGATATCCATATGTCGGTAGAGCGTGCTCTTATTGCAGATATTGGTGACGCAGGAGCGCGTTTGCATACGGGTCGTAGCCGTAACGATCAGGTAGCTACGGACACACGCTTGTTCGCCAAGCAGCGCTGTACCGACCTTATGGCGGCCAATGTCGCGCTGCGTCATGCGCTTGTTGAGCAAGCTGAAAAACATCCCGATACCATCATGCCGGGCTACACGCACTTGCAGCATGCTCAGCCGGTGCTACTCTCTCATCATCTGCTGGCTTATGTATGGATGCTTACGCGCGACTTCGAACGCCTAGCGGCGGCGCGTCGTGCTGCTGATGCGTGTCCGCTAGGCGCTGCCGCACTTGCGGGTACCACCTATCCGCTTGATCGTCAGATGACAGCTGATGCATTGGGGTTTGCGAACGTTATTCCCAATTCGCTGGATGCGGTGTCTGATCGAGACTTTTTGCTGGATCTCTCGTATGCTTGCAGTGTGTCGTGCATGCACTTGTCGCGGTTATGTGAGGAAATTGTACTCTGGTCTAGTGCGGAGTTCGACTTCGTAGAGCTGTCCGATGCCTTCTCGACAGGTTCATCTATTATGCCGCAGAAGAAAAATCCCGATTTTGCTGAACTTATACGTGGTAAGACGGGACGTGTGGTGGGCGACCTCGTAGCCCTTCTTGTTACCATGAAGGCGCTGCCCCTTGCTTACAACAAAGATCTGCAAGAAGATAAGGAAGGTGCCATTGATGCCGCAAAGACGCTCGAGGATTGTCTCGTGTGTGCTGCCGGCATGATTGCCACTATGAAAATTAAGCCCGAGAACATGCGTGCGCAAGCGAAAAAGGGATACCTTGCCGCCACCGACGTGGCGGACTATCTTGCAAAGAAGGGCATGCCGTTCAGGAGTGCGCACGCCGTAGTAGGTCACTTGGTGCTGCTTTGTGAACAGCGCGGATGTGATTTAGACGGCCTGTCTCTCGAAGACTTCCAGGCCGAAAGCGAACTGTTTAAGGCTGATATTGTGTCATCGCTCGATCTTGATGCTATCGTCGCCGCGCGTACGACAATCGGGGGTACTGCTAACGCTGCGGTTGCGCAGCAGATGCAACAAGCGAAGGCTGCTCTTTCTGTCGATGAAGCTGCTATCTAACGTATTTCTCGTGCAGCTTACCCTAAAAGTTGAAACGCCTCAGGGGGGCGTTTCAACTTTTTTGGCCTCCCATCGGCCCTTTTACCTTATGACCTTTTTCCAACAAACTTATGTTGTTTCATAAGGGGTTTGCCCGCGATGATACAATGGCCAGAGTTTTTTGGGAGGTGTCACATGGCTTCACGTTCAGTAAAGAATAGACCGAGTGTCAAGAAGAAGCATCCTTGGTACGGTCTTCTCATATTCGTCACCGTTTTGGTGGCCGTCGTTGCAGCAGGTGGCGTAGGTGTCTACGCCCTAGGGTCGTCGTGGTTGGCCCCAGAAACGTTGCCTGACTATCGGAATTTAGATTCGTTCAATGTCTCTAAGGCCTCCGAGGTTGTATCGAGCGATGAGTCTACTCAGTTAGCAAAATTTCAAGCAGAAAACCGCGAACAAATTGAGTTGAATCAGATTAGCCCCTACATCGTGCAGGGCACCGTGGCTACAGAAGACGAGCGCTTCTATGATCACGGAGGATTCGATCTTGCGGGTATTGCTCGTGCTGTTGTGGTAAATATTACTGGTTCGGGTAAAGAAGGTGCTTCTACCATTACCCAACAGGTGGTACGTAACACTATTCTCTTTGATGAGATGAACGATATTTCGATTAAGCGAAAAGTGCGCGAGATGTACCTTTCGGTCAAGGTAGAGGAGCTTTACTCGAAAGACGAAATACTTCTCATGTATCTCAATACTATCAATTATGGTTCGGGCGCTTATGGGATTCAGGCGGCATCACAACGTTACTACTCAAAAAATGCTGCCGATCTTACCCTTTCCGAGGCAGCTACTCTCATAGGTATTCCTCAGTCACCAACCTACAACAACCCTATTGATAATCCGGAAACGTGCCTAGCTCGCCGTAATCTTGTGCTTGATCGCATGCTGTCGAATGGTTATATAACGCAAGAAGAGCACGATACGGCAAAGCTTGAGCCGATTGTGCTTAATCCTACCGTGCCTACGGTGGATGGCATCGTGGCATATCCCTACTTTACCAGCTATGTTCGTTACGTGCTGACCGACCCTAACGGTCCCTATAACTTCACAGAAGAAGAGATTTTAAAGGGTGGATACCGCGTCGTTACGACGCTTGACACCACGCTTCAAGGAGAAGCCGAGACGGCGGTGGCAAACAAAGAAGAGTCTTTGGCTTATGCTACCGGCACCGATGCACTGCAAGGGTCGTTGGTGTCGATTGAGCCGTCTACGGGACATATCAAAGCTCTCGTGGGTGGACGCGACTGGGCAACGGATAAATTCAATCTTGCTACGGGTGATCTGACGTCTGCGAACCCCGGTCGTCCCTGTGGTTCGTCGTTTAAGACATTTACCCTTATTGCTGCTCTCGAGGCGGGTATTTCGCCTCAGACGATACTCGACTGTTCGAATCCAGCGGTCTTACCCGAGGCGGGATACCCAGCAAGCTCGCCTTTGAATAATATTAACAACCGGAATTTCGGCTACCGCACCATTGCAGGTGCTTTTGAAGTATCTTCGAATACCGGTTTTGTGCGCTTGCAGATGTCACTTGGTGCCGATAAGGTCGTAGAGGTGGCGCAGCGTATGGGCATCACGTCGCCCTTGAATGCAGTAGGTTCACTTACCTTGGGTCAGCAAAATGTTACCATGCTTGATATGTCGAGTGCCTATTCAGCTATCGCGAACAATGGTGTACACGTTGATTCTACGCCTATTCTGAAAATTTACGATTCCGAGGGTAATCTGATCGTAGATAATACCACTCCCGATACCGAACTTGCTCGTACGAAGAGTGCCCAGGTTATTAGCCCCGAGGTAGCTCATGCGGCCACTGAAGTTATGAAGACGGTCGTTACGGGCTCTGAGGGAACTGGTTCCGATGCGCGTTTGTCAAGCGGGCAGACGGTGGCAGCAAAGACCGGCACGAGTTCAAGTTATATGGACATCACGTTTTGTGGTATTACGCCTCAGCTATCCACCGCTATCTGGTTTGGCGACAAGAGTAATCAAGTTGAGATACCTTCTAGTACCGGTGCGGGAGACGTGTTCAGCGAGTTCATGAATGCTGCTTTACGTGGCCAGCCGCTTGAGGATTTCGATTACGCTGCTGCGCCATCGTATAAAGCTTATACCGATACGAAGTATCATATTGGAGGGACGAGTAGCAGTTCGAACAAATCCGAAGATAAGGCCAGTACCGATACTGGCAACGGTTCCAGTGGTACTACGGGTAATGGAACGACCGGTGGGGGAACCTCTGGAGGAGGAACCACTGGAGGCGGAACGACCGGTGGTGGAACCGACCCCGGCACGGGAGGCGGTACCGACCCGGGTACAGGCGGCGGTACGGGTGGTGGTACTGACCCCGGAACTGGTGGCGGCACGGGCGGTGACACCGGAGGTGGCACGGGCGGCGGCACCAATCCGGGCACTGGTGGCGGCACAACACCTTCTTCGGTGTCTCTGCGCTTTGAATCTGCAGTCTGGTCTCGCATGCTGTTGCCGTTTGCTTCATAATCGTTTTGAACAAATATCTGCATCGTGCATGGCGATGCTCGACACAAATGAAAGTAGGTAGGTTGTACATGAAGCGAAATACCCTCGTTAGGATCGTTAGTTTAGCGTGTGCGGCCGTCGTGCTGGTTGCCGTACTTGCAGGCTGTGCTCAGCAGGATAACGCCGCTGCACGGCAGCAGGCCGATAATCGTAAATACATGACGCAGGTGAACCAGACGATGGAGGATTTAAAGGGTAAGCTCGATAGCTTTACCGATGCGGTGTCGCGTGGTGATGTGGTGGGTATGCGTACGCAAGCCGATAACGCGTACAAAGCTCTAGATGAATTGGGTAAGCTGGAAGCACCTGAGGGTCTGAAAGATATTCAACAAGAGTACGTTGATGGCACGGGCAAGCTCAAGGATGCATTGAATGCCTATGTTGATCTTTATACCGAAATTGATAGTGCCACCGAAGCTCATCCGTTTGAATGGTCAACGTACGACCAGCGTATTGCTGATATTAAATCGCTTTACGACGAAGGTATTGGCAGGCTCCAGTCTGGAGACAATAAGGCTACGGAAAAGAATTAATTTTCAATTTCCTTTACAGTAATTATTGTAGAGTTATCTTTCCTTACAGTATTTAGAAGCAAAAGCCCCTCCTTTCTCTCATCGGGGAAGGGGGGGGGGGCTTTTGACATGCTTAACGGAGGTTCTACTTAAGCCTCGAGCTAAGCCAAGCCTCGCATTAGGTAAAAGGAAGGTCGCGTTGCTCGAACGGACCGCTACTAACTGCTAAGCTGTTCCAGGCACTGGTGGATTGGGATCAGGCACCGGTGGAACAGGGTCAGGCGTCGGTGGAGTGGGGTCGGGTGTGGGGGTTGGGGTGGGATCAGCCGGTTTCGGACCTTTTGATACGTGCAATAACAGTTGATCACCCTGTACGGTCTGGCTTATTATGAGTCCCGCAGCAACCGTGTTGGAGTATTCCTCCACGTAAGAAACGGTATAACCACCAAGCACTGCTTGAGCCTGCGAAAGCGTTTTGCCTACAACATTAGGTGCTGTTGAGGGGTCTTTGCCGTCGGTTGTCTTGCTGCCTAGTTTCTTCTGTTGCTCGGTGTTGAAAGGGTTCTTGTATTCAGGATCTTTTGTCTCGGGGAACGGTACAATAGGCTGCCCCTCGAGGGCGCGCGACATAAAGTCCTGCCAAAGAGCATTAGCGGTAAGGTACCGATCGGTCGCTATCATGCCGGTCGGGTTTCCAATCCAAGTGGCGCATGAGAGTTGTGGCGCGTATCCCACAAGCCAGTGATCAGCGAATTCTTGTGAGGTACCCGTCTTTCCTGCTACTGGCTGACCGTTGTAGGGTTTAGCGTTGGCTGCGGTACCCTGATCGGAGGCTTCAAATACGGTGCGCAATACCTTAGTGGTAGCGCCGGCTACTTCTTCCGACAACACGCGTACGCTTGTGTCGGGCGCTTCATAAATAAGGTTCCCGTTCTTGTCGACAATCTTTGTGATAGACACGGGATTTCGCTTGATTCCACTCGCTGCTAAGGTGCTGTAGGCGCTTGCCATTTCAAGGGGTGTAACGCTACCCGAGCCTGTTGTTACCGATACGACGCCGGGCAATTCTGAAGTTACTCCCATTTGGTGAGCCATGTCGATTACCCTGCCGGCAGTGATTTGTTGAGTGAGGCGAATAAAGCCCGTGTTGGATGAGACAGCCGTGGCCTTTTGAATGGGCAGAATGCCATAATCTATATTGTCGAAGTTTTGAATTTCTGTGCCATCAGCTAGCTTCATTGGTGAGGTGCAGTCGATGGGAGTTTTCGGATCAATGCCATCTTGAATGGCGGCTGCCAAGGTGAATGTTTTGAACGTCGAGCCCGCCGAGCGGCCCGTTCCACCAGCACCGGTTGCAAGATTTACCTTGCTCACGTTGAAGTAGTCCTTGCCGCCCACCATAGCCTTCACATGGCCATTGGCGGGGTCGATAGCTACAAGCGCCGCATCGAGCTCTGGGGCCATCCGGTTGCGTTGGTCGGCGCAAGCAGCTTCCGCATCGTCTTGTAGGGCTGTGTCGAGCGAAGTGTAGATGGTAAGGCCACCGGCAAACAAATCGCTGTCAGAAAGGTTGAATTTATCGCCCTCGTTAAGAAGTTGATCTCGTACGTAGCTGGTGAAATGGGGGTATGCATAGATGCCCTCTTCTGGCGCCGGAGGCGCAGGGTTGAGCCCCAGTGGCTCGTTTTGGGCTGTATCATGCTCCTCCTGCGTAATAACGCCTGCGGAAAGCATCCGGTCTAATACCACATTGCGACGCTTGAGACAGGTATCGGGGTTTACTTTGGGGTTGTTGTAGGTTGGGGATTGGGGAATGCCGATAAGGGTTGCTGCTTGGGTGAGCGTCAGGTTTAACGCCGAAGTTTGGAAGTAGTTCTGTGCGGCCGCTTCGATACCGTAGCATTGGTCACCGTAATTGATAGTATTCAGATACAGCATGAGTATTTGGTCTTTGGAGTACTTCTTTTCCAGATTAATGGCCAGCTGTGCTTCGCGGATTTTGCGCTCAAACGAGATGTCGTTTGCTTCCTGTGATAGTACGGTATTACGCACAAGTTGCTGAGTGATGGTGGAGGCACCTTCAAGCGCGCCCCCTGTTAAGTTGTTCATGAGTGCGCGTGCGATGCCGGTAGGATCCACACCATTGTGTTCGTAGAAACGCACATCCTCGGTAGCGACGGTCCCCTTGAGCACATACTCGCTTACTTGATCCTGATCGACAGGTTCACGATTTTCCAACTGGAATTCCGCCAACATAGTGTTTCCACTGTTGTCGAACATGTGGGAGTCTAAGGCAAAGTTGAACGCATCGGTATTTTCAAGGCTAGGAAGGTCGCTCGTCCAGTCTTCCATAACATGGAGCAGGCCCTTGACACCTTGATAGGCTACAAAGCAGAGGGCTGCTGCCGCGATCAGCAGGAGCCATTTCATGGCATGGGTGCGCGTTTCGCGCTGTTTTCGCCGTATTTTCATGGTTCGAGTATACTACCACTGCCGTTATCTCGTCGTAGCCTTACGATAAGCGTCGCAGGAAAAGATCATAAAGCAGCTGTTCGCACGCATAAAGATGAGAAAAGCTTGCATGTTATAAGCAGGGAGTACCATGATATCTCAAAGTAAAGATACTGTATTGGCCCATACCGAACTGCTCGCACCAGCCGGGAATGTGGCAGCATTGCGCGCGGCTGTGGCCGCTGGTGCCGATGCGGTTTACCTCGGTCTTGATTCATTCAATGCGCGTCGTAACGCCGATAATTTTACGAATGCATCGTTTGCCGAGGCGTGTGATTACGCCCATCTGAGGGGTGTAAATGTTTACGTAACCTTAAATACTGCCATTCTGCCTACGGAGATTAACCAAGCGCTCGAATGTGCTCGACAGGCATATCGATCGGGTGCCGATGCCTTTATCGTTCAGGACATAGGGGTAGCGGCCGAGCTTACTCGGTCGCTACCGCAGGCGCGTCTGCACATATCTACACAGATGAACACGCATAATGCCGCAGGTATTGAAGCGGCAGCTCGTTTAGGAGCCCATCGGGTAACGCTTGCACGCGAACTTTCTCTTGCGGAGATTGAGCATTTGTCAAATGTTGCGTCTGGTCTTGGATTGGAGGTTGAAACCTTTATCCACGGGGCATTATGTGTGTGCTATTCGGGGCAGTGTTTTATGTCTTCGATGATAGGTGGTCGCTCTGCAAATCGCGGCCTCTGTGCGCAGGCGTGTCGTTTACCCTACGAATTGCACAATGCTGCGCAGCGTAAAGACCTTCCATCGCCTGGTGAGCATCTCTTGTCGCCGCAAGATCTCTGTGCTGTTGATTTGTTGCCTCAGTTGATGGACGCTGGCGTGGCGTCGTTCAAAATTGAGGGACGAATGAAGTCGGCGGACTACGTATATGCAGTAACGTCGGCTTATCGCGCTGTACTCGACCGCGCTTCTGCTGCGCAACTGCAATCTGAAGCGCATGGAGTGGGAGAAGGGCACTCAAACGACAAAGAGCGACGCTCTTTGGAGGAGGCGTTCTCGCGTGGTTTCACGACAGCCTATCTTACGGGTCAGCGTGATAACTCTATTATGAGCTATGGTCGCCCTAATAATCGTGGGGTGTTTGTTGGTCGCGTGGCTTCTGTCCGTGACGGAATTGCTGCTCTTGCGGTGGAAGAAGAGTTGCATGAGGGCGATGTACTCGAGTTCTGGACAAACAAGGGCCATTTTGCCCATACACTTAGCACCATATCTTTCGATCGCGCGGGTCATGTGTGCACTTCGCCCGACCGACCAGTTGGTAAAGGCGACCGCGTGTTTCGTGTGCGTAACGCAGCCGCGGGGTTCGTCGACGATTCTCTTGCTCCCCGTGTTGAAGTTGCGGGATCAGTGACCTTACGTATTGGCGAGCCGCTTCGCGTAGAATTTCGTCTGGCGGGCGAGGGTGCGATTGAGGCAAATCAAGTATCGGTGGATCAAGAACAACATGAGGCGATCGGTATGTCGGAAGGGTCGGTGGTGGAGGCCGCTCGCACAAAGGCGGTTTCCCTTGAGGATGTGCATGCTCACATTGACCGACTTGGTCAGACTCCATTTGTTCTCTCGTCGCTCGATATTCATCTGGATGAAGGTGTGGGTATTGGATTCTCTCAGCTTCATCGAGCGCGTGCTGAGGCGCTCGAAAACTTAGAAAATGAATTGCTTGCACCCTACCGCAATCGGGCTTTGCCGAGGGTTCGCGAACGCGAGGGCATGGTGCCTGTTCGGGAGCGGGGGTGTTTGATTGCTGCGTGGGCGACAAATCCTGCTTGCGCGCGTGCTGCAAAACGCTCAGGAGCTGATGTAATTTACGTTCCCGCGCTCAACTATAAGCGCGGCGAGGCCGTTATTGCTGGTCAGCGTTCTGGCACGGCCGAGCAGGCTGGCTATCCGAAGCAGTGCATTACTGCACTTCCTGCTATCGATCACGATTCTCTATCCGGGACGCGTGAGGAACAACTTGGTTTCGATCCTTGGCGTTATGTGAAATCGGGTAAGCCGGTGTTTGTAGATAATCTTGGTTCTCTTGTGCGGGCGGTGGCCGAAGGTGCTCTTGTTGAGGTGGGTCCCCATGTGCCTGTTACGAACCGTCTTTCACTTGAGGCGGTTGCTGCATTCGGTGCCGAACAGGTATGGCTTTCTCCTGAGCTTACGCTTGGGCAGATAACCGATCTCGCCAAGGATGCGCCCGTGGCATTGGGTCTTACCATTATCGGCGCTCAAGAACTTATGGTTTGCGAGCACTGTTTGCTCATGAGCCAAGGTCCGTGTGATGAGCAATGTGATGTTTGTCCTCGACGCAAAAGCCCTCACTATTTGAAAGATCGCAAGGGATTTGAATTCCCCGTGATAACCGATGCCCTTGGGCGCGGCCATCTCTACAACGGTGTAACACTCGACGTTGCCCATGCTATGCCCGATCTTATCGGCGCTGGTCTTTCGGCATTTATGGTTGACACTACACTCATGAACGTTGAGGAAACTTCCGCTGCGGTGTCCCGTGCGGTTCGTGCGCGCGATGTTGCTTTGCGCGATGGTAACGCTGTAGCAAAAATACCTGGAGCCACCACGGGCCACTTGTTCCGAGGTGTTTCCTAAGGCTTCTCGTTCTGGTCACTCATACGCAAAGGAGTACTTTTCTTGTCGTTCCTTTTGCGTATGAGTTCATCAAGGGACGTGATCTGTTGTATCCGTTCCGACGAAGCTTGAAAATCAGCTAGTTATATATGCTAGAATCCCAAGCTATATATAGTAAGGAATTTAGAACAGGAATCGACATGTTATCCGCTGAAGAACAACTGCACATCATCGCCTCCGGCGCAGCTCAAATCGTACCGGAAAGCGCACTGCTTGAAAAACTCAAGCGCGGCAAACCCTTGAACATTAAGCTAGGTGTAGACCCTACGGCTCCCGATATCCATCTAGGTCATGCCGTTCCCCTACGAAAACTTCGTCAATTTCAAGATCTTGGACATGGCGTTACCCTTATTGTGGGTGATGGTACCGCCCTCATAGGAGACCCATCAGGTCGTAACTCTACACGTCCGCAGCTTACCTCCGAACAGATTAAAGCAAACGCCCAAACCTACGTCGACCAAGCATTTAAGGTGCTGGATCCCGAAAAGACCACCCTGCGCTACAACTCCGAGTGGTTGCTTGCGCTTGATATGGAGGGCTTGCTCAAGCTTGCCAGTAACTTTACGGTAGCGCGCATTCTCGAGCGTGACGACTTTCAGAAGCGCTACACGGGGAATCTGCCTATTAGCCTCCACGAGTTTCTCTACCCTCTTATGCAGGCCTACGATTCAGTTGTTATCGATGCCGACGTTGAGTTGGGTGGCACCGATCAGTTGTTTAATCTACTTGCTGGTAGAGAGCTCATGGAAAAGAGGGGCATGGAGCCCCAGGTGTGCTTGACGCTGCCACTTTTGGAGGGCACCGATGGCGTGCAGAAGATGTCGAAGAGTTATGGCAACTATATCGGACTCACTGATGAGCCGGCAGATATGTTTGGCAAGATTATGTCTATTCCCGACGAGCTCATGGTGAAATACTATCGACTAGCGTCTACTTGTTCAGTCGACGAGATTGATGAGATCGAGCGTGGCCTTGCCGCCGATGAAGTGCATCCTAATAAGGTTAAGCGTGCATTGGCTCGAAACATCGTTGCGGCCTACCATGATTCTAATGCAGCTATCGCTGCCGAGGAACAGTTCGACCTTGTGTTCAAACAACATGCCGTGCCCGAAGATATCCCGGAGTTTAAAGCGGATCTTACTCCGAACGACGATGGCTTAGTCTACTTGGCTAAACTTATTGCCGATGCAGGCCTTGCGGGTAGCGCAGGGGAGGCACGACGTCTTATTGACGGTGGTGGTGTGAAAATTGATGGGGACCCGGTGTCTGCGAAGGGATACAATGTCGATCCTGCTTTGCTTGAAGATGCGGTTGTGCAGGTGGGAAAGCGTAAATTTGTTCGGCTGGTGTAGCCTGTAATAATAAGGGTGAGGCCCGTTCCTTGTAGGTGAGGAGCGGGCCTCATTTTCTTTTTTTGAAAAATAAAAAAACGTTGCAAGGATTCGCTTCGTTCACTCGTGTTGGTAGTGTAGGAAGAAATAAACCAAACGAGGAGGTCTTATCATGGAAAAGAAAAAGGCTGCAGGGCTCATTGCCGTTGCCGCAGTGGCAGCGATCGCTTTACCGACCATCGCTTTTGCTAATGCAGCTCCGGTTATGACTCAGCTTGGTCAGGGTTTGGGGCAAACTGCTCAAGGAGTTTCGGGTTTTGTGGATACCAATGCCGATGGCGTGTGTGACAATGCCGGCAATGGCAATGGCAATGGCAACGGTTTTGTTGACGCCGACGGTGACGGCGTGTGTGATAATGCCGGTAACGGTAACGGTAACGGTAACGGTAGTGGCTTCATAGATGCTGATGGTGATGGTGTATGTGACAACTTCGGTAGCGGTGGTGGCAATGCCTATGGCAGCGGTAACGGCAGTGGCAACAGTGTCGGTAACGGAGGCCTTGGCATGGGCGCTGGTAATGGCAGCGGCTACGTCGATGCTAATGGTGACGGCGTGTGCGACAATGCAGGCAACGGTGCCGGGAAAGGCAGCGGCTACGGCAATGGTAGAGGCGCGGGTTGCTAGTTCGAAGGTGAATTATTAGGTTTCCGTGAGGGCGCGAGATGACATAGAGCGCGTAATGGATGCGTACGGGTCAACCGTTTGGCGTGTTTGCGTGCTCTATTTTCGTGCCTCTGCCGATGCGGAAGATGCGTTTCAGGAAACTATGATCAAGTATGCAACTGCCGATGAAACGATCTTCAAGGAAGAAGAGCATCGAAAAGCTTGGCTGATTCGCGTGGCAACCAATGTGTGTAAAGATATGCTTAAAGTAGCTAGTCGTTCCAATGTTTCTTTTGATGAACACGCCCATGCGAATCGGCTCATTTCTTGCGATAACGAATCCCAGCCGGCGTCTTTTTCGAGTGAGGTGGTCGATGCTATGCGGTCGCTAGACGACCCCCCACGAACTCCGCTCTATCTTTCCCTTTACGAGGGTTATACCGCTCCTGAGATAGCGGGTATAGTAGATGCTCCGGTGAACACCGTCTATTCTTGGCTTGCTCGTGGCAAGACGATGCTGAAGGAGGCTCTCTCATGAACCATTTAGAACATCGTGTTCGCAGAGCCTTTGATGAAGTCGAGCTCCCAACAGAAGTACGGGATCGTACGCTTTGCGCTTTTGATGATCTGGCACAACGGGCCTCGGAATATTCGTTAAATGAAAGCGAAGAAAAGAAGGACAAGCAGACATCTTCGGATGGGTTGGTTTCCGGGTCTGCGACGGTCGAATCGCAGGGATACAATCAAGTGGCGCAGGGAGACTTTACGGCATTCTCTTCTTCTCGGGTCGCCGTACCACGGATGTCTCGTCATGCTCGATGGAGACATGCAGCGGTGGCGTTGGCTGCTTGTTTTATTCTCGCAGTGGTTGGTTTCGTTGGAGTTAAGGTGTACTTCGATGAGACGGCTTATGTCAGTATTGACGTGAATCCTTCAGTTGAACTGGGAATAAACCGCTTCGACATCGTCGTTTCTGCCGCGGCGTTCAATGCGGATGGCGAAGCGTTGCTGAAAGAAGTGTCTGTTACTGGTAGAAGCTACGGTGATGCGGTCGAAACACTTACTTCGAGTGCAGCGTTCGAGCCGTACCTGCAAGCCGATGCTTTTGTAGAGATAAGCGTTACGACCGATGATGTACAGCAGTCCGATTCGCTTCGCCAGCAAAGTGATAGGTGTATTAGTTCTCTTCCCTGTGAGGGCGAAAGTCAGGCCGTTGATGCAGCCACGCGTGACGCAGCGCGTGCGGCAGGAATGGGTACAGGACGGTATCGGGCAGCGTTGCAGTTGGTCGAGCTCGACCCTAGCCTAACGCTAAACGACTGTGCAGCCATGAGTATGAAGGAATTAAGAGATCGCATTGCCGATACCGACGACGGTGTCTCGTCGGTATCGGGTGACGAAGGTGCTTCGGTGGGCCATGGTCAAGGAATGGGGAAAGGCCAAGGGATGGAAGGTTCTGGAGCTGGTGTCGGAAGACAGGGCTCAGGTGGAGGCCGTGGGTCTTCTGGTTAAGATAAGGCGCGGGGAGCAGTCTTATGAGGAAGATGAGATAAGGGGCAGTCAAACTAACGGGGATTGTGCTGGTTGCCTTTCAAGAAAGCGATTCTCATTTTGGTTGTTGTTCGACTTAGTAAGGTGAACCATCCTTTTCAGAAGTTTGTACTATATATAGTAGAGGTATGACCAATACCCCCATATTGTTTGCGCAAGCCTTAAAGCTCCTTTAGCTGCACCTGGGCTGCGCCGGGCAGCTCTTCCCTCGGCGTATCAAAAACTTTGCATAAATTTGCAATTTGCCATTGCATAACGAGTTCTTTACCGGTATTATACTAAACCCGCGCTTGAGGAGAGCGTGGCCGCTTCTTCGAAAGAGACCTCTTTTAAACAGAAGTAAAAGATAAGCACGAAAGTGCGAATCGGAAACTTCGAAAGTTTTAAAAAAAGTTCTTGACACGAGGGAAACGGAAGAGTAAAGTATCTCCTTGCGCTGATCGCCGGAAACGACGACAGCTTGCCCCCCGAAAGGGAGGCGAGAACCTTGAAAACTGGATACTGCGAGATGAATCGAATGGATGGAAACATACCCGTTATTCTTACTTTTGCCCACCGAAGGGCAAGAGGAGTTTAACAAAACCAAGATCGACTCTTTGCAGCTCTAAACAAGCTGCTTTTTAAACGGAGAGTTTGATCCTGGCTCAGGATGAACGCTGGCGGCGTGCCTAACACATGCAAGTCGAACGATTAAGACGTCTTCGGACGTGTATAGAGTGGCGAACGGGTGAGTAACACGTGACCAACCTGCCCCCTACTCCGGGATAACGCAAGGAAACCTGCGCTAATACCGGATACTCCTTATCTCTCTCATGAGAGATTCGGGAAAGCCTTGTGCGGTAGGGGATGGGGTCGCGGCCCATTAGGTAGACGGCGGGGTAACGGCCCACCGTGCCTGCGATGGGTAGCCGGGTTGAGAGACCGATCGGCCACATTGGGACTGAGATACGGCCCAGACTCCTACGGGAGGCAGCAGTGGGGAATTTTGCGCAATGGGGGAAACCCTGACGCAGCAACGCCGCGTGCGGGATGACGGCCTTCGGGTTGTAA
>JAYFOQ010000016.1:0-82958 GCA_034932485.1 Gordonibacter sp.
CAACAATTCAAACATCACTGAATTTAATAATTGGAAAACACCGATGGAGATAGAAGAGATGCTTTATACTACGGGAGAAGATGGGCGCAAGTGTGCTCAAGATCGAAAAGCGTAACTGTCTACAGAACCCGGGGTGGTTCATAGTTCTTTTCCTCGTACCAATCTTTAGCACCTCCTTCGCTAAAGCCTGGTAGGCCATCGCCGCTTTGCCCTCTCCGTCATAGGCGAAGATGCTCTTTCCGTAGGCGCTCGCCTCTGCGGCGCTAACGGCCATTGGCACCACGGCGTCGAATATCTTGAGCTTGTTCCCGAAGTCACGCCTGATGTCGCGCTCGACCTGCTTTGCGAGATTGGTTCGCGCGTCGTATAGGGTGAGAAGCACGCCGTCGATCTGTAGCCCTGGGTTTATCTGTCTTTTGACGCGTGATACTGTCTTGATGAGCTGGGTCATACCGTTGGCTGGAAGGTACTGTGCCTGCACGGGGATGATCACGCTGCTAGCCGCAGCAAGGGCGTTGATTGTGAGCATTCCGAGAGATGAGTTGCAGTCTATAATCACGTGGTCGTAGGCATCTTTCGTCTGAGCCAGCCACAGCTTCATAACGTGCTCGCGGCTCATGGCGTTCACCAGCCCCAATTCCATGCCTGACAGCTCGATGTTCGCGGGCATGACATCAAAGCCTTCTTCGTGATGCAGGATGCCGCTGGTGGGAGGGTAGGGCTCGTCCTCCACTATCTTTGTCATGTGCGTACCGAGCGTAACATCCAACTCGTCCGGCCTTTTCCATCCGAGGGCTGTTGTGAGGTTGCCCTGCGGGTCTGCATCTACGAGCAGTACCTTCTTGCCCATCAAGGCGAGGCCAGCACCTAAGTTGACGGCTGTAGTGGTTTTTCCTGTGCCTCCCTTCTGGTTCAGGATTGCCACTGCTTTGCAGTGCGGCATAGGCGATCACGCTCCTTTCGAAATTTGGTAGTTCTGTCCTGTGGCTGCTATGAGAACTTTGGTGGGTGGTAGGTACGACTTGTTTCATGGAGCAAGAGATGGTCTTGCGGGCGAGAGGTCTCCTAAGAGGCAGTGCGATTTACGTGTCGAGGTTGAAAAGGGGTCGCTGCCTTGCCCTGACACCTGCCCTAGGAACGCTTCTAGCGCCTCTATGAGACTGTTGTGACTTTCGCTCGTGATACGGAAAAAGCGGCTCCACGCTTCCATATTCGCAAAGAGACCTCGGGTGAGGTTTGGGAAGGTGAGTGGATGCTTATTGCGGTCGAAGAAGTGAATTGACCCATGCGTGATGTAGTGCAGCAGTATAGGCGCAAGTTACGTGCAGGGTAAAGTGCTTATGTTTGGCTACGAATTATTCTAGATCTTAGCGATTGAGCATTTCGGCTCGATGGGTGTCCCAGAGAAACGTTGTCGCAGTTGAAGAAAGGCCGACGGCCAAGCGAGCATGACGGGAGGATAAGCCGGCGTAGTCGTTTTCCTTGCCATGCCCGGTACCGTAGCTGTTGCGGAGGTCGTTCATTCCATTAATGATCGTCGAAAGACAGCTCAAAGTGTTCTTTATTGTTGCCGATGCCTTTTTATCGTCAGGTACGCTGTCGCGATCAAGGTGCAGTTCCTTTAAGGTGAGCTTGACCAGTTCACTGAAATCGGCTCGACTGCTGTATGCGATAATCCTTTCCTTCAGGATTGTTTTCGCACAGGATTCAAGCAGCTCTTTCGCCTTTCCGATGGCATCGGTCGGGTTGGAGTCGATGGATGCGTACATTTGGGCAACCTGCTGATCGACGTAGGCTGAGTTGAACGTAGATTGCCTGACAAGATCAATTTGGGTAGACACGGTATCGGATGAACAAAGTCTATCGGCAAGCTTTTGGCACTCATCGAGCAACCTCTGTTCATTGTCGGGGATGTCTTCGTCGGCAAACAAAGCGTTGTCCCGTCTTTCTTGAATGAGGTCGCTTAGGAGTTTTCCGGCGTCGTGATCGTCGGCTTCATTGAAAAACGCCTCCAGCGAAGCTCCCTTTGACCCGCCATACTGGTCCTGGATGGATACACCAACGCTATCGAATGTAAAATCGGCGAAAGAGCTGTTGGTGAAGTGCAGGACGTATCCACCTTGATTGAACTCTCGCTTGATTAACGATTTGTCTCGTGATGTAAGGGTGTTCATGTCGTCTCCGAAAGCTGCTGTCCTGTTGAGTTAATGTATTCTACCAAGTGTTTGCGGTTTTCGGGCTTTCTTGCGGACGGCCTCGCTCACGACAGATGCCCCGGTTCAACCCGAGGCATCTGATAATCATGAGATAGAATTTTTCTTGTGACACCAATATGGTACCAGCGGAACCTGAATCAGTCTTAAAAAGGTTGTTTAAACTGCGTAAACATTCTCAAGGCTAGCCGTATTATTCTATTCCCACTCAATGGTGCCAATAGGTTTCGGAGTTAGGTCGTATACCACGCGGCAGATGCCGGGAACTTCGGCGCAAATACGCGCGGTAATCTTCTTGAGCAGTGTCCAATCGAGTTCGGGAACGTCGGCGGTCATGGCGTCCACCGTGTTTACCGCGCGAATGATGGCAGGCCACTCAAAGGCACGCACACCGTCACGCACGCCGGTGGCGCGGAAGTCGGGTACGCTTACGAAATACTGCCACACCTTGCCCTCGAGGCCGGCGTTGGCAAACTCCTCGCGCAGGATAGCGTCGGCTTCACGCAATGCTTCGAGTCGGTCGCGCGTGATGGCGCCAAGACAACGAACACCTAGACCCGGGCCGGGGAAGGGCTGGCGCTGTACCATGCTCTCAGGTAGACCCAGCTCGTCACCGATGACGCGCACTTCGTCCTTATACAACAGTTTTACGGGTTCGCAGAGATCGAATTGCAGATCGTCGGGTAAGCCACCTACGTTATGATGCGCTTTCACGCCATCTGACTCGAGGATGTCGGGATAGATGGTTCCCTGCGCCAAAAAGCTAACCTCGTCGCCTACCTTGCGGGCTTCCTCCTCGAACACGCGGATAAACTCAGCACCGATAATCTTGCGCTTGGCTTCGGGCTCGTCTACGTTGGCCAGTAAATTGAGGAAGCGGTCGGTGGCGTCTACATAAACGAGGTTCGCGTCTAGTTGGTTGCGGAATACGTCTACCACCTGCTCGCTCTCGCCTTTGCGCATAAGGCCATGGTTTACGTGTACACAGATGAGCTGCTTGCCGATAGCCTTGATGAGCAGTGCTGCGACGACAGACGAATCTACGCCGCCAGAAAGCGCCAAAAGCACCTTTTGGTTGCCAACCTGGCCTTTGATGGCTTCTACTTGCTCAGCTATGAACGCTTGCGCCTGCTCGGGGGTGGTGATTCGTTCCATATCTTCAGGGCGCTTGTTGGGGTCCATGGGGGTAGTCCTCCTCGTTTTCGCGGATGCCGACGAACAGCCGGCTTTTTCTCGTGGAAGCGATTATAGCGAAACCCTGTCTCATGTGGACGCTCACGGAGCGGCGCAAACAAACCTTACGAATTATCACTTGCGTCGTAAAGCCCTTCGTTTCAGCAAGGATAAGCATCAATGCGCTATGTGCTGCGATGTTTCGGCTCGTTTTTTTTGAGCTACCTGTCGATTCGACAGGTAGCTTGTCAATAATTTAGTCGATGCCGTATTCTGAGCTTCTTTGCACCTCTTAGCGGGGAATGCGCGACATTCTGCTTGGTTGTCGAAGGTATCGGCGTTCGTTTGTTGCATAATATCGAAGGTTTATGCACACGTGCGCGCCTGGTAAGGGCGTGATGCACTGGGGATACGAGAGATGGGGGTTTGCTAATGAGTGATCGTCCGACGCCAACGATGGGGGCCAAGGATAGTCCGGATGCAGTATACGATGCGCGTCCACTCGGCGCGCCGAAGATGCTTTTGTTCGGTTTGCAGCATATGTTTGCAATGTTCGGTGCGACCATTCTTGTTCCGGCGCTAACAGGGTTGTCCGTTTCGGCAACGTTGTTGTTTGCCGGCTTGGGCACGTTGCTGTTCCACTTTCTGGCCAAAGGTAAGGTGCCGGCGTTCTTAGGATCTTCATTTGCTTTTATCGCGGGCTATGCGGCTATTGCGCCGAATGGTGAGGCTGACCTGCTTCCTTATGCCTGTCTAGGTGTGGCGTGCGCGGGTCTTTTGTACTTGGTTCTTTCGGCATTATTTAAGGTGTTTGGTCCGTCGCGGGTTATGCGTTTTTTCCCTCCCGTAGTTACTGGCCCAATCGTCATTTCTATCGGTTTGATTTTGGCTAGTTCGGCCATCGGCAATGCGTCGACAAACTGGCCGGTGGCGTTGGTTGCCATTGCGGTGATTGTGGCATGCAACATTTGGGGACGCGGGATGATCAAGATTATCCCCATCTTACTGGGTGTAGTGGTATCTTATGCGGTGGCGGCGTTTGCTGGCGAGGTTGATTTTTCCACGGTGGCCGATGCGGCATGGATTGGTATGCCATTTACCTGGGATAATACAGTATTTTCGCTGTTCGGTGCCAATTTTGATACGGGCCTTGCCATCACGGCTATTATTACCATTATGCCATTGGCGTTTGCTACGATGATTGAGCATATTGGCGATGTGTCAGCTATTAGCTCTACCTGCAACCGCAATTACATCGCAGAGCCGGGCTTGCACCGCACGCTTCTGGGCGACGGTCTTGCAACTATTGCAGCATCATTGTTCGGTGCTCCGGCCAATACAACATACGGTGAAAATACGGGCGTGCTAGCCTTGACAAAGGTGTTTGATCCTCGCGTTGTTCGTATTGCTGCTGGCTTCGCTATTCTGCTGTCCTTCAGTCCTAAGTTCGCGGCCGTTATCGCGGCCATGCCGGCGTGTGTTATCGGCGGTGTATCGCTGGTGCTGTATGGCATGATTTCATCGGTGGGCATTCGCAATCTAGTTGAGAACCATGTTGACTTCATGCAAAGCCGCAACGTGCTTATCACCGCGCTGATATTGGTCTTGTCTTTGGGTATTGCCTACAGCACTGCTGGTGCTATTCTTCTGCCCTTAGGCGGCGTGACCATCTCGTTGTCGGGACTTGCGGTGGGCTCGATTGCGGGTATCTTGTTGAATGTGATACTGCCAGGTAAAGAAACTGCTACGCCCGAAGAGCTGGCGGCGGAAGAGGAAGAGGCGCGAGAGCTTCCGTTGCCGCTAGAAGATTTGAGGCCAAAAGACTTATAGTATTCAATCTTCAATTTACATGCTTTTGCCAACGCCCCTGTCATGCGACGGGGGCGTTGTTGCGTTTACTTCTGGTCTGTAAATACTTCATTTGCTCCGGTATGCGATGGTTCTGTGACCGTCTGATAGCAATTGGATGGAAGGTTCTTCTTAGCAGTATTCGTGCGTTATGTTCAGAGATGAAACACACGCGAGAGCATGGTCGAGGAGGAAGCGAGATGGCGCAGGGCGCTGATAGTATAAAAGCAAAAAAAGGTGGATTATTCGAAGGCTTGTCGATGGCACAGGTGGTTGCAGGCGCGTTGGCGGCGGTTACGTCGATGTTGCTTGCATCGCAGATTGGTATTGCCGGATCGGTGATAGGTGTTGGGGTAGGTTCGGTCGTATCGGCGGTAGCTTCGCAAATGTATAAGAAGTTTCTCACGAAATCGGCTGAGAAAATTCGTGACGTGCTGCCGGGTGACGGAAATTCGTCCGCCTCCGATGACAACGTGGCCAACGAGATAGCGGTGACGCGTCGTATTGAGGCTGACGCTGTGCCCTGCGTGGACGTGGCTGAAGTTGCTATAGCGGGTAAGACGATGCCTTTTGACGCGGTCGCGATACGGCGGTCGCGCACACCGCGCGTTGATGACGATGCCCTTTGTGATGATGTGACGGTACGCCGTGCTCGTTTGTTGAGAGAACGCAAGCGAAGGGTTCAACGACGGGTGATTGCGGTATCGGCAGTATCTGCTGTCGTTGCTGTGTTGATGTCTGCGCTTGTCGTGAATTTTGTTACCACCGGTCAAGGGTTAGGCGTTAAGGCACAGCCCCTTATGGCTTCGTCCGTATGGGGTGGGTTGGCGGACGCTAATAATGCACCGGCACCTTCTGCTCCGTCGGATGCGGCGGGTTCCGGGTCTTCGGGAGGCACGTCTTCGGGTTCATCTTCTTCTGCTGGAGCTACGGATGGCTCTTCGGGAACCCAGGATGGAACCCAAGGTTCTACCGGATCGGAGAAACCGTCGGAAGGTACTCAAGGCGGCACGACTTCGGGCGGAGACCAATCGGGAAGCTCGTCGGGATCAACTACGCCAGAAGCGGGTGGGTCGACTGGTGGCTCGGGCTCGACAGGCTCGGCGGACACGGGTGGCTCTACTGGATCGGGCAGCGGGTCGTCTGGCTCCACGGGGTCTGGTTCGGGCTCATCTAGTTCGTCGGGTGGCTCGTCGGGTTCGGGCACCACTGGTGGCGCGTCGGGTACAGGAGCTACCGCTAGCTCGTCTACTCGCGTCGCAACGAGCTAAGGTGGCAGTTTCTGCAGATTGATGGACGCTTGACAGTTGAGCTCCGAAGAAGGAGTGGCAATGCTACCATGGATGTCGACGAAAGGATACGACGATGGTTGCAGGTAGCGAAGCCACCTCAAAACTTGAATTGATTATGGGCCGCGAAGGGCTCGAGCGATTGTCGGCATCGACGGTGATGGTGCTGGGCTTGGGCGGCGTAGGGTCGAATTGTGTTGAGGCATTAGCCCGCGGAGGCATAGGCCGGCTGATTGTAGTGGATCACGATGTGGTGCAAGCAAGCAACATCAATCGGCAGGCCATTGCTTTTCACAGTACCATTGGCAAGAAAAAAACCGACGTAGTGCGTGGTATGGTGGGCGACATTAATCCTGAAGCGCAGGTGGTCGCACACGATATGTTCGTTCTGGCAGAGAACCTCGACCAACTGTTCGGGCAGTATCGTGGGTGTATTGATTACGTAGTGGATGCAATTGACACTATTTCGACAAAGCTTGCTATTGCGGAGTTGGCCGACCGCGAAGGATTGCAGCTTATCAGCAGCATGGGGGCAGCCAATAAGCTGCATCCCGAGTGCTTTAGGATAGCGGATGTGTCTCAGACGGTTAATTGTCCTCTTAGTCGCATTATGCGCAAGGAGGCCCGTAAGCGAGATATTCGGCACTTACGGGTACTGTATTCGTGCGAGCAGCCGGTAAAGGTTCCGGTGCGCGAAGGCGCAGCTCGACGGGAGCGTTCCAACCTGGGCACGGCTTCGTTTGTTCCCCCTATTATGGGTCAAATGATTGCCGGTGAGGTTATCCGCACGCTTGCGGACGTGGGGGACGAATAGTGCCCGGGAGTGCCCATACCGTTCTGCGTTATTGTGACTTGCATTGTCATCTTGACTTTGCGGATAACGCACGTGGGTTGGCCAACGATCTGAACGTTTATGGAGTGCGCTGCCTATCGGTGACGATATCTCCCCGAGGCTACGAACGGGCCAAAATAATACTGGGCGAATGCAATAACGTCAGAGTTGGTCTTGGCCTTCATCCTTGGTGGGTTGCTGACGGACGCTGTGATGAGACCGAGGTAGCGCGTTTTGTTGCGTTGTTGGCCGGTACCCGCTTCGTCGGCGAAGTCGGGCTTGATTTTAGCCAACGGCATCGTGCGGGATTCGATGTACAGCTGGCTGCATTTAATCGAGTGGCGGCCGCGTGCGCACAGGGTGGTAAGGTGTTATCTCTCCATGCGGTTCGCAGCGCAGGACAAGTATTAGACGTGTTGGAGCGTCATGATTGCTTCAGTAACAACGCCTGTATTTTTCACTGGTTCTCGGGGACATCGGAAGAACTGCAGCGAGCGGTTCGGCAGGGGTGCTATTTTTCTGTGAGTGAGCGGATGCTCGCATCCCGGCGGGGGAGAGCCTACGTGCAGGCCATTCCTACGAAGCGCCTGGTATTGGAGACCGACCTTCCCGAAGAGGGAGTTGGTGCGGTCTCGGCAAGTGTTTTAGAAGCCTCACTGCAACGCGCAGCCGATGCGCTTTCTGCGGTACGGGGCGAACGCCTGCATGAACTTGTTGCTGCAACGGGTGCGGCGTTGCTTGGTGAAGATGCTGGCACAATCGTGTAGCATTTCCTTACCACCAGGAGAAAGGGCTTTTTTCTTACGCGTACGTCCTTCGGGAGTGCTTCAGTGTGGGTTGAGAAAACGTTTCGTGCAGCAGGGCCTTTTGTTGTTATTACAACGGAAGAGTAAGACCCGGTATTCTACAATGCAGTCGAGTGCTCGGGAAAGGAAACAATATGATTCGGAAAATCATTCAAATAGACCAAGAAAAGTGCAACGGCTGCGGCCTGTGCGTCGATGCATGCCATGAGGGCGCTATTGGTTTGGTAGATGGTAAGGCAAAGCTATTGCGTGACGACTACTGCGATGGATTGGGTGACTGTCTGCCAGCATGCCCGACGAATGCGATTGCCTTCGTTGAGCGTGAGGCCGCGCCTTACGACGAAGCCGCGGTACTTGCTGCTCAGCGAGAAAAAACTGCGAACCAAGGCACCGCTGCGCCCTTGGCGTTCACTGGTTGTCCGGGGAGCCGCATGCGTGATCTATCACGTGAGACTGCTTCGAAGGAATCGCCTGCTGCGTCTGATGAACCTGTTGGGGCCACTGTTCCAACCGAGTTGAAACAGTGGCCCGTACAAATTAAGCTTGCTCCTGTGAATGCTCCTTATTTTAACGGAGCCGATTTGCTGATTGCGGCTGACTGCACCGCGTACGCCTATGGTGATTTTCATCGAACCTTCATGCGTGGCAAGGTGGTGTTGGTGGGTTGTCCCAAGCTTGACGAGGGCGATTATACCGAGAAGTTAAGTGCCTTGATTGCTGCAAACGATCTAAAAAGTGTTACGGTGGTTCGTATGGAGGTGCCCTGTTGTGGCGGTATCGAGCGTGCGGTTGTTCATGCTGTTGAGGCAAGTGGAAAAACTTTGCCTTGTGAGGTGGTTACGCTTTCGTTGGATGGACAAATTCTGAATCGGTAGTGTTTCCTACCTCCGATATCTTGTCAAAGCGTAGGGTGAAAGCTCTACGCTTTGTCTTATAGGAAGCTTATCGTGCTTGAGGATGACGAGGACCAAAGCCATGTTGGTATAGAATGATTCAATAAACGCATCGGCTGGCTCCGTTTGGCACTAAGGGGTGCGGCTGCTGGTTCCTGATTTGTTGAAAAGGGGGAGGCATGGCGGTGCTCGTGATTGTCGGTGTGGTGCTTGTTGTTCTGGTGATTGTTCTTGTGGTGAACGCCGTGAGATTAAGGCCAGCCAAGGTGGCTAGCCCTTTACCGCCGAGTAAGGTAGTGGGGGATGATCGCGCGGTTGAGCGCTTTCAGAGTATGTTGCGGTTGCCCACCGTATGGGGTGAGCAGAATCCCCATGCCGACCATGCACCCTTTGATGCATTCGTTCCCACCATGCGCAATCTGTATCCTCGTGTGTTTGAGAATCTTGAGCTTACCATGTTCGAAACCTACGGCATTATGCTGAAGTGGAAGGGGGCGAACTCGACGCTCGCTCCTGGGGTGCTTATGGCTCATCACGATGTGGTGTCGGCTGATCCGGCGGGTTGGACCCACGATCCATTTGGTGCCGTTATCGAAGATGGTAGGATATGGGCGCGTGGAGCAGTGGATACGAAGTGTATTTTGGCTGCACTGTTTGAGGCTGTTGACGTTCTTTTGTCCGAAGGGTATGTGCCACCGCGTGACGTGTATCTCTGCTCGTCAAATTGTGAGGAAGATAACGGTCAAACCACGCCTGCCATGGTGGCGCACTTTAAGGAGCGTGGTATTACCCCCGCGTTCGTGCTTGATGAAGGGGGCGCGGTTATTGATAATCCACCACTCGGCGTAAAGCGTCCGTTTGCTGTGATTGGCGTAACGGAAAAAGGATTATTCAATGCATTTGTTACGACGAATGCCCCAGGAGGTCATGCAGCTACTCCTTCACGTGATGATGCTACGGCCAAGCTGGTGTCTGCGCTTGATGAAGTGCAAAAAAACCCTCCTACTGCTAAGCTTGCCAAGCCAATTGAGGTTATGCTCAAAGAACTAGCTGCTTACGGATCGTTCGGATTGCGCCTTGTGTTTGGTAATCTTTGGCTATTTCGTCCTCTTGTGCTGCGCATATTGAAAAGCAATCATGAGACGGCGGCTATGGTGCGTACTACCTATGCTCTTACGCAGCTGGCAGGTAGCCCATCGGCTAATATCATACCTAAACAAGCAACAGCCACGGTAAACGTGCGAGTAGATCCTTCTGAGTCGGTGGCTGCTGCACTTGCGCGTTTTAAAAGCCATTTTGATACCGAAACTCAATTTGAAGTCAGAAGCGCCATCGAACCTTCTCCCGTATCGCCCTTTGAAAACGATGAGGTGTTTGACTATCTGCGCGGTGTTACACACAGTGTGTACCCCGACGCAGGTATTGCTCCCTATATTCAGAGTAGCTGCAGCGATTCACGTCATTTTGCGCGCATTTGTCCTCATACGTACCGATTTGCTGGCATCTTATTTAGAGGGGATCAGCGTACGCGCGTGCATGGTCAGGACGAGAACTTAGATGTGGATGCTTTTAAACGAGGCGTGGGGTTCTATACAGAGTTTATACGCCATCTTGATTTGTTGGGGAAATGAGGAACTATGGCTGAAGCAGGCAAGATAGTGTCGGGCGGAAAAACGTTCTACGGTTGGTGGATTGTTGCGGGCGGATTCTTAATTATGGCAACGTGCTATACCGTTTTCGTGAATTGCATCCCCTTGTTTCAAACGCATATGGTAGAAGAGTTGGGCGTGACGGTAGGCCAGTTCAATACGGGTGTTTCCATCACAACGGTCGTTGCAGTATTTGCTTCGTTAGTTATTGGGAAGCTTACCGATAAATGTAGCGCTCGGGTGCTTGGGTGTTTTACGGTGGTGACAAGTGCCGTGGTGTTGGTGGGGCTGTCGGCGGTAACCCAACTTTGGCAGCTGTACGCACTCTGTGTAGTGGCTGGCATGATTGTCGTGGCAGGCACGCGTCTTCTGGTATCGGTGGTTATCTCGAACTGGTTCACGCTGAAGCGTGGTTTGGCGGTGTCTATTGCGCTGGCAGGATCGGGCGCGGGCGGTGTTGCTTTGTCCCCCTTAACCAGTGTGATGATTGTTGATTACGGATGGCGTACGGCATTCTTGGTGCTGGCAACAGTGTGTCTCGTGGCATCGTTGCCATTAGTTTTGATTGCGTTTCGCTCGCGACCGAGCGACAAAGGGCTCCTGCCTTACGGGGCAGGGCAGGAGGAACACGCCAAGGCTGATCTATCTCCCGATAAGCCAGTCACGGTGTCAATAGGCTGGAAGGTGTTGCGAAAGAGCTCCTGCTTTTGGCTGCTTATTGTAGGCTTCGTAATGATGGGTGTTACCAACGGAGCCATTATCACTAACTCCATTGCTAACATGACTTCGGTTACTGTCGGTGGTATTGAGGTAGTGTCGGGCGGGCATTCAACTATTTGGGCTGGCAACGTATGGGCATTCTATCTGGCCGTAGTTATTGTGGCAAAGATTGCGCTGGGTGCAGTGTATGACCGCTGGGGTCTGAAAGTAGGCACGATTCTTGGTACGGCAACGTCGGTATTGGCGGGCGTGGCATTGTGTTTTCCGGCGACTGATTGGGGTCCGATTCTTGCAGCAGCATCGTTTGGGTTTGCCACGTGTATGGGTACGGTAGCCCCGCCAATTATGGTGGTGAAGGAGTTCGGTAAGAAAGACTTAGGTACCGTGACCGGCATCGTAACAGCATTTGAAATGCTGGGCGCTGCCGTAGGTGCGGTGGTTTCGGGTGTGATGTTCGACTCATATTTATCATTCGTCCCGGTATGGATTATGGTAATTGTTGCATCGGTAATTATGGGTATGGCACTGTTAGCATCGGTTCCAGGAGCCCGCAAGTTAGCAGAACGCCGCATTGCCGAGGGCGCACCGCTACTTGATGCCGAAGGGTTCGAGATAAAGGCGTAAGTGGCATTTGCTTTAAAAAAAGTAGACGCAGCGACCCCGGGTGGGGTCGCTGCGTTTGTATGGTGCTTCCAGGTTGTGTCGAAGGGGTACCCAGCTAGGGCTACCCCTTCGCTAAGAGGTGCAGTGTGGTGCTAGTCGCGGGTAAGCTTGCGGTGGACGCGATGTGGCTTTGCGGCCTCGGGCCCTAGACGCTGAATGCGGTTTTCCTGGTAGGCCTCGAAGTTACCTTCAAACCAGAACCAGTTGCCAGGGTTGTCGTCGGTGCCTTCCCATGCCAGCATGTGGGTGGCAACGCGGTCGAGGAACCAGCGGTCGTGGCTGACCACTACCGAGCACCCGGGGAAGTTTAACAAAGCTTCTTCTAAGCTCGATAGCGTTTCTACGTCCAGGTCGTTGGTGGGTTCGTCGAGCAGCAAGAGGTTGCCGCCTTGCTTCAGCGTGAGTGCCAGATTCAAGCGGTTGCGTTCGCCACCCGAGAGCACTCCTGCTGGCTTTTGCTGGTCGGAGCCTTTGAAGCCGAACGCGGCCACGTAAGCACGACTTGGCACCTCAGTTTCGCCCACCATCATGTAATCGTTGCCGTCAGATACAACTTCCCAGAGGGTCTTTTTCGGGTCGATGCCTGCACGGTTCTGATCGACATAGGAAACCTTTACCGTTTCGCCGATTTCTAGGTTACCTGAGGTGAGCTGCTCTAGCCCTACGATGGTTTTGAACAGGGTGGTTTTACCCACGCCGTTCGGGCCTATTACTCCTACGATGCCGTTGCGGGGCAGGGTGAAGGATAAGTCGTCGATAAGCACGCGGTCGCCGAAGGCTTTGTGTAGGTGTTCTGCAACGATAACCTTTGCCCCCAAGCGCGGACCCGCCGGAATTTGAATCTCGGTAAAGTCTAGCTTCTTGGTGGCGAGGGCTTCAGCTTCCATCTGATCGTAGCGATCGAGACGAGCTTTGCTCTTAGCCTGACGCGCCTTGGGGCTTGAACGTACCCATTCCAGCTCGGACTCCATACGTTTTGCTAGTTTCGCATCGCGCTGGCCCTGCGCCTTGAGACGCTGAGATTTCGTTTCTAGGTAGGTGGAATAGTTTCCCTTATAGGGGAACAAATTACCGCGGTCCACCTCGCAGATCCACTCGGCCACGTTGTCGAGGAAGTAGCGGTCGTGCGTGACAGCCAGTACGGCGCCTGGGTACTTGCTGAGGAACTGCTCGAGCCACAGCACTGATTCGGCATCTAGGTGGTTGGTGGGCTCGTCAAGCAGTAGCAAGTCGGGAGCTTCCAAGAGTAAGCGACAAAGCGCTACGCGGCGACGCTCGCCACCGGAGAGGTGCGTGATAGGCTCGTCGGGATCGGGGCACTGAAGCGCGTCCATGGCCTGCGACAGCTGGCTATCCAGATCCCAGGCGTCGGCTGCGTCGATCTCGGTTTGCAGCTTGCCCATTTCGTCCATGAGGGCGTCGAAGTCGGCATCAGGCGCGGCCATCTCTTCGCCGATGGCGTTGAAGCGATCGATTTTGGCGAGGATATCACCGAAGGCCATGCGGATGTTCTCGATGACCGTCTTGTCTTCGTCCAGCGGCGGTTCTTGCTGCAGGATGCCCACCGTGTAGCCGGGCGAAAGTCGTGCGTCGCCGTTGGTAACCTCCTCGAGGCCGGCCATAAGCTTCAATAGCGTGGATTTGCCCATGCCGTTGGGGCCGACGACGCCAATCTTTGCACCTGGGTAGAACGACAAGCTCACGTCATCGAGGATGACCTTGTCGCCGTGTGCCTTGCGCGCCTTGTACATTTGGTAAATAAATTCTGCCATATCCCTCGTTGTGCCTTTCTGTCAGGGACGGTACTGCTTGAATTACGCCCGTGTTGCAAAGCGGAATACGAAACTTCCGATGCGCGCACGTGGCGTAACGTCTATTGTCTCATGAGTGCGCGTTGTTTGCGAGACTGGGTTTGTCTGTCGTGTGTCCAGTGGAGCTTATGGGCGGCAACTTTGCACCGCAACATAGGTGGTGACATGCGGCTGTAGGCTTGATGCAGCGTCTTTATGCTAAGTAGGAAGGTAATGGACGAAAATGGGACTAGGGGAGGAGAAAATGGTGGCTTGGGGGTTAGACTTGGTTCGGCGGCACATAAAAGACCAGGTTGCCAGATTCTATGAACATAGGAGGTAAGGTGCTTCTTGCCCCAAGTCAAATTTTTGTCCACGACCAAGCATCCGCCACCTGCGGCTACTATGGGGCTATCGTGTGGCCACTACGCAGCTACCTCCGGGCTGTTAAGCGGCCCCCATGCGACTACGGTGAGGAGCTATTGCGAAGCCGCTTAGGGGGCGCTTCCTGAAAAGCGGCTCACACCGCGTGTTTCGAGGTTAAGCTCGCTTAGATGCGGGAGCGTGTTACTATGTTCGCCGACAAAATGAGGAGGTGAGCGATGCCGCTTATTCATATAGCTAGTTTAGACGACCCGCGTTTGTCGGTGTATTCGGGTGTGACCGACGCGCAGTTGCGCGATTGCTCCGATTTCGAGCAAGGGTTGTTCATCGCAGAATCGCGAAAGGTGATTGACCGCGCGCGAACTGCGGGAATGCGGCTTTGTTCGCTTTTTTTGGAGGAGAAATGGCTCACACAGACGATGCCGCTTATCGAGTGCGTGTTGGAGGAAGACCCAACATTGCCGGTGTTGGTGGCCACGCGTACGCAGTTCCATGCGATTACCGGCTATGAGGTGACACGTGGTGCGCTTGCCGCGTTCGAACGTCCTGCGCTGCCAGAGGTGACGGAATTGCTGGCCGATTCTCATCGCGTGGCGATACTTGAAGATGTAACCAACTATACGAATATCGGTGCGGTGTTTCGCTCGGCGGCGGCTTTGGGTATCGATGCGGTGCTCATTACGCCATCGTGTCATGACCCTTTGTATCGTCGTGCTGCTCGTGTATCAATGGGAACGGTGTTTCAGGTGCCATGGACGCGTATTGGGGAGGAGCGCGATTGGGCGCTTCAGGGGGTGCCCTTGCTGCACGAGCTGGGATTCAAGACGGCTGCACTTGCTTTGTCTGATAATGCGGTGCCACTACACGATGCGCGTTTGCGGGAGTGCGATAAGTTGGCACTGGTTTTGGGTACCGAAGGAGATGGACTTTCGGTTTCCACCATCGCTCAGTGCGACTATACGGTGAAGATACCTATGGATCACGATGTGGACTCGCTTAATGTGGCCGCCGCTAGTGCGGTGGCGTTCTGGGAATTACGTACGAAGTGGCGAGACTAGGAAAGAGAGAGCGCCGTGCATTCTATATTCGTGAGTAAGGCCCGGCAGGTGCATATATGCCAGACCTTACTCACGAAGGTATCGCCTTATGGTGCGCGATCTTATCTTTTTTAACAGCCTAGTTCGTTTGCAAGCTGCTCGAGAAACAATCCCACATCGGTAACAACACCGATGGTTTGCCAGCTACCGCGATCGGCAAGCTTGGTTACTACCGCAGGATCGATATCCACGCACACGGTTGTTACTGCGGCGGGTAACATATTGCCCGTCGCGATGGAGTGTAGCATGGTGGAGAGCATGATACATGCCCCTGCTTGCTGACACCACGTGCGCATGGCTTCCTGCGCTTCGATCACGTCAGTGATTACGTCGGGCAAAGGGCCATCGTCGCGGATGGAGCCGGCGAGAATGTAGGGGGTTTCCGTTTGTACAAGCGTGTGCATGAGCCCGTTTTTGAGCACGCCTTTCTCGACAGCCTCGCGAATGTTGCCCGCAGCCCTTATTTGATTGATGGCGCGCAGATGGTGTTCGCTGCCGCCGGGTACGGGAGCGCCACTTTTCATGTTGATGCCCAGAGACGTTCCATAAAGCGCCGTTTCAATATCGTGCGTGGCCACCGCATTGCCGCCGAACAGTACGCCCACGTATCCGTGGCGAACGAGGCGAGCAAGATGCTCGGCTGCTCCGGTATGGATAACCGCAGGTCCGGCCACAGCGATAGTTTTTTGTCCGCTTTCGCGCACCTCGCGCAAGAGTGAGGCAACTTGCCTAACAATTTGGGCTTTCGGCTTCTCGCTACTCACCGTTGAGTTCATGAACTCGAATGCTGCCTTTTCACGGGGACGTTCTTGAGATACCACGCGCAAGCCCGTTTGTCCCACAACAAACAAATCGCCTTCTTTCACGCGACTAATGGGTATGCCCGCTGCGGTTTGGGTGTGCTTGTCAACGCGAATACCGAGGTCCATTTCCGTATTAGCAACGCGTATCCATTGTCCGTCTTTGCGTATGAAGGTGGTAAGGTTGGTGGTGGAGTAGAAATCTTCAGGGAATACGCCGTCAGCTGGTGCTGGTCTCACCTGGGCATCTTCGGGATGCAGGGGGGTTACGCCATGCTCGTGAATGGCTTTCAGAATTTCCGTCAGATGATCTCTGCTTGCTCCAGAAACGCGCATGGTGATGGTTGACGGGTTTTCGTTGCCACGTCCGATGTCTAAAGAAAGCATTTCGAAGGCGCCATCAAGCTCGACAATGCCGCTCATGATTTTAGCCAGAATGTTTGAGTCGATTAAATGCCCTTCGGCGGTTACATCCTCGTAGAATACGTACTCCGACATAGCGCTACCTTTCGTGATGCAAAGAAATAGCTGGTATGAGGCTTATTGTACCGGAGAAACCAAAATGAGGAAGAGGCGTGGCGGGGACATAGGTTCTTCTTCCGATAATTCGGGGCCGGTTGTGTCTCATAATAGCGGATACGCTAGAATTGCACGATGGACGAATGGTCGTTCGTGCTGAATGTCGGGAGGAAACGTTGACTAAACTGTCGATTGCGCCGAAGGCCTCCTCTGATGCGTGTCTCGCTTCATATACCGAAAAGTTTACGCGGCGGGTGGAGACCACACCTCCGGGATCGTGTCCGTTGGCTGTACAGTTGTCTCTTTTGCAGGCGAGTGCTGCTCAGACGTGTGGTAAGTGCGTGCCTTGTCGCGATGGTATTTCGCAGATGACATTGTTGCTGCAGCAGATAGTGGCATGCAGCGCCGATGAAGCGGTTCTGGAGCGCTTGAAAATGCTTGCGGTAATGGTGCGTGATACTTCCGATTGTGCGATTGGATACGAGGCAGCAAACGCTCTTCTAGAGAGCATGGACGACTTCTCGAGCGAGTATCGAAGCCACGTGCAGGTGGGCCGGTGCACTTCGGGCGTGGGGCAGACGGTTCCTTGTGAGACTTTGTGTCCAGCGCATGTCGATGTTCCCGGCTATATCGCGCTCGTTGCCGAAGGTGACTATGCTGGTGCGGTGAACAGGGTGCGAAAAGACAACCCCTTTCCAACCGCTTGTGCTTTTGTCTGCGAACATCCCTGTGAAGCACCGTGTCGTCGGGCCCTGCTCGATGCACCACTAAACATTCGAGGCATCAAGAAATTTGCGGTTGATCAGGCAGCAGCCGATACCGTGCCGCCGGCGCCGCGCAGTGTAGATACGGCGTGCACCGTGGCAGTGATAGGTGGAGGGCCAAGCGGTCTTACCTGCGCGTACTTTCTGGCGCTTATGGGGCATCGCGTTACGGTGTTTGAGGAACGCGCTCAGTTGGGGGGTATGTTGCGTTACGGCATTCCTGCATACCGCTTTCCCCGGGAACGCTTGAACGAAGATATTCGTGGCATTCTTAGTTCCGGTACCATTACGGCGCGTTGCAACGAGCATATTGATGCAGCGCGCATGCGCGAGATTGCAAGCGAGTATCATGCGGTATATGTGGCTATTGGGGCGCAGGCGGGAAAGAAGCTGCGCATCGAGGGGGTTGATATACCAGGCGTGATGTCGGCAGTTGAGATGTTGGGGCGTATTGGTGAGGGCGACTATCCCGACTATACCGGGCAGCGGGTTGTGGTGGTGGGAGGCGGCAATGTGGCCATGGACTGTGCGCGCACGGCAGTGCGCGCTGGAGCTGCGGAAGTGTCGGTGGTGTATCGGCGCCGCAAGGAAGATATGACGGCGTTGCCGGCAGAAGTTGAAAGCGCTGTTGCTGAGGGTGTAGAAATGGTGGTACTCGAGGCTCCGGTTGCCATTGAGGCAAACGCAGCGGGGCGTTGTGCTGCATTGATAACACAACCGCAGATGATTGGCGCGGTACGTGGTGGACGGCCTGCGCCGGTCGCCGCCGATAAATCACAAACGCGCATTGAGGCTGACGTTGTTCTTGTTGCGGTGGGACAAGATGTGATGGTAGACCCCTTTGAGGAGTTCGGTATGGCTACGGACAAGGGCTGCTTTGAGGCCGATCAGTATTTGGCGGCCCGAGGAAAAGAAGGAGTGTTCGTGGGTGGTGACTGTCAGACGGGGCCTTCGACGGCGATACGTGCGATTGCGGCAGGTAGGGTAGCAGCGCGCAATATTGACGAGCACTTGGGTTATCATCATAAGCTTTTCTGTGAAGCCAAGGTTCCGGCGCCGTGTGGGAACGACCGTACGCCTAAGGGCCGCGTTGAGATGATTGAGCGTCCGGCGCGTGAGCGCAAAAAAGATTTCTTGGAAGTGGAAATTGGCATGAGTCGCGAGGAAGTCGTGCAGGAGTGTGGACGCTGCCTGCGGTGCGATCATTTCGGTTGCGGAACGCTCGAGGGAGGCAGGAGTCAGTATGCCTAGCATTACGATAAACGGAATACGTTGCGAGGCGCAGGTGGGCATGACGGTGCTGGAGGTGGCACGTGAGGTTGGCATTCGTATTCCGACGCTCTGCTACTTGAAGGATACGAGCGCGGTGGGTTCGTGTCGGATGTGCGTGGTGGAGGTTGAGGGTGTAGATTACCCGATGCCCGCCTGCACCACGGTGGTTCGTGAGGGCATGGGAGTGAAGACGGAGTCTTTGCGTTTAACCGAATATCGTCGCATGGCGTTAGAGCTATTGCTTGCCAATCATGGCACCGGATCGCTGGCCGACTGTTCAGCCTGCGAGAGTGATGGCAGATGCGAGTTTCAGACGCTTTGTCGCAAATATGGTGTGGTCGAAGCAGTGTCATGCGTGTCGGGACGCTTTGACGGTAGTAGGGTGGTCAAAGACAATGCCGTTGTAAAGAGCAACCCCTTTTTGTCTTACAATCCTTATTACTGCATTCTCTGTCAGCGTTGTGTGGGTGCCTGTAACACTGCGGCGCGCAACCATACCTTGCGTTCGGGAAAACGAGGGGTTCGCAGCTCTATCGAAGCACCTTTTGGCGAGGACTGGCACGACACGGCATGCGAATCGTGTGGTAACTGTGCGCAAGCATGTCCGACTGGTGCTCTGTCAATGAAGCGTCGCGCGGGTTATCACGTTGGTCAGACCAATGCCGTGCGCACCACCTGTCCACATTGCGGCGTGGGATGTCAGATCGACTTGATAACCGAGGATAACCGGGTGGTAGATGCCGTGGGGGCACCGGGGCCTTCCAATAAAGCGCTTCTTTGCGTGAAGGGACGTTCTGCTAGTTTCGATTTCGTGCATGCGCCCGATCGTTTGCGTACGCCCCTTGTTAAAAATCGCATCACGGGTACGTTTGAGCCGGTAACATGGGATGAAGCGCTCGATGTGGTGGCTGCGCGTTTGGGCGATTTGCGCGACGAGTATGGGGGAGAATCTCTCGCGGCCTTCGCCTGTTCTCGCTCGACCAACGAGGATGTGTACCTATTCCAGAAAATGGCGCGCACGGCGTTGAAAACTAACAACGTCGACTGCTGCGCCCGTGTTTGACACGCTCCCACGGTCGCCGGTCTGGCGACCATGCTTGGCTCGGGAGCAATGACGAACTCTATCGATGACGTGACGCAGGAAGCGGACGTTATCATGCTGGTGGGGTCAAACCCCGAAGAGGCACATCCGGTTATTGGCATGCAGATTCGCGCTGCCGTGGAGCGGGGCTGTCGTCTTATTGTGGTGGATCCTCGCGACATAGGCTTATGCGCTCAGGCCGACATTCACTTGAAGCTAAAGCCGGGTACGAACGTAGCATTTGCAAACGCCCTGTTGAATTATCTTATTATTGAGGGACTGTACGACGAAGACTTTGTACGAAACCGTACCGAAGGTTTCGAAATTATGGCTGCAACAGTGCGGGGCTGTACGCCGGCATGGGCAGAAGATATCTGCGGTATTGATCGACGCGACCTAGTGGCTGCAGCAAAGATGTATGCAGCAGCAGAGCGTGCAGCTATTTTGTACTGTTTGGGCGTGACGGAGCATACGACGGGAACCGATGGCGTGATGGCGTTGTCGAACCTAGCGATGGTTACGGGAAATTTGGGTCGCCCTGGTACTGGTGTAAACCCACTACGTGGACAAAATAACGTGCAGGGTGCCTGCGATATGGGTGCAAGTCCCGACGATTTTCCCGGTTACCAAAAGGTGGATAACCCTGCTGCTGCGGCGAAATTCGAGAAGGCTTGGGGTGTTCCGCTTGCGCGTGGGCGCGGGCTGAAAGCCACCGAGTGCTTTTCGGCAATGATGGAGGGTCGCATTAAGGGTCTTTTTCTGTTCGGTGAAGATCTCGTACGTACCGACCCTGATACTCATCACCTTATTCGTGCACTTGAGGCGTTAGAATTTCTGGTAGTGGACGACTTATTCATGACGGAAACAGCAAAATACGCCGACGTGATCTTACCGGGTCGCAGCTATGCGGAGAAAGAGGGCACGTTTACCAACACCGAGCGTCGCGTGCAGCGTGTGCGCAAAGTGGTGGAGGGGCCCGAAGGCGCGCGTCTTGATACCGACATATTTACCGAGATTATGAATCGAATGGGCTATACGCAGCCATCTTTGGATGCTGCCGCGCTCATGGATGAGATAGCCTTGGTTACGCCGACATACGGCGGCGTGAGCCATGCCCGTCTCGATAGTGGGGAAGTGGCCGGTCGTGGCTTGCAGTGGCCTTGTCCGAGTGCCGATCACCCAGGCACACCTATTCTTCATGTGAGTGCCTTTGCTCTTGGTGTGGGAGCTTTTGCTACACCTGAATACCAACCCTCTGCCGAGCTACCCAATGCAGAGTATCCACTTATGCTCACGACGGGGCGTATCCTTTACCAGTACAATGCTCGCGCTATGACTGGTCGCACCGAGGGCTTGAATGAAGTGGTCGACAGCTCGTTTATCGAGTTACACGTTCAGGACGCAAAGATGGGCGGCATTGTTGATGGCGACCGTGTGCGCGTGGTATCGCGCCGCGGTGCGATAGAGGCTACGGCTCGTGTGTCGACCAAAACGTCGCCGGGTGAAACATGGATGCCTTTTCATTTTCAGGATGGCAATAGCAACTGGTTGACTATCGCTGCGTTGGATCGCGTGTCAAAGACTCCCGAGTTTAAGGTGTGCGCGGTGCGGGTGGAGAAGACGTGATCTCGGGGGCTACAGATAGAGAGGATTGAACGCCGTTTACCCAAAGCAAAGAGTGGTGTTTCTTCTTGGGAAGATTGAAGATTTCGTCTCGTTTGCCAAACGCGAAGGGTGACGTATTGTTGACCCTTCCGTGCTCTGTTTGCGTTTTGGACTGGTGTTTAACATCCCCGCAATGTTGGTATGGTATCGTTTTATGCAAACCGACTTTAGGAGGCACCGCATGACGAAAACGCGCGTTGGCATTTTAGGATACGGCAACTTGGGGCGTGGTGTTGAGCTCGCCTGTAGACAAAACGACGATCTGGAACTGGTAGCGCTGTTTACGCGTCGTGATCCGGCTTCGCTCAAGCCTATGACAGAGGGTGTTGTGGTGTACTCTGCCGATGATATGGCAGCGCATGCTAACGACATTGATGTGCTCGTGTTGTGTGGGGGTAGCGCAAGCGATCTACCGGAGCAGACCCCGTCGTGTGCGGGTCTGTTCAATGTGGTCGATTCGTTTGATACGCACGCGAATATCCCAACACACTTCGCCGCGGTTGATGCTGCTGCGAAAGCTGGCGACAAGGTTGCTATTATCTCGGCGGGTTGGGATCCGGGCATGTTCTCTCTTGCCCGTTTGTATGCGGGTAGTGTTCTGCCCGAGGGTTGCGACTACACGTTCTGGGGCCGTGGCGTTTCTCAGGGTCATAGCGATGCTATTCGACGCATTGAGGGTGTTGCAGATGCGCGCCAGTACACCGTACCGGTTCCTGCTGCTCTTGAGGCGGTTCGCAACGGCGAAAACCCCGAGCTTACTACGCGCCAGAAGCACACACGTGAGTGCTATGTTGTGGCGAAAGAAGGGGCCGATGAGGCGGCTATCGAGCGTGCTATCGTTGACATGCCGAACTACTTTGCCGACTACGACACTACGGTAACGTTCATTACGCAAGAAGAACTCGATCGCGATCATGCTGGCATTCCGCATGGCGGCTCGGTTATTCGTTCGGGCGTTACGGGTGAGAATGGTTGCAACAAGCATGTTATTGAATACTCGTTGACGCTTGATTCGAATCCTGAGTTTACCGGCAGCGTGTTGGCTGCTTGTGCCCGCGCGGCACATCGTCTGAGCCAGGAGGGCCAGACGGGCTGCAAGACGCTGTTCGACATTCCGCCAGCGTATCTGTCTTCCAAGAGCGCCGACGAACTGCGCGCTCATATGCTGTAAAAAGGTGATTTCGGGAGTGCTTGAGTTTAGTTTGCTCAAGCACTCCTAGTGTTTTATGCTTCGAGAAGGTTGTCTACTTTGGCAACCTTTTGTTGCATCATATTTGAGAACCCGGGTCTAACGTCGGCCTTCAGTACGACCTCGGTGCGAATACCTTTTTCGGCGAGGACGAATGTAGCCTCCTTCACAACCTGAAGCACTTCGTCCCATTCTCCTTCGATTTCGGTAAACATAGAGTTGGTTCGGTTTGGTAAGCCCGATTCTCGGATTACGCGGATAACCTCAGCCACTTCGGGTGCGAGTTCGTCTCCTACTCCAACCGGCGCGATAGCTACGGCAATAAGGGTGTTCATTTACGCCTCCAGGAAATCAAAAGAATTGTGGGCGATGTCGTTCGGCGTTGTGGTGTAGAGTTCGTCAAGGAAGGCAACTTGGAAGCTTCCGGGCGACAGTGTGCGTTGCCCGGCGTGCCTACCCGCCACGTTGTAAACGTTGGTTGCGGCTAGCGCCGCAATGAAGGGAGAAGTAGAGGTTGCATATACTGCCGCAACGCCACCAAGTGAGCATCCTGAACCGGTAATTTTTTTCATAAGCGTGGAGCCTCCGCGCGATAAAACGACCGTTGAGGTGCAAGCAACTAAATCAACCTCGCCCGATACCGCGACTGCGCCTCCCGTCCAGGCTGCCAGTGAGAGAGCGGCTTCAAGTGCTTCGTTCACCTCATCGGTTGAGTCCACGCCGCGGACTCGTGATGAATCGCCGCCTCCTTCAAGATTCCAGAGCCCTGCCAGTGCGATTATTTCAGAAGCATTGCCACGGATGATGCTGGGTTTATGGGCCTTGAGTTTGCGCAGTATCGCGGTACGTAACGATCCGATGCCGATACCCACCGGATCGAGCACCCACGGCTTTCCTGCGTCGGACAAGACGCATGCTGCATGAGGGATGGATTCCTCGTGGACGGGTAGCAGTGTACCCATATTTATATAGAAGGCGCCGCCGGTATGAGCTAAGAATTCAGCCTCTTCGGCTAAATAGACCATGGCAGCCGAGCCCCCCACTGCAAGCTGGGCATTTGCTACGAAGTTCATGGTGGCTGCATTGGTAATGGACCCAGCAAGGGGGTTTGTTTTTCGCACTACCTCAGCTGCTTGTATTAGTTGCGTTTGTATTTCTGTTCGATCAATCAAATGTCCGCGCTCCTTTCGGGGGCAGGGTAAGAAGTTTGTCATTTACCGGCGTGTCTGTTTCTTAACAAAAGACGCCTACCGATGTTGGCAGACGTCTTCTTTATGAAAACATGCTCCCTACACCAGTGTTAGCTGACAGGTTCAAAGGGTTAGGCCATTGCCTTCTCAACGTCTGTAGACTTACGTCCGCTTCAGTGCCCCTGCATCATATTTGGTTTTATTCATGGTAGCACGTTGAACGAAGTTATCTTGCTCGGAAAAGCCAGGAAGAAAATAATGCCAAAATACTACCTATGTTGTCAGGAAGTCTTCGGTTTTTCCAGAACTCTTGCGAATTGAAAACACCAAAACTATACTCGGCGCACGTCGTGAATATTAATTCCCTACGTTTTCGCGAAATGTTGCTCGCGCAGGGTTTTGGTGGCATTAAGGCTTGTCGATTCTGGGTGATCATTGCGGTACTGTTGCTTTTCTGGAGGGGTAATAATGGGCGATCGAATCGAGAAGAAAAGCATTAAAAGTCCTGAGCAGCTAGAGGATGCCATCAAGATTTCGACATCGGGTGTTTGGGCGGTTGTTATTCTGGGGTTGCTCGCGTTAGGACTCTTTTTTCTTTGGGCTAGTTTGGGAAGTATTTCTACTAAAGTAAGCTCGATGGCGTGGGTGGAAAACGGCAGGGGTGTTATGTATGTGCCCGCTGACAAAATGGACGGAGTTGATCTTACTAAAGAGGTACTGGTTGATGGATCATACTGCTCGATTGTATCTATATCGTCTGTCGCGATTTCAACCGAAGACCTAAAGGTGAGTATTCCAGACGAGGTATATTATCGCCTGAATCCCGCAGAGTGGACCTACGAGGTGCGATTTGATGCCTCAGCCAGTGATGAGGGCCTCAGAGTTGCGAGTGTCGTTACCGAGAGCATACGCCCTTTGTCGTTCTTGATTAAGGCTTAGGGAAACGTCATGCGTAGGGTTGCTACCACACCCGTGCAAGGAAAAGTTGCCAAAGTGCCGGTGATTATGCAGATGGAAGCATTGGAGTGTGGTGCTGCTTGCTTGGCGATGATTTTGGCCTACTATGGGAAGTGGCTTTCGCTTGAGCAGGTGCGTAAAGACTGCGGCGTCTCTCGTGATGGCTCCAACGCAAAAAACATTCTGCAAGCGGCCCGCTTTTACGGATTGAACGCTAGGGGATACCGTTTCGAGCAAGTCGATACGCTTAAGACTCACGGTCAGTTTCCCTGCATGGTATTTTGGGACTTTAATCATTTCGTAATTGTTGATGGGTTTCGTAGAGACAAGGTTATCTTGAACGACCCGGCACGAGGGTTGGTTGCAGTTACCGTAAAAGAGTTCAATGAGGCATTCACCGGCGTGTGCCTTTTCTTCGAACCTTCCGAGTCTTTCGAACCAGGCGGGAAACCGGCTTCAGTATTGAGTTTTGCGCTCGACCGCCTGAGAGGGAGCCTTCCAGTTTTTATTCTCATCATTACGATGACGCTTATAGCCAGCATTATCTCCCTCGTTAATCCTGCGTTTTCCAGCGTGTTTCTCGATCGTATTCTCAGCCAAGGGCAAACGGACTGGCTCTGGCCTTTTTTGCTGATTCTTCTGGGATTCAATATTGTGCAAATATCTGTTGGCTTGGCGCGCAGCCTATACATGCTCAAAGTGCAAGGTAAATTTGCTATTACCTCCAATAGTCGCTTCATGTGGCATATTTTGCGTCTACCCATGGATTTTTTCTCGCAGCGTATGGTGGGAGATGTGGCATCGCGCCGGGCTTCGAACGAGCAGGTGTCGAATTCACTTATTCAGACGTTTGCGCCGCTTTTTCTTGATCTGTTATCGCTGGTAGTGTATGCCGCTATTATGGTGCGCTATAGCGTACTGCTTTCGTGTGTGGGAATTGCTACGCTAATCGTGAACACGCTGGTTACACGATATATAAGCAATAGGCGTATAAATTTAGCGCGCGTCGCTACGCGTGATGGGGGAAAGCTGTCTGGTACGACGGTTGCTGCAGTGGATATGATTGAAACCATTAAAGCTTCGGGGGCGGAAAACGGGTTTTTTGAGAAGTGGGCGGGGTGTCAAGCAGCTGTTAATAGCACGCGAATAAAAACGTTGAAAATGAACCAGTTTCTCGGTAGTGTTCCCTCATTGCTTTCATCGCTATGCAATATAACGGTTCTCATTTTGGGTGTCTGGTTGGTGGTTTTGGGACAATGGACCGAAGGTATGATACTTGCGTTCCAAGGTTACCTTGCAGGCTTTATGGCGCCGGTGGATAAGATTATCTCGGCTGCTCGCAGCCTACAGGAAATGCGCACTGAAATGGAACGTATTCAAGATGTAATGGACTATCCAACAGACGTGCATTTTGAAGAGCAATTACTAGACGATAGGTCTGAGTTCATCAAACTGAGTGGACGAATTGAACTCAAGCACGTGACGTTTGGATATGCGAAACTGGCTCCTCCCCTTATCGAAGACTTTAACCTTTGTGTTGAGCCAGGTGCCAAAGTGGCGATAGTGGGGCTTTCGGGGTGTGGCAAATCTACCATTTCTAAACTTATTAGTGGGTTGTACGACCCATGGGAGGGTGAGATCCTTTTTGATGGATGCGCACGCCAAGAGATTGCGCGTGAGGTGTTTACGAGTAGCCTTGCTGTGGTCGATCAGGATGTCATCTTATTCGAGGATACCATTGCAAACAACATTTGCATGTGGGATACCTCCATCGAGGACTTCGCTATGGTTTTGGCTGCACGCGATGCAGATATCCACGATGTTATTGTGTCGCGCAAGGAAGGGTATAGTCATAAGGTTCTTAAAGGAGGCTCTGATTTTTCTGGTGGTCAAAGGCAGCGTTTGGAAATAGCACGCGTATTGGCGCAAGATCCGACGGTGATAATTATGGACGAGGCGACAAGTGCTCTCGATGCCAAAACGGAGCAGAAGGTGATTCGCTCTATTCGGGACAGAGGCATTACCACCATTGTTATAGCTCATCGACTTTCAACTGTTCGCAATGCCGACGAGATTATTGTTCTCGATCACGGCTCGATAGTTGAGCGGGGTACTCACGAGGAGCTGTTTGCTCAAGATGGAATATACACCCAGCTTGTAGCGAGCGAATAGCGAGGGTGGGGATATCAATGGGCTGGTTTGACGAACAGATAAAGCAACGAATCAAAAGCGATGACGAGCGATTCGAGATGGCGTTTGCACGCATGGCTGAAGTGGTAACGGGAGCGTCCGATTTTGATCGTGCATTAGACGGCGAGCGGGATCATTCCGCTATCGAACGTATCATGCGCTACTACAGGGTGAAAAAAACCGACCTGCCCTCTGACCTTGTCGGTTTAGAGGAGATGCTCGAGTATTGGTTTTGCCCTGCCGGTATTATGCGACGACGCGTTTGTCTGAGTGAGGGATGGTATCGAGAAGCGATCGGTCCTCTTCTGGTTATTGACGATTCCGGCAATCTTGTGGCCGTTATGCCGCGTTCCACTATGGGCTATACCTATTGGGATTCTGCGACCAAAAAAAAGAAGCGCGTTACCGAGGCTGTTGCGCGCGGACTCGGTGAGACCGCCATTTGCTTTTACCGACCGTTACCTCAAAGGAAGCTTTCCGTATCCGATTTAACAAAGTATATCTTTTCAACGTTGAGCGTGGGCGACGTTGCTCTTGTGGGTTTTGCAACGCTCATTACCACACTTGTTGGTCTTCTGGGCCCCTACATTAACAAGCTATTGTTTGGGGTAGTAATTCCTTCCGGAACAGTACAGCTGCTCGGTCCTATTGCAGTGCTGTTCGTTGGTGCGACTGTATCGACTCTGCTTATCCGTATGTTCACTTCGCTTATAAACAGTAGGTTGACCGTGAAAATGAGCATTGCCGTTGAGGCTGCGTCGATGATGCGCGTGTTGTCTCTTCCGGTAAGTTTTTTCAAAACGCATAGTTCGGGTGAACTGGTGTCACGCATGTCGGCAATCGGTGCATCATGTACGGCTTTGAGCAACGCGATTTTTTCGACGGGCTTTACCTCGCTGTTTTCGCTTATCTACTTAGGGCAGATTTTTGTCTATGCACCGCCTTTGGTAATTCCCGCATTGGGGATTGTCTGTGTGACGGTGGGTTTTTCTTTTGCTTCGGTACTTGCTCAAATAAAGAATACCAAGATGCGTATGGAGGTAGGGTCTCGAGAAAGTGGAATGGTGTTTTCGATGTTGTCGGGCGTGCAGAAGATAAAGCTGACGGGGAGTGAGAAACGAGTGTTTGCTAACTGGGCTTCCTTGTATGCAGAAGAGGCTACCTACACGTTTCGTCCGCCTTGGTTCTTACGGGTAAATACCGCCCTTATGACATCTATTGGCTTAGCAGGTACGCTTGTTTTATATGCGGTGGCAGGTTCATCGGGCATTTCGGTAGCTGATTACATGGCATTCAGCGCGTCTTACGGTATGGTTTTGGGTGCTTTTATGTCGTTGTCATCTATTTTCTCGACGATTGCTGCCATTCAGCCGTCGCTTGAATTAGCGAAGCCATTGTTGCAGGCAGTTCCCGAAGTTACTGAAAGCAAAAAAGCAGTTACGAGATTAAGGGGCGGCATAGAGCTCAATGGTGTTGACTTCCGTTATAACGAAGATACTCCGTTTATATTCGAAGATTTCTCCCTCAAGATTTATAGCGGGCAATACGTGGCTATCGTGGGGAAGACAGGGTGCGGAAAATCAACGCTCATCCGTCTGCTTCTGGGATTTGAGAAGACAACGCGGGGGGCTATCTACTACGACGGTGTCGACATCAATAGTCTTGATCTAAAGTCTCTGCGACGCAATATTGGTACCGTCATGCAGGATGGTCGGCTTTTTAATGGCGATGTGTTCTCGAACATCGTTATTTGTGCGCCCGAGGCAACGCTGGAAGACGCCTGGGAAGCAGCAGCAATTGCCGGCATAGCTGAAGATATTCGAAACATGCCTATGGGCATGCACACCGTTGTCTCGGAAGGTGGTGGTGGCATGTCGGGTGGACAGCGACAGCGTTTGATGATAGCGCGTGCGGTTGCTTCGCGTCCTCGTATTCTTATTTTTGACGAAGCTACAAGCGCGTTGGATAACGTTACTCAGCGCCAGGTGTCGGAGGCGCTGGTTGATTTGAAGTGCACGCGCATTGTGGTAGCTCATCGTCTGTCAACTATCCGACATTGCGGTCGCATAATTGTTCTTGATGAAGGACACATCGCTGAAGACGGTACGTTCGAAGAATTGATGGAACGGCGTGGATTTTTTTATGAGTTGGCTAAACACCAGATTGCTGAGACACGCTGACAACGTGATAAAGCAAGCCTAAAAGATGGGTGAGATAAGCGGTAGCGCCGGTAATCTGCGGTGTGCTGAGGCGAGGGATAGACGGAAAGGGCGCCGATGTGAACGAGACGTTGTTTCGCAGAGAAAGCATAGATCGAGCAAAAAGCTCCGAACGAACCGATGCGTACCTTAAGGTGAGCAATCCGAGTCTCTGGTTGTTGGTTGCTGCTGTCGTTATCCTGCTCGCATCTTTCGCAGCTTGGGCGTTTGGTGGTCAGATTCCTATACGCTATCAGGCAGTTGGCGTGGTTGATAACGAAAGTATTACGGTGTTTCTGCCGGCCGAAGGCGCGCCCGATATAACCACCTCAATGGAGGTGCTTCTTGCGGGACGGACCCACCGTATAGTTTATGTTTCGGACGACGTGGTGTCTGCAGAGGAGATTCAGAGCCGTTATGACGAGCGCGAATACTATCAGCTTAAACCTGCTTCACAAAACATCGTATTCATTGCCGACGCAAAGGGTATTGCGGATGGGGTGATATCTGTTTCGGTTGTTGTTGGTAAACGATGCCCCTTCGATTACCTCTTTGAACAGTAGGTTTAGGAAGGATTAGATCTATCCATGAAGACCATGAAGCTTAGGGTAATTTTCGGTGTGACGATTGCAGCGCTGATGACGGTGATGGGGTTCGCGTCATTTTACGTTGCGCGCAGTGTTGTGTCTCATGTTATGACCGAAAACATGCGCGGCATGGTAAAAGGTGAGCTGGAGTATCTTGCGTTATTTGAGCAACAGGGCAGAGGCGACGGGCAAGAGGTAGACGGCCTACAAAACGTGCAGCTTTTACTAAAAAATTATACCGTTGGCAACGATGAGAATAGTTTTGTGGCTTTCGTTGAAAAGGGAAAGGTTGTTGCCGCTACCGATTCGCAAGCGCAGGGAATGTCGTTTCAAGATGCTTACGGGATAGATGTCGACATTGCTACGGTGGCCCAAAACGGACACAGCGTTCAGGCAACGGCCACCTCAGGTATTGACTACGCACTGTATGTGCGAAGTACCGACGGTATTGATATCGTTGTTGGTCTATCGATGGATTATGTGCTTAATGCTGTTCCAGCGCTTCGTGCAGTGCTCATGGTGTCGTACGCGGTTATTTTCATCATTCTTTTCGTTGCTCTTGCCATCCTCCTGGATAGAAAAGTGGTAAGGGCAATTCATCTCACCAATGTATCGCTGGAAAAAATTACTGCGGGGAATCTTGAAGAAGAGGTGAGGGTTGATTCGAGTGTCGAGTTCTCGGTGCTCTCTGAAGGAATCAATCAGACGGTTAGCTCTCTTAAAGAAGCGGTAAGACGTGCGGAAGCTGCGGCATGGATGGAAAGGGAACTTTCCATTGCGAGCGATATCCAGCTTGCGGCCATGCCTCCAGACATGAGTTCCGTCTTACAGAGAAACAATAACTTCACGCTTTATGCAGACATTAAGGCCGCAAAAGAAGTTGGCGGTGATTTTTACGATTATTTCCTCATCGGGGAACAATACCTCGGATTTGTAGTTGCCGACGTATCGGGCAAAGGAATTCCTGCGGCTATGTTCATGATGACCGCTAAAACGCATATCAAGCTGTATATGGAGCAGGGAGGCGATTTGTCTGAGGCTTTCGATTCCATCAATGAGAAGCTCTGCGAGCACAACGATGTTGAGATGTTCGTGACGGTGTTTGCGGGGATAGTGAATTTAAAAACAAGGGAATTGCATTATATCAATGCGGGTCATAATCCTACCGCACTTTTGCGTGACGGTGCGATTGAATGGCTTCGCGCGCGGTCGGGTCCGTTGGTTGGCATGATTGAAAGCGCAAACTACCATGAACAGAAAATGTCTCTCACGCCGGGTGATCTTTTGTTCATGTACACCGACGGTGTGACGGAGGCTTCAAATATCAATCGGGAGAGATACGGCACTAGTCGCTTGGCGGGGGTGCTTAAACAAACCGAAGGACAATCGGTGCAAGAGGTTGCGGCAAGCGTGTACGACGAAGTGGTTGCATTCGAAAACGGGGCTCCTCGGGAGGACGATATAACCATGTTGTTGCTGCAATGGGGAAGGAGCGAGCATGAGAGATAGACATTTGAACAGGGTAAGGCACCCGGTGTCTTCTGGCGTAGCTCGTGTGCCTATCGTCATGCAGCTGGATAGACTTGAAGCAGCTGCGGCAGCCTTGGATATGGTACTGGCATATTGCGGTAAGTGGTTGCCGCTTGAACAGGTTCGCAAGGATTGTGGCATTGGTCGAGATGGCGTGCGTCTGAGTAAGGTAATCCAGGCTGCCGAGAACTACGGCCTTTCTGCGGAAGAGCAAAAGCTTGATGCTCCTGCGTTGCGAGATTGCGCGACGTATCCTTGTCTTGTTTCTTGGGAGCAAGCAGAGTATGCCGTTATTTGTGGTTTTCGGGGCAAGAATGCAGTTGTAAATCATCCTGGTTCGGGAAGGTTATTGGTTGATCCCGATGAATTTGAGTGTAGCTACGGAGGGACGTGTGTAACCTTTGGTGTAACTGATGCGTTCGTGCCCGATGGTAAGCGTTCGTCTATGCTGAAGTTCGCTCAGTCGCGTTTGAAGCGTAACGGTTCGGTATTTGCCGTAATCGTATTACTCACACTTATTTTGACGGTTGTTTCCCTTGTTAATCCGGCTTTTGCGCGAGTGTTTGTCGATCGCATTCTGGGAGAACAGGGCGACTGGCTTGGTCCGTTTTTGGTGCTGTTCGGATTGTTTGGCGTATTGCAGTTAATAGTTAAGCTTGTGCGTAGTACTTATCTTATTAAGATGGAAGGCAAATTTGCTATAACGTCGAACTCGCGTTTTATGTGGCATGTGCTGCGACTCCCTGTCGACTTCTTTGCTACGCGGCAGACGGGAGATATTATCGAGCGCGCGAAAGCCAACCAAAATCTTTCAAATGTGGTTATGACAACGCTTGCGCCCATGGTGCTTGAGGCTATTACGTTCCTGCTCTATCTTTTCGTGGTACTGCAGTACAGCGTGTTCTTAAGTGTGCTGGGGCTGGGAGCGCTTTGTCTGAATATGCTTATATCTCAGTTGGTTACCCGCAGAGACGTCAACATAGCCCGTGTTGTCGCGCGTGATAAAGCGAAGTATGCAAGTACGTCAGTTTCTGGTATTGAGATGATAGAAACTATCAAAGCTTCTGGAGCCGAAAGTGGGTTCTTTCAGCGCTGGGCTGGCTTTCAGTCGGCCATGAATACCGGTTATATTAAACGAACGCGTCTTGTTAATACGTGGGGCATGATTCCGGAGTTTGTATCATCGCTTGCAAATATTGCCATCCTTTTGTTGGGTGTTAGTTTGGTTATGCTTGGTCAGTGGAGTGTAGGTATGATTCTAGCCTTCCAGGGATATATGGCGGGCCTCGTTGCTCCCGCAAAGCGCATGATTGATGCTCGGGCGACTATTCAGGGGCTACGCTCCGATGTGGAGCGTATCGAAGATGTTATGGGTTGTGATCCCGATGTTGAATTTGGAGACGATGCTGAGCTGCTGAGTACTTCTCTCGACAAGCTACAGGGACGCATTGAGATGCGCAACGTGACGTTCGGTTACTCGAAGCAAGCACCGCCCCTGATTGAGAATTTTTCTCTTGTGGTTAATCCTGGTGACAAGATTGCTTTCGTCGGGTTTTCCGGTTGCGGAAAATCTACCATTGCCAAGATGGTGAGTGGCCTATATTCCCCCTGGTCGGGTGAAATTCTCTATGACGGCAAGGCGCGCGAAGAAATACCGCGTGAGGTTTTTACTGCGAGTCTCGCGGTTGTTGATCAGGATGTCGTGCTGTTTGACGGAACCATCGCCAGCAATATTAAGATGTGGGATAAGTCTATCGAAGATTTTGCCATGATTTGTGCTGCGCGAGATGCGGGTATGCATGAAACGATCATGCAGCGCAAAGATGGTTATAACCATGTTCTGGTTAATGGCGGCGTGGATTTATCTGGTGGTCAACGCCAGCGGATCGAGATAGCTCGCGTGCTTGCTCAAGATCCATCCATCGTGGTGATGGATGAGGCGACGAGTGCGCTCGATGCAAAAACGGAAGCCGAAGTGGTTGGGGCCATTGCGCGACGAGGGGTTACCTCTTTGGTGATAGCTCACCGTTTATCAACTATTCGTGATGCTGATGAGATCATTGTCTTGGATAAGGGACGCGTGGTAGAGAGAGGTACGCACGAGGAATTGTTCGTACGAGGCGGCCTATACGCCAAGCTGGTCAGTACTGAGTAGAGGAGACGAGATGGGCTGGTTTGACGAACAGATAAGACGGAGAGTCGAAGGCGATGGCGAGGAATTCGAAGCGGCGTTTGCTCGCATGGCGAATATTGTGATGAGCAACGACGATATGGCGATGGAGGGAGAGCTTGCTGCGTCGGATGATGCGGTAAAGCAAATACTGGCGTACTATCACATAAGAATGAGCGATGTTCCCGATGAGGTTTCGGAGCCTCTCGACCGTCTTGAATGCCTTTTGCGTCCAGGTGGTGTGATGTGGCGCCAGGTGCGTTTGGAAAAGGGCTGGAGCAGAAACGCTGTTGGCCCTTTGCTTGTTGAAAACGCTGAGGGAGGGGTAAACGCTGCTATTCCACGATCGGTGAGTGGGTATTGGCTTGTCGATGGCCGGCGTCGACGGGTGACGAGTGCTGTAGAGCGCAAGCTTGGCGATCGCGCTCTGTGCTTCTATAGGCCCCTGCCCAATAGAAAGCTGCGGGTTCGCGATTTGCTGCGTTTCATCTTCGAGAATTTATCGCGTGGAGATGCGCTGCGTATGTTGGTGGTGACCCTGTTTATCACCCTGGCGGGCATGATTGGACCCTACACCAATAAAATCCTCTTTGATGTTGTGGTGCCGTCATCAAGCATTCAGCTTATATTTCCTATCGCGGCACTCCTGATAGGCGTGAGCGTTTCTGGTTTGCTATTTGTTATATTCAAAGCCTTCGCGCTGTCTCGTATTTTTGATAAGTTGCGCGCTTCGGTGGTAGCAGCGACTTTGATGCGTATGCTTGATTTGCCTCTTTCGTTTTTCAGGCATCACAGCGCAGGTGAGCTGTACGCCCGTATGGAACGGGTCGGAACCGCGTGTCTCTTGCTTATGAGTATGATGTTTACGACGGGATTAACGGCGCTGTTCTCGTTGATCTACGTTGTTCAGATATTCAGCTTTACGCCCGCTTTGGCTGTTCCTGCTCTCCTTGTCATAATAGCGAGTGCTGCGTATTCGGTGATATCGGTTTTCGCAATGGTACCTTGGCAGAAAAAGACACTGGAAGCCTCTGCGCGCAATGATGGTCTTACGTATGCTTTGGTTTCGGGTGTACAGAAGCTGAAGTTGACCGGTTCGGAGCGGCGTGCGTTTACTCTCTGGGCAAAATCGTATTCCGAAGCTGCTGCGCTAGAATATCGGCCTCCGTGGTTCGTCCGCGCCGACTCGTGCATCTACTCTGGATTAGTGTTAGTGGGGGCTATTGTTTTATATTTCTTCGCGGCACAAACCGGCGTGAGCGTGGCTGACTATATGGCCTTTACGGTATCGTATGGCTTGGTGAGTGGGGCATTTGGATCTTTAGCCGCCATTCTTCGCAATATAGCTAAAATTCAACCATCTCTAAAGATGGCCGCACCTATTCTTTCTGCTGTACCGGAGATGTCTGAAAGTAAGCGTCCAATTGGACGCCTTATGGGTGGTATTGAGATGAACAACATCTCGTTTCGCTATGATGAAAATTCTCCTTACATCTTGAGAGATCTTACCCTGAAGATACACAGCGGCCAGTATGTGGCGGTAGTGGGGAAGACTGGCTGCGGAAAATCGACGTTTATCCGTATGTTGCTGGGATTCGAAACGCCCGAGCGGGGCGGTGTATTCTATGACAGTCAGGATATTTCTAACGTGGATATGAAGTCGCTTCGCCAGAAAATTGGTACGGTTACGCAGAGCGGTAAGTTGTTTGAAGGCACCATCTTTTCCAACATTGCTGTTTGTGCGCCGAAGCTGACGATTGAAGAAGCCTGGGAAGCACTGGAGATGGCGGGCCTCGCCGAAGATGTACGGGTTATGCCTTTGGGCATGGATACTTTTGTTTCTTCTGGAGGTGGTGGCCTTTCTGGGGGCCAGCGACAACGCTTGATGATTGCACGCGCTATCGCACCGAAGCCTCGCGTACTCATATTCGATGAAGCTACAAGCGCTCTCGATAATATTACGCAAAAGAAAGTGTCGGAGGCTCTCGATGCGCTGAAGTGCACGCGTATTGTGGTTGCTCACCGCCTTTCAACCATTCGTCAATGCGACCGAATCGTGGCACTTGATGGAGGTCAGATTGTTGAAGATGGAACGTTCGACGAGCTTATTGCAAAGGATGGCTTCTTTGCGGAGTTGGTACGCCGTCAAATGTCCTAAGGGGGATGACGGTTAGGTGTAGGGAAATTGAAAAATGCATCGATAGCGGAAATTCGTAAGATTGAGCGCGAAGAAAGGGAGTATGTCATGGAGATTATTGCGAGAAGAGAGCAGGGCATGCTTGAACTGAAGGTTATTGGGCGCTTGGATACGATGACATCTAATAAGCTTGAAGCCGAGTTTAAAAAAATTGATAACAATATTGAATTGCTCGTACTTGATTTTACCGATTTGGAGTACATCACGTCGGTGGGAATTCGTATTCTCCTTTCCGCTAACAAGATGATGGGAAAACAGGGAAAACTTGTTTTACGAGGCTTAAACAGTGAAGTTTCCGAAGTATTGGAGATTACGGGTGTGCTCGAATTATTTTGTGTGGAGCAGTGATGGGGGTGAGTGATGGATGGCGTAACAATTGAAGCTACCGCCGAGGGCCAAGCTCGTGCCATGCATTTTGTTGAAGAGAGGGCGATTCGTTGGCATTGCGCCCAGAAAACAATTCGCCACCTGCTCATAGTGTGTGATGAGGTTCTCTCGAACATAGTGAAATTTGCTTACCCAGAAACGACAGGGGAGGCGTTCGTTGAACTTGGGCTAGTTGTTGAGCGTAACGACGGATGGGCTGTTGCAGATGGTGACAAAACTGAGCCATTGGGTTTTGAGGTGCTGCCGAGATTTCTCTTGCTGCGTTTTGTCGATGCGGGTATTCCCTTCAACCCTTTGAGAGCTGAGGAGCCAGATGTGTTTTTACCTCTTGACGAGCGCCCGGTAGGTAAATTGGGATTGAAGATAGTGCGTGATTTATCGCAATCGACTGAGTATGAATATTCCGAAGGCCGAAATATCTTAAGTGTGATTGTGTGAGATTCCTAACAGTTCGCTTTTGTGCGGGTATTAAGAGAGATCAGTACCTTACCCATCGACACATCGTGTGTTCGTGAGGTGATGTGTTTTCCACTTGGGAAACGAAAGATGAACGCTCTGGCTGGTGTTGTAGCCGAGGAGGCATTTTTGCAGTATCAAGAAAAGGTACACAGGTAGAGCGTAAGTTATGCGCATGATACCTATGTTGCACAGTGGTTATTATCGTCGAGCAGGGAAGGAGGTTGCTTCTGAGGAAGAGCTCTTTGCCGCCCTTGCCCAAAGCGACGATTCGTCGGAGGACGAGGTTATTGCGGCTATCTGCAGTGAGAAACACTCGCGGTATTTACAGAACAAGGCAATGCGGACTCTGAAGCAAGTGTTACAAGACAAGTTTGGATTTTTATGATGCGTTTGGTGGTGTGATGTTTGCAAATTGTATAACCAATACCTAAGGAGATTAGACCATGAGCGAGAAGATTAGCAGTGAGATAGAGGAACTTAGTGATAATGCATTAAAAGATATTTCCGGTGGAGTGAACACAGACGATTATCTTCGCGTTATTTCTCCCCGAGACGAAAAAGTGTATTACTACAAGAGGATTGACGACATTAGTAAACCTTGCAGTAATTTTTTGGTGAGTTGGGTGCATGACTATCAGACGGGTCACTGCATGTTTTGCTGCTATTTTATCGAAGGTGGTTATTGCAAGCATCCCTCTACCACCATTGTTGAAGATTGGGGATAAGAGCGGGTTGTGGTAGTAGGATTGTAGGCGCTATATCTGAAGGGGTCTGTGATGGGGCTTCTCCACCATAAGACCCCTTTTTAGGAGGAAGGGCTGTTCTTAGCTCCCTCTTGTCCGGAGTCTTATTGGCATAAAGGCAATCGTACAAGAAAAGGTATCTACCCCTTTATGAGTAATGCTACTATCATCTTGCATGTATTCAAACAAGGGGATCTGGGGGATTCGTTGTCTGAACAAGAAAATTCACGCAAGCTTAGCGGCTCTGCATCCTGGCTTGCTATTTTAGGTGCTGCCTTTTTCTGGGTATGGCTTGATCGGGGTATGTTTGATGACGCCCTTCTTTTTTCGGCGCAGCAGAATGTCATCGAGTTTGCTACGGTAGCCCTTATGATCGCAAGTGTCTTGAGCCTTGTTGCGGTGTATGCGGTTGTGGCGAGAAAGGGTCACTGGGTTGCTTGGCCTTTAAAGCTGATGGTCGTTGCTGCTTGTGGGGGTGCGCTAGGAGGCTTGCTTTGCCTAGCGTTTCGCGATGCAACAGGAGCAGTATTTTTTTGTTTAGGAGGCGTTCTTCTGGGTTTTTCCATGGGATGTCAAAATGTCGTTTGGGGTACTATCGCGGTTTCTCAGGGGGTGGAGAAAACTGTATTGCATATATCCGGCGCCTGGGGATTTAGCCTATTTTTGAACCTTCTTATGATCCCTCTTCCGAAGTTTGTGGAAGGTGTAGCGGTAATGCTTCTTCCCGTGTTGTCTCTCGTGTGTTATGTTGCGCTGTACCGGCTTCAAACTTGCGAGCGGTTCGTCATCGAGTTTAGGCAGTACGCAGGCGATGCTCCTGCGAAGGGCCGACAGGCATTTGGTATCGATGTACCGTTTCTGGTTGTTATCCTTGTCTTCTGTGGTGTGTTTGGATTTGTGTCATGGTTCGCACCGGCAAATCTTACGCCTTTCTCCAGTCAGGATGCCGCCTATCTTGCTATTGCGCGCTGCGGGGTTGCTCTAGTCTTTTTCTTTGTGTGTCTGGTATTCTCAATGAAGCGAGTTGAGTTGTTGCTGCGGGTAGCTTTGTCTCTTGTTGCTGCCGGTGTGGTGGTTTTAACTATCGGGGTGTTCGTGCCAACAATGAACGATCCAGGGCGCATTCTGGTAGCGATGGGGTATTCGGGCTTTGATATCTTGGTGTGGACACTGATTTCGTATTACGTACGCACATCCAAAAAGCGTGCGGCACAGGTTATAGCGGTAGTCATGGCTACCGAGCAGATAGGTATATTGTTGGGAATCGGCAGCGGTCTCGCTATGGATTATGTAGCAATAGGTGCCTTTGAAGCCAGTATCTTTCTGGCAGCGATGAACTATCTTTTGTTGCTGGCCTGCTTCGCCTTGTTGCGGCGCTATGATCGACAGCCCATTTTACTGGATGATTCTCCGGTAGATTCTTCTCTTTCTGGAGATGCGAACATTGCAGTGGACTGCTTTGCAAAGAATACGGGTCTAACTGTTCGCGAAAAGGAGATAGCCTATCTTCTGGCTGAGGGGAGGAATGTCCCCTATATTTCAAAGAAATTGTTTGTTTCGGAAAATACCGTCAAATCGCATGTGAGGCATATTTACGAGAAAAGTGGCGTGCATAATCGGCAGGAGCTTCTGGATAAACTGGAAGCTATTCGAAGCTCCTGAGTGAGAGATAAAGTAGCCCCCGCCCTTTCCCCAGATAAAGCACCCTGATCAGTTTCTGATGAGAGCCTTATTTTGAGGAATCACCAGTTTGTGATGTGGATGAAATACTAGCGAGACCCCATGGTGGGTCTCGCTTTGCTTTTAGGGGCAAAGGGATGCCTCGATCAGAGGGAGCACTAGTGAGCGAGGCTTATTGGTGTCGGTTACAAGCAGGAAGAGGTGCAGATTATGAGGAACAGGGAGTCGACGTTGAAAAAAACTGTTGCGATTGCAGTAGTTGCTTTCGTAATGGCGGCGTTGCTCGGACTTGCGGGATGCGCGGGGGGTGGTGCTGGTGGCGACGTGTCGAACGAGAATAAAGCGAACGCCAAGACGGTTATTAAGGCAGCCAGCAACGTGTTTGCTACAACGGAGAGTCTTAATCTCACGGAGAAGGACAGTCCGGCAACCATCGATCAGAACGATCCAGCATTTACTGAGTTCTACACCGAGTTGATGGAATACAAAACCATGTCGGGCGTCGAACTAAAGGATTGTTCGTTTACGGTGGCTATTCAAAGCGTGACCGCCAGCACGGCGCGTGGTGACAGCACTCAGACGAACTATCGTTATTCCATTACGAAAGCCAGCATGAATGTGAATGGTGTACACGTTTCGTATGACGCAAAAAGCGGATTCAGCTCGAAATAGAAACCCTATTGGACAGGAGGTTAACCATGAACGAACAGAAATTTTCTCGTAGGAACTTTCTCGGCTTGAGCGCTGTAGGCGTGGCGGCGGTTGCAGGTATGGGCTTGACGGGATGCGCGCCCAAGAAAGAGGCTACCTCTAAAGATTCTGCAAAAGTAACGACGGTCAACAGCTCGGGTATCGAGGTGGATAAGGCGAAAATTACAGAGACCATTTCTTGCGATGTTTTGGTTGTTGGCGGAGGGTTCGCAGGGCTGGCTGCATCGGTTCAGGCTGCCGAGAATGGAGACGACGTTATTCTGATCGAAGCGCAGACAACGCTTGGCGGAAACGGACAAGGTGTTGAGGGTACGTTTGCGGTAGATTCGAAATACCAAAAGTCACAGGGGATTACGGTTGATCGCTCTATCATTATGCAGGAAGAACTTGGCAAGGCACAGTGGGTTCCGAATGGCTTGTTCTATAAAGATCTCATTGATAACTCAGCCGACAATATTCAATGGGCAGTCGAGACGTGTGGATCGGTTATTAGCGGTCTGATAGACAACTACCCATGCGGTGCTGTAGCGGGTGCGGTAGATACGTTTCACTGGTGGGAAGAAGGGGCTGCCTATGTGGGCTATATTCAGCCTATGGAGAAGAAACTGCGCAGCTTTGGTGCCAGTATCGACTTGAACACACGTGGCCTCGAGTTCAGCTATGCCGAAGACGGCAGTGTCGCAGGTGTTATAGCTCTTGATGCGTTTGGTGATTTGGTTGAATATGCCGCAAAGGCGGTTATCTTGGCTACGGGAGGTTTCGCTAACGACGACAAGCGCCTAAAGAAGCTTGGCTTTGACCTAACCACCTTGGAGCGTATTGGCACGCCAGGGCATTACGGAGATGGCGTAAATATGGCCTTGGCTGCGGGCGCTTCCGAATTCAATGGAGTGTGTTACCTGAAATACAACCGCATCAGCCATGGCAGTGTTGAGATATTTGGGCCCCTTTGGACGGGTTTCTGCTTTGGTGGGCCGTTTTTGTGGCTGAACGAGAACGGTGAGCGCTTCGTTGATGAGAGCCTTGCGCTTCGCGTGGGTAACGTAGTTACTCAATCGGCTCCTATTCACAATCAGCCTAATTGTACGGCGTTGAGTGTATTTGATCAGAAGGTGTACGATCAGAAGATCGCTGAAACCAAGGCTATGGCCGATGAGTGGGGCGTAAATGTTGAACAGCAATGGAAAGATATTTTGGAGGCCGGAGACGACGGCTTTAAGGCTGATACGCTTGAGGAGCTGGCAAAGAAAGCCGGTGTAGACCCGACAGTTTTGAAGGCTTCAGTTGATGAGTACAATGCGCAATGTTCTGCTGGTATCGATAGCTTGTTTGGTAAGGAAAAAGAGTATCTGCAGCCTATAGCTACCCCACCGTACTACATCGGGCGTATCCATGAGGTTATGGAAGGACCTCTAGGCGGTGTTGTGACCGACCGTACGTTCCGGCCGTTGCTGGAAGAGGGCGGTCGCTTGGAGAATGTGTTTGTCATTGGCCTTGATGGCATCATGCTTTACCGCGATGTGTATCCAATGGACGTACCGGGATCGGCTAGTGCTGAGTGCTTGCACGGCGGTCGTGTAGCAGCCAATGAAGCGCACAAAGTCGTTGTGGGGTAGTACCAAACTCTCGATTTTTCGTGCGTCTCTCCCGTATGCAATGAGCCCTTTTTCGAGGGCTCGTTGTGTTTCGTGTGCTTCTGTTATTCCTTACCCGACCAGCAGTACGTACATACTTTGTCGCGGTCAATACCTATTGCTTCCAGCATGCCGTCGAGTGACTGGTATCCTAGGGAGTCAAAACCTAATTTCTCGCAGATGGAGCTGAGCATGCACTTGCCTCGTTCCGTGGTGCTATCGGCATATTCATCGAGGTGTTTTTGGCCTTCGTCGCCCTCTAGTTCCTGCACCACGCGACGTGCAATAAGTTCCATTTCAGAGCGGCTGCGCGAGAAGCTTAAATACTTGCAGCCATACATAATAGGCGGACATGCCGAACGCATGTGTACTTCGGCCGCACCACATTCATGCAGGTAATTCACTGTTCCTTGTAGCTGCGTACCACGCACAATAGAATCGTCCACAAATAAAAGTTTCTTATCGCGAATAAGCTCAGGCACGGGAATTAGCTTCATCTTGGCTACGCGATTGCGTACCTCTTGGTTAACGGGCATGAACGAACGGGGCCAGGTGGGGGTGTATTTGATGAAGGGGCGTCCAAAAGGAGCCTTACATTCCGTGGAATATCCAATGGCATGCGGAACGCCCGAATCGGGCACTCCTGCTACGTAGTCCACGTCGGGAACAGCGCCACGTGCTGCTTCGTCGCGGGCCATAATAGCGCCATTGCGATAGCGCATAACCTCAACGTTTATGCCCTCGTAGTTGGAGTTCGGGTAGCCATAGTATGTCCACAAGAATGCGCAAATTTTCATCTCGTTGCCGGCGGGAGAGATGGTTTCGTAGGTGTCTGCATTAACGCGCACAATCTCGCCCGGGCCGAGTTCATATTCGTCGTCGTAGTCGAGTTTGTGATAGGCAAACGATTCGAAAGAGATGCAGTGGCCTTCATCGTTCTTGCCTACAAGAACCGGTAGACGACCCATCTTGTCGCGCGCTGCAATAATTTGCCCGTCATCAGTCATAATAAGCAACGTAAGTGAGCCATCGATGACGTCTTGAGCGAACTTGATGCCTTCAACAAAGTTGTCTTTTTGATTAATCAGTGCCGCTACTAGCTCTGTGGTGTTCACGGCCCCTGAGCTCATTGCCATGAACTGTCGACCGCCGTTGCAGAAATGAGATTCCACCAGTTGCTCGGCATTGTTGATGGCACCCACGGTGGTAATGCCAAACGTGCCAAGGTGCGAGCGTACGAGTAGTGGCTGTGGGTCGGTGTCGCTAATACAGCCGATGCCACTACATCCGCGGAAGCCAGGTAGGTCGTCTTCGAAACGCGTGCGGAACGGTGTGTTCTCGATCGAGTGAATCTCGCGTTGGAAGCCGTCGTTTGCATCGTGGAAAATCATGCCAGCGCGTCGCGTTCCTAAATGTGAGTGGTAATCCACACCAAAGAACACATCAAGCACCACATCGCGACGAGATGCTGCTCCGAAGAATCCGCCCATTACTTGCCTTTCGCCTTGCCGGTCGTTTTTCGCAATCAACAAAGGTATTAGTATAAGACTAAGAAGAAGCTGTTTGGCGCGTGCCGTGGGAGGATTCGGGGTTTCTGCACGAAGGAAGCGGTTTGCGGTCGTTGAATACGCGCGCTGTATTGAATACCACCGTCGCGTTGCTTTGTTTGCACCATAAACTCACGTTAAGAGTGGTGTTTAAAGTATCGCTGCGGCAAGCGAGAGGGTAGTGAACAGAACTCCAAACCCAAAAGCTGAAATGCGTTCGCGTTTGGTTAGATTGAAAGCGATACCTCGCGCGTTTCGACAGAAATTTTTAACCGTTCGGGCTTGAGTTTGGGAGCTTGATTGTAGGGGGATCGCTCGTGCATGAAGAGGATGCTGTCGACCATTACGTAGCCCTCCCGCGAGTACGATGATTTCTGCCCGTAGATTGTGAGGGCAGGCAGGGGAATCCTCATGGGGGCAGGAAGGAAGAAGGGGCTTCGTGGCGTGGGATTGCGTTGCGAAGGCGGTACTGCTCATGGGCTCTCCTTTGGTTGTGCTTTCTGCTTTCGTATTGCAGCATATCTGTTTGTCGAATTAGCATGTGTACCAAAAGAGGGACATTAACGGACTAAGCCGCCAGTGAGTGCGTAGTGGTCGACCCTTTTAATTATGGTAGCAAGGAAGGTGTCTGGTATTGTTGGGGAAGGAGTGCAAAACCAGAAGCCGACAATCTTGTCGACTTCTGGTTAAGGGATAGCTTTTTCTGCTTGCTTTACCGAGATGCTAAAAATGGGCACTCGTAAATTTGCAGAGAAATATGGTGAGGCTTTGTGAGAAAAGCGGGTTAGACGAGCTTGCCCTTGCAGTGGTCAATCATGTGCTGGATAATCTGTGCGGTCCAGCCGGTGAATTCTTTTTTACGCGGCTGCAGCGTGCCGTCTGTTAACTCTTCAAAGGATACTTTGATACGATCGTAGCGTGTTACTTTTGATTCTGCTTCCAGCGACAAGCAACCTTCGACGGCCTTGAAGGCACCTAGCGCTTGCAGCATTCGGGGATTGTACATGACGTGCGGTTGGTCGTTGTCATCCAAATAGGCGATAACGCATTTCGGGCAACCAATTTGGTTGGCTGCGAGGCAAGCGGCGCCTTCCAAGGAAGTGAGCGTTTCCAGTAGATCCTGGGCCACCGAAGCATCTTCTGCGGTGGCTATTTCGCAGGGTTGCGAGAGGGCAGCTTCGTCTTTCACCAGTTCCTTGATCATGTTTCCTCCGTTAGAGTAGGTTGCGTTCTTGTTTTAACAACCGCATTTATGGTTGACAGTGTCGGTTTAATTCCGGATGAATTCTACCATGAATAAAGGTTATAGCTGCACAAAGCATCACGTGTCTAAGAGGAGTCGCAATTTTTAAACTGGTTCTATTTTCGATTGGTAGTCCGCTTAGCAGAGCACCTTTTCCGGGTGCTGGAAGTAGGCTTCTAGCTTTTTGAAGAACGCCACCAAGTCCATACCGTCGGCGAATGCGTGATGGACGCTAAGGGCAACGGGTAGCACATCGAGTCCTTCTCGTTTGCGAGGTGTGCCAACGATTACGGTTGGAATTAGCATATGTTTATGAATGGAGGTCATTTCGCAGTCGTCGAAGGGATAAGGTATGTGCGAAGCTAAAAGGCAGGGGTGCCCATCGGCAAACATGTTTTCACTTTTGCCACTACGGATGCTGTCGATTGCCGCCGTGATGCGTTGATAGCTTGTTTCAAATGCGGGATCAAGATGAACAAGGGTGTTTATGGGAATGCCCTCACGGTTCAAAACCGGAAAGCTCAGGTCAAGCTCGCGAAATAAAACGGCTTCTCGTGGGCTATCTTTCCCTGAATGATGTACGGCAGAGATCCGTAGTGCTTCTACTTCGTTAGCGCAGCGCCACAGCAGATACAAGATGGTTGAGAAGCGCCTGAGATGGTGAGTGGCCAGAAAGTGAGACATTTCCTCGAATGGTACGGAGGCATTCAGATGAACTTGCGTTCCTGTTTTCATGAAGAAGTCGAATGATTCTTGCCGATTCCAATGAGCGGGATCGATGAGATCGTATGCAGTTTTGTCTTGTGGGATAAGGGGAAGTGCGGTGGGCATGGTGTCTCCTTGTTTGCTAACGCGGCGCAGAGAATGTTACGTGAGTGTTCTGAAAACAGTGGAATATAAGTTTAGCATCATGTTGTTGGTTAAAACGTGCCCCAGTTCGAGTGTTGCTCTGTACCTAGCCTCCCTTGTTCTCTCTTTATGTGGGGTTGAATATCAGTTGTGTAAAATCACCCAAAAACACTAGATTGTCTATAGCAGCTTCAGGGTTTTTATGGTAATTGGGATGAAAGCATAGAAGCGAATTGCTTGACTTTGCCAAAAAAACTTTGCTATGAGGGATAGATAACGAGTGGCGAAAAGAGTTCTTCTTATCTAAAAAGGGTACCGATTATGCGTTGACCTGCTAACTATGAGCGTTTCTAGAATTATTCATTACTGAGCGCTTCCATGCAAATTGCTCGTAAATTTGCGTTCAGAAAATCTTGCATTAATTGCCCTTGACCCTCAAGTTTCTTGGGGGTTTATCTTCGTAGTGAGCTCGACGTCGGCTTACATGATCCGCATTGTGGATGAGACAGAAGAATCAGAAAGGGGCACGCATGTGGCATAACGAAGCGCTGCCAGAATTCGGAGTCTTGTCGGGGCTGAGGGTTGTTCATGCCTCGTCATCTCTTGCCGGACCTCTGGGCCCGACCATTTTTTCAGAATATGGTGCCGATGTCGTTTGGATTGAGAATGCTCAGGCACCCGACTACACGCGTACATTGCATAATATCCAGCCGGAATCCGAGCGTCGCAACCAGCGTGCTATGGGCGTCAAGCTTAAATCTCCCGAGGGAAGGCAGATTGTTCTTGATCTCATTAAAGACGCTGATGTGTTCATTGAGTCGTCAAAAGGGGGCCAGTTCGATCGTCTTGATCTGTCTGATGAGACGTTGTGGGAAGTGAACCCCAAATTGGTTATCGCACATATTTCTGGCTATGGGCAAACGGGGTTGCCTGAATATGTGAACCGTGGCGGATTTGATGCAACAGCTCAGGCATTCTCTGGGTATATGTGGGAAAACACCAATGGTGGCGCAACGGCTCCGTATGCGGTAGGCCCGTATGTAGCAGACTACATTACCGCGCTGTGGACGGCGTTGGCGGTGCTCGCTGCGGTACGTAAGGCTGACGAAACGGGAGAAGGAGACAGCCTCGATATTGCTCAATATGAGCTTATGATGCGCGCATCTATCTTCTCGGTTGATTATTTTACGTTCCACAAAGAGTTCCCGAAGGCAGGCGAGAAGTCTATGATCGCCGGTTGGGGTGGGTTTCCCTGCAAAGACGGAAAACATCTGTACTGCTGCTTCACGGGTGCCGGTGTTCTGGAGCGTGTATGTAAGCTGCTCGGAATGGAATACGGCTCAGACTTGTTTCCTGCGGGGGCAAGTTTGTACAACATTGCGTCTGAGTCGGGTATTGCGTTCGAAAAAGCTGTATCAGCGTGGTTGCTTGAGCGTACGTGTGACGAAGCCGAACAGGAGATGCTCGCTGCTGGACTCCCGGTGTCGAAGATTAATAGCTGGGAAGATGTCGAGAATAACCCGCATGTGCAGGCGCGCCACGTCATCGAAGAATGGGAAACGGTCAAAGGTACCAAGATTCGAGCCGTTGGTCCTCTGCCGAAATTCAAAAAACATCCTGGTCGTATATGGCGCGCGGCACCAAGCTTTGGTGAGAATAATGAGGAAATTCTCGGCGAGCTTGGCTATAACGAAGAGCGTATTGCCGAGCTTTATGACAAGGGGGTTATTAATAAGGACTTCGATTTGAAGCTTTCGCGCTAGCGGGTTGGGTCGCGCCGCACGCAGGTCGCTTCTTTTTGAAGCGTGTTGTGCGGATGTGCTTCGCTCCGGGGTCACAAAACTTAAGGGATGGGTTCCATGTGGCTTCGCTTGGCAAAGAAACAACTGGCCAACCGGTCTTTTGACCGATCTACGTAAGGGGTATCAATGGCTGAATCAACTAAGAAATTTCATTATGGCTGGATAGTCATGGTGGCGGCATGTCTCATCATGTTCATGCCATGCTGCTTCACCTTTAATGCTGCATCGGTGTTTTATAGCTCTGTAGCAGAGGCTATGAATGTGGGCACCGGGCAGGTGGGTTTGTATATGTCAATTGTGTATTTGACTATGTTCGTGGCTTTGTTATTCATGGGTAAATTGTTTGATAAGAAGGACGCACGTATTGTGCTTACGTTTTCAGTTGTGTGTATTGCGCTTGCGTTCTTTATCATGTCAATAACGCCTGTCATTTATGGCTTTTATGGAGCTGGCATTTTGCTCGGGTTGGGCAACGCGGTAGTTCTGTATCTCATGATTCCTGTTCTGGTGGGTCGATGGTTTAAGAAAAACGTTGGTTTGCTTATTGGTGTAGGTATGGCTATGACTGGTATTGGTGGCATGCTTTGGAGCCCAGTAGCTACATCCATCATTCTTTCGAATGGGTATCAGACTGCTTATCTCATGTACGCCATTCTGTCTGCGGTTATTGGCATTCCGTGTGCGTTATTCATCATCCGTAGCCGCCCAAGCGACAAGGGGCTCGAACCATTTGGCTATGATGCGGCTGCCGAGGCCGCAGCGAGCAAGGCTGCGGCCTCGACGGTTGTTGAAGGCGTTTCGGTGCAGGTCGCTCGCAAGCAACCCGGTGCTCTTATTCTCGTGGCGCTGTATGCTGGTCTTGTTAATCTAGGTCTGACCATGAACTTTTATCTACCTACGTACGTCAAGACCCTCACTATCTTTGGTGGGGAAGCTGAGGCTGCCATGGTAGGTGCAACACTTGCTTCAGTTGTTATGTTCGGTTCACTTGTTGGCAAAGTTGTACTCGGGTGGACCAACGATCGCAGCGTTCCTGGCTCCGTTATCTTTGGCTTGCTTTCTGGCATTATCGGCCTGCTGTTGGTGTTATTTGGCGCGAATGTCTCGGTGTATGCAGTCTATGTAGGCGGTGCCTTATTCGGTGTGTTCTTCGCGTCGGCTACTACCACCACGCCGCAGCTTACGCGTAAGGTGTTTGGTAATAAGGATTATTCGCAGATCTACTCCTATGTAACGGCTGTGTGTGCTCTTCTGGCCGCATTTGGATCTGCCATCTGGGGATTCATTTACGACTTCACCGGTTCTTTCTTTGCGACGTTTGCCATCGATATGACGTTTATGGCAGTTTGCTTCGTGCTTGCTTTCGCAGGTATGGCTGTTGGAAAGAAGCTCCCCCGCGCTTAATCTGGCTTTTTACCGCCGCAGTTTCAAAATAGGTTTCTGCGGCGGTAATTTGGCGGGGCAACTCCTGCCCGCAGCGCGTGGAGGATAGGTATCTCTGTTCTCCTTGAGTTGACATATTTGGAGGAGTTAACATGAAGAATAAGAAAAAAAACCGCTTTCACTACGGATTTCTCGTTTTCTTCTCATGCTGCGCCATTTGCTTTTCATCGGTCACGCTTTCGTTTAATACGGCGGGGATCTTTTATGCTCCGGCAAGTGCGGAGCTGGGTATTGGTGCCGGGCTGTTCGGTACGTATATGACAGTGCAGTATGCTTGTATGAGCGTTGCCATGATTTTTGGCGGTAAGGTACTTCACCGTTTTAACGCGCGCATTGTGCTGACGGTTTGCGTTCTTATGGTCTCGGCGGGGCTTCTAGGAATGTCCACGTTCACTGGTTTGTGGCAATTCTATCTTTCGGGCGCAGTGATTGGCGTAGCAAATTCTATCTTGCTGTACCTTATGGTTCCTACTATGATTGATCGCTGGTTTAAAGAGCGCGTTGGCTTCTTTGTTGGAGCCGCCCTGTGTTTTACGGGCATCGGCGCAATCATCTTTAACCCTATTGGTGGCCTTATTATCAGCAGCTTTGGATGGAGAGCGGGATATTTGGCTTTTGGCCTTATCTCTTTGTTGATAGGGCTTCCCTGTGCGGCCTTTTTGGTGAGAAATTCCCCGAAAGATCTAGGTCTTCTTCGCTTTGGTGAAAAAGAAAACGAAAAATCTTTAGGTAAGGCCCCTATGATTATCGAGGGCGCTCCCTATAAACAAGCGCTTCGGTCACCCGCTTTGTATTTGGTGGCACTCTATGCGGGCGTAATGGATGTGGGCATAACGCTTAATTACTATTTGCCCTCCTATGTGAATTCGCTCGGTTATTCAATTTTGGCGGTTTCAAGCGTTGCTTCCGCCGTCATGGTGGGTCAGCTCGTAGGTAAGCTTTTGCTGGGATACATTAACGACAAAAGTCCCAAGGCGGGAGTTACTACTGCGGTTACCTGTGGTATAGCGGGCATCGGCATTATGACGTTTTTTGGTGGGTTTGGTCTTATTGCTCTGTATGTGGGGGCAGTGTTGTTCGGGGTGTTCTTTGCGGGTACGACGGTTACTACTTCGCTTATGACTCGCGGGATATTTGGAAGTCGAGATTTTAGCAGAATATTTTCGATTGTCGCCATGGTGGCTTGTTTTTGCTCGGCATTCAGCTCTGCCATATGGGGAGCATTAATCGACAAAACAGAGGGCTACTACGTGACCTTGGTAGTGGGAATGCTGGTAATGCTCGTGGCGTACGTTATTGGGTTTGCAGCGTTTCGTTTGGGTAAGAAAATTGAGTGGGCTGAGGCAGACCATAGTACTGAAGGGTTGCGAGGCTCCGCTGGCATTTTACTTGACGATGTTCGCCTCTGATCTGGTGATAAGGCTGTGATAGAACGTGTACTCCGAAAAACCTGAAAGTATGGATGAAGCTGCGCTGGTCTATGGTGAGTTGTGGGAAGGGGCATATGACGAAGATGTATTGCGTACTTTTGAGGGAACTCGTGCCACCATCAAGGAAACCATGCTTGGTCACTTGGAAGGTGAGAATGCAGATCGGCCTCTCATTTATTTCGAGGATGTGGTTATCACTCGGCGGCAAGCAGATAGTGCTGCCTGCAGATTGGGCAATGGGTTGTTAGGGCTAGGTGTCAACAGGGGCGACAGGGTGGGCATTGTGGCCTCCAATCGGCCTGAGACGGTATTATCTTTCATGGCTTGCTACAAAAGCGGTTTTGTAGCAGCGGCCTATAATCAGCGTTGTACGTCTTGTGAGATAGAGCGTGCTCTTGCCAACGTAGGAGCTACCGCGCTCATTATCGAAGAAGATACATTGGCAAAGCTTATGTCTGTTTTGCAAGGGGATGCGCTCCCTGCTCTCAAAGTTGTGGTGGTACTTGAGGCCAGTGATTGCTGTTGTAGGGCCGATTCTTGGAGCGAAGGCATCCCTCCCGTATCTTCACGGAGCGAAGTGTGTCTTCCTAAAGAGATTCCAGCGAGGTTGGTTCAAAGCGACTTCACTTCGCTGCTGCGTAAGTCCAGTGTTACCGAGCCTTGCGTGAATGTGACGGGGGAAGATGCGGCAATTATCCTGTTTACCGGCGGCACAACGGGCATCAGTAAGGCGTGTTGCCAAACGCATGGGCGGATGGTTCTCGAACTGGAAGCAATGCATCACTGGGTTCGCTCGTCTTTAGAATCTGGACCAGCGAACATTTTAGTTTGTATGCCTATGACTCACATCATGGGTATTAACTATGGGGTGCACTGGCAGTTGGTGAACGGCGGGAGCGTTGTTATCGCATCGGGTAATAAGCCCCAGGATATTAAAATGGCTTTCGAACGTTATCGCCCTTCCGTCTGGGCTACGCTGCCTACGCTGCTTCATTCAATCGCTTCTGATGAAGATATTGCGCAAACGCCCTATGCGAATCTCGATCTCGTAATCTTTGGCGGTTCATTTATCAGTAAAAATTTGCTCGATGATCTTATTGCTAAGACTCGCGCGCGGTTCGTCGAAAGTTACGGCATGTCTGAGAGTTTTGGATTCGTAACGTGTAATCCGGTAAGGTCGATGGGAAAAGTTGGTAGCATTGGCATTCCTTTGAGCAACACCGACGTATTGGTGGTAGATGCACAGCAAGGCATACGTCCCTTGGCTCCGGGTGAGCGTGGAGAGATCGTTTTTCGTGGGCCTCAAATTATCCAAGAATACTGGAATAACTCTGCCGAAACTAAGATTGCCCTGCGTAACGGATGGCTTTATAGCGGTGATATTGGGTACATGGATCAAGAGGGCTTCTTCTACTTGGTCGACCGGAAAAAGGACACCATAGTCGTAAGTGGCTTTAATGTTTTCCCCAACGAAATAGATGAAACACTGCTCACTTATCCCGACGTTATGGATGCATGTACTGTTGGCGTTCCTGATGAGCATTCAGGCGAACGCCCCAAATCATTCATTGTGATGAAAAACGGGACACAGTTGGACAAAAGTAACCTGATCGCCCATTGCCGAGAGCGCCTTGTGGCCTATAAAGTCCCCAAATATTTTGAGGTAGTTGAGGAAATACCTAAAACAAAAGCTCGAAAGCCCGATCGTGCATTTTTACGTCGGATTGAGCTGCAGAAAAAAGAGCTAGAAACCGTATAAAAACGCGCTTGACTCTCAAGAAACTTCAGGGAATAGCATGTTTTGCGAGGAACTCATCCCAGCCTCATAAGTAATAGAAAACTAATTAAAAAGCGAACGAATAGGAGAGCATCATGATAGATTTCAGCATCACTGACGAACAAGAACTTATGCTTGAGAACCTTCGCGAATTTTGTGCACGAGAGTGCACTGAGGAGCGTATTCAAAAGTGGTACGAGCAGCGCTATATTGACCGCGATGTGTGCAAGGCATATCTCGAGGCCGGTTTTGGCTACATGTTTATTCCTGAAGAATACGGCGGAGTGTCTTCCGATGCCGTGACGCTTGCCCTGGTAGTGACTGAGCTTATGCGCAGCACGAAGGCCACCATGCCCTTTATGTCTTATGGTCTTGCGATGTTTGACTTATCCGAATTCGGCACGCCTGAGCTAATCGAAGAGGGCATGCGACTGTATGAGGAAACGGGCGAGCAGTGTTTCTCTCTGGCGCTTTCCGAGCCCTGTGCCGGCTCTGACAATATGTCCATGCAGACGGTCGCCCATTGGAACGGTGACGGCACCGTTACGCTCAACGGTGTTAAGACGATGGTTAGCCTTGCGGAGACGGCTCCGTTTATGCTGGTTATTGCTAAGGATGAAGACCCGGCGCGCGAGAATAAAGATATGTCTATGTGGATGTTCCGTACCGACGTACCCGGAATTAAGCTTTCGCCGCTACATAAGATAGGCCAGGAAATAACCAACTTCTCTGAGGTATATCTAGACAACGTTACCATTCCTGAATCTTGCATGCTTGGTGAGCGTGGTAAGGGCTTCTTGCAACTTATGAAGAACTTCGAACTTGAGCGCATTATGCTTGCTTCGCATAGCCTGGGTCTTGCAAAGGCTGCTCTTGAAGAAGCTGCTGCTTATGCTAGCGAGCGTATTGCATTTGGTAAGACCATCGGCAGCTTCCAGCTCATTCAGGAAAAGCTTACCGATATGGAAATTAAGGTCCAGAACATGGAGCACCTGCTGCTCAAGACAGCCTGGGAGTTTGATAACGATATTTCTATTCGCTTGGATAGTGCGTTAGCGAAGCGTTATATTTCCATGTCTGCAACGGAGGTGTGCTCTGAAGCTATGCAGATTATGGGAGGTATTGGCTATACTACCGAATCTTGCGTCGGGCGCCTTTGGAAGGATGCGCGCGGTTCGCAATTCGGTGGTGGCACCGATGAAATTATGGTTCATATCGCCGGTCGCCAGATCGCCAAAAAGTACGCTCGCAACTAAGGAGGCTGCACATGAATATTATCGTTGCGGTTAAAGTGGTTCCCGATGACCAAGATATTCGGGTTAACGCTGATCGTACCTTGGATTATTCGAGCGCTCGCCCTGTTGTGAGCACGTATGATTTGAATGCCATTGAGGCGGCGGCGCTTGTTGCTAAAGAGCAAGACGCCCAACTTTCAGCCATTGCCATTGGTGATGCTTCGATTGCTGACAGCAAAGTTTCAAAGAATATTCTTGCGCGCGGTGTAGACGAGTACGTTGTTGGCGTTGATGAGGGATTCGCCAGCTTGGACGCGCGTGCTACGGCGAAAGCCTTGGCTGGAGTTATTAAGAAAGTCGAAAGTTGCGATCTTGTTGTATGTGGCGATGGTTCGGCAGACATCTACGCTCAGCAAGTGGACGTGCAGCTGGCTGTTGAAATGGGCGTTCCGGTAGTTACCTCTGTGAGCGCAATCTCGTTCGAGAGCGGCAAGCTTGTTGTTGAGCGCACGCTGGAATCAGAGCGAGAGGTTGTGGAAGTATCTCTACCTGCTGTTATATCAGTGGTTCCTGACATCGCCTTGCCACGCATTTGTGGCATGAAAGACATTCTTGCTGCTGGCAAGAAGCCTGTCGTCAAATACTCAGCAGCCGACTTGAATGTTGAGATAACCGGCTCTGTCGAGGTGAATAACGTTCTCGCGCCTGAGCCTTTGCCGCGCAAGAAGGAGATATTCGATGCGGCTGACGAAGCGGGCGTAGAGCAGTTTGTTGAAGCCATTCTCGAGTCGATACGATAGGGGGTTACACTATGGTTTTTGTTATTGCTGAGTCAGAAAAAGGAGCACGTGACCTGTGCGCTGGCGCTCGGACGTTCGACGGCGAGGTTGCTCTCGTGTCGCTGAATGAGGGCAGCGTTTATACCGGTATTGCAGATATCGTGTACCGCATTGATGTTCCGACAGATGCGATGGTCGAAGATGCCACGGCTACTGTTGAGGCGCTTATCAAGGAGAAAAATCCTCACATCGTGCTTGTGGAGCCAACGCGTCGTATGAAGGTGATTGCGGGTAAGCTTGCTTCAGCGTTCAAGACAAGCGTTGTTACTGATGTTGTTTCGTTTGAGGGCGACGTGGCGAAGAGTTTGTATTTTGGTGGAATCGCCGCACGTGATCAGAGGTGTTTGGGTGAAGTGGCTTTCTACACCTGTACGGCCGCTCCGTTTGGCGATGTGGAAGCATCGGGTAGCGACGTGGTTGAACAGGTCGCTTTTGTGCCTGAAGACTCTGGTGTAGTTTTGCGTTCCCGCGAGGAGCTGCCTGCCTCCGACGTAAATTTGACTGCCGCGAAGCGTATTGTGGCTGCAGGACGTGGTTTTGCCGCTGAAGAAGATTTGCAGATGGCACGTGACTTTGCCGCTGCTATTGGTGGTGAACTGGGATGTACGCGACCTCTTACCGAGGCGGAGGACTGGATGCCGCGTGAGGCGTATATAGGTATTTCTGGCCTCATGCTCAACCCTGAGGTGTACGTGGGGATTGGTGTTTCGGGTCAGATGCAACATATGGTGGGAATCAACGGAGCAAAGCTTGTTTTCGCCATCAACAAGGATAAGAACGCTCCTATCTTCAATCAGGCTGACTATGGTCTCGTGGGTGATCTCAACGCAGTTCTGCCGATTATCAATGAAAAACTGAACTAAACAGCAGGGCTTTCACAAAAAATGGGGGCACTTTACGAAAGTGCCCCCATGACAAGAAAGGAGCGAAGCTGTGTCAGAAGATGTTTTTGACGCAATTGTTGTTGGGGCTGGCAGTGCTGGGTGCGTGGCGGCTTATACCCTTGCCAAAGCAGGCAAGTCGGTTCTTGTCGTTGAGCGGGGTAATTTCGCGGGGTCGAAGAACATGACGGGTGGGCGAGTTTACGCGCACGCGTTAAAAAAGGTGTTCCCTGATTTCGAGAAAAGCGCACCGCTTGAACGTAAGATAACGCATGAGAAGATTTCCTTTTTAGCTCCAGATGCAAACTTTACTATCGATTTTGCAAGTGAGGGATTGGGTCAAGAGGGGCAAGATGCTTACAGCGTATTGCATGCTCAGTTTAATCCTTGGCTTGCTGAACAGGCAGAAAACGCTGGGGCCGATTTTATCTATGGCATTCGCGTCGAAGATCTCATCGTGCGTGATGGTAAGGTGTGCGGCGTGAAGGCGGGTGAAGATGAGCTCGAAGCCCACGTGACCATTTTGGCGGATGGTTGTAATTCGCTACTTGCGCAGAAAATTGGGTTTGCGCAAGAACCTCAGCTTGTTCAGATGGCAGTTGGCGCAAAAGAAGTGCTGGAGCTACCTTCCGAAGTTATCGAAGACCGATTCAACTGCAATGCGGGTGAAGGTGCTTCATGGCTATTTGCTGGCGATTCAACTCATGGGCATGTGGGAGGCGGGTTTATTTACACCAATAAGAATTCACTTTCGATTGGTGTGGTGGCAACGCTCTCCGACCTAATTGAGGCATCGGTGCCGGTTTACCAGATGTTGGAAGATTTCAAAAACCATGATGCAGTGCGCCCGCTCGTTAAGGGTGGCAAGATAGTCGAATATTCGGGGCATCTAGTACCCGAAGGTGGATACCATATGATCCCTAAGCTCGTGGGTGACGGTGTGTTGGTTACGGGTGACGCCGCGATGCTCTGCATTAATTTGGGATACTCTGTTCGCGGCATCGATTTTGCTATTGCATCGGGAGAAATGGCGGGTAAGGCAGCTGAACATGCTCTCAATGCGGCTGATGTTTCCAAGGCCGGTCTGGGTATGTATGCCTCTCTGCTTAAAGACAGTTTTGTATTGAAGGATCTTGAGCGGTTTCAGAAGTTCCCTCATACCATGGAGTCTACCAAGCATCTCTTTAAGGGATATCCAGAAATGGTGCGTGACATGATGTTGTCGATGTTCGTGGTGGACGGCGAACCCGTTGAACCCATTGCGAAAAAACTGATACGCCCCGTGAAAAATATTGGTCTTATGACCGTTGCCCGGGAAATGATGGGGATGGTGAGATCGTTATGAGTACCGTGAACGTTGATGCAAAACTTTCCGTGTGCAAGTTTTATGTTGATGAGGAGCATGCGCATATCGAATTGGTTGAGAAACCGGCCAAGGAAGAGTTTGATAAACTAGTTTTGGCGTGTCCCGCTGCACTGTATAAGTATGACGAAAGCGGTGAGATGATGTTCGACTATGCTGGTTGTCTCGAATGCGGCACGTGTCGGTTGATTTGCGGTAAGACTATCTTGAAGAAGTGGGAATATCCGCAGGGAACTATGGGTATCGAGTATCGTTGGGGCTAAAGTGCGCCGAAACGTTGCGGTATTCATTTGCTGTTATGAAGATATGGGAACAGCTGTAATAAACTCCAACGCCGTCGACTTTGACCGACGGCGTTGGAGTTTTAGAGTTTTACTCGCAGGAAAAGAGTTAGGCTCACTCAGATTGCTCAAAAATCAGGATTTCCACTAGCCATTGGATCGGGAAAAGGGGCGTATTCACAGTCTCCCTCAAAAGGAATCCATCCTTGATACAAGCTATGATAAGCGCCATTTTTGCCCCTTGTCATAAGAACAGCTTTGGCGAAGGGATCTCCCGCAATTTCGAGAGACTTAGCTTCCATGAAATCGAAAGCGGGGCGGAACATGTCAATACAGAGCTCTTTTTCCGACCCTGATCTGAAAAACGTGACAAGACATTTTTGAGCCGGAATGGCCAGCGTGTTATCCATGAGTGATTCGTCGAAGTCGGGTATGACGGCGTCTTCCACGATGAGACCGTAGCGCAGCCGGTGCCCTTGTGTGACCTCGAATACTCCACCCGACATGGCGAAGGGTACCATATCTATCCACGTGCGATAGAGGTCGGTTTTGTTGGCTATAATGTCGTAGCTCTGCTGTGTTTCTATCAGGTGCATTGCAGGGCAGTGCTCAATACGGTATTTGCCAATGTTGGCATGCGCGTCTTCGATGCGCTGACGGTCGCAGCGCATCTGTTGTAGAATGCGTTGCTCCTCTTGTATGGCTTTTCTAAGCTCGTCTTCCTTTTGCTCGATGAGGTCAACGGTTTCCTTTGTGTTGAGTTTATCGAAGGCCTGTACGGTTTCAGCTAGAGTAAACCGGTAGCGGCGATAGGCGCGCGCTTTAATGAGTATATGTATGTCCCATGCGTCGTAGAGCCGGTATCCTGAAGTGGATGACTTTTCCGGCGAGATAATGCCCTCGTGTTCGTAAAATCGTAGTGCTTCGGGAGTGATGCCGATGAGTTCCGATATCATTCCAATCTTGTACTTTTTTCGCCCCATACTTCCCCCCTGGTTTTGAAGCGGCATTTGCACGGTTAGTTCTGCCAATTTTCCATGTTCCCCCGTCAACAATTAGGCAAGATATGGCCTGGTGGTTGACGCATGGTGGCTCGCAATAAAGATAAAACCGAACAAGTTTATTCTACCAGATGGGCAAGGTTGAGTGTTTGGCCATTGCTTGGAGTCGATTTAAGTCTGCCTACTTGAAAAGTTGCAGGTTTTTCAAAAATGACCTTGATGTTATTGATGCATTGAAAGACGAGTGTTTGCCGTAGGGGAGTCGAATCGAGCCAAGTCAACTGCTTTTTTGAAGGGTCAACAATCCCTTTCATAAGGAACATGACTATCTGGTTGCATGAAGTGAAGGCCAGGGATCCAAACCTTTTGATAATCCTCGACGGGCTAACATTTTTCACACTGGGTTAAATGGGCGCAAAACGATGGAGAAAGATAACCGGTTGCCTGTTCGACCCGCATGATATGCTGCAATTTATATACACTACGCCCGTTGCATTTTTGATAGGGTGAAGGAGTCTGCTTGTCTCACATACGTAAACCAAAGCTTATTGAAAGCCGTTTAAGAAATCATGCTGCCTTCGTTGCTGCCGATCCGTGCGCATGTGCTGGTCATTGGAGGGAGCTGCGTGAAGGCGTTGAAGAGCTCCAGGTAGATCTTGGTTGCGGGAAAGGCATCTGGACCACGCGTGCGGCATATGCGAATCCAAGCGCGCTTATGGTTGGCATTGATATCGAGCCCATGTGTGTGTCGTTTGCCGCCGAACGTGCGGCAATTGGTGGCGTTGAGTCGTCGGGGCAGTCCGCGTCTGCCGATTCAGGATTTACGCCTGCCTACAACACGGTGTTTTCTATTGGCTCGGCAGCCGATCTTGTTGATTTTTTCGCACCGGGCGAAATTGACGTTCTTCACCTGAATTTCCCTACGCCCTTTCCGCGCAAAAAAGAGACGTTGAAGCGCGTTACCTGTATTGATCGACTTCTGGAATATCGCAACCTCCTTGGTGAAGGGGGAGAGGTGCGGCTGAAGACAGATCATCAGCCTTTGTTTGATTACACCATCGAGCAGCTTGTTTGTGCTGGGTACGACATAACGTGGCAGACGCGTGATCTACTTGGCGATGATGCGAGGGCTGAGGGAGCTGCGTCGAGTGATTTGTTGCAGAGTGGGTATGAAGAGCGATTGGTTGCTGCAGGAGCCTATGTTCATGCAGCGCATGCTGTTGTGGGAAATGCGTCGGAAACATCTGATGGCGGCGAATTGGTGAGCCTGTATGAGTATCTGCCCGATGATTTAGAGAGCATAAGCTATGTTCCTCTTGGTATGGAGGATGCCCTGTTCAACATGAAGAACCGCCGTCGATCCGCGAGAGACCGCGCTCCCATGATCTCAGAACGAACTGTGTGAAAGCTTGCGGATCAGCGATTACCGGAGCGTTGATAATTGCGCAGGGCGCATCGGGCTCAGCGCGTTCGAGGTATCCGAGACCGAGCAGTTCCTTATTGAGCGTTACGGGTAATTCGCGCGTGCGGAAAAGTTCGGGATGAGTGAGTGCTGCGGCGGCGACTACATCCCAACAAGCAAAGCCATTCCAGTCGTACCATGAGGCCATCGTCTCGAACCAGGGCTTACAGGTGTGCGTGAGCCAAGAATCGGCACCAAACGCGCCGGTAAAATCTTTGCGGGTAAAGAACGCGTCGAGGCATGTCTGTGCCGTCGCGACCGTGATCGAACATCCAGATCGCAGCAGGCTTTCTGTGGCTAACGGATCGCAGGTTAGGTTCAGTTCGTTCATGATGCGGCCGTTGATAACTAAGCTGCGCTCAATGCCACCCATGATAAAAACGCTGCGCACATCGCGGAAAAAGCTCGGAGACACAAGAGATGCACCGTGCAGATTCGTTAGCGAGCCGGTGGCGAGTATGGTGATCTCGCCGGAGTGGGCTGCAGCCTGTTCAGCAAGATAGCGTGCGGCATCGCTTACCGGCTTGTCTGGATTAGCTGCTCCTCGGTAAACGGGCAGATTGAGCTTCCATTCATTCAACATACGTAGTGTGTTGTCGTGTACGATATCTATCGACGAATTGCCGTAAGACGTGCAAAGACCCAACACGTCGACATCGGTGCAGCCCAAAAGATGGAGTAGCGCCAAGCCGTCGTCCACGTCACAATTGGGAACGCCCATGGTGTTGTCAAAATCGAGAATTACGGTATGCGGCACGGCTCTGCTCCCGACTGTTTGATATAGTCTAATAGTTGTCAAACGATACCATGGTATGCGGCCGCTGGCAAGCGGGGTGCGGTGATGGCGAGAAAGGAGCTGCGGCTATGGCAAGTGATGGCTTGTTGATGGCGAAAACATACCTGCAGCGGTCGAATAGCCTGCGCGAGGCGCTTGGCATCGCGCAGGTGGCGCAACTCGAGCCGTGTCCGCTCGGCCAAGGCGAACATAATGCGAACTTCACGTTTAAGCATCCGGAATCGGGAGAAGTTCTCGTGTTGCGCATTAACTATGCAAGCCAGATGAACCTCGAGCATCAGATAGAGTACGAGGCTTCTGCTTTGCGTGTTCTCGAGTTAAGTACACGCACGCCGCACCTCCTTTTTGTTGATGGCTCGAAGCGTATTGTCGATCATGGCGTTCTCGTTATGGAACACCGCCGCGGCTCCCACCTTGATTTCGACAGGCCTGGTGATATAGATGAGGCAGCATGCATCCTTGCCGATATCCACGCCGTCGTGCCTGATGAAGCGCCGTTGTGTCCGCTGATCGATCCGGAAGATGCGCTGTGCGATCTCTGCGAAGAAAACAGGCGCATGTTCGAGGCGTACTGCGCGAGCCCGCTGGTCGACGTAGCTCTTGCGCGGCGCATTGAGGGGTTCTTTTCCGTTGCTGAACCGCTAGCAACGCGAATGCAGACCCCGCTCGGTCGGCACGTGCTCAATACCGAGGCCGTTCCGTCGCATTTCCTCATTCCCGATGATGGGACACCGGGTAGTATGGTGGATTGGGAGAAGCCTATCATTGGCGATGTCGCACGAGACATTGCATACTTTACGGCGCCGACGACGACCATATGGGATACAGATTTCCTGTTCGACGCTGCCGGCCGGAAAGCTTTTGTGGAGCGGTATTGGCGTGCGGTGGATGGGCGATTTTCGTGCTCCGGATTCGACGAGCGCTTCGACGCCTACCTAAAGATGAACTGCCTGCGTGGTATGACGTGGAGCATGCTTGCGTGGACGGAATACCACGATCCGGCGCGCCCGCTGCAAAACGAGAAGACGCGTGAGAAACTTGAGGTGTACTTATCCGAGTCGTTCATCGACCTACTCGCGCGCGACATTTTTGGCATCGCGTGAGGCTTTTTACGGCCTTGAGCCGGTGATGTTGCAGTACTCGATGCCGGAGTATCGGGTAATTCGGCATCGAGTACTGCTTCTTACGTTTGCCCGTTTCTCATCGGACCTGCTTAGACGCGGGGGAACACGAAGCAGTGTTGGGGGTTGACATGCGCGGTGACGCGCGTTCCTGGTTTAGGTAGATTCGCAACAGGCGCGGTGAGTGTCTGATTATCGATGTCGATGCGGGCAAGATACGCTTCACCCGCATATACGCCACATCGCACGACGAGAGGGCCGTCTTCCTCCTCTTCGAGGGTTACCCCGGCGTTGCGCACGATGGCGATCGCGGAACCATTGGGTGTGTGGGCGGCGGGAATGCGCAGGCCGTTCGCAATAAATACGCCGTTCTCAACCGTTCCCTCGATCTGTGAACAGGCGCCCGTGCACTGGGCGATTTCGGCGCTTGCGGGCGTTTCATAAAGTTGCTGCGGTGTGCCCACTTGTATCAAATGTCCCAATGATAGGTACGCAATGCGGTCGGACATACGCAGCGCCTCGCCTGCGTCATGCGTTACCATGATGCAGGTTATGCCCGATGCCCGATGCAACTTTAGTACGAGTGAGCGCATGTCGTCGCGCAGCTGCTCGTCGAGTCCGGCGAATGGTTCGTCGAGCAACAGCGCCGCTGGGTTGCTGGCTAGAGCCCTGGCGAGCGCGACGCGCTGCTGTTGGCCGCCCGACAGCTGAGAGGGTGTGCGATCACCTAAACCAGCGAGCCCCACTTCGGCGAGAAGCGTATCGGCGTGTTCTTGGCGCTCGCGTCGCCCGATGTGCGCCATACGCGCAGGAAACGCCACATTGTCACGTGCGTTCATGTTGGGAAATAAGCGGATATCCTGAAACACCATGGCACATCGACGGCGGTGACATGCCGTTTCGTCGCGGCACGCTCCGTCGAACGCGACCGTGCCGCGACTTTGTATCGTAATGCCAGCGATTATCTTGAGTAGTGTCGACTTTCCCGCGCCGCTTTCTCCTAGTAGTGACAAGAACTCGCCCGCATGTATGTCGAGCGTTATGCCATCAAGGACGGTTTTGCCGGCAATATCGAGTCCCAAGTCGGTGACGGACAGGTTCATAATCAAGGCTCCTTTATGCTACGAACCGAAATAATCTTGGCCCTCGGCGCGGTACCAGCGGCGCAATACCAATTGCATGAGGGCGAAGACTGCAAGAGTGACCAGTAAGAACACCATTCCGTAGGCGCTTGCGACCGTTCTGTCGCCGCTTGCTAGGTAGGGGAACATATCGAGGATGAACGTGCGCACGGCACCTCCACCAATGAGTAACGTGAGGAAGTACTGTGAAAACGACACGATGTAGGTCATCGTGAGCGCCGAGACGATGCCCGGCGCCAGACGGGGAAGTGTTATGTGCAATGCCGCCTGCGCAGGCGTTACGCCAAGTGTTTGCGCTGCTTGCGGCAGTCTTGTGCCTGCTGCCCGCGCCACGTCGGTCATGATGACAATGGCGTAGGGTAGCGCAATGATGCAGTGGGCGAGCGTCACGCCCACGACTCCGCGAGCGAGACCAAGCTTAATAAATGCAACCTGTACACCCATGCCAAACACCGTTGAGGGTATGAGGAACGGCAATGCGCTGGCAAACTGAAAGACGCGCCGTCCGCGAAAGCGGAAGTTCGCGAGGGCGTAGGCGGCCAGCGACGCGATCGCCGTCGACAGAACAGCGCACGCGATGGCAATGCCGATGCTTGTGGCGAGCACTTCGGGCGTGTGTTGGCTCGGACGCGCTATTTCTGCGAAGCCCTTGTCCGACAGTACGGAGGGCAGAAGGTCGGGCGCGGGCCATGACGCCGAAACCGACCAGACCACCAGCACGGAAAATGGTACGAGCACGACGAGAAGGTGTAGTGCGATGAAGGCGCGCGAAGGCAGGTGGAGCCGTCCTTGTTGTCGCGGACGCGTTTGCACTCTAGCCGCGCATTTCATGGCTGTCCTCCTCCCTCAGTACGATGGCGAAGTAAACGATGGCCAACACGCAGCAGATGGCGGCTGCCACACCGTTTAGGGCCATGGCGTAGCAGCGGTTGATGATGTCAGGATCGGTGAATTCGATGTAGGCAAGAACCGGTAGGGCTTTGGGTAGCGTCGGCCCTAGCAAGAATGGTACTTCGTATGAGCCAAAGGCGAAGGCAAACACGATGAGGAACGCTTTGGTTATCGCGCCGCGAGAAAGCGGCAGCACAACCGAGAAGAACGTGCGGGCGGGCGAGGCCCCGAGGGTTGCGGCGGCTTCGCTCAGCTTGTCGGAGATGCCGGACATGATGGTGACGGTGGAAAACGCGATGAATGGAATCTCCTTCCACAGGTACACCAGTATAATGCCCCAGCCCGACGTGGCGCCGACCACGGTAGGGAAGTCGGTGGTTGATCCGAGCAGACCGAGCGAGAACAGCCAGCGCGCGACGAGGCCTGATCCGGCGAACAGTGAAATGACACAGGTCGCGATGAGGGCATGCGCACTCATGAGCGGAATCTGGATGCCGACAAGCTGGACGGCGCGTCCCGAACGCGCGCGGGTGAGCGCCCATGCAAGTGCGACACCGCCCACGGTTGCAAGTGCGGCCGATGTGAGTGCCAGATAGAGGCTATAGGCGATCGATGATGAGAGGTCGGGGCGCGAGAGCGCTTCGGCGTAGTATTCGATCGTGGGTGTCGTGCGGCCGAGGAATGGCATGATGCCAAATCCCTGGAGTACGCCATTGACAACGCCGTAGACGAACAAGGCGAGCAGGACGCACGCCGGCGTTATGAGCAGGTAGGGTAGCAGCGCCCGCCTTGTTCGTCTTTTCAGCATGCTATTTTCCTACTACCTCGTTGAGCCACAGTTTCTCAATGACAGGGATGGCTGGACCAGAGGCCTCGGTAATGCGATGGGCAAGCAGTTCGTCGAGCGGAATCTGCGTGCTTTTTGGCGCGACATTATCAAACGACTCCTTTTGCTCGGCCGAGAGCTTGTCTGTGTCGAGTACCGTGATGGTACCAAGTGTTTGGTAGATAGATTGCTGCATTTCGGGCGAGAGCACCTCATTGATAGCAACAAGTGCGGCTGACTTGTGGGGGGCGTTCGCGGCTATGGCCATGAAGTTTGAGTTACCTACGGTGCCCGTGTCGAAGATAAACGACTTGGTGCTGGCGGGCAGCGTACCGTCATCCACCTTGCTCTGCGGAGCGCCGTACCCCATGCTCATAACAAGCTCGCCGTCGGCATACATGGTATCGACCGTGGTCGAGTCGGCGGGAAACGTGGTGCCCTTCTGCCACAGGTAGGGGTTCAGCGAGCGCAGGTATTCAAGGCCCGGTTCGATAATCTCGCGCACGTTGTCGGGCGTGGCGTCGGCTTTCGTGAATTGGGACAGTTTCTCGAAGTTCTCTTTGCCAATGACGCCGGCTATAAGGCACGAAACAAACGCAGTGCCCGTGAAATCGCCCGGCTGCGGATAGGTCACCTTGCCAGCATTTTCTTGGCAGAACACGAGGAAACTCTTCGGGTCGGTCGGTGTCGTCGTAGTCTTTGCGCCGTTCACCCACATCTGCATCTGAGCTTTGCCGTACGGAGCCTCGAAGCCTTCCGTTGGCGAGCCGAAGTCGGTTGTAACCTCGGGGCTTTCCGCATTGATGTAGTCGTTGAAGTTGGGTAAGTAATGAGTGAACGGCCCCCACAGGTAGCCGTTCTCCTTGCATGAGTAGAAGTTTTCGCCGTTGATCCAGATGAAGTCTATGGTGCCTTCCTTGGTATTTGCCTGCATCTCGCCGGACAACTGCGTGAGGATGTCGTTGATGTTCATGCCCACAAGATCGAGCGTAATATCGTACTTCTGCTTCAAAGTAGGAGCGAGCACGTCCTCAATCCAGGCATTGCGGTTCTTATCCCCGCCGTAGCCGTACCAGCTTACGGTTTGTCCCTTTGCGGCTGCGAGGACGGCTTCCCAGTTCGCGTAATCGATGGCCGCCGCTGCAGCGTCTTTCGATGAGGCTGTAGAGCTGCCGCAGCCTGCCAGCATGCCTCCAGACATCATGCTCAGGCCGACGATGCCCGAGAGGCCGATGAAGGAGCGCCGGGTTAGGCGCATGGAATGTTGCTCGCTCATGATGGGTTCCTCCTGCTGGTTCGTATGTACCGGATCGCAACGTGTCGGCTGGAACGAAGCGGCGGGACGGCATTAGTGTAAGCTATCTGCGCTGCTTCTTCGCACTCGATCCAATGCGATTGCGAAAACTATTATAAGACATAGTCTATTAAAAGACCTATGAGAATATAAGCTTTGAACAAACAATCGGTATGATGGAGGTGAGGGTGCCTTTTACGATGGGTCGAACCTTTACAGTGGAGAATGTGTGCTGCATGGTGGTGAATCCGCACATAAGGTACTTCTTCTCATTTTGAGGCGGTGGGGTTTTCCGGCCAGGGAGGTGGGTCCATTACCCGCATGTTGAGACGCAATGTTTGTGTGATAAGGAGGGCTAATTCGTCATCGGTGATGTCTGGCTTGGCCTTCATCATTCCCACTAGGCCGAACAGGAGCATGCCGAATGTTTCGGGTACCAGCTGTATCTCGATCGTGCGGTACGCTGTGTACTCGGACACGATATAGCGTTGGATGCATGCTACGATCTCACACACGGCCCGCGTGGCGAACTCATCGCGCACGCCCAATTCTTCCAGTACGGCTATCATGGGGCGTGGTTGGCCTGATGCGGTGTAGAGCGCCCGGCGAAACGCCGATACGCATTTTTTTAACTCGGAGGGCGTGTTGCCAAAGGTGCGTAACTCGTTCCAAGTTGATACGCTTTCAATGAGGTCTTCCAGATAATCGTCCAGCACGGCAGCGGTTACAGCCTGCTTGTCGGGGAAGTAATAGTACACCAGGCTGCGGGCAATGCCGGCCTCGCGAGCGATGGAGGCCAGGCTGGTAGGTGCTACTCCTTCGCGTTCGTACAACTCGCGCGCGGCCAGCATGATGTCGCCTGCCGTGCCATCCAACCGTGCGCTTTTACGCACCTGCCGCGTGACGGGACGCGGCAGGTGCGGGTTCACTCCCGGCATGGGCGCGCTGTTCTGTGGGGACACGACGGCTCCTTTGTTCGTCCGGGAAGCCGCTGCGTGTATACGCCCTCACGCGTAGCGGCTCCGTTTGTGGGCGGATCCTGGACGCGCAGACCTCGGACACGCAGGCTCCGGACACGCAGACCTAGCGGTTTTCCTCGACGACCTCCCGATAGCTCTTGGTGTCAGTATAAAGCTCATCTCTTAGTGGGTTAAGATGTCGCGTGCGAATCCGATGAAATTGGTAGGCGGCAAGTGCCACGTTGGCGGCAAGCGCCACCAAGCTCACGACGAAAAACGCGACCGGATTGTGTGTGGTGGGAATTTCCGCAAACGTGTAGAACTGCGGCACCGCCATGGCAAACATTGCGTACAGTCCTAGCGTTTGCGCGCGGTGTTGCAACCAGGCGCCGCGCTTCGTGAAGAACGTGGGAATAGTGCAGGCAATGAGCAGAGCTAAGCCCGTGTATGTGGAATGGTCGGACATGCAGTTGTAGGTGTAGGCGAAATTCCACAGGTCGTAGGCGATGATCCACATCCAAATCATGTCGGGCCAAATCATGTCTTTCGATTTGTCTTTGGAAATAAAGATGCCGAACCAACCGCAGATAGTGATGATGTTCAGGATGCCGGCTATCGCGTTCATAATGTTCCACGGACCGGAGATCATCCATACGTGGTCGACCACGGAGCCACTCCATAGCCCGAAGCTGAACATCTGCACGTCGCGTACCACGGCCTCGGCAATGTTGATAGCCAGGATGAGCGGAGGAAAACAGAGCGCCCAGCGCTTTTCGTATAGGTAGTGCGTTCGACCGTCGGCTCCGCGCCATTTTACGAACCTGAGCGCCATAAACCCCACGCATCCAGCCAAAGCGGAATACGTTTTGGCCCAGTTAAACCAGTTACCCGTGCCGTACTCGTTTCCGGGCGCGGCGGTGTAGGGCCACACGAACACGGTTAGCACGATGGGCGCGATAATAAATAGCGCCACGCCACCCCATGCGCTCGTGCGCCCCAGTTCGTTGAACGCCATCAGAGCAAACAGTACGAACAGCCAGATGGCCCACACTGTAGGGTCGCTTGCTTGGTATAGGATTCCCATGGGGTACCTCCTTGGATCGAGTGGTTCCCGGGTTGTGCGGCACGCGAGCTGCTGCGGTCACTTGCGAGCTGCGCACGTGTAGCCAATCGTACTTTTGGTGCTAGGGGCGCGTTACCATTGTGTCCACACGGCCCTTCTCGTCCCATGCTGCAACGTAGCCAAACTCTTCTAAGTTCTCCAGCGCCGCTTTGCGTTCGTTTTCGGGAACGTTGATGTTGCTCAGGTAGACGCTGCGGTATCGCGGACTATCGATGAACAGCTCGCGTTTGAACGGATTGCGCTTCTTTATCAGCATGGTGCGCACCTGATACACCGCCACGCACGCGTTGAACACAAGAGCAATTACGGAAATAAGCATATGGGCAGCGGGATTGTTGGTGGAATGTACCACAAACATGGGGTGCAGGAAGAACCACGGCACCGTCATGGTAACAATCATGTTGACAGCCAACGTACGTACGCGATGCTGCGCGTAGGCACCGCGCTTGATGAAGAACGCCGGAATGGTGCAGGCAAGCAGGAGGACTAGGCCGCAGTACATGGAGCGGTCCGACACGCTGTTGTAGGTGTACGCGAAGTTCCATAGGTCGTATCCGATAATCCAAAACCACATTTGATCAGGCCAAATATAGTCCTTCTTCTTTCCGCGGCTTACAATTATGCCGAAAAATCCGCAGATGCACAGCGCGTTTAGAATGCCGGCCACACCGTTGATGATGTTCCATGGTCCGCCCACCACCATGTAGCCGTCCACCATGCCGGTTACGCCCGCCAGTTGGAAGTCGCGGATGCATGCTTCCAGAATGTTGATGGCGAAGATGATGGGCGGGATGCATACGATGTACTTCTTTTGGAATGCGGGGAAATACACGATAAGCCATCCCAGAATGGCACCCGCCAGGCATGAGTACGTTTTCACCCACTGGAACCAGGTGCCTGCACCTGTGCCCTCGACGGCGGTGTTTGGCCACACGAATACCGTTAGTACGATGGGTAGCGCGACGAACATGGCCGCGCCGATCCACTTGTTCAGGCGGGAAAGCTCGTTCATTCCTATGAGGAATACCAGGTAGATAACCACGCTTACCAGAGCTGTCGCCGAAAGTGGTTCGTAGAAGAACATAAGAGCCCCTTCCCCTTGAATATGTACGAGCCGTCTTCCAGAAAACGCCCGAAAGCTCGATGCGCCCTCCGTATAACACGGTTCGCCTCTATTGAGGCACAGCATAGCAAGGAGATTTTCCATGAGCTTGACGCTTTAGTATTGAAGCGTCAAATTCGGATTTTGTTGTCGATCTCTTCACCCTCGAGGTTCATGCGCTCTATGGTCGTGTCGCCGACGATGTTGGCTAGGATGCCCTTGCGTTCGTCGAGGATGCGCCATACGTGTGAGGGCGGGAAGTAGTTTTGAATGTAGGAGACGATAAAGATGGCGCAGACGAGCAAGATGGCGATTTTGATGACGTTGTACAGAAAGAATTGAATCATATTGCCAATGCGGTGATTGGCAATATGAAGGCATTACAAAGGCGCACAGCATGAATACGCGCGGCTTTTCGTGAATAAGGGCAATCTCAATGTGCTGTTTTAGTTGATCGGTTAGTGCTTGCGCTCTGCTCGCGACTTGTTGCTCCGTCGGGCAGGCTGTCGGTCTCGGCAAAACGTTGTGTTGCTTACAGCAATAAGTGGCGTTTCTGGTTCTTGCGAAGAATCTTGTGCGCGATGTTGTCGTAATGCTCGAAAGACTGCTCATTGGTCTTGCAAATGTTGTTGCGAAAAGCATCGACTATCTGAGGTGTTATGCGCTCGAGCTTGCGTTTGCCCTCGTCGGTGATGAACAGGGTGCTCGAACGTCGGTCGGAATTGCTGTGTTCTCGTCTCAAGCGTCCGTGATGCTCGAGCTTCGATGAGGCAACGGTGATCTCGTTCGATCTGAGTAGCAGCCGACGTGATGCGTCGCTCGGGCGCATGCCCTCCGGTTGCTCGGACAGTAAGTAAAGAAGTCGGTATTCGTTAAGCGAGATGTTGGCGCGTTTCATCTGCCGTCCCAATTCGACACCGATGACCCAGGCCGAATCAATGTAGGCATTCTCGACGCTCATGGTTTCGTTGGTGATGTAGGCCAAGTTGTGGCGCATCGCCGTCGATTGGGAATCTTTGAATGTTAGCGTCAGTTCTTCGGCCGTGTATTCCGACCAAAATTCGTGTGCAAGTTCCTTGATGGCGGGATCGATCTCCTCGATGAGATCCCGCCCATTTTCCGTGATGCGGACATACACGATGCGCTTGTCGGAGGTGTCATAGCTGCGCTGGATGGCTTTGTGTTTTTCTAGGTTGTTTAGCGCGTTTGTTATCGTTGCTAAGCTGAGGCTTAGCTTGTCGGCGATAGCCGTGACGTTGATGCCGTCAGGATTCATGAAGAGCCTAATGAGAATGCGGTATTGGGTTATCGAGATGCTAGCATGATCGGCGACGATGTCGGATGCAAGGCGAGACAGCAAGACACTGATGGTTATCCAATCTGTATGGCCTTGATTTGCAAACAATTGAGTCCCCTTATCAATGAGCACCTCAAATTGATTTTCAACATTAGTTATTATACAAAATAGAACTTTATCTATCTAGCCTCTTCCTTGCCCACCCATGGTGACTTCTTTGCTATTCTTAATTTCTATGGAGGGCATGTACGTCGCGGTTTTTCGACGCGTTTCATGTTCTGCGGGGCCAGTGAGAGGAGAAATCATGTCTGATGAGAAGTGGGTTTGCACAGCTTGTCCCGGATGGGGAGACCATGAGTTCTGCGCTATCAAGACGATTGTGAAGGATGGCAAGATCGTGCGTACCGAAGCCGTCGACTATCAGGGTGCTGAAGCGGGGGAAGGGCATTGCTGCCAAAAGGGAATCATGTCGTGGCGCCAAGTGTACGCACCCGACAGGTTGCTGCATCCGCTCAAACGCGTTGGCGAACGCGGTGCGGGCGAGTGGGAGCAGATTTCGTGGGATCAGGCTTTCGACGAAATTGGCGCAAAGCTCATGGAGATCAAGCAGAATTACGGGCCGGAGGCGGTGACGTTCTGGAATATCACGACAAGCCTTCCGCCTTCGCAGGGTCTTGATTCGTTGTTGGGTGAGCGGTTGAACTGCCTTTGGGGAGGCACCGACCCGCTCAATGCGTACGGGTTGGATAACGGGCCTTATTATGCATCTTATTTCGATTTAGGCGATTTTTACAAATATATGATGATTGATCCCGTCAAGTTCGACGGTGCGACCTACATTATCGTATGGGGTGGCAATCCGGTTGAAAACCAGCAGCGTTGCGCCAAACACATTGTTGAAGCGAAAAGTCGCGGTGCGAAGATCGTCGATATCGGGCTGTTGTTCGATGCTACGGCGGGGTATGCGGATTGGTTCATTCCCGTTAAGCCGGGGTCGGACACGGCACTGGCGTTGTGTATGGCCAGCCAGATCGTGCAGCGCGGCGAGGCGGATATGCCGTATATGGTGAAGTACACTGTGGCACCTTTGCTTGTCGACGTGGGAACGGGGCTGTTCGCGCAGAGTGAGGGCTGGTTCTATTACTGGGATGCGGATGCCGACATCATCAAGCCATGTGCGCGTGGTGCCGAGGAGTATGAGGGAACGCCTGCAACCGAAGGCGTGTTTGAATTTAACGGTAGAACATACAAACCGGCGTTTCAGCTGCTGAAAGAACATCTTGGCACCTACACGCCCGAATACCAGGAATCCATAACGGGCGTTCCAGCGGCTGATGTTATCAAGCTAGCGGAAGAGTATTCCGCCCACAGGCCCTCGTTTATCGTTGGTGCGTTGGGATTGCGTTATCAGAACCAAGGCGATGCGTATCGTGCTTTTTACCTTTTGGGTATGTTGACGGGCAATCTCGGCCAACTGAATGGTGGCGTTACGTCGGAGATTCAGCCGTGTGGGTTCCCTCTGGGCTTCAACAACGGGTCCATTGTGTTTCCTGAAGGTCCCGAAAACGACAAAGCGCATTACGTGAAGCAGGCTGACTATTTCGAAGACGTGAAAAAGGGCAAGTATAAAGCGTTTCTCAAATTGGCGGGCAATCCCGTACACAACTGCCCCAATCGAAGTCGATGGATCGAGGATACGTTTCCCCAGATGGAGCTTATTGTTGACATTGACGTGTGGATGACCGACACAGGTGAGTACTCCGACTACGTGCTGCCGGCGTGTATGCCGTTCGAGCGCGAGGAACTTATTGCTGCGGCACAGTACAACCATATTGTGCTACAAGAACCGGCTGTTGAACCACAGGGCGAGTGTAAAGATCCCGCCTCCATTTACCACGGGTTGGCAAAGCGGCTCGGTTTGGGCGACTATTTCGACAAAACGGCTGATGAATGGATTAGCATGCGGTTGGATACACCTTATCCTCTCATTGCGAACGTTGAGCCTAAAATCACCATCGAGCGTCTGAAGCAGGAAAAGCTCATTCGCGCGGCGGTTCCTCCTGTTCCATGGGATCCGTTTTTGGGGATGAAGTTCGAAACGCCAACCGGGCACATGGAATTTTACTGCGATAGATTGCAAGCGGTCGATTTGCCGTTAGCGACGTACCACGAGCCCTACGAAACGCCAACGGTGAAAAGCCTTGCGGAAGGCACGGCTAAGCATCCCTATCAGTTCTTCAGCGGGAGGCAGCGCTTCTTCATGCAGTCCATGTTCACAGACGATCCTGTCATGGCCGAGCTTTCGGGCGGAAAGCCGACGGGACGCATTAATCCCGTCGATGCGCGACGCGAGGGAATTGTTGACGGTGATCGATGCCAAGTGTTCAACGAGCGCGGCAAAGTTGTCATTGAGATGCGGCTTGACCAGGCGATACCTCCTGGAACCGTGCAGGTGTGGTTTGGCTGGCGCAAGCGGTCGTTCGAAGAGGGTGGTATGTATTCCGAACTGCTTGTGCCGTTGGGTGATGCGGATACTATCGATGCCGCAGCCGACTATTGGTACCAATGCGTTAGCAATGAGGGCAAAGTCGGCGCGCTGCTTTCGGGCTTTGCCGTATCGGGTATGGCGGGCGCATGGGACACCATCTGGGATTGTGCGTGCGATATTCGTAAACTTGATAAAGCATCGGATGATAAAGCTGAGGAGGCATAATATGGCGAAGAACAATGTGACGGCTCATTCCCCGCGCGCAATCGAACTTGAAGAGGATGTCATTTTCGTCGATCTGCTTCGCTGTACGGGATGCTGGACATGCGCGCTTTCGTGTATGACAGGAAACGGCCTGAAAGATGGCGAGCATTTCGTGAGTGTCAGAACGCTGGGAAGCGGCGAGGGTATTGATCGACCGGCGGGGACGTGGCCCAACTTACATATGAGTTGGATGCCGGTGTACGCGAAAGCTTGCATCAAATGTCAAGACCGATGCAGGGTTGGCGAGGTTCCGTATTGTGTGAAGAACTGTCCCAATAAGGCGCTTGTTTATGGTGCCGGTGTACCCGAGAAGATGAAAGCCGCGCGCGATCGCGGAGCACGCATTTTCTCGCTGCCTGCTTGGGAAAAAACAAGATCAGACATTGTATATGCAAGCCCTGATCGAGAAATAATCTAAATGGAATCGATTGTCGATTCTGCTACGTGATCAGAAAGCGAGGATGGTGTACATGTGCTTTAGACCGCCGACAATATCAGACCCTGTTTGTCCGAAATGTGGAGCAACGCTTCCAGCTGGAGTGAACGTGTGTCCCCAATGCGGTGCGAATGTTGCAAGCGGAATCCCTGCTCCGAGAATGTCCGGTGCCCCGGGCGCGCCAGCAACTCCGGGAGTACCCGACGCGCCGGCAGCTCCAACAGCGCCAGCAGCTCCGGGAGTACCGGGCGCGCCATTGTCGTGAATCTTGACTGCGCTGTGTCGAAGAAATTGGCGCCACTATTTGCCGTATCCGCCACAGCGCTCGACGCCGTCGCCTTCATCTTCTTTTGTTGCCTACCGTCAACTACTGGGCTATGAGCAGGATTTGCCCCCCCATCTATCTTCAGCAAAGCCTCTTGCGGAGAGTATGCTTTCATTAACAGAAGCGACGAATGGGACTGAACATGATTGTTTTTTGTATGCGCACTTTAGGGACAAGCTAATGCCGCGTCCCAACAAAGCTGGCGTTGGCGGCGTCGCCGCCAACGCCTTTGACGTTCGTGCGTGCCCCACCCTCACCCATTTCCGCCACACCTACGACGCCTTTGTCGAAGCTGACTACGCCTCGTACGCCGACAACCCGACCCAAGCACGGGTCGTATGCGATCCCTCCCTTCCGATGATGCGCTGTATGGCGAATATGCGTTGGTTGATGCCATGCAATTCGTGAGGGATGTCCCGAAACGGCTGGAACGTTATCAGCGTGCGACTGCCCTGATTCCTGGTCGCTCTCTTGTTCTTCCGCAAAACGCGTTCTTTCTACTCACGTACAACAACCCGCTGATCACCTGTCTGGGTACGCCGGGCCGCGCTGACACGACGGTGGCTGATCTTTATTCATGCGCGAAGCTGCATCGTTGCCTGCGCAGCAGAAGAGTCGCTTGCCAGCCTTAAGGAGTCCGATGATCCTATCTTGGACTGGATAGCCTCTGTCGAAGATCTCAATCATCGACAGAGGCTATACTTCGCCGTGCCGTGCTCTCCCCGGAAACGGAGTTCTCCATTTCCGAGCATAAGATTGCGAACGGGATAGCCTATTCGATCGCGCGCATGGATTTCGAGGTTCTTATTGCACGAGGATTGTTTTTTTCGAACAACGAGGTTAACAGCAAACGTGTACTCATGTGTGCCTGATTTGAAGGTTTCGCTGGCACGCTCGATAGGCAGCTTGTCTTTTTAAGAATGAGTCGATAAGTAATAAGGAGAGTTTTCGCTACTTCTCCTTTTATTGGAGCGGCTGTCTTGCGGTCGGATAGCGTCCCGTTGGTGTATCAAACCGTTTTTGGAGGGTAGACGAAGCTTGTCTGAGAAAAACAGTCGTCATCCAGAACCGTTAATTACCACAAAACAGATTCAAGGAAAGGCAATGACCGCTATGGATGCTGTACTGTTCAATGACTCGGAAGTGAAGAGAATGGCGCTTTGCGCGCTGGAAGAGTGCTGTGATTTGCAGGCCTTTGGGCGCAAGATGCTCGAAGCCAGGCTCAATAGCGCCATGTCGGCGAAGGCCGACGCAGCCTGCAATGTCGCCTACGGAAAGCGCGACGCCGCACACACCTTCCCCGAAGATATCATCGAGCGCTGCTGCCGTATTGATCGGGCGCTCGTGGCATGCGTGACCGAGATGTACGTCATGGGCGTATCCACTCGCAAAGTCGAAGCAGTAGCGATGGAGCTTGGTATCTCGTCAATGTCGAAGTCCGAGGTCGCACGGCTGTGCGAAGTGTTCGCCTCAGAGGTTTCGGATTTTCGCTCCCAGCGCTTCGACGGGGTGCGCTTGGTGATATCCGATGAGCATGCTGGACTCGCCCGCACAATAGAAGAAGCGTTCCAAGGCACAACGTATCAGAGATGCATCACCCATCTTATGTGTAACGTGTCAGGTCGCATCCATAAGAAAGCCGACCTGTAGCGAGTGCGCTGTTAAGAGGCCATGGAAGAGATATTGAAGCTACCCAAGACGGCTGGAGCGGTGCTTTTCGAGGATGAAGACGATGCACTTTTTATCTTTCATTTCCGAAGGCCCACTGGGCAAAGATCAGAACGGAACAATGTGTAAGAACGCGCTAATCGCGAGATCAAGCGGCGTACGCGCGTCGTTCAGTCATTTCCCTCTCGAAAGTCTTTAATTCATCTGGTCAAGACAGTACTTTTTGACGCTGATTGGGATGGTTGACGCGTTGCTTAATAGTCATTTCGTCACTCGTGCACGCATAGAAGCCTCAAGAACGTACGCGGTTAACAGACGATGAGGTGCACGCGACAAGAGATGCTGTCAAAAGAGCAATAGCCGAAGCCATTGACCCGAAAGATGACGAGTCTTAAGATAGCCAAACAAATGGTGCCGTCGTTTCTCGACGATGACTCTTGCGCAACAAATCGGGATGCGTCCTCTCGTGTCGCGTACCTCATCGGCTGTTGATCAGGATGCTATGCTGGATTTACTCAGAGGCAGCCCTCTTGAAGCGTATCAAACATTTATTCGAGATCATGCTGGTTTTTGGATGCCTGCGTTTGCGCGTGAGGTGATTCAGTGTAGTGAGGTTCCGTTTTTCCGACTTGCGGCGCAGCTTTTGGAGTCATTTGTGAATTGTTCGAAAGTAAGCGACATTGGGGTAGAGTGATGACGTTGCATATACTGGTAGAATACTGGGCTGTAAGTTGAGGAAGTGTTTTCAACTGCGTCCGGATCTGATGCTTGGGTGTGGCGCTTGCGTAGCTAAATGCTGCAGACCGCATTAGTCGTCATTGCCAGTCTAAATTTCAAATTGGAGGCATGACGTTTGTTTCTAAGAAGAATGGTTGAAGTGTTCTTCCTTGTGGTCTGTAGTTTTATATATATCTTTACAAAGAAAAAGAGAAAAGCGCCATGCCTACATCAACAGACTTTTAGTCAAAAACATCCGATGACTTCTGGTTTGTTTTGAGAGAAGAGAGCAAACTAGAAGTCAACAAAAGTTGCAGCACAATAATGTGTGGCTGCTATTCCCACTCAATAGTTAACAAAATCCGCTTAGTCGCCTCAGTTCCTCTCAGTCGCTCCAGTTTGGGGAATAAATAGCTCAGAGAGATGTTTTTGTTGGAAATACGACGAAGCTTTTGAACTCAAAATGAACTCATTTTTTGAGAGTGATTTATTCCCCTATTGAGTTTCGATAGGGGAATAAATGGAGAGAGGATTAGCAAAGCTGCACATAGCTTCGTGTCAATGATAGCGTGCTTCTCCAACCAAACGTAGGGTTTGGTGTCAACAAGACGATCGATAAATCGTTTGACGAACGCAAAGAAAACTTCCGTGCTCTTTTCTCTGTGGTAGACGACGCTTTGGAGAAAGATAATATGCAGCAATTGGCGATGAGTCTTGAAGGCATCATTAAGCTGGCAGAGTCATCACCCTTCAAGGATCTGGAAACCATTGAGGCAACAGCAGCGGCTCTCACGAATCCAGATCACAAATGGGATTTTTAGTGGGCGAGACATGCCGAGATTTTGACGTGTGCATTAAGGACGTATTCGGTCACGCCAATTTGCAGGGAGGTAAAAACAGCCCAAAGTTTTGAGACTGCTGTAAAAGCCCTGCCCTTTCAGCTTCCAGACACACGATAACCTCTGTTTACCAGGGGTTATCGGATAATTTGTGTGCTTTGTTACCAAAATCGATATCATTAGATTTTAGTAGAGGCCAAAACATACTGATCCATTCACGATGCAGATCACATAGATGTTGCGCCCGAGCGTCCACAGGGCCTCCGTCTTCAACCGCTAAATATTTTCGATAAAACGATAGGCCGCCCTCGAAAGGTTATTACGCGCTTGCCCTCCGTGCGGGCAACAAAAGAACACACAGCGCTCCGCTTGTCGACTTACAGCGGATACATTTCGAAATATTCGGGATACTGCTCCCTCAAATGAGTTTTCAATAGATTGATGGCATGTCGGCACTGGGGATTAGAAAGCTTGTTCTTGCTGTATAGAAAGCCTATTTGGCATCGAGCGCGCGGAGTCGAAAGGGGTGTGAACTTCAGTCCCTCCGTTGGCATTTCCCCGTCGCGCTCCGAAATGAAGTAGCCAAACGAGTCGAAAGTACTCACGGCATCAAGGGAAGATTGTGCGTACGATAACAACATACGCGGGCTGGTGGCACGCATCTTCACGTTTTCCAATGGCTGATTCTCGAAAACATGCTTCAAGACTTGGTTCATCTCCCGAAAAGCATTGACCGCTATTGGTGCGTTGCGCAGTGATTCGCGGTGGATGACCTTCTCCGAAGAAAAGGCCGACTCTTCCCTACATACTATTCCGTACCACGTGGTTAGAACCGACTCAAACACAAGACCTTCCTGCCTAATATTCTTCGCCGAGCTGTAGAGGTCGACGAAGAAAAGTTCTGATCCATTGGATTTCTTTGCAAGCTCCAAAATGTCCTTGAAAGAATGCTCGTTCAGATTAACGGTGTCCAAAATGATGCTCCTACTGGCAAGTCCACCGAGAATCTGGATGGGGTAGTAGGTTAGATGGGCATGAATCTCCGTGAAGAGGTTGGATGTCTTACCATCTTTTCGAAACATCATCGTCAACATTTCATCATAGCTTGCCATGATCTGTTCGGCATACATGATAAATGCTTCCCCTTTTTCCGTTAGTCTGATGCCTCCCCTTCCTCGTTCTATGAGCTTAACGTTAAGTTCGGCTTCGAGAGTTGTGATAGCTTTATTCAAGCCCTGCTGGCTGAGATAACTGTTTTTTGCAGCCTGGTTAAATGAGCCCGCTCGAGCTAGCCCTATGAAGTAACGTAAACTTTCTATCTGCATATTTACCTACCTAGTTACGCCCGCTTACTTTCGCAATTAAATGACAATCTTTGTAAGATAAGTATACACAACCTTAGGTTGCATAGATTAAAAGCATTAGATGCTATTCAGTTTCTTTGCCGCTCATATAATAGAAGTAATCTCGAAAATTGCGACAATTTGCACTCTGGTTGTTCCGTTAAACGTTTCTTTTCGTTATCCATCAGCTATGCGTATTGCCTGTGAATTCGAGACAAATTAGAACAAGCGATAGAGAAGAGGAGAATATGGTTCAAGGCGAATCGTTCGTTTACACAGCATGTCCTGGATGGGGAGACCATGACTACTGTGCTTTAAAGACCATTGTCAAAGATGGGCGGATAGTGCGAACCGAACGTGTGGTTTATTCCGACCCAGAAGAGCCTGACGGACATATATGCCAGAAGGGATGCCTCGCGGCACGTCAACCCTACGATCCAAACCGACTGACCACTCCCCTGAAGCGCATTGGAGAGCGCGGTGAAGGAAAATGGGAGGAAATCTCCTGGGGCCAAGCCCTCGACGAGATTGGAGAAAAACTCACCGAGATTGCCGAGAAATACGGTCCGGAATCTGTTGTCATGTGGCTGTTGCCTGCGGGTTGCCCCCCTGCTTATGGCTTTAACCAGCAAATGGCTTATCGTTTTGGTAATTGTTTCGGTGTGACGACCCCGATGGCATCCATTGGTTTGGACAACGGTCCTTTCTACACCGAGTTTTATAGCGTAGGCACCACAGCGACGCATGTTTTGACCGATCCGCGCATCGTGTCTGAGTATCAAACCGACTTGATTTACATTTGGGGCTGCAACCCCATTGAAAACCAGCTTCGCTGTGCGAAAAACCTTGTTATAGCCCGTGAAAAGGGTGCAAGGATTGTCGATATCGGCCTTATCTTCGATGGCACTGCCGGTTTCTCCGACGAATTTGTTGGTGTGAAGCCCGCATCCGATGGTCATCTGGCCATGGCTATGATCGATTACATTTTGCAAAACAATCTGCAAAACAATACCTACCTGCTCAACCGTTCCACGGCTGCTTATCTCATTCGCGAAGATACCGGTATGATGTATCGCGATGCTGAAGGAAACTTTGCCCTTTGGAATCCAGCTGAAAATACTCCAACTTTTGTGGCTCCAAAGCGCGGCGAATATCCCTGCGATGATATTGCTCTCTTTGGAGAGTTCGAAGTTGATGGCGTTCGTTGCAAGACTGCTCTATCGCTTATCCGCGAGCGAGCCCGCGCATACAGCGCAGAGGCTGTTGCTGATATCGTCGGCCTCTCCGCTGCTCAGATTGAGAAGTTGGCTGATGACTTCGCTCACGCTGAACACGCGTTTATCCTCAGTGGTTACGGGTTGCGCTATGCAAATTCCAATGAGACGTATCGCATGCAACATCTTCTTGGTATCCTGACGGGTCGTCAGGGCATTCCAGGAAGTGGCATCATCGAAGGTTTACAGCTACAGGGTTACCCCTTGGCGTTCAACGACACGGGTATCACTTTCCCCGAGTACGGCAACTTGCATTCCGTCAAGTCCGTACCGGTGCGCATGGCTGACTGGTTCGAGATTGCGAAAGCTCCGGGCAGTCCCTATAAGGCCTTCCTGAAAGCCCAAGGCAACCCGGTTCACCAACAGCCCGACCGTCAGCGTTGGCTCGACGTTCTGAGCCAGATGGAGCTAATTGTCGATTACGATGTCTGGATGACCGACACTGGCGAACTGGCTGACTATATCTTGCCTGACTGTATGCCGTTCGAGCGCGAAGACCTTATTACGGGTGCGTGCTACAACCACATCGTCCTACAAGAACCCGCCATCGAACCACCAGCAGGCTGCAAGGACCCGGTATATCTCTACACGCAATTGGCAAAACGAGTTGGTCTCGGTGAATACTTCACCAAAACGAATGCAGAGTGGATCGATGTTCGTCTGGATTCCAAGTACCCGCTCATTGCTAATATCCAACCAAGAGTAACCTACGAGCGACTGAAGCAAGAAAAGATGATTCGCGCGGCCGTTCCGGCAAATCCGAAATGGGATCCCTACCGAAATCCCAATGAAGTTATGGAGAATGCGACAGGTCGGATTGAGATCTATGTTGAGCGATTGCTCGATTTCGATCTGCAAATCACAAAGCCACTCGAGCCGAACTATCTGGGCAAATTCGAGGACTATCCCTTCCAGTTGTTCACAGGCCGCCAGCGCTTCTTCATGCAGTCAACCTTTACGGATGATCCCATTAACATCGAGCTTTCCGGTGGCGATCCTGCAACTCGTTTGAATCCGAAGGACGCTCGAAGATTAGACCTTTATGATGGCGACAAGGTTGAGGTTTATAACGATCGCGGTCATGTAGTTACCCGGCTCGAGATTGACGAGTGCGTACCCGCGGGTACCGTCCATGTGTGGTTTGGTTGGCGTATGCGCCAATTCGAAGAGGGTACCTACGCTGAAATGGTTCACCAGTGCCCGAACAAGGATTCGAGCGGTCCCGTGCAGGATAAGTGGTGGAACGACTGGATCAGTGCAGGTAGTTTTTCCAATCCGCATATCGAATCGATGGGAATAGAAGTTGGCTCAACGGACTGCTACTGGGATTCTTACTGCAATATTCGCAAGTATGTTGGCGACGTAGCCGGAAAGGAGGCCTAAGATGGCTTACAAGATGCTGGTTGATTTGGAGCGTTGCATTGGCTGTTGGACCTGCTCGATGGCTTGCAAAGTTTGTCATGAACTAGATGACAAAGATTATCGCATCGTCGTGCGTACTCATGGTTCTGGCGCGGGTATCGACCGCCCTCAGGGTGTCTATCCAAACCTTCGCATGACTTGGCAACCGATATATCAAAAGTCGTGCACGTGGTGCGCGGATCGTCTGGCTGAGGGTGATAGGCCTATGTGTGAATGCGATTGCCCCACCCTTGCACTGGCTTTCGGAGACGATGCCGATCCAGAGTCTCGTTTCAGTAAAGAGCTCGCTCGCTGCTTTGATTTGCATTATCACATATTCGAGGAGCCTGCTTACGAAAATAGCCGAGCGAACGTTGTTTACGCAACCAAGTAAACGTGAGTCAATGCGACAGTGAAGCAATTTTCGCAAAATCAGCAACAACAAGGAAGCCGCTACTGCAGATCACTGCACAGGCGGCTTCTGTTATTGCTGGGAGCATTTCGAGTTCAAGCGCAGGGAAAATGCCATTTTTATTGTTGGCGGCACTTAAACAGATTCTTTATCAACTTTTTTAAGCGACTTGGCTTTTCCTGCGGTTAGCCAAAGAACATTGTTCAAATTTAGTCCACTTGCAATCATGCTGCTATGAGTCGTAATTATAATTTGTGACTCATCTTTCTTAGCGGATATCTCTCGAAGCATCTTGCGTAAGGCGGAGAAGCAGAGGTGATTTTCAGGTTCCTCCATCACTATGACATCCAAACCATTGGCCTTATCCAGTTCGATTTGCGTCTTTATGAGACTTTCCATTCCGCTGCCTCGATTGTCTAAGGATACTGAATCCTCGTATACAGAAATGATACTCTCAAGTATCACCTTCTTCCCGTCGACTCCGAATTTCCTATTTTCGCTGATAGGCGGCAGGGCGACCGATTCGAATGCGGAGTCTATTTTTACGCGGAACTCGTTTTTTGCCTTTGCCTTACGCGCTCTAATGAATATATGCGTTTGACAAAACACCTAGGTTATACTATGGTTTGCACTGATTTAAAATAGCAGCGCCTCACCCAATCGCGTTGCTTTGCGAAGGGAGGCAAAATGGCAAACATCCTCGTAGTACACGGAAGCCCGCGCAAAGGCGGCAACTCCTCGATGCTGGCAGATGCCTTTATCGAAGGTGCACAGGCTGCTGGAAACACTGTCACGCGAATCGATGTGGGCAACCTCGCCATCAACGGCTGCAAGGCCTGCGAATACTGCTTGAGCCATGAGGGCGAGTGTATCCAGCAAGATGCGATGCAGGACCTGTACCCCAAGATGAAGGGGCAAGATGTCTTAGTCTATGCCTTCCCCCTGTACTACTACAGCTACCCCGCACAGATCAAGGCCTTCATGGACCGCATGTTTTGCGCCGTGGGCAACCCAGGGATGTTTGAGTTCAATAAGACAGCCCTCCTCATGTGCTTTGAAGACAAGGACACCTCGACGGCCGACGGCCTCATCAAGAGCTACGAGATTATATCAAACCACCTCAAGCAGGAGATTATCGGCGAAGTCATCGTGAATGCCGTCTACGAGAAGGGCGCCATCAAGGGCAACCCCGGTATCGAACAAGCCCGCGAGCTGGGCGCAAGCATCAAGTAGCTCATTTAAAACTTGGCGTCGAGAGTTCTTTGGAAAAATGGAGAGGGGGCATGCCCGGGTAAGATATTCTGAATGCTGAGTTAGGGTGAAAAGTGTTCAAGATGACCCAAAAGAGAAAACGATACGATGCCAGAACCCGATGATAATTGCATCGTGTTTAAATAAATGAAACCCTCTATCAAATGTGTCTTGTTTTAGTTTTGGTTGTTTTTCAGATCATCTCTGATCTTCCTGTATTGAATAATGGGCCCGTCACCCACCAACAGCTTTTCTCCCGATTTGTATGAGGAAGCCTTGGGCGTTTGTGTGATGACCACGCGCTTATCCTGTCGTTCAACAATTTTATTCGCAAATTTACCAGAGAAAGCAATTAGCCCGTTAAGGGCCTTGATCTTTGTAAGTTTACAGTAGAACCGAATGTAGAGTATGGTATTTTCATCATCTACCGGAGCAAAATAAATGAGCACCTTTATTTTTGAGCTTATATGATTCAGCCATATGTTCGGGAAAATAAAATTGAGGTTTGTATCCTTAATCACACATTCAGCAGGAGGCTTTGGCCCGCGGCCGCGTAAGGAAAATGGGGGCGGAAGCCCCGAATAACATGCTACAAGCAAAATAATGGGGATTCCTTTACTCTTGAGTTCACCACAAACAAAAAGAGAGAGGAATCCCGCATGTCGTATGATACGACGCTTCTGCGTCATGAGCTCCAGAAACTTTGCTTCAATCATCTTCAAGAGAACGAAGACCTGGCGAAAACCGAACCCGCTGTCCTCGATACTGTGTTTTGTGAGCTACGCGAGGCCCTTGCCGCTGCCATGCAGAGCATGGACGAGAAACTGCTTTTGGACAAACCGCTCGGATGGAGGGTGAAGGACAAGAGGTCGCGCACGCTCTTCACCGAGTTCGGCAAGGTGACGTATTCCAGGCGTATCTACATCGATGAGTTCGGGATGCGTAGGACCTCGCTCGACGAGATACTCGATATACGAAAAGGAAGACGGCTATCCGCAAACGCATTCTCGGTGCTTTCCCGCTTCGCTTCCGATATCCCTTATGCGAGATCGGCCGAGTTGTTCTGTCGCCACGCCCATGACCTTCTCTCCGCCAACGCCGTGATGGATACGCTTCGCGAACTCGGTGATCTCCTGAAGGAACGTGATGAGGAGCGACGTTTCCATCTCTTCGACGAAGGTGTCGCTCCGCAAGCGCAAGAGGAGGTAAAGGAAATCTGCGTCGAAGCTGACGGTATCTGGATCCACCTGTGTATAGCAAGGGCTTTTCCGACAAATTGCCATGTAGGATTCCGACAACTTGCTAACGAAGCAAGCTGACCATCTTTACTATTCTGCTTTCTTACCTAACATCAACGCCGCATCCATGCGATGGCTTGAACCATTGAACTCAACCAGTCGTCCATGATGGACGATCCTGTCTAATGCGAAGTAGCACGTTATGCAAAGCTGAGGGTTTAACGGGCAGGTCAGATAGCGCTTCGCATCCCGCCAGCTTTGCATAACACATCCTTTCCTTCTACTCTCAGTACTGCGGTTGTTGACAGTTCGAGTAGA
>JAYFOQ010000017.1:0-7730 GCA_034932485.1 Gordonibacter sp.
GACAATCTCAACCACAAGTGGCTTCAGCTTTCTCTAGTTCCGCTCGCAGAGCGCGCAATGCATTACCTCGATGTGAAACCGCATTCTTATCCGATTGACACACCTCAGCAAGCGTACGCCCATCATCGAATACCTGGGGCAGAAATAGCGGGTCGTAACCAAAGCCTTCGCTCCCCCGTTCCTCGTATGGGGGCTATTTTCCGGAGAAAACAATGAAAACATCCTACTCTTTTAGGAGATAACACCTTGGTCATCAATCCAAACATCATACTCTTTTCAATGTACGTAAACCGCCTAACATCTGAATCAAAATACCAAATGGCATTAGGCTTGTAAAGAAAGCCCTGTATCGCTATTCAGGCACTGGAAAACCGCATCCGAAGTATTCATCCAAGATTCCAAATCTCCTCCTTTCGCACCACGAAACTAGCTTCAGCGAACATAAAGAACAACCAAGCACCCCTCCTCGCTCCCCTAGCAAGCCCAACCCGAAGCCACCAACATCCCGCCATTCGGAAACGAATAACAACTCGAATGGAAACTACCCCTCACCCTGGCAAACCCCATCTGCTAAAATGCGAAATACCACACCGCAAAACTTGGGAAACCAAGATTTGCCTCACAATTCAATAAGTAACGAACAGTCGAGATGGAGGGCATCTCCTTTCAAGGCTGTTCACTTTTTCGTGAGGCTTTGCGGTGTGGTAACTGTGGGGATGCCCTCCACATCGCAAGAATTATTCCTGAGGGCCTCTTCCACAGTTGCTAATGAAAACTGTTGGAAGGGGAACTATCTTATGAAATCGAAAACAAAGAAGCTGGTGTTTATTTCTATCACCGCAATCATGACCGCCTCGGCAGCGCTACTATCGGGCTGCGCTTCCAGCTCTGGAAGAAGCTCGGGAATGGGCGGGTTGTTTTTAACAGCAGCAATCGTTGTCGGAATAGCCGTCCTTATTGCTTGGCTTCTCGCCATCAGCATGTTCATAGACGCAGCAAAAGCCAAAGGCTACCCGATGACAAGTACGGGATTGCTTTGGTTCGTCGGTATCTTCGCTACACCATTGGCTGTAGGCCTCTATGTAGCCGCACTGCCCGATAAGCGCCGGATTCGCATAAACGAAACGCCTTTCGAAGACTCGGATGATGAAGAGCTTCCGGCGATCTAAGCAAATAACTACCTACTCCACCAAATCAAATCAAGCACCAGCGCAAATGTAAGGGAATCTCATGGCTGAATACAAAGTCATCTTCAGAGCCGATATAGACAACCCGGACAGCCAACATGGAATAACTTGGGAACAAGGCTGCCCCTTGATGTTCGAGGCAATCCAGGTTTCAAGGGATACGGAATCCGGCAGGGCATTCCTTCAAACCAAGGTAAAGAACCTGAGCAGCACTGCAATCCCTTCGTTCAAAGCAAAACTGGTATGTCACTACAAAGACAACGATACCGAAGAATTCGAGATAGAACCTTTAGACGCAGATATAGCACCGTGTGGTGAATACGCATTGAAGCCGATAGCGCTTTCAAAAGGCGATGCCGTTTATGCTGAGGCGGTTATCGTTTCGGTCAGTGTTGAAGGCAAAGAGTGGAAAAGCTCTAAGAATGCCGAGCCACTTCCAAAAAGAAAGCAACTCACCCTCTCGAAAGAAGCACTAGCTGAAAGGACGCTACTTTTGCAGGAGCGCGGTTGCAGGAAAGCAAACGAAGCCGCTCCATATTCTTGCGTAGAGCATGATGGCTGGGTGCAGTGCTCATGTGGGCAGGTCAGTACGGGAAGTGATGCTTGCCCTTCTTGTGGACTTCGATTTGATAGAATTAAGGAAATTGAAAATGAAGAACCACTAATCTCTATTAGATCGGCACGTATCGAGCGAAAGCGGACAGAAGAGGAAGCCGCACACCAGCGCAAGCGAGAGGCAAAAGCGCGGATTAAGAAGTGTTTGCCGAGAGTAGTTGTGCCATTGGCCGCGGTTGCGGTTTTCGCACTCATAGGTACGATTCTTTTCAATGCACTAACTACGGGAAAAGCTGGAGAGGTTCACAATGCCATCGGGGCAGGCTTTGACTTTACCGTAGCAGCAAAATCGAATGGCGACACATTGTTCGTTGGCGACAATAAGGGCGCTTCTAAAAAAATACCTATTGATGTTTCTGATTGGAAGGAGATTAAAGAAATATCTGCTGGTACAGACTTTGTTGCGGGCTTAAAAACAAACGGAACTGTCGTTATATCGGGCAATAACGAGTTTCAGACCGCCGCTTCTGATTGGAGCGATATAACCTCGATCGCAACAAGTGGTTCTGCCTTATTGGGTCTTAAATCCGATGGAACAGTTATTGGCACCGGGTATGCATGGGATAAACTTTCCGGCTCTCACCATTGGTCAGATATCGTCGCAATTTCAGTCGGCTACGATTCCATAGCAGGACTCAGGAAGGACGGTACGGTCGTTGCTGCTTGGGGCGAATCTTCTCAAGGGTGCGACATGTCGAACTGGACTGATATTATTGAGGTATCTATGGGTACTGCATATGCAGTAGGTCTCAAAAGTGACGGTACCGTAGTCGCAACAGGCAAGAACAAATACGGTGAACTCAATGTTTCTGGCTGGACAAATATAGTGTCAGTTTCGGCAGGAAATACAACAACCGTTGGAATAAAAGCTGATGGAACGGTGGTCGCAACGGGTGATTTCGATAGTGCGGAGATGTCTGAGATGTCAAAGTGGAAAGATGTGGTTGCGGTTTCTACGGGGGTTCATCACACCATCGCTTTAAAATCGGATGGAACTCTTTTGGCAACAGGAATGGATTCAGATGAACAGTGCAGCGGTACGTCCAAGTGGAAAGATATCAGGCTATCGAAATAGAACACCACGGTATTCCCAACCACGGTGAAATTTCTACTTGGGCTATAGATGAGCTACCTTTATTGGGGTCATATAAGAGCTATAGGAGAGAAACGCGACCCTTAGAGACGAAGCAGTTACCTGTATGGGCGAATATCTCATATCGAGCATAGTCAAGGAATTGGCATGCCAAAAACAATTAAACCCCCGAAGGTAAGCGAAAGGCGTGATTGCTTCCGTATACCGCCCATGTCTACCAAAGCTCTTCTTCCCACTCCGCAACCACTTTATCCTCAACTTCTGGCTCCTTGCCAGCCGCAGCATACGGGGTATCCAATTTCTCTGCCAGTTGATCCAAAGCAGGATAATTGGAATCGCTTTCTCTGAGAACAGCGAGCAGATTACTAATATCGAAGCAGGAAGGGTATCGCATAAGTTCCTTGATTCGCCTAATGCTCGTGAACAGATATGCAATCGAATTCTCGCCTATGCCCATCAGCCCGATTAGCTCTTCGGATTCGGAGGGGGTTAAGCCTTCTTTCGTTAATTCTTGAATTGCCTGCTCCCACCTTTGCTCGGTATCCAACCTCTCTCCAGCAAGCCGAGCAGTCAATATCTCCGCTGCCGCCTCCTGATTCCTGCGGTATAAGATTTCCTTGACCTTTGTAGGTAGAGTGTTGTTAAGTGTGCCTTGCTTTATGCCGTATTTGGCGCAAAGCTCAAAGTACGACATACGCTTGCCGTAGTCTTCTGCAATCGATATCAATTCCTCGTTACTCAAATCCTCCAACGACCGGTAGCCGAACCTAGCAGTTTTCTTTTTCGGCTTGGCGGAGTTGACCGATTTACCCTCGTCGTCTTTCGATGGGTTCTCTCTTCGCTTGTCAACCATCCCTTCCGCCTTTTTCCAAACTTCCCCCATCCATGAATCAGAGCTAGGTATTTTCGGCTTATTGCCATGCAAAGCGTATTCGATAAGCATTTCGTAGAAAGCCAACACCGCTTCCTTGTCACGCTCTGCTTCAATATGTTCCGCTATTTCGCGGTAACCTTCAACGAAGGTGAATGATTCTTGCTGTTTACCTACATCCTGCACCATAACTATCCCTCGCTGTCTTTTACTTGTATTGAGCGGATGTGTGTTTCCATTGGCTGGCTACTCTGCGCCACCAAGATACCTCTTCACCATATAGGCGTTCATATCGATGCAACGCAGCTTGTTTGCCAATCCGTCATCTTCGATCTTCAAAGTGGAAATGAAAGATTCTGCCGAAATGTTCTGTGCTTCCTTAAGCCCGGTCAATGTATCCTCCGCAACCTGCGTCCTGAACCTCTCCCTTGCTTCGGCGCATTCAACGGGATCGTGCTCTTTCAAAAACGAAGGATGGAATGTAATCTTCCGAGGCTTGTTTATTAGAGCGTATTCCTGTCCTGAGGTAGTTCCGTCTTCGATCATCGCCGTGGTCACGAAAAGCTCCATTTCGTGCCATCTTTTCTTAATCAGACCGTCATAGGGTATTCCCTTTTTCCTCTTAAATTCTTCTTTCAGCTCATCCCATCGAGCAAGCCACTCATCATGGTGCTCAACTTGGTTTCTGGCAGGATCTTTGAATGCGTTTATCCCGTGTTCCAAGACGATGCTTCCATTCTTGCTTCCAATGGTTCTTATCTTTTTGTAGATAAGGTTTTCCCTTTTCTCTGCAAGTTTTCCGTAAACCCTATCAGGCGCTAACACTGCGTCCCACAGAGCGAATTCAACCCTTGTCTTTCTATCGGAATCTCCATTGCTTTCCGGGTGATTGGATGCCAATTTCTTCTCGGCACCTTTTATCAATTCTTCGAACTTCTCGTATGCATCGAATATTCCGCCAGCATATATTCCGAAATAGCTGCATATATCTTTGTTGTAAAAATAAACAGTAATGGGTTCGCTCGATTCTCTCAGCGCTTTCGCAGCTCTTTCGTAGAGGAATCCGTTCAAAAGGCAGGCGAATTCATCAGGCAGCTTCTCAAGCCTCCCAGCACCTTTTCTAGCACCTCCATTGCCCGTTCTTCTGTCTTCCTTCAAGCGTCGCTCGTCGTAAATCTCAACAATCACGTACTCCCTGCGTGACGGCTTCTCCCACCTGAAGAACTGCTCCCATACCGAATACTGCTTTCGTTTGTCGTTGGAGTTTCCGTATGCCTTGACCCCTAGGCAAAGGCATAGCTCCCTGTACGTATAAAGCTTATTGAATTCTAGGTTGTCGGTATTCACCCAGTTTTCCATCCGTGCAACCATTCCCGGCTCCCCTTTTGAATCAAAGATTGAATAAAATCGTAATCTTTTACCCCTTAATCATTTTAATCAATCTTTGATTCAAAGTAGCTCGGCGTTATGCTGATCATTTCTCCGTTCCGCTTCGCGTCACTGCGCGGCTTCGCCTTGCCTGCGCCGTTCGCTTCGCTCACCGGCGCTAGAGAGATTTTCTTTTATAATTTATTTAAAAATCTCTCTCCGGTCAACGAAGTTGACCGGGCTTGAAACGGATAAGCCTTACGAATGAAGGACACGAGTTGAAAAAGACAATCATAGCGTTTGCATTGATAGCATCTGCGATAACGATGTTTGACTATGTGAATATTCCTTCCCTTTTAGGTTTTCATATCACGAATATGAATTGGGGCTTTTATACGGGTTTCCTCAACGTCCTCATTGTTTTGGCATTATTCGTAATCACGTACAAAGTGCTGACCGGAAGGGAGGTGGAGATTCGCAAAAAAGAGTTGCAGCGGGAGGAGAACAAGCAAAGGGTATCGTTACTGCTCTTAAGCGACTGCTACAGTAAATGCAGAGACTACATAGGCTTCCTGAACGAAGAGACCGTCAACAATTATATTGTTCCGAAAATCGACTTCAACAGCACCGATTTGGGAATAGTCGGCAATCTCAGCGCAGCCCCCTTTGGCAATCAAGATGCCATAGCTGACTTTGCCAAGGATGGACAGATAGCAGAAGACCGAATAACGCGGTACTACATCATTAAGCGCAAATTCGAAGAATACGTCAATATGCGAATCACCTTCTTCGACGCTCCGCATTTTTACGTGCAGCTAAATGACGAGTTGCTGAAATTACTAAATGATGAGATTTCATGTATCGATAGATTAAAGCTATTGCGGTAGGTATCCCAAGCTGCATAGATCTTTAAACGGATGAATCGCATCCACCTTCAGCCTAAAGAAAAAGATGTTTTGAAGTTTTAGATAGTCCTGCTAGCGGCGAGAGTAGGACAGGAGGCGTTTCATTTTCTGATCCATTCTTGACGTGCTATTAACCCAATTTTGGATACTATTCACCTTAAGGTGAGTCCTCGGAGAAAACTTCCATATGCTTTTCGAAGTCATAAGCAACGTCCCCAACCAGTCCATAGACTTCGCCAATGAACTTCTCGCGACTATTGGCATCATCGACTTTAAGAAACCTATATCGATCCTCAACGGAGTCGACTTGCTCTTGAATCCATTCATTGCGGCGAATTGATTTCTCTGGTACAGGAAATACAACATCGAAATCTATTATGCGCAAGCCGTTAGTGAATGGCGATTTGGAAGGGACATCCAGAAAAATGTGGTCTGCCTTCAATAGGTCAGGGTTGCTGTTCAGACCCAGCTTCGCCAAAGAAAGCTCGATTCGGTATAGGTTGATAGCGAAATCGCGCGGAATACACCCTTCCCTCACGGAGTACTCAAATATCGTTGGAGCATCTATAAACTCAAGATCAATATAGGAGAATTGTTCATTGATCGACAGAACCTTTGGGACGAATGATTTATCTGATAGTCGCTTGTATGCAATAGTCTCGGCTTCGAAACTAATTGAGGATTTATAGATCTTCCTGACCATATCTCCGGAAAACTGCACTATACATCTGTTGGATGTGATAGGGATACCAAGTAAACGATGCGGAAGGTCTTCCAAATCATTCATTTTGTTTGCAAACTCTTTTCTGCACCTTTGAACCCAAAGTGCTTTCATGTTTCTTTACGGAAGGTAAACTTCATAACCAGTTTTATGCTTTGCGCCTTTCCTTTTTTGAAGCTAAGCTCGCTTGTATTAAGGTTTGGCGCTTTTCTCTTTCGTGTTTGTCGATATACCAATCCTCAATGACCGTTCGTGTTATCTCAATGGCCAATTGCGCATCTTCAGGATCGACTTCGATAATGATGCTGGCATCCTTTTCGGGATGCGCCCCGAAATTCCCCATGTCCCTTATCGCATCCAGCATTTCAATTGACGAAGGACACTTACCTTTTTCTTCAAGTTCGGCTATTTCATTAACAAGCTGCCCTTTGGAAATACCCCAAAAGTCTCTAATCATGTACTGAACGCAGTATCGACACAACGCAACCGATGCTTTCGGACTGATATCCTTGATCAGATAAGCTTCTTTGAAGTCATCGCGGACTTTGCTTGGAATATATTCAGGTAAAACCACTTCGTCTGGAATAGGTTCTGGAAAAACCTGAATCCATTCGGTCAAGCTCCTGCTCTCTATATCTCCTCCATCATATTGAGGCATGTAATAATCTTCAAGTGCCTTGGTATATACCGACACTCGGCGACAATCATCATTTTGACATTCTCTGACTTCCACCTCTGCACTTATTCGAAAGGTGTCACCGATTTCTGGGCCATGTTCACCAAAGCACATGGTACGTACTTGGGCTGTAGCTAGCTGATCGTCAGAGGGTGATTATTACAAGTAAATCGGTACATCGTTCCAAATTTCACCGGCACCCGTTACGGGGCTACCGGTACATCATTACGCTCTATCGGTACACCACAACATATTGATTTGACTCGCATACTCGTCATTCTCCAAAATCATCGC
>JAYFOQ010000018.1:0-27895 GCA_034932485.1 Gordonibacter sp.
CAACCTAAAGAAGCTCGAGGGGCTTTCTTATACCTTCATTCGGTGGGCGTTGAAGATGCTGCAATCCTGGCCGTTGTTATTGGTAGGAGATAGGGGTCTGCAGCGGGCTTGAAAAACGGTTTGTTATGGAGCAGACCCTAAATAAAATCGTTGTTTATTAACATTGGTTGAATAAACGTCATCAGCGCGTACAGAGCGATAGCGCTAACAACTGTTATGCAAAATGCAGGAAGTATCTCTTTGCGCGAGCAGGCAGAAGCCTTATCGACAGACTCTTCAGCCACCATCGATTCAGCCTCTTCCATAAGGGTATCTACCACGGTAACACCTTCTCTCGTGTTCTCAATTGAATACACAGCGCAAGAGGCAAAGCAGCCCCACTCCTCAGGGGGAGCTATTTCGTCCGTGCGCTTTTGAACTACCGAGGAAGGATTAATGCGATCATCATACCCAACACCCCCCTTGATGGGAATCGGCCGAAAGTACGATAATCCAACCGATATATCATCCTTTTAGCCACTGGCGGCTCTTGCCAGTTTTCTCGTATTCTAAGCAGCGGGATGACACATCAGGTTTCAAGGAGTTTCTTTAAGTTTTGCCCGCTTGCGCGGTTAGCGATCCGCGCAAAGGCATACCCAACTCTTCGCTTCTGCGCGGTAATGACGACTGAAGAGGAGGCACTACTATGAGCACGTGGTATCCTGAGGCTGATCTGGTTATAAAGCATCCAAAAATTTACACCGTCGCTATCACCTGCGACCAAGTCAAGGCCGGTAAAACCGACTTCCCCATCATCGAAGACGGTGGTGTAGCCGCCAAAGACGGTAAAATTATTGCGGTAGGCACAGCCGCCGACATGGACCAGTATGTCGGCACCCACACCGAAACCATCGATGCTTCGGGCAAAATTCTTACTCCTGGTTTCGTTGAATGCCACATGCACTGCAAGTGGACTGGCGAACAAATGCTTAATCTCGATTTCAACGGCGTAACAAGCCGTCAAGCCATTATTGACGCCCTTAAGGAAAAAGTTGCAAACACCCCTCCCGGCGTATGGATCGAGGGCGACGGCTGGAACGAGCTTATCTGGGAAGACAGCCAAGAGCTTATTACATGTCGTGAGCTTGACGAGATTGCCCCAAATAATCCGGTCTTCCTGTTGCACATGACGGTGCATACTATCGCTGCAAACTCGCTTGCACTCGAGGCGTGCGGGTACACCAAAGATACGCCTCAACCTGAGGGTGCCGAAATCGGACATTACGACGATGGGGAGCTCAACGGCATTCTGTACGAAAATGGCGCACTACAGCCCATGCTAAAAGCAAAGCCTCCCCTAACCGATACCCAGCACCTTGAGAGCCTCGAGCTTATCGGGCAGCGCCTCAATTCATTCGGCGTCACCAGCGCCATCGATGCCAATCTCAACTACAAGCAAATGCACATCTACAATGAGGCGAAAAAGCAGGGTAAACTTACCTATCGTACCAATCTTATGTTCTACCTTGACCCCCAGTTTGGCTCTTTCGAGGATAATCTACGCCGCCTCGAAGAAATGGACTGCGTTACCGGCTTCGGCGACGACATGCTCAAGCTGAACGGCTGCAAGGTAACACTTGACGGCATAACCGCTGCCGGCACCGCAGCCATGAAACGCCGCGAGTATCGTCAACGTCCAGGGTACTACGGCGACACTATCTACACACAAGAAGAGATCGACGCGCTTGTGTGTAAAGCAACCGAGCTCGGCTGGCAATTCGGTATCCACACCATCGGCGACATGAGCGAAGATCGCGCTCTGCATGCCTTCCAGGAAGCGAATAAGATTCGTCCCGTCAAGGAGTTGCGTCATTACCTTATTCACTATCAACTGCCGTACGAAGACCAGTGGCCCATCATGCAAGAACTGGGAGTGGGTGTATGCCTGCAGCCCACAATTGTTGCCCAGATGGGCGAGGAGCCGCTGTTCTGGCCTGAACAAGTCGAGCGCTTCCAGTCGCCAGGTCTCATGTTTGCAAACGGCATCCTTGCTGGCGGCAGTTCCGACTCACCCGTCGTTTCCTGTAACCCACTACTGGGTATGTATTACGCCATCACGCGCCTCGACGAAACTACCGGCAAGATACTTTCCAAGGGCGACGAATCAAAGATTACCCCCATCCAGGCGCTCATCATGTACACGAAGAACTCTGCATTCTTCAGCCACGACGACGACAAGATGGGTTCAGTAGAAGTGGGCAACTGTGCCGACTTCGCTATTCTGGAAGATGACTGTTTCGCTTCCGACGATCCAGCTGATATCCGCGATGCGAAAGTTGCCAAAACCATCCTCGGCGGTAAGGTAGTGTACGAGGCCTAAAATTTTTGCAGCATATGCTTGTTCGCGAGGCGCTTCGACTACAGAGCAGTCGGGGCGCCTCGCCTGCGAACTTAATGGCATAACTCGTATCCCGATTGTGACCGAAACGCAGGCCAGTTTTTTATTACGGAGAACGCAACCGCCATGTCATTGATATTACCGGGAAATCACTACTTCAACTATGCGAAGATCATGCCTCACTACGAACCCGTGCCTCTTCCATCATAGGACTGAAACCGGTAGTCTTCGTTGCTATGAACATAGCGACCGGCTCGACCAAAAGCGATGTAACATAGCCGACAGGATATACGGTTGCAATCGGGCAAAGCCAACCGTTGAAAAATTCCTGCGTGAAAAATCCAATCATCAAACCCGTCACAAAAAAATTCATAATTGGAACCATAATGGCCAAGATAACGAAATTTTTATAGAACGCGCACAGAGCGGTTCCGGGTCCCGCATTATTCCAGGCGGCAAACTTGATGCCTATTTTGTTGACCGGAATGATGGTGGTGGTCAATGTACCTATCAACGTACCAAAAAGCAAAGGCGTTGAGATCGTTGCAAAGTTGATCGGAATACCATTGTAGGTATTCGTCGCTATCGTAACCGTGAACGACAAGCACAAAGACAAAACGAGATTAACCAACACCCCCCAAACAAATTTTCGCATATTCCCTCCTCATGAAAGAAATCCGTGTTCGCCAGTCGCTTCGACCGCCGGACATTGCATGATCGTCGCAGATGATATCCAAGGTATTTCGCAAGCTTGGACAGCTATCGGCAACAGCGGCGCATAGTCACCAGCGTGATGGCGCGCTCGTCATCAGACCCAAAAGTCTCGCGCCAAGTCAACAGATGCCGTCAACACCGCTTGATTTTGAGAATAAAATCCCTGCACTACATACCCCAGACCCTTGCTGGATGATCTTTGCGGGTGAGGACATGAGCGCACGGGGCTAACCCCGTGCGCTCATGTCCTACTCTTCTATTAATGGATCGAGTGTGGGAACTGCGCGAAAAGCCTCAGAGCGCGTATGTATTCCCAATTTCGAATAAATATTGCGAATATGGCTCTTGGCCGTGTTTTGCGAAATACTCAGAGCAGCAGAAATCTCGTGCTTCGACATACCGTTATTAAGTAACCCGAGGACCTCTTTTTCGCGGACGGTTAGCGAAAAATACCCTTGGACGTCGTCGCATCTTGCAGGAAGCGTATTCTTTTCTTCTCGCTCGTGTCCAAATACCATCAAAATGTTTTTCGCATATTCCCTAATCGCACGTGAGGTTTTACGGCTGGTTGCGGCATCAAGAATAAGCTCATATACATGCTTTCCCCCTTCGAGAAATACTCCGAGGTACCCTCCTCTCATGGCCAGCTCGATAGCTTTAATCATGCAAACCGCAGCCCTCACTCGGTCACCCAGGTTCGCATAGGCAACACTCTCTAAAACAAGCACTTGAACAAGCACAATACCAAACGATTCGCCCGACTGTCTAATCCTACTTCTGACAACCTCCAGCAGCTCGATACAAAGCTCGTGGTCACCCCGAACAGATGCGATTTTTGCTTTTGAAACCATACAGGGAAAAGACCTTAGCATATCAGCAGAGCCACAATATTGATCTATGACAGATTCGCACTCACGCATTGCCGTAAGCTCCCCTAACTCAGCAGACAACGATCCTTTGAAAGCGTATGTCTCGACGTCGACACGACGCGGAACGCCTTTACCCGAAACCGCATCAAGTGCCTCAGTAACAATGGCAAAACTTTCTGCCACATTTCCCTTTGCTCGCTCGAAACGGGCCACAGCAATCTGAACATCAAGATACATATCAATATTCGTGCACAACGAAACATTTTTTTGCGCCTTTTCAAGACATAGCGCGGCCTGTTCTAGCTCATTTCGCTCCACCATCATGCAAGCCAATGTTGCATTCAGTCCACCATAAATAGCACCATCTTCACGCCAAGACGACCGAGCTCTTCGTATGGTCGACAATGCGGTCTCAAAATCACCCAGACACGCACATTGCCGCGCCAGCAAATATAAGTCGAACAACTTGTAGAAAGAACAGTCCATGCGTTCGGCAAGCGTCAACGCCTTTCGATATAAAACTCGACTCTCTGCAAACTGACCAAGTCTTTCACAATTTTCGCCCTCCATATGTATCAAAAGACACGTGAAGGGCTTAGGAATTGGGTGATTGGATGAATAAAGTAATTCTCGTATAGCCGCTTGCGAAGCCTGGCTGTCCCCCTCTAAGGCGACGAATATTGCCTCAGTATACGCGCATGCGCTTTCCTGGCCAGCTACGTTTTGCCGCTTAGCAAAACGTAGCGCCACGCGGGCCTCCTTAACAAGGCCAGCAGAAAGGCAGCTCCAAACGGAAACCCACGTCAAATACGAATCTTCGACAAACATTGCCGCTGGTTGTTCGATCAAATATTGAGTGATCATATTTTGCGAGTTAGCAGGCGATAGATTCACGGAGTGGAGAATCGTCTCTTCAACAAACGTAGGATCGCACGCAATAGAGAGATATTTCACTCGCTCGTGAAACAGACCTTGCCGTTCAAACCACTCACTTGCCCGTGTTGCAAGTTTCGCAATCTGTTTGTGCGGCAAGGCCAGTAAAGTACTTCGCAAATACCAGAGAAAGAACGCGTCAATCCTGTATACAGTTCGAACCCTATCGAACCGCACGAAAAAACCTCGCTGCTCAAACTGTCCGAGCAAGCCTTCCGCTTGATTTACGCGCAACACAAATTCGCAGGCAAGCGGGTCTAGCTCATCAAGAAGCGACGCTTCAATCAAGAATTCATGTTCAGAAGCGGTGATTCTACGGATAACTGCTTTATTAAAATATCGCTCGCAATAGCCAATCAAAATATGATCAAGGCTTTTAGCGTCCCTAGTCTTTTTCCGTGCCAGAGAATACAAGTTTAAACCCATCGGCCACGATCCAAGCCGTTCGATGCAGTTGGCGAACTCCACATCGGATATATCCGGCATCATTCGTCTAGCTAAGTCCCCTAAGCGCGTTTCATTAAAATCAAGCTCATCTGGACCAAACTCTAAAACCGACGCCTCAAGCAACAGGTCATACATGCGGGAAGAAAAGGAACGACCAGCGAGCATAAACCTAATGTTCTCACTGCAGCATCTGTTTAGAAATAAAACCACATCGTCAACACCCTCAGATGAAGCCAGATCGAAGTTGTCGAGCATAAGCACATATCGTATCGATGGCTCACAGCAATCTTCGATCAGGTTTACCAAATCAACCAATGAATCTCTCAGATTACAGAACGAGTCCTCACGCGAGAATGCCACAAATCTTTTATCTATCCGCTGCATTGAACAAGCAAGCGTTTCAAGAAAACGTGGAGGGGTCCGATCTTGTTCATCCAAAGAAATCCAAAGGGGAAGAACTGTCTTGTCGTTAAGAAAATCAGCGTACCATTGAGTGAATAGGAATGTTTTTCCACTCCCCGCAGACGCATGCAGAAGACAAACCCTCCATTGCTCTAGCTGGAGAACAGAATGAGTGATCACGTCTTCCGCTATGTGGAAGCACGACAAAACAGGAGCACGAAACTTCTGGCGAAGAATGCCTTGTGGAATGCTCTCAATCGTCAATCCCTGCATACAATGTCCCTATCAAACGCCGATGGCAAAGATGATTAGCTGTTCTAGGAGTAACCCTAGACGATTTTATGGCGTTTCATTGTTCATGTAAAGAAAATTACACCAGGTTCTATCTGGCATTATTTAAATATACCACCAAAAATTCGAGGGATGAGAGCGTCTCACCCCCTCTTCTCACCCCCAAGAACCCACCGAGTGGACCATTCCGGAGTAAAAACCTCTTTCTACAATCTTCTCAGAGCTGGGCACTCGTCAGTTTGGTTCTGATAAATGAGCAATTGTCAAAAGAGAGAGGTTTTCCATGGATGAAATGAAAACCGCTCCGGTCGTCAAGTTGGATACTTTATCCAACGTAAACGACCTGGGCAAACCGTGGCAATACGAAGAGAACGGCTTAACCATAACAAGGCTCTCGCCGTGGTCCGCACCAGGATGCCATCCTGTAGGCTGCGGTCTCAAGATCTACACTGACAAAAACGGAGAAATCGTCCATGTTGAAGGAGACGAAAATCATCCCGTCACACAAGGCAGGCTGTGCGTGCGGTGTATTTCGCTAAAAGATTACGTGTACAATCCATCCAGAATCACCACCCCTATGAAGCGAGACCGAGCCAATCGCGGAAAATCGGACAAATGGATTCAATGCTCTTGGGACGAAGCACTTGATGTCATTCAAGAAAACTATGAGCGAATCACTAAAGAATACGGTCGAGAGAGTTGTGTGGTATTCGTTGGCACAGGACGCGAAGGTGGAACGTTCAACCCATATGGCAGCGTCATGCTGGGCACACCCAACTACTGCTATACACAGTCCGGTTATGCTTGCTATATTCCCCGACTTGCCGCTTCAAGTTACATTCTCGGTGCAGCCTATCCTGAAATGGATTATGCTTGCGCTCTCCCCAACCGTTACGACGATGAAGCGTTCGAATTACCGGAAGTCATTGTCATGTGGGGAAAAATGCCACTCGCATCAAATCCAGATGGCCTGTTTGGACATGCCGTCATCGATTTGATGCGCAGGGGCACCCGTCTGATCTCGGTCGACCCACGCCTCAATTGGCTATCGAGCCGTGCCGATGTGCATCTTCGATTGCGCCCCGGAACCGATACGGCGCTTGCTATGGGAATGCTTAGCATTATCATCAATGAAAGCCTATATGACCATGATTTTGTAAACTGCTGGTGCTATGGGTTTGAGGAATTGAAGGCACGTATCAATGATCCTAAATTGGGCATGACTCCGGAAAAAGCAGCCGAGATAACAGGCATTCCTGTCGAACGCATTTACGAAGCCTCCCGCATGTACGCCGCAGCTAAACCCGCAAGCATTTCCTGGGGTCTGGCAATCGATCAAAAGGCAAATGGCATGCAGGCCGGTCAATGCATTCTCGACTTGATGTCAATCACCGGGAACATCGACGTGCCAGGTGGGAACATTCTTGGCGACGCAACGACGGGCCTAAACGAAGTCGGGTTCGGGTTCGAAAAGGGTGTTGGCGACCTCGCAAGCAAAATGATCGGCTTGACCGACTATCCCGCATACTGCAACCTCATCATGAACGCGCACGCAGACCTCATGCTCAAAGCTCTAGAGACAGGCGAGCCCTACAAGATCAAATTCGGATTCTACGGCGGAAACAATCTTATGTCGTGCACCTCGGCAGAGCCAAAGCGTTGGCACGATGCGATTGTAAACTCGCTTGATTTTTGCTTCACTATCGATACGTTCATGACTCCTTCCGCGGAAGCTTCGTGCGACGTATTCCTTCCACTTGCATGCTCGTGCGAACGTGATGGAACAACCTTCACCCACTACGGCGCATCAATGGGTATCAAGGGTTTTGCGAATTCAGCAACACGAACAGGCGAGGCCTTATCCGATATCGAAGCATGCTTCAAGATCGGCAAACGTCTGAACCCTCATTGGTGGGAGGAATACGAAACCGAAACCGATTTCATCAACCACCTCAGGCTAAGCAAGAAATACGACTTCAAGGAAGTATCGAAGTCTGTATACGTCCAGGACGACGTCATATATCGCAAGAATGAATGCGGACGCTTGCGCGGAGACGGCAAAGTCGGTTTCAACACCCCCACTGGCCGTATTGAACTCTATTCGACCATTTTCCAGCAATTTGGAGATGATCCGCTTCCGTATTTCGAGGAGCCCCCATACAGCCCTGCCGCTACGCCCGAGTTGCTTGAAGAGTATCCTTTTGTGCTCACTACAGGTTCCCGCGCGTACGCATTCTTCCATTCCGAAAATCGCCAGATTCCTTTCTGTCGCGAACTCAATCCAGATCCCATTGTCGAGATCAATCCGAAAACAGCCCGAACGCTCGGCATAGCCAATGGACAATGGTGCGAGATCTGGAACCAATTCGGAAGCTGCAAGCAAAAGGCCCTCTTGACTGAAGCTGTCAACGAAGAAACCATCCATGCCCAGCATGGCTGGTGGTTCCCTGAAGAATCTGGAAATGAGCCAAATCTCTACGGCACATTCCGTTCGAATATCAACAACCTCGTTCCCAATTTTCACTTTGGCAAACTTGGCTTTGGTGCTCCTTTCAAATGTCTGTTATGCAACATCAAACCGATCGATGAGAATCTTGATACCGATATGGATCTCGTCTGGACTAAATTCAAGAGGAAGGATCAGTAGATGAAAGCAGAATACGGTCTGTTAATTGACTATGAGTACTGCTCTGGATGCCAGTCGTGTGAGGTCACCTGCAAAGAAGAACACAATTACCCCGTAGGCAAATGGGGCATCAAAGTTCTCGAAGAAGGCCCTTGGGAAATCGAAGAAGGATCTGGCACATTCAATTACAACTACATTGCAACACCAACCGATCTCTGCGATCTGTGTGCAGACAGAACAGCAACCGGGCGTGAGCCAATGTGTGTACACCACTGCCTAGCAAACGTTATCACATACGGTTCTTTGGATGAATTGCTTGAAAAAGCCCGCTCCAAAACAAAGCAAGTTCTCTGGATCCCGCAATACAAGCCACTCGAAGCAAAAGGTCGTTTTGAGTCGTCACACAGCGCCGACGCTATCAAACGTTCCTCCGCACCTATCCAAATCGAATCAAATGAAAATTGGTCAACTGCGGCACACCGTCGTTCAGACGATGACCATTTTGAATTTGGTTTAGTAGAGTAAAAATTTTTGAAATCGCTGCGGGCGTGTGACGCCCGCAGCGAGAGATGCCTATAATCAACAGGAAGGACCACTGCAATGAAGAACAATATGCGTTTCGGCGCTTGCGCCTATGCGAAATACAAAGGTGGCATTTTAGGCGAAGAGCCGTTCGACGACCATTCGCAAAGTGCAGCTAAAATAATACTAGGTTCAGGCCAAGTAGTTCCGGGAATTGAAGACGCACTCAGCGAAATGGCTATTGGCGAAGAACGAATCGTCCGCCTCTTCCCATCCGAGGCATACGGATCTCACGACCCAGAAGGTATCCAAGTATATCCCCGCTCGGCGTTTCCTTTTGGCTCAGAGCTAAGCCTTGGGGATTTGTTCCAATGGACCAACCCTGCCTCAGGGATACCTATCCCTGTTCGTGTTATCGAAGTGAGCAACGATGCAATCATGGTCGACTTCAATCACCCTTTAGCTGGAAAAACCATAGAATACTGGCTTAAAATGGAAAGCATCGTTGACTAGGGAAACAGATGAACTGTTTTCCATGCCGAGGCCCAGCATGCAACAAATGCAGAAAATTTTCTCAAACCATGAAATTGGTACGCAATGCCGGCAGTATATTGTGCAAAGAATGCGGCTCTTCTGTCGATATAGACAATGGCCTATGCACAAGGTGCGGAAACGAGCAAATTCCTCCACCTGGAACAGACCGAAACGTTCTGTCGTCCAACAATCGAGAACCCACAAAAGAAGTTAGTCCTCACACGCAATGACACCATAGTCTCTTATCTAACAATATCAGCGCTTTTGCATTTTCCGCATATTTTCAGGGGGATCAATGTTCATGGAAATCAACTCCGAAGTTTTTTGCGCCACTGTTTTTTTGACAATTGTGGCAAACGTATCCTGCAGCCTCTATCAAATAAAAACAACCAAACGCCTGCTTGCTGAACAGCAAATTTATCGCCTGCGTCAATGCCAAAACGAAACCATCTCGCCCAACGATAGCGTAGCCGAAGATGAAACCAGTGCCGCATCGACCGACACTACCCATCCTATCGTTTTATCCAAGCCAAAGTGGAGAGGCCTTGCGGAGACCTGCTGCTTTGTTGCCGAAGAAAACGGTTTGACCAGCCGTGAATGTGATGTTTTAGTTTTGCTAGCCCGGGGCTACAACCAAGAGCGCATCGCACAAAAGCTATACATCTCCCAAAGCACGGCAAAGACACACAGTTACAATATCTATCGCAAACTCGGTATACATTCTCAACAAAATATAATCGACCTCATAGAAAACGATTATGAAAATTTACCGATTGCCATATAGACCAACACAAGAGTTGCGAACAAAACGAAAACCTACAATACGCTGATTCGAGTCGGCCCCTTGTTTTCGTCACTACAGCAGCGACTCATTCTCCCCGCGTCATTCCTGGTTCCTTTTAGACGCTTGAGGTCTTCGGCCCTTTGACCGCTAGTAAAAAATTTTAGCCGCGCGTTTGGCAAACTTTCTCTTTATACGCTCATGACACATTGAAACGAAACACGCCCACCTATTGAGCGAAAAAAAGCGGGGAGCCCTAGCACATGGCCACCCGCCCAATGTAAGCCCTGCATTTGGAACCATTGGGTAAAGATAGATAAAACCAGAGCACAACACTACACCTTATTTTACCCCATTACGCCTTGCTGAACATGTGTCTAACTTATCGTTTGGGCAGCAAACTGACCAGCTCGTCGACCACCCGTGCAAGCTCGTCCGTGGCTCACACCCGAAACAGTGATCGGGTAATCGCCGAAGAAAAAGCTTCCCGAGCAATTCCCTGCCGCCCAAAGGCCCTTGATTGGCTCTTTGTCGGAATTGAGTACCTGTTGGTTTTCATTTATCTCCAAGCCACCCATTGTGACCAGCAGCGTAGTACCCGCACGAACGCTGTAAAAAGGAGGTTGTGTGATCGAACTCAAGCACTGAGCACGTTTGCCGAAATCCGTATCCACACCAGCCGAGCACAGCTCATTGTAATGCGTGATACTCGCCTTAGCAGCATCAGCATCCAATCCTTCCATCTTTGCGAGCAAGCCCTCGATCGTATCTGAAGAAAGAATGGTTCCTTCAGCGATAAACTGAGCGATTTCTTCAGGATTGTGAAGGGGAGAACGGAAATCCTTGCACACAACCATACCCATGGCCGGTCCGTCGATCTCCCACTTCGCGTCCCAGATTACCCATTTCATATGACGAGGTTGCGCATTGTGAGCACGACATACATACGCATAAGGCATGTCTTCATTACAAAAGCGTTCGCCCCGATCATTGAGATATAGCCACGGTTGACGAGTCAACGGGATAGACGGCATATGCTCCAATCCCTCTACACCCTCGTCAAAATACATGGGGCAATGTGGTGCTGGGTCAATGGACGCTCCAGCCCATGCCCCCATACGAATACCGTCTCCAGTATTGTGCGCCGGAGTGGTGATATTGTGAACATCCTCCGCGTGATTCGGAACAAACGCATTGAGCATTTCAGTATCAGCACCGTATCCGCCAGTTGCAAGCACAACCCCTTTGGCATCTATCTGGATATGCTGTCCATCTTTTTTATAAATAACACCCGTGACAGAACCATCTTTTGCGCAAATAAGCTGCTCCGCGGGTGCATTGAAGAGAATCTCCACGCCCAGCTCTTGAGCATAGGCAGTAAAGGCCTTTGCCCACCCAATGGCGAAAGGCGGCTCATATCCGGCTTCGCTGCCTTGTCCCATCAACTGCTCATCCGGTACGATCTGGAAAGCATCGGTAGCAAAATGCTCATACCACGCATTGGGAATTACTTGCATGTTCTCCGGCATGGGAGCAATGGTTATCCCATGGCTGGTCAGCATTTCTGCAGCCCAATCGAGAGCCTCTCCCGAATTGTCCACCCAAGCTTTCACCACACGATAATCTCCCCGATGGTCTCCCCAGCGAAGAATTTCTTGGAGGATATCCTGCTTTCGGGCAGTCAAATCAATACCTACCGACTTTTGGATGGATCCGCCAATTGCGCCATAGTCTATTCCGCGGAAATTCGCCATGCCAGTTTTTTCCAACATAACAACTTTCGCACCTTTTTCAGCAGCAGAACACGCCGCCGAAAAACCAGCCATACCAGCACCAATTACCACGACGTCTATAGACCAGCTAGAGTCAACCGAAATTGGGTCAGGCATCGTCTCCCACGTGCTGACTTTGGCCGCTTGGCCCTCCGCTGTCAAAGACGACTGCTTAGGCGCGCAACCAACCAAACTGGCGCTTGCTGCCGCGACCATAGAGATCGCCCCTAAACCTAGGAATCCCCTTCGACTCAGTGCCGCGTTTTCCTCGTTCATAAAACCCTCCTCTATATAGGCGACGGGGCTCGTTCGTCGCACATTGACGACATTGAGTCTATCTTCTGAAAACGAAGCTTGCCATCCGTGCTTTCCAAGTATCCCCTGGAAAATACATCCGTAAAAAGCAATGATTGACCACAAAAGACGCCTATGCAACCATATTCAACTATAGGAGGAATTAGATGATGATATATCGATGGTGGGACAACCTAACGGAAAGCTGCGATATTAGGCTGCTTGTCGGCACAGGAACGCTGGCATGCTGGCTGTTGCTGCTTGTCGCCTCGCCTGTTTTTTCAAGCGTTTCGACCCTAATTCTAAACGGGTTCTCATGGCGTGTAATCACGCTCATCAGCGCAGGGTTGTTCCTACTTGCTGCTTTCATAATGTCTCACAGTCTAAATGGCAACATACGTTATCAAAGCGCTTTGATTACCATCGGTGGATTTGCCTCATTTCTCGGAGTGCTGGCGCACCGTTTTACCGAGGGAGTTGTCCTAGAGGCTGTTTCAGCCATTGCCGTCGGATTCGGCATTGTTTCTTTATGCCTTCTATGGTCGAGGCCATTTGCGTCAATAAAACTACGTAAGCGCGTTGTGGGCACTGCCGCCTCAGGCGTATTCGGATGTATCGCATACTTACTCATCGTGGTAATCCCCCAACCATTCGCGCTTTTCCTCGGCACTTGCCTGCCCCTCATTTCGGCAGCACACTGGATTATGCTGGAAGTTTCACCTACTCCCCTCAATAATATGGAAAACAATACCGACACATTGACCGAAAACGAGTCACTCACGACACGGATTGAGAACCCACGTGGGAGTATACCCAAATCGGCCAATCCATTCGGGAGGCCTCTTTCAATTGCAACCGTGATATACGGCGCCCTTTTCGTTTTGTGCGGGCATATCCTTCCAGAACGAGAACCGGCGTGGACATCAACCATTATTCCTGGTATCGAAGGCGTAGCAGCATTCCTCGTGCTGGAAATCCTTTTGTCAGCTTACATGGTAAAACGCGTACAACATGAAAACCCAGTCGTTGCATACCGACCAGCCACCATATTGGTAGGTGTAACGTTTCTTCTACTGCCCTTTTTAAGTGAAGAAACCTCGCTAGCATGCATAGCCATTGCTTTTGCGGGATTCGGCAGCTTTGTGGTGTATCTCTGGATTGTTATGGGAAACATATGTCAAAAACAGCAGCTTTCGCATTTCCGAATTTTTTCTCAGGGAATGCTGATGCTAGCCTCGGGGTTTGCACTTGGAGAAATCGGCGCCGCTTCTCTGTTCTTGTTTAAGCAAGATGGATTTGATTACGTAGCAACGTTATGTGTTATCGCCCTGTTTCTTCTTGTGGTAATAGCCTGGCAAATGTCAGATGGCTCCCTCACAGCAAACGAGACAAAGGAAATGGGAGGCGAATTTTTTGATAGAGTTAACGACCAAGTCTCTGAGGGGTCAAAAACCGCCAAGGCAATCGAGCAGTACAAACTTTCTCCGAGAGAGGCGGAGGTTCTTGCCTTATTGCTGAAAGGACGCAGCATCCCGTACATCTGCGATGAATTATTTGTCGCAAAAAGCACCGTGCAAACCCATGTCAGACATATCTACGCAAAAATGGAGATCACCGAAGGAAGACAGCAGCTCATCGACCGCATTGAGAGCCTCCCATAGGAAATTCCTATCAGCCTCGCGTCAGACCAAAGGAATACACGCTACGACCATTTTGGGATATAGAGGTACCTTAAGTTTTGCGTAGATGCGCCTCATATACGTTCTCGCAACTCCCCTCGATTCAAACAACCCCTTTCATCGTCGTGATGAGCTCGCAATGCCCGCCTTTTTGCGACCAAAATTTCGCTATACTGCAAGCAGAACTTATCCGCGCACTCGTACAAAAACGCACCTATTATCAACTTTCCCCGATATCGGCCCGTGGGCCGTAAAGGAGATATCATGACCATTCGTCCGACCAAGATGGCCCTCACCATCTGCCTTGCCGGAACATTGGCCCTCGCTGGCTGCGCTACGAGCACTCAAAGCTCGCCCGGCTCCCAATCCTCCATAAGCAGCACTTACGCCGTCGCACAACCAGTCATCCCGGAGAAAATCGCCGAAGACAATTCGGAAGCATGGCTGAAAGTGATGGATGAAAATCCCCTGGACGAGGCATTTCTCTCCTCGCTTTCCGCGTTCTCCTATCGCACGGCCGCAGCCGTACTAAGCCAAGATACTGAAGGCGCTGCGGTACAAGATGCCAAAAATGCCACATATTCGCCGGTAAGTCTTTACTTTGCGTTAGCGATGGCCACTCAAGGCGCATCGGGCGACACCGCCCAACAAATGAACGCCTTACTCGGTGCACCCGACGCTGGCACCGTACCGCAAGAGTGCGGCAACTTATTTCGCGTATTAGCAAGCGACCCCTACACCACCATGCAATTAGCGAACTCCCTCTGGATGTCGGATCGTGACACATTCGAACAAGGCTTCATCGACACGGCAACGCAGCAGTTTTACGCCACCCCATTCTCGGTTTCTTTCGGCACACCCGAGGCCGATGCCGCGCTGGCCGATTGGATTGCCCTGAATACAAACGACGCCCTTAAGCCAGAAATACAAACTTCCGCCAATCAGCTGCTTGCCCTCATTAACACCGTGTATTTTAAGAACGGCTGGGCGAGCCCCTTTGACATTCAAAATACCTTGGATGATACGTTTCATACGACAACTGGCGACACCACCGCCTCATTCATGACGCAGCACTTCGACAATCCGCGCGAATACGAGCAAACCGCTCTCTATACTCGTGCTAGCCTCGACTTTGCAGGAGGTGCCACCATGACTTTCGTGCTGCCAGCCGAAGGAACGACTCCTGCCAATCTACTTGCCAACGAAACACTCCTAAAAGAGGCATTTACCTCCACGTCCAGCACGCTCGCTCGCATAAACTTTACCTTGCCCAAAACAACCTTCGATAGTTCGTTTGACCTGATTGAACCCTTAAAGCAACTCGGTATGACCATTCCATTCTCAGACCAAGCCAACTTCTCAAACCTTACCTCCACCCCCGCTTTTATATCGTCGGTAGAACAAGAAAGTCACATTAGTTGGGACGAGAATGGTGCTGAAGCCAGCGCCTACACCAACATAGGCATTTCGAAAATGTCCCTCATGCCCGAAAACGTGCCCGAAGTCGATTTTAAGCTGAATCGCCCCTTCCTCTTCGCCATTACCTCAGCGCAGGGAGTGCCTCTCTTCATTGGTGTGTGCGAGAATCCGGTAGCCTAGTCAGATACAACGAGAAACAGCGTCTATCATCATTTGATAGGCGCTGTTTTACTCTTTAAAGCTGTCGCCATGGATTTTTCAGCTAGGCGTTTCATTTCCTGCACCAATAAAGATCCATTCTCGGACGCCACGAAGCTGTCCGAGAATAAGGCATAGAAATCGGTACTTAACGTCATGTCGGCTAACGAAAAAGCACGGTATTCTTTTCTTGCATCAATGCCAAATCTGGAGATCAAGGTGGTGGGAACAATGCCAAACATATCCTGGAAGTTATACACGTTGTACTCGAAGTGATCATTGAAATCCATAGTACGCAGCGTAACGCGAGCACCCCGATTCAAAAATTGCTCAATCACGCCATCACGCAAATAACCACGGTAGATATCGGGGGGCAGCATAAACACTGCCCCATCTAAATCGCGAACTGTTATAGAAGGCTTATCGAAAAGTGGATTATCTTGGGTCATCAGCAGCTTTATTTCTTCAGTACAAAGCTTGAACCCCTGCATCCCTAGGGTAAGCTCCGTTCGATTTTCTTCCGGAACGTAACTTTTGTAGCCAGCAACCACGATATCGTTCGTGCCATCAAGAAGAGCGTCGCTAGTACTAAAGGGACCCGTAACGGTCTCGATATCAATGTGTTTTCGGGGGAAACGATCTTGAATAGCATGTCGAGCTTGGTACAGTATGGTCTCAATCCAAGGTAAATTGGTTTGTGCGACCGTGACAGTAAGCACGTTATCCGCGAAACTCTGATACTCCTCTACGATATTTTGAACCGTTTCGAGCAAGCAGGTACCTGTCTGGACGAAATGTCGTCCGGCAGGAGTAAGCATAGCTTTACCCTGGCACTTACGTACCAGTTCGCATCCCAATTCTTCTTCAAGTTCGCGTAGATGATCGGCTAGTGTCGGACGGGTTATGTACAGTTTTTTAGCTGCCGCCGAATAGTTCATTTCTTCAGCAAACGTCAAGAATTCCCTTACATGGCGCGTATCCATCGAAATCCCTCCCCGGTCAACGATGAGTGCGTCGCAGCACCTGTAAAAAATATTTTACACCTTATTGCATCATTCTCCTACCTGTCGGCAAGTATTCCAACAGCCCTTAAAAAAGACCTCCTGATGAAAACGACGCAACGCCCTTAGGATAAACCCAGGGAGAAACCCAACAACCCGGCAGATTCCTTTGGGAGGGAATGAGTAATCCGCAAAAAATTGCAGCTACTTTGCCGGACAGGTCGAATTGAAAGGGGAGGTTATGAGCTTGGACCGTAGAAGTTTCTTAAAAGGCGCTGCCATCATCGGAGGCACCGGGGCATTGGCAGGCCTGGCGGGGTGCGCGCCATCGGGAGGAAAAAACACCAGCCAGAATTCTTCCGTATCAAAAGAACGCGCAGCCTTTGAAGCTGCGACACAGCCCATTGCCCCCGTTGAGACTCCCGCCTCATGGGATGAAGAAACAGAAGTTGTAATTGTGGGCTCGGGTGGAGGCGGAATGAACGCATCGATCCGCCTTGCACAAGCGAGCTACCAGGTGCTTATGCTGGAGCGCAGCGAAGAGACCGGCGGCAACTCGAAGCATTCATCGGTTTTCTCTAACTTCGGTGGCCACAAGCAGGCCGAAGCTTCAAAGTGGGCCTATCCAACATATCCCTACGACGTAGACAACATCGTTGAATTCGTTATGGACTGTCAGCAGATGACTGGCGACCCCGAACTACTACGAGCTATGGCAATCGAGGGGCCCCAGTGTATCGACTGGATGAACGAAAAGGCCGGGGCCAAATGGAAACCCATGAACCCCTCGCCTGCCGGTGCTGGCCTTTTGGAATGGGAGGGCATGTCCACTGCCACCAATGGCATCAACGTAAACCTTATCCCCTTCCAGCACCTTGAGAAAACCGCACGCGACGCTGGAGTGGATATTCGTACTTCATGCAATGTCGATGCACTCGTATACGACGGAAACGCTGTGCTGGGCGTGAAAGTAACGCAAGACAAGAAGGAACGGTTCATTCGCGCAAAACGAGCCGTTATATTAACTGCCGGAGGCATGGAGATGAACCGTGCCATGATGGCAAAATATTCCGCCACCTGCCTACAGGGCATTGCCAATATAGCCACTCCGCCCAACGGCACGGGAGAGTGCATTCGCATGGGACAAGGTGTCGGCGCCGACCTCTCTGGTTACGACTCTACGGGAGCGTTCGACGGTGGTGTATGGTGGCGCGACTACGGCGAGTACGACCTACTGATGGACTCGCATATTAACAAAGACGGCAATCAGGCGCTGCGTCAACCATGGCTGCGTATTAACCGTGAAGGCCAGCGGGTCCCCTACATTTCAACCTCAGCACACAGTTACCCTTATACGACCGACGCGCCCCCGTCGTCAGAGGGTTTGTGCGACACCGCTGCTATCGAGATGAATCAGCCCGGTGGTAAAACCTTCTGCTGCTTCGACTCGAAGTTCGATAAGCTGGTTACCGAAAACTTCTTTGGGCAAGTTATTTGCCGCAAAGCTAAGATTGTGGCCGCCGACGATCCGTTCATCGATCGCGTACCCGAATGGCTGCGCGACTGGCACACTGGCTTCCAGCAAATGATTGATGGTGGTGCCATCAAAAAGTGCGATACCATCGAAGAGCTAGAGCAAGAAATGGGGCTTGAAGAGGGAGTACTGGTTAATTCCGTGAAAAAATGGAATGACGCCTGTGCGAAGGGTGAAGACTATACAACAACATACAAGTACCGTCCCGAATGGATGATCCCTATAAACGAACCGCCTTATTACGCCGCGAAGCTGGGTGGACATGTATTCGGTTCAAAAACTGGCTTACGCATCACACCAAAGATGCAGGTAGTGAATACCGAGGGAGCCGTTATTCCTGGTCTCTACGCTGGATGGCACACTGCTGGCGGTTCGTCGGGTGAGGGTAACCCTGCCGGCAAACCGCTAACTGGCATGTATGCCGATCTGGGATTGACGCTGGTAGGCGGCTACATGGCGGCTGGGGGAATCATGGAAGAAGACGGCAAGACCGAAGCGTAACTTCCTTCATTGCGTGTCTCGCGCTTCTATGCCGGTGTTCGCCTCGCGCGGGCACCGGCATAATTTGGCTTAGAGCTTCGTCTAGATCTTGTACATAAACTGAAATACATCTTCACGCTGGATAATAATCTGCATTCCCAAATCTTCACTAATCTTATCAAGGCGCTCTTGAACCACGTTGAAGTCTGCACTTTCAGGCTTAAGCGTAACCAACATGGTCATGGAGAAAATATCATCCAAAATGGTTTGGCTAATGTCGTCGATATTGGCGCCACAGTCGGCAAGCACTGTCGAGACTGCAGCTACAATACCGCTACGATCCTTGCCGAGAACCGAGATTACGCATTTCATTCGATGGTTCCTTTCGTTGCATTCATCGATTACCTTTTGTTTTTTTACTATTCTAGCGGTTCATTTCGTTCTAGAACGAAATGTTTTCCGCGAAGAAACATGCAGCCTCTTCGCTCGCAAATACTACGAACAAGTGTTTCACGTGAAACATCAAGAACGGAATCGGTCCCAGAGGGCCAATCGACAATCGGGCTAGACTAGTCGCGACGCGCAAATATAAGAGACAGCGCCTCTGCTCGCGTTGCTTGGCTTCGCTCGAATGCACCACGAACGGCGCTGGTGGTGGTTTTGGTCCCTGGCTTCTTCACACCACGCATACTCATGCAGAGGTGCTCGGCCTCCAACACCACAATCACACCCTGAGGATGCAGCTCTTCGATAAGAGTGTCGGCAATTTGAGAGGTCAAGCGCTCTTGAACCTGCGGGCGCTTTGCAAACACATCTACCAAGCGAGCCAGCTTCGACAACCCACAGATACGGCCCTCAACCGACGGAATGTAGGCGATGTGCGCCACGCCAAAGAATGGAGCCAGATGATGTTCACACATGGAGTAAAACGGAATGTCACGCACGAGTACCATTTCCTCGTGATGTTCGTCAAACGTAGTAACAAAATGCTCGGAGGGATCTTGAGTAAGACCTGCGAACACCTCTTCATACATACGAGCCACCCGTGCGGGCGTGTCACGCAGGCCTTCACGTTCAGGGTTTTCACCCACACCCTCAAGAATCAGACGTATTCCCTGCTCTATTTTCGCTGTATCCATACTCTTCTTTCCTCACGTTGTCCCCCGCATAATAGCACGGAAAAGCGGGCGAACACCTCTTACAACGCTAGCTCCAACCCGACCGGACAATGATCGCTACCGTACACCTCGTCGTAGATGCAGGCGCTTTCTATCTTGGGCGCCAACGAATTGCTTATCAAGAAATAATCGATGCGCCATCCGGCGTTAGTTTGACGAGCTTTAAAGCGGTAGCTCCACCATGAGTAGGCGCCTTCCAGCTGGGGATGCAAATAACGAAAGGTATCGGTAAAACCAGCATGCAGCAACTCATCAAGCTTATTGCGTTCTTCATCGGAAAAACCCGCCTTGCCTCGGTTGGGGCCAGGGTTCTTTAAGTCGATGTTTTCGTGCGCCACATTAAGGTCACCGCACAGAATAACCGGCTTTGGTTTCGCCGTATCACCCGGTTGTGTCAACGGGAGATCCGACATAGACACATGACCCTCGCCCGGCGCTGGCTTCTCAACTGGTACGCCCGCTGGCAGAAAACCCGCCTCTAAACCTTTGCAGAACTCACGAAAAGCATCGTCCCATTCCATGCGATGCGCAATGCGAGCCAGCTCGTTTTGAGCATTCGGCGTGTACACATTTACAAACCAAAACTCAGAAAATTCCAGCGCCACGATGCGTCCCTCAGTATCGAGGTGCGGAAAGCCCAAACCGTGCAACGCCTGCAGCGGTTCCTCTTTGCTAAAGATGGCCGTACCCGAATAACCCTTCTTTTCGGCATAACTCCAGTATTCATGATACTGTGGCAAATCAAGCGTAGCTTGGCCCTCTTGCAACTTTGTCTCTTGTAGCGCCAAGATATCGGCATCTAGTTCACAGGCAATATCTTCAAAGCCTTTTTGGAGAACAGCGCGCAGACCATTCACATTCCACGAGATGAAGCGCATAAGCTGCACCTTTCTTTTCTCATAACAGTTTGCTAGAAAACAAAGCAAGCTCACTTATGATAGGGCTCGCCACGCGAAATTCGCTGGGCACGATAAAGTTGCTCAAGCAATACCACACGAGCCAAATTGTGAGGCAGCGTGATAAGACCAAAAGACAGTGTCTCATCAGCACGAGAGCGCACCGCCTCGCTAACCCCATCAGACCCACCAATGACAAACGATATATCGCTTATGCCCCCCAGCGCAAGTGCATCTAAACGCTGAGACAAACCAGTGCTAGACCGCTGCTTACCGTCGATTGCCAGTAAGAGCAGGTGCGACGTTGCAGGCACAGCCGCAAGAATAGCGGCACCTTCCTTCACGCGCGCCGCCTCGACACCGCCTGCCCGAGCAGGGTCAACATCGGCAACCTCTTTGACTTCCGTACGCGCATAAGGCTGCAAGCGCTTGAGGTACTCGGCGCAAGCATCGGCCCAAAAGCGTTCCTTTAACTTACCTACTGCTACAATGGTAAACTTCACACGCCCTCTGCTTTCACGCTTCATCGTTCAGCTTTTTCAACGCCCATCATAGCTTATCGAAACGAAGCAGGACAGAACAAGAGAGCGCCGGCAGCCCCATAGCTCTCCTATAGGGACCACCGTGCTAAAACGCGTAATCAATTCACTAGCAAGGCAGCACGATACCAAAGTACTCAACGAGTAATGCATGAAATTCTTTCTCATTAGCAATTACCCGCTGCTCTTTGCTTCCTGCGCTCACGTGGGTAAATTGGTTATCGGTAATGGACACATTGCCATCAATGGTACGACGATTTGCCATACGACGCTGGGTGAATACGCTATTGGGATGCGTGGAGGCAAAATGGGAAAGCGGAACGAAATCGACCGTGTCTACCGGTTGATCAAGAAAGGCAAGCACCGGCACCGGTAACCGTTCCTCCTCGTCTTCAACCGAACCACCGTAGCTGATATTCCACCACGAACCTTGTGCTGCTTCAAGACGAAAAACCTGCCCGCACGAAACGATACGCGTACCATTTTCCAGCGGCAGTGCACAAGCCGAAAGAGGCCCGCCATACCCCACATCGCAGTATAGTTTCTTTCCACTCAACTCAACGAGAACACCGCGATGCATAACCGGTTGCTGATAACCATAATCCTTCAAACTACGTGCTAAACAAGGTGCAGCCCTAAAACCCACTTCAGCTAGAAGCGCTTCGAATAGAGCGTTCAGCTCGAAACAGTAGCCCCCACGTCTGCCAACAATTATCTTCTCGAACAAAGCGGGAATGCCAAGAGAAACAGGGCGACGATAATCGCACACATCGAAGTTTTCGAAGGGTATAGCGCGTTGGTGAGCTTCGATAATATGGTTGAGCAGGGCTCCGTCGGGTTGCCCAATGGCAGGCGTAAGGCCCAGGCGTTTCCAATAACGATTGATATCAGGCAATGGCGCATACAGCTCTTCGTACATGGCGGGCTCCCCTCCCTTTAAGTGGCTGGAGAAATTTTACGCGCACAACCCCACGACAACCTCCCACCAGCAGGGCGAAAAACCACCAAACTCAATCCCGAAGGGTGATTTGGCAAGAAGCAATCGTGCGACGAAGCGCCTACCTGCGCAGTGCCAAAAAATGAAATAACCTCACTACGCCGAAAATTTAATTACACCCGTGAAGAATTCTGCCAGAAATTCCCTATACGCTCAATTGGCCTCGGATGTAATCATTAGCTGCCTTTTCCACTGCATCGTCTAAGGGAGAAAGATCCGGTACGGGTGTACCCGACCGACGCGCACGTCGTTCAAGAGCACGCGCAATCAGCGCATCGGCAACTTCGGGGTTCTTGGGCAAAACAGGACCATGCAGATAAGTTCCAATTACGTTGCGATATCGCACGCCATCATGCTTGTCATCATCGTTGTTGCCATGCCCCGTTGCGGATACTACCGCACCGAACGATTCAACACCTACGCCAAGATGTGTACGACCTGCATGATTCTCATAACCCACTACCGGACACATAGCCAAATCTGACTTCAACGCGATATTGCCAATAAGCCGGTCGCCCGAACCTCCTGGAGCGCGTCCGGTTACCATATCCACAACGCTCAGACCTTCAACTTCTTCATCATTCAATAGCCACGTACGACCAAGCAGTTGATATCCACCACATATAGCCAGCAGTACTCCATCGTCCTCAACATAAGCTTGGAAGCTGTCCTTCATGCGAGAGAGCTCCTCGGAGGCCAATCGTTGTTCACGATCGGGGCCTCCGCCCAAAAATACCAGATCAACGTTTTTAAAATCGATAGTTTCACCATAGTTCACCCGGCGTACTTCGACAGGAATGCCTCGGTCGCGAGCGCGACGCTCCAACACTTTCACATTGCCGCCGTCACCATAGAGGTTCAGTAGGTCTGGGAACAAATGAGCAATAACCAGCGGGGTCTCGCCTGAAGATTCTTCAAAAATTTCTTGCTCACTCTCACCGCATACGCTTTCGGATTCGTTCTGTACCACCACCTGCTGAGAGGCCGCACGCGTTGCAGCATCAACAGTTCCATTACTCGACGGCTCGCTCATACGCGAAAGCTCGCTATGTACTGAAGGCAAAGCCGTGTAATTTGCAATAGCATAAACACGCAGGTCGCAAGCACCGTCACCCAACTGGTCAAACACCTCACTCATGGTATCTACCAACTCGGCCGCAAGACCGGCGTACTTCAAACGAACCTGCACATCGTTCTTGCGAATACCCCCAGCGAACACACGCAAGTGCGATTGTGCGGCAAGTTCTTCGAAATCGATATCCCATAGCCACGACACATCGCGGCCATCACCCTCTTTATCATTCACAAAGAAAGCAATCGCTTTAGGGCCTTCATCCTGCATTATTAACTTGATATTTTGATTGAACCCTGTCGGGTTTTTCGCTAGGTTAAGCAGCGTACGACAACCCCCAACCACAAATTCCTGCAGACGTCCGTTTTGAGGGTCGAACGCATCGATAGCCTGCTGCAAAGAAGTTGCGGGTACGTTAGCAAGATCGGCTGCTGCCCAGGCAGCAAGCAGGTTATACACCATATAAGTTCCCGAAAATGGTGCTGTTATCGTAGCGTCATGGTGCGGCCCCTGCGCATTAAACGACAGCCCCTCCAACCCAATAGCCACATTCTTCGCCGCACAATCTAATGTTGGACGAGCGAACCCACAGTTCGGGCAGGCGTAACTTCCCAACTGGCCGTATTGACGGAAATCGTAGTGCAACATAGTGGAGCACCGCTGACACATCTGCGCATCGATAACCGAATTTTGCGGAAGATGTAAGTCTTCTGCAATACCAAAAGCAATTGCAGGGTTCCCGGCACGCTCTGCAATCGCAGTGCACAAAGGATCGTCGGCATTGTAGACAACCGTGGTACGTGGCGAGGCCTTCAGCGCCTTCACAATGCTATCTTGAATACGATCAATCTCACCCACACGGTCCAGCTGGTCGCGGAATAGGTTCAACAGCACCGCATAGTCGGCCTTCAGGTACGGAAGGATCTTAGCCAACCACAGTTCATCACACTCGAACACACCCCAGTCGGCCTCAGTTGTTTGCAGCAGGGCAGTAGCTACACCCGAATCGAGATTCGCGCCCGTACGGTTGCACACAACACGCTGACCAGCCCGCTCTAGCGCATCGGCCAATAGGTTTGCCGTCGTGGTCTTGCCGTTGGTTCCCACGACGCATATTGAACCCTTTTTCAAACGCGGGGCCAAGTCGCCAATAAGGCTTGGGTCAACATAGAGGGCTATCTTTCCGGGAAAATTCGCCGCAGGACGACGAAACACATGCTTTAATCCCCAAGTTGATACCGCACTAATAGCGCGAGCACTGGCGAACTGCAAACCCATAGTCAATCCTTTCGGTTCAAGACGCGCACCAGTATAACCCCTAGAGCAGACCTTCCCTGCAGCACCACCTTGTGTGGTCAAGCGACCTCCATACAATTTTCAGTAGTAGAGGCTGAATTGTTACCCTCTGGTATCAATTATTGGATAAATGACATGATACGGTATTTTAAAGCAGAGATTTTTTGGCTTTGGTCCTCCATCGAATTGCAGCGAGGTAGGCCTCATTGGGTAGGGTGAGGTTTAACGAATTCTGTCAACCTAGCTATTGGCAAATTCGCCGCACACCGAGGAAGCTTATGAATGGAAAACATCGAAAATGCCGTCCACGTAACGTCTCTGGCAAAACGCCAGCACTTTCGAGCGGAAAAAAGACCACACAACAAACCTGCGACAAAAACCTTAACCAGGCGCAGCAGGATGCCCGCCCCTCGCGGCGTCCTATCGCCCACCCTTCGTCGTACACGACCGGCAGACCAATCTCGCGATCTGGTCGTATTCCCGTCCAAAATAGAGTTTCACACAAGCACCATTGCGACAACAACGATAAACCCAAGCCCGATATTTCGCCCTTAAAAGATCGCCTCCCTCGCATAACCTCAAAGCAAAAATGCACGAGCAAACGCTTGACGGGCCTTCTTGCCAGCATAGGCGCCGTAATCGTTTCCGCTCTCGGCATATTCCTACTCGTACTCAGCCTACCCACAAGCATCACGCTCAATGGGTCTCCCCTTGACGTACGCGGAGATAAAACCATTGAAGATGCCCTAAAAGCATGTGGTATTAAATTGCAACCCGGCGACCTAGTCGCCGTGGACGGTAGCCTTCTAGAGGCGGGCAAAGGCGAGCCATTTCACGCTACCATAAACGGTCAAATTGCCCCGAGCCTACAAGTGAAGCTAACCTCAGGAGATATCGTTGAGGTAGGCAACGGCAACGCGATCGAAGAGCCATTCGAAGCTATTGAAAAAGAGGCTCCTTGCGAAGTTCAAAGCGAAGGCCATGGGGCTATCCATTTAGTTGAAAGCGCCGGCAAAAATGGCAAAAAGTCTGTAAAAACCGGCAAACTATCAGGAATAACTGTAGAAACCATCACCCAAGAACCAGTCAATCCCATAGTACGTAATGTATCACCCGAGGTCGGCAACGATAAAGTTATCGCACTTACCTTCGACGACGGCCCTTGGGCAGATCAAACCGACGCAATATTAGATACGCTTGCTGCAAACAATGCGAAAGCAACGTTTTTTATCGTAGGCGATCGCATTGAAAAAGGAAAAGGTCACGAACAAATTAAACGTGCCGCGGCGGAGGGTCATCAAATATGCACCCATAGCTACGATCACGCCCGCGGCAGCGGCAAGAGCACGAACCTCGGCTTCATGTCACACGAAGAGCGCATTGCGGAAATTGAGAAGGGTTATGCGGCTATCGAAGCCGTTACCGGACAGGAAGCAAGCCGCATCTTTCGCGCGCCAGGCGGAAACTTCGGCTCCGAGGTAGTAGGAAGTATTGGACCACTTATCAAAGCAGAAATTGGATGGAACATCGACTCTCGCGACTGGAGTAGACCCGGCATTGATGCGATTGTCTCCCAATTGGAAGATGCTTGGTCAGGCTCGATCGTGCTTATGCATGATGGTGGTGGCGATCGATCGCAAACGATTGAGGCATTAAACTTGGTGCTACCCCATTTAAAGAAACAGGGTTATAGTTTCATCACCATCGACGAGTTAATGCAATATCCCCTCTCATAGCACACTCTCATAGAATCAGTCTTCATGCAGATAGAGCCTCCGTTTTATCTACTCTACAACCCTCGATATTACTATAGTAAAATGATTATTTTTTGCGGCCGCACACGCAAGCGACCAAGAATGAAAGGGGTCGCCATGCCTGCTCTGTTACCTCATATTTACCAGGTGGTGCTCGGTGGACGCTAGCCAAATTACCGCTATTACCGTATTCGCTATAGCTATGGCCGCTATTATGACCGAAAAACTTCACCGTTCCCTCGTGGCTATCGTCGGGGCTATGCTCTTATTGATATTACACGTACTGCCCTTCGAAGCAGCCATGGAACATGTCGATTTCAACACGTTGGGCGTATTATTGGGCATGATGTTGTTTGTATCAGTGGTGAAGCTATCGGGCATCTTCGAATATCTCGCCATCAAATGTGCGCGACTAGCTAAAGGTGATCCCTGGAAAATCATGATGCTTTTCGTGTTACTCACCGCAACGCTATCGGCATTTTTAGACAATGTAACCACCGTGTTGCTTATCGGGCCCATGGCACTAACGGTATGCAAGCTGCTAGACATCAACCCCATCCCATTTTTTTTTAACCGAAATTATGGCCTCGAACATCGGCGGCACAGCAACGCTTATCGGAGATCCGCCAAATATCATGATTGGATCGGCGGCGGGATTTACCTTCTTCGACTTCATCATGTACGATGCACCTGTAGTTGTAGTAATTCTTGCTGCTATACTCGTAGCTTTTTATTTTATGTATGGTCGGAAGATGAAGGTAAACGACGAACATAAATCTCGTATCTTAGAACTCAACGAACATGAAATGATAAAGAGTAAGCGCCTCATGAAGATTAGCGTGGTTATGACAGCTTTGGTAGTTGTGGGCTTTATGACACATGGTGCATTGGGAGTCGAGTCGTGCGTTATTGCACTTAGCGCCGCTGGCATTATCTTATTAGTATCGGGCGAGAACATTGAAGAAGCCCTCTCTCAAGTGGAGTGGACAACACTCACGTTTTTTGCAGGATTATTTATTATTGTAGGCGCTCTGGCCGAGACTGGTGTCATCGATATGCTGGCTCATAGCCTTATCGACATGACGGGTGGCAATGTATTTATTACTATGTTGGTGCTGTTGTTTGGATCAGCTATTGTGTCGAGCTTTTTAGATAGGGTCTGCTCCATAAGTCATAATCCCAGTTCAAGTGGCATTTCATGCTAGTTTTTGCTATAATGAATGCAAGGTTTTTGGGTGTATCAGATCAAAAACCTTGCACCTCTAAAAGCCCTTCGCCTTAATAACTGGG
>JAYFOQ010000019.1:0-129359 GCA_034932485.1 Gordonibacter sp.
ATCCGGGGCGGGAATTATCCCCCCCCCCCCCCCCCCCGTCGATTTTGTCGACGCAGTGTTTTCTTCGCTGTCACTTTTCCATACAGGACGCATCGGCCTCCTCGCATTCTTCACGTCGATTCGATGACGTATGAACCTATAGTGTACTGCTCCCCTGTGTAATTTGCTAGCAAAGGTGGTAGATTCAACAATCTAAAAGGTCAATAAAGACCTCCTCAACGGTCTTAACGATGTGCCTCTTGCTTTGCCTGTATCCAAAGAGATTCCTGCTCGGCAGGAGACATATCCTCAAGACGGCGACCTTGCGCCCAAGCAACACCCTCCATAAATACCCAGCGATCACGGAATTTATTACAGGAGCTACGCAGCGCGCGCTCAGCATCGAGACCCATGCGGCGAGCAACATTCACCAAAGCGAAAAACACATCGCCACATTCCCGTTCGACATCGGCTACTGCATACGCAGCTTGCTGAGCATCGCCATCAAAGGAGGCAGCGGCATCCAGCTTACCATTGGGAGCCTTGGGAGCCACCGCATACGCTTCATTAAGCTCGGTAATCTCTTCATACACTTTGGCCCACACATTATCGAGCGTATTCCACTCAAAACCCACGGCAGCAGCCTTACGTGATATCTTTTGCGCCTGCATAAGCGCAGGAAATGTAGTAGGTACGCTATCCAATAGACCGGCACGGACAACAGATGCCCTTTTCTCTTGGACGGCGTCCGCCGAGACGACAGCAGCGATAGCTCCTTTCTCCGCAAGCTTCACCTTGTCCCATAGGTCAAGCACCTCAGTTGCGGTACTTGCTCGCGCTTCGCCGAATACATGTGGGTGGCGTCGAATCATCTTTGCGTTCACGTCTGCACATACGTCATCGATAGTAAATTCACCCGCATCAGCCGCAATCTGACTTTGCAGCACCACCTGCAACAACACATCACCCAGCTCTTCGCGCAAATGCACAATGTCAGCACATTCGATAGCATCCACCGCCTCGTAGGCCTCCTCGATCATATTGGAGGCAATGCTCTCGTGCGTTTGCACCTGATCCCACGGGCAACCATCCGGAGCACGCAAAGCCGCAATAGTGGCAACAAATGCAGCGAAATCGGGGTGGCTTTCTGCGGCGTTGCTTGTATGATCTAAGCTCACGGTCAGATCCTTTCTTTCTAGGTTTGTTTGCAGTATACCGCGCGCCCTCGCAGGTGCGAACGAATGCGCTACACTCTCACGAAGGATAACTATCGGAAAGGGATTTTCATGAAAGGATCGCAGGTGGCTGCCATTGCAGTACGCATGGCTACCGCAGTTGTTTTCATAGTCAACGTACAATGTGCGCTGTCGTTCGTACTACAACCAGCCGCATTTACCGATAGCTTCGAGTTAGCCAGTGCTGGCGTTGCGGGCGATGTTGCCGTGCGCGGCCTAGGAGTAGCATTCCTTATGTGGAACACCACCTATCCAGCCGTCATCGTGGACCCGCGCCGCTTCCGTGTGCTGCATATCGTCGTACTGGCACAGCAGATTATCGGGCTTGTAGGCGAATTAATAATTCGCCTTACTCTCCCACCAGGAGCTATCAACCTTACCGCCAGTATTGACCGATTCATCGCTTTCGACGCTTTTGGCCTCGTGATTATGGCAAGCACTTTGGCAGTTTTAATTATCGCCGACCGACGTACCAAGCAGCAGGCAGCCATCAACATCCAGACCAACCTGTGACACATCAATTGAACGCATGCACTATACTGAGCGTTCGTTAACATCAGTCTTTCCAAACGAGGAGAACACCATGCCATCGGAGGCAATCCGAACAAATTTGACCGAGCCCACACAACTTTCTTCTGCGGCACTCACACAAATACTGTCATTCCAACAAAATGAGGTAACAGAGGCCGCGGTATATCGTCGCATCGCTACCTGCACCAAGGAAGAAAGCAACCGCATCACTCTTTTACGCATCGCCGATGAAGAGACGCATCATGCCGAAATCTGGCAGCGATACACGGGGAAAACAATGCAACCCGAACGCGGCAAAGTTATCCGCTATGCCCTCATTGCTCGTGTATTTGGCTTTACATTCGCCGTAAAACTTATGGAAAAGGGCGAGGCCAAAGCACAGGTGTCTTACGAAGAACTATCGCAAGAAGTACCCGAGGCACTCGAAATTCGCGCCGATGAGGAAGCACACGAGCATGCCTTACTGGATATGCTCGATGAAGAACGCCTCGGTTACGTAGGTAGTATGGTACTCGGTATGAACGATGCCCTGGTAGAGATGACGGGCACCCTTGCGGGCCTCACTTTGGCGATGCAAAATACACGCCTCATTGCTCTGTCGGGTCTTATAACGGGCATTGCCGCCACGTTATCGATGGCCTCAAGCGAATACCTTTCCTCCCAAAGCGAAGGACGCTCCGATGCGTTAAAGTCGGCAACCTACACCGGTATCACCTATTTGGTAACGGTAGCATTGCTTATCATGCCCTACCTGTTGTTCGACGAAGCCCATTACCTTTGGGCGCTGGGTGCTATGATAGGTATTGTGTTGCTTATTTTGGTAGTGTTCAACTATTACCTCTCGATAGCGCAAGATCTTTCTTTTAAAAAGCGCTTCGGACAGATGGCGGGAATTAGCTTAGGAGTAGCAGCTTTATCATTTGTTATCGGCATCGTGGTAAAAATGTTCCTCGGCGTTGATCTCTAGGAGAAACATGGATCACCTTTTTCCTGCAATCTGTCAGTCGCCCCTCTTCCAAGGCATTCAGCCTACCGAAGTAGAAGCGATGCTGCGTTGCCTGGATGCTCGACAGCGCTCCTACACGAAAGGTTCAACCGTACTTCACGCAGGTAAAACAACTACCTACATGGGACTTGTGTTGGAAGGGACGGTTCGCTTAGAGAACGTTGACTATTGGGGCAATCGCACCATCCGCGCCCTCGCAAGTCCTGGCCAAACATTTGCCGAAGTGTACGCATGCGAGCCCGGTCTACCCCTAGATATCAACGTTGTCGCAATTACCGATGCAACCGTATTACTCATGGATGTGGGAAAAATAACTACTATGTGCTCGTCAAGCTGTACTTTCCATGCCAAGTTGATTCGCAACCTCTTAGCAACCGTAGCCCAACGCGCCTACACACTCACGCGCAAGATTGAGCACCTTTCGAAGCGATCAACACGTGAAAAACTATTGTCTTACTTGTCTGAGCAAGCAAAAAATGCTGGCTCCAGCCGCTTCTCTCTTCCTTATGACCGCCAAGAACTGGCCGACTACTTATCCGTCGATCGCAGTGCCATGTGCGCCGAGTTGTCTCGTATGCGCAAGGAAGGCATCGTCGACTATCATCGTAATCAGTTTGAACTTATGCAGAGGAGTTTAGCATGATTGAACCCAGCACCGCCGCCCTCATAATAATTGATATGCAAATGGGGTTTATTGACCCCCTTTCGACGTTATGCGTAGAAGGCGCTGCCGCCACAATTCCTACCTGCGCACAAGCACTCAAGCATGCACGAACACTGGACATGCCCGTCTTTCACGCAGTACGTGCGTATGCAAAAGACGGTTCAGATGTTGAAGCTACGCGTTATGAAAAGTGGGAGCACGGTGGCAAGCCCCTCTCTCCCGATTGCATAGACCCCACCACCATAAACGAACCGGCTGAGCTTGCTGCACAACCGGGCGATCGTATAATCGTAAAACCTCGCTTCTCAGCTTTCTTCGATACAAACCTCGACAGCCTACTACGTCGTCTAGGCGTAAGCACCGTAGTTCTTATTGGCACCACCACACCAAACTGTATACGTACTACCTGCTACGATGCCTTGTCACTCGAATATAACGTCGTTATCATCGAAGACTGTACTTCATCACGCACCCCCGCCGTGCAGAGCGCCAACATCGAGGATATGGCTCACATCGGTGCTCAAATTATTACGTGTGCCACGTTTTGCGAGCACGGGTTGAGCACGGTGCGCAATGTGGTAAGCGAAGTACAAGGCCTCGTGCGCAACGTACAGGACAAAGCCCTATGATTATACGCATTGACACCTTGGACGACCCTCGTCTTGACGTCTACGCACGTCTAACTGAAGCACAATTGCGCAGCAAGCTTGAACCCGAACGAGCACTTTTTATCGCTGAATCTGGCAAGGTTATTGAGCGAGCATTGGAGGGGGGTATGCAGCCTCTATCGCTTCTGATGGAAGAGAAGTGGCTCGAGACGCTAAACCCCCTCATCGAACGCATTTACCGTCAATATCCCGACGTACCCGTGTTTGTTGCCCCACGCGATGAGCTAAGCAAGCTTACCGGATTTGAGCTAACGCGAGGTGCCTTAGGTGCTTTTCGCCGGCCACCACTATCCAGCGTGGCCGCTGTCGTAGCAGGCGCACAGCGCATTGCTGTATTGGAAAATATCACGAACCACACGAACGTGGGGGCCATTTTTCGCTCGGCCGCCGCACTCGGCGTGGAAGCCGTACTGGTTACCCCTGAATGCTATGATCCACTATACCGCCGCGCGGTACGAGTTTCCATGGGTACGGTATTCCAAGTGCCCTGGACACGCATCGGAGGAGAAGCCGGTCCGGGACGTGGGCGCGGCACCGACCCACGCAACGCCGCCGATTGGGCCAGTGAAGGTGTTCCCCTTTTGCACGAACTAGGTTTCACTACCGCTGCCTTGGCGCTATCCGACGACTCCATCTCCTTGCGAGACCCCTTGCTGAAAACTTGCACCAAGCTAGCTATTGTTTTGGGAACTGAAGGCGACGGCCTGTCACCTTCAACTATCGCCCAGTGCGACTATACCGTACGCATTCCTATGTCCTGCGGCGTCGACTCCCTCAACGTAGCCGCAGCCAGTGCGGTAGCCTTCTGGGAGTTAGTTACCCCCTAGAGCAAGAAAAGGCTAGAGGTCGATCTCTTCCCGTGGGTCATGTAGATCATTGGGAGGCACACGCACTTCGTTCCAACCCATTTGTTGCAGGGCATCAGCCGTACGCCAAGGCGGCACGATATCGTCGAATTGCGCACAATAGTTAAGCGCGTCAACCACGGTTACCGCATGCATGAGATCGGCCATGGTGTCTACGTCAGGAATAGGAGGAAGATAGAGGGCGGGAAGATTACACGAGCGCGCCTTGTCAATATAGGCAGTTAGCACCGTCATACCCTCAGAATTGTAAAACACGCCAGCATGACTAAAGTCGGTATCACGCGTCCAGCCTATAACCGATATGCCCATTTCCTGGTCGGGAGCCAACACGATGCCGCCGCCTTCCACCCCATCTAAGCGGTGTAGTGCGTCAAACCCGGCAATAATATCGGCCTTCGTTAAAGCCGGCATATCGGCACCCATCGACAGTACCACATCGGCCCCACCATCGAATGCCTGCTGGAACGCATGATTATAGTGCTCGTCAAAGCTGGCCCCTTCGTCAGCAATAAACGTAATAGGACGCGGCCACACACCCGACTTTGCGAACAAAGCGCGCATAATTTCAACATTCGAAGCGGGCGTAGTAGAGATAACTAACTCATACACTTCACGAACGCCCTGATCTTGTGTGGCGAATTTCGCAGCGCGCGCCTCAAGATCGTCCATCGCCGCACAGCATATCTCTGCCACATCGAACAACATGCAATGGTACAGCGCCGCAGCTACCTCTGGTGTAAACACCCCGTCTTTAAGGGTAGACAGGCGCGTCTTCACCAAACCTGGCACTGGTGGCTTACTGAACAGCACCAGCACGTTCTTCCGTTCCCTCACAACCTCTCCTCCCCTTTTCAGCAGAAGACCCAAACCACACCCCGGCACTTCCTGCCATACCAAGCGAGCTCCAGCGTACATACCTACCACCAGCGCTCGCTGGTCTTTTCTATACAGCGCAATACCCGCGCCGCCTATTACTGCGCCTCGGGCGATTACTTAACAACAAGCACGGGAATCGTAGACCCATTCAGCACCTTCAGGCTAACACTTCCCATATATTCCTTGAATCCGCTCAAGCCACGATTGCCCATAACCACCAAATCGTAATCGCCCTGATCGATAAGCTTCAAAATTTCAGTAGCAGGGTTTACGCCTGTCAGGAGCAGCGTATCAGTCCGGCTAGCAAGATCCTCACTCAGACCATCCTTCATAGCGGTAATAATATCCTTGCCATCGGCTATCATCATATCAAGAACCTCACGGAAGCTCTCCGTTTGGGCTTCATCCAGCAAGGGAATGGGCACCACATATACCAAGTCGAGTTGCGCCTCGGAATTTGGCTCGGCAAGCGCAGCGGCCATATCAAGCGCATGTTTAGCACCTTCGGATTCGTCGACGGCCACGAGCATCTTAGTAGCTTTCATCTTCGTTCTCCTTATCTCCTGAGCGGCTAGAGAGCGTTTCTGCCCTATTCATTCCTCGTACCCAGTATAAAGGTTTTACCAAAAGATGCGCGAAGCGATCAGCCATCTTTATTTTATGTGACGTGGCGGTTTGCCAACGGTTCGGTTATAGAGAAGTAGACGAAGTGGCCCAAGGGAAGGCAGCTATCAAAACACGGGTACGATGAGGCTATGCAGATTGCGCGCTATTCTTCGGAGAAAGGACCCACCATGGAACAGGTGGATGCAGCCATTATTGGATGCGGAACAGCAGGAAAACCACTGGCAGTGGCCTTGGCCGATGCAGGATTCACCGTTGCTGTTATTGAACAATCAAAGAACAGCTATGGCGGTGCATGCCTCAACACGGCGTGCCTACCCTCAAAAATGCTCGTACACGCCGGAGCAGCCGAAAAAGCAAAAGGTGGAGATTTTCCCACAAGAGCAGATCGTTACCAAGCCGTTATCAAAAAAAAGAATGATCAAACCGCACGCATACGCAAACAAATTCGAAGCCTACTAACAAACCACCCTCGCATCGAGCTCATCGACGGGAAGGCATCGTTTTTAGACACCACTCATTTGATCATACATACTGAACAAGGCGAGCGCCGCCTCGAAGCAGATCGTACCTTTATCAATACCGGATCGGTACCCCGCATTCCAGGCATTCCCGGAGCCGACGGAGGACGTGTCTACACAAGCGAGTCGTTACTTAACGTGGAGGTACTACCAGAACGTGCGATTATCATAGGGGCCGGTTATGTAGGAGTGGAGTTTGCCTCCCTATTTGCTGATTTCGGGGTATCGGTAACCGTGCTGCAATCCAGCAGTACGTTTCTACCACACGAGGATGCTGACATCGCAGCAGCAGTACATCAAAATCTTGAGCAACGAGGCGTACGTCTCGTTCTCAATGCACAAATCGAACGTATCGAGAACGATGTGGTACAGTCACTTGTATTTGCCACCATTAACGGCAAAGAAGAGCGTATCCCCGGAGATTTAGTATTACTAGCTACCGGACGACGCCCGGCAACAGACGATCTAAACGCAGAGATTGCTGGCGTGCAAAGAAACGGACGTGGCGGCATCGTTGTTGATAAGCATCTACGCACTACGGCATCCAATATCTGGGCCATGGGCGATGCGGTGGGCGATCTTCAATTCACCTATGTATCCTATGATGACTACCGTATTGTAGCCTCCTCAATTCTGGGAGACGGTACCCGCACAACAGAAAATCGAGGAGCAGTACCCTCCTGCATTTTTACCAACCCTCCCCTCGCTCGCGTAGGTATGACAGAACAAGAAGCACGCGATGCCGGATTCGATGTAGTTACTTCAATAATGAGATTTGACAACTCATCAAAGCCCGCTCTCCTTGGTCTACAAGCAGTGATGATGAAAGGCATCGTAGACCGCACTACCGATCGTATTCTGGGTATCCATCTGTACTGCGACAATGCCCCTGAGATTATCAACCTCGCAAAAGTTGCCCTCGATGAAGGCTGGACCGCCGCCCACATGCGCAATGCCCTCTTTACCCACCCCACCCTCGCTGAAGAATTGAACAACTTGTTCTCACGAATTTCCTCTTAAAACCGTCAACAAGCAGACTTCTCCCAAATCCCACCGCTCCCCTTACTCAGCCATCTTCAAACAAAGTAAGGGGGGGGGCGAGGGCTGTTCAACCTTGAAGAACACTCTCCATGGAGGGTTTGTATCAAATCGGCAATACCGGTACCCGCTAGAGTCTTTCAACAAGAGTGCTCGTATACCATTCACAGACAGCATTCCGGTCGATCTGAAAGAATTTTATGGGCATACTCAGACAAAGCGACTTCGCCGACATTCAGTGCGTGGGCATTCCAAGAGCGCTCCTGTACCACCGCTACGGTACGTTATGGGAGACGTTTTTTTGTGAATTGGGACGAGAAGTAATACTGAGCGGAGAAACGGACCGAGCACTTATGACCGACGGCGAGGCCCTCTCGGTAGATGAATGCTGCCTAGCTTCTAAAGTGTACCTAGGACACGCCGCTAGCCTTATCGACAAATGCGATGCCCTCTTCGTTCCTAGTATTGAGAATCTCGGACGCCTCAAAGGATTCTGTACAAAATTTCAAGCTCTCCCCGACCTTATAGAAAACACGCTGCACGATCATCAGGTACGCATAGTATCGTGCCTGGTAAGCGAAACACATGAGCACATCTCGATGAAAGAGGCTTTCCTTACGCTAGCAGGACGCTTCGGGGCAAGCTCTCACGAAGCAAAACATGCCTGGAGGGCAGCTTCCTATGCTCAAGAACGTGCTGATCGCACGGCAGCCAACGCCCAAGAACGACTGCTAGCATCACTCGAAACGATACAGGGAGGCGAGCGACCCTTAGTTATCTTATTAGCGGCGCACCCTTATCTATCGCACGACGCCTATCTGGGTGGCAGCATATCCGATTCACTGAGACGTATGGGAGCAGCGGTAGTCTACGCTGACCAAGTAGATCGGGATCGCACGCTGAAGGCAAGCTTAGAATTTTCGGAAACACTTCCTTGGATAGTAAACCGCGAACTTATCGGCGCCATCATGCTGTTGCACGAACGCATCGACGGTATTGTACTCGTAAGTGCCTTCCCCTGCGGACCCGACTCGATGACCAACGACGCTATTATGCGCTGCATCCAAGGCAAACCCATTTTAAGCCTGATCATCGATGCGCAAAGCGGTACAGCCGGGCTAGAAACACGCGTGGAAAGCTTTACTGACATTTTGCGTTACCAAAAAAAGGGAGGTTACGTCCATGCATGACGCCGACCGAGACCCTATCAATGATAGGGGAACCACCCCCGATGGCGAAGCACCGCGAGCCCGTATCGTCGCCGGATGGCAACGTCTGCGCCTACCACGCTTGGTGCCACTGCAGCCGCGCAAGAATAAGCGCGCGCGTAAGCTCGACCGACACGCCCGGACACAGGTCGCTTTTTTGCGCTTCGGCTATTACGACATCGCATTCAAGTATTTCGTTGAACAGGTACTAAACGCCGTGTATCTACCCTTACCTGAACCAACAAAGCGTACTGTTGAATTAGGTAGCCGCAATTCAAGCGACTCGGTCTGCGCCCCGTTTAAGCATATTTTAGGCGACTACATCGAAGCTCTTGAACGGGGAGCCGATGTGCTTGTACAGTTTGCAGGCCCCTGTCGCCTTGGGTATTACGGTGAACTACAAGAGTCAATACTGCGCGATATGGGTTACGACTTTAAAATGTTAAACTTTGCCACCGTCACCGGCAAGCCACTCACAAAGTATATCGAGGTATGCAAAAAGCAGGTGAATCCAAACCTCTCTGTACCGCATGGTGTACGCGCTATGCTAGCCATGTTTTCACTGATCGAACATCTTGATGAAGCAAACGAGTTCTACCTAGCAAATGCCGGATTCGAAACGGAGCGCGGTTCGTTCGACCGAGTGTTAGCTGCCTATCATGCCGATTTGCGAGCAGCCGTAAGCGAACGGGATATCGCCGATGCCCACAAGCGCGGCATGGATGCCTTGTACGCTTTACCCGTGCACAAGCCCGTGACCCCTTTGCGCGTGGGGGTGGTAGGTGAGTTTTTTACTGTAATGGACCCTCACTCTAATTTGGGGCTAGAACACAAGTTACTAAGCATGGGTTTAGAGGTGCACCGCATGCTCACGCTAACCAGTCACCAGCTGCGCCACAATGAAAAAAATCTACGTACGAGTGTTTCTGACTACGTGCGCTACAACATGGGACCCACCTCCAGCATGACGGTTGCCGCCACGCTGAAGTATGCACAAGAAGGTTTCGACGGCGTGATACATGCAAAGTCATCGGGTTGCACGCCCGAGGTAGACTGCATGCCAGTACTACAGCGGGTCAGCAGGGACACGGGCCTACCTATCCTCTATCTCAGTTACGACTCACAGACCAGCGACACTGGGTTAGATACCCGCCTCGAAGCATTCTACGACATGCTCGCAATGAAAAAGGAGAAGACGAAATGACCTCTGCAGCAACTACGGCGTCTGCCCAACAGCCCCTCGCGACGAACGCCAGCGTCTGCGGAGCACCTCCAACCTCCAAGACGAACGCCAGCGCATCGTCGTCGGATCATTTCTGCGACGCCTACCTAGGAATCGATATCGGGTCCATTTCCACTAAGGGCGTTATCGTAGATGACAACCATGGAATAGTCGCACGTTCGTACTTGTGGACAGAAGGTAACCCAACCAACGCCGCACGTCGCGTTGTAGCCGATCTTGCCAGCCAGATCGATCACAAAATCTTACGTGTTCGAGCCGTCGGTACCACCGGCAGCGCCCGCCGTCTCGTGGGTGCTATGTTGGGAGCTACCGTGGTAAAAAACGAGATAACCGCACATGCCGTCGGTACCACCATACTACACCCCGATGTGCGCACCATCCTGGAAATTGGTGGGCAGGACTCGAAAATTATTTGCGTGGAAAACGGCATCGCCGTAGACTACGCTATGAACACCCTGTGTGCAGCTGGCACTGGCGCATTCTTATCAAGCCAAGCAAACCGTCTTGGGGTTGCAGTTGAGGAATTCGGCGAGATAGCCCTGACCTCTTCTCATCCGGCAAACATTGCCGCGCGCTGCACCGTTTTTGCCGAGAGCGACCTGGTTCACAAGATACAGGTGGGCTATGCGCGCGAGGATATTGTCGCAGGACTTTGTCGTGCTGTGGCATCAAATTACCTGAACAACGTAGGAAAAGGCAAGAAGATTGTGGCGCCGGTGGTGTTTCAAGGCGGCGTAAGTAAAAACGCTGGTGTAGTTCGCGCATTCGAAGATGAACTAAACATGGACGTGCGGGTAGACCCCGATGGTCACCTCATGGGAGCATTCGGCGTAGCCCTACTGGCTGCCGAATCGAATGTACATGATGGTACCACCCATAGCGCCGGTGTTTCATTTGATGCGGAGACACCTGATGAAGGGCCCTTCACCAACGGAGCTTTCGACTTTAATGCCGTAGGCGACTTCACCTTTAAGACCCGTGAGATAGAATGTGCAAAGTGCGCAAACCACTGCGAGATTATCTGCGTTTATCGCAACAATCTGCTCATTGATGCCTGGGGTAACCGCTGTGACGAAGGCGCGGTAAAAACCGGTTAGTTCGCTGCATTTTTTGTCCCGCTTTTTCTTATCTGTACAACATACGAAACAATCGCCATAAACTAAACCCAACATACGCCCAACTGTTCTTTTTTCGCAAAAGAAAGACGCCTCGAAAGACGTCTTTCTCTCTTCATGTTCCTATCGCAGAGGGATTGTTCTTCCTCTCAAAAAACGGGCCTACGCTTCACGTTTACATAAGGTTAGGCCCCGATTGCACAAGAGAAAATATACTGCACCTACGGGTCCCTACACTATCATCAACGTAGAGCGGCTCTTCGAAGTATGCAAAAACAAGAGAACTGCTCTCGTCAACTCTACACTTCAGCCAAAACAGCTGCACCCAGGACACTACCAACCACGACGATGCCTACTATGAGAGAGATAATGGCCAGAATAGTAACCACGATGCCAAGAATCTTACCGGCCTTCGCCTTCGTGTCCTGCGCATCGAATCGTGTTGCTTTACTTCCCATTACCCAAGCAACAATGCCCATCACCAATCCGACGAATCCCACATAAGGAATTCCAAAGAACGAGAGCGCAGTGCACACCGCAGCAATAATACCAACGACAAGAGAGGTCACCATTGATTCCTTTCACGAAACTAATAATACCGACAAAAAAGCACGTCATATGAGCCAATAAGCGTCGGATTTACAGATTCTAACAACGAAACCTCTCACACCATTGGGTTCTGTCTAAATGTTGGCACGACGAGTGCAAACGTGATGACGTCTTAGCAAACAAGGCCATACAATGAGAGAGCCAGACGAAAGGAGCCTGTTTTGATTTCTCTGCTTGCATGCGAAGACATACCCAACGAAGCAGAACAGCTACGATCAACCGTCCGCGCTGTTGCTCAGCGACGCGGGATCGATATCAATCTTCACGTATTCTCGAGCGGCGAGCAATTGCTCCTGAATTTCGTTCGGGAAGAAACGGCCATTGTGCTGCTCGATATCGTTATGGGCAAAGGCATGAGCGGTCTGGATATCGCACGTGCAATACGCAAGATCGATGCTGATATTCCCCTAGTGTTCGTAACTTCATCGACTGAATACGCCGTTGAAAGCTACGACGTAAAAGCCATTCATTACCTGGTAAAGCCCCTAAAGGAAAAGGATATCGAAGAAGTGCTTGACCGCTGTAACAAGCTGCTCTCTTCCTCTCGCAAAACTATCAGCTTTACCGTAAACCGGGTGGTCGAGCATGTGCTCATGGGCGACATCGTCTATGCCGAGGTGTTCGGAAACCGCGCAACAGTGCATCTGCAAAACCGCGTGCTCACCACATACACACCACTTTCGTCACTTTTGGAAGAAACGAGCACCTCGTTTATCCGGTGCCATCGCAGCTTCGTCGTAAACATGGACTACATTGCGCGAGTCCAGGGCAAAGAATTTATTATGGTAACCGGAGATCGCATTCCCATTCGCACCAACGGTCGGGCAGATGTAGTGATGCGCTATCAAGAATACCTAGCCCAAGAATTAAACCAGAGCTAAGCAAAATAACCTCCCCGTATGCACGCCACAAATAGAACCGCTCAGTTCAGATTAAAACAAACCGCTTCTCCTAGCTTGCCACTTCGCACCCTTTCGCAATAGGTATGCTTACTTGAACGCGGAAACGTGCTTGATTGTACACAATGGAAAATAGGCCACCCAGACGGCGTGTTACTTCCTGCGATGAGCTTATGCCAAGACCAAGGCCCTCGTGCTTTGTCGACAAAAACCCCGCATCGCTCTCTCTCACCTTGGAAACATAACTGTTTTCCACCAAAAACACCAACTGGCCACGCTTTACCTGCCCGCCCACAAACACGAACGGTGCCTCCACGCTTTCCCCTTGGGGTGCCTTATTCGTTGTTTTTTGCTGCACGACAGCGGCATCAACAGCATTTTCCAACACATTGCCTAGCACAATAGCTAAATCGAGAGGCGATACACCCAGGTCGTGCGGAAGCATGAGCTGAGTGCGAAACTCTACCCCCTGATCGAGTGCTCGCAGGCGATAGTGATGCAGCAGTGCATCGAGCTCTACATTAGATGTCAAAGACGGCATTTCTTCCTGAGCATGAAAATCGGATACCGAATCGGCGTAGCGGCAAAGTTCTTCCATATTATTTTCTTGAGCTAGCACTGTCATCGTACGCAAATGCTGACGAAAATCATGTCGAAGTTGCCGCTCAACACGGTCGCGTTTCTCAATGCGACGAAGATACTCGGCCTGAACGATCAGCTGCCGATCTACAGAACGCCGCTCTTCTTCATAGGCAATATTCTTCAAGTAACCCTTCGCCATCTGCGACACTAAGAACATACCCGTGGTGAGCGCAAGTACGACAACGCCCCACTCAATAAACCATCCGCCAATAATGGGTTCGTAAAAAAGCACAATCCGATCCCAAACAATAGCAACAGCAAACACAACATCTGCCACCAACACCGACGGCATACGTGTAGATTCGTCCTGAGAAACAAACGCTGTAACCAAGAGATAACAAGCAACCAGCACCTTAAACACATTGATCAACGTAGAGAACGTCATCAAGGTGGCTGGCTCAAGGTAGGCCGAAAGCGCAGATGAAAACATAATAAGCAAGCAGAAACCTGTCGCGAGCCCAACGCTAATCATCGACACACGGCGACCGATACCACAGATGCGATTATGAAGAGCGACCACCAACGACAACGTAAGATACGTACAGGTAATCTCCAACGTATGCCAAGGTTGAACAGGAAGAACCAACCCATCATGCAAGGGAGTATAGAACATAAAAGGAACACCACAGAGGCATATAGCCGCAAGCAAGAGCGACGCCGAACGATTTGGCTTAAATGCCACCGCAAACATTAGAAAGACAAAGGCAAAAAATACGATCAAGGCACACAATGCTGAAGACACCGCAAGGCGCAGGCTACTAATCGCACCAATCTCGCTTGGCTCACCAAACGCGGGAGGATACACCATGCCGCTGTATGCATAAGAGAAGTTGCTCGCAGACAGCAAGAGAGTTGTTTCCCCCGACGCCCAGAAGGTCACTAAAGACGAACGTGTTGCGTCTTGATAGTTTTCCCGATCGGGATTCCCCAGCTGAACAACCATGTTGTCGTTTACATAGAATCGATAAGCAGAATACACCTCTGGAATCTCAATCGCATAGAGATGCGGGCTGTCAGGCAGCATAAGTGTCATCTCATAACTTGCTGAACCGTGTCCGTCACGCGTGGGACTGTTGAGAGAGAAATCGCCATATTGCCCGATTGATACATAACGAACTTCACCAGAACGATGAGCCTCATCTAATTCAGCGGGAGTTAGTAGTTTGTCGGGATACAGCGCCCAGCCATCACAAAGATAGCGAAGGGGCACCGCATCCCAATCCTGCTCACTCACATAAAGCAAACCGTTGATAGCTTGATTCCCGGGTGCCCGATACTTGTTATCAAACGAAGCCAAGAAGAAGAAAAGTAACGAAGCAACGATGGCTGTTGTCACCACCAGTAAAACGCGACGCAGGAATCGCACAAGATATGGCTTGCTTTGAAAACGATCGAGAACGATCATTATGATTGGGCATCCTGTCGGCGAATAAGCTGGTAGGCAGCATAAAGCAAGCCCGCCGCAAGCGAAAGCAAAGACACGACCACCAAAGCAACCACACTTATTTGCTGAACGTTAGCAGAACGCACATCCTGTTGCGTCGACGAGGCGGTAGCTTGCAAATCAATCGGATTGCCGTTGACCGAAGTAAGGGAACCCGAGGCAGACGCCGAAGGTTTAACGGTTAATGTATCTTCCCCCTCGAGACCCAACGCTTCCAATGTTGAACTGGGAATAGATACCACTTCATTGACGAAGTCAAAAACAACAGGATCTTGCCGAGCGGCCAAGTCGTTGACGCGCTTTCCTCCTATCGTCACCTCGGTAGGTCCATACGATTCAAGGGGACCCTTATCGCCCGCACTCGATCCTTCCTCCAAACCAGGCGCACTCGAATCATCTTCCTCGGGAGCGGAGGGCTGCTCCCCTACGGACGGCCCGCTACCCGTCGAATCTCCACCATCGCGGCTGCCACCAAAAACACTCAGCGCAACATCACTGCCACCATAATAGGTAATTTTTGCCTGCCACCAAACGGTATTACCCACCTCAAGGTCCAACGTATAAGACGTTCCCACCTCAAGACTGTCAAGAGACAGCACCAGCCCCTCTGCCGTCAAGGAATCGAGAGGGCCTCCTTCCCCTTCAAGAGGTATCGAAGGCTCGCTATCTTCACTGAAACGGATCTTCATACTGGCAAGTGTTTCAGAGTCGATGCCTGCCCAAAGAAACTTCACCCTTCGAGTGGACGCATCAATATTAACATGGTCGAGCGTTGGAGAATTAGGTGCCACGACCCAGACCTCCGCCCTTATTGAAGGAGGCTCTTCGCCCCACTGAGCCTCGTCTGCAAAGGACATACTTGGATTGAGCTCAACCATTCCACATTTCGAGGTATCCACCCACGAAAGATTCCATGCAAGATTAAGCGTATGCTGCTCGTTAAGCGAACTTTCAAAAAAATTTGTATTGGTTGCTGTTTGTATCTGATGCAGCAACTTTTGCGAAACTTCATCTGCAGACGCATTAACGGTCACAACAACCGTATGAAAATACGGTAAGAATGGCAGCTCGGTGGAAAAAACGAGTGGAGGTTCAGCGTTTTCACGAAACGAAGGCTCCAGCAGCGCAGCGTCATTCAGCGAAGATTGCTCCACCTTGACGTTTGTTGGAGTATCTGCAAAAGCACTCCCAGGCACGGCAAGAGCAAGACAAATTCCTATCCCACACAGCGCGAGAACACCGCCTCGAGCAAAATAGATCATGAAACCCCCAGTAAGTTCTAGTAAAATTTGCTGTCCTGCTAAAGAACCGCGCGGCGACATTTCACGTTTTTTTGATTATCTCACGCAACTCTCCATTCACCATCAGGTCTTCTGCATTTTGGCATCACGTTTAGACCCGGTTACGCAATCTGCTTCCTCTTACCCTAGCGTCACAATCGCTCTTTACCCACCCATCTATCTACGGCATCACGAACGAGCAGCGACAAGGCCGCGCAAAGTATCTCCCCTAAAAGTACTTCTCATAAAACTGCCTCGATCCATTAACGAACCGAGGCAGTTTACCTAAAAAACGCTTAGTTTACGCCATAAGCTTGGCAACATTCTGGGCGAAACTTACCGGATCGTCGATAGGCATACCCTCCACCAAAAGTGCCTGATTATAGAGCAAATCGGTGTAGAGCTTAACTTTGTTGTCATCGCCAGATTCCTGCGCAGCCCGCAACACATCAAACACGGGGTGCTTCGCATTGATTTCCAACACACGCTGCGATTTCATCTCGTTACCGTCAGGACCTTGCGAAAGAACCTTTTCCATCTCAAGCGATATGGGGCCTTCCGCCGTGATACAAGCGGGAGCGTCGGTAAGACGCGCAGATACCGCAACCTTCGTCACCGCATCACCCAGTGCCTCTTTCATGGCTGCAAACAAACTTTCGTTATCCTTGGCAACCTCTTCGGCATCCTTCTTCTCTTCCTCAGTGGCAAGATCAAGATCGCCGCTTGCAACATTCTTGAGCTGCTTAGCGCCCTCTCCCTCTTCATTCGCACCATACTCGTGCATGGCTTGGAAGCAGAATTCATCTACGTCCTGAGTGCAGAGTAGCACGTCAAAGCCCTTGCCCAGCACCGTCTTCACAATGGGCATTTTAGCCAAGCGCTCGATAGACTCACCGGCGGCATAATAGATGGCGTCCTGCTCGGCATCCATGCCCTCAACGTACTCTGCCAGCGTTACCAGTTTTTGTTGCTTGGCAGAGTAGAACAACAGCAGATCAGCCAATGGCTCCTTTTGCATGCCGTAGCTGGAATAGATACCATACTTAAGGCCGCGGCCAAAGTTCTCGAAGAACGCCTCGTAGCCTTCGCGGTCGTTGTCACGCATGTTCTCAAGATCGCTCGCAATTTTCTTTTCGATCTTCTTTGCAATAGCGCGCAGTTGGCTATTATGCTGCAACGTTTCGCGACTAATGTTCAACTGCAAATCCTGACTATCTACAACACCGCGCACAAAGTTGTAATAGTCGGGCAGCAATTCTTCGCACTTCTCCATAATGAGCACATTGGAGCTGTAGAGCGCGAGGCCTTTCTGATAATCTTTGCTATACAGGTCAAACGGAGCGCGGCTGGGCACGAACAACAGCGCATCGTAAGATAACGAGCCTTCAGCATGCACTGAAATAGTACGCGCAGGATCAGAGAAATCGTGGAAGTCTGTCTTATAGAACTCGTCGTATTCTTCCTGCGTTACCTCGGATTTACGACGTTTCCAGATAGGAATCATGGAGTTAATAGTATCAATTTCGGTGTAGTCTTCGTACTGGGTAACATAGTCGTCGCCAGCATCTTCGGGCTTAGGCAGCGCGCGAGACTTTGTCACTTCCATTTGAATGGGGTAGCGTACGTAGTTGCTATAGCGCTTGATGAGATTCTTGAGGCCATACTCCGTAAGGTAGTGGTCGTAGTTTTCCTCTTCGGTATTATCTTTGAGCGTAAGGATAATGTCGGTGCCGTGTTCTGCCTTCTCGGTCGAGCTGAGGTTATATCCCTCTACGCCGTCGCTCTCCCACTGCGCGGCCTCATCAGAGCCATAGGCCTTCGATACAACGCGCACGCTCTTGGCCACCATAAACGATGAGTAGAAACCAACACCAAACTGGCCAATGATGTCGATGTCTTCACCCTGACTCTCGGCATTGTCAGTCTTAAACTCCATGCTGCCTGAGTGAGCAATGGTTCCCAGGTTTTTCTCTAGCTCGTCAGCCGTCATGCCGATACCCGTATCAGACACGGTAATGGTGCGGGCATCTTTGTCAAACGACACACGAATGGCGAGATCGTCCTTGCCTACTTGCACCGATTTGTCGGTAAGGCTTTTGAAATACAGCTTATCCACCGCGTCGGACGCGTTTGAGATAAGCTCACGTAAAAAAATCTCGGGGTTGGTATAAATTGAGTTGATCATAAGGTCGAGCAGTTTTTTGCTCTCTGTTTTAAATTTACGCATGATGTACGTCGCTCCTTTTGTCTTCACGTGCTGTATTGGCAGTCTAAGCCATCGAGTGCTAATACGAAATTGTAATACGTCAAGAAGGTATGTCAAGCGAAGCATTTTGCTGATCCCGCTATTCCCACAAATCATGCAGAGAAACACGGTGACCGTCCAAAGAAAGCGCTATCTACAACAAGGAACCCGCTGCCCCTCTTCTTCGCACACAAGCAACCAGGCATTACCTGTAGAAGCAGCACGAGAGCACCCGACACAGGTTAGCTTGTCGCAGGTTTCGACCGATTGCGGAGCTCCGGCATACCTGTCAGCTTTTACAGCAGCCTTATCCTGTTCGCCACACGTCCTAGAACCCTGCCTCTCAATCTCCATTGCCCGCAGCACCATCTGCGCCAATTGCTGCATACCGCGCTTCGTGGGGTGCGTTCCGTCCACGGCCTCATAATCGCACCCTAAAGCACGCACATCGGCAATAAGGCAACCATTTTGACGGGCTGCAACACGAATTGCCTCGTTATAGGAATCAAAATGAATACCACGCAAACGATACGTGAACGTCGAATGGTCAGATCCCGCCACACGTCCGGGACAAAGGGTGCAACACCACACCTCCGCCTGCGGATAAGCCGCGCAAATACGCTCGAGCATTGCGCTATAGGCTACCGCAAACCCTTCGGTTGCATTGACGGGTGCTACACCGGCGGTACGCTCGGGAACGGACGAGACCTCAAGGTTTTGTGGCAATGCATTTCCGCGCCCCGCCATCTGCGCATCTGCACCACCCCATCCATAATCATTGATGCCAATGAACACGAGAATTGCATCGGGCAAAACGCTCTCTTTAGCAAGCGCTTCAATGCGCTGCTGGCTGTTGGCCGCAGGAAAACCCGCACCCTCCACCATACTGCCAGAAAACGAGCCATTCCGCAGCGGTATGCCGCCGCACTGGTCAATCACCTGGGCCCACCAGGTATCCGCAGGCGAAAGAACACCTGTTGCTTGACGTCGAGTTCCTTCGTAATACACGCGGAATCCTTCGGGGTTGCACCCTTCGAAGGTACTAATAGAATCGCCTAATACTGAGAAACGCCTCATCGTAGTACACCTAACCAATTAAATTTGTCCGCAAGACCATAAGGTGCTCGCCGCGTCGCGCACGCCAAACACCTTATGGTCTTGCGTCATATAGTGCCCTCGCTTAACGCTGGTTTTTTAGCGCACTGGACAAAGATGCCTCGATAATCAGATCGCCAACACCCTTCACAATAAGAAGAATGCCCAACACCAGCATAAACGTGACCGTAGTGTCGAAAGGATTCACAATGATAACCACGCCACCAACGGCAACAATCACGCTTACCACGAGACCAAGTACCCACGTGTTGCCACGATACGTACGCAATTCAAAAGATCGCACGGCATTCACCACACCGCCAATAACCAACAAAACACCCAAGACAAGCGAGAAGAAACCAGCAACCGCCTGAGGGAATATGGCAACAAGTAAGGCAACTACGAGGAAGAAGACAGCCGTCGCAAGAACGCCTGGTGAACGGTAACGCTCCCCCTTGCCGCGAAAATATGCGAACAGCGACGCTACACCAGTTGCCGCAAGGTAAAGAGCCAGCAGATACATGAGAGTAAGTGTGGTTGTTTCCGGCATGAACGCCAACAGCAATCCCAGCGCAACCGACAAAACTGCCTGCACGATAATATTCGAACGAACCATCTGAAGAAACGATCCCATGCTTATCTCCGTTCTTGCTTGCCAGCCCGAGCTTCGGCAAGAGAATACCATAGCTCACCCCTATCAGGGGCGCAAACGCAAGCTTTGTAACGGCACCGGAACCAGGTACCAATGCCACCATCTGCATCACTTTCCTCTTGACTTGTTTTTATAGTCGCTTTATTGTTGTCGCTGCAACAGTTGTCACGACAAAGGATATCGTATGTTTATGAACGATCTCTCCATCATCGTACGGCACATGCGCGTTTTTGCCGAACGCTGTATGGGGGACACAGGTTTAGGTTTTCCCGAGCAAATCGTACTTATGTACTTGGCCGGCAACGATGGCTCCAACCAAGAGCAGATTGTTCGATTCTTCGAGCTCGACAAGGGTGCCATTGCAAAAACCGTAGCAAAGCTCGAAGCAAAGGGTCTTGTTGTTAGTAGGATCAACGAAAACAACCGTCGCGAAAAAACCCTATCGCTCACCCCTGAGGCGCAACGCATCCTCGAGCATATGAGAGAAGCGCTAACTATTTGGCAGGACCGCGTGTTCCAGGGAATTGACCCCGAAAGCAAGCGTATAACAGAAGAATCCGTCGCTCGTATGGCGAAGAATTCCCACCTCATGATCGAAGGGAAAAATTAGCATGGCAAAAGTCGAACCAACCAGATCGAACACTAAGGGCTACGTGCTCGTTGCCGTCGTTTACCTTTTAGGCCTCTTTATCGGTGCGCTTGACACAGGCATTGTCACGCCAGCACGTACGGTTATACAAAGCGGTTTAGGGGTAGACGAACAACTAGGTGTGTGGATGATTACCATATACACCTTAGCTTACGCTGCGGCCATACCCGTAATGGGCAAGCTAGCCGATCGCTTCGGGCGCAAAAGTATCTATTTAACCAGCATTCTGCTCTTTGGTGTCGGATCACTTTTCTGCGGACTCGCACAAGATTTCGGTAGCTTTGAACTGCTTATCGCAGCGCGCGCATTGCAAGCCATTGGAGGCGGCGGCATCATGCCAGTAGCCACCGCTGAGTTTGGCACGGCATTCCCTGAAGAAAAACGCGGCATGGCGCTCGGTCTCGTGGGCGGTGTGTACGGAATAGCCAATGTGTTCGGCGCCTCTGCCGGCAGCCTTATCCTCGATATTTTCGGACAACAAAACTGGCAGTTTATTTTTTACGTAAACATTCCTATCTGCCTTTTCATTCTTGCTGTCGGTTTCATGGTGCTACCAAACACCAAAGAACGCGAGGTGAGGCCCATTGATGGCTTAGGCATTGGTGTGCTGGTAATCATGGTCTTGAGTTTGTTATATGGCTTACGTAACCTCGACTTTTTCGACTTCGGAAATTCTATCGTTACTCAGGAGGTTTATCCCTTCCTTATCGCTTTCGCGGTGCTCATCCCCTTCTTTATTCTCATAGAAAAGCGTGCGAGCGACCCTGTTATGAATCTTGCATACTTTAAAGATCGCAGCATTGTGGTTACCATGCTACTTTCCATCATCACCGGCGTGGTTATGATGGGTATGATATTCATTCCCCAATTCTCTGAAAATGCTTTGGGTATGCCCTCAGGATCGGGCGGTTACTTCGTTATTATCTTGGCGGTGTTTGCAGGTGTTGGTTCGCCCATATCGGGTAAGCTTATCGATCGCTTCGGCGTTAAAATCGTACTTGGATTCGGTCTAGCCGCAAGTGCGGTAGGCTCACTATTCCTCGCATTGGTGGCCACCAACAATCCTAGCGTGGTGAACGTAGTGGTAAGCTTGATACTCATTGGTATTGGTATGGGCTTCACCATGGGTACGCCTCTCAATTACATGATGCTTGCCAAGACCAAAGAATCAGAATCGAACTCCGCGCTGGCCACCCTGTCGCTTGTACGCTCAATCGGCACCGCCGTGGCGCCAGCTATTATGATTGCATTTCTAGCTCACGCTGGCGCAACCGTACAAGAAAACCTCCTAGACGTAATGCCTGAACAGGCAAACGTGCCCCTACTCCCCCACGAACAGGACGTTACCGACGAGCTGGCAACGCTCAAAGCCGACCCAGAGCTAAAAGATAAATTATCGGGAATGAATCTCCCTGATTTCTCATCCATGCATACCATAAACGTGAATATGAACTCAAACGGCGGCACGTTTGAGGTGCCAGCAGATCTACTCGAGAGTATGAAAAGCGCCGATGTAACCACCATTGTGGCAACTGCAAAAACGTTCGCATCGACAATGTTCGACGAAAAGATGCCCACTGTTACAAAAGACGTTAATGCTGGCATCGACAAAGGTCTCGACAGCATCAACACCGCTCTATCTCAAATCGACACGAGCATAGCCACTATGCAAAAAACACTGGATGCAATGGGGCCCGCAGCTGGTCAGTCGCCGATGCAGCAAGGCTTTCAAGCCATGAAAAATACCCGTGATGAAATGAGCACACTGAGAGAAAATCTTCAGGCTATGAAAGATGGCGTTCCAGCAGCACTCGAAAGTGCCAAACAAGACTATTTAACACAGATCGACGAACGAGCAACGCGCATTGAAGGCATGTTCCAAAAAACGCTCAACGAAGGTTTTCGGGGACTGTTCGCCCTCGTGGCTGCGTGCTCAATCGTAGGCTTAGTGCTGCTACCGTTCTATCGCGACAACAAGAGGAAGGTCGCAGCTTAGGACAAAACGATGAGTTGTCGCTCTATAGCGTATCGAGCGACAACTCATCAATAAACGCAGCATTGACCGGCGCAACGGTCAGCTGGCGCAGCATCAATAGACGCAGCATTAAAAACCGCACGAGCGTTTGCAATGGCTACTTCGTAGTTTCGTAAGGCCAATCAATAATGCCACCGAAGTCGAACACTTGGGTGTAGCCCATACTCGACAACTTTTCGGCAGCAGCAGCACTGCGGCGACCAGAACGGCAGTAGACGAGAATTGCCTCATCCTTGTTAGGGAGTTCGGCTTCGGCGCGTGATGACAGTTCGGTGTCGGGAATGAGGATAGCTCCTGGAATATGTCCTTGGTCGTATTCATCCGCTGTTCTCACATCGAGCACGACATGAGACGACCCGTCATCCATGATGGCTTTTGCCTCAGCCGGCGAAATCTTCTGATACGTACGTGATGACACGCCATCCTCCTTCGCTGTAATTACACTTCCTTCACCAGACCCTGAGCAGGCAGAAAGAACTAGAAATACTGCAGCAAGCAGCGCGAACAATATACCTACTCCCGCGCGACCTTTTACGTGGGCCAGCATATTCATACACCCCTTTCACAACGTTCAGTAGATAAAGGAAGAACTTTCTTCTTCTTACCTTCCAACCCGGCCTCCACACCTATGGCCGCAATACCCAGCCAAATAAGCGCAAAACAAATGCCATGGGCCACCGTAAATTGCTCGCCGAAGAACACAACAGCTAACACTAGTGCGATAGTCGGACTAACATACTGAATAAAACCGATCACGGTCAACGACACACGATTGGCTGCCGCAGAAAACAGTAGCAACGGAATAGCTGTTAGCACTCCACACCCCACAAGCAGCGCCATGACCACCACCGGGTCGGTAACAGCCATAACCTCGGGTGTAGCGGGCGCGATCTGCCAAATCCAAGGAGCAATCGCTCCAACCGCCAGCGCAGCAACGCCAATAAAACCGGTCAGCAGCGACTCGAATGCCATGCCCGGCAAGGCCGGATAGGCACCATTTTTCTTTACGGCACCATAAACACTAAAGGTAAGGGCCAGCGCAAAAGCTATCCAAATATCGCCGCCATTCGCAATAATAAAGTATCCCACACCAAGCGCCGCCAGAGCAGTAGCGACCTTCTGCATGAAGGTAAGCCGTTCCTTAAACACCATCATTCCCAACGTAATACTGCACAAGGGACATAAGTAATACCCAATGCTTGTCTGCAATAGATGGCCGCTGTTAGCTGCCCAAATATATACTCCCCAGTTGGCTGTAATAATAAGCCCCGAAATAAGAAAAGTGCGTACTGCGCGCGGGTCGCGAAACAGGTAGAGAAAGCGCGTTCGTTTTACCAGCACACACAGCGAAACCACCGCAACACACGACCACACCATGCGCCAAGCAAGCACCTCAAAGGCAGGAAGAGCCGAGAGCAGCTTCCAGTACACGGGCATAATGCCCCATAAAAAGTAACACCCGAGCCCTTGGAAAAACCCCGTCCGGTCTGTTCGCTGCCCTATTTCCCGTTCTGCCAACGCAGTCATGCTCTACTCCCTCTCATCAATAGTTCGGAAGCATTATACTCCGCATGCCAGTTTTACCTATATTTGCTCCGATTCCACTTGTAGCTCCTCGAACTTCGCCTTCATCGTGGGATTATTACGAGTAAGCTTCTTGATGCTTAGGGCCTCAGCCTTATCGTTCGCCAGACGCAGATTGTTCTCCGACCCCAGGAGCGCTTCCTTTGTCTTCATCAGGTGATCGATGGTTTTATCTATCTCATCAATAGCCTTCTGGAACTTCTCGCTGGCCAGACGGTAATTGCGTCCAAAACGATCTTTGAAGTCTTCCATCTCATTCTCGAAATTCGTTACGTCGACATTTTGCTGACGCATCAGCGCGAGCTCTGCCTTGTAGCTCATCGAGCTGAGCGCAGCATTGCGCAGGATGCTAATGATGGGAACAAAGAACTGCGGGCGAATAACGTACATCTTTTCGTAGCGATACGACATATCAACGATACCCTCGTTGTAGAGCTCGTTTTCGGGTTCGAGCAATGAGACAAGTACCGCGTACTCACACTGCTTTTTCGTGCGGTCAGTATGCAACTTTTTAAGGAAGTCTTCGTTTTTGTGGCGATGAGTCGAATCGTCTTGCTCGTTTTTCATCTCAAACATAATGGAGAGCACTTCATTGCCCTCTTCGTCGCATTCACGAAAGATAAAGTCGCCCTTGCTTCCCGCAGAGGCGTCGTTATCCTTTTCAAAGTATGCCTTAGGGAATGCCGTGGACCGAATCTTGTTGAATTCCATTTCGCAATGCTGCTCGAGAGACTCGCCCAACATCTTAGTAGAGAGACGCGCTTTCATGTCTTTATAGCGCTCGATCTCCTGATCTTTATAAGCGAGAAGATCGTCTTTTGCCTTCAGGCGCTCGGCCATTTCAGCCTTAAGAGTACTTTCAACCTGGCTTTTTTCAAGCTCGGCACGCTCTATTTTTGCCGCAAGCTGGTCGCGCTCTTTTTCTACCATCACTTTTACTTGTGTTACCGCAAGTTGTTTTTCGGTTTCGAACGCACTGTCACGAGCAGCGAGTTTTTGCTGAAGTTCGGCAATGGTCGCCTCGCGTTGAGCAAGGGTGCTTGCCAGCGTTCTTTCGTGCTCCGCCTTGGCGAGGCGGACGTTGTTTTCCAGCTCGCGCTCTTTCGCTTCGAGCTTAGCTTGGAGCTGGGCAATAGCCGTTTCTTTACCTGCAATACTGTTTTGCAAGTCACCTTGCGTTTTCGCAATAGCCAACTCTACTGCGCGCTTTTTGTCGGCCTGCAGTAGTTCTACCTGACGCTGAATCTCCTTGGCAAATTCACCGTCACGCACTTGCTTCACAATGTCGGCAAAGCCAGATTCGTCAACTTGAAATACGGTGCCGCATTCGGGGCACTTAATCTCGTTCATGGTGTTCCTCTTCTCAATCCCCACTACCTGCTCTATCTCAAACATTATTGTATGCACTTTAGAATTACCACCTGTCCCTTTATCGGGATAACGTGGCATTTAGTTTAGTTTTTCTAAAATAGTACGTAAATGCTCACGATAACCATCTATGAGTTCCTTGGGCTGCTCCACTTGTACTTTGCTGCCAAATTGCGCTAACCACCCGTAAAACGTTGGACTAATCATGACCATAGCGCTCACGCGCGCATGATCTGTATCGACGGCAACCGTGTGCACATCGCGCCCGAAGCGGTCGACCACTGCATTCATGACCTCTTTAGCCACAAGTAACGTCACGGGCACCGCCTTTCCCCCGAACATACTGAACGAACGGTTCTCATACTGCGTCACATCAAAATTTGCGATAATCTCGTTACGACTGGCCCCCTCGTGCGAAAGGTGCACCTTTGCCATACGGTCAATGCGATAGATAGAAATACCCGCGTGTTTGTCGTTGTAGGCAGCAAGATAATAGTTTCCCTCAGAGTAAATTAGGCGTACGGGGGTCTCGCAATAAGTTCTTTCACCCTTACGCGGAACGCGGTTCTTGTTCACATCGTAATCCCAATAGGTGAAGTTAATCTTTCTCTTTTCGGCAATAGCTTGATTAATACAATCCAAAGCTGAAAACACCGATTCATTTTGCGAACGAATGCGACCCTCCACGTGAAGCTGACGATTGAGGGTCTTGCGCTGAGGAGAGCTGGCTAGCCCCTTGATGCTGTTCACGACCGAGTTAGCCTTACGCTCAGAAAGGAATCGTAGGCTTTGTACGGCATCGACCATAAGTACCAGCTCGTTCAACTCGAAGTCGCGCTTACCGATGGCATACTCAACCGGGGCTCTTTGATAAGTTCGAATATCTAACCCAAACTCACGGAGCGCCTCGATATCACGATAGAGAGATTTACGTTCGGCACTGATGCCCTGCTCGCTTAAACGCGCAATGATCTCAGGCATGGAAAGACCGCATTCAGCGTCGGTTTCCTCCATGAGCATCCGCATGAGATACAGCAGTTTGAGTTTTTGACGATTAACGGCCATAAGCGCCCCTTCATGATGATTTCACCTCTCTGCGCAACAGACGCAAGTGTCCCTATTATAGTTCAGTTAGCATCGCCCTCTTTGACCCGCAATTGAAAGGGTTCGCCCTCCACAAACGGAGAACGCGTTCTTTTGGCATACAATAAAGTTATAAAGAAAGGGCGGTTACCGTGTGCGGCAGATTTACAATGCTCACCTATGATGAGGTACTCGATGTTGTACACAGCATCGAGTTTGGTACGCCATTCAATTCGGGGGCAGAGTGGCCCCTGCAAACTGTTGATGCGTTTCCTAGCAGCACTGTTCCCCTTATTGTGCCCGGCAAGGATAATCAGCTGGAGGCTACCAAATTGTCGTGGGGCTACCCTGTTAGTTGGCAGAAAAACGTGGTATTCAACGCACGCATCGAATCGGCTCTGTCGGATGACAGCATGTGGGCCGAGTCAATTCAACGGCGGCGCTGCATTGTTCCCACGCGAGGATTTTACGAACCGCACCGGAGTGAAACGTTCTACAGCTCTCAGACGGGCCGCACGGCCAAACAGCAGTACCGCTTCACCGCGCTCGGGTCGCCACTATTGTTGTTGGCGGGTATTTTTGAAGGCAATCACTTTTCCATAGTAACCACCGAACCGAACGAGAACGTATCCCCCGTACATGACCGCATGCCCCTGGTGCTGAGCGGGCAAGAAGCGTGGCGCTGGCTAGGAAGCGACTATGCCCAACTTGCCACTCGTGCGGAGATGCCTCTCTCGGTTGAACGCGTGCCGCATAACCCTATCCAAGATGATTCCAACGACCAGCTCAGTCTTTTTTAGGCAATGTCAGTACGCTCAACTCCACCCTACTCCCTTACACCAATAAGCGCATTCAGCATCATCGAGCAATATGCACGTCTATACTTTCTTCGTAAACCGACAGCGAGGAAAGCTACTGCAACCATAAAATTGATTACCAGCGTTTGATCCCTTTTTGGCAGTTCTCACTATGAGGACAGCCCCGCATCTGGGGCAAATAAGAACGGAATCGCCCGCATCTTCATCCATGCCTTCGCAGGCACCTTCTTCCGCGCCTTCACCCATGCCTACGTCGGCACCTTCTTTTGTACCTTGGCCGGTGCCTTCTTCCATACCTTCATCCGCGCCTACGTCGGCAACTCCTTCCGTACCTCGATCTGTAACTTGATCTGCAACTTCTTCTGCAGCTTCATCCGCACACTCGTCTCTATCCCTGCGTGAAGCTTCGTTTTTATCTTCGTAATTTCGTTTAATATTGCCAATATGCGCCGCCTTTGTTGCCTCATCGACATTCGTCAGTAGCTTTAAACGTTCATGTAAGTCTGCAACTTCATCCTCGGTTAGCACATTGTCTACACGCTCCCAAATTTCACGAATGGTAGCGTAAAGGCAAACGCGGCAATTCCCTCCCTTACTTTTTGCTCCTAGCGGGAGCACTATTTGCCCGCTTTTATATGATGATAAAGATCATGGACAAAAGAGCCTCGCTACCATAGATTTCGAACACATAGAAACCCTTCGTCTTGAGGCACCCTATGAAACTCCTGTTCAAAAGCATAGCTAGCTATCTATCTTTTCATGAGGATAAAGAATCGGCGCATTTTCGGGCACGGCAACCGGGCGTCGCCGCGGATAAAGATCGGCGGAGTCAGTCGGTGTGACGAACGGACGTGACGAGCGGGTGTGACGGGCGGGTGTGACAAGCGGGTGTGACGAGCGGGTGTGACGAGAGGGCGGACGAGAGGGCGGACGAGAGGCACGGTGAGAGAAGCGAGAAAGACACGAAGGCAAATCTTGCTTTTTCGTACTCGAGGCCTTTTGGCCTTTGATATGGTACGCTGTGAGGCCAAAACAAACAAAAGGGGGCCGTTATGACGGCGAATCGAGCGACTCTAGCCGAGCGCATCCGCGCCATAGGGGCAGCTATTGAACCAGATATTATTGCGTTGCGTCGAAATCTTCACCAACATCCCGACCTGAGCGGCAAAGAATATTGGACATCGGATACGCTCTGCGCCGAACTTGATGCGCTGGAAGTACCGTATCGACGTGTTGGCGACACGGGCATTATCGCAACTATTGCAGGTACGGCGGCTGGCGCCTTCAATGATACGGGTGAACCAACAAAGCGGGTGGCACTGCGAGCCGATATTGATGCATTACCCGTGAACGAGCAGACTAAGGCTTCGTATGCCTCGCAGAATAAGGGTGTTATGCACGCATGCGGCCATGATTGCCACATGTCCATGATGCTGGGAGCGGTGCGTATTCTGCGCGAAATACGTGACCAACTGCATGGAGAGGTGCGTATTCTGTTCCAGCCCGCCGAAGAGATTTCCATCGGGGCATTAAAAATGATTGACGCTGGTGCGCTCGACGGCGTGGACGCCATATACGGCGCACATATCTGGAGCGAGGTGGATGCGGGTAAAATTTCGTGCGAATCGGGCCAGCGCATGGCGCATACCGATTGGTTTCGCATTGATATTGAAGGGGTAAGTGCACATGGGTCCATGCCTCACAAAGGTGTGGACGCCATCGTAGTCGGTGCCGAGATGGTGACGGCGCTACAAATTCTGGTGAGTCGCGACGTATCTCCGTTTGAGCCGGTAGTGGTGACGGTAGGCGAGTTTCATGGCGGCGAGGCCCGCAACATTATGGCAGGCTCGGCGTACCTAACCGGAACGGTACGCACGTGGAACGATCAATTGCGCTCCGAAGTCCCTGACCGGCTGGAACGCATTGTAGGTAAGATAGCTCGCGCTTTTGGAGCCCGCGCCAACTTTTCATTCGAGCCGGGCAATGCGGGCTTATCAAATGACCCCACCTGTGCCAAAGCCGCACGTCGCGCAGTAGTTGAGATATTGGGCGAAGATGCGGTCGGCAGCTACGAAGGCACGCTTTCCGGTGAAGACTTCAGCGAATACCTACGCTATGTTCCTGGCGTGTTTGTATTCGTTGGCACACGAAACCCAGAAGTAGGCGCAAACCACCCACAGCACAGCTGTTTTTATAAGGTGGACGAAAGTGTTTTAGTTGACGGCTCTATGGTTGCTGCACAGTGGGCTGCTGATCTGCTAGCAGAAAAATAGCTATAAAAACAATGGCTTAAATATAGGGCATCGACCCGAGATGATATTCCAGGCGCGTACTCTCGTCGGTTAGGCATATGGTACCTGTGATTTTAGATGATCTCATAATTTGACTCCCTATAAAGCCTGTTAAGAGTCGCGCAGAATAAGTTCGTAGCGAAGCCTAAGCATGCGTTGGTAAAACTCATGGCAAACCTCGCTTACGATTATTTCCTGGCGATCACTTACGCCCCGCTTCAATCAGATATGGGCATTGTATTTCAGGGTGTGCGAAGAGCGAAGGGCTGTTTGGCAGCCAGCGTGCGGTCGCGTGATTGTTGTTCCATGGGTGCAGGCCGAGCGCTACAATGAGTCGTATGAATACTCAAAAGAAATCTCATCAGGCACCCACTTCAGTGGGTGCCGAAGCTGCGGTGCGCGTCACCGCACGCAACGTGCTTGCGCGCTTTGTAAGCTACTACAAACCCTATAAGGTTCTTTTTATTGCCGATCTTGCAGCTGCAACGGTGCTCGCATGTATCGATCTGGCCTTCCCGCAGTTCCTCAGCTTTTTCACCAAGGATTTTTTCTTGCAACCCGCCGACGTTATCTTGGGCGCTCTGGGATGGATTACCCTCGGGTTGGGGGTGCTCTACCTGTTACGGACAGGCTGTCAGTATTTCATCACGTGTTGGGGACACATCATGGGTGCGCGCATGGAGGCTGATATGCGCGCGGATTTGTTCAAGCAGTTTCAACGGTTGAGCTTTTCGTATTACGACCGTCACAACACGGGCGTTATGATGAGTAAGATTGTTACCGATCTGTTTGACATTTCGGAGTTGGCTCACCATGGGCCAGAAAACCTGTTCATCTGCGTTCTGAAAATAGTCGGGTCGTTTGTGCTGCTGTTTATGATCAACATTCCCTTGACGCTTATCATGATGGCAGCCACTGCACTTATGGCGGTATATGCCGTGTGGAAGAACTACCTGAGGCGTACCGTGTTTGCCGAAAATCGGCAGCGCATGGGTGAAATTAACGAGCGCTTGCAAGATTCGCTCGGTGGCATTCGGGTGGTGAAGTCGTTTGGTAACGAGGTGTCAGAGATTGAAAAGTTTGGGCACACGAACGCGCTGTTCCTGGATACCAAAGAGCGCTCCTATAAGTTTCTAGGGGCATTTCATGCGGCAAATTCGCTGTTCACTGGCGTGCTATATATCACCACGCTTGTGGGCGGCGGCTACTTTGTGGCCACGGGTTCTCTGGATGTGAGCGAATTGGCCATTTTTGCTCTCTATATAGGTATCTTTGTGTCCCCCGTTGAGCAGCTTATCAACTTTGTCGAGACGTTCCAAAAGGGATACGCGGGCTTTCGCCGCTTTGTCGAGGTGCTGGCTGAGCACCCTGATATTCAGAACCGTCCCGGGGCTGTGCCTTTGTGCGTGGCTGAACGTGAGCGCGAGAGAGAAGGCGCAGTTGTCGGTGCACTGCGCTACCGCGACGTGCACTTTTCCTACGATGGCAGCCACGAAGTGCTACGCGGTTTAAACCTGGCTATTCCGGCGGGGGTCACGGTGGCGCTGGTGGGGCCATCAGGGGGTGGCAAGACCACGACGTGTTCGTTGCTGCCGCGGTTCTACGATGTGTCGGCGGGTGCGGTGGAGCTTGACGGCATTGATGTGCGTGACGTGCGCGTTGATACGCTGCGAGAAGCCATTGGAATTGTGCAGCAGGACGTGTATTTGTTTGGCGGCACGGTGCGCGAGAATATTGCCTACGGCAAGCCGGGTGCCACCGATGAAGAGCTCGTGGCGGCGGCGCGGCGTGCGAACATCCATGATTTTGTGATGAGTTTACCCAAAGGTTACGACACTCTGGTAGGCGAGCGTGGAGCGCGTCTGTCGGGCGGTCAAAAGCAGCGCGTGGCCATTGCGCGCGTGTTTTTGCGCAACCCACGCATTCTTATACTTGATGAAGCCACGAGCGCCCTTGATAACGAAAGCGAACGCGCCATTCAGCTATCGCTTGAAGAGCTTTCGCGAGGGCGTACAACACTTGTTATTGCCCATCGCCTATCCACTATTCGTAATGCCGATCTTATTGCCGTTGTAGAGCACGGACGTGTTGTGGAGCAGGGCACTCACGACTCTCTGCTAGCCAAAGGCGGCACGTACGCCCGTTACTACGAAATGCAATTCGGTAGAGATGCGTGATCTTTCTGAACAATTTTTGGAAAGGAATGAAGCGGCATGGCCTTCGTATTCTTCATCGATAGTAAATGGCATCGATCCATAGGCAGGTGAACTGCAAGCCCTTAAACACGCGCAAGCTGCCATCCCTAAGGGTGCGACAGCTTTTCGCGAAACCTCTATCGATGCTGTCTCGAACTGCGTGTCCAACAAAACAGGAAACAGCGGAAGCCCTACTTCAGTGTGCCAGCGAAGCAGTAGAACCCGGGCGAGTCCACCCGTGTGTCTATGTTGAAAAACTTCTCGAATTCGCCTGATTCAGCCTGTACTGAACGCAGGCATGTCGTCACATGTACGGGTACGTTGCTATGATGTTCGTTCATCTGAGTACGGCTTAAGCTATGAGCAACAACGAACCGTCCTCCGTCAACAAGAAGTGAAGCAACTTTTTTTGCTAAGGCCTGTTTATCGAGAAAATGGGGATATGCGTTATAGATAACCACCGCATCGAATCTTTCGTCGGTTTTAAAGCTGTATGCGTCACAGCACTTAAACTCAAGCCAAGACTGGTCAGCGTACTTTCCCTGCGCAATTTCGATCATGCGAGGTGCAAGATCGATTGCAAGCGCACGTTTGACGCCAAGTTCCAAATACACAGGAGCCATAACCCCTGTACCGCATCCCAAATCAAGAACTTTCGATTCCGGTCCAATGGCGGCAATCGCAGCGACAGCTCCTTGGACCGGACTTGGCTTGTTAAAATTCTTCTCCCAATCGTCTGCACGTCCGTTGAAATACTCCGCAATATCGTTCATATCAGCACCTTTCATTTTTTGTGTCAGCTCAAGTCTCGTTGCCCCTACACAGGAACAACCACTTTGCAGCCCTTGTGCTCTATAACATCTACTTTCATACCGTAAACAAGTTTGATTGATTCTTCGGTGACCGAACTCGCATCGCCCTGCACAGCAACGGCGCCGTCTTTAATCATGAGGAACCGATCGCAGTAGCGCAGTGCAAGGTTTACATCGTGAAGGACTGCAGCAGCAGCCAAACCCTTCCCATCAACCGCCCTGCGTACAACCCGCATTACCTCCTGTTGATTCGCAGGGTCAAGGTTGTTTGTGGGTTCGTCGAGTAGAAGGATGCTCGTTTGCTGGGCAAATGCGCGAGCGAGCACCACTTTTTGGTATTCTCCTCCCGACAACTCGTCAACATACCTCAGCGCATACGCCGCGAGTCCCAACGAGCCAACTACTTCGTCGACAATGCGCAAATCTTCCTCGCTTGGTGCACCTTTGACTCGAGGCTTTCGTCCAAGAAGAATAGCATCGTACACCGTGAGCCGATTCGCATGGCTATGCTGCGCAACAAGCGCCATCTTCTCGGCGCGTTCCGTTCGCGATACCTCCGCGAGGTCGCGCCCGTCAAGCAGCACCACTCCATCTGCTGGTTTGAGCAAGCTGTTCATGCATGAGAGTAAAGTAGACTTTCCACAACCGTTTACCCCAAGGATCGCCAGGAACGAGCCGGGCAGCACCGAAGCCGACACATTCTGCAGAACCCGCTGGTTCCGAGAATACGAAAAGGCAACGTTGTTCGCTTTGAGGCTCATCGGCTAATTCCTTTGAACAGTAAGTAGATAAACACCGGCGCGCCGACGAATGAGGTAATGGCGCTGATAGGCAAAATCAACGGTGCCACGATGGCATGCGCAGCGATATCGGATAGCATCAGAAGGCCGGCACCCGCCAACGCCGATGCTGGAAGTAGGTATCGGTAGTCGGAACCGATCAGGCGTCGCATAACATGAGGAGCCACTAGCCCAACGAAGTTGATTATTCCGCAAAAGGCAATGGTTGTAGATGCCGCAGCCGATGCAGCCATCATGCCCATCAATCGTACGCGACTCACATTGACTCCGAGCCCATGGGCCGACACCTCTCCCGACTCCATTGCATTGTAGTTCCATCGATTTGCGAAAAAATAGACCGCGGAGAGCGCTGTTACTACCGCCATAACGGCCAACTGCTGATAGCCGACACGACTTAAATCACCGAAGGTCCAGAAAATTACCGCTGCGACCTGCGTGTCTTCAGCAAAATACTGAATCATGGTTGTTCCGCCCGAGAACAGGGCCGATAAGGCAACACCCGCAAGTACGATTGCCTCAGGTGTCATCTCTTTCATGCGCGAAAGGCCCAACACGACAAGCGTCGAGCACATTGCCCCTAAGAATGCGCACAGGGCTGTCAGATAAGGGTTTCCAGAGAATTGAGCCCCGTCGTAAGCGGAGACCTGCCCTCCTGCGCCCAGCAAGATAATTGCCACTGAGGCACCGAATGCCGCACCTTGAGAGACGCCGAGCGTGCTAGCGGATGCCAAGGGGTTTCTCAGCGTACTCTGAAAAGCGCATCCCGCGAGAGCTAATGCGATACCCCCTACGATTGCCGTCAGAATGCGCGGCATTCTGAGGTTCCAGACCACAATCTGGTGATTACGTTCCCCTTGTCCAATGAGCGCAGAAAGCACTTCTGATAAGCTCATGTCGCTCGAGCCGATCATTATTGACCATACCGCAATAGCAAAAACAGCAAAGACGAGTCCCAGGATAATGAGCCTCTTCTTTGCAATATAGCCTTTGTACGCGTGCAGCGTTGAGTCGTCTCTTTTTTGAGAGCGGTTCATTCTCACGGTGCCGTCAGGGTTCAAATTAACTCATTTCAGTCAAGCGGCCCCGATCGAATACCTAAGAGGCCGTCATTGTTCAAACATGCCTCGAACACATTATTTGATCGAGGCATGTAGCAATTGTGTTACAGCGTAATCTTGACTTGCTTGAAATCCATCCCGTTGGATTTCATGGTCTCATAGTAATTAGCACCAAGCATGGTCTCGAAGATCTCGGCGTATTTCTTGGCAGGATCAATGTCACCGAATTGTGCGGGATAGATGGTCATACCAATGAAGTACGTGTCGCAAATTCCCATTTCAACGTTTGTGCCGTTGTAGTTGAAGGAAGGTTGCGAATAAAGGTTTCCGCTCTTGAACGCGGAGAGGTTATCAAAAAACTCCTGATTGTTTGCATAATCTTGCTTCATGAGGTTCATGTTGCCCATATTGAGGAACATATAGTCAGGATTCCAAACGCCAATCTGCTCGAGCTCAACTTCAACCGATCCGGTTTGCCCGGTTTCGTCGGCGACGTTTACCGCTTCGAGGATATCAAGCGGAGCATAGTGGGCATACGTCCCCCCGAAGCTCTTTGCGCCCTTGTAGTTTACTGCGCCAACGTACACGCTCGGCTTTTCAGCGCCGGAAACCTTAGAAGCGCGCTCGGTGAGATCGGCTTCCCATTCTTTCATCTTTTTAACCACTTGAGCAGCATGCTCAGAGGTACCGCATGTCTCACCGACAACCTCAATAGAAGTGTAAACGTCGTCAGAAAAGAGTTGGTCTTGATACGAGATTCCCACAACAGGAATACCAATGGCAGCCTGGAGATTATCACACTCAGAAGCGCTGCGGCTTGAGATAATTACGTCAGGAGCGAGCTCAAGCAGTTGCTCGGTGTTGACGTTGGTCTCCATAAGATGGTTACCATTGCTCGTTGCAGGAAGTCCAGCGAACAGATCGCTGCACACCATGGTGTACGGACGTGCGGGAGATGCTTCTGTCTCCATTTCGGTAACCGCGATGAGCTTATTTTGTGCACCGGCGTATACAACGAATCGAGCGCCGCTACCAACTGTTGCAACAGTCTTCACTTCTGACGGAAGCTCAACCGAGCGGTTATAGGCATCGGTGATGACGGTTGCTCGCGCTTCGACGGAAGAACTTGCAGAATCGGCGTTTTGCGTGGAGGCGCAGCCTGTAAACGCGAGCGCGAAGACCATCGCTATACACGCCGCGGCGATGGCCGCGAGCTTCCTGAGTCTGTTCATTTCGTTCCCTTCATGATCGCATAGATGTTACGTATTTTAAAAATGTAACACGACAGTATCAAAGCGAAGGATCCTGGTCAATACTGCTTGACGAGAATAAAGTGAGTGAACTTGAATTGGGACTGCACCGGCAGTCTCTGCTCCCAAGCAAGTTGATCTTTACCTGCGTAATACGCAAGTTTGATAACCAGTCAGTTTGTCACTGCTCCAAAACTACTTTCCTGCGTAGCCGTCGCAGTCGCCCACTCAAGCAACCAAAAGGAAGTAGAAACATCAACCCCTCTGCATTCGCCAAGGAGTACACTATTCGCATATGTCCCCATGGTTCTGTCAAGCGGATACGAAATGATGGTGCAGTACGTTATGAGCCTGAAAGAACTTCTCGCAACAGCAAGTTTCAAAATATTTCGTCGCGGTAAAGACTACTACGATAATAATATGATCAGCTCCTATTCGGTTGATACGCGCACCAAATCAATCGTAGCCCACGTTAAAGGCAAGGGGCCCGGAGCTCCTTACGAAGTACGCATTAAGCTTGATCTTCATGAGGCTGTATCCGATCACTCTTGCTCCTGCCCCTTTACGAGAGAGTCTCTTTGCAAGCATGAAGTAGCTGTTTTACTTGCTGCGCTTGAGGGCGTACCCAGCTCGCTTTCTCCCCTCGAATATGATTTCGACGCGCGCACGAATGCTCTTCTGCCGGAAAATGAATCGGAGCGTTATCGAATCGCGCTGTCCGAAATAATTGACGGACGCATGATACAAGGGTATCTCGATGATGAAGCTTGTTGGACAGTAAGCACGCGCCTTCGAGAAGAACTTTGCACGTTCCAACGCGACACTAATCATTCCCGTGTGTCCGTTTTGAGATATACCCTCGAAATGCTTTCGGCTATCAATAGGCTTGATGGTAACGCCGATGATTACCACGAGGGCCTTTCTGATCTGCAGCAACTTTGTCTTGAGAACCTGAGCGAAATTGTTGACAACTTTGTTTCCAGTCCTCGCGACGATGACGGTCTTGCCCTCTACCAAGAATTGATAGAGAAAGTCGAAAGAGAATTTTCGATCGATTTACAAGAACCACTCTACGAAATCGCTGCTCGGTGGGGTAACCTTGATAAGGGCGAGTTTTTGCTCGCATCTCTTAAAAGGCTAGCTGACGCTGAAGCTCATGAGCCTGCGCCCACCTGGGGGCGCCTGGCGCCAATGAACACCCTTCTTTATTACCGCTATCTGAAAATGTTCGACTTTACCCAATCCCAGCAGTTCCAAAAAGATAACCTTCATATTCCCGAGATTCGCGCAGATGCCATCGAAATGGCACTTGTTGCTGAAGATTTTTCTTGTGCCGAAAAACTATGCCTCGACGGTATAGCGCAAGAGGACAAAGCAACAAGCTGGAAAACCAAACCCTATTACGAACGCCTCGTTGAGATATACACCCTTTCCAACAATAGAAGCGACGAGGCGAAACTTGTTCGTACGGCAGGTGAGCTCTGCTTTAGCTTCGAGGATGCCGATCACTACGAAACGCTCAAAAATGCCTCTATTTCTTTGGGAACTTGGGACGACAACCGTGAGAGCATCCTCGCAAAAATAGTGACAACCTTCCCTGCGCACCAGGCAACCAACATACTCCTTCAAGAACATGAGTGGCAAGGGGCTTTGTTGTTGGTACAGAAAAACCGGAGCCTTGTTTACCAGTTTTTCAGGGAGCTAAATCCGTACTTTCCTCAAGAAGTCACTGCTTGTTTTCAGGCCGATATCGAGGATTTCACCCGGCACGCTTCATATAATGGGAAATACGACGATCTTTGCAACAAGCTTCTTACTATGACGGAAGCCTGTGGTCCGGACGCTGTACTCCCCCTGATCAACATGCTGCAAACAACCTATAAACAGCGGAGAAATATGCAGAAGGACCTGCGCTATCTCACCGCGTTCATGAAGTATAAAACGCCATAGGGGCGCGTTTTGCGAACTTGGTAAGAATATTACGTACCTAAGCTTCCTTAGTAAACCGGCATTGGGGGAAAGGGCGTAGCGTCTGCAAGATACCGTCCAGTATCTATCGGATTCATTGCCGAATATCCAACCGGAATAATTCTTGTTCTTAATGACGAAGATGCCCTTTTGCGTAATGAATAGCACATCAATCTCGGACGTTTCGCCATTGCTCTTGGGAACATAGGCATTCCTAAGAACCTTACCATCGCGTGTAAAAAACTTGACCAGATTAAGCTCTCGCTCAGTCAGCTTTTCACCCCGACGACCCTTCCACTCGTCATCGAAGATTTGATCTAAGCTTATGTCTACAAGTCCGCAATGTTGTCAGCTAATGATTAGCCAAGTTTCGAGTGTTAAAATGGGCGTATTACAAACGCACTGTACTTCAACGTAAGGAAGCATGCCATGAGCGACAGTTACAAATCAATGATTACCGATGGCGCCAGTCCTGCCAAGATTTAAGCGCATCTAGCCGAAGGTTATACGGTAACCGTTACGGTGCGCATCCCGTCAAATCTCAAGGAAGCCGCGCCAGAATACGCGACCATGAACGGCATGAGCTTCAGCGCGCTTTTTTATAATTGTCTCATCAATAAGCTATCCGTAAAGGGGAAATAAAGAATGGCCGATATCAAGAAGCTTGAAACCGAACTGTGGGAAGCGGCAGATAATCTTCGCGCAAATTCAAAGCTCACCAGCCAGCAGTATTGCATGCCGGTTTTGGGGCTTATCTTCCTTCGTTATGCCTGGGGGCGCTTTAAGCGCGTAGACTCGCAAATCAACGAAGAGTGTGCGCAGCGCACGGGACGCCAAGCGCCTATTGAGCCCTCTGACTACACGCAACGTGGAGCCATGTTTATCCCCAAACAAGCGCAGTACCCTTATTTGGTTGAACTCCCCGAAGGGGAAGAAGTTGGCCGCAAAGTCAACGAGGCAATGGACCTTCTAGAAAAAGCAACACCATCACTGGCTGGTGTGTTGCCGCGCGGCTACGACCAGTTGGGTGATACGCTGCTTGGCGAAGTTCTGCGTGTGTTCAATAATGAAGAACTTGATAAAGAGGGCGACGACATTGTCGGTCGCATTTATGAATACTTCCTTGGCAAATTTGCCCCGGCAGTTGCCAGCGACGACGGCGTGTTCTTTACGCCGAAGTCTTTGGTGCGCATGATTATGAATGTGTTGGAGCCTGCGGAAGGCGCCATGTTAGACCCTGCGTGCGGTAGTGGCGGTATGTTTGTTTCTGCCAGTGATTACGTACGTGACAACGGCGGCAATCCCACCAACGCCATGATGTTCTACGGTCAGGAAAAGGTGGAATACAACGCCAAGTTGTGCCTGATGAACATGGCGGTACATGGCATGGAAGGTCACATTAAATCGGGCGACGATGCCAACACCTTCTACAACGATGCGTTTTCGCTTGACGGAACATGCGACTACGTTGCAGCTAATCCGCCTTTTAATGTAGATAAAGTCAAGGCGGAAGCCGCTAGCAACGCAGGGCGTTTGCCTCTTGGCCCCATCAAAGAAAACAAGAAGGGCGAGGTGTCTTCCAGCGGCGCAAACTATCTTTGGATCAACTACTTTTGTTCGTATTTGGCAGACCCCGGCTACATTCATGCAGATGGACGCGCAAGCAAAGGCGGGCGCGCGGGTTTTGTTATGGCATCTTCCGCCACCGATTCAAATGCCGAAAAGCAGATGCGTCGCAAGCTGGTTGAAGACGGCACGGTAGATGTGATGCTGTATGTGGGCAATAACTTCTTCTACACCAAAAGCCTGCCCTGTACGCTGTGGTTCTTCGATAAGGGCAAGTCTGAAACATTGAAGGACAAAGTGCTGTTCATTGACGCGCAGCGCTATCACACGGCGGTAAGCACTACTCTTAATGAGTGGAGCCCGTGGCAGATGAAGAATCTGAGTGCCATTGTGTGGCTATATCGCGGCGAAACCGACAAGTACGCAGCACTGCTTAAGGAGTATCGCGCTGAAACCAAGAAGCTGGCGAAGCTGTTTGGTGATGGCGATGTTGCGGAAGCCATGTGCACGCTTGGTGACGTGGGCGAGTTTGAAATTTGTCACAAGGCAATGCTCGAGGCAATCGAAGGTCAGAAGGCGTTTGCAAAAACAGAGGTCGATAACCTGCCCAAGAACAAGCGGAAGAAGCGTCGCAACGAACTCGCTGAAGTAACGGCCCAAATGGAAGCAGCCGCCAAGGTGCTTGAAGAAGCCGTGTGGCTGGTAGAGAAGTTTGGCGAAGGCGAATATGCCGACATGCCCGGTCTTTGCAAGATTGCTACAAGGGAAGACATTCAGGGCAACCAAGACGCCGACAAGAGCAGCTGGAGCCTAACGCCCGGTGCCTACGTTGGTGTGCCGCCGGTAGAAGATGACGGCGTGGACTTCCACGAGCGCATGACCGAGATTCATACTGAATTGGAGCAGCTGCAAGCCGAAAGCAACGACCTTATGGCCACCATCTCTAAGAACTTCAAGGAGCTGGGGTTATGAAAACTGAACTGAAAGACGTGTGCGAGTCAATTGTTGACGGGGACCATCAACCGCCTCCAAAAGCATCAAGCGGAATCCCGTTCATTACCATTTCTAATTTTGATCAATGTTTAAATACGATTGACTTCACAAGCGTTTCCCATGTCCCGGTTGAATATTATGAAACGCTTAGCGACAGCCGCAGAGCTCGAAGTGGCGATATTCTGTATTCAGCAGTAGGAAGCTTTGGTATTCCCGTTCTCGTAAAAAACGATATGCCATTTGTGTTTCAAAGACACATTGCTATTCTACGACCCAATCCAAAAAAGATTGATTCTCGATTCCTGTTCTATTCGATGAAAAATCCCGAATTCTATCGGTGGGCTGATGCTGTCGCGATTGGCGCAGCCCAGAGAACCGTTACCCTAACACTTCTTCGCAAAAAGGAAATAAACCTTCCACCGCTTAGTGAGCAAGAGCGCATTGTAGGCATTCTTTCTACTTACGACAGACTTATCGAGAACAATTGCAAGCAGATAAAGCTGTTGGAGGAGGCTGCGCAACGCCTGTACAAAGAGTGGTTCATCGACCTCAAATTCCCCGGCCACGAAACCACCCTCATCGACCCCACTACCAATCTCCCCGAGGGGTGGAGAAAAGGGACACTTGCAGACATTGTTGAGTTCAAACGTGGAAAAATAATTACTGCAGCTAAGGCAAAAGAAGGCAGCGTTCCCGTTGTGGCAGGTGGGCTTGGACCAGCTTATTTTCACAGTCAAGGCAACACGACAGCTCCAGTCGTAACAGTTAGCGGTTCTGGAGCAAATGCAGGATTTACTAGGCTATATATGCAAGACATATGGGCTTCGGATTGTTCATATGTGGATTCTACAATGGTAGATTGTCTATATTACGTTTATGAGTCAGTGGTTAATATTGGCCATGGTTTTCAGCATTTGCAGCGAGGGTCAGCACAGCCACATGTGTATCCATCGCATATCAACAGCACAACTCTTGTTCTGCCTCCTGATGAAATCAGACAATTGTTTTGTCAAGTAGTTGCGCCTCCGTTTGAGCAGTGTGCAGTTGCTGAACGCGTTGTTTTGAATGCCCAAGAAGCACGTGACCGCTTGCTCCCCAAGCTTATGTCGGGCGAAATCGAGGTGTAGTTATGACTGAAGGAAACACCGCCTCTCCTCAACCTGATGAGCCACAAAGGGCTGAAATCATCCTATATCAGTCCGACGGGGCGAACGTCCCTGTTGAAGTGCGCTATATGCAGGAGACGTTTTGGCTAACACAAAAGGAAATTGCCGCATTGTTTCAAGTAAACGTTCCTGCCATTTCCAAGCACCTTTCAAACATTTACGAAGAAGGTGAATTGGACCAAAGGGCAACTGTTTCCAAAATGGAAATAGTTCGACAAGAGGGAAATCGCCAGGTTAAGCGCAATGTCGACTTCTACAACCTGGATGCTATTATCGCCGTCGGCTATCGCGTCAATTCATTGCAGGCAACCCGTTTTCGTCAGTGGGCAACATCAACGCTAAAAGTGTACATCCAAAAGGGCTATGCGCTTAATGTTGAACGCTTGAAAAACGGTGCTCCTTTTGGTGAGGACTGCTTCGACGAACTCATCGCCATAATTCGTGACATTCGCGCAAGCGAACGACGTGTTTGGCAGAAGTTTACCGACATCTTCCAAGAATGGAGTTTCGACTATGACAAGAATAGCCAGACGGCACGCGACCGCCTACTCCCGGTATTGACGAACGCAGATGACCTCAATGGCTAAATCGAACAAGGAGCCAAAAGTCAGTAAAGAGATTGATAGGACAATCAACTCCCTCTCATTGGCCCTCACCTTCATTGCTTTGGGTGTCCTTTTGACCGCTGTCCCCAACTTTATGGGTGATGAGTTAGTTACCTCAGCTCTGCGTTGGCTGTTTGTTGTATTAGGTGCAATGGGTTTCTTTTCCTCCTTCGGAGAGAAGGATAGCGAAATTAAAGGAACCGATGATGTAACTGCTGGAATTTTTTGTCTAGCCGTTGCGGTCGCCTTGTATTTATTTGTTTTCCCATTTCATAATCTTCTGTCGCTACTTGTTGCTCTATTCGGTATCTTTGGACTTGTTCAGGGCTTCTGTTTTATCTTGTATACGACATCTAAAAAAGTTCAATCAAGCAGGAAGTCAAACGAGGCTACAAGATCTAGCAGTTTATTTGCTGTTGTAGAGCTTATGACCAAAATTGTGGCACTTGTATTGGTAATCGTTCAGTTGATTAAGTTGCTTGCGTAATAACTCACAGAGGAACAGAAGCGAGGTGCAGCATAATGACGCATAAGGAGTACCGAGAGAAGCTTGATGTTAACGGCCTTTCGGTTGAAGTCGTAAGCGAAGGAACGCGAGACGACTTTATTTCGCTTACGGATATTGCGCGCTATAAAAGCGACAACGAGAAAATGGTTATTCAGAACTGGATGCGTAACAGGAATACTCTTGAATTTCTGGGTGTTTGGGAAAAAATTAATAACCCAGATTTTAAAGGCATCGAATTCGATGCCTTTAAGCGCGAAGCTGGCTTGAACTCTTTTGTTATGACTCCAACAAAATGGACTACCAGCACAAACGCAAAGGGTATCAAGGTCAAGCGTGGTCGCTATGGCGGTACATATGCACACATCGATATCGCGTTCGAGTTTGCCTCGTGGATATCGCCCGAGTTTAAGCTCTATATCATTAAAGACTATCAGCGTCTGAAGAACGATGAGAATAATCGCCTCTCACTTGAATGGAACGAGAAGCGCCTCTTCTCAAAAATAAACTATCTGATTCATACCGATGCCATTCAGCAAAACATAATTCCAAAACGTATGACTAAGCAACGCTCAGGCTTTGTTTATGCAACTGAAGTGGACATGCTGAACGCCGCACTTTTTGGAATGACCGCGAAGGAGTGGAGAGAGAAAAACCCTGATAAAACGGGAAACATTCGAGACCATGCAACGCTTCACCAATTGGTTGTTCTTGCTAACATGGAGAGCATGAATGCTGAGCTGATTGCAGCAGGACAGCCGATGCGTGATCGAGCGCTCTATTTGAACGATATGGCAATCCGACAGTTAGATGCTCTCGAGCGCGGTGATAACACCAATAAACAGCGATTGGAAAACGGCGATGACAAATAAGTATTCCGAAGAAGAAGCAGTACAGAAACCCGCCGGCGACTTGCTGAAAGCACAACTGGGTTGGGATGATGTGTTCTTCTGCTTCGACGACGAGGTATTAGGTCTTGATGGAACGCTTGGCCGAGAATCATACAGCGACATTCTACTTAAACGAGACCTTGAATATGCGCTCATCGAATTGAATGAATACTTAGAACCTGATGAGTGTAGGCAGGCGATAAAGACGCTAGAGGGCGTTCTGGCTACGGATTCTTTGCAGCAAACCAATGAGAAGAAGTTCGAGATGTTGCGCGATGGGATTCCTGTTGAGCATGTGAAGCCTGATGGGACGACCGAAACCGCCAGGGCTCAAGTGTTCGACTTCGAGCATCCCGAGAACAATCGATTCGTGGCAGCCGAAGAAATATGGGTTCAGGGGCCACTTCATAAACGCCGTTGTGACCTGGTTGGTTTCGTTAATGGCGTACCCTTGCTGTTTGCTGAGTTTAAACGCCACGATAAGGACGTCCTTCGCGCCTATGAGGATAACTATAGCGACTACCAAGACACCATTCCTCAAATCTTCCACTACAACGCCTTCGTACTTCTCTCTAACGGCAGCGATTCAAAGATTGGAACGCTCGGCAGCCCGTACGAGTTTTTTAATGAATGGAAGCGTCTGAAGGAAACAGACCCGGGTGAGGTTTCTTTGCAGACTATGCTGTTTGGTATCTGTAATAAGCGAAACATGTTGGACCTGTTTGAGAACTACGTGCTGTTCGACCACAGCATTACCCCAACTGCTAAGATTCTTGCGCGCAACCACCAGTACCTTGGCGTAAACGAGGCAATTCAGTGGTACACGGAACGCGAGCAGCGCCAGGGTAAGCTGGGCGTGTTCTGGCACACGCAGGGCAGCGGCAAGAGCTATTCGATGGTGTTCTTCGCACGTAAGATCCGGCGCAAGTTCGAGGGGTCGCCGACATTCGTTGTGGTCACCGATCGCGACGAACTTGACAAGCAGATTGCCGAGACGTTCGAAGGCTGCGGTTGCCTGTCTACCGAATCGAAGCGCTACGTCGCCTCAAGCGGAAAAGACCTGGCAAGGAAACTGGAGGGAAACCCTAGCTTCGTGTTTACCCTCATTCAGAAGTTCAACCTGGAAGGACATGAGCCTATCGTTCCGGCCGACGGCCACGACATCATTATCTTGTCAGATGAGGCACATCGCTCCAACAACGGTATCTTTGCCGACAAGATGTGCCAGTTGCTACCAACGGCCTCACGCCTTGGGTTTACCGGCACACCGCTTTTGGAAAGTGACAACCTAACTAAGCGAACTTTCGGCGGCTATGTCTCAACGTATGATTTCCGCCGAGCGGTGGAGGACGGTGCAACCGTGCCGCTGTTCTACGAGAATCGAAGCGACAAGTTGGCTATTACGAACCCCGAGATGGATGACAAGCTTGCCGAGGCTATTGAGAAGGCAGATCTTGACCCGGAGCAGGCCGAGAAGATCGAGCGGGACATCCAGACGCAGCTGCATATCATCACGGCAACGCCGCGTCTTGAGACCATCGCACGCGATTTCGTTGACCACTACACCAGCATCTGGGAATCGGGCAAGGCGATGTTCATTGCCGTGAACAAAGTGACCGCTGTTCGAATGCACCAGATGGTTCAGAAGTTCTGGGATGAGAAGATTGTCGAATTAGAAAAATCACTCAAGGGGCTGTCCCAGCAGGAGGCGATCGAGTTTCAACGCAAGATCGACTGGATGCGCGAGACCGATATGGCGGTGGTAATCAGCCAAGAGCAAAACGAGATTGCCGCATTTGAGAAATGGGACATCGACATCAAGCCCCATCGCAAGAACATGCTTGATCGCAAGCTCGATGATGAATTCAAAGACCGAGACAACCCTCTGCGCGTTGTTTTTGTCTGCGCCATGTGGTTGACCGGCTTTGACGTAAAGCCGCTTTCCGTAATGTATTTTGACAAGCCGCTAAAGGCTCATACACTGATGCAAGCAATCGCGCGCGCTAATCGGGTCGATCAAGGAAAGAGCAATGGCCTGGTTGTCGACTATATTGGCGTGGTGAAAGCGCTCAGAGAGGCCTTGGCGGCTTATACGGCAAATCCTGGCGGTGCGGAGGTTGACCCCGTCGTTGATAAGGACGCTCTATTCGCGCGCATTAACGAACTAATCATTGAGATTGAAATCAACCTGGCGAGCGTTGGCTTTGATCTGAAGACGTTAACGGGTGCTGAAGGATTCGAGAAGATAGCAGCAATCAAGGCGGGAGCAAATGCGGTAAGTATTTCGGACGACTCAAAGAAACGCTTCGGCATCATCGCCCGCGAGTTATTTAAGATGTTCAAATTCGCAAACAGAAAAGAACTGTCCAGTGACGTGAACACAAAGTACAACGCCATCAATGCGATATACAACGAAGTAACCAAACGGCGCGACATTGCAGATACCGGCGATATCATGGTCGAACTTCAAAAGATTGTCGACGAGCATATTGTTGTGGAGCAGAATCTCGAAGCGGCAAAGGTTGGCACGCGGTTTGACATCAGCAAGATAAACTTTGATCGTTTGCGACAGGAATTCGCAAAGAGCAAGGAACAAAACCTTCTACTGGGTGATCTTCGAGGGGTAATCGAATTGCGCCTTGAGGCGGCTATGCGTGTCAATCCCAGGCGTGCTGAATTTTTCAAGCGCTACGAGAATATCATCGCCAACTATAACACCGAGCAAGACAAAGCCACAATAGAGAAGACGTTCAACGACCTCATGCATCTTTCGAGCGATCTTGACGACGTACAAAAGAGTTACATTTCTGATGGCTTCACCAGCCCGCAGCAACAAACGGTTTTTGAGATGCTGTTTAAGGAAACACTTACCCCACAAGAGATAAAGCAAGTCAAGGCAGTGTCGGTGGAGTTGGTTGATACGATTGAGGCGCGCTTGGCAGAAATGGTTCATTGGACCGATAAGGAAGAAACGCAGGCAACAGTGAAGATTATTATCCGCGATGAACTTTATCAATTGCCAGAGAATGATTACCCCGACGAATTCATCGAAGAAGTTCGTCAAGAGATCTATAACTATTTTTATACCCGAGCAAAGGCTGCCTAGCAGAAATCAGCGTCGCGAAATTTGCAGGCTCTACTGCCAATAGCAGCAATCAGCAGTCGGACAAGAAAGGAATTGAAATAATTCCCAGATTTCGCGTCAGCTGTTCTTGATACGATGAAGGAATACAAGGCCACAGTCGACAAAGCCATGGAAGAGGGGGCCAAAGAGCGTCGAGCACTCCTATGCTGCCTGCAGCGCCGTTTTGGAGGCTCTGAAGGCATCGCTGGAAGATGGCTATGTTCACCACGGCCATGCAGCACTAGCAATATCCCGAACGCAGCAGATGCAGTATTTTCCATGCAGCAAATGCAATACTTTCATGGTGCTGGTGGTGGTTCCGACAACCAAGCCGAAACCACTGGCTATTCCACCCGCAAGTGGACATCATTCCAAAATTCACCAGCACCGCACACCATAAGAAAATGGTAGGCATTCCGATTTAATGTGGATACCACTCCGCGAAAAGTGGACACCCTGACAAAATCTTTATCTGCATAAGCAACCACAATCATCAATGGCACGGCGAAAAGGACCGTGCATTCAATGATTGGAAGATCTTATGGGTAGCCGAATAAGTTACCGGAATGTCCTGCGTCATCACGCCAACGGCAGGAGCATCCGCGAAATCGCATCCGCGTGTTTATGTTCGAGGTCTGCTGTGCAGGATATTTTGGCAAGGGCTGAAGAAAGGGGTGTCGGCTGGGAAGATGTTGCCGCATTGTGCGATGGCGAGACTCGCAAACTTGTGCGTGGTAATCCAGGCGGCGGAAACGTCAGCTTCGCCGCAATCGATGTCGAGCGCATTGATAAAGAGATGGCGCGCGACAAGACGATGACGCTGATGATCATTTGGGAGGAATACTATGCATCAGCGGTATCACGCGGCGAGCACCCCTACCTTTACAGCCGCTTCTGCGAAATCTATGCCGCCCACAAGAAGGAAGCTGGCATAAAAGGACGCAAGAACCACACCCCCTGGCGATTTGAGCGAATTCGATTATGCAGGAAAGAATATGGAGGTTATCGATGAGCTGACTGAAGAGACCACAACTGCATACCTGTTTGTCGCCTGCCTCCCCTTCAGCCAAAAAACCTACGTGCGCGCCGACCCGTCAATGGATTTAGATCATTGGATAGAGCAGTCGGCGTTGGCTTTTGAATTCTTCGGTGGGACTCCCCATCTTCTCACCACCGACAACCTCTAATGTGCAGCTGCACATTAGAGGTTGTCGCAAGTAATTCGAACAGGAACACCACCGAAGTACTCCAGCATGCGTACGTTGCATCGAAGTCATGTGCGCTCCTTCATGTCGAGAGTTGGCTCAACGTAAGCGTATTGGCTATATGGCAGAACTCCTAGAAAGAAGTAGATCTTGACTTGCTCACCTGTTGCAAGGGCGGGGCGAAAGACCGTTCCCGCCCAATCGACTTCTGCGCGCTCTGCCGCCTTGTGAGTGTAGTTGCGCGTAATGTTTTTAGCAGTGGCGTAAGCACGATAACCCTCGTTGAACTTTGTCGTGCCGCAAGCAAAGGTTTTGTCGCGCTCGCATTGCTCGCGGTATTCTGCGTGCAGCATGCTAAGTGTTACACCCCGCTTTGCATACTCTTTGTGCACCCATTCGTAATCTGGCTCAGCAAACACACTTTCAGACACGGTTTGTTCGGGGAAGAAGAGCCTGTATGCTTCATCGTCGTTGAGTTCAGCGATATCGGCGTGAACGATGTTTTGCTCCCGAGCGCTTCTGCACACATCACCGACTGAACGGGGAGATATGTGTCGAGTTCTTGAGATCTCGTTTTGGGAAACCCTTTGGTCTCGAAGCTCCATGATGGACTTCACTTTGATTCTTCTTGCCACATGAGAATCCTTCCTATAATCGATTACATGGCAACTCGATTATAGGAAGCGATACCGAAGGCCTGTTTTAAGCATTATCGAAGACGTGCTTTTGATTCTAGGGCAACGTTACCAAAGTAGCGTTCTGGCCGTTACGCTGCGCGCGCAATACTCACTGAGCGTGCACTTTTAGCTGAGGTGATGGCGATATGCTGCCGTGACTTTCGATATCGTTACACCCAGTTCAAGGCAGTGTTCGACCTTGTATCAGCAGAGTATGCAGGTGGCGGAAGCACAAACGTGATAAGCGTTGCGACAACGTCGGCCAACGAAGTGGAGGGTCGCGGCCTTGAAGGGTATCGCCGTGCGTTTGAGGAAAGGTGCACATCATGACAAGCAGACCGACAGTACAAGCAGGACAACTATCAGGCATGCTTGAGACGTTTGGGCTCAAGCATGCTGCAAAGCAGCTGCCTGACCTACTTGAAACCGCCATGCGCAACTATGCCGCGGCGCACTTCCCACCGAGCGCAAGGCCAATAGAAGAGTTTGATTCGCCCGAGTTGGAGGGCGGCATCACAGCTATCCAAGTCGAGCTACTGGTAGACTTGAGCTGGCTTGATGCGCATGGCAACGTTGTACTTGCAGGTCCGCCGCGTCTTGGCAAGACAATGGTCGCGCTAGGTCTGGACCTTAAGGCTGCAGATGAGGGATACACCGTTGCCTACGAGAAGATGGAGACGATCATCGAGGTGTTGGACAAAGCCGAGGTAGACCGAAAAACAGAATTTCGCCTTCGCTACTTAAAGAAAGCCCAACTTGTCATCGTTGACGAGATCGGCTGCACGCCGATAAACAAGAACCAAGCGAACAAGTTCTTCAGCTTCGTGTCTGATGCATACGAGCGCAGCAGCATGATCTTTACCACCAACAAAGAGATCACCCAGTGGGAAGAGTTTATGGGAGATCAGGTGCTTACGACAGCAATGATCGATCGCATACTACATCATGCCCGCTGTTTCTTGTTGCGCGGTGAATCATATCGCCTGAAGCACCCAGAGCTTTATGCAACAACGTAATAGCGCTACCACAAACAACTGTCAACGATAGGCCATGCAAGAATCTTACCTGCATAGCTTTTCTGTGCCTATCGATGGCAGTTAGCTAGTGCAGAGACTTTGCTTCTAAGGAAAAACTGATTTCCTCAACGAGAGCAAAAGTGCTTACCAAACCGTCGAAAATCTCATTACCGAAGGGCTGGTAAAAGTGCTTACCTTGTGAGGGAAAACTGCTTGACATTTACAAGCGGAATAAGAAGTCGGCGAAATCTTCGGCGTTGCAAACAATACGAACCCAAGACAAGACCCTAAGCTACACGTTATTAATAGGAGAAAGCAGCTGACTAGCAATCGCAAACACCACCACACCTACAGCAAAAATGACCAGGCAGGCAATACGTACGTGTTTGCGTGGAATGCGAGAAAATGGCGATATCAAACGATCAATCGGTCGCAAGTCTAGCATGAGAAACACAAGGGGACCCATTATCAACAACGAGAGCGACCCGTACGATACGGCCCGCAGCCACAACGGGGCTGCCGCGTATTGTGCCGACATATACCTCGCATCAAACGTAGCTCCCACGGATCCAATACAGAACAGGATGAAAGGCAATAGTAAGATCACGTCCCATGTCACACCCACAGAAAATGGTACACGCGACAAAAGAGCTTTAACGCGTTCACTAAACCGAAGGCGCGTCATTGGCGCTTTCGGTACCGCCTCTCGCACCGTATGAGAAAAAGGGGGCCTCGGGGGCGACGGCATCGAAGGTGCAAAACGAGAATTAGCATGCGAGCTTTCATGGGTAGCAGCCCAAAATGCGTCATTTAATGCCATTGCGCTCTCATAGCGATTTGACGGATCAAACGCAGCGGCGCGTGCGATGACCTTCCGAAACGCATCGGACACCAGTGGCGATGCGAACCCCTTGTTGCGAGCCTTCGCGTCGGGAGCCTCTCCGGTCAAGCAGAAGTACAGCAACATACCTAGAGCATACACGTCGCTGCGCACATCGGTCTGTCCATACCCAAACTGCTCCGGCGGCGCATAGGTGCGGGTACCGAAATGCCGGGTATCCGTATCCGCCTTATCATCGTATGTGCGCGAAATACCGAAGTCGATGACGGTCAGGCCACCACGTGTCAACATAATATTCGATGGCTTGAGATCGCGATGTATGATGGCCGGATCAAAACCTTCATGCAACTCAACCGCTGCTCTGCACAACAAGGGAAAAACATTGCACGCAATATCTGTCGACGGGCCCCAGCGACGAACCGCATCAGACAACGTCTCGCCTTGCACATACTCCATAACCACGGCACGGCGATCGCCTACGTTATAGCAATCCACGATGAGCGGAAGGTGTAGAAAACGTCGTCCCTCTCGCTGAATAGACCAGATACGTTCGTACGCTTCGCCCAGGCCAACATCTTTATCTAAGTATTTGCGAACATACGGCCCCTGCTCAGCTCCATTTACTCCAACGAAGAACACGCGCTGCGTTGTCTCGAAGTCGCCATCCTTCAAAACAGTGTCCACGCGATAGCAATCGTCGCGCGCAAGGGCATTCAAATGTTCGACGAGTTCGTTTGTCATGATACGCTTCATAGTAGCAGATAAACGCAAATATGCGCCAAACGTGTGGGGAGTCACGCTGGATAAAAGACGACTGATTGAGGCCTTGCGACTAAAGACCAGATATACATCAGCAGACGGTATCTTCGCCGAACCGGTACAGCTCCTCATCCGTTTTTTGCAGTGTGTATCCGCGATCAAGGCAGAAAATAATAATAGCATCACGTCGGTCTTTGCAATATAACTCATTCACGCCAGCGGCCTGAAGTAATCGATTCGCCTCTTTGAGCGACAGGTCCATAGCAAACGCCAGTTGGAGAACCTTATTGCGCGAAGCATTACGTGAGCCCATAAAAATTTGATAACCAAATGTTTCGTTGAGACCAGCTTTCCGCACAACAGAAACGCGCTCAAGACCTTTCTCGTCGAGCAGTTGCTGCAAATAATCTGAAAGCGTTCGAGCCTCCATCCGATGCTCAGCAGCAAAAGCGACGAGAGCGGGCGCGCTCAGTAGCTCTTTCAACAACTCCTCTGTCAAAGGCTCCTCCACGCGCCGCTTCCTTCTTTTCTCTGGATCAGTTTTCGCGATCATAGTATCAGATCGGCGTATTTTTGCCGAAATCCTCACTCCCGCACCTCTATACGCCCGTGCCCAAAATCGTAAGTGACAAGCCATTCATCATGCTAACGTCCAAGCAATTGCAGAGCTTTTGCTGAACATTGACGAGAAATACAGCACTTTCACCAGATCGCCTTCAAAATAGACCGAACCGGACACCATACCACCCGAAGCAAGGCTGCCAGAGTTTAGGCTATCCGTTGCCTCGGAATAGTAGGTCGACGACCGTTGAGCACCTTGTGCATCCTGCCCCTTCCAGTCGTACAAGTTGAAGGACGCCTCAGAAGAGCCATCGTTCACATACGTAACTGCTACACCGGTGATCGGCGAGCCGTCGTAGTTGGAAAGTCCTGTCTGCACGGAATTCACTCGTACCGAAAGTCCATTACTCAACTCGATCGCAGACCCAACGGTCATATTGCTGTAATCGACGGCGCCAGAAGAACTCTCCTCAGAGCTATCGGAAATGACAGCATCTGTCGACCCCGTCACACTCGGGCCGGACATGGCCTCGTCTATGGCGGCCGAATACATACTCTGCGTCGCCAGCACTACAACAACGGCGATAACATTCAGCGTAGCAGCAGCAATCGCAATTCCTTTGCCGCTTTTCTTCCGACGAACCGTCGCAACTACGCCGACGACGGCGAACACAAGGCCAGGCACTGCTAGAACGAACGAAAAGTTGTTGATAATTGGCAACGCCGAAGTTGCTAGGGCTAGGATGCCCAAAACGAGTCCTGTGATGGCTGTAGCCGATGTCGACGCCCGCTCACAGCGGGCATTCTCACGGTTCTGCCCATCCGGTGAACTGGTAATTTGGTATTCGTGCATATAAGTCCTTCCTTTCAAGACCGCTTGACCTCATGGTTTGCAAGCACTACACATGCTAAAGAAAAGACGCTATTAAAACATTAGCTGGCAGCTAAGTTTTGAGTACCGAAGGCGAATCACGCATGCCGGAATATCCGCACTGGGAATTCCGACGCTAACGAAATAGCAGGAGCGGACATTATGCAGCCGCGCCAGCCACCATGCAAAACGACCTGCGATACTGCTGCCGTATTCGTCCTCCGCATGCTTTTGATGAACCAATTAGGATATTCCATGAATGTATCGATTTGTCGGATTAAAATCGCGCAGAAGATTCACTTAGCCGCTGATTGCGAGGAAATACCCTTATCGGTTGAGCGCGTACCCAGCAAGCCCGTCCAAGATAATCCTAACGATCAGTTCAGTTTTTTAAGCAATGTCGGCGCGCTCAATTCCACCCTATTCTCTTGCACCAATTAGTATTTAAAATTCAACTTCAAACATTAATTTACGACGCGATTCGTTCATCACTTCACCTTCAAAAGAAAAATTACACGATGCCCCTAGCTTATTAAGAGCTGCATCGATTTTCGATGCCATTCTTATAGACAAGGTCGAGGAAGCAGAGCAATCAATTTCAATACGATAATCCTTCGTACTATTGTAATCTGAGCCAGAACAACGAGTGTTAATCAGAAAATTAATCTCTTTATCATGAGCATACCATTGCAACTCAGGGCACTTTGGAGTCGCATCGCCTTCGAAGGTGTGCTCGAAAAGAGTGCTTGTTTCGCTGCTCTTTGAACTTAGGTGTTCTGCCTCTAGCGATGATTCGCCTTTTAGGCGTCCCTTAGGAACAATCGTCGAAACCTTGGCACTGCGACGACTTTTCTTTATAGAAATCTCTTTTGCTGCCTCGTAAGTTTCTAGCCGGCATCGCTTGGCACCTAAAGAATAGGCGATGCCGCGAAGTTCGGTCATTTTATCCTGTTGCATTACTTCAAAATAGCAATCAAGATTCACAAAACGCCTGTTGTCAAAAGCGTCTAGATAATAAATCGAATCGCAAACTGGCCTAGGATGAAAATGAAGGCCACACATAGAAACAGCTTCTTCGTACAAATGGAAAACTTCTAGATCCCCCTCTTTACTCAACCATCCAATTGACCCTACACAAACATCGACGCCTTTACGCTCATCTTCGTCGGCAATCACAATCATTTTTGGTAAATCAAAATCAGGATTTCTATACTCTTCGGGAAACACTGGACTGTAATAATTCATTCTTAACTTAAAACGTCCATCTTGCGCAATTTCGGAAACAGCTTTTACTCCGTCTTTGGCGCTAGAAACAGCCATCTCGCTATATTCTTTTGCCTTATCGGATATAGTTTCCGCTTTTTGCTCCAGCTGTCTTTTTATTTTATCAAGCGCCACAGCTTACTCCTCGCTTCATACTCCCCACCGTATCTATCTAATTTAATTATCGTTTATTGTTAACATTGCAACAAGAATTTATTTAAACTTCGCCCTACCTTTACTCTGGATAGGTAGCGTGCCTCATACTTGCGCAAAAAATCATCACCCCAGAATCGTTACGCATTTATTGTATTGGCCTTAAGCAGCCCTCTCTTTATCACCTACCGACTCAATGTGTTGCGTCAAGTATTTTTGAACGAAAAAGAGGGATGCGAAAAAAGTTGAACTGCTTTAGGGTCAAAGAATACCTCATGTTCATAAGAGAGCACTTTGCTCTACATGCCATCTCTACCCGCACGCCTCAACTATGATCAAAAGTATGCCCAGTAGATTATTCAGCGTAATCACGGCACTATACTTCGAGAGCATCTTTGCACCATACAACGTACATGTCAGCGGATTAATAGGAACAAAAGAAAAAGGTCGAAGCCCCAAGGAACTCCGACCTTTTTCATCAACTTACCAGTACAGCCGTGTCAGCACGCCCACAACTTCTAAAAGAGCTACACCGCACGCCCGATGTCGTTACCGGAACGAATTGCCAATGCAATATTGTACGGCTCATTGCAATCACCGATTGCGTACTTCTCAGCTACTGAAATCTCGTCCAATAAAGACTTGTTCGCCTGTAAATCAGACCCTATGATAATCGTGTCGCAGGGGACAGACTGTTCAGTGCCCCATTCGGTGGCCACGACCACCTCTCCGTCGCCCACCGACTTGATAGTCGAGCCTGGTAGAGCAGAAACACCCAGCGCATACAGCGACGTAGTCATGAAGCGTTTTGCATGCTGAGATTGCTGCATGTCCAGTTCCTTGTTTGCACGAGGCGTAACAATGGTAACGTGCTTTTTTCTTACCGTACACCACAGCGCGCAGTCGAAAGCTTGAGCATTCGAGCCATACACCACCAGATTGTCGCCCAGTTCCGCATTCATGAACGAGTCGAAATCCACCGTAGGAACGCGATCCGTACCGCGCACGCCTGTATCCTCGCTTTGTCCACCCACCGCTAGAATCACGGCATCGGGAGCTTCGGATGCAACAAGCGCAGCGTCTACTTCTTTACTTAAAACAACCTTGACTCCCACTAGTTCTAGCTGCTTCTCCAAGTACTTTTTGAGGTCATCGAGATTCTCATGCGGGCCCTTAACCATACTCGCAAACGGAACCTTACCGCCAAGTGTGCCCTTCTTCTCATATAGTGTCACCTCGTGGCCACGAGCCGCCGCGATACGCGCTGCTTCCATACCGGCAGGACCACCGCCAATAACCATAATCTTCTTCGTCGAAACAGCCGGCTGCAACTCATACGTTGCCGGCCCTTGCTCAGTCATAACTCGCTGCGTCAGAGCGTTCACGCGACAATAACCCATCGCACGGTTCATTTCGTTGCTGCCAATATGACAGTGCAGACAACGTGTGCACGGCGCAATTTCTTCTGTGCGACCATCACGCAGCTTCTTAACGTAATCGAAGTCCACCGTCAGCGGGCGATTCATCAGATAGAAATCAACCTTACCATCGGCTAGTGCCTGCTCGAAGAAATCGGGAGCATGCGCTGGGTCCATATAGGTAACCGTACCGCAGGGGATACTCACGGCATCCTTGTAACGTTTTACCACATCAAGCAACATACCGGCACCGCTGTGATTCCCAATAAGCTGCCCTTGCCAATGCCTGCTGAAATCCCACTGAGTGCCGTAACCCGTTGCACCTTCGATGCCATTCAAAATGAAGTAGAGGTCGCTACCAAATTGACAGGGGTGGTTGTCGAGCGGTCCCAAGCGCAAATGCAGCGAGTCGCATCCAGCAGCCTCAAACAGTTTTGCGAAGGCAATGCCCTCTTCAAGCGTGGTAGCCAAGCTATGCGGCGCGGTAACATCGCCGTCGAGCGTCATCAGAGTAGCGTTGTTCGTTAAGTTGTCGTTCTCTTCAATGCAATCCATCAACACCTGAACGGCGAAATCGCTACCGCAAGCACTCTTCACTTTCTTGATACATTCTGTCACGAAGCGAGCACGGTTCTCCAAGCTTCCAATCCCATACTCATCGGTACGCGTATTGTGGAAGCGCGAAAGGAAATGCTCGCCGATATTAAAGCCCGCAGCATTGATCTCAAAAGCCTTGAATCCCAGCGACTGAAATGTCTTAGCAACTGAAGCACACGTATCCTGCACCTTTGCAATGTCTTCAAGCGTCATCTTCTCAACGGGTGGTGCCATAGAGGCCCACTGCACGCCCAACTGAGCTCCGTGCTTTCCGCACTCTTCGACCAACTTCTTCCCAAAGGCAATCGCCTCAGCAGTTGCTTTATCACCGGTGAGCAAGGGTATCAACTCCCCCTCAACCCAGATAAGTTCCACCCCACCCTTAGCGAAGCCTAAATAATACTCCATCAACTCGTCGGTCAGTCCTGATAGGTACGTAGCCGACCCCGCTGCAGACTTAACAATACGATGACTGGTTTCAACTGATCCTATCTTCAAAGGCGAAAAAAGTGTTTCGAAGTTGGTTGTGTTTTGTCGATAGCCATAATCTTGCGGATTGAGCGCAGCGGCAGCAATGAGCTCACTACCGCCCGCTTCGGCGCTCACCCCTGCGGCCGTCCCTTTTTGGGCAGCAGCAGGTGCGGCCGACGGAGCGCATCCCGCAAGTCCCGCACCTGCAGCTGCTATGCCTGCCACACTCATACCGGTAATGAATTGACGTCTTGAGAGTCCTGTTTTCATTTTCCCTCCTCCACTATTAGCCCCCCATACCTCAGAGGCATCTCTTTGCCATATGGCACTGCAGTAAACCTATCGAAATCCAACCTGAAAAACCTCACATGCGCCATGTGAAATGTCGCAAAGCAGCCCTCGCACCCCTACATGGCACAGGTGAATCAGGCGGGAACAGATACAATAGGAGAGACTGAAATAGGGAAAGTGGGTTACCCACCAATCGTAGTCATGGGGAATGGGATGAAAAACCGTATTGTTGTTTGCCTCGGGGTTTCCCTGAGCCTTCTTATAGGAACGTTTGCTTTATGGGGAGGTCTACCCCTCACCTCTTTGACTGGCATGTCGCTTCCTGCCATCTTGCAATACTGGTCAGTTCCACTTCTGTTTGCCGTGGGGTTAGCGTTGTTTTCCGCTCTTCTCAAGAAAACCCTTCCCACCCCAGCTTTTCTCGTAAGCGTTAGCATCGCATCCGGTGTTTTGGTCCTCGGAGGATACGGATTACTGCTGACACGCGGATCTTCTGAAGGAACCGATGTCGCCGTTGTGCTTGCCGCTGCTATTATGATCGGCCTTGGCTTTGGACTCGTTTTACTGTTGTGGCAACGCTTTCTTGCTCAGTTTTCTGAAGAAGTGGCAACAAAAATTCTTCTTTTGTCGCTAGCACTAAGTTCGGCGTGCTACCTTGCTTTGTCTTTTGTGCTGCGTGAACAAATGGAACTAGCATTTCCCGTGTTGGTCGCAGGCTCAATTGCGCTGAGTGTGATCGGTGCGCGTCTTCCCGTGCAACGCAAAGAAAAAATGCACTCGCTAAACCACCGGCCCGGCGTTACAAAAAAAATTCTAATCGACCTAAGAGACCCCCTTCTCTGCGTCGGAGCCATCGCCTTTGCCGTTGCCCTTACACGGGCAATCGCACTGGATGGCCTCGATAATGCAGAAATGGCAAACATTACGGCGAGCTTCAGCATCGTCGTTGTAGCCCTATTACTCTATGTACTTTGGTTCGGGCTCAAGAGAACGCCCGCTCTATTTGGGAAGGTTAGTATCCTTGGGCTCTACCGAGTGTTTTTTCCCTTAATAGCAACGGCATTGCTGGCACTATCGATATTTGGGAGCTCATGGGGACTAGCGGTAACCACCTTAGTGTACGCCGCTTTCTCCATCGTATCTGTCCTTATCATTTCAACCAGCATATCTCTTGCACGCCAGCACCAGGTCTGGTCACCCTATGTATATGGAATCTTTGCCGGCAGCCTTTACTTCATGTTCGCTGTAGCCACAACGGTGGCGCCTTTGGTATATTACCCACAGAATTTCGGAGCAGCCACTTTCACAGTAATCGTACTGGTTGTTCTGTATATCCTCGCCATGTCTAATGCTGTCATTCAAAATCGCAAGAGAAAAAATGAGCAACGAGGCAACAACCCAGACCTGCGGCCGCATCAAGAGCCCTTAATTGTGGATGAGGTTGCCCAACGGTGCTCCACGCTTTCAGAGCAAAAGCACCTTACGGCTCGCGAGAAAGATGTTTTCCTTCTTCTCGCCAAAGGTCGCGACGTGCCCAGCATTTCCAAACAGCTGTTTATATCGGAAAACACGGTACGCTCTCACAGCAAAAACGTGTACCGCAAGCTTGGGGTACATTCGAAGCAGGAGTTACTCGATCTACTGGAAGAAAATAGCTCTCAAAAATATTAATAACCTGGTCAGACACCATTGCAAGAAACGCTGTCGTCGAGGATTGGCGCAGCAAGCAGATCTTTCTCGTATAATCTTCCCCTGTCTCATAAGGTCACAAAGATGGAAAGGAGGCACCTATGGACTTCGGCGAGCAAATCAAAAGAATAAGGAAGGATCTTGTGCTTACCCAGGAGCAAATGGCAGATAAGCTCGGGGTATCGAGGCAAGCAGTCTCGAATTGGGAAAACAACCGCAATCTGCCGGATATCGAAATGCTCATCGAGATGTCATATACGTTCGGCCTTTCCCTCGACCAGTTGATCTTAGGAGGAAACGAGATGGGAAATATGACTGATAAACTTATACGCGATGGAAGTGAAACCAGAAGATCAAAGTTCAACATGATATCGTCCGTCATCGGCGGAGCACTCTTGCTGTTAGGCGCAGCATGTCTCGTCATCAAATCGATGTCCGTTGAGTACGTCGATGCGGAGGGGCTTCTACACGAGAACTTCTTCTTGATTCCCATAGGCATTACGCTCATGTTCTGCGGCTTGGTCTCATTTATCTCGATTGCGGTACGACAAATCGCTACCAAGCTGAAAAGCTAGCTTGATTTCCAATAATGATCTTGGCCCCATCTTGCGAGAGGCCAAGATCATTTCACCTCATTACACTGTCCAGGCGGCAGAATTTTGTTGGGCAGCATACATGCGAGCATAGTAGCCCCCGTTAAACTCTCTTAGGTCGCAGGGGTGCCCCTCTTCCACAACGCGACCTTGGTCGAGAACAGCAATCTTATCTGCATTGTTCACCGTTCTCATGCGATGGGCAATAACCAGAACCGTCTTGCCCTCAAGCAAGCGGGAAAGCGCTCCCTGTACCTTAGTTTCATTTTCTACGTCAAGACTTGCCGTCGCCTCATCGAGCAAAACTACCGGGGCGTTCTTTAGAATTGCACGCGCGATAGATATGCGTTGCCGTTCGCCACCAGAAAGCCTATTGCCGTTTTCGCCAATTATGGTCGCATAACCATCATCGAGCTCTCTTACGAATTCATCGCAGTTTGCAGCCCTTGCGGCTGCCAGAACCTGCTGATCGCTCGCACCAATTCGTCCTAATCGGATGTTTTCCATGATGGTGTTGTCAAACAAAACAACATCCTGGAACACCTCTGAATAACTACCGAGCAAGGTTTCGGGATCGACATCGTTCACATTGACACCACCAATGCTAACCTGTCCGCTTTTAACATCCCAGAAACGGGCTGCCAGTTTCACGACGGTGCTCTTGCCTGAGCCCGATGCACCCACTAGTGCCGTCACCTCACCTTCTCTTGCGGTGAAGCTAACCTTGTCAAGCACCTTCTGTCCGTTGTCATAAGCAAAGCTAACGTCGTCAAAGATAAGATCGTAACCACGCGGTTCGAATGTTGTGGCGCCCATTTGAATTGGCTCTTCTTCGATTGCGCGCATTCTATTGAGCGAGAGGGTCATATCAAGTAGCTCCGCAATAGATTGAAGAACCACATTAATAGGGTCGTAAACGCGCGTTATCGCCAGCATGTAGCAAAAGAAGGTAATAAAATCCACCTGACCTGACACCAAAAGAAGCGTACCTACCAAGATGGTGGAAGCGATACCCAACCGAAGGAAGCCTTGAGTCGAGCACACGCTTACGCCTGCTGCTAGCTCCGCACCTATCTTTGCGTGTTCGAATTCATCAATTCGTTCGTCCAATTCAGACTGAAATCGATCAACTTTGTTCAGCGATCGAATCTCTCGATTACATTCCAAGAATTCCTGAATGCCATCGATAAGAATAAGCCCCTTCTGGTTCTTAGCGGCAGAATGTCTCTTTTGAACGCGTCCCGTAAAAAGAAGGGCGATGATGGCTATCGGTATCGGCCAGAGTGCCGCAAGACCAAGCTGCCAGTTATAGCCCAGAAGCATCACGGCAAACACCAGCGTAGATGCACCCAGGCCGAACAACTGAGGCACCGTATGGGAGAATAGACGCTCTTGGTCGGCGCAGTCTTTCATAATGACACTGGTTAGATCGGATAGGTCACGATTTCCAAAGAACGACAGGGGAAGCATACGAAGACGTTCGGCCAAGCCGATGCGCTTGCGTGCACTCTCATCATACACAACACTGTAGGTAGATTTATACTCAAGCATCTGTGTTATAAAGATGAGAGCGAACGCAATGATAATACCGATTACGTAGGGCCCCATCTGGGGAAGGGGTGTCGTAGGTTCAGCCATATGTGCCATAAGACCATTCACCATGAAGTAGAAAACAACGACGGGCGCCATCAGCATCAGGTTCGCAATGGCAGAAAACACGGCTCCTTTGACAAAGTTTTTCATGCCCTGCTCTGTCAGGACGAAAGTTCTACGAAACATCGCCATCACCTCTTTCTATCTTCCACGAGGCACTACGTTGATAGTCGTCCCACATTCGCGCGTAAAGGCCATTTTGGTCTACCAGCTGCCTATGAGTCCCCGATTCGATGAGTTTTCCCTGTTCAAGAACGTATATACAGTCTGCATTCACTACGGTGGTCAAACGATGCGCTATCATAAGCACGGTCTTGCCTTGGCATAAAATAGCCATGGCTCGCTGAATGAGCGCTTCGTTTTCGGGGTCTGCAAATGCCGTAGCCTCATCAAGAACCACAATGGGAGCATCTTTGAGAATAGCGCGAGCTATGGCAACGCGCTGGCGCTCACCGCCGCTTAGATAGATTCCGTCAGTGCCGATTATGGTATTAAGACCTTCAGGAAACTTGGCTATGATGTCATCGCAATGAGCTTCGTGTGCTGCCGCTCTGATTTCTTCAAGAGTTGCACCAGGCCTTCCCGAGCGTATATTGTCAGCAATACTCTGCTTAAACAAATGATCGTTTTGAAAGACGAACGCAACATTGTCCATCAATTCCTCAACGCGCATACGGGTAACATCTGCATCGCCAATCATCACGCGTCCCGAACAAGCATCCCAGAATCGGGGAATAAGACTCGCAAGGGTACTCTTTCCCCCTCCCGACGGACCAACAAGGGCTATAGTCGACCCTTCAGGAATAGCCATAGACACATCGTGTAAAACTTCTCTGTCGGTGTTGGGATAAGAGAAGCTTACCTTTTCAAATACGATAGTGCTGTTTGATGGATGCTCGGTAGCATGTGTATCCACTTCTCTGACGAGATCCACGTCGAGTATCTGATCGATTCTAGAAAGAGCATCTTCTGCAAGCATAACCGCCTCAGAAGCATACATAACCTTAGACATCATAGTTGTTGTTATAGCCGAGAAGAACACATAGAAAAGAAAGTTGGCCAAAAAAGAGGGAAAATCGGTGGCTGTATTAGCCAGAATGATGCCAGCCGGAACAAGCGCAGCGAAGGTAGAATTGATTGCCACCAGCTGGACAACCTGAGGCACCCGACAAAACTCGGTGTATTGGTACGCCATGTCGCGGTAGTCGATAATTGCCTCATGGAACGCCCTAAACGAGTGTACCGTCTGTTGGAACATCTTCACAACCGGGATTCCGCGAACGTATTCGGTTGCAGCCATACTCATTCGCACAAGTGCCGCCTGGTATAAGCTCATGAAGTGGCGGCCACCTTCGGGAACAACGCGCCCCATCATCCACCACATCGCAAAGAACGAAACGGCAATGGGTATAAGACATACAAGCCCCATCACCCAGTCGAACGTCAGCATAACAACAACGAACACCACCGGCATGGCTATGGACCCCACGAAGTCGGGAAGCTTGTGAGCGAGAACATCCTCAGTCTGCGCCGCACATCCATCGATCACACGTCGGAGGTGCCCCGATGACATCGATTCCAGATAACCCAAGGGTGTCTTTGAAATATGGCGAAGCGATTTCTTCCGCATGTTGGCAGCCACACGAAAAGCAGCAAGGTGGGTACACATGAGAGCCGCAAAATAAACGACAATACTTGTTAGAGAAAACACCACGGCAAGTATAGCCCAGTTGGTTGCCTGCGTTGCCTGATTCCAGTTTGGATATGCTGCGAGTAGATCGCGTACTACAAAGAACACGCAGACTAGCGGCATTACCGAAAGCACTGCATTCACAACAGATAGGACGCAGCCCAACAAGGCAAGCTTCTTTCTAGGTCCAGCATAATCTAACAAGCGAAGAAGGGCACCGCGATTCTTGCCTTTCGCCGTTGAGGTTTGATTTGTCTTCTTCATGTCCATCACCTTATGCGGACATCTTCGCGAAATGCTTAGCAAATATCTTCGACCCCAGAAAACCACCGATTGAGGCACCGCAGATGGTGGTTACGCCACATACGAAGACCATAGGCGAGAAGATAAAGTTGACAAGCGCATGGCCATATTCTGCAGTCATCCCATAGGCAACACACATATCTACATAAGCCTGACCACCAATAATAATGAGCGAGATTTGCCCGAACCAGAAGCAGAACGTGAATGCAGCGAAGGCCACAATCATCTTTGCTGTGGTACGTCTTTCGGGAGCACCTAGAATAAGCTCCGCAACGAGACTGCCAACAATAATCCCCACCGGCCCCGACCAAAACATACCCATAAGAAATCCGATTGCGGCCACAATGACTCCCATGATGGCAATGGCGCCGCGCTTGGGAACACGATAGAGGAGGTACATCCATACAATACCCGCAGGAATTGCACCTGCAGTATGGGTAAACCAGCAAATATTGGGGTTTACACTGAATAACATAGAGAGCGATAGGAAGATCAAAAAGATGAGCCCGCCGAAAATGGCGATAAACACCAAATCCTTGGCCGCGAGGCCTTTCCTAGATTGTAATTGCGATCCGATAGTACCTGAAGCCATTATTGACCTTCTTTCCGCATCCGGTGGACGCTCTTTCTTACATGCGACAACCCATCTTTCGGGTATGTTTCCTAAAATCCGAAGTACTCCCTTATCTTGGGAATGGTTTGGTCGTTTAACGGGAATCTTTCCACAACGCGGCCGCCATCTAAGCAGGCAACTTCATCGCATGCCTCACAGAGAAACTCGTAGTCATGCGTGATAATGCATATGCCAACGCCACTTTTTTTCATGGAGTCTATCTGGCTGGCGATTCTGGCCATGTTGGTGAAGTCGAGTCCGCTTGTCGGCTCATCCATAACTATCGTACTTGCGCCATAGAGAAGCCCTGCACCAATGGAGAGACGCTGCCTTTCGCCACCCGAAAGTGATAACGGATGCCTACCCGACAACCCAAGCATCCCAAGGTCCTCGAGCATGTAGGCGGCTTTTGCTGAGGAATCGTACACAGATGTCCCCCGTCGCAGGGAGTCCTCAAGTTCGCGTTCGACCGTATTGGCAAAGAGCTGATAGCCCGGTTCCTGCATTACGAGATAGGAAAGGCCCGCGCGTTTACGGAACGCAAGGGGCTGCCCCCGCAGACGGATCTCTCCCGAACGTTCTCGGACGAGTCCCGCAAGACAACGAGCCAGCGTAGTTTTACCAGCACCGTTCCTACCCACAAGAGCCACGACACGTCCGGGAGCCACCTCAAAATCCAAGCCATCTAACACGTTGGGGTTTCTTCGGTATCCCGCCACCAAGTTACTGGCATGGATGGAAGGTTCAGCCACATTGCTAGGTGCGCCATAGTCCTTGAGGCATTCATCAACCTCGAGGATATTCCATGCGCGCAGACCCCATGAGGTTCTAAGACCCGAGGGTATCGCAGCGAATTCGCTCGCTTCCCACTCTCCCTTAATCGACCCGTTTTCTATGTGTACCACGCGATCGGCCACATCAGCCAACCACCAGAGCCGGTGCTCTGACACGATAATGGTTTTCCCTTGTGCCTTGAGGCGCAAAAGTGCCTTTCCCAGTGCCTTCATCGCGCACACGTCAAGAGAAGCCGTAGGTTCATCGAGCACGAGGATATCGGGGTGGACAGCGCAAGCTGAGGCTAGAATTACCAACTGCTTTTGGCCACCCGATAGTTCCTCGACGCTGCGACCAAGCAGATTTTCGATACCAAGTTCACGCGCTACCTTTTCGACGCGTGAGACTATCTCCGGCTGGGAAAGTCCGAGATTCTCGCAGCCGAAAGCAATCTCTGAGGTGGTATCCATGTTGACAAACTGACTGCGCGGGTTCTGGAATACCGAACCCACATGCGCAGACACCTCATCCATACGCCAATCCTCTAAGGGTTTTTCCAACAGAGATACGCGCCCTTGGCGTACCCCCTCATAAACAACGGGGATCAAACCGTTCATGAGTCTGGTCAGGGTCGTTTTCCCGCAGCCTGACCTCCCCGTCAAAAGAACGCATGTACCACGCTTTATGTCTAAATCGATATGGTTCACGGCAGGCGCATCAGATTCCTTATAAGAGAAGGACACATCCTCGAATCGGATTGCCGACGCGCAAGAGTTCGACTCTAAAGCCATGGAAGCATCCCTATCTTTCCCAATATCGCAAGACAGAGAACCGCTACTGCTCCCAGCACCACCAAAATATCGAAGACATTGAGCCGTAGACGGTAATAGGAAGTTCTCTTCCTTTCTGTCTCGACTCCGCGCACGACCACAGCATTACCCAACTCGTCAGCAACAGTGCCCAACCGACCAATGACGGGAACCAGCAGATGCTCCATAGTCTCGACAGGATGACGTACCACCGACGCAAGACTCAGGCCAATTCCACGTATCTTCATCGCATCACTTACGACCTTAAATTCTCTCCAGATCGTTGGAAAAAAGCGTAAGGCTACGCATAGTGCGACCGTTAGTTTCGAGGAAAGCCTCAGTTTTTGCAGCGCACATGCAAGTTCACCCACACGTGTGGTAGCGATCATATTTGAGGCGAACATGAAGAGCGGAAACGCATGTCGATACACCATAAAGGTAGCTGCAAACGGCGACAGAAGCGTGCTTTCTGACAACATGAGACAAAAGGAGATCACGGCAAATGCTAGGTAGAAGGCAAGCCACTTGATCAACGAAGCAACACGACCGCAGTATACAAAACAGCAGGCGCACAAGAAAACGGAAGCCACTTCCGCCCCCATAGAAGTCGACACTCCCATTTGGATATTCATTAAAAGTAATACTATGAACGAACTGCGCGGATCAAGGCGCTTTTGTCGCTCAAGCGGCCCATTAATTGTCGAGGTAATGTCATTTGACGGTATTCCTCGGGGGTTTTGCATCACGTTTTCCATTAAAACGGGCTCCTTATGCTCCCAATGAACTATAATAAGTTAGACACGGTTAACTACGGCATTTTAGACAGAAGGGCGGCCGCACTAAGAAAGGCGGTGACAACGATCAATTATTCCGAAAAATTGGGAAATAATTCCGAAAAGAGAGCAGCTTACATTCCCCCGCAGACAATCCCCGAGATGTTCGACCCACAAATCAGATGCATGCACACCGTGGAGGCGAGCATTGCACTTCAACGCGGGTTTGCGAGGACTTCTGATATTAGGAGCGTAGGACGAACGTGGTTTATTGATCCGGCATTCGGAATGGGATACTACTGGTATTTAATGCTAGATAACCAAACCGCCATCGTGTCAATGGACATGAAATTAAACGTTGATGTAGAGCTTTGCTCAGACACCATGGATTTTCTCTGCATCGGCTTATACGGAAAAAGTATGCCAGACTACTTCTTGGCCAAACCAGTTTGTCGCGATGAAGTACTGTTTGGTTACACATGGAGATCAAAGCCTTACCGTCAGGTAATCCGAGCCAACGATGAGCTGAAGTCGACATCGATCACGTTCACTCTGCAGGCCGCAGTACGTTATGCTGAAATGATGGGATGCACTCCCTGTGATCTTGTGTGCGCCATCGGAAATCTTAAAGGCGACTACGACGTGGTGGGCCTTCCTTGCGTCCTGAAGTCTATTTCATCAGCACGACCAGGCAAGCGTTATGCTGCCGCCTTCTACAGATCGAAGATTGCCGAGAGCCTAGCGTTGCTTCTTGATAAGTTTGACTACAAAGAAAGCGCGGAATCAACAGTGCCCACCGTTGATGAAGTAACCGTCAGAGAAGGCTGCTCCTACATCGAAAATCACCTTTCAGCAAATCTTTCTACTAAACATTTGAGTTCCATTCTCCACGTCAGCGAAAGAAAGCTTATAGATGCATTCAAACGCATTAAAGAAATGACCCCTCAATCCTATATCCGAAAACTGCGAATTGACCACGCTCGAAGCCTTCTTATTGATCAAAAGGATGCCAGCATCAGAGCAATAGCGCGCCAAGTGGGATACGCGAATCAAGGATCGTTCACCGATGCCTTTCGCCAAGAAGTCGGTTGCACTCCTTCTGAATATCGACTGATGAAGGCTTTATGATACCCATGCTGACCAAATTGGCTGGCTGCAAGTTCTCGACAAAGAAATTTTTTATCCCCCAATACCATTAATATTACTTGATTACATATCAGTACGCCATATAACCAGCGCGTAACGAACGGTAAATTTGCCCCAGCCTGATGCGTACAATAACTCGCGTGTAAAAGGTATCACCTTGAATAAATTACAACAAGAAGGCGCAAGCAATTGAAAATGTCCCGCGATTTATTGAGAAGGTAAAAATGGCGGCAGCACATGAACAGTTCACGTCGGAGATGCTAAAGAAAAAGCCGAGAGCTGCGATAGCTATCTCCATCGTCTCCCTACTTGTGATAGCCGCGTTGATTGCTACGATTGCCTCTCTGTTGCTGAAAAATCCGTACGACAACGCGGCTTCAACGCTCTCCGCTGAGGCCAGCACAAGCGACAACGTCCAAGAAAGACTAAACAGTCAAGTAAAGGATTCAATCATTTGGATTTCCGTCGCCGTGCACATTTCTGTCGACTCATCGACGGGGGTCTGCTCGGCAGTATCTGGTGATGGCAAACCGGTATCGGTTATCGACAACATCGACAAAAACCACCGCGATCTTCAGTATGCGTTCATTCTCACCGACACGAATGAAACTATCTACACTTCCGGGCTCATTTCTCCTGGCTCCTCTATCACCAACCCTGCACTTTCCGTTTCTCTCTCTCCTGGTACATACAACGCTCGGGCCATTGCACAAGGATTCGACGCCGAGAGTCACAGCGCAGTTGGAGGAACCGTCGCTACGGAAATAACATTGAACGTCAAGTAGAAGGAGGCTCGTATGAAAAGAATGCAGGGATTGGCTAGGGACGATTGCGTCGGCCAGTCAAAACGATGGGTTGTTGGAGGCCTAATAATAGTCGTCCTAAGTATTGGATTCATGTCGCTATTTGCGCATAGCGCGTTCGCGTCAGGGGCAACAGATGGCGTAGCTACAACCAGCATCTACCTCAAGGCCGACAACACTAAGATTGTCGCCTCGGCACCGACAAGGATTGATGTTGCAGTGGCCGGCGACGGCAGCTTCACCACACCATCCGCCGCCAGCACCTTAATCTCGAACGGATCAATTTTCAGCATACGCGTATCGAATATCGAAGTCTCGATGAGCGACCCGTTCCAAGCAGTAGCTGGAACAGACTTCGAAACAACGAAACTACCAGGAGCAATCAAGTTTGCAATCACTCCTGGCTCGGGCAATTCCTTTGACTTCGCGAATGCCGCAAAACCAGGAGGCGTCGCCGTCAACGACAGTTCTTGGAACATGCCGGTAAATGGAAACTTGGCACTTTCGACTGCGGGAGCCCTTAAGAACAACACGGCCGATATCAGTGCCAGCAAGCAGTTCGCGGACATCCGTTGGACATTCGCAGCCGGTACTTATTAAGTCGACAAGTCAATGCGATGAGACGGTCTTTAACATATGCGAGCGGCGTAGTTGCCTAAAATCGAAACGCGGCAGCGACCGTGAGGCTACGGCCACTGCCGCGTTGTAAACGCTGTTTTCGCATAGTTGGCCCTTCGTCTCGATGTGGTACCTACAAAGTTTTCATTGTTTTGGGGGAGGCACTTCGTTGATCTGCACTCCGCTCGCACCACGTGGTAGATGGAACAGGAGTGAGCTTTTTGAACAACCTCAGAAACATACCAGTATGGGGAAAGTGGATGCTGGCGCTTGCCCTAGTTATCGCCTTATTTTATGTTTTTGCTCCTTTAGAAAAGGCGCACGCTGAAGAACCGACTACGGTCTATGGGGTGACGGTTGATTCTTCATGCACAGCACTGTTTGATGCTTATGGAAACTTTGAAAAAATAGTTGCAGTTTTAAAAAACAACAATACCTGCAATGTTTCGCTAACGGGAGCATCTGCCCCTAATGGCAGTACATGGATTTGTACGTATGATTCAACGGTAGTTGATCCTGAAGGAATGAATATAATAATACCGGCCTCTTCCTCAATAACGCTAACGTGGACAAACTTGGTGCCCCTCACAAGCGCTCAGGCTGAATTCATTGTTTCCCACAGCCCTTATTACTCAGGAGACTTTACCTACACATTCGATGCTCCCGCTTTCGCACTTCTCTACAACGACGGGACATTAGTTTTTCAGAGGGGCGATGCCCCAGACTCTTCTTACGGTACGGTTGATACCACTTTTCGAGATTTCGAAAAAGACCCGCGAAGTTCTGGGATTGTTCCACCTTGGGTACAGCCAAATCAAAGCTCAAAGGTAACAGAAGTTATATTTGCAAATGAGATTTCTCCTGTGAATGCAACAAGTTGGTTCAATAGTCTAAAAAATCTCACTTCGATCAAGGGTCTAGAAAAATTTAAACTATCAAAGGTAAGTGATTTGTCCTTTATGTTTTACGGCTGTTCCTCATTGCGATATTTAGACGCGTCTCGCATTAGCGCACCTCAAGCAACGTCGCTGTATAAAATGTTTTCGGGCTGCTCTTCTCTTTTGACTCTAGATTTATCAAACTTGTCAGCAAAAAATGTCGAATCACTTGATGAAATGTTTAGCGGATGCACGGAGTTACTCAGTCTGGATATTCAAGGCATATCAGCACCACAGGCAAAATCGCTTAAAGGGATGTTTTCGGGCTGCAATCTTTTAGTCTCAATTAATCTTTCCGGCTTTCAAGCACCCGAGGCAACAAATCTTGAATCTATGTTCGATAGTTGCTGGAGACTTGAGTCCATCAATTTATCTGAGTTACAAATTACCGATGCGAAGATACTGTCTAACATGTTTGCCGATTGCAAGAGACTTTCGTCATTGAATTTATCTGGAATAGCTGCGCCGAATGCATCGGCAATCGACGGCATGTTCATGAATTGCTCTTCGCTTACTTCGATTGACTTATCGCGTATACAGGCACCGCAAGCAACATCAATGCAGTTCATGTTCATGGGGTGCTCTTCGCTTACTTCGATTGACTTGTCAACTATAAACGCACATCAAGTGTCAGATTTATCTTATTTGTTCACCAGTTGTAAGTCCTTAAAAACTATTGACCTCTCTGGCATTGCTACAAAAAATGCGCAGAATATTGAAATGATATTTAACGGGTGCTCCTCGTTGAGAACTATCGATCTGTCACCCTTCGCGGGGTCCACCATAACAAACTTAGCAGGTGCTTTTCAAAAATGTTCCGCGGTAAACTCATTCGATTTTTCCGGGATTATGCTTTCTAAGGTCAAAAATTTAGATCTTACTTTCAGCGGTTGTTCATCATTGACATCCCTTAAGCTTCCCGACATGCAGGACGCAGACATTACCTCCGCTTTTGGACTGTTTGCCAACTGCTCCTCGCTCACTTCAATAGATATCTCCCAGCTTACGAAGGTTACTAATTATGCACAGATGTTTTCCGGCTGCTCGTCTCTCTCATCTTGCATCTTACCTAATGTGCAGATAACTCAGTCCGCTTCGTTTTCAAGCATGTTTAAAGGGTGTTCGTCGTTAGCGAGTCTAAATTTGACGGCATTCGGCGCAAGTGGTGATGCTGATTTCACGAGCATGTTTGAAGGTTGTTCGTCGTTAACGAGTCTAAGTTTGACGACGTTCAACACGAGCCGAGCCACCAGCTTCTCAAGCACATTTGAAGGCTGCTCCAATTTGGTAGCGCTTGATCTTGCTGGATCCTGGTCTGTGGGTGCTTCAAACTTTTCAAACATGTTTGCCGATTGCCGCTCTCTCACAAATCTTGATCTTTCAAATTTAAACATTGAACAGATTGAAAATTGCACAAGCATGTTTGAGAATTGCACATCCTTGCAGTCAATAAAATTTCCCAGCTATGCTTCCAATAGCGAAGCCGGAGTTTCGTACATGTTTAAAAATTGCTCATCTTTAACCAGTCTTGATTTGTCTGGACTGCGTCTTCAAACCGCTGCAAGCGAGGGAATGTTCCAGGGCTGCTCTGGGTTAGAATCGTTAGATATCTCCCAGTTAACTACTGGCTTGGGCAGTTCATTCCCTTTGATGTTTGATGGAACCATAAAACTTAAGAAAATTGTTTTATCGGAAAACTTTAGCTTTTACGGACACTACGAAATTGAACGGTGCTACCTTCCAACCCCCAGCAACTTATACATCACCGGGGCTGATGGACGTTGGTATGTGACGAAAAGCACCAGCTACTCACCCGAAGAAGTGCCAAACCGCACTGCCGCTACCTACTATGCGGTTAAAGCTGATGCGCCCGCTGACGCTCTACCTGCACCCGCCGGCGCTCTTCCTATATCCCCCGACACGCTTTCCGCGACCGCCAAAGCTCTACCTGCACCAACCGACGCGCTTTCTGCGCCCCTCGACGCTCTTCCGTCCCCCTTACATACAACCTCCGAGACTGCACCAAGCGATGCTGCCTTACCGCCGAAAAATCAGGCGCTCGACTCCTCGGTGTCTTCCTCTACTAGTCAATCAGACGCGTTATCAAAGAGCGACAAGTCGGCCGCGGTACCGACGGGATAACGGGGCACTTCCGCGAAGGTATGGTAAACCCCTGAACACTCTGTTTGGTGGTTTACCATGTAATCAAAATCCCACAATCGAGCTTATTCTAGGCAGAAATCGTTATGTAGAGACCTTTCTCCGCAATAAACTTAGCATAAGCCGCACATAGCAAAACAGGCCAGAAGCTTTCACTTCCGACCTGCTATTTTTTGGTCGCGGGGACAGGATTTGAACCTATGACCTCCGGGTTATGAGCCCGGCGAGCTACCAGACTGCTCCACCCCGCACTATGGTGCCAACTTGCATCCATTCGATATATCAAGAACAGGAAAAGCGGCAATTGAAGATATTACTCTCAACTCAAGTTCAATACAAGCAATTTCTTTTCCTTCATAAAATGCACAAAATTTCAACCTGATCTCGTGCTGAGAGTTGATTCTTTTATCCAGCGATACACCCGTATTCTTGAAAGGGGTACCCCTTCCCCGGCAGAACCCCAAAACAATCAGAGATCTGTGTCGGCAACATCAATCGGCTCGTCGGTAGCAAGCGCAGAAATCGTTGGGGAGGTGCGGCGCACGAACGATTCTTTTATCTCATTCAGCATCATGGCTATTAAATAAGATGCGGTCAGGCATAGCAAAACGGTCGGAGCATGCACGCCAACCACCTGGCACGCAACCAACCCTACCGCCACACTGGCCGCACAGCTGGCACAAAATGCTGCGAACATTTTTGAAAACCCCACCTCGGAACTTTTAGCCGACCAAAATAAAACAACCAACCCTAAGACGTTACATAAGGCGGTACCCAGATAGGGCACCAACACCAGTGCCATCCCTTCAATGCCAGGAAATACCAGAACCATTAGAGGAGGAACCAGCATAAGCACAGCAGCCAGGGGCAGCGCCACGCGGTAAAACGAACCCAGAAGACCGTCTATCGCCGTACGCGCGTGCAAGGCAACCCACCAGACCACAACAGCTACCACCACATAAACAAGGGGCTTGGGCGCAACAACAACCGATACAGCATTGCTTTGCCAAAACGTCAGCCCTATGGTGAAAAAGTTAAGCATAAGGCCCGCAACTGCTGCCCATCCTTGGCGCATAACCTGCCATATGGTAACCGACGGCACCCAAAGATCATCACTGCGAAAACCTTCACGCACCTCATCGGCCCGCACGATATCACTTGCCAGAAGAGGTAGCCCACCGCTCAGAGTAAGCACAATCAATCCCAAGCAGAACAAGAACACCGATCCAGCGTTCGCCATCGCCATCCACCAAATCGAAGCCAAAAGAAAGGCGAATCCGGTATTAAGCAGCGCACCCTGAAAACTGAACGAACGATAGAAACGACCCCACTGCCGCAGCAAGCACGCCAACCCAAAGCCCAGCAACGCTCCCGACACCACTGCTGTCGGGGCAACAGGCAGCGTTCCCAGGAATAACACGAGCAGAGATCCCGCAAGCGCCGTCGCCAAGCCAATCACAATAGACCATCGACGCTTTTCGTCATCATGTGCCGAAACAGAAGAAGAAAGGCACAGCACGATAATGCCCAAAAGAAACGAACACACAAACGGAATGGTTGCACTCGCTGCACCCAGCGTGTACATCAGGATGTTATCGGCATGCAGACATAAAGCAATGCTTGCAAGCACGCAGGACAAAGCAAGGCTCACCGGTGACCACTCGCGCATGCTTGCCTTCATAATAATAAAAACATCCCCTTTCGAACCCTGCATTATAAAACAACCCGCGTACTTGTTTATCTGAAATTGGTAGAATTGGAAGAACTTTAAGACCTATGGAAGAGGTCTGCGAAGTATGTGGTTTTGAATTACGTTTTTTAGAAGCGTTTTAGTACCACTAGAATGTTTGCTAGCTAAACAAAATTATTTATGAACATCTGTTACTTTCGGCGTATGCTTACTTACTACGCTTTGTCAAAGTTGAAAGGCATTATATGCTGCAGCTTACTTCTATACGCAAAGAATACACTACTTACGCCTTCACTCAGGTAGCCCTTGACGATGTGTCCGTTTCGTTCCGCGACAACGAGTTTGTTGCCATTTTGGGGCCGTCTGGTTCGGGCAAAACCACCCTGTTGAACATCGTAGGCGGCTTAGACCACTACGATTCGGGCAACCTTATAATCGACGGCATCTCTACCGAAGAGTACAAAGACCGCGACTGGGATGCTTATCGCAACAACCGCATTGGATTCGTATTTCAAAGCTACAACCTTATTCCCCATCAAACTATTCTGGCAAACGTCGAACTAGCGCTTACTCTGTCGGGCGTATCGCGCGCTGAGCGTCATGAGCGAGCAAAAAAAGCATTAGAAGACGTAGGCCTCGGCGAGCATATAAACAAAAAACCCAGCCAGCTCTCCGGTGGGCAGATGCAGCGCGTAGCCATTGCCCGCGCTCTCATCAATGACCCTGAGATACTGCTGGCAGACGAACCTACTGGTGCGCTCGACTCCAAGACCAGCGTACAGGTTATGGATCTGCTCACCGAGATTGCCAAAGACCGCTTGGTTATTATGGTCACACACAACCCTGAGCTTGCCGAACAATATGCCAACCGCATTGTGAACCTATCCGACGGCGTCGTGCAATCCGATACTAATCCCTTCGACCCCACAACCGAGGAGATGCACAAAAGCGAAAAACCTGTCCGCAAAACCGGCATGTCATTTTTTACGGCGCTCGCGCTTTCGTTCAACAACCTCATGACGAAAAAGGGTCGTACCCTCATGACGGCATTTGCCGGCTCCATCGGCATCATTGGCATCGCCGCCATCCTCGCGTTAGCAAACGGAGTAAACAACTACATCAAGTCCGTAGAAGAAGACACCCTCTCTGAATATCCTCTGTCGATAGAAAGCCAGGGTTTCGACCTTACTTCCATGATGGTAATGCCAGACGACGCCTCCAAAGACGAAGCCACAGGCAAAGATACGAATGGTGATAATAAGCAGGTCTCCGAGTTTAAGATGCTCACCAATATGTTCTCAAAAATTGGCTCAAACGACCTCGCTTCGCTCAAGCAGTATTTTGATGAGGACGGTGGCGGTATCGAGCAATATGTAAACTCCATCCAGTACACCTACAGCGTCACCCCGCAAATTTACAGCGCCAACACTACCGACGGCGTACGTCAGGTGAATCCCGATAAATCATTTTCAGCCCTCGGCTTAGGGTCTTCAAACAGCTCGAACAGCCTCATGTCAATGTCTATGAGCACTGACGTGTTCGCCGAGATGGTAGACGACACTCGCCTCGTAGAAAACCAGTACGACGTGGTGGCGGGCCGCTGGCCGGAAAGCTATAACGAGATTATCCTCGTGCTGAACAGTCGCGGAGGCATGAGCGATCTGCTTTTCTACGATATGGGCCTACGCAATCCTAACGAACTTGACGATATGGTAAGCAAGCTCGCAAACAACGAAGATGTTGTAACGCCCGAAGACACCCGCTCGGCATCGTACGACGAGATTCTGAATACCTCATTCAAGTTGGTAAATTCCTTCGACTACTACCAATATGATGCGGAATATAACGTCTGGAAAGACAAAAGTGGCGACGAGACTTTTATGAAAGATCTCGTGAACAAGGGTACCGATCTCAAAATAACAGGCATTATACAGCCAAAACCCGATGCAACCGCCACTGCCCTCTCAACCGGCCTCTACTACACTCCCGCACTCACCGATCATCTCATTAATAGCGCAGCGAGTGCACCAATCGTCAAGGATCAGCTAGCTACCCCCAACATAAACGTATTCTCAGGGAAAACATTTTCCGAAGAGGAAAACGAGCAGGGCAACGGCAGTTTCGATATGAGCTCGCTCTTCACCATTAACGAGACGGCATTGCAGTCGGCATTCACCATCGATCAAAGTGCGTTGGCGGTAGATATGTCGAACGCGCTGAACCTGCAAGGAGCAATGACGAATGCACCGGCTGTCCCTGAACCCGACATGAATGCTCTATTGGGAACTATCAATATCGACATTCCTCAAGATAAAGTAAATGCACTCGTAGCACAGGTGGCCGCGGGATACCCAGGTTATTGCATCGCGAATGGCCTCAACCCTGTAGACATCCAAACAAACTTCCCCCTCTACTTGCAGAGCGCCGAAGCGCAGGGCATTATCATGGGCGGATTGCAGGGCCTGGTCGATACCGAAGACCTCAAGGCTCAAGTAGGCACAGCGTTGCAAGGTTACGCGCAAACTACCATGACCACCTACATGAACCAGCTTGCTGGGGCCATACAATCGCAGGTTACATCGGCACTTCAGCAGTCGATGAATCAGATGGCCACCAATATGGCTAGTGCCATGCATATTGATCCCGAGGCATTCAAAAATGTCTTCCAAATGAATATGAGCGAAAAAGAACTCACCGAACTTATGATGTCGCTCATGCAAACCGAGAAGTCTTCTTACGATAACAACCTTAAGAAACTTGGCTATGCCGACTTAGCCAAACCAGCATCTATCGACATCTATCCCATCGATTTCGAAAGCAAAGAGCACGTCATCGATATTCTCGACGCTTACAACGAAACCATGCGCAGTGAAGGACACGACGACAAAGTTATTACCTACACCGACATCGTAGGAACACTTATGGCTTCGGTTACCGATATCGTAAACATGGTCAGCTATGTGCTGGTGGCTTTTGTAGCTATCTCTTTGGTAGTTTCTTCCATTATGATTGGCGTTATTACCTACATCAGCGTATTAGAACGCAAAAAGGAAATTGGCATCTTACGCTCTATCGGTGCCAGCAAGGGCGATATTAGTCGCGTATTCAATGCGGAGACACTTATCGTAGGCTTCGTGGCAGGCGCTATCGGCATTGGAGTAACCGCACTTGCCTGCATTCCCGCAAACGCTATCGTTTACTCGATATTCGATGTGGCCAACGTGGCATCGCTGCCATGGCAAGCTGCCCTCATCCTCATAGCAATAAGCATGGGTCTCACCTTCCTAGCCGGCCTCATTCCCTCGAGTGCCGCCAGCAGAAAAGACCCCGTCGAAGCCTTACGTAGCGAGTAGGCCTAAAGCACAGAGCACCACCCGCCCCATTATACGAATGGCGCCCCTTTGCAGGAGCGCCATTTCATTAGACAGGAAGCCAAGGCTTATAGGACAAAGCCAAGTATTGGCGCCTACATCATAGGAACAACCATCGTAATGGGCAAAGCGGCTACCACAATCAAGAAACGCAGTAGGAAGCCACCGACCAGCACGCCAGCATCCGACGCAGCGCTGATCCAATGCGCCTTGCGACTTTCCTCAAACTCCTTGGGGCTGAAGAACAGCAACCATGTTTCAAGAGCCGTCGGCAGCACTAAGCCAATCGCGATAAGTCCGATCCAATACGCCGGCGCATACGAACCGATCAACAAGCTCATGACCGAGTTCCATCCCGCAGGCGAGTTGAAGCTGGTAATAAACATGAGCGAAGCAATAAGCACCAGCTCGATGATAGGCAGGCAGAAGTGGAATTTCTTCAGCACACCCACCCGGTTAAATTCATCGGCATGCCTAAAGATGCTAATAAGAAGCACCGAAGCAGCACCGGTAGACACTGCCGAGACCAAGAACAGAATGGGAAGCAGCGCGTTGTTCCACAGCGGGAACGTCTTACATACACCTAGCAGCGCGCCGGTATACACCGCCACACACACTGCGAACACTACGCCCACGATGTCAAGCCACACCGGTACCGACTTCTTCATGAAGTCTAGAACAACCACCACAATCGAAATAACCGTAAACGCGCCCAAGAACACGACGCCCCACGTCATTACAGAGCCGAAGTTGGTCAGCAGGAGCGCAAAACGAAGCGGGTTGTGCAAGCCACCCTCGGCGTCGAACATTAGCAGCACCAAACCAATGATAACCACAATAGGGGCAATCAAGTGGCCGATCTTGCGCATGTTCACGGCTTCGGGATGCCGCCAGCCTAGGAAGGCCGAGGTCACGAACGCGCCGCCGCCGAGTCCGGCGAGGAACAGGTACCATGCGATGATGGCACCCCAAATAGGTTCAAACGTCATCGTTCATCACCTCACGTAAAATACTTTGACTTTGGTCAGGTCGCCCGCAATAGGCTGCGCCTGCTCGGCAACGATCGCCTTTGATATCTTGCTATCAGGATCATCAAGATCGCCGAACATACGAGCATCCGTTAAGCAGGCTTCCACACATGAGCACATGGCCGTACCGGTAACTTCAGCAGAGACGGTGCAGAACCGGCACTTATCAACGGTGCCCGTCTCCTCGCTGAATACACGCACCTGGTAAGGACACGCCGCCATGCAGTATTTGCATCCAATGCAGCGGCCGTGATCTACCGCAACTACACCATCTGCACCCTTGTAAGCGGCGCCCGTAGGACATACCGCCACACATGGCGCATCTTCACAGTGCATACACTGCAACGGTATGGTTTCAATACTCACATTGGGATACGTTCCCAATTCCCGTTCTTCATAACGAATGAAATCCTGCGTGGGAGAAAGATCGTTTTGACGTTGACATGCCACACGGCAGGCATAGCAGCCAATACACTTCTTGGTATTTATAAGCATTCCGTAGCGAGCCATCACGCACCCACTTTCTTCACCGTGACGGTTGTTTCCTGCGTCATTGCCGCACCGTAGGCAGGCTCCATATGGAACGGAACGTAGTCCATCTGACGCAGACCCACATTGTATGCCGTGTGCTGTTCAGGAGAGGAGCATCCATAATGGCTCGGCATATACAATGCCGTAGGATTCATGCGCTCAGTTACTTTCACGCGACAACGACCCGTGTGGTAGCTATTTGAAACTTCTACCTCATCACCGTCAGAAATACCTAGCTGAGCAGCCTTTTCGGTATTCATCCAAACGCGCGTCAGATCGTAATCCTTCGTGATCTGCATAAGATCCTCGATATTCGCCGTTTGCGTATGGCTGTGTATTGCCTGTTTACCTCCAATAAGGCGTAACTCATTACCTATCGGCATAGTGAGGGGTTCAACCCAAACAGGGCCGGCCGAAAGACCTGCCTTTGCGCAAGCCTCACTCGTAAACTGAACTTTACCTGTTGGCGTCTTCCACTTAGGAGTCGATCCGTAGCTATACGCTTTCTCGGGGAACGACGCCGTACCCGTCTGACGAAGCGTATCCAGCGAAAGGCCTACCGTGCGCAGTTGTGCATCTGCAAGCTCTTCCACGCTGAAATTGAAGTACTCGCCGACACCACACGCTTCTGCAAGTTCAGAGAAAATAACATCGACGGGCTTGGTGTTCGGATGAACCTTCTCTATAGCCTGATTACGCAATGCCACAACGGGCACCATGCCGCCGATGAACTCAGGAATTTCAGTGCGCTCGAGGTAGCTGGTATCGGGTAACACATAATCGGCAAGCATTGCAGTTTCAGACATTTGAACGTCAATAACCACATTAAGATCCAAGTTGCCCAACGCTTCAGCGAGATACGCTGTATTGGAATAACCCGCAGCCATATTCGAATTATAGAAGAACATAGCTTTAATCTTGCCTTCTTTGGCCTGCTGAGCTGCAAATAAATTTGAACCCATACCCGTCAGAGCCAGCGGATACTCGTCAGATCCTGCGATTTTCGCTTCAGGCTTCGGAACAGAGGGAAACTTCTTTTTATCAAGCGCAGACGGAGACACGCTCGAACCAAACAAAGCACCACCCTTTTGATTCCAGCAGCCCAAAAGCGTGTTAAATAAACAAATAGCACGTCCTGTTTCACCCGAGTTTTGGTACGAACAACCAAATGCTCCGCGCCAACTCGGCTCGATGGACGCAGCGGGTGCAGCTTCAGCGAACTGAACAGCCAAACGCTCAATCGTCGTAGCGGGAATACCCGTAACTTCCTCTGCCCACTGAGGAGTATGGTCGGCAATAGAAGCAGCCCACTCTTCAAACCCAACCCCGTTGGCAGCAACATACTCTTTATCGTAAAGTCCTCGCGTAATAAGTACGTTGGACATAGCCAACACCAGCGCAAGATCGGTGCCAGGATTAATGGGCACCCACTCGCTGGCAAAAACTCGACTGTTGTTGCAGCGGGGGTCTACCAAGACGATGTTCGCACCATTTTCGTGAGCCTTTTGCAGCTCCATAACCGAACTAGGGCGAATAGCATCGGCATAACTGCGTCCAATGAACATTGTCATCTTGGAGTTTTCTACATCTGAAGCATAACTCCCCGCACCAATAGCCTGCGTCATACCCGATTCTTTAGACAGATTACAGGCTGCGCCATGAGTGTATACATTTGCTGATCCCAATGCGTTCATGAAACGTGATGCATAATATTTGCCCGAAGGACGTGGGTCGTGCACCAAAGCAATTGCTTGAGGTCCGTCAGACCCAATAATGTCCTTCGTTTTCTCGGCAATTTCGCTGTAGGCTTGCTCCCACGAAATAGCTTCGAATTTCCCTTGATCATTTTTCTTCAAAGGATCAGTCAGACGATCTTTTGAATAAGCAATCTGCGAGTAGCCGTACCCGCGAGCGCACAATTTGCTTTTTGCGTAAGGATGGTCTGCATCGCCGATAAGCTTCGTCAAACGTCCGTCGACGATGTAAGCCGTGAATCCGCATTTAGTCGAGCAGGCGTTGCACAACGTATGGACGGTCTTTGTTTCACCGACCGGTGCCGCGTCATCAGCATGCGCCTGCTCCCAAGCGCTGAAGCTTACATAACCGGATGCCGCGGCGAGTGCAGCCACTCCCGCGCTCCCGGCCAGGAAGCTGCGCCTGGTTATAGCGTTTTCTGACATAGCTGTATTCCTCTCTATATGCATGCCCGTGTGTTTCGTTTCCATGATGGCACCGTACCTCAGGCGCTCATTGCAGCAGCACTCTGCTGAGCGCGAATGCCTAAGAGCACATCGATGAGCCCAATATAAAACCGCGCTTCGTCCCCAATCTCCAAAAGCCTCATTCGATAAGCGGTAAGCCAATCGAATCGCTCAGCAAGAAATTGCCCTGCTTGGCTTTGCATGTCGCTTCGCAACATAACAGCCACCAGATCCAACTCAAGTGCTAGATGGTCAGGACAGCCGGAGAAGCGATCGGGAATCGATAAGCCCATCGACTCAACCAACGCAGCCACATAGCGCGCTACATCGCTGAGATAAAGACCTTTTGCCTGGGGGAACGGCGTCTGCTCGTCAGGAATAACCGACCAAGTAGAATAAAGCGACTCCACCGGCAATGCCGAATCGATCAATCCTCCCGTAAAGTGCCGTGCCGAAAATAAATTCTTTTCCTCAAACGACGGCGGACAGAACAGTGCGTCCACCTCGCCTGCTGAAAGAAATTCCTGAAGGGGGCAGCGCTTACGCGCCCGTGCGAGAGGACTAAGGGTCAAGCCGAACGGCCGATCGTCTTGCAGCAGACGCCGAGCGCCATCCAAGAACTCAGACCATGTCGCGCTCCCTGTGAGGCGCTTCCAGTCAGTCTCGTCAACCGGCGCAAAGCACTTTGAAAGAACAGAGAACACCGCTTCGTCTTCCATCATCTTCTTCCCCTCCTTTTCCTCAGCTTAAGCGTGAGTGCATCATGGTTTGCCGGGACGTTATGCCGAAACGATAGTCGTCGTGCGCACAACGCCCTGATCGATCACTTTCTGGGCAATATCTTCCCAGTCGATGAACTTAATAGCGCCGTTCGGGCACTGCTCGGCGCAACGACCACACGAGATACACTTCGTCGACACGCCCGTCTTGGTATCAACGACAGGCATGTTCCACGGGCATGCCATGTGGCACATTCCGCAACCAATGCACGTTTTAGTATCGACCACACGCGCGCCCGTTTTCTCGTCGCTATAGATAGCATGAACGGGGCAGTAGTTTGCACAAGCGGGATCGGCACATTGCTTGCAGTGCTCCACCGTGAACTGACAGTCTTTGAACACGCCATCTACACCACCGACATTTGCGCCGAAGTTGTAATTCGGCCACACACGAACGCGGGCAATGCTCTGCTGCACGCGACCGTCGTTTTTCAGCGTGCAAGACATCTCACAACGCTGACAGCCCGAACAACGGGCGCGGTCGGTTACAATCATCTTCGTAGGCGTTGTGCGCAACTCAATGCGTCCAGAAGCAATGGATGCAGACGTAACACCCCACGACGCCAACACGCCGCCAACCACAAGACCGGCAACGCCACAGCCAGCCATGGCCAACACGCTGCGACGCGTGAAAGTCTTCTGCTTGGACCCCTCCTCGACGTTAACAGCCTCGTGCGCAGACGCGGCTCCGTTCGCCTCAGGCGCAGCTGCCGGGACGTTTTGGTCCTCGGAGGTGTTCTGGTTCAGATTAGTATCTGACATAGCCTGGTACTCCCTCCCTCACGTAGTAACGGTGAGTGTGTTTAATTCCTCCCTTGCCTACCACTTTGTCTCTTTGATTCACGAGCCAAAAGTGGCGACTGCACTCGAACGATTCCTTCCACAAGCACCACACAACGTTTGCAAGTATGCTCCACATACGCAAAGTGGCATCCCCTCTTTGAGGTACTTCTTATCATTGACCGGCTATTTCGTAAAAATACCCTCAAAGAGGGGATACCCTGACTTTCTCGATTGACATACTTGCAAAGACGATTTTTGTCGGCACTCGAACACGCATCTGCAGGTTCCCACACAACACGAACCTAAAGAATCAGTTATCCAAAGATTTGGAGATGCAATATGGCTGACGAAACATCGTATGGATGGGCCGGTAAAATTCTCCGCGTCAATTTGAGCACGGGCTCAATTACAACGCAACCGACCGACCCTTACAAAGAGTATATCGGCGGCATGGGCCTCGCCAACAAGATCATGTTCGATGAAGTGCCCGCTGGCACCGACCCGCTCTCACCCGAGAACAAGATCGTATTCGCCGTAGGTCCGCTAACGGCATCGGGCGTTCCCCTGGCCGGCCGCACCACCATCTGTAGCCTTTCGACATTTTCGAAGGACCACCTCATCATTGATGCACACTGCGGCGGCATGCTGGGTGCAAAGCTGAAGCTGTCGGGTCATGATGCGCTGGTCGTTGAGGGCAAATCCGATCACCCGGTATACATCAACATCAAAGACGACAAGGTGGAAATCAAGGATGCGAGCCCGGTATGGGGCCTAGGCACTCGTCCAGCTACCGAAGCGCTTAGCCGCATGGAGAGCACTAACGCTTGCGTGGCCACCATTGGACCTGCCGGCGAGAACTTGGTTCCCTATGCCGTCATCATGAACTCTCGTAACCACTCCGCTGGTGCAGGCGTGGGTGCTGTTATGGGGTCTAAGATGTGCAAGGCTGTTGTTGTCGAGGGCAATGGTTCCGTAAATGTCAAAGATCCTAAGGCAGTTGCCGAACTTTCCGACTATATGTTGCGCGAGATTATCGGCTCAAACAACAACCACGTAGTACCTTCCACGCAACAAGAGTGGGCAGAATATTACGACAAGGGTTCTCGTTGGACGGCGCGCAAAGGTTTGTACTGGGCCGATGCCGAAGGCGAGCCTATCGAAACAGGCGAGCCAAAGCCGGGCGACATCAACACCGTAGGATATCGCTGCATGAAATCCACGAAGGATTTGGGTCCCGCAGCAGAAAAGTACACCATTAAGATGAACGGCTGTCACAGCTGCCCCATCCACTGCTACTCCGACCTACGCGTTGAAGGAGCAAAGGCTACAAGTGGCTTCGAGACTTCCGGCACCACCTGCGCCGCAAACTTCCCCGTGAGCGTGTATATGGAAAGCTTCTTGAAGATGGGGTTGAAAGAAGAAGCCAACGGCGACCTAAGTGTACTTTGGGACACTACGACATCTAACACCATGGACAACATGGGCCTATGGTGCAACTATGCTCAGATCTATCGCGATATCGCCTATTGTCACACTGCCGGCGTGTTTAAGCGCGTACTGCCCGAAGCTGAATATGCTTCTATCGATTGGGGCAAATTCGACGCTGATCGCCGCGATCCTTCGATCATGGTAGACATTATCACCAAGATTTCGCAAAACGATTCTGAGATATCCTATCTTGCACATGGCCCCTATGTATGGTGTGAGCGCTGGGGTGAGCAGAAGTGGTTTGACAACGCAAAATCTACGTTGGTAAATTACCGCGGCTGGCCCGTACATCACTCCATCGAATGCTTTGGCCAAGTGGGTGCTGTTTACAACATGCTGTTCAACCGCGATGACATGATACACTCCGCCGTAAACTTCCAAGGTTGTGGCCTACCCTTCGAGTTAAAGCAGCAAATTGCCGAAGAGGTTTGGGGCGGTGCTGATGCCATCGACAAGGACAAAAACTATACTCCCATGAACGATCACAAGGCCAATTTCGCCTGGTGGTCTGTCGTAACCGATGTGTTGCACGACTCTCTGACGCTTTGCAACTGGGTCTGGCCGATGACCATGAGCCCCACAAAGGCCCGAGATTACCGCGGCGACCTTGATCTTGAAGCCAAGTTCTTCGAAGCGGTTACCGGCGAAGATGTAACAACCGACGATCTGTACAAAGCTGCTGCCAAGATCATGACGCTACAGCGCGCCAATACCGTGCGAGGCATGACGAAGGCTGACGGATCTCTCGGCAACAATAATCTGCGTGAAGACCATGACGTTATTACCAAGTGGGCATTCGATAAAGATCCCGACAAGAAGGCGTTCACTGAAGGCACCGACAAGATGGACCGTGACGACTTCCAGACAGCCCTAGGCATGGTGTACACCAAGTTTGGCTGGGACGAGAAGTTGGGATGCCCCACCGCAGCGTGTCTCGATGAGTACGGCATGGCTGACGTGAAGGAAGAGCTACAGTCCCTGAACCTTTTACCATAAATAACCTATCCTTCAGGACGGATGTCACCCCCCCCCCCGACATCTGCTCCCTATAAAGAAGCCCTTCGTATTTTTCGAAGGGCTTCTTTACTCCCGCAAAGCTGCTCAACTTGTAGCACAACCACAAATCGAGCGCATAAACACCGGAGGGCTGCCCGAAAACTCGAGCAGCCCTCCTTATCTACACGTTTTAGGCTTTGTCGACAGCTACTTCGCCACAATGTTTACCAGGCGGCCGGGCACTACGACAACCTTCTTCACATCTTTACCCGCAAGTTCAGCCTCGACAGAAGCTAAACCAGCAGCTCTCACGTCACTTTCAGCAGCATCAGCAGCCATCACAATTTTAGCTTTAACCTTACCGTTCACCTGCACTGCAAGCTCAACCTCGTCTGCTTTCGCCTGCTTGGGGTCAAACTCGGGCCAAGGCTGCACATGCACCGAACCTTCATTACCCAATACGCCCTGCCACAACTCCTCGGCCCAATGCGGGGCGATAGGGGCCATCAACTTAACTACCACTTCGGCAACCTCTCGGTCGAAGTCGCGCGAGAACGAACAGGCCGCACGCTCCTGAGCCGAACACCTACGCAAATAGTCACTTGCCGCGTTTGTTAGCTCCATGATGGCTGCAATGGCGGTATTGAAGTTGTTGCGGTCAAAATCATCCACAACCTTGCCTACCACACGATGTCGCTCGCGAACGAGCTGTTCAAGTGCCTGCTTCCCCTCATCCTCAGAAGCACCCGCCTGGAACAGCGTCTCTTCGTCGGCCACACCAGCCAAGTCACTCACAATACGCCACGCGCGGTTCATGAACTTGTAAATACCGGCCAGCCCGTCCTCATTCCACTGCAGCTCCTTGTCGGGCGGAGCCATGAACAGAATATAAGCACGTACGGCATCGGCCCCGTAGCCAGCAATCATTTCTTCAGGCGAAATAACGTTACCCTTCGACTTGCTCATTACGTCACCGTGCTCATCGAGCACCATACCCTGCGTAAGCAGGTTCATGAACGGCTCATCGAAGTCGAGCATACCCATATCGCGCAGCGCCTTGGTATAGAACCGGCTGTAGAGTAAGTGCAGAATGGCGTGCTCAATGCCGCCGATATACTGGTCAACGGGCATCCAGCGATTGGCTTTCTCGGGCGCGAATGGCAGCTCTTCATTGTGCGGATCGGTGTAACGTAAGTAATACCAGCTTGAACACGTAAACGTGTCCATGGTGTCCGTTTCACGCTTCGCCGGAGCGCCGCACACAGGGCATGTTGTATTCACAAAAGCCTCATGCGTTGCCAGCGTCTCTCCCGCAGCCAAATCGATATCCTCAGGCAAGCGCACCGGCAAATCGGCTTCGGGCACCGGCACCAAACCGCAGTTCTCACAGTGAATAGCCGGAATGGGGTTGCCCCAGTAGCGCTGACGGCTGATAAGCCAATCGCGCAGGCGGAACTGCACCGTTTTCTTTCCCTTGCCCTGGGCCTCAAGATCGCTCATGATGGCATCCACGGCCGGGCTGTGCTTACCGCCCACCATACCAGTGTAGGCGCCAGACTGCACGAGCACACCCTCGGCATCATATGCCTTTTCCCAGTCCACCGACGTGACGAGACGATCCTGCACACCATCCAATTGCGGGAACAGTGAATCGTCTTCACCCAAGATGATGGGAATGATAGGCAGATCGTATTTACGCGCAAACTCGAAATCGCGCTGATCGCCGCACGGCACCGCCATGACAGCGCCAGTTCCATAATCACTCACGATATAGTCGGCTACCCACACCGGCACCTTTTCGCCGTTCACCGGATTAACCATATAACGACCGGTGAAGGCACCATGCTTCTCGCGGTCTCCCTGCGCTCGCTCAACAGCGCTCACCTTGGAGGCTTGCTCCACCACCTCGCGCACCGACGCTTCGTATTCGGTACCTTCAACCAGATCCATAAGACCTTGATACTCAGGCGCCAACAAAAAGAATGAACATCCGAACAAGGTATCAGGACGCGTGGTGAAAACGGTGATAGTATCAGCTTCGGTCGGATCAGTCGGAGCATTGCCGTCACGATCGCACAACAGGAAGTCTACCTCAGCCCCCTCAGAGCGGCCAATCCAGTTGGCCTGCATCTGTTTTACCCGGTCGGGCCAGCCGTTCAGCTGATCGAGATCGTCCAACAACTCTTGGGCGTAGTCGGTTATTTTCAGGTACCACTGCGTCAGGTCGCGCTTTTCCACCTCGCTGTCGCAACGCCAGCACTTCCCTTCAATAACCTGCTCGTTTGCAAGCACCGTCTCGCAATGCGAGCACCAGTTCACCGGACTATTGCGACGCTCTACCAGACCGCGCTTCCACATTTGAAGAAATATCCACTGACCCCAGTGATAGTATTCAGGGTCGCATGCCACAACGGTACGGTCCCAATCGTAGGAAAAACCCATACGCTTAAACGACGCCTTCTGCGTTTCGATATTGGCATGGGTCCACATCGCAGGATGGCTATTGCGCTTAATAGCTGCGTTTTCGGCAGGCAGTCCAAACGCATCCCACCCCATGGGATGCAACACATCAAAGCCACGCATCTTCGAGAAACGCGCAACAACATCGCCGATGGTGTAATTACGAACATGTCCCATATGGATATCGCCCGATGGGTACGGGAACATCTCCAACACGTACTTCTTCGGCTTGGAGGTGTCTTCGGTCACACGATAAAGGTCAACGTCGGCCCACTGCTTTTGCCAGCGAGGCTCGATCTCGTGCGGATTGTAAGGTTTCATGGTCATGCTATTTCCTCGTCAGGTCGATGCGGTCGTAACAACAATGGGTGCGCATCGAGCTCCCACCATCAACGACCGCAGGCCCCCGCACGCGTCCGCGCAGGTAACCGTTTATTCGCGAATGTTCCCATTATAGTGATATTGGCAAGAACGCGAAGAGCAAGATGAAGAATTAGCGTAGGCTACGTATGCAGGTTAAAACCTTAGAGCCCTCATCCGCACACTTGCTCAACTGCCCCGATCAAGTGTAGACACCTTCCTTTAGGAAAGCAGAGCACCGAACCAATAGCTTGACACACCGGCAAGAGTAATACAGTCGCCGAACAAAAGCTCGAAGGGAGCGCGACCATCGCGGTTACAATCATAAACAATCTCGCCATCACGCACGACACAGCTTCCATGCCGAGAATCGCTGTCTTTAAGATACCAACATCCATTGCGGTATTCAATCAAGCAATGACGACGCGACACGTGCTGGTTTGTTTCAATGAGGTCGGAATCGGTAAAACGACCAATAACAAAAGGTCGACTCGCTCCTAACGTCCACCAATCGGCGATCGCATGCTTATCGGAAGCACAGTACCTAATCAAACAGGCACAAGTCTTTCGCTTAAGAGCCTTCGTGGTATCTTGAGACAGAGCGAGTGGCGTCTCGTCCACCATCTCATAAGCAAACCTCACCTCAAGATGACCAAACGTCAATAAATAAAAATATGACGACGCAATCAGAGCTAACGGGCTAATACCACGTTTTGAAGCAAGCGCTTCGCATCCAGCAAACAGAGATCGCATCTCGTGAGCAATACGGTTCAAATCAAGCGAAGACCGCCCATCTTCATACTCATTAGCCAGGCCTCGCCCGACATCAACCCATAACGGCCCGCAGAAGTAAGCAATTATTTCTTTCTCGGAATAATCAGCATTTTCACCTAGGTTCGAGCACAGCAGTAACGCTGCCTGGTCAAATACTTGAGAATTCCTTTCGTAGCTCTGCTGAAAATCTTCTACATAACGCTGCGTATGGATGAGACGAGACAGAACCGCTGCCGTCCTTTTGCGAATAGTCGGGTTATCGTGATTGATGTAATGACCATTTGTACCTAGATATGAATAGAGTACCTTATGATTGATATGCCCACGGGAAAGCAACCTAATATGTTCAGCGAAGTAGTAAAATGCTGTGTGCCAGCCGCGATTCTCTCCCGACATGTCGAACGATTTCTCCTGCTTACTATTCGTATTCAATCGCACGACAACCCCTTGTCTACCACTTCCATTACTTGCGCAAATAAATAACTATTAGAGTATTCGTATTGAACAGGTTTTTCTGTTGCGTAATACCTCAGCCCTGTCTTTCGGTCTTTAAAATGTGTCGGCAATAGCTTCATTCGCGAGCATCCAAGAAGAGGTAGCTCCCGATTGAAGAGGACAGAAAGCCTCTTGGTTTTGGGCATAGCGATCAAGCAATATATCCAGATGTTTTACAAGACACTCGTGCGATGGACGATTGTATGGACTAAGCGACACACATGATTCGATCAAAGAGCGTATATCAGATGGCAAATTTTGACTTATATACAGGGCATCTTTCTGCCGGAAATAAGAGGTCCAAAAGAGAAGATCGTCACCAAGCCGAGGCGGAAACGGATAAGGCCAATGCCCGGTGAATATCTCATGAGCCACCACACCGAACGAAAATATATCTATAGTTTCGTTCGGCCACCGGTTGTTATGGGATATGCTTTCAGGAGCAGTGTATCCAAATGACCCACACGGTACCGATTGGGGTACTTCATCAAGGAAGAACGCCGTATCGAGGTCGACAATCACCGCACGCGGCTGAGAATTGGGGGAAATGAAGATATTGGATGGTTTAATATCTTGATGGACCAGATAAGCCTTGTCGTCACAGCGACTAAAATTGTACATGCTCGTAACCACTGCGCGAAGCAAGACAAGTGCTTCGAAAATAGTTACCGTTCTTTTGCTCTGTATTGCCTTGGTAATCAAATAATGTAGCGTATGTCCTTCGAACCAGGGGGTTATCACATACAACGTCTCATTATTTTTTTTGCAAACATTTGCCGGAATAACACCGAAATGCAAAAGCGGAAGCGTGCCGCAGTCAGCAATTTTGTAGTCCATTTCGCAATCGCAGAGAACTTCACCGTCGCAAATAACCTGAGAAATGCGGGTGAATAAACTAAGTTGATGTTCCAGAAATGAACCATCCGCTTTTAAAATTTTTACGCAATAAAATTGCTCACTCGCGAATTCGGGTAGATTAAAACAGCAGCGATACACCTTGGCATGCCTGCTGTTTGAAACAAGGACAGCAGATCGAACACTCGACTCATCCAGACGAAAGCCTTCGTCGAACGCGGAACAGATGCGCATATTCAGCCCTCCATTTCGCCACCCGACTAACCAAAACGCTGGGCGTTTGCCTATGCTAACCGCACTGGTGTTTGGACGCATAGCGAAAAGAAGCCTCCACGCTGGAATGTTCCCAACCGGAATACCACTCGATACGCGGAGAGGATTACCCGTTCGCTCGCGAGTTAATCCCCCGTTGTCGTAACTATAGCCTTTTATGAAATATAACTGGGTTGCACAACCTTAAAGAACAGTTCAGAAACTTGCGCTAACCTCTCTGGTTAATTCGCACGTTGAACTGCACCCTCATTGGTCCTGTAAGGTTTGCTCTGGCGGCGAAAGCTTGACTTCTCCTGAAGCTACACTTCTCTAATGCAGTTAACACCCATACTTTCGCAGAGAGCGACCAACTTCTTGTCGGCAGTACAGAGCGTTGCCGCATTACGACGCGCCAACGTAAGATAAAAGAAGTCATACACGGGATGATTCTGGCGCACGGCTTCGGCGAACGATTCTGCAGCATTGTCTTCGAGGGGAATAAACTCATCTACGAGAGCAAGAGCTTTAGCGATAAGAACTTCGGCCTCGTCAAACGGAAGAAACCCCGCGCGAACATACTTCCAGAAAGCATTGCGCACCTCCGCCCGAAACAACTCGGAGGCAATCACTCGCTCGTTTTCCAACATAAGACAGCGAAAACCAAGGCCACGCGAAGTGGCTCTCGTCATTTCCACCGCTGCGCTGCAATCGAGAACGATCATCGGATATGACTCAATTCGGGCACTATCTGGTCATCCCGCTCTTCACGCATCTGCCGAATCAGCTCAGCGGGTTCAGGAAAATCATCAGGAACCTCGAACTTCGGCATGGCATCAATGGCTTCAAACACCTTTCTGCGGCGCTCAATGCGTTCCTCGGGCGTCTCGTCAACGCAGCTCTTTGCGCACAATTGCGCGTCGGGCCGATCAATCGCCGGACGAACCACCCAGCTTGCAGAAGAGCCTGCCTGCCGATAGGCACGCAAGTACTCTCGCACTATATGAACCGTTTGCTGGGATATATTACGGTCTTGCACGACCGCGCACGCGCGCAGTTCCTCATACAGATCGGCGGGGAAGTCTTTCACTTGCAAAGCCGGCATGCTTTCCTCCTAGTATCATGCCATTATCATGCTATTAGCATGATAGCATAAATTAAGTTACGAAACGTCGCACCGAAGCAGTTTGTTGGTTTCGACGGAGAGATCAGAAGCGTCAGCGATTGCGCGCGAACACAAAACACCGCTCATCCGACCGCTTTGCGTCAAACGCATATCCCATCACGTCGAACTCCCGCAAGTCTTCCACGCATTGCACGCCCTGCTCGGCACACCATCGCACCATTGAGCCGCGTGCGGCCTTCGCGGCAGTCGAGCGCTGCACAAGGCGGCCGGACGCGTCGAGAGTGCCGAACAGGCAGGTGATTATGTGAGAAGCAGCTAACCCCTGCTTCTCAGCTGCAGCCGCATGGGGAAGCACCACTTTGGCATACTCGACGGAAGCAAGGTTCACGATGGCGTCCGCTTCGGCGGCAAGCGCCTCGTAGAGCGCAGGTCCCCAATAGTCGTAAAGGTTCGCGCAACCGTCGACCGCCAGCTTCGCCTGCATCTCCAGGCGATACGGAACCACGCCGTCGAAGGGACGCAGCACGCCGTAAAAGCCGGAGAGGATGCGCAGGTGCTCTTGCAGGTATGCCAGCTGAGCCGATTCCATCACCTGCGGCGCCACGTGCTGGTACTGGATACCCTCATAAGCGAGAATCGCCGGAGTCAGCGTAGCGGCTTCCAAGTCCATGCAGCGGAAGCGCTCGAAGTTGAGTTCGGCCAGCGCGTCGCTGCATTGCCAGAGGGCTTTCGCGCCGTCGTAGCAAAGCGAGCCCACTGCCTGCGCGAGGGTGCGCGTGCGCTCAAGGAACGCCGGCCGATCGCGCCAAGGCAGCGAATCGTCAACCACGTTCATCTTTTTGGCAGGCGATACGATGAAGCGCATGGTATTCCCCTTGCTCGAACTAATAACTTACCCCTATCCTATCATGGTAAAAGGCCTTTGTCGGCCAACTGCAACAGCGCACGTCATCGCTTCTTCCCCAATCACTTGTCTATTGAGCAAATTTGCGCTACTATTGAGCAAATTTGCTCAATAGGAGAACATTATGCTGCCTTACCAACGCCCCCTCGTTACAACTCTCGTCAATCGCATGAACGAACCTCGACGATTCATGCAAATACTCATCGGCCCTCGCCAAACCGGGAAAAGCACCGCCATAAAGCAAGCTCTCCAACACATGAATATTCCTTATCATTTTTCACAGGCAAGCATCGAAAACTCCAGCCGAGATTGGCTTCGCGCACAATGGCTGCAAGCACGAAACCTCATAGGGGCCATTCATTCCTCAGTCCTTCTCGTTATAGACGAAGTTCAGCTTGTCGATCAGTGGTCAGCCGTGGTGAAAGAGCTTTGGGATGAAGATGCGTGGAACGATATCGATCTTCGCGTAGTGCTCACAGGATCTTCTTCTCTTTTGCTGCAATCAGGACTGTCCGAAGCCCTCACGGGACGTTTTGAAGTTATCCGAAGCCCTCATTGGTCGCTCAGTGAATGCCACGATGCTTTCGACTACACGTTGGAAGATTTCCTATACTTCGGCGGTTATCCCGGAGGCGCAGCCCTCAAAAACGATAAGAGCCGATGGCTTGACTACCTTGTCAATGCCGTTATCGAGCCAAGCATCACCCGCGATGTCGTTGCACTTGACGCAGTCCGCAAGCCGGCACTCATGCGCAGGCTTTTCCAAATTGGGGCACCTTATTCAGGTCAAGAACTTTCCTATCGAAAGCTTCTCGGACAACTCGACGATGCAGGTAACACCACCACCATAGCGCACTACCTCGATCTGCTTTCAAACGCAGGGCTCATGTGCGGGCTCCAAAAATATGATCCCAAAATGATCAAAACAAAGGCCAGCTCGCCGCGCCTCATGGTGTATGACACCGCCCTTATGGTAGCCAGTTATGGTCAGTACCGCGACTTCCTCTTGAGCGACCCCGAGCGCAAAGGCCATCTAATCGAAAGTGCTATCGGCGCCTACCTACTCGCTCAGGCACCGTTGCAGCACTTTGAAGTGTTCTGGTGGCGCGAGGGGACAAACGAGGTTGATTTTGTCTTGACACAAGGGGAGTCCATACTCGCCATCGAAGTAAAGAGCGGACGCATCAAGTCGCTCAAAGGACTCACTGCCTTCGTCAATCGATTCCCTAAGGCGAAAACCCTCACCATAGGTTCATCGAGCTGCCCCGTCGAGAACTTCCTACTAGGAAATCATCCTCTTTTTGGGGCCTCATAAAACGAATCACGGTTGGTTGCGAATCTAAGCGCAGCACTATACTTACAAACGCAAGGAATGTGCTTTGTCACGCAAATCAGTCTGAACGTGTTACATTTGGCCTTGCAAGAACTCCTTGAAGACGCTTTGAGCTAGCCTGACCAGACAGTCATCAGAAAGGCGCACGGCAACAAGCAGGTTCAAAATATCCTACTTGTTGCCTTTATAACCCTCCGCGGAATCTCGAGCTTTAAGGCATTGTCCTTGGCACTCATCATGACATAGCATAGATCACTCCATCCCTCCAATACAGAGCTTTTACACTGCATCTCGCCACTGGAATCTCTTAGGATGAAGAATTGCACGTTTCGGACAAACGCCGTTCTAAGTACGTCAGGTGTCCGCACTCCTCTTCAGTCCAGTCGCCGAAGAGTATCCGTTCAAGCGCCTCGCATGCCCGTCCCTGGCTTTCGACATCGTCGGAAGGAAATAGCCGCTGCTCGTTTCTCGCATAGAGGCTCACGCTATCAAACAGGCCCGAATCTTCGAGCACTTCCAGGTTCTTAACGATACCTTCGACAATCGAGAGGTGATGGGCGGGATCGACCGCACGCGGCGCGGTGCCTGCGATGCGCATCTGCTCATAGCGCAACTGGCAGCTTACGAGCGATATCTCGGGTTTCACCGCCATAAGCGCCAGCGAGACCTTATAGCCGCGACCGCGCAGGAGCGTTGCGGTTTTGAGGGGAACTTCAGACGTTCGCAGTGTTCCTTCAATAATAAGATTGTATCCCGTGATGGAAAGAGTGTCGACGACGGCTTCTACCATCCGTCCCGCCCATTCGGCCGTATGTGCGGGAGCATCAATACCGTATTTTTCGCTTATCCGCCTATACTGCGGATGAAAAGCGCGGTACTCGTCACCGTTGATAACAACCACATTGTTTTTCATTGCAGTACGAAAAATATTATGCAACGTTGTTTTGCCCGCGCCACTTTGTCCTCCAAGCAAAATTGCTCGGGGATTGGCAGACAAACCGATGCGCTTATCAACGACAAGGGCGCTCACAATTTTTCCAAGTTCTTCGTAAAATACCTCGTCCAAGTATTGTTCAAGGCCTTCCACGTTACGCTGCCTTTGTTTGGCGATTCTTTGCCAAAAGCCCCAAGCCCTCGATTTGGCCTCTGATTTCCGAAAGCCTCACCTTATTCAAATGCCCTTCGTCAATAATGCGCATCTTGGCCTGCGCCAGTTGCATGAACACGTCCTCGTACACTGCAGCCGAAAGAATATCTCCGCCTTTTTTGGCAGCCGCGAGCAAATGCGAAACCTCTCCCATCACCTGGGCCGCGTGTTCATTGAGTACTTCCTGCTGCAGTGTGATTTCGTACATCTCGTTGATCCCCATGACGTCCTCTCCCTCGACGAATGAAACCAGGGCGTATACGATCTTCTCGGTTTTTTCGCGCTGGCCGACGGAAAGCAGGTCTCCATCGCGCTTGAGGCAATCCGCCACGAACTCCGGATTCTCGGCGGCGCGTATGAGGTTCGCACTCGCTTTGCTCGGGGGCCGTCCGTTTTCATAGCGTACGACACTCGCTCCGCCAAGCCCCAGCAGGCGCGCAAACCCCTGCTGCGTCAGTCCGTACTTTTCCCGAATCCGTTTGATATCCCAAGCAGCAAGCTGATTCGACATAAGCACTCCATTCAATCTTTTGATTGATAGAAATATATCTTATGATCGATTATATTGCAAGAACTATCAAAGATAATCAGTACCCCTTCACTACCCCAGCTGCACCTTCCATTCGGAAACCGCTTCTCCTTCGAAGTCCTTCAAACACAAATGCCTCCATCCTTGATCGGAGGGGTTTCTCAAACGCACAGCAGCTCCTGAAAGAACCATCCTGCGGAAGCTGCTGCATGCGTATTGAGTTAGAAGTTCCGGCGACCTTTCATTAGCCAAAGCGATAAAAGCCCGACACCCAAAGAACTCAAACCTAGGAATGGCAGGTGCGACATTCGTAGACGTTTTGGTGGTGGCACGACAGACACTTGTCAGGAGCGACCGCCTGAGCCGCATCGGTTGTGTGCATGGAGTGACAGCTGGCGCAGGTCAAGGCCGCATGCCCCTCGCCCGTGGGGAGGTCGTGCGGGTTCACCGTCTTGCCGTTGGCGTCGGTCAACAAAGCAAGGTCGGCCGTTGTTGCTTTAAGCGTGGCTGCATCGTGACAGCTGATGCAGACGTCTGCATCAACCTCAGTCTTCTTGAGCTTGGTCACCTTCTTGGAAAGGTCCTTGGACTCGTCATGCACCTTAGTCAGCGTCATTTCGTCGGCATGACAGCTTGCGCACTGCAAATTCTGCTGTTGGTGGGTTGCGCAAAGATAACTTGCATCCGTCATCGACGTGGTCTCCGACTCATGGCAGGACGTACAGTCGGAGTCCGTCGACCAGGCAACCTGAGCCGTCGAATCGCCTTTCGCCGCCCCGCCCTCAGGTGCTTCGGACGCATTCTTCGGCGCGCAGCCGGCGAGGCCGCAAAGGGCTGCTATGCAAGCAGTTGCTAAAACAACCGCCGCCAGCATAACGCCTCGTCCCATAGTTTCGCTTCTCATCGATCCTTCTTTCACGTGCTTGATAATTCGCTTGAAGTGCCTTGGCTTACGCAGCCTCTATCTCGGCACCTTCGAACGTACCCGTACCGGCATAGTTCGGGTTTCCGCCATTGGCAGAAACATTGCCCGAGAAGACAGCTCCGTTGTTGACCACGTTCGCTCCATCGTTGTAAAGAGCCGCAACGGCTGCTCCGCTTGCCGAGCACTGCGAGAACGTGCATCCCGACTCCAGGGTAAGGTAGGCATCGGCACCACTGACCGACACAGCCGATGCGCCAAAGTTTTCAGCATAGCCCGTGCCATCGGTCACGTTGTTCGTCACCTCAACGCCGGAATCGAATGTCACCCGCGCCAGATTGGAGATCATGACGACCGGACTCGTCACGCCGGCTCCCGCACCGTCGAACACGATGTTCCTCAGCGTGATGGTGCCATCGGTTATGCGCAGCATTTCATTAGTTTGTCCGTCGGCACGAAAGACTTTGAAGGGCTTATCACCAGCACTTTTGATAATGATGCTTGTCCTGAAACCGATAGTCGGACTCTCTCCGCTTTCGGTATCGACCGTATCAGCCAGAAGCGTCACCGTGCCGCCGCCGTTCTGATTTGCCCGATCGATGGCATCTTTAAGGTTGGCATAATACTGATCGATATACTTGACCGTTTTTCCCGCAGCAAGCGCCTCGGCATCGGGATCTGCCTTCTCTTCGACCTTTTCTTCTTTCTGAGTGGCCGCGGGCTTCGCATTCTCGGAAGCAGCCTCTTTCTCGCCGCCGCCCGAACTGCAGCCGAAGCAAGCCAATGCAAGAGCGGCAGCGATTACGGTAGGACCGATCTTCTTGAGTTTCATGGGCGTTCACCCCTTTCATTCGAATACGTATCTTGTCGGCCGCCTGCCGCATGTGCAGACAGGCGGCTCAGACACGATTCCATCGCAGGCAGAGGGAGGGAGGGGTTCTGCTGCGGGGAATCTTCAGGAGGAATGCGATCGTGCGATCGCAGGAGGTATCTCTACTGCCTACTTCTTGGCGTCCCATGCCTCAAGCGTCACCGCATGCTGAGCGGCCACGCGCCCAGTCGTTACCGCTTCGAGAATATTGCCGATGTTATAGACGAAAGCGTTGTAGGAGCCGAACTCGCCGGTGCTGTACAGGCGCGGGATAGGCTCGCCGAACGGATCCATCGTCTGGCAGTTCTCGTTACGCACGGGGCCACCCTGGGTATTGATACTCGAATAGCCCAGCTCGATAGCGTAGAACGGAGGAGTGTTCAGCGGAAGCATATGCTTCGCATCGCGATTGAATTCAGGGTCCTTCCCCGCATCGCAATACGAGTTGTACGTTTGGACGGTCTCCGCCAAAGCTGCGGCATCTATGCCGTTGATAACCTCGCTCTCGTCATGACAGGGGCGCTCGGCCTTGATGTTCTTGGCGAGCTCCTCGATCGTGCCGCCTTTGAACACCCAGCCGCGTTCGACGGCCTTATCGTTGCTACCCCACTCGAGCAGCGGCTCGTCAGGATGGTTGTGGTTCCATACGCCTGCGTAGGTGTTGATGATGCCCGCTCGGCCCGAGCCATCCCACAGCGGCTTGGCATCATACATGGCCTGGTCGAACACGAGAAACATGGGCAGATGAGGATAGTCGCATGTTTTGCTGTCGAAGTCGAAGCCGGGCTTGTGGTCCATATCGTGCGCGCCGGTCTTGTCCTCTTTCATGAAGCGCTTGCCCTTGTAGTCGACGATGCAGTAGTTGTACGGCGTAATGCCGTCGGTGGCGTCGGTGCTGATGGAGCAGTTAGCCTCGAGCGACGGCTGCATATAGCACAGGGCGGCATGCTCGAGAGCGTGCATATGCCAGATATCGGCACCCACCGACTGGACCATGGGGAAACCGTCGCCGGTGTTATGGGGCGTGCCCCAGGGGAACACGCGAACACCCGGGTTGTTGTAGCTGAATTGGATTTCGGGATTGTTCTCGTAGCCGCCGCACGCCATGATCACCGCTTTGCGCGCCTTGAAGTTCAATGTGTTGCCGTTTTCATCCTCGGCGACAACGCCGACGATCTCTTTGGTCTCGGGATTCTGGATAAGCTTCTTGGCAGGCGTGGACAAGCGCACGTCGACGCCGTATTCTTCCCCCGCCTCGTCTATTGCCTCGAACAAGTACATGCCGACTATACCGTCTCGGCCGGCCACGTAGCCACCTTGGTATTCCTTCGGGCGCTTGTGTCCGTCGTTGCCTTCGTCTGCCCACGTGATGTCGATACCGAACGCCTCCATCCATTCCGGTGTCTCGTTGGCATGCGCCATATAGCCCTTGATAACCTCTTCGCTGGCACCGGCACCAAACGACCCATGAAGATAGGTCTTTGCCCATTCGTCCACATCGGCACCGACGCACGAATGGAGATGACCACCTGAGCAGCCCGTGCTACCGCCATCGCGCTCCGCCGACTTCTCCAAAACGATGCAGGATGCCCCTTCATGCGCAGCGGCGATGGCGGCAAGCGCCCCCGCGCCGCCGTACCCTACGACGATCAGATCGGCTTCCGCATCCCACTTCTCTGGCATCCATGTCTGGCTTCCGGACCCTCCGGAGGAACAGCCTGCCATACCGGCCACCGCCGCTCCGGCCATGGCGAGACCCGCTCCTTTGAGAAAACCCCTTCGCGTTACTTCAGACATACCGTTCTCCTTCCTTGCGCTGAACCTTATCTTCAAACCCCTCGAGCGCCGCGTCTGTCGGCAGCGCCCTGCGCATCGACTAAGACCGCCGGGCCGCCTCCAAACCGCTCACCGCAACGGCCGAAGTTTAGAAGCGATGGATTGCATAGTAGGAAGCAGAGTGCGAAAAATCACCGCACGATACGGGTAAGGCAGCTACGCAACCCGGGTAGAAGCAAGTCCACCCGCAACGGGTAGTACGCTTTTCCCAAACGCCCAGGCACGCCATCGACGAGGCGCTATACTACCGAAGGGGAGATTTGAGGAGGGGTGCCATGAAAGAGATGCAGTCTATTTTGAAATCGCAGGGCGTGTTCCCTATTCTGGGTCTGAGCTTGCCGCTTGCATGGATTTACGGGCCGTTTTTAAGCGGCGAGTTGTTCTATATCTGCTTCCATTCAAGCTTCGGCTGCACGCTGCTCGCCCTTGCACTGTGGTACTCTCGCCGCCCGCAAAGCAGCCCGGCGTTCGCGCGCGCACCCTGGATTGCGGCGGCGTTGATGTGCTTCGCACCGCTTTCTGTGTTCTTGTTTTCCGGCGGCCCCGAAGTAGTGCTGGTGGCGTGCGGAATACTGAGCGGCGCGGGCGGTGCCTACTGCTTCTGCCAATGGTTTTATATGTTCTGCGCGCTTCCTGTGAAACGCGCAGTCAACTATACGCTTCTGGCGTTCTCGTTTTCGTCGTGTATCCGGTTCGTTCTCGTACTGCTCTCTGGCGTACTCGATCCCGTAGCGGGCATCGCGCTCATGGCCATCCCCTTTCTTTCCGGTTTGGCGCTGCAAAAGACACGCGCAATGCCGGAAATCAAAGGGTACGCGCCTGCTTCGAGCACGCCTTCGGCCGAAGCAAAGGGCAAGCACCTCTCAGGCTTCCTGATCATCGTGGCAGAAATCGTCGTCTACGGGCTGGTGTTCGGGCTGTTGCGCAATGGCATCAGCGAGTGGTCGAACTCGACAAGCTCGATGATCATGGGGCATTTGCTGCGCATCGTGTTGCCGCTGCTACTGTTTTTCTGGCTTGCTGCACGTGCCCAGAGCAAGCGCAGCGATGGGCTTCTGCGAGCCCTGCTGCTAGCCATCGTGTTCACCTTGCTGGCTGCGCTGTTTTTCGGAGGAGTAGCGGAATCGGTACTCTCGGCCATCGTGCTGGCCATGCGAAGCTTCGTATCCATCCTCATCTACCTGCTGCTGCTCGAGGCAACGCATCGCATGAGACTGCATCCTTGCTTCGTGTACGGCATAGGCCGTGCGGTGTACGAGCTTTCGCTCGTGGCAGGATTGCTGGTCTACGATCAGGCAATGGTCACGGGATTCTTCGAGGCGCTGCCTTTCAACGTAGTCTACTTCGCCGTTTCGTGCGTGCTGCTCCTGCTGCTGAACAGCTTCTCGCGCACCACGAGGCTGCCTTTTGTGCAACCGCCTCTTCCTTTCGCGGCCTCGTCCATCGACGACCAGTGCGACCAGGTGGGCGAGCAATACTGTCTTACCGAGCGCGAAGTAGAAATAATGAAGCTTATCGGCAAGGGACGCAGCAAGAAATACATCGCCGGCACGCTTTACCTATCGGAAGACACGATACGTTGGCACACGAAGCAGCTTTACCGCAAGCTGGACATACACAACCGGCAAGAGCTTCTGACGAAGATCGGCATCGAGTAGGGGCGACCGGAGCCCGCGTAACCGCCGCTAAAGTCGCACGCCCAGCTTCGCAAACTGCTCGTCAGAGAACGTAGCACCGGGAATCTCGCACAACGCGCTGGCAATACGATTCGCAAGCGACAGTGCCTCGTGCCACCCGTATCCGGCATTGCGCGCAGCCATGACAACGCCCACGTGGGCATCGCCCGCACCGATAGTGTCCACCACGTGCGCAGAGGGTGCCTCGACCAGCACCTGCCCTCCTTCGGCGAACACATGCGACCCGCGTGCGCCTTCGGTCACAATAACCGCATTGCCACATTGGGCGGCAAGCTCGAATCCCGCAACCTCAAGCGAGACCGCCCCCGTGTACGACAGCGCCTCCAAATCGTTCAGATGCCAGATGGGCTTGAGCGCATTGATGCGCGCCGTCTTCCTCGCGTCCACTTCCTTGATGCGCGGGCCCGGCGCGTACACGAACTGGATGGCTGGATGCTGCTCCAAGAACTCGATGATCGCCCAGCCTGCATCACCCTCCAGTTCGTAGCCGTTCGCCACCGCCATACCGAAGCGCCCGGCATCTACGAGATGGAACCACGCAGGCTCGAAGAAGCGCTCGATGCCCGGCATGGTTATCATCGTGCGCTCGCCATCCGGCTCGACCAAGCAAATGCACGCACCGCAATCGCGCTCGCCTTCCACCTGCAGAACCTCAAAACCGCGGCGTTCCAACTCTTCGGCAATGAAGGAAGCGTACACTCCCCGCCCAACGGGAACAAACGGAAAGCACGAGCCGCCCAGCTGACGCACAATGTTAGCCGTGTTGAAGGCACAGCCGCCCACATGAGTCGAGCGCTCCCACAATACCGCGCCCTGCCCGGAAAGCGGCACCTGCGGCACCGGGCACACCATGTCGACCATGGCCGATCCGATGGACAGTATCTCTTTTGGCCGAGTGCTCGTCATCTCGCAGTTTCCCCTCGTTGAACCTTTATGCCGTCCAATCGCGTCGCATGGCTTCCCACTTCACATCGCGACCGTGCACAACCGCCGCCACGTCGTCGTCACTCAGCGCCTTGAAGCGGCCTTGACGGCGCAAGTAGGCCTCGACGCTGGCGAACTCGCGGGGGTTGCGGTTCAGCTTGAAGCGTCCGCCCGGCCGCTCGCACTCCTGGCCGCCCTCGTATTCGGCCAGGTACCACAGGCCCGTGTCCACGATATCCTTGGCGATATCCACCGTCTCATCGACATCGCAGCCCCAACCTGTGGGACACGGCGCGATCACGTGGATATAGCGCGTACCCTTGATGTCGCGCGCCCGCTCAACCTTGCGGATGAAGTCGTTCAGATAGCCGATGGACGCCGTGGCAGCATAGGGAATGTCGTGCGCGGCGACGATCTCGAACAGGTTCTTCTTCTGCGTCAGGCAGCCGCGCACATTCGACCCAGCCGGCGTCGTGGTGGTCTTGGCGCCGAACGGCGTGAGTGAACTCTTCTGAATTCCCGTGTTCATGTAAGCTTCATTGTCGTAGCAAATATAAAGGATGTCGTCGTTGCGATCGATAGCGCCCGACAATGCCTGCAAGCCGATGTCGGCCGTTCCTCCGTCACCTGCAAAACCAACGACTGTACAGTCATCGGGCTTCTTGCCCTGCGCGCGCAAGCCCGCCTCAATACCCGTGAGTACGGCAGCTGTAGCAGCAAAGGGCGTGATCATAGCATTGTTCGAGAAACAAAGCTGCGGAAAGTTGAACCCAACCGCACTCATGCAGCCCGCTGGCAGTGCGGCAACCGCATGCGGACCCAGCACCTTCATGGCAGCGCGCACGGCGAGCGACCCTCCACAGCCCGCACAGGCCTTGTGTCCAAAGAAAAACTCGTCGTTGGCAATGTTTTTAGCGTTCAAGGCCATGGTTACCGCCCCCCTTCCGTAACGTACTCATCGGCAGGAGAATCAATTCCTAAAAACGATACGCGAGGCATGCCGGTCGCGCCGGCAACTACCTCGCCCAGTACGCCAAATATGCCAACCATCTGGGCATCCGATATATCGTCGCCGCCTAAGCCGCCCACAAAATTAAAAGTAGGCACCGTTGCCCCTGCCTGCTGCAAAGCGGAATTCACATTCGTGAACACCGTGCCTTCCGCGCCAAACGACACGTCTTTTTCCAATACGCCCACCGCTTTCGTCTTTGCAAGCGCGCGGGCAATAAGCGTACTCGGCATCGGGCGCAGGTAGCGAATGCGCAGTAGTCCAACGCGCTTGCCCGCTGCGCGCAAGTCGTCCACCACGGTGCGAACAAGCCCAGCAATAGACCCGAGCGTGACCAGAACGCAATCGGCATCCTCACAGCAATACGCTTCAACCATGCCGGGGTACTGGCGCCCAAACACCTCAGCAAAACGTGTTTCCACCTCATCGATCACTGCAGGGGCATCGAGCATGTCTTTATGTTCCCAATACTTGAAATAGCGGTTGTAGTCCGGTCCCGCCGAGAAACCAATATTTGTCGGGCAGTCGAAATCGAAGCAATTGCTTGCTGCTTTATACGGCGGCAAGAACGCATCGGCCTGCTCGGGTTCGGGCACCTCGACCGTCTCGTAGGTATGCGTAAGCGCGAAACCATCTAGGTTCACCATAACCGGGGTACTCACCGCCGGATTCTCTGCCACCGCATAGGCCATAAGAGCAAGATCAAGCGCCTCCTGATTGCTCTCGGCATATACCTGTATCCATCCATGGTCCAACAATGCCAGCGAATCGCGCTGGTCGCCGTAGATATTCCATGGTAGAGCGGTCGCACGGTTTGCGTTCATCATAACGATGGGAAACCGCCCGCCCGACGCATAGGTTAAGCACTCGGCCATATACATAAGCCCTTGGCTCGAAGTAGCCGTAAACGTGCGAGCACCGGTGGCCGACGCGCCGATAGCGCACGATAGCGCCGAATGCTCCGACTCCACATGCACGTATTCAGCTTCAAGAGACCCCTCCTCAACCATCTCACTCAAGCGCTCTACCACCACGGTCTGCGGGGTAATGGGATAGGCTGAGATTACCTGCGGACGAGCCAAGCGCACGCCTTCAGCTAGCGCTTCATCGCCGGAAAGAAATCGCTTCATTACGCACCAGCCTCACTTTCAAACCCACCGGCAGACATGCTTTCTAACGCAGCCCTTTCTGACAATGCGCCCCTTGGCACCCCTTCACGCATACCCTTCGCTTCGTTGGCAAGCGCGTCTTTTTCGGAAATGAGGCTTATAGCATCTACCGGACAGACCTTGGCGCAGATGCCGCACCCTTTACAGAAATCGTAATCGATGGCGACAGAAGTTTTTGTTTGCGCTTTTTCTACTTTAAAAATGGTCCCATCCGGACAGTAAAAATAACACTGCAGGCATCCGGTACAAGCATCCTGGTTGATAAGAGGACGCTCGTTGCGCCACCCTGCATTCTTTGCAACCAAGTGCCCCGCTTCGAAACAAGTAGTATGTGCAAAGCTATCCGGATCAAGCGTCACACTGCGAAGCGTGGGAATGCTTGCACTTGGGCGGGTTGAGGATTCATTTTTTTCTAACGTACTGTCAACGTTCCGAGAGCAAGCAGCACCCTTCTCATCTGCCAAGATGCAAGTTTTCACTTCATCACTCAAGGGTGCGCAGGTTCCCTCATCTGCGCCCACTTCTTGCACTGAGCCTTGCTCCCCTGCATCCAACTGCTCTCGCACGGTATCGATAATGGCAATATTTTTGGCATGCAGCTTTTCGGGCATATACTGGCGGATAGCTTCCTTCACATCCTCAGCTTCAACCTGATTGCACAGTTTCGAAAGCGCACCAAGAAGCACCGTGTTCGGGATAGGTCTTCCCAGAATAGATGCCGAGATTCCATCGGCATCCAGAGCCTTTATACGCTCGTCATCGAAATGCTCGGTACTATTTACGAGCACCGTTCCGCCTGGCTTTAGCTCGGCATCCCATCCGTCACCCAATAACGTGTCATCCAAATAGACCACGTAGTCGGCTTTCTTAATGGCGCTCCGGTCGCCAATGGAGGCATTCGCAATCTTAGTGTATGCCCGCATAGGAGCACCGCGCCGCTCGGGTCCAAATGCTGGAAAGGCCAGCGCACAGCAGCCCTCCTTCATCGACGCCGCCGCGCCCAACAGCCGGGCTGCCGTAAACGCTCCTTGGCCGCCTCGACCGTGCCAAAGCACTTCGATCATACATCTCTCCTGTTCCGCTCTCATGCCTGATCGTTCAAGTATAGCGCTCCTCTGCCGTAGCACCTCCCTCACTTCTTCGCGCGTGAGGGAGGCGCGTCCAGTGGCTATAAGACATCGAATTGCATCTACCCCTTGCCTCAATCTTTTGCTTTCTTGAAAGGTTTGTTGTTTGCTGATGAACATCAGGGGTCGTTGCGCCAATGAACTATAATCGGCAAGAATGCATACAAGAAAAAGGAGCCGTAGGCCGGCATGACGCACGATACATTCGACAACGATCAAGGCGCGACACCAGCGCAGCAGCAAGCCGACAAAACGGCGAGCCAAACACCTGTCGAAGACATTCCTGCAGGATTCCTTGATCGCAAGCCTCATCGAGACAGAAAGCCACCCAAGCAACATAAACCAAACTTTGTCACACGCATTGTAAACCAATGGTTCAACCGCCTAATGGGCGCCGTCTCAACGCGTACCCTCGCCGGGCAGGAAGAAGAATACGAAGCACACCGCACCACACGCGACTATGTGTGGAACACCATTGGCATTGGCGCGTGGGGCATGGTTTTCCCCATTCTTACGATTATCGTAACTCAATTGGTGGGTGTAGAGCAGGCCGGTATGTTCTCGCTAGCCTTTGTTACCGGCACCCTCTTAATGATTGTGGCAAATTACGGAGTGCGTACCTACCAGGTATCCGATGTAGGTGAGACTCATTCCTTTTCTGATTATCAGGTGAACCGCTGGATTACGTGTGCACTTATGGTGGTGATTGGACTTGCCTATTGTGCGGTTCGTGGCTACAGCGGAGACATGCTCACCATTAGCATTGGTGTATATTTATACAAGATGATTGACGGCCTTGCGGATGTATACGAAGGTCGCCTTCAGCAGGTGGATAAGCTGTACCTTGCGGGTATTTCTCAGGCATTCCGCTCTATCGTTGCCTTTGTCGCATTCGCGCTGTGCCTGCTTATTACTCGCAATATCGGCGTAGCGAGTATCGCTATGGCCATTGCCGCTGCAGCCACTTTTGTAGTTGTTACCTTTCCCCTCACGCTCTTCGAAACGCCCAAGTCGCGTCGAGTTAGCCTTGGAAGCATCGGTTCACTATTCAAGCAGTGCTTCCCCTTATTCGTAGCATTATTCATGTATGCGCTCATCGACAACATGCCCAAGTTCGTCATGGAGGGCGTGCTTCCCTACGATAGCCAGCTTTACTTCAATGCCCTCTATTTTCCCGCACAAGGCATTCTGCTTACCGTCGGCTTTATCTATAAGCCTCTGTTGGTTCGCATGGCAAACGTTTGGGCCGACCCCGAAAAGCGCAAGCGATTCGACTTAATTATCGTGGCCATTATGGCAGTAATTGTGGTGCTTACCGCAGGCGTTGCACTCGTTATGGCGTGGTTCGGTATTACCGTTATGAGCTTCATGTATGGCATCGATTTCGAACAGTTCCGCGGCCTCTGTTTTATTATGCTGGCCGCAGGCGGTGTAACAGCAGCTATCGATTTTCTCTACCAGGTTATTACCGTGCTTCGTCATCAGCGTTCAGTTACCAAACTTTACCTTATTACGTTCGGGTTCTCGTTATTCATCCCCATTTTACTAGTGAATTTTACAGGGCTTCCTGGTGCGGTTATTGGCTATCTCATTGTGATGTGCATACTCTTGGTGCTGCTGGTATGGGAATATCTGCGCATTCGCATGGAGCTGTCACGTCAGACCAAGGCAGAGGCCGAAGCGGCCGCCGAAGCATCTCCCCTGCCCCTACGGTCCCGTCCCAGCGCCGCACGAGCCGAGCGCCAACGCCGTGAAGAAGTGCGTAAGAAGTGGGGTTCTGATGACCGTATCTGATAATCCAGACCATATCATCCCAGGAGCAACACACAAGGTAGCTTACGATTCTTCGTTATTGACATCTTTCCCCGCCGCACCGAATCGCTACTAAGATTGCCCACCACACAAACCAACGAGGACACCGATCATGCATGCCCGATTAGCCACTCAAGATGATTTACCCCAGATCAAGAGTCTTTTTAAAGCAATAGTGAAAAATATGGACACACAGGGCATCCAAATTTGGGATGACATATACCCTTGTGAATTCTTCGCCGAAGACATTGAATGCGAGCGACTGTACGTCCTAGAGATGCCAAACGATGTCAACACCAACAGTAATCCTTATGAATACGATGCGAGTAAGCCTACAACAAGCAGCAGCATCCTCGTTGCTGCCTTTGCTCTTTGCGGAGAGCCAGAAAACGCACACTGTGTGCAGTGGCAGGAGCGAGATGCCGAGGCGTTGTACCTCTATCGTCTTGGCGTGAGTGTTGAGCATGGAAGAAGGGGCGTTGGTGCAAGAGCCCTCGAAAAAGCCGCCACCCTCGCACGACAATTAGGTGCCGAATATTTAAGATTGTTTGTTGTTGACGTCAACGAGCCCGCCATCAACCTTTATCTAAAAAGCGGCTATCACAAAGTAGCGGGTATACGCGATGAACCTCTGGGCGACGTAGTGTTGAAGGAGTACGGTTTTGAGCTGAATCTAGCCTTGTAGGAAAATCTTAGCTTATACGTTGATAAGAGTCCTATAAACCAAAACCTACACCTCATTATAAAGTTATAAGGTGTACTCATTTCCAACAAAAGGTTATACCAAAACGGTAGGTGCCCCTCTACCGGCAAAGATGAGGGGCACCTACCTACTAGAACCGTGCGTAACGCTCCAGATTCTTCTTAAGCGTATCCACGAAGCGCTGACCAACCTCGCTCAGATTTTCGCCCTTGCGCACCACATACCCTAGATGCAATTTCACGTCGGTATCAAGCGGTACGGTATTGAGCCCCGCCCCATCGGAGATTCCTACAAGAATACCGCTGGTCACCGTGTAGCCGTTCAGGGCCACAATAAGCTCGGAAAGCGAGGCGCGGTCGGTGCAGGCAATGCTCTTGGCGCGAGGCGTTGCTGCCAAGGCCTCTTCCGCGAACGCCACCGGAGAATCGGCGTTCTGCTCAAAATAGAGATACGGGTACTCTTCCATATCCTCCAAGGTTAAGCTCGAAGCATTTACCATGGGATGGCTTGCAGGTAGCGCCACGCGAGGAGCAGATTGGATAAGCTCCACAAATTCAAGACCAGCCGCGTCAAGCGCAGCATTCAACTCGTTAGCAGAGGCGGATGTCTGGAACAACACCCCTAAGTCGCTCTGCCCATTAGCAACATCGTCAATAACGCCCTGCGTCGTGCGGTCGCGCAATGCGTAAGCATACGTGTCGCCACCGAGCGCCAGCACCGTATGAGCGAATGTCTGCACGTTAAACAGGTAGTGCTGACCAGAAACGGCGAAAGTTGTTTGTTCTGTCATAGCTTAGCCTCTCCCTATCGCGTTGTGCAGCCACGCTCATCAATAAAGCGCGACGCCTTGTGCTCGGACGATGTTCCTAGCTTGCCCGCATCATACACAATAACCTTCTGCGGACGCACGCCTACATGGGCCTTGATAGCCGTCATTGTACGGCTTGCCACTACGTCGTAAGGTTCATCGCTACCAAGCGAGCGCTCCACCGACACCTCATACTTACACGTGAAATCCTGCTCGTATACACGGATGGAATACTCCCCCGTAAGACCCTCAAGGCCCCGTACCACATATTCTATGTCGGTCGGGAATACATTTACGGCACTAACGATGAACATTTCGTCTTTGCGTCCCGTAATGTGAATGCGTGCCAAGGTGCGTCCACACGAACACGTATCAATACTCACCCGACCAATATCTCCCGTACGGAAGCGAATCATGGGTCGCGCCTTCTTCATAAGCGTGGTGTATACCAGCTCACCGGTTTCGCCGGGAGCTAGTATCTCTCCCGTAACAGGGTCAACCGTCTCAACAAGAATTTGATCTTCGACAATATGTAAGCCATCCTTTGCCTCACACATGGCAGCGCAGGCTCCGTAAATATCCGACAACCCGTAAAAATCTACGACCTTCGCGCCCCACAAATTCTCGATACTCTCGCGCGTTGATGTAACGGAACCTCCAGCTTCACCAGCAACGATAATAGTATGAATACTAAAATCAACCTTGGGATCATACCCCTTCTCTTTGGCTATCTCACCCAAATGCCAGGCATATGAAGGAGACGTCCAAATAATCGTAGGCTGGTATTGCTTCAACACGAACAATAAACGATCGGACGGCACGGCTCCTACCCATATGGCAAGCGCACCTAAACGTTGGGCACCAATAACATCGGGGCCGCCTACGTACAACGCAAAGTTGAGTGCATGCACATAGCGATCGCTCGGCCGCATGCCGGCCTGCCAAAACAACCGGGCTTCGGTGTCTTGCCACAGGTCAAAGTCTTCCTGCGTAAAAGGGCTAACCGTAGGAACACCGGTAGAACCAGACGAGGTAGCCATAAAAATGACTTCTTCTTCGGGTACTGAACACATTTCCCCGAAGAAGCTACCTACGTGCTGCGTTTCGCGTTCCGTCTTCTTGTCAATAAACGGAAACTTCGACAAATCGTCGAGCGTTTCAATATCATCCGGCGCAACACCCGCCTCATCAAACGCCCGCTTGTAATACACCGTGTTTTCGTATGCGTAGGCCACCATGTCTCTCAGGCGTTGCAACTGCAGCGCCTCAAGTTCCGGCCGCGGCATGCATTCAATCTCCGGATCGTAGTACTTCTGATCGTTGGGGATATCCTTCGCCATGGTTACTCCTCGCTTATCTCGCTCTTTGCTTGCTATTCAAAAAATATCCGCATGGCAATTCCGTTACCAGCCACATGAACAGCGTATTGTATGAAACCACGAATACGCGACATAGGCAACCGAAAAGGTAATTCGATGTTTTGATGACATGCTATCTACAATAGCGATAGCCGGGTAGAATGGCTCTTAGAATGTCACCGTTGGCTACAAAAGGACGCACTCATGACTCTCCAGCAGCTTCGTTACCTCATTGCCATTGCAGAATATGGCTCCATCAATGCTGCGGCGCAAAACCTCTACGCTTCGCAATCGAACCTCTCAACCGCTATCAAAGAGCTCGAGCAGGAGTTGGGCATTACGGTTTTCACACGCAGCAACCGCGGCGTCACCCTCACCAACGACGGCACTGAGTTGTTGGGATACGCGCGCCAGGTAATCGAGCAGGCCGACATGCTTGAACATCGCTACGCCACCGGCAGCGACACCCACCTGCGTCTAGCGGTTTCTACGCAACACTACGCATTCAGTGTGCAGGCATTCGTGAATGTAATTGAGGCCTGCGACGGCGAAGAATACGAATTCATTCTTCGCGAGAGTACTACCGCCGAAATTATCGACGATGTGCGCACCTTCCGCAGCGAAGTAGGCATCCTTTATACCGACACCTTCAATCGACGCGTGCTGCAAAAAGCTTTCAATGATGCCGAGGTATCCTACGCTCCTTTGTTCGATGCGCACGTGCATGTCTTTGTTGGAGAACATCATCCGCTTGCGAGCGCGAAGTTGCTCATACCGGAGGATCTCACCAACTACCCGCGTTATTCTTTTGAGCAAGGAACCACGAATTCGTTTTACTATTCAGAAGAGCCTTTAAGCAATCTACCCCACAAGCGCAATATCCGCATTTCCGACCGCGGCACACTTACCAATCTTTTGACCAGCCATAGCGGTTACACCATTTCAACCGGCGTGCTTTCAGCTGAAATGCAAACCGGCATTGTAAGTATCCCTCTCGATGTTGATGAGCGCATGCAGGTAGGCTACATTATGCATAGCGAGCGACGCCCCAACGAGTTGCTACTCCGCTATATCGACGAGCTGCACGCAATTATTAGGGCAAATCCTAGCGTGGAGGCACGGGATAGATAAAGCCAGCTCCGTAATCAATTTCCCAAGCAAAACGCTTGCGCACTCCACGCATTGTTCGAAACCTCTTATGTAAGTAAGCCCGGGGAATTGTCTCCGGGCTTACTTACATACTATCTATTTTATTGAGCATTGCCCTACCTAGAGAGCCGACAAAACATGCTTTAGTGAATAGCTCCGCTCACGTAAGGTGTCTTGTCCTTTAACAGCACGTCGTGTGCACCACCTTCAACGATGGAGGTGGACGACACCACGGTCAACTTCGCCTTTTCCTGCAGCTCGGGGATAGTGATGGCACCACAGTTGCACATGGTAGACTTCACCTTAGAAAGCGTCAGGGCCACGTTATCCTTCAGCGCACCAGCGTAGGGGACGTAGCTGTCCACACCTTCCTCGAACGACATGCCCTTCTTGTCGCCACCTAGGTCATAACGCTGCCAGTTACGTGCACGAGCACTTCCCTCGCCCCAGTATTCTTTCATGTAGGAGCCGTTCACATTCACCTTGTTGGTAGGGCTTTCGTCAAAGCGGGCGAAGTAGCGACCCAGCATGACAAAATCGGCACCCATGGCCAAAGCCAGCGTTAAATGATGGTCGTATACAATGCCACCGTCAGAGCAAAGGGGAATGTAAACACCCGTCTCCTCAAAGTACTCATCACGCGCACGCGCCACCTCGATAGTGGCCGTAGCCTGACCGCGGCCGATGCCCTTCTGCTCGCGCGTAATGCAGATGGAGCCGCCGCCTATGCCAATTTTGATGAAGTCGGCACCTGCATCAGCCAAAAAGCGGAAGCCTTCCGCATCGACCACGTTGCCCGCGCCCACCTTTACCGTGTCGCCATAGTGCTCGCGTACCCACTCCAACGTGAACTTCTGCCAGTCGGAATAGCCCTCAGAACTGTCGATGCACAGCACATCGGCACCAGCCTCCACCAGCGCCGGCACACGCTCGGCATAATCGCGCGTGTTGATGCCCGCACCCACCTGATAGCGTTTATGGGAGTCCAGCATCTCATTGGGATTCGATTTGTGAGAGTCGTAGTCCTTACGAAATACCATATACACCAAGCAGTCTTCGTCATTCACGATAGGAAGCGAATTCAACTTGTTGTCCCAGATAATATCGTTGGCAACTTTTAGGCTGGTGTCCATAGGCGCCACAATCATGCTCTCTCGCGGCGTCATGAAGTCGGCTACCTTCTCGTCCATCGACATACGAGACAGACGATAATCGCGACCGGTAACAATACCCAACAGCTTGCCATGAGCCGAGCCGTCATGCGTAACGGGCATGGTGGAATGACCGTGTTCTTCCTTCATGGCCACAACATCGGCTAAGGTCATTTCGGGAGAGAGATTTGCGTCACTAGTAACAAAGCCAGCCTTATAATCCTTCACACGAGCAACCATAGCCGCTTGATTCTCGATGGTCTGCGATCCGAAAACAAACGACATACCACCCTCGGTAGCCAACGCAATAGCCATGCCGTCATCAGACACCGATTGCATGATGGCGGATACCATGGGAATATTCAGGGAAACAGCAGGCTCTTCACCGCGACGGAACTTCACCAGCGGCGTCTTTAGGCTCACCTCAGCAGGAGTACACTCGGCAGATGAATAACCGGGAACGAGTAGGTACTCGTTGAATGTGCGGGACGGCTCATCGAAATAGAATGCCATGTGCGAGACTCCTTCATCATTATCTGCGACCACCGCCGGCAAAGCGGCGTTTCGTTACGTGATCGCTATTATAGCTAGGGGAACCCATTCACGCGAGAGAACCTGCGGAAATGAAGAAATAATCGCAGGGCATACGTAACTACGCCCGGCAGAGTTGATTCGAAGAGTTGATTCTTATCTCCCAAGAGACCGCCAACTTGAACATACTGGTTAATGCGCACGCAATGAAGGTGCAGTACAATCAATCCCGCAACAGAAAAAGCGAAGGAGCATTCCACCCATGGCCGTCATTGATATGCATGCCCACATTTATCCTGACAAAATCGCAGAGCGTGCCGTCGACGCTGTTGGCGATTTTTACTTGGTAGGCATGTACGGTCAGGGTACGTCCGCCCATCTACTCTCCTCGCAGCAGCGCTCACCTATCACGCATTTTGTGGTGCACTCGGTAGCCACAAAACCAAGTGGCGTTGCCACTATCAACAACTTCATTGCCCAGCAATGTGAGCAGCATCCCGAATTTATCGGATTCATGGCTATGCACCAAGATCTAGAAAATCCCGAGGCTGAAATAGAACGCGCACTAAGCCTGGGACTATGCGGCATGAAGCTACATCCCGATACGCAAAAAGTGGACATGGACGACCCACGACTCATGAATATCTATGAAATTATCGCCGGGCGTCTACCGCTCATTGTTCACACCGGCGACTACCGCACCGACTTCTCACACCCGCGTCGTCTCAAGAACATCCTGCACACCTTCCCTAATCTCGTAGTCGATGCAGCCCACTTCGGCGGCTGGTCGATTCAAGAAATCGGCTACGACCTACTCCACGACGAAAATGTATTCATCGATGTATCCAGCTCGATGATGTATCTGGGAAACCGACGTGCAAAAGAGCTGGTGAACCTCTGGGGAACCGAACGCGTTATGTTCGGATCAGACTTCCCCATGTGGGATCCTGTACATGAATACGATACGTTTACCTCACTCGGATTCAGTGATGATCAGCTGGAGGACATGCTCTGGCACAACGCCGAGCGCTTCACGGGCGTAAAGGTTTCTTAGCCCTTCCCCCGCGCCACAAAAGAAGGGGACTATCAGACAAAAAGGGAACCGACGCAGTTGCCTCGATTCCCCTCAGCCTCAAACACTTTTGTCTCGCAGGCCACAAGCCTGTTACTTACTGTCTTGCTCGTCCTTTGCTGCATGCTCAACTATCACACGAATTTTGTCGATGCGATGGCGATCCATATCAAGCACGGTAAACGTAGCTTTGTCGCCCTCATCCTCCACGGCCACCGTGTCGCCCTCGTTGGGAATACGATCAAAGAGCGACAGCAACAAGCCGCCCGCGGTTTCACACTCTTCAGCCTCGGCGGGTTTAAAGCCAATAAGTTCTTCCACCTCGTCTACCGGCATCGAGCCATCAACCAGTAGGCTACCATCCTCCAACTCAACCACACCATGATCTTCGCCATGACGATACTCGTCGTCAATGCGGCCAACAATCTGCTCCATAATGTCACTCATGGTAACGATGCCCGACGTGCCACCATGCTCGTCGATAACCACGGCAATTTTCGTGCGCTTCTCTTGTAGCACCTGCAACAACTTGGCAATAGCGATACCTTCAGGAACGGCCTGAATCGTACGAATACGCAAATCGTCCATCGTGCTTTCTGCCGGCATGGTGTAAAGATCTTTTACATGCACAAATCCGACGATGCGATCTTTGCTACCACGACAAACCGGATAACGTGTGTACTTGTACTGGCGAATAAGTTCCATGTTCTCTTCAAGCGGATCTTCCAAATCCAAACAAATCACGTCAGTACGCGGCGTCATAATAGCCTCTGCGTCTTTATCGCCTAGGTCAAAAATGTTGTCTACGTACTCATTTTGCTCAGGGTCGATCAAACCACTTTCGGTACTTTCGTCAATGAGCAGCTTAATCTCCTCATCGGTGTACACCTCGTGTTCATTTGCAACATCGTGGCCTAACAACTTCATTACACCGTTCGTAATGGAGTTAAACAACCACATGACAGGATACGTAATGCGGTAAAACCACACCAGTGGTGTAGCGGTGAACAGAGCCCAGCGTTCCGTAGAAAAGATAGCCAACGACTTGGGAATAAGTTCTCCCACCACAATATGTAACGCAGTAATAATGATGAAGCCAACCGCTATAGCAATAGCATGAATAACCGCCTCCGGCAAACCGAGAGCCGAAAGCAAAGGCGAAATAAGAGCAGACACGGCCGGCTCACCCAGCCAGCCTAACGCAAGGGAAGCCAGCGTAATTCCCAACTGACACGCGGACAAATAGGCATTCACGTTTTCGGCAACGAGTTTGGTGTACTGAGCACCCGAACGTCCCTCATCGACGAGAATCTCTACCTGAGATTTACGAATTCGCACCAAGGCAAATTCAGCAACAACAAAAAACGCATTCATAAGCAGGAAGAACAGGACAAGCACAAGGCTTAACGCAACGGGCATTAAAGCTGGTCTCCTTAGGTTTTGTGGCCACTGTATTGCCGGATGGCTTCCTGAACCGCCCGGCAATACAGCAGGTTTACTCTGTCCTGGTTATTTGTACCATCCTGTAGGTTTTTCTGCGTGAAAAAATACTCTTTATACAGAAGTTGGTGCAAGTTGGCACCTTTGCGACACCTTACAACCAACCGCGGACCCGGAGAGCACACCCTCCGACTTCACTACCCCATCGCGCACAATGCGCTGTTCCAGCAATTCCACGCTTAAGCCTCCGTCGTCCGTCCCATCCAAACCAAACAAAACGCGGCGGCTCTTGAAAGCCCGCCGCGCGCAATGCGTTGCCGAACAGTGCAAAGGATGAACGGAGATAGGGAAACAAGGAACGGCTAGATAACAACCTGTCCGCTTAGCAGAAGGAACAAAGATACCGCAGCAGCCACCAAAATAACGATAACCACTATTTTGTCTACCATGCTTGTTAAATACGGTTCGCCACGTTCCTTTTTCCCTTTAACGTACATAAGAATACCCGGCGCGTATAGTAAAGACATCAAAGTGAGACCCACCGATCCTGAGGCCCACGCTAGAAAGAAGCTATACACCACGCCGAAGATACCAAAGATGCGCCACAGCGCGATGTTGCCGCCAATCTTACCCCTGAACGCACCCGGTTCGGTAAACGTAAGCTTGGCAAAATATGCTGCCGAAAGCAGGTAGGGAAGCAAAATCATGCCAGCCGAAAGCGTGTAAAAAAACTGGTACGAACTGTCAGAGAACAACATGGCTATAAGGAACATCTCAATAATAATATTGGTAACAGCAAGCGTAACGATGGGAGCACCCTTTTTATTGGTTTTGGCAAATGCCTTAATAAATACACCTTGTTCGGCCGCCTCATAGGGCGATTCACTGGAAAGCACGGTATAGCCCAGCATAGCCCCCACCAGCGAAAGCACGACACCACCGTTAATAAGGATGGCACCCCACTGCCCTACAGCCACCTCCATAACACCCGCCAACGCCGGATTTTCCAGTTCGGCTAATTGAGAAAGCGGCATTACCCCCATGGACAGCACGCTTACCAATAAGTAAATGGTTAGCACACACACAAACGCGATGATAGTTGCCTTGCCAACATCCTTGCTGTGCTTGGCACGTCCCGAAATGGCCACAGCGCCCTCAATACCCACGAACACCCAAATGGTAATCATCATGGTACTGCTCACCTGGTCAAAGAAAGGCAAACTCGGATTGGCGCCCATGGTAAGGTTTGCCATAAAAATACCTAGGTCAAACTTCTGCAAAAAAATGATGGCAATAATGGCCACGAAGATTGGCACAATCTTACTGATGGTAATGATGGCATTTACCCCAGTAACTTCTTTAACTCCACGAGAAACAAGGAACACATAAAACCAAATAAGACAACTTGCGCCAATAACTGATGCCAAGTTAGTGCCGCCGCCAAAAATAGGGAAGAAATATGCCAGAGCCCCAAACAGCAGCGCCGAAAAACTCACCGTACACAAAAGCGCGCTAATCCAATAACCCCACGCACTATTGAATCCCAAGAAATCGCCGAATCCGGTGCTGGCATAGCTATAGATGCCGCCTTTAAGATCGGGCTTAACACGTGAGAGTGCAAAGAACGTCATAACGAGGCACAAAACGCCGATGCCGGAAATACCCCACGCCGTAAGGATGGCGGCACCGCTGGCACCACCCGCCGCCTGGTCTCCAGCAAGCGTAAACACACCACCACCAATAATGAGCGTAATAACCGTGGTCACTAGGCGGAAGATGCCCAAGCCTCCCTGGGGCTGCGGAATACCCGATAGGCCGTCGACGTTCGTGCCGACCGAAAGATCATGCTCTATAGTTGCCGCTGAGGCGATGGAGGCCGAAGCCTGCGTCGTCGAAGTGGATTGGTGCGATGTGGAAGCACTCATGGTTTCACCGTTCCTCGCCGGGTTGACCGCTCCATAATACCCCACCGAGACCGTTGGACCTGCTTCTTTTCAGGATGTTTCGATTCTGATTCTTAACACCCCCTACCGGGGCGACTTAAACGACGTAGCTACGCTACCGCTCAACAACCGAACTTTCCACCAGCACCGACGAGAGGGCAGACCGGTTCAGATTACAGCCCAGACCATTCTCGTAGCCAACGCGACCGAGCGTTATTAAACCCCGCTCAACGGTGTAGGGCGGTTCGGTTACGTCGGTGGCAAAATAGCGCGCCGTAGCGCCAATATCGCCGGGAGCATCTATACCAGGCAGCACTTGGAAAGCAGCGTGGAGGCGCTTCGATACACCCGTATCGTACATACCACCCATCCATACCGACAAGCCACGCGCCTGGGCCAAACGCACAAAGTCCAACGAAGGTTGAACGCCGCCCATTTTGCCAATTTTTAGTGCATAACAGCGCAAATCGGGATGCTGAAGGGCTCGACCCACGTCTTGAGGGCGAGCAATAGACTCATCGAGACAAATCGGCGTTTGCAGCATACGCTGCAAACGCACCAACCGAGAAAACAGATCGGCGGGTCCCACGGTAGGAGCACGATGTGGATCCAGCGGTTCTTCAATCCAGGCCGCACCGCATCCATCCAAAACACGCAGTTCGTCTAGATGGTGTTCCATGAAACTTTGGTTAGCATCAAGCGTAATCATAAGCTGCGGAAACGCATCGCGTACCGCTCGCACCACCGGAGCACAGCCAGGAGCTATCTTTAGCTTCACCCGGCGATAGCCCGCCTCAACGCAGCGTCGCACGGCCTCCACGGTATCTTTAGGCGAGCTTATGCCTACTACAGCACCCGCAGGAGTGGCCCTTACTGACGAACGGGTCGCACCCTCAGACGCATTCGCAATTCGCGCTTCTTTTTCGCTTGCGCCTTCCGCAGCATTCACCTTCGCTGACGCACTGATTAACTGCCAAAGTGGCTTACCTACAATCTTGCCGTACAGGTCCCACAATGCTGGCTCGAGCGCGCCTTGCGCCAACGGGAAACCTATTGCTTCAGCGCATCGGGCAAACGAGGCGCTCACCTCAGAGGGATGCAGATACACCTCGCTTAGCACCAAAGGAGCCAGCACATCTTTTAGCACACGCGTGTCTTGATCCAGGGTCTCGGGCAAATACCAATCGGTTTCGAAGGCCACACATTCCCCTAAACCCGTGCGCCCCGCATGATCATGTACTTCCACGATGATCGATTCCCGGGTACGCAACAAGCCCTTCGCCGTCTTAAACGGTTTCATAAATGGCAAACTAATACGATGCAATACAACACGAACCACCTCGATACGCTGGTCATACAAAGCTTCCAGGGCAGTTCGATCAATCTTTCCCACGGCCGTACGCGGAAACTGATCCAACGTGCAGATACAGCGGGGCTGATAAAGCTTCGAAAGACGCGGGGCCAAGCTAGTGTGCACCGAAGCAGAAAACTGCTGAGGCGTAAGGTGGCAAGATAAATCGGATGCAGATAGGCCAGATGATGTTTGCGAACGCGTTGAGGGAAGGGTATTGCCACGAGCACGCTCAACGAAAGCTACCGGCCGGCGACCCCACTGCGAATCAACCACGCCAAATACATGAGCATCGGCAACACCAGGGATACGCACAAGTTTGTCGCGAATCTCGGCCGGATACACGTTTTCGCCGCCCGACACAAACATGTCGGCTGTGCGTTCTTTTACGTACAATCGCCCATTCGCGAGTGCTGCCGTGTCCCCAGTAAGAAACAAGCCGTCTACCGTATGCGCTGCGCGTGCGTTTAGATAACCTTCAAACACGCCAGGTCCCCTCACCGCCAAACGCCCAAACCCCTGAGCGTCAGGGTCTACAATACGCGCTTCATAACCAGGCAGCAAGCGTAGCCCGCCATCAAACGAAGACGTAACTTGCTCATGCGCTATCTGGCTGGAAGTTTCCGTCATGCCGTAGCTTGTATACACACGCGCACCGGTCGTCCTTGCCTGCATGAGCGTTTGAGGGTTGGCCGCACCACCGCCCAGCAAGATACAGCGGTAGTGCCGCAAAACACCGGCCGTATCTGCTGCAAGCAAATCCTGCAACATCTTGTCCACCACCGAAACGTGCGTGGCGCGTACGCGTTCGGTATCGGATAACAACCGCTTTGCATCGAAGCGACGATACAGCACAAACTGAAAATCAGCGAGGAGGCTACGTACGATCACCTGAAAACCGCCCACGTGATACAAGGGCAGGGCCGCCTGCCAGACGCCCCCATCGGCGCTACACAACGTAGCATTTGACGCTTCGGCGGCACCGCAAAGCTGCGCCCAGGTTAACGGCACGGCTTTCGCCTTACCCGTAGAGCCTGAGGTAAACATAATAAGTGCGCGATTTTTTGCGTCGAACACATGGGCGGAACGCTCGGCAAAGTGGATAATCTCTTCCAAAGCATCTTGGCGTTGCATCTCATCGCGACGTCGACGCGTTGCACGCTGTGATGTAGCGCGCCCTAATCCACGCGAAGAACGCGGTTCAGCCACAGCAGCTGTGGCGCGAGCCATAAAGCTAGGACGTGCAACACGGGAGGTCGCTGAATCCGAACGATCCTCACCTACCAAAAGGGCCACCGCGCGATCAAACAACCCCTGCGCACCCTCTTCGTCGACACGAAAAGACACTCGCACATCGGGGCAACGCTCTAACTCCAGAAGACGTGCCAACTTCTCGCCCGACGTCAAGCGGTTATTCATCGCGACCAAAGTGAAACTACCATAGGCGGCAGCAAGCATAAGCAGCACATAGAGGGAACAATTAGGCAGGTCGACTGCCACGCAATCGCCCCGATGCACGCCACGCGTCTGCAAATGACGGGCAAGCGCAGCCGACAGCATACGCGTCTCCCTATACGAATACGAAGTTTCAAGGCCCGATTGATCAACGTACGTAAAAAACGTACGTTGCGGATATCGGCGCACCATGCTTTCAAACGCCCTGATCATCGGTTAGCTGATCCTGCCTCCTACCGTTCTATGCGGCATAATCGCCCGCATGGCTGCGAATTCTGCCTACGAGACATACACACGGCAAACGCAAGTCACACTGCTTGTGAGTGCCTACACGCTGACGTATAGGCACTCACAAGATTCTACGGAAACTTCGGGAACTGGGTAAAATCGGGAGTACGCTTCTCCTTGAAGGCGTCGCGTCCCTCTTTCGCCTCATCGGTGGTGTAGTACAGAAGCGTGGCGTCGCCCGCCAACTGCTGAATACCAGCCAAGCCATCGGTAGCCGCGTTGAACGAAGCTTTCATAAAACGCAAAGCCGTAGGAGACAGCTGAAGCATCTCGCGCGCCCAACTAACACATTCTGCTTCTAGCTCATCAAAGGCGACCACTTTGTTCACCAGACCCATATCAAGCGCTTCTGCCGCCGAGTACTGACGGCAAAGATACCAGATTTCACGTGCTTTCTTCTGTCCCACAATGTCGGCCAAATAGCCCGCACCGTATCCGGCATCGAAGCTGCCCACCTTGGGGCCAGTCTGGCCAAACTTTGCGGTATCGGCCGCCAACGACAGGTCGCACAGAATGTGCAAGATATGTCCGCCACCGATGGCGTATCCGTTCACCATAGCGATGACAGGCTTGGGTACTACACGAATAAGACGCTGCAAATCCAGCACGTTTAGACGCGGAATATTGTCCTCGCCCACATACCCACCGTTACCGCGAATTTTCTGATCGCCACCCGAACAAAAGGCCTCGTCTTCGTGGCGTCCGCCGTGGTTGGCTCCCGTGAGAATTATTACACCAATTTCCGCATCGTCGCGAGCAACCGTAAACGCATCATACATCTCGTTGACCGTAAGCGGAGTGAATGCGTTACGACGCTCGGGGCGATTGATGGTAATTTTAGCGATGCCGTCGCAGGTATCGTAGCTAATCTCGCGGTACTTCTTGCCCGCTTGCCACACAACGTCGCTCATGGCCGTCCTTTCGGGGGCGCCCGGATGACCGGAGACACCAATAGAGGGAGGTGATTCGAAGGTATATGCTTATAGTAACGCGTCACGACATCACATGGAAATAACCGCAGAATAATTCCGAAAATCGGCATCACTCGGCAGTCAAACGCGCAAAAAACGCGCTCCCCCGCAAGCTGCCCCAACTTAACACCCGGTATAAGCGACCCGAGAAGAACTGACCCGAGCCTAACCTAGAACCGAGCGAGGAAGTTGTTGATAACATCACCATACTTTTCGGGGACTTCAAGATGCACGTTATGCCCTGCGTTCTCAACTATACAAACGGAGCACGCGCCTCGTTTCTTTAAATCCTGAGCGAGGTTTCGGTATTTTTGATCACTGCTTCCCACCAGATAAAGCGTGGGAAAAGCAAAGCGAGACAACCGGGCGAGTGCTTCCTCGCGCAGCGGCATAGTATGTTGCCCCGCGCCTTCAAACACACGGGCCAGAGCCTCGGCATCGTTAGATAACCGACCCCTGCGAATACGCTCTTGCACTGCGACCGGCAAGGTACGCTGGGTAGCAAACAAGGGCAGGTTCTCCCAACGGTCCATGAACACCTTAAGACCTTCGCTACGCAATCGCGCAGCACAGTCCGCATCGCGAACGGCTGCTTGCGCGCGCTCTTCACTATCGGTAGGGCCAAGACCTGCGCTCTCCAATATCAGCGCAGCAAACAGCTGTCCTCGGTGCTGGGCAGCCGCCAACGCAATACGCCCACCCATCGAGTAACCCACAACCGGCACCGCCGACACACCTGCCTGGCGCGCGACATGCTCAAGAAACGCACAGGTGGCAATAGCAGCCTCATCAATACGATAGAAGCGATCATCCCGCGGACGATCGCTTCCTCCATGGCCAACCAGCTCAAGCGCCACCACCGGACGAGTGCGCGCCAAGAGCGGGGCAACCTCATCCCACGACGAAGCACTTTGGGCAAATCCGTGTAGCAGAACAAGCGGAGCGCGACCAATACCTCTGCCGTCTCCAGCCACGCAACAGTGAGACTCACCCCAAAACACCGAGCGATAAGTTACTCCGCGAAAGGTAAAGAAATCCTCCCGAGGCTGTGGTTCATCCCTCGTTACCCTCATGATCTACCAATACTTCCGATAGCGTTCTTGCAACCCCTCAAGGGGCACGCTCACCTCGATAAGAGAAATACCTGGAATACCCAACAAACCCCGGTAGGCCTCATCAAACGCAGAAATGGTATCAACCGCACGATAAGGCACGCCAAAAGCTTGCGCAATGGCCGCAAAGTTAACATCTTGCGGCGTAAGAAACAAACGCTCAAAGTAAGAATCGCTTGACTGTTGGGGCAGCATATCGAAAATAGCGCCACCGTTATTATTGAGCAGCACGATAACAATACTAGGCGCAGGGCCACCCTCGGCGCGCTGCACGCGTAGTTCGCGTTGCAGCGCAAGCGCGTTCACGTCATGCAACAAAGACAAGTCCCCTACAAGCAACGTAGTTTGGTCGAAGCATTGCGCCGCCCCCAAAGCGGTAGAAACCGTACCATCAATGCCGTTCAGCCCGCGGTTACACAGCACCGCCAAACGCTTATTGCTTTTCAAATAGAACGTATCCAAGGCACGAACGCTCATGGAATTGGCTACAAACAAACACGACTCAGCAGGCGCTAACTCAACGGTACGACGCACAAATGCGCCTTCAAAATCCCTCTTCACTACGTCAACGCGCGCTATACGCTCACGGGCATCATTATTGGCGGTAACCCATGCCGCAGAGAACATACGCTGCTCTTCTGAAGCAGGGCCATCAAGACTGAAGGAGCGCACAAAGTCGACGGGGGTACAAGCCACGAAAACATCGGTAGCTGTATTGAAATCACGTGTTTCAAACGGATCAACCACCATAGTAAACAGACACGCTTTAGCAAGCGCTGCGGTTGCACGCTTTGAAACCGGATACCGCCCGAAACGAATGACCGCATCGGGCAAAGGAGGCTCTCCCACCGATCCAAACACCGAATCGTAGTTGTCGATAACAGTACGATCGTCAATACTGCGCAACCCCGACAGTGGGTCAGCAAAAAGCAGGAACTCGTTTGACCGAGCCCACGATACCAATTCACGTGCTTCGCTTTCGGTACGCGCACTCCCCTCACCGGCCAATACGATAGTGCGGCAACCCCGCAACAGCGCACAAAGACTATCCTTGTCGTCAATAATCTGCACCTGCGTGCGTATGCGCGGACGCAAGACACTCTCGCTGTTGCGCGCCGATTCGAACAACCCCCCAACCGTCAAATCTGGCTTCAGTGGTTCATCGAAGGGAAAGTTTATCTGTACCGGCCCGCCCTCGCAGGCCCCCGCAATGTAAGCGTTTTCAACAGCGTTACCACTCGGCACACCAAGTGGCGCAGCCGCAATACACGCCTCGCGCGCAGCCTGCCGAGCAAAAGCCGCAGCTTTCTCGCCTGCAGCAGGCAGCGGCATCTGCCGAAATGCACGTACGTGATCGCCGAACGCCTTCACCTGATCACAGGTTTGCGGGGCCCCTAATCCTTGCAAGCGTGGCGGCCGATCACCGGATAGTATGAGCAAGGGAACCCGCGATGACTCAGCTTCCATTACCGCCGGATAATAGTTGGCCACCGCCGTGCCCGAAGTACAAATAAGCGCTACCGGGCAACCGCTCGCCTTCGCCAAACCCAGCGCAAAGAAAGCAGCTCCGCGCTCATCCACATCAACAAACAGCCTCAACCTATTGGGGTGTCGCCGTGACAATTCGTAAGCACACATAGCCAACGGCGTGGAACGCGACCCCGGGCTAACCACCACTTCGCGCACGCCCCAGCGAGTCAATTCATCGAAGAAAGCGCCCAGAAACAGGGCTGTGCAAGCGGGCAGCGTTTTCGTCGCATCCGGCTGTTGCGTTTCCGAATTTTCTGCTCGATCGGCAATTGTCACGTCGTTATCCTCCGAGCCCGTAAGGGCATGCCGAAACACCATTGCGTCGCCCATAGAGCTACGCACTCCTTTCCTCAACTGAGCCTCCGTCGAATGCGTTCAGAATTGTTTTCAACTTCATGCCTATCTCGTCGTATTCGTCATCGGCTACGCTTCCGGCCACAATTCCGCATCCGGCATACACCCAGCCTATCTCGCCATCAAATACTCCCGTGCGCAACGCTACCGAGAACTCACCGTTACCCGCTCCGTCGACATAACCACATGCACCGGCAAAAAAGCCGCGATTGTATGCTTCGATCGAGCGCAACAGCATCTTAGCCTCGCCCACCGGCGTACCCGCCACAGCAGGAGTCGGGTGCAGGTCACCTTTTATCTCCCACAAATCAACGCCCTCCAAAATGCGCGCTCGTGCTGGAGTATAAAGATGCTGCACATGAGTAAGGGGAAGAATGCCTGGTTCAGCCGCAATGTCTACGTCATAACACGTACGATTAAACACCTCACGGATAAACTGCACCACGTAATCATGTTCGGCACGATTTTTCTCGTCGGCCATCAGCTCATTGGATAGTCGTTCGCGATCTGCCTCAGAACTGCCGGCTGGGCAGGTGCCCGCAAGGCACATACTCTCTACGCTGGTTCCTTGCTTGCGCACAAGCAGCTCAGGAGTACATCCGCAAAAGAACACGTCTGCATAGCGATACAGCAGCACCGTGCCACGTGCATCCCCGTCAATGAGATTAACCAACAGATCTTTGGAAGAGAAGGGCCTGTCGGCCAACAACTTTTGACGACGTGACAACACCACCTTATCAACTCGTTTGTCTTCGATGGTTGAAAGCCCCGCCCGCACAGCTTCACGCCACGCCTCGCGGGAATCTGGCTCCAACGTATAGGAAATAGTCTCACGCTGCCGCGACGGAGCGGCCAACGCTTGGCGCACAAACCGCGAAACACGACCCGCGTATACTGGCCCCAGCGAATTCACCTGCAAAAGTCTGCCGTGTTCGTTCTCAATAAGCACCACTTCGGGCAGCATAAATCGCAAAAGCGGAAACGCCTCGAATAGCTCGTCGGCAGGTGCCGGATTTTCTGCATCGAAACGGTTGAATGAGAAGAAAATAGGTGGCTGAGCAATGTCGCCCTCCACCTCGTATTCCATTTCATCCAGAGACGGCAAGGCAATGCAGCGGCCGAGCCCCATATAACGACACGCCCGTGCCTTGTCGTAGTAGACGAACTGGTCGGTAAAGCCCTTCTGAAGCGAGCAGAACGCATCAACAATATCGGCCTCAATAGCCTGCGAAAGCGAATAGATTTTCGTCATATTAAGCTACCGAGCCGAACCATAGTAGGAATAGAAACCTTGGCAAATCTTTTTTTGCTCGGCACCTAACTCCAGGCTGTCGGCCTCATATTCTGCAGCAAGCACTTCATGGTAGATTACCTTTAGTAGTGTGGTTTTTGCCTTACTCACAAGCGCCTCCGTCCACGTCGCCTGCATCGACGCGCCGAATCGTTAACAAATATACGAATGCATCGCATTCTAGCACGACACCCTTTATACTAACCCACAGGTATCAGCTCACGCACATGCTACGCTTGCCGGCTGCTCTAATCTCCGCAATAGAGAGGGCTATAACAAGAAGAAGACGCACAGCATGCCGAGAGAATCTCGTCATGCAAGATACTTGAAAGTCTTCGAGAAAGGTGAACCATGAAAAAGTTTCTCAGCGAATTCAAGGATTTCATCAATAAAGGAAGCGTGATGGATCTCGCTGTAGCAGTTGTCATCGGCGCAGCGTTTACCGCCATCGTCAACTCAGTAGTTTCAGACCTTATTACACCGCTCATCTCAGCCATCATTGGTGGTGTCGATTTCGCCAACATGAAATGGTACATCCCCATTGGCGAGGGTGGATCTGCTATCGCGTACGGCAACTTTATCAACGCTGTTATTCAGTTCTTCATCATTGCGCTGGTTGTATTCCTCGTCGTAAAAACCCTGAACAAAGCGCGTACGTTGGCAAGTCGCGGTGAGATTATCGAAGAAAAGAAAGCTCCCCTGTGCCCTTACTGTCTCGAAGAAGTTGCAGAGGGTGCTACACGCTGCCCCCACTGCACCGCCGAATTGCCTGAAGCCGCCCGATCCACCGTGATATCAGCGCAGCCGGTTAAATAGCCTAAGTGCTCTCGAGGGGAATTGAGAGCACTTCTTCTTCAGTCGAGAACATCTTTTCTTGCTTTGCCACAAATGCCCTTAAATCACTCTCCGAATGCAGATCGAGCTTTCCGTACAAGTTATGCAGATGGGTCTTGATAGTGTTGGGGGTAATAAACAATTCCTCCGAGATAGCCTTGCGCGTTTTTCCCATCACAATGCTGTACATAATCTCAAGTTCGCGTTGCGTCAAACCGAAATCTTGAGCAATAATTTCACAGCTACGGTACGCGTCAGTGGTCGCACCCGGATCTCCCGGCCGGACAAACCCCCACCCTGTTTTCAAGTTCGCGCTGTTGGATAGCAAAAGACCCACAAGCATTACCAAAAAGGCTGCTCCTCCAAAAAAGAAGGCAACATCTTTGGCGCTAACCAAATTCTGCAACGCCACGCTCCCCATAGCTACACCCAGCGCCCGTCCAATCATAAGAGCTGTTGAAGGACAAGACGCTACCCAAGTTGCCGGTTGATCGTTGTTTTTAATCAGATATGATCCTAAACCCCAGAGCACTAAATCTAAATACAGAAAACCAGTCAGTTGCAACACCGCTGCAATCGCCGAAATATCAACAAATGCCCCAACACAAAGGAGCCCTAACCCTGCGAGAGGAAAGCCTATCTGGTACACCGAGCGATTGAAATCCATCTGCAGTACCAATACCACCAAAAACGCCAGCAAAGCCGCAAAAAAGTATCCTGCGGAATCAAGAAATTGCCCAAAGAAGCCCGAGAAACTTAAAAACCCCAGCGGAATGCCCAATGCCAGCCCCTGGGTAAAAGAGGTGGTCATAAACCGATAAGGAATAAGAAGGTTATTCGTCGATTCGCGGTAAAGAACCTTTTGGTCGGGAAACGCTCTTTGTTTTGCGAAGAAAAACGCTAACACGGTTAGTGTCGGAAATACAAACATTAAAACCCACACTATCGTTGAAGGTAACAAAGCAATGCCGGTAGCCAACACTGCCGTGGCCAGCGCCGAAGCAATGCCATAGGTAAGCGTAGGGGTCATGCCCAGCATGCCAAACAAACGACCTAGCTCAATATGTATTCCCATAAGGCCTACGCCGAGCGAGGCAATTCCCAACCCTAATGTAACCACTTGAAGCGCCTCATTGGTAATGCCCGCATGCGTTTCCATGAACAGGAAAAACACTCCCAATGTCATGCTAATCACGAGGAACCACAAATAACCAACCTTGTCGAACACGCGCACTTTTTTAAATCTAAAGGCAAAGAACAAACATACCCCTGCACACATCAGCATGAACAAAACGAGCGTTGGAAGACTATATCCTCCTAGTTGAAATGTTCCGGGAAAAAGAAAGCTTTCCATAAACAGGAGTACTGCAAAGGTTTTATAAACGGTAAAAACAACAAAGAGCGAAGGGTACTTTCGCACCGCATGCACAATTTTGCCCATCTCACTACGATGAACGCCCCCAGAATCCATCATGGCTCCCCCTGACGACTTTGCGTCCAGCCTTGAAGTACGCGCATGGCGAGTGCTCGAGCAGAATACTCGGCATGTCCGTACGATAGTATAACTAATCCAAACTAAAATGAGTCTAATCCTCATGGGGTTAGATCCTCAATTAAGCTAAACCACCTTGGAAGGAGCATAGCGTTTTACGAATAAAAATCGCATTATTTATTCCAGCACATGCGCAGCGTCCTTATCCGAGGAAGGACACTTGCGAGGAGGTGAGAGGGGGGAACGGACGCTAGCGTGAGCGATCACTGCGCTGATCGAACGATTCGAAACCAAAGTTTCGCAGAAGCGAAAACCGAGGTGTCACCCCCTGTTCTCCCTTCGGGTCGCTCCCGGAGGGAGAACATCCATGAGCATCTTCCTGACGAAGGGAACCGCTGTCCGTGAAACGTTCCGTACCGACACAAGGATCTGACCGTTATCTGGATTTCATGAGTGCACAAGGCCTCTGCTTCCGCATGCAAGTAATGGACGATCCGGCCGATGCGTACTCGTTCACCGTTCGAGTAACTCCGCTAGCTTCGCAAGACGAAGTCATAGAGGATATTCCCCTTATCGAAACCCCTAATCATTTTTCTGTTCTTACCGCACGCGAGCGCGACGTAGCCCTGCTTGTTTCTGAGGGGTTCACCAATGAGCAGATAGCAACCAGGCTATGCGTTAGCCTTTCTACCGTGAAGTCCCACCTCCAAAACATTTTCGCCAAAGAACACGTGGCCAATCGCACCGCCCTCGTTTGCCTCCTTCACGGAACAACTCACTAAGCAGCAACGCTTCCTCTCTGCACTTTACCCCGCGTCTTCCCCTTCAATGAAGCCTGTATTCTTCTCCCTTCCGCGCTCTGAGCGAAAGGATGCCCATCTGCCCAGCAAAACTAGGAGCCCCTGCTACCGGGGGGTGGCAGCAGGGGCTTTACGGGGATAGGATAAGTCTCACTCCAATACGGTGCGCTTCCTGGCTAACTACACCACCAGGGGCACCATTACATACATGACAAAGAACGACCATGCAATGCATACCGTAAATATAGCCAACTGAATCAAACAGATAGGATGATAGGTTCCCTTAAAGTGGAACACCTTGAATACCCAATCGACCAGCGGCGCAAACACTATCGCGCCAATAAGGATAGTTGGGATAACAATAGCCCAGCTCGGCGGATAAGTGCTCACCACCGCCGACACAAACACCACCCCAGCAAAGGTAAAGGCCATGCCGGTTTTCTTCCATCGTGGGTACCAGATAAGAATAGCCAACGCAGCAGTTACCACCTGAGCCATAATGAGCAAGGGGAAATTGCCAGAGCCGTAAGCCGGATGCAGCGGATTCATCACCCACGAAACAATGCCCCCCACATACATGCCGATGGTCGCCCAAGAGCTACCCCAAATGGTCAACTGACCAATATCGCCAAACACCTGATGAACAAAAAACTTGCTCGATACCTGCGATGTTGCCGGATTCTCACCTGCGGGAGGCGCAGGAATAGTCATCCAAGGCATAAGGCGAAACAGCAGAGAACACAACGGCACAATAATAGCCACACCGATAGACACCGCCACAAACAGCGGCAGACCCAAGGGGGCAATAATGCCGTAAAGTAGGGCAAAGCAGACCGGACACGTAACAAGCGTTCCCACGATAAGAGAAGTGGCAACCTTTTTAATGTCGGACCCATAAAAGATAACAAAAACTTGCACGGTCAGAACCACAGCGAACGTAGGTATCCAGCCGCTCGCAAACATGCCACCGTAAATAAGTTGACCCAAAATAAGAGCCAGAGCTGTTGTTACGAACATAGTTGTGAAAATACGACCATTACCAGCCACGCCAGTGCCGGCATGGGGCGAACGTTTACGCTCGAGGGCAGCGGCCACAAAGCCCATGATAATCATACCAATCGTAGCTGGAAGAGCCGCAATAAACGAGCCTTCCGTCCAGTCGGCAAAGAACCACGCCACACGATAGAATGGCGAACCCTCAATACAGCCGGTCATCATAGCGCCGAAGCTATAAATAGGGTCTGCTCCATAAGTCATAATCCCAGTTCAAGTGGCATTTCATGCTAGTTTTTGCTATAATGAATGCAAGGTTTTTGGGTGTATCAGATCAAAAACCTTGCACCTCTAAAAGCCCTTCGCCTTAATAACTGGGAAC
>JAYFOQ010000020.1:0-44529 GCA_034932485.1 Gordonibacter sp.
CAATCCTTTCTGACGAGGCTTAAAACCCTCAGGAAAACAACTGCGCCCTCCACTTTGTACACGTCCTTTATCCCATATTTGATGCTTTAGGTAAAGAACGCGGCCACAGCGTAAGAAGTGGCAGAAAGAATATACGAGGAACGCGCATGGAAAGCATCGGTTCGTTGGCTTGCACGGGCGATGGCCCCTTGCTCTTCATTATTGGCGGCGTTGCGGTGTTGGCTCTAGCGGTCTTGGTGGTCGCGTTCGTTATTATGCGTCGAAAGTAGCGGGAAAAATATGACGGGAAAACTTGTTATCTGCCCAACACCCTTGGGGAACTTAGGGGATATGACCGAACGTGCACTCACTGCATTACGTGAAGCTGATGCTGTTTGCGCCGAAGATACCCGGGTGACGGGCAAGCTCCTAGCGGCTTACGGCATCGAAAAGCGCATCGAGCGTCTTGATGAGGCTATGATGGGGGGACGTGCTGAGGGTGTTGTGCGTCGTGTGCTGGATGGAGAGGTTATAGCTTACTGCTCCGATGCGGGCATGCCGGGTGTATCCGATCCTGGATTGCGTTTGGTGCGTGCAGCGCGCGAGGCGGAGGCGTCGGTTGAAGTGTTGCCCGGTCCTACCGCTGTGGCGACGGCCTATGTTGCGAGTGGCTGTGACAATCCGCGATTCTACTTCGGTGGTTTCTTCCCTCGTAGAGATGCCGAGCGCCATGTTGTGCTGGAGAGTTTGCGAGCGCTCGATGCTGCCCTTGTTTTCTACGAGAGCCCTAATCGTTTGGTGGATGCACTCGATGCGTTGGCTGTCGTGTATCCCCATCGAGAAGTAGCCGTGTGTCGAGAGCTTACAAAGCTACACGAGGAAGTGGTGCGTGGGATTACTACCGATGTGCGTAATCGGTTTGCGATGCGGGCGGCAGAGGGCTCCATTAAGGGTGAGATTGTGCTGGTTGTGGATGGTCCCAACGGAGCTGAAGGTGCTGCTGCCGAGCAAGATGCTCAGGCTGCTGCTGCGGTGCGAGCACTCGAGCTCAAAGCGGGGGGCAGTTCGAAAAAGGATATTGCTCGAATATTGGCTGACGAGTTCGGTATTGGGCGAAACGCAGCCTACGATTTGGCTCTTCGAGCATGAGATCTCGTTCTTCCGTGGTTGAAGTGTGCGAACTAGCGGTGGACGATTTATCGGTGCGCCTTGTACGTAAGCGCATTAAGAACGTGCACCTAAGGGTAAAGGCGCCTGATGGGCGCGTTGAGGTGTCTGCGCCTTTGCGTACCTCTGACGAATTTGTTGCTGCTTTCGTTCGCGAAAAGAGAACATGGATCGAGAACCGTCGCGTGCAAATAGCCTTATCTCCCCGTAGTATTGCTGCTGAGGCATCTCCTCAACAGGTTGCTGAGTGGCGCGCTGTCGTTGAGGCGTGTGTGCCAGCACTTATCGAAGTGTGGGAGCCTATCATGGGGGTGAAAGCGGGTAAGATTGCCTACCGCAATATGACCAGTCGCTGGGGAAGTTGTCAGCCGGCTACCGGTCGCATTTGCATTAATGTACGTTTGGCGCTCTATCCTCCCGAATGTCTGGAATACGTGGTTGTTCACGAGCTGTGCCACCTGCGTGAGCATGGTCACGGCCAGCGCTTCAAAGACCTTATGGATACCTACCTGCCCGATTGGCGTGATCGAAAAGAGCGGCTGCGTTAGGTGGCTTATTGTTGTGCGGACGTCTGCGGCATCAATGGATTTATGCGGTGGCTTGCTGTGTCTTGGTAAGGGATTCGCCGTTGAATGTGCGGATAAACGTGTCGATTGCTTCAGCTGTAAACGTTTGCTGCTCGTCGGCTGTGACGGAGGCAGAGCCGTCTCCGTCCTGCGGGCCATAATCGCCGAATTGAGCATGGTTTCCACCCGGTATTTCGACGATTTGAGTGTTGGCTGGCATGAGAGCCAAGCTGTCTTCGAGTTTTTGACGGTTAAGCACTTGGTCGTTCGATCCATAGAGCGTAATTGCGCCTAGGCTGGTTGCGGAAAGGTCGCTTGCTGTGTATGAACCGAGCAACATGAGCCCGCTTAACGCGTCGTCGTTCGCATGGTCGGCGACGTACTGTGCTGCCATGGAGCCTCCGAGCGAATGTCCGCCTACCCACCATTTTTCGACCTGAGGATAGGCTGCCCGCACCCCGTCGGCTGCCCCGATATTGAAAAAAGCGAAGCTGAAGGGCATCTCTACTACTACCGCGAGGTAACCACGCTCTGCAAGGGCGCGCATGAGTGGTGCATAGGCGCTGTACTCGACTTTTGCGCCTGGGTAGAAAATCAGGCCGATTTTGGCAGCGGGGTCGCCGAAAGCAAGGTAGTGGGCCCCTTGGTCTACCGGCAGCTGTGCGGTAGGCACGAGATTGGTATGGCTGGTATCCGCATCGCGATAAAAGCTGCTCACATAAACAAGGAAGCCGCCTGCAGCAATCAGCAATGCCAGCAGCAAGGCAGCGAGTGCGATGGCAAGACGACGCGGCCAGCGACGCCGTGCGACCTGCGTGTTTCCCATGTCGGTTTGCTTGTTCATAAAGCTGTATGGTAGCAGGTGTTTTGCCTGGGGAATACCTCGGATGAGTGCTGGGTACTGAATGGTAAGGGATGCGTCTTCTTGTGCTAAAGGTATATATCAAGTATACTTGTCAATATGTCAAGTATACTTGGCGTTAGGAGTGATCGTGAATAAAGAAGAAATTCTTGAGAAAAGCCGTGGCGACAACCATGGAGTTGATGAACGTTTTATGCTAGATTACCAGCGTATGAGTACCATTATGCTGACGGTCGTCATGGTAGTGTGGGCTTGCCTGTTCTTCTGGGATTTTTTTCATGGGCAGAATGTATCGGGACTCAACGCGCTTATGCTCTCTGGTATTGCCACGATGGTTTTCTACCGAGCTTATCGGTTGCGATCGAAAAGTCAGTTTATTTTAGGGTTACTGGTTTCGTGCTGTGCGGTATCTCTCATTATTAGCCACGTACTCGCCACGATGTAGGAAGCTATGGTTAGATTACCTTCTTCGCTTGGTTTCGAGGATGTACATGCCAACGACGGCGAACTCGAACTTTGCAACAACCTGAAAGTTGCCCGCGCTCAGGCGGGGCTGTCTCAGCTTGAGCTTGCGCGTCTTGTGGGTGTATCGCGTCAGACTATTTCCTCCATCGAAACGGGTTTATTTAATCCTACCGCTAAACTCGCTCTTGTGCTGTGTATTGCTCTCGACAAGAAATTTGAAGAGTTGTTCTACTTTAAATAGACGTTCAAAAAAGGGGATACGAGCATTCAGGCTAAACTTTGAAGGTAAACAAGCGCTCTTGCCGCTCCTCTCACGCATAATTACAGAAGAGCGTGGCAGGCCCCTCCTTCCCTTGCTCATAAGGGGAGGGTTGCTTGCTGCCTGTCTTTATCTGATGATAAAGGTCATGGACAAAACGGCCTCGGTTCTGTAGATTTCAGACACGCGAAAACCCTTCGCTTTGGGGTTTCCTATGAACTTCCTGGTCAAAACAGTGGAGGTTTATCTATCGTTTCCTGAGGATAAAGAATCGGGGCCATTTTGCCCAAGGCGACCAGGAATGCAACGCGTTGATGAAGATCGCCGAGTGGGTCTGTCAAGGCTACACTAGATGCACTGTTTGCGACGCCCTCCACCATCGTCGAAGATCACACTGCGTGCGCGGGCGCCGAAGTGAGAGATCACGCTGCGTGCGCGGGCGCAGAAAACGAAAGATAACCTGCGGGTACGCTTTGCATCCAGGCAATGTAGGTGTCTGGATAATGAGAGTTCAAGGCCGCACCAAGGTCAATGCCGAATAGTGCTTGCACTATCGAGACGATACTCAGAGGGCTATCGAAGGCCTCACTGGAAGATAGCCCGCGGGCTGCGCGCTCCCCGAAAGCATCGAGTGAAGCAAGATCATCCTCGCTTACCTGGGGAGCAACGCCGGTATTGCGCTTGAAGGTATCACACATAGCTTCGTAGAGACCATCAAAGCCTTTGCTTGAGACACTGGGTAGTGTCACGGTGGTGCCGTACCGTCCGTATCCCCAGATGGAAAGAGGTAGCTGTGGAACGATATCCGATTCGTTCACAATATTGAAAATATTTTCGTAGGTGGCACTGTGCTGATCGGCTTCACGTGTGGCGCCTGGTGCAGCGAACGTGTAAGCGTAAATGCCCGAGGCGGGCGCGAGCTGATCGCTCGTACCGCTTAAATTGTCTAAACGCGCCGCCAGAAGGTTCGCAATGGCTCCGCCGCGGCTATGTCCGGTTATGAGAATGCGAGTATGATCGGGGTCTGCGTCGATGGAGCCGATGTATTTTGTCAAAGAGCGCTGTACTTCATCTTCTGCTGCACGAAAACCTTGGTGATCGGCAGCTCCTGATGCATCAGATAGATTGAAGTTGCTAAGCCATTCAACACCGTAGCTACCGCGAATGCCCACGAATACCAGTGTTGTGGCTGGCGTCGATGCAGTGGCGGAGATAGTTTTGCTTGCAAACGTATAGGCTGCAACATCGTGTGCACCGGTAAAGAGCGTTCCCAGTTCGTCGAGTAGTGAGCTGCGTAGCGCGTACGATTCGGTGCGTACGTCATCGAATCCCAGTGCACCTAACGTCTGCTCGGCATAGGGCATTGACCCCTTTACATTGCTGTAATATTGAGATTCGGAATTACATACGGCGGCGAGTACGGCGCACGTGGTGGCAAGATCGTGCTGGTAGAAGTGGGAGTCGTGCGAGAACCAAGCATCATCGAGCGAGACGGCGGTGGAAGTGCGGCCAGAAAGATTCTCGAAACCGCTTGTTGTTACTGCTTCGCTGCAATAATCGGCTATAACCGAGCCGTCGGCATGAAGGTTCGGAATTTTGATGTCTTCGGTGCTCACTTTTGTGGTTGGTACCATGCCCATTCTGACACCAACATAGCGTGCCTGTATGATGAATAACCCCATTACGAGAAAGCAGGCCATCATCGTGGCTAGTACGAATATGATTCGACGCACGAGTATGGCGCGCACGGAGTCTCCTTCGGGCGGAATAACGGGCAGGACGGCGGACTCAGTATACGGGTGCTCTGAGTTGACTGTGTCTTGTGACACAGAATGTCGACTATTTCTAAACAGAGTGTAAACATTTCTTAAGGTTCAGCTGTCGAGTGGAGGTTTCGTTTTGTAGCTATAACCCATGCTAGAATAACATTTATGTGTCTAGTCGACGAAAGGTCGTCGGCAAACCGGTTGGCGAAGCATCATGAGCCTCGTCGCCCCGAGAAGAAGGAATCACCATGTCGAAAGGCACCTATTCGTTCACCACCCCTATCTATTATGTCAACGCGGCCCCACATCTGGGTACGGCGTACACGACCATAGCGGCCGATACCGTTGCGCGCTACCAACGTATGAATGGCTACGATGTTGCGTTTGTGACCGGCATGGACGAACATGGTCAGAAGGTAGCCGACACGGCCGAGGGTAAGGGAATGACGCCTCAGGCTTGGTGCGACTCAATGGAGCCGGCGTTTCGCGATGCATGGAGCCTGCTGGATATTACCTATACCGATTTTGTTCGTACTACCGAGCCACGTCATGCGCGCAGCGTAAAGAAGTTCTGGCAAGACCTCTACGACCAGGGCTGGTGCTACAAGGGCAGCTATGAGGGCTGGTACTGCGTGCATGAGGAAACGTATTATGCCGAGAGCGACTTGGAGAAAAACGACGAGGGTGAGCTGGTGTGTCCTGACTGCAAGCGCCCCGTGCAGAAAGCTGGTGGTGAGGAGAACTGGTTCTTTAAGCTGTCTGAATTCCAGGATAAGCTCCTTGCGTTTTACGAAGAGAATCCGGACTTCATTCGTCCTGAGACGCGTAAGAACGAGATTGTATCGTTTGTTTCCGGAGGCTTAAAAGATCTTTCCATTAGCCGCTCTACGTTCGACTGGGGTGTGCCCTTGCCGTTTGATGAGGGGCATGTAGCCTACGTGTGGGCCGACGCACTGCTCGCGTATTTTACGGGAGTAGGGTACGCCGACCCCGAGCGCCCGGGCGAATTTGACGAGCGTTGGCCTATGCAGTATCACTTCGTAGGTAAGGATATTACGCGATTCCACTGTGTTATTTGGCCGGCCATGCTTATGGCGGCGGGGCTTCCTATTACGCATACGGTATTTGGACATGGTTTCTTGCTTACCAAAGGCGAAAAAATGTCTAAGTCTAAGGGTAACGCGCTTAAGCCTGCCGATCTGGTGAAGGTGTTCGGGGTGGATGCGTATCGTTATTATTTCATGAGCGATGTGCAGTTCGGCCACGACGGATCTATTTCCATTGAGCGTATGGTGCAGGTATACAACGCCGATTTAGCAAATACCTGGGGAAATTTGTGTTCACGCGTGTTTAACATGACAACCAAATACTTCGACGGCTTGGTGCCTGCGATAAGCGCCGAAACACTGGCAGCCGACAACCCGCTGCGCGCTTTGTCGGACGAGTTGTATGCCGAATACGATGCAGCGCTTGCTGCGGCCGATTTTACGAGCGCTGCGATGGCTGTGCAGAAGCTGGCTAGTCGCGTAAACCTTTATGTAGAGGAAAGCGCCCCTTGGAATCTGGCAAAGTCGGAAGAAACTGCCGGTGAACTGGCGGCGGTTATCTACAATGCACTCGAGGCAATTCGCATTATCGCGCTATACATGGCTCCCCTTATGCCCAATACGTCGGCTGAGGTGTTCCGTCGCTTGTCGCTGGGTGATATCACGGCGGTAACCGACATCGAAGCGGCTACAACATGGGGTGGTTTGCCTGCTGGAAACGCTGTGGAGACGGGCGAGCCGTTGTTCCCGCGTCTTGATGCCGCAGCCATCGACTTAAACATAGAATAGGAAGTACGATGAACGACAGCCAGCAAGAGGAGCCCATTTTTTACGACCTGCTGTTTCGGCAGAAGCGCAAACATGGAGAGTATCGTGAAGTTGCTGCGCCACGGGTGGAATCGTATGTGGCAGATACGCACGCCCATCTGCAATTACTGCCTGATCCGGCGTTGTCTCTTGCGCGGTGCGCCAAGCACAAGGTTTCGTTTGTTTGTACGATCTGTGACGTGTTTGAGGATGGCCCCACCACCTTCGACGAGCTTGATCGCTGGAAGATGGACGCTGCGCTAAATGTGCGAAGGCTTATGCCCCGGTGTTGAGGGCAAGCTTTTCCGTGCGTGCCACGGATACGTATTGCGGTGGGTTGTCATCCTCATAACGCCAAGCATTACCACGACGCATTAGAGGCCGATTTGCGTGAGCGTCTTGCAGATCAGCGGGTGAGCGCACTTGGTGAGATAGGGCTCGACTATCACTATGATTTTTCGCCGCGCGAGGATCAGCGTTTAGCCTTTCGTCGTCAGTTACGTTTGGCAAAGGAATGTGGTCTGCCGGTGATTTTGCATGTGCGGGAGGCGCATGACGATGCGCTGGCCATTATGCAGGAAGAGGGCTTTCCTGAGGCTGGGGTATTGCTGCACTGCTACAATCTGGATTGGCCAACGCTTGAACCATGGGTGGAGGCAGGATGCTACGTGGCGTTTGGTGGCCCTCTCACGTTTAAGAAGACGGACGAAGTGCGCGATGCAGCCTCGCGGGTGCCGCTTGACCGATTGCTTACAGAAACAGACGCGCCCTACATGACGCCTGAGCCTATGCGTGGCATGACCTGCGGACCGGAGCATGTCATTTTTACGGCCGAGCGCTTATGCGAGGTGCGAGGTTATACGCAAGGCGACGAACGGGAAGCATTTTTGTGTCAGCTTATGAAGAACGCTCGCGGTTTGCTTGATCGGGAGCCAACGTCGTGGCAGCGCGATGCGGCACGGGAGTTTTACGCCGCTGCATTTGCAGCAGATAATAAAGGAGCAAGCTGTTTATGAATCGCCTGATAATTGTGGGGTCGCCTCGTGTTGATGGGCGCAGTGCTCATCTGGCAGATATGCTGTTCGAAACATGTATCGAAGAATGCCCCCAGGATGAGTTAGCTTTGGCTCCTGTGTCAACGCTTGATATTTTCCCGTGTCAGGGTTGCGATGCCTGTCGTTCTTTGATGGAAGGTGTTGCGAGCGATGGTACTGATGATGAGGCGGATGGCGAAGGTCAGGTTGTTTCGCAGCGTTGTGTGATTCAAGACGACATGGCAGAGGTGTACGAACTTATCGAGAATGCCGATGAGTTAATTGTGGTGTCGCCCGTGTACTTTGCGGGTCCTCCGTCTCAACTTACCGCGTTGCTCGATCGTCTGCAGCCCTATTTCTGGACCGATGCCCGCAAGGCCCCAAAGCGTCCTGCTACGCTTCATGTGGTGGGAGAGGGTGGCGACCCGCACGGGTTTGAGCCGCTCATTGGTATTGTACGTTCGGCATTGTCGTGCGCAGGTTTCAGCCTTAATCGCGTGCTTGATTGGGTGGGTAAGATTGATGGAGATGGAGAGATTTTGGCCGAAGCGGTTGAATATCCGCTTCCTCCGTTGCCCGGTGTAACAAAGGAAGGAATGACTCGTGAAGAGCCTAACGGCGATGAAGACGAATGGGTCGATTCGAGGGAACAGGTAGAAAGTCCCTCAAATATCGTTAGGCCGAAGTTTACCCTGAGCCAAGAGAGCGCCAAACCAAAGCAATCTTCCAAGATCGAAAGCCCCGTTCAGAAGGGCAACAATCCTGCTCGCAAGAGCAACGGCTCTGCTCGTAAGGGCGGTAACACTGCGCATAAGGGTAACTCATCCGCCAACCGAGGTGGCAAACGTCGTGGCTAAGCTCTCACCGTTAGCCAGTGTTACTGAAACACGCGCCGTGTTGGAGGCTCATGGCTTGACCACGAAGTATTCGCTTGGTCAAAACTTCCTCATTAATGATGCCATTTTGCAGAAAATTGTCACGTTGGCCGATGTTCGCGAGACTGATGCGGTGCTGGAAGTGGGTCCTGGTATTGGTACGCTTACCATCGCGCTGCTAAAACACGCCGCCTATGTTGTCTCCGTAGAGCGCGATTCTGATCTCCCGGCTGTTCTGGCCGAAACGCTCGCTCCTTGGTCAGACCGCTTTGCCCTAGTGGAGAAAGATGCACTCGATCTTGGTGCAAATGATGTGAGCGACGTCGTGTATCGCCTACTGAAAAAGGTTGCTCCGTCTGTCGCAAGCCCAGACGTTCTGCCCAACAAGCTGGTTGCCAACCTGCCCTACGCCGTAGCTGCTACGGTTGTTCTAGATTACTTTGAGCATTTTGCTAGTCTTGAAAGTGCCACTGTTATGGTTCAAAAAGAAGTGGCCGATCGGATGGCTGCGCAGCCGGGCACGAAAAACTATGGTGCATACACGGTAAAGTTGCGGCTCTATGCTGAGCCACGTGGTCGATTCGCCGTAGGCCCTGGCAACTTTTTTCCGCCACCACGTGTCGAAAGCGCTGTTTTGCGTCTCGATCGTCGTACGCCGCTTGATAAGCAGGGCTGTCCTCTCGACATTGCAACACAGCGTGCTGCCGCCACAATGGCCGAAGCTGCTTTCGCAAATCGTCGCAAAACCCTTTTAAACTCATGTAAGACTTATTTTGCTGGTAAAGGCAACGGAGGTTCCCAGGTGGTAGAGATACTTCCTCGTCTCTTTGAGCAAGCTGGCATTGATTCTCGTCGTCGTGGAGAAACGCTTAATCTTGAAGAATTTATTCAGTTGGGAAAAGTGTTTCTTGCAAACGAATAATTCAGTTAGCGCAATGATTACGGAATAAGAGAGTATCCGTGCAGATTCTGTAGAGTCTTGACCGACGTGGTATAATCACGCTTTGTGATTTCTGTATAACGGCACACGCGAGAAAGAGTGAGCATGGATTTAGCGAAACAATCCAAAATCGTCGACTCCATCCATGATACGTTAGACGACTTCGTTGGTCAACGCCTTAAGGTACGCGCTAATATGGGACGCTCGAAAATTGTTGAGAGCGAAGGCGTGCTTATGCAGGTGCACCCTCAGTTGTTCATTTTGGAGGTCGACCGCAAGCGCGGCCGCACGGCCCGTCAGTCTTATCAGTATGTCGATGTATTGACCGGCATGGTTGAGCTTTCACAGAACGGCGAGCCGCTGTTCGAGCCCTTCGTGCCCGAGAACCCGCTGGAGATTGCTCCGGCTCCGCTTCAAGATCGCGAAGAGGAAACAGTGCTCTCCTAAGTGGCATTGTTCCCATGTCTAGAAAAACAGGCATCGCATTGCGCGGTGCCTGTTTTTGCATTCGATGGACTAGTGCCTTCAGTATCTCTAGGCTTCATGTACGTTACCATTGTGGTCGACGAAGTAGGTGCACAAGATAACGGGATGCTTGCGGGCGAAGGCTATACCTCGTTCGATACCTAGCGCCAATAGGGTGGTTGAATAACCCTCGGCATCAAGGGAGCGGCGTGTGACGACAGTTGCACCAGCTGCATCCGTCTGGGCGGGGTAGCCAGTCTTCGGATTGAGAATATGGTGGTAGAACTTCCCTTGCTTTTCGAAGCAGCGCTCGTACACGCCGCTGGTTACTGCTGAAGCATCGTGTACTGCAACGGCGCCAACAATACCATCCTTACTCCGAGGGTCTTGTAGCCCGATGCGCCATGGTGAGCCGTCTGGCTTCCGTCCATGTGCAACTACGTTACCGCCTAGGTTTACAATGAACGCATCAAGGCGGCGGGAGGTGATAATTTCACACAATCGGTCGGCGATCCATCCTTTTGCAATGCCTCCAACGTCTATGGCTGCTGCGGGATTAGTAAGCTGCGCGAACGCCTGTGTCGCTTGGGTGTTGTCGTGTATAGGCTCTTCCCACACACGTAAGGTTCGCCAATCAACCTGCTCAAGAGCAACATCGAGATCTTTCTGCGCAGGAATAATACCCTCATGGAAGTTCCATAATCGAACGACCGAACCTATGGTGATGTCGAAGCAGTTTTCGCTATCGGCGCAGAAGTTGATAGCAGCTTGTAAGAGTTCTGCTGTATCGGCTGCGATGGCGACGGGAGCACCGTGAGCGTTGTTGAGTCGCGTAATGTCAGAGTTGGGTAGTGTGCGTGAAAAGTGCCGCTCGAATATGCGGCAAGCAGCACGCGCATCGGCGAAAGCTGTACGACAAGCACTTTCGTTACCAAATGCCTGCAGTGTAATGACGGTGTTGAATGCATAGAATAGTTCTGTCATCATTCCCCGCTCGTCAGGCCCGAGCGTTTGAACGGTGTTTTCAAGTGGTATAGCGTCATATGTTTCGTCTATTTGCATGGCTGTTAGTATAGGTTAATGACCCCCGATGTGCGACCTGTAGGTCGTTTCTCGTGGTTGCTATGCATTTTTTCGAGTGAAGTGACTATTGAGAAGTGGTTCTTTTTAATCTCGTGCCTCTCATAGGCTAGTCAATTGCTGTTTCCGTGGACTCTTCCTGCATATATACCGTGGCTCTGTTATGAGCCGCTGATGCGCACTCGGTAATTTTAAGCAAAATATCATCGCGTACAGCCTCGATATTTTGAGATCCATCTGCCATAAGTAGTGAACGAACGATTTCACTCAAGTAAGCGAAATCAGCATTCTCGTGACTGAAATCGGACTGAGTTGGCATGTCGGTGTTTTCTCTTTCCGTAGGATGACCATTGGGTACGGCAGGTGCGTCACCTGTTGGGTCCGCTTCCTCCCGATCGGAGTAAAGGGGATTTGAATAATGTTTCGTCACAAGCTTCCCTTTCCGATGCCAACAGCAGCGTGATTTGTCTCGTGCTTGCGATGAAATATCGCCTTCATGGGTGTAGTAAAGCTAAAATAACTCCTATAAATATTCGTTTAACGATAAATATAGCGCAAAATGTGCTGTATATGCAAATCGGTAAGGAAATAAGGCCAAAGAGCCGGCATTTCGGCAAATTACATCGACAGGTGGCAGTTGAACCGATAAAATGACGTTCATACGTATATACGATTTCGCTGTGAGGCATTAGGCAGTACTCACTGCGGTGTCGCAGTGGTGCGGGGGAGGTTTCATGAGATTCGGTGACCAGGTGGTCGCGTTCGATTTTGCCGGCTTTCCTATGATTGGCAACCTAAACACAGGGTATGCAATCGGCCTAACTGCGGAAGGCGCCGCTGTGTGCGCTCGGCTTTTACAGGAAGACGTTGCAGAAGCTGAGATTATTGCTGTTGACGAGGCTCTATTTCAGCATTTGGTTCGGGGCGGATTCTTTACCAATGAGGTGCCTGCCGATGGGGTGTTGTCTGCTTACTTGCATGTGACGCAACGTTGCAACTTGAATTGCGTTGGTTGCTATTCGCTTGACAACCAGCGTAACCGGCTTCCCGATGCCCCGCTCGATCATATTAAGCATGCTCTGGACGAACTGTCTAAGGCAGGCTTAATCACACTTATCATATCGGGCGGAGAACCGTTCTTGCGGAGTGATCTGCCAGACATTGTTGCTTACGCCAAGCATAATTGTGGCATCAAGGCGGTTACTGTTCTCTCAAACGGACTGTGTATGACTGAGGCTGCGCTTGCGGCCCTTGCTCCGAACGTCGATTGTGTGTCGGTATCATTCGATGGGTGCTCGGCATCTGCTCCGGCTTATATTAGGCAGGAGCAGCGTTTCGACGAATTGGTTGAGGCTGTGGGTATGGTTCGTGAGGCGGGAATTCCGGCCCATATTATCCCAACGGTACATGCAAAGAATCTCGATGATCTCAAAGATTATGTGCGCCTATCGAAAGAGTTGGAAGCAACGCTGAACTTTAGCCTTCTAACCTGCGCACCAGATGATGAGTTGGCGAGCTTGCTTCCCGATGATGATTCACTGCATCGTCTCGGTGCAAGCATGCTTACGCTTGATGATGGCAAGCCGATTCTGGCGATGGACGCTCCCGTTGCGCTTAACCTTACGGTAAAGAAGTGCTGCGGAGCTGGTTTTAAGGCCGTAAGCGTTGGTGCGGATGGCACGCTTTATCCGTGCCATATGTTGCATCGTCCCGAACTGGCTATGGGCAATATTTTTACCTCTACGTTATCCGAAGCTTTAACAAGCGAGATATCGGCTCGTTTCAGGGCGATGAGTGTTGACAAGTTCGACGGTTGTTCGGAATGTCGCTATATGCGAATTTGCGGGGGAGGCTGCAGAGCCCGCTCGCTGTTCGGATCGGGCAGTTTGGAGTCGAAAGATTCCTACTGTGCGATGACGATGGAGTTCTATGATCAGTTGGGGGCGGCTATGCAGGCTGCCATGGAAAAGGCGAAAGGAGGTGCTTGATATGCTATTTTATAGTGAGGTCGAGCCGCGTGCGGTTTGTTATCCTATCGGTATTGTCGGTGGGATTTGCATTGCTCCTGGCATCTAAGGTTTGCCGCAAAAGCAAGGAAGGCCTTTTCATTTGGAAGGCCTTTCTTGCTTTTGCGGCAAATCCATATCATGGCGATGATAGTATTTCAAAATAATGATTTATTGAGAAGGGGCGAGAAGAATGATGGACGAGGATAGTAGGGCAACTGCAAATTCATTAATGCGAATTAATAAGGTTTGCATGGGAATAAAGATCGTTTTAAAAGTTGTGTTTGTTATAATTTGCATATCTTGGGTGCTTGTGGCTGGCGTAATGATTCTTTCTTCCGCTGGAGTATTAAGCTCCGGTGAATCGGAAGATATGGGTATTGTTCCAATTCTCTTACATATTGTTCGTGGATGCGTAGTCGCTGTATTATTTGTTATCCTTATTGGAGTTTTTTCTGAAGCCGCAAAAGGCGAATCGCCATTCACTTTAAAGCAGGTGAAGCGTTTAATAATGATGTCCTTAGCTTTGTTAACATATGCTCTGCTTGAGATTATATTTTCGGCTAGTTCCGTGATGCTACAGTTGGGCAATTTAAACTCAGGATATATCTCTACAGGCTCAAGTGCTATTATTACCGTTGATTTTTCTCCCTTTATTGCGGCAGCTGTTGTTTTTGCTTTTTCATTTGTCTTTGAGTATGGTGTTCTTCTGCAAGAATTTTCTGACGATACGGTGTAGGCTGTCGACATGCCTATTATCCTGCATCTCGATCGGGTTATGGCTGATCGTAAGATGACGCTCAACGAACTTGCAGATAAAGTTGGTATTACCAACGTAAATATGTCACGCATTAAAACGGGCAAGGTTAGGGCTATTCGTTTTTCTACACTTGATGCCATCTGCGAAGTACTCGATTGTCAGCCAGGTGATATCCTTCGACATATTCCGGCCAACGAATCGGATGCCTTTTCCGGCGATATGGGAGGAAATATTATCGTCGATGATGCACTGGCTGACAAAGATGCGGGTCGCGGCCTATAGTTGCTTACTACAGCGCCTTATTCTATGGACTTTTTGCAGCATTGTTTGACAAACGAACTGACTACGGGCAAAATAACATCTTGCGTTTAGGCGCACCAATTCGTGGGGATGTAGCTCAGCTGGGAGAGCATTACGTTCGCAACGTAGGGGTCGAGGGTTCGAATCCCTTCATCTCCACCACGGAAACTTACAGGCTGGGAATTACTCCCGGCCTGTTTTTATTTTGCGATTGAGTGCAAAAACACGAAGTAACATTCTGCAAATAGATGAAATGCATTGATCTCCGGATATGCACATATGATCTAATAAGTCACATCTGCAAGCGGGTAACATTTTGGGATGGCGCACGTGGATAAAAAAGATCGCATAGCACCTTGCGGACTAGACTGCTTCAACTGCAGCTGATTTGAGGCGAATCTGACCGATGCGTTCAAGCAGGAAGGAGCTGATCGTCTTGCGCTTTCCCTTGAGGAAGTTGGCTGCAAGGGTTGCAGGGACGAGCAAGGAAAATGTTACTGGGCGCAAGGTGACTGTGCAACATGGTCGTGTGCGGGAGAAAAGGGCGTTATCTACTGTTTCGAGTGTGATGAATTTCCCTGTGATTTATTGGCTCCCACAGAAAAAGGATCCGACTACCCTCACAACATGAAGGTATACAATCTCTGCAGGATGAAGTACCGCGGCATAGAAGCCTGGGTTGAGGAATCCGCTCACATTCGCGAACGTTACTATGAAGGCGATTTTGTTGTAGGCAAAGGGCCTGTTTTAGAAAACGAATAGCAGAAGCTTCGCTCCTCGAACCGCTTTATTCTTCACGCTATCGCTGCTTTGCCCGAAAAGCTGAGGGCTTGTCACTCTCTTGGTTGCTTTGCTTTCGTGGTACCGCTCACTTCCTTTTCATCGTGGTCTTGTTTCTGCCTGAAATGACCTCGTTTCTGCTTTTGTCTTGTAGAGAAGAATTCTTTTCGACACAATTGCAGAAATAAATAAGATCCGATCAGGTGGCCGGATAGCAAGAGATACGACGAGAGGAGGGATAGTAATGCAGAGTACGGAAAGGGTCGATGAACCCGAGGGATTTGGTGAAGATGCGCTTTCTCGAAGTGCAGGTAATTTGCACGCAGAGTGTCTTTCCGAGTTGGATATGTATGAGAAAAAGCGGTATTACTACGAAAAAATAAGTGAGCCTAGTAACCCTTGCGACAATTTTCTCGTGAGCTACAACCATGATTATGCGATAGGAAACTGCACGGTCTGTGCTTACTATGAAAAGGGCGGTTACTGCTCTCATCCCTCTATGACCGTTGTCGAGGATTGGCCTTCGGCGAGGCGTTCTTGTAGCGATCCGGGTCTAAGAAGTTGAACTAACAAAGGGACCAATTGCGGAAGCCATGTGTTGATGTGGACTTTCTTTTCGTGCAGCGAAACCGAGGTTTCGTGCGGCGTTATCTTCATGTTCTGAATCCTTCTGGTAGGCTTTTACTTGTGAACGGTGAATTTGCTGGTTATGCACATGCTTCGGGGGAAATGGAACAGGTGGTGTCTGCGTGAAAATCGCGATTTGTGACGATATGTCGTCACAAAGAGAGGCGTTGCGTAAGGTTTTGAGCGCATGGGCTTTTTCGAGAAACGTTTCATTTGATATTTACGAATTTACCGATGGCTCGGATATTCTTGAGCAGAGCACCGTTGTTCTTCGTACGTTCGACCTTATATTTCTCGATATTTATATGGGACAGACAAATGGCATCGACACAGCCCGTGCCCTGCGAGAACGAGGTGTCGAATCGTCGCTTGTTTTTTTGACGGCCTCATCAGATTTTGCAATTGAGGGATACGAGGTCTCAGCCTTATCGTATCTTGTAAAGCCAGTGCGCCTTGAAGCCTTTAATGCTATGATGGCGCGTTTCTTGCAGCAATATCGACCGAAAAGTTTATTTCTGGGGGATCGTCTTTTCGTAATAGACGATATTGTTTATGCGGAAAGCAATCTTAAGATCGTGAGTTTCCATTTTAAAGATGGCGCGGTTGCTCATGTGCGCGAAAAGCTTGATGTGGTGGAGTCTCGGTTGACGGAGCGTAGCTTTTTGCGCTGTCACAAAAGCTATATTGTTAATATGAACTATGTTGCGCGAGTCAAAGGGGGGTCGTTTATTACAACCCTTGAAGAAATAGTGCCCATGCGCCAAAAAGACGCTGCCGATCTGCGTAAAACTTATTTTGAATACCTCAAAGTGTGTGCCGGTATACGGGAATAGTTGTTATCTCAGTGTTCTCAGACACCGCCTGCAAGGGTAGACGGCTGGTATTTTTAGCTACGTTTATGCCAAAAAAGCCTTCGTTTCTGTCGAAGACCTGTTTCGGTTGCTTTTTTTCGGCATGCTGCGATCGAAAGTATAAGAGAAGGGCATCTTGATGAGCGTAGGTGCAATTGACGATATTATTGGCTTTACTGACGAGGGTTACCCTCTTGTTACTGCCGCGTATTGGTGTACCTATTGGCGTAAGTCTCCGGTGAGCATTTCGCAGATTCAGGAATGTCGATGTTGTCATTTCTCAGATTTTCAGAAAACAAGCGAATTTGTTTTACGGCAGAGCGTATGTCGTTGCCCGCAAAAACGGGTGAGTGTGGTGCAGGATGCCAAAAACGAACAGGAGGATTTTTCGGCGATTGGAATGTTCGAGCAATTGATTTCCGGAATCAACGGAGGCATTGTTATTTGTTTGTTCGATCCAGAAAACAAGGTTGGTAAGGTGGTCTGTCTCAATAAGGGCTGGTCTGACATTACGGGCTACACTATCGAAGAGTTACGTCGAAATTATGCGGGCAATCCGCAGGCTATCGTATTTTCTGAAGATAAAGAAGAAGTGAATCGGTCTTATAGAGAACAAATCGCCAAGGGTGATAAGTATGAGCTGATATACCGTGTGGTTCATAAAAACGGTACTCTTATCTGGGTTATGGATAGAGGGACTGCGATTATTTTGAAAGACGGTATCATCCAAAATAGAAGCATTATCACAGAAGTGACGGCAATCAAAAAACAGGAAGAGTTCCTAAGTCATCTCGCCCAGATGGATCAACTCACCGAGGTGGCTAATAAAGCCACCTTTGGACTTATGGCAAAAAACGTTCTGGAGCAGTATCCCACCCAATTGCATGCAGCCATCATGTTGGATATAGACAACTTCAAGGATATCAATGACGGCTATGGTCATGCCTGCGGCGATGAAGCGTTAAGAAAAGCCTCTCAATATTTGAAGAAACTGGTTACATCTCGCGATATTGTGGGAAGGGTGGGGGGCGACGAATTTGCTATTTTGTTAGTTGATGTTTCTAATCGGGAAGAAGCCGAAGAGAGGGCGCAGCAGGTATGCGAAGCTTTCTGCGGTTTCAACGTTGACACAAAGGGCAACCCCTATGTCTCGGCTAGTCTTGGTGTTGCTTTTTCTGAAGATGCAAGTAGCTTTGACGACCTTTTTGTTCGAGCCGACAAGGCTCTGTACGTTGCAAAAGGCAAGGGGAAACGATGTTGCGCCGTCTATGGATAGGTGGCTCTGTAAGAAGTTAGGCGATCATTTCTCAAGAAGTGTTTAACAATGATCGATATGGGGCGGGGCTGAAACGTCTCATGTCGATGAAATTTAGGACATTGTCTCTTTCGTGCTAGTAAAAAGCAAGCTCAAAGCATTTTAACTTTGAGCTTGCTTTTCTTAAAAAGTTCTTGAAGAACATCTTCGCCACGTATCGTTTGGTTTTTTGGTTCTTCTTAATGCTGTTTAAAAAGAAAAACCTACCGGGTGTTTTCCTTCTTGATGTTATAGGCAAGGACAACGCAGACAATCGGTAGTACGAGACTTGCTAGACCGCTGAGAATTGAGCTTGTTTCGGCATATCCACTCATAAGGGTACCAATAAAGCTAAGGGCCGAGAGTACGGTACCAATGATGGCAAGTACGAAGAAGACGCCGATCTTCTGGGGATTGTTTGCGCCGCGCAGGCCAAACAGGCCCACGATTAGGTTAACGATTCCTCCAAAAAGAAGCATGAACCCTCCGAGCATGGCTATTCCAGCCATGACGGCCGTGGTCTCGTCGGCGGTATCTATGGATGAGCCAGCTAGAGCCCCTCCGCCGATGGTCATGAATAAACCTCCCGCAATGGTAAGGGCGGCAAGTATAATCATGATAATAGCGACTACTTTTAGAGCCTTCTGCGAACTACTTTTTTGCATATCTCCTCCTGAGAGTATGAAGCCAACAAGTTGAAGCGTACGACAAAACTCCAATCAGAGCAAATGACCGGCAGAAATGACGGCTTTTTGGTAGAAACAACTTTCGAGGTAATGGTGATTGCGGCGAACATAGCGATATCGGTACCCAAAGCGTGTTCGGTGAGTAGGGTTAGGGTTTTTCCCTATGTTATTGAATGATAATTACTGTAGGTATTCCGCTGCTTTAGTCCTCTTCTTCAAAGAGTGTATATTTTATGAAGGAGAGTTCGTCATTTGAAGGGAGGAGAATGCTATGAAGAGGGAAAAACGGAACAAAGCTGCTCTTTGGGTCGTATCCCTGTGTACGCTTGCCTTGGGTTTGGGGCTGGCCGCTTGCGCACCCCAGGCTAACACGAGCAAGGAGGCAAACCAGAAGCCAGACGAACCTGTGGCGAAGCAGGTAGAAATGCCTGCGACCGACGAATATGGTGTGGTAAAGGCTGAGTCGTGGAAAGATGCGTATCCCGATCAGTACAAAACTTACCAAGACAACGAGGCTAACTCGCCTGACTCTGGCAAACACAATTATTTGGAGTTGTACCCCGCTCTAAACACCATGTATAAAGGTTATGCATTCGCGCTGGGTTACGATGAAGCATCCAGTCACCTGTATGCGCTAACCAGCGTCAAAGAAACTCCTCGTACTACGAAAAAGGAGCAACTTGCTGGTTGTATTACGTGCAAGACGCCGCAGTTTACCGCTTTGGTGAACAGCGAGGGCGATGGTGTGTATAAAGAGAAGTTTAACGACATGATTGGCAAGTTCGATGAGCCTATCAGTTGCTACAATTGCCACGGAAACGATCCTACCAAGCTTACACTGACTAGTAAATTCTTCGAGAAATCCTTAGGTACTGCCGCAAACAATGAAAAGCAGGTGCCCATGGGTGCGCAAGTGTGCGGCCAGTGTCACAACGAGTACTACTTTAACGGCGAGACCAAAGCTCCCACGAATCCTTATGAAGGGCTCGAAGCTATGACTCCGGACGCTATTCTTGCTTATTATGATGGCAAGAACTTCAAGGATTGGGACCACGCCGATACTCTCGCTCCCATGATTAAGGTACAGCACCCCGAGTTTGAAACTATCTATGGCGGCAAGCAAACTCAGATGGCCAAGAATGGCTACAGCTGTTCCGATTGTCATATGGGCACAAAGCAGGGCGACAACGGTGCCTATACGTCACACAATTGGGTAAGCCCCCTCGAGAATGAAGAGCTGCTGAAGAATAACTGCAACAGCTGCCATGCTGATTTGAAAAAACAGGTTTCCGACTGGCAATCAAAAGAGGAAGATCGTGTTAATAGCATCAGCGTAAAAATCGAAGACATGACCAAAAAGATTGCCGCGAAATATGCCGACGAGATCAGTCAGCTCAAGGCGCAGAAGGAAGCAGGAACCCCGGGTACCGCAACAGCCGAGCTTGCTGCCGTACAGAAGCTTCAGCGCAATGCTCAGTTCTATTGGGATTTTGTAATGGTTGAAAACAGTGAGGGTGCACATAACCCCACGCTGACGATGGACGTGCTTGACAAGGCTGAGGCAGCTGCTAATGAAGCGCTGGCTTTGCTAGCTTAGCTCAAGCCAGTGACGCTCTCTCCGACGTTTGCCTATCGGCGTAGAGGGAAGATTTACAACCTTTCCTCTACGTTTTGGGCCTTACAACTCCGTAATCTTTATTTTTTGCAAAAGAAGGCCCTATCACACGAAAAAAGGGGGTAAAACGGGCGAATTCCCCCCAAATGGGTGATAGGCGTTTCGTCAATTGAAAGCTAGTATGCTTGTGGTAAAGTGCTTGTGTTGCCGAAGTGAAGCGTTAGCCTCACGAAGCAACGGGAACGCAAGCAAGCGATAGATAAAGAAAGGAGGTTATGGAGCATGAGCGAAGAGGAAACCAAAGTGGAAGCCGCTACCGAGGCAACCGTAACCGAAGACTCCGCAACCAAGGAGGCCGCCCCAAAGAAGAAGGGGAAGAAGTGGCCTATCGTTGTAGGAGTTGTTGCAGTTGTCCTGATTGCAGCCGGTGCCGGCTTCTGGGTTTGGCATGAGCAGCCGAGCTTCTGCAACGCTATTTGCCACACGCCGATGGACCCTTATCTGCCTACGTATGAGGCGGAGCCGGGCCAGGCAGCCGTGGACAAGTGGGGCAACGAGGTGGAGAACGCCAGCAGCATGATGGCGGCCACGCACCGTGTGCAGGACAAAACCTGCATGAGCTGTCACGTCCCGACTATCGGGGAGCAGGTGTCCGAGGGTATTGCCTGGGTTTCGGGCAACTATTACAGCCCGCTGGAAGAGCGTGATTTAGAGCAGTTGGTTGAGGCGCGCGGTGTTGAGGCTGACGAGTTCTGCCTGAACGCATCTTGCCACAACTTGACCCGCGACGATCTGATTAAAGCAACCGCGGACAAGGGCAAGTACAACCCGCATGTCGCCCAGCATGGCGAGCAGACCTGCAGCAACTGCCATAAGGCTCACCGTGCATCGGTGAATGCCTGCACGCAGTGTCACAGTGAAGCCTATGTGCCTGAGGGCTGGTTGACGGCTGCGGAGGCTAATAAGCTTGCTGCTTAGCCGGTATCTAAGCGAGCGCGCCTATGAAGGTACGCGAACTGCATAACCGAAGAGGGAGCCCGTGCCGAGTGCTAGACGCTCGGGCGGGCTCTCTTTACAAAGAGTCGAAGAACGGAGCTTTGTCTGGGTGTAAGGAATTGCACCTCGCGGCAACGCCCGACTGAGTACGACCCCGTTTTGAGGTCGCACATAAGGGAATCGGTACGTGGTGAATCTTTGAATTCGTTGCGTCTCCGTTCTCCGGAACTTTGGGGTACGTGAGAATGTTCGCGGGGTTTCTAAGAAGAGGAGCAGAGATTGAACACAAAAACCAAACGACGCATGGTTGTTGTTACCGGCATTATTGTTATCGTGTTGGTGGTGATATTGGCAGTGGTCGGTGGCAGTACGTCCGCGAAATCGGTGACTATAGCAGATGTCGCTACTGGCCAATACGTTGATCAGAAGATACAAGTGTCGGGCAACGTGGTGGAGAATTCGTTCAAGACTGAGGGTAATGTACTAACGTTCGACATCTTAGACCCGAACGGTGATCCGTCGCAGATCGTGCGGGTAAGCTACGAGGGCGGTGTGGCGGCTACGTTTGGTAACGACGTGACGGCTATCTGCACGGGAAAGATGGGAAGCGATGGGGTGCTGCGTGCCAGCGAGTTGGTTACCAAGTGTCCGTCGAAGTACGAGAATGCCACTAACGCATTGGGCGTTGCGCAACTGATTGGCTATGGCGACAGCGTTATGGATAAACCGGTGAAGATTGCTGGTACCGTAAAAGCTGGTACGTTAGCAGCAGCGGGGCAGGGTGATCGCTTTGTAATCCTTGATGCGGATGGCGCTACTGAACTGGCGGTAGTGTACAGCGATGCCTTATCTGAAGAAGTGAAGGATGCTTCGTCGCTCGTGTTGACTGGTTCTCTAAACGCGGATGGTAAATTCCATGCCACCGACGTTGCGCTTGAGGCTTAAGGTTCTGACGGTATTCGGATAAATTAGCGGCCGTGCAGGGGCGCAGCCGTTTTGGAAGGAAACAACCTATGGGAATGTTCGGCTTGATCGGCGTGCTGATATCGTTTGCAGCTGTTGCCGTGTCCATTGTGTGCCTAGTTGTTGGCGCCCTTCTTCGGCGAAAAGGAGAGGGCGGTATTGGCGAGACACTTACGTGGGGTGGTCATATTGCCACCATCGTTTCGGCAGTAGCGCTCACGGCGTGCTGCGGTGTATTGGTATATTGCTTCATGACGGGCAATACCTCTATTGAATATGTGGTGCGTTATCACTCCGACTCGTCAAGTGACATAGCATGGCTTTATAAACTATCGGGTCTTTGGGCCGGTCGTGAGGGTTCGCTGCTGTTTTGGGGTTGGCTGTTGGCCGTGTTCAACTCGGTCGTGGCTATTCGCAACATGAAGCGCTTGCAAAAGCTTGATGCCATGGCGCTATTGGTGTCCCAGATTGTGTTGATTGCTTTCGTGGGCGTTACCCTATTCTCTGAGAACAATATGCCGTTTACTGCAATGCCTGCCAAATACTTTGATGGTGCAGGTAATCTGCGTGGTGAGGCTATGGCATGGGGCTTGAATGCGCTGTTGGAGCATTGGGCTATGGCTGTGCATCCGCCGCTCTTGTTCGTGGGCTATGCGGGCTTAACTATTCCCTTTGCCTACGCCATTGGCGCGCTTGTTGTGAACGACTCTTCTAAGGTGTGGGTTGTTCGTGCGCAGCGCTACGCGCTGTTTTCTTGGTTCATGCTGGGCATTGGTATTGGCTTGGGTGCTGTATGGGCTTACGTGGTTTTGGGTTGGGGCGGATACTGGGGTTGGGATCCTGTTGAGAACGCGAGTTTGTTGTCGTGGCTCGTTGGTGTTGCGCTCATTCACAGTTTCACCGTGTATCGTCAGCGCGGGGCGTTTAAGCGCTGGAGTGTTATGTGTGCCTGCTTGACGTTTGCATTTGTTATTGTGGGTACGTTTATTGCGCGTTCGGGTATCGTGCAGTCTGTGCATGCGTTCGAAGGTGACATGGTGTCGCTGGCGTTGTTTGGTTCGCTTATCGGCCTGTCGGTGCTTGCCGGAATTGTGGGTCTTATCGTGCGTTGGAAATCGTTCGGGCCGGCCAAGAACGGCACCGACGACGTAGATAATATGCTCTCCAAGGATGCTGCCTACTACTTCAACAACGTCATCATGATCGTGTTTACGTTCCTGTTGGCATATATGACCATCTCCTCGGCGCTGCCAACCTGGATGCCGTTCGGCGGTCAGTCGCTTTCGGCCGGCACCTACAATGCCATTGCTCGCCCGCTGGGTGTGGTGTACCTGCTTATCTTGGTGGTGTGTCCGCTGCTGTCTTGGGGTAAGACTGAGGGTAAGCAGTTCTGGAAGCGTGCTCGCATTCCTGCTGTCTTTGCACTCGTGTTGTTCGCTGTGCTCATGTTCTACTTCGTTACTTACTTGGTGCCGAGCTACGATGCCATGATCGCTGCTGGCGGCACGAACGGTGAAGGCTTGGCCAATGAGGGTCCGTCGTGGTACTACAACGGCCTTGCAGCGGTAGGCTTCCTTGTTGCCAGCTTATTGTTCTTCAATTCGCTGTTCATGTTAGGTCGCGGTATTCGTGCCTACAAGCAGAAGAATGGCGGTAACGCACTGTCCGCCACGTTTGGTATGTTGGTAAACCGCGCTTCGACGTTTGGTGGTTTCTTGTCCCACCTAGCCATGGCTATTATTTTGGTGGGTTTAATCGGTTCGTCTATGTACGTCACCGAGAAGGTAGGGTACGTAAAGTATGACGAGGCCTCCGATACGGCTAGTGAAGACTTTACCATTCAAGACTACACGCTGAAGTACACGTCTAACTCTGTTGAAGAACAGTCTAATGGTGACGACATCGTATACACGGTCAACTATGATGTATTTAAAGATGGGCAGTTCGTCGGCTCGGTGTCGCCGGCGGTACAGTTGGTACAGTCCACGCAGCAACAAAAGCTGCTCGCAGGGGTAATCTCGTTCCCCACTGAAGACTTGTTTGTTGTGTACAAGGGAGTGAATCAAGATGGCGCCTTTTCTATGGATGTAAGGGTAAACCCGCTGATTACATTTGTGTGGGTTGGCTTTGCTCTGCTCATGGTGGGTACGGCGGTGGCCTCCTTTGGCCGCCGTGGTTCCAAGCGTAAAGCGTTGGGGGATGGTCCGGATGGCAGCTTAGACGACGCCGTCGATACCGCAGTCAAGAGTGCCGGGAAGGTCAAAAAGGCTGAGGGTACTGAAGAAGAGACCGGCAAACCCGAAAAGGTTGCCGAACCGGTAAAAGAAGAGGCCTAAATTATCATGGTCGCTGCGATCGAAACAAAAAAGCTTTCGAAGGTGTTCGGCAATCGCCGTGCGGTTGATAAGGTTTCGATCGAGGTGCCGCAGGGGGCGTTTCTGTCCATCTTCGGGCCGAACGGTGCTGGTAAGACAACGTTTTTACGTGTGTTGTCTACGTTGGCGCGCGCTACGGACGGTTCGGCAAAACTTATGGGTATCGACATAAAGGAAGAGCCCGATAAGGTGCGCGACCATATCGGGCTTATCTCGCATAACGCAATGCTCTACCCCGACCTGACTGCCGAGCAGAATCTGCTTATCTACGCGCGCCTTTACGGTGTGGTTAACCCTGAGGCGCGTGTGTTGGAACTCCTTGAGGCCGTTGAGCTGAAGCATCGTCGCCTCGACGTGGTGCGTACGTTTTCGCGTGGTATGACTCAGCGTCTATCCATTGCTCGTGCTCTGGTGCACGATCCCGCTGTTGTGTTTTTAGACGAGCCGTACTCCGGTCTTGACCCGCATGCTGTCGAGATATTCGATGAACTTATTCAAGCCCAGCGGGCCGATCGTACATTCGTCATGGTAAGTCACGACCTGCAGAAAGGCTTCGACATGTGCACGCACGCGCTTGTGCTTGCTAAGGGTAAGGCTATCGTGTTTGACGCGAAGGACGCACTCGACTTCGACGAGTTCACTGCGCTTTACCGCTCTACTGTGGGCATGGGGGTGTCGTAGCATGACGGTGGCTTTGAAGAAACCCTCCACGTTCCAGCAGTACAAGACGTTGCTGCGCAAGGACTTGGAGCAGGAGTTTCGTACAAAAGAGATGCTCACGTCCATGGGCATCTACGCGCTGCTGGTGCTGGTAGTGTACGGTGCTGCGCTGGCGCAAACATCCTCGCAACTTGATGTGTTGCAGATGAGCGGTGGCTTGCTCTGGGCGCTCATTGTGTTCACGTCGCTTCTGGGTTTGAATCGCGCGTTCGCGCACGAGAAGGAGCAGGGTTGTCTGGAGGGCATCTTGCTGGTGCCATTGGACCGTTCGGTTATCTTCCTCGCGAAGGCTACGTCGAACCTTTTGTTTTTGGTGGCCGTAGAGATTATTGCGGTGCCGTTGTTCTATTTCTTTTTCCTGACGACGGTAACACCGGGTGAGAGCTTCTGGTTGCTTGTGGTGCCGCTTCTGGTGGGGACGCTGGGTATTGCGGGTGTCGGTACGCTGTTATCTACCATCACCATCAATACGCGCGGCAAAGACGTTATGCTGGCCGTGCTGTTTATCCCCCTGATCTTCCCGCTGCTGTGGGCATGTGTGTCAGCCACGACAGCAGTTATCGTGGGCGCGGAGGGCTATATGGACGTGTTCACGCCTGCCCTACTGCTGGCTGGCGGTTACGATCTGATTATGATTCTGGTTAGCTGGGTTCTGTACGATTTTGTGATTAGTGCCTAGCGTATCAGCTAAGGCAAGTTCCTGAGAGAGAAGGAAGGGTATGGCAGAAACAACGAAGAAGGTGAAGCTTCCCGAGGCAGGGGGTTGGCCCGATGCGGTGGCGCCGTGGGCGGTGCTGGCGGGTGCAGTGCTAGCTGCTATCGGATTCGTGCTCACGTTCACGCTGGCACCGTTGGTGCTGGGAGCTTCGGTCGATGGTGTAGAGTTGATCGGCGGGCAGATGGTTGCTAACAAGCTGCTGCTTTCGCAGAAGATATTTTACTTCCACATGCCGGTGGCTATCACGTCGTTTGTGGCCCTTGCGTTCACGGCGTACTATGGCATTCGTTTTCTTATGACCAAGGAGAAGCGCTTTGACACCTGCGGGAAGATTGCCACACAGATTGCATTGCTGTTCATCCTGTGCACCATGTTTTCTGGTGAGCTTTGGGAACGTTTCGAATGGGGGGTATGGTGGACATGGGAGCCGCGTTTAACCACCTACTTCATTCTTATGCTGGTGGTTATTGCCTACTTCATCTTGCGTAACGCCATTGATGATCCCGAGCGTCGTGCCACGTATGCCAGTGTTTTTGGTATCATCGCATTCGTAAATGCGCCGATCTGCTTTCTTATCACGCGCCTCGTGCCTTCGGGTGTGCATCCGGTTATCTTCCGTACAGACTCCGGTTTATCACCCGATATGCTGGTGCCTTTAATGCTGTCGATGGTGGGTATGTTTGCTATTGCATTTGGTCTATACCGTTTGCGTTTTCGCCAGATACGTCTTTCTGAGCGCGTGGAGGCTTTGAAAGAACAGCTGGAAGATTAAAAAACCTCACTGATACGATGAATGATCCGAAAGAATAGAGAGGCAGCGTTATGAACCCCATATTGATTGAGATATACAGCACTGTTTTTCCGGCAGCACCTTATGTGATAGGTGCTTATGCCCTTATTTTTCTAGCGCTGTTTGTTTTTGTATTCGTCACGCTCCGTGGCTTAAAGAAGACGGAACAGCAAATGGCTATTCTTGAAGAAGCCCTTGCAGAGAGGGACACGAAATAGGTTTATTTTTGCGGCCGGTTTCGCATACGTTCGGCCGTGCTAGAATAATAGAAGCGTAATTTGTCGAGGGCGCTGCATTTTGCGGCGTCTTCGTTTGTGTATAAGATAAGCGAGAAAGGCCCGAACCTCATGAAAGCTCTTATCCCTGCTGCCGGGCTCGGCACGCGGTTCTTGCCGGCAACCAAGGCTCAGCCCAAGGAAATGCTGTTGGTTGTTGACCGTCCAGCTATCCAGTATGTGGTAGAGGAGGGGTTGGCATCGGCGGCCGATGAGGTAGTTATTATTAATAGTCGCGAAAAGAAAGCTATTGAAGAGCATTTTTCGCCGAATCCTGAGCTTGTCGCCTTGCTTCGTGCTCGGGGCAAAGATGCTTACGCCGACCTCGTGGAGTATGTGGGTGGCTTGAATGTTAGCTATGTGTACCAAGATGAGGCCTTAGGTTTGGGTCATGCCATCCGTTGTGCTCACGAGCAGACGGGTTCTGAGCCCTTCTATGTATTGCTGGGTGATGTGCTGGTTCCTGATAATCGGATGTTGCCGCGCATGCAGGAGGTATCCGATGCTCATGGTGGTGCGAGCGTTATTGCGGTTGTTCCCGTACCTGACGATCAGGTAAGTCGGTTTGGCGTTATTGCTGGTTCCGCAGTGGCTGACGATGTGTGGAAAGTTGATTCCCTTGTAGAGAAGCCCTCCCTTGAGGAGGCGCCTTCGAACTTGGCGGTATTTGGTCGCTATCTGCTCAGTCCGCGCGTTATGGAACTACTGGCCGACGTGGAGCCTGGTGTGGGCGGAGAGATTCAACTGACCGATGCCCTCGATGCGGTGCTTCGTGAAGAAGAGATGTATGCCCTTATCATTGACGAACGGGATGGATTCGATACCGGCACAGTGGAAAGCTGGCTCGAAACCAACAATATACTTTTTGCGCGCACGAGCGCTCGGTAGCCAATAAGAGGATAGGCCTTAATAAGAGGCTGGAGTTTTGTATTCGAGTGCTGCATTTTGCGGCGCTCAATTCTTTTCTTGAGGTTTAAGCCTTATTAAAAGAATTGGCCCGGGGAGAGGGGAGCTCCACCGGGCCACAAGGAGGGGTGCAGTGCTATGAAAGCACTGCTCTGCTTTTAAGGGGTTAAAGCAGATGCACATCAAAAGGAGGGGAGCCTTTTGATTGCAGAACCTATTATAAAAGTCAGCCTTGAAAAACATATGTACCACGCGTGCATGTTTTATGAATTAGTGGGTTAAAAAGTAACAATTAGGTAAATTTCACCTGATTATCGACGAAAAAAGGATCGGCCCGGGGAGAGGGGAGCTCCACCGGGCCTCAAGGAGGGGATGATGCGATGTTTAGTACATCGCTACTGCTTTGTAAGGGGTACAAGCAGTGCAAGCTGAAAGGAGGGGAACCTTTCGCTGCGCTAACCATTATAAAAGGAGTAGTTGAAAAACCTGTGGCTAGAGCATGTCTATCTCGTGCAGTGGGCGTGCAGTATCGGTGAATTGCATGAAGTGGCTTAAAGGCAACCGCTCACAGCTGCTTAATATCCACTCGCGTTTCATGGCGTTGTGCAGGGTTTTATTGTCAAGTGAGATTTGCTGGAATTTGATACCTACTACGATTTGCGGCGAAAATGGGCGCTTCATGCGGTGTTGTGAAATTCTATTCGAAGGAGTTCTGTCGAAACATGCGGGTTTCGTTGCCTTCTGGTCGCTGGGCACGTGTATTCGGTATCATGGTTAGTGATAAGAAAGGAAATCCTATGCCCGATATCTCGCTGCGTTTTCATAAAGATATGCTGGTGTTGTCTGCTCCTCTTTCTGCCGTGCTGGCACGTCAGGGTGTCGACACAACGCGAGATCTAGAATATTTGAATCTCGTTGAGCCTGAGGCTGTGCATGATGCGCTAAGGCTTGAATCTCTTGCTGGTGCGCAGTGTTTGGTAACTAATACTGAGGGTATAACTCCGGCTCGTCTTGTTCACCAAGGAGCAGAAGATAACTTGGATGTTCTTGCTTGTGCTGCGCTTCGCACTGCCCGCGAACTGAAGCCCCAGCATCTTTTGGTGGAGATTGGCCCTTGTGGTTTGCCGCTGGATGGCTCGAGCGCCGCTTCACTCAATGAGAATCGTGATCAATATGCTCGCGCTGCGCGTGCTTTTGCAGAGGGGGAATTCGATGCGTTTCTTTTGAGCGGGTTTACGAGAATAACCGATCTTAAATGTGCGCTCATGGGGGTGGGGCAAGTAAGCGATCGACCCGTGTTTGCCTCGGTGGAGGTGGGCTTAGATGGTTTATTGATCGATGGCCGTACCTCGCTTGAAGAAGCTGTGGCTCTTATGGAGGAGTTTGGAGCTTCTGTTGTTGGTTTTGCCACGGGTGCGCCCCCGAAGCAGGCGGCCACCCTTGCTAAGCGTGCTTGCGCCACGGGACACGTGCCTGTGTTTACTCAGTTGCGTGTGGCTATTCATGCTCCGAAGCAAGGGGAGGCAACGATGGAAAACCCGTATTATTGTCCCGATACTATGGTAGAGGCGGCAGTTTTTCTCCGTGCTGCTGGAGTGCAGTTTTTGCGGGCAATAGGGGAGGCGACACCTGCTTATACGGGTGCCCTTGCGGCAACTACCGAAGGATTCGACGTGGTTCGTAGCGTTGAGGAGGTTTAGATGGTTGCGGCTCGAGGCTCTAACGTCGAACGCAGTTCGTATTACGGTGCACTGCAAGACGTAGTTGATGGTTTGTTTGCCGATACTTCTATTGAAACCGTGCGGCGCTTGGATGTGGTGATTGCGGCCGAAGCTGCCGATTTGCCATCCGACTTGAGCGAGGTTATTTCCTTGCTGCCGCCGGGAAGATATACGCGTTCGCGCCTCTGCGATCAGATAAATTCGTCTATTGGAGGGCATGCGTGGGGGCAGGTGTACGGTACGGTAGAATAAATCTTTTCTGCGCCGTCTTGAAGGAGTGCGCAGTAATTTTTGCATAGACAAACGGTGCAACTACTGCAGCACCTGTGTATTTTTCAGCGTGATGTGATTGATACGCAGGTAGATGCCTTGTGTCTCTATGGAATATCCGTGAACCTCTTCGTGATTTCTTAATGGAATAAAAATGGTAACAGATAAAACTCTTGATTTTAATGGGTGTGCTCGGTACTATATGTTCACGTTAAATCATCAACGAACCACAACATATTGTGGAAAACATGCCAAAACGCAGTGGAAACTTTGGGTAAAATTCAGCATAGCCACTGCTCTTTATGGGAAAAGTGAATCGAGAAGAACGTCAGACGGAGAGGAATCGCAGTATGGCCACGACCATCATTAAGCGCGACGGACGCACGGCAGAATTCAGGGTAGATAAGATTGCCGAGGCAGTAGAGAAGGCGTTCCAGGCGTGTGGTGCCATGCAGGGTCGTGCTTCAGCCGAGGATATTGCGCAGAAGGTTATGGATAAGCTGGATAGTGGCGCCATCGAAGGTGCACCTACGGTTGAAGGCGTGCAGGATTTGGTGGAGGAAACTCTTATCGAATCTGGCTTTGTGCAAACTGCCAAGTCTTACATACTCTATCGTGCCGAACGCAACCGTGCCCGCGACGTGAATAGTCGTCTGATTCAAACGCTTAAAGATATTACGTTTTCTAAGGCATCCGACTCCGACATGAAGCGAGAGAATGCCAATATTGATGCTGATACCGCCATGGGTACTATGTTGAAATATGGCTCCGAGTCTGCCAAACAGTTCTACGAAATGTGTGTTATCGATCCGAAGTTCGCGCGCGCTCATCGTGAGGGAGATATTCATATCCACGACATGGACTTCTATACGCTTACTACTACCTGCTGTCAGATTGAACTGCGTAAGTTGTTTAGGGGAGGTTTTTCTACCGGGCATGGCGTATTGCGCGAGCCTAACGATATTACCAGCTACGCGGCATTGGCCTGCATTGCTATTCAATCAAACCAAAACGACCAGCACGGCGGTCAGTCGGTGTGTGACTTTGACTACGGTTTGGCTGAGGGTGTGCGCAAGACTCATCGTCGTCTCTACAAAAAGCATCTGGCAGAAGCCGTGGATCTGCTGTGCGAAATTGAGGATTCGCGCACGTTTTCTCAGGATATGCTTGCTCGCGTTGAGGCTGAGACAGGGTTGTGGGCCAGTCTCGAAATGGACGAATCTTTTGAAAAGGGTGTGCGTGCTGCCCTGCTCGAGGCCGATGTGGACGAGGCTATTGCCGACCGCGTGTTGGCCTATACCGCCAAACATGCTGTAGGTGATACAGATCGTGCTACGTTCCAGGCCATGGAGGCTTTGGTGCATAATTTGAATACCATGCATAGTCGTGCGGGTGCACAAACCCCCTTCAGTTCAGTGAATTACGGTATGGATACTACGCCAGAAGGTCGTATGGTGGTGAAGAACATGCTCCTAGCTACCGAAGAGGGCTTGGGATCTGGCGAGACACCTATCTTCCCGGTACAGATCTTTCGTGTAAAAGAAGGCGTGAATTACAATCCGGGCGATCCGAACTACGATTTGTTCAAGTTGGCTATGCATTGTTCGGCCAAGCGTTTGTTCCCGAACTTTAGCTTCCTTGATGCGCCATTTAATGCTCAATACTACAAAGGTACACCCGAAACGGAAATTTCTTACATGGGCTGCCGCACTCGCGTTATCGGCAATGTGTTCGATCCCGATCGTGAGGTCACCCCAGGTCGAGGAAACCTGTCATTTACGTCTATTAATCTGCCCCGTCTTGCTATTCGCTCGAAGGGCGATCTAGATTTGTTCTTTGATCTGCTGGATGCAAAGCTAGCTTTAACGGTGGGACAACTTGATGAGCGCTTTGAGATACAGGCGCGCAAGCATGTATACAATGCGCCGTTTCTTATGGGTCAGGGTGTTTGGATCGATTCCGAAACGTTGGCCCCCGATGAAGAGCAGCGCGAGGTGCTGAAGCATGGCACGTTGTCCGTGGGCTTTATCGGTCTTGCAGAAGCGTTGGTGGCGTTGACTGGTCAGCATCATGGGCAGTCGCAGGCATCGCAGAACCTAGGTTTGGAAATTGTAGGACATATGCGTAGTTATCTGGATAGGTTGTCGCAGGAGAAAAAGCTGAACTACACGCTTATCGCTACACCAGCTGAAGGATTATCGGGTCGTTTTGTTCGTATGGATCGCGCGCGCTATGGTTCTATTGAGGGAGTTACCGATCGCGATTACTATACGAATGGTTTCCATGTGCCGGTGTATTACGACATCAACGCATTCGATAAGATTACCATTGAGGCACCTTACCATGCGCTGACGAATGCGGGCCATATTTCGTATGTAGAACTGGATGGCGATACAACCGAGAACGTGGAGGCGTTCGAGGCGGTTATTCGTCACATGAAAGAAAGCGGTATTGGCTACGGCTCGGTGAACCACCCTGTCGATCGTGACCCGGTCTGTGGATACAATGGTATCATCGGTGACATATGCCCTAAGTGTGGTCGAACCGAAGCAGAGCACGGCGGCTCTTTTGAGCGTATTCGTCGCATTACGGGTTACCTTGTTGGTACGCTGGATCGCTTCAACGATGCTAAGCGCGCCGAAGAGTCAGATCGTATTAAGCATTCTCTGTAATGACAGCATCTGAAGCTATTCGTTTATACGGCACGGCTCCGGATTCCATCGTTGATGGTCCGGGGCTGCGCTTTGCCGTGTTTGTGCAGGGATGCACCCATGGTTGCCCAGGTTGTCACAATAAAGATAGTCAGCCGGCGTGCGGTGGCTCTGTTCAGCGTATTGACGACTTGGTCGCACGTATAGCGGCAAACGGTTTGGTGCAGGGTGTTACTATTTCGGGAGGAGAGCCGTTTGAGCAAGCTCCTGCCTGTGCGGAATTGGCGCGTCGCCTGCGTGATCGCGGTTTGAATATATGGACGTATTCGGGCTACCGCTATGAGGAATTGATGGCGCGTGCGGCAAGGGCGGAACTTACTAATGACGCTGTTGCTGTAATACCTTCATTGGTAGATGCAGTGGGGGCACGCGATTTGCTGCTGGCCACCGACGTACTGGTAGACGGACCCTTTATTCAAGAGCTTCATTCTTATGAGCTACCCTGGCGTGGTTCGTCTAACCAACGATTGATTGACGTTGTGGCCACCCGAGCCAAAGGTCATATCGTTTTGTGGGAAACTCAGAAAGAGCATCCTCGCAAGCCTGCTTCTTGGTAGACTTTGCACTACTACCTTTGTGTTATGCAGGAGGTAGAGGGGGTTTCTTGTAACGGAAAACGTGTAGCGAGTTGTGTTTGCACGATGCTCGCTACTGGCTCGGATATCAAACATGGGTAGGATAACAATATGGATCAGTTTTTTCAGCATATCCAAAACGTTGTCCGTGCGGATTGGTTCAACACGGCCCTTTCGGTGCTAGTTATTCTGGCAATTACGGCTTTAGCTGCACGGATCGTCGCACGCTTCCTCAGTCATCTGTTGCACTTTAACGAACAGAAGAACCTGCCATCGAGCTCTATCTTCATTAATATCGGACGGGCGAGTGTGTGGTTCTTGGGCGTGTGTATTATGCTTTCCACCTGCTTCAATGTAAATGTCAGCGCTGCTATTGCCGCGTTGGGTGTAGGTGGTATTGCTATATCTTTAGGCTTTCAGGACACCATATCTAACTTGATTGGTGGCTTGCAGGTAAGTCTTATGCGTATTGTTAAGCGCGGCGATAACATCCAAGTAGGAACCTCAACTGGTGTGATTAAAGATATTACCTGGCGCCATACTACTATCAAAAATTCGCTGGGACAGGAAATTATCATTCCTAACTCCATTATCAATAAGACAGCCTTGGTACATTTGCCGCCAACCAATCAGGTGAGTGTGCCTTTCGTGGTGGCCACTGATGGCTGTCGGCTCGATGAAGTGGCTAGCGCCATCGAGTGTAGTGCTGCTAAGGCAGCTGAAGGCGTTGGGAAACTGTCGAAGAGCCCGGCGGTATCGTTTTCTGAGATTGGGGACGCCGGATTCAAGGGATCGGTGGTATTCCGTATGGCGGATAGTCGTGATGGCGGAAAGGCATCTGATGCAGTGGTGCGCGCTATTGCCCCGTTAACAAGACAGCAAGTAAACGATGGGGTATGTGGTGCGCAGGGAGGGGTCGAGGACGATAAAGATATTGATCCGGCGTTGCTGCAGAAAGGGGAGTAGTCATGAGCGAGGGTTCCGAGGAAACTAAGATCACCTGTAAAGGGCCGTTGCATCGACTTGATGGTGAACTTGCTGCGCGGGGTTGGGCTACACAGCCGCTACTTTCCTATGATCGTGAGCGCATTAAAGCGCCTCGTTGGCGTATTAAAGAGTGGGATTATTATCTGGTAGGTGACGATTCGTACGCTGTGGCGCTCACTTTGAGTGATCTGGGGTATGCCGGCCTCGTGTCGGCATCGTTGATAGACTTCGAGCAGGTAGCTTATAAAACCACTAGCGTGGTTACGCCTCTGCCGCTCGGTCGTTTCAAGTTGCCATCTTCATCAAAAGCGGGTGTCTCTTCATTCGAAAATAATCGTGTGTCGTTTCGCTTTGAGGCGGCGAAGGGCGTGCGTACCCTTAGTGCTCGATTCGCTCAGTTTGACGGCGATGATGATCTCACGTTTGAAGCTGTGCTAGATAGCGAGCCACGCGACTCGATGGTTATCGCTACGCCATGGGCTGAAGATTCGAAGGCGTTTTACTATAATCAGAAAATTGTGGGCATGCAGGCGTGCGGTAGTTTCAAAAAAGGCTTACAGGTACATGGTTTTGCTCCGGGAAACTCCTTCGGACTATTAGATTGGGGTCGCGGGGTGTGGACACGCGACAACACCTGGTTCTGGGCAGTAGCCCAAGGCTGGCAGGACGGTAAAGGTGGGTCAGAGCCAGGCTCGCATCGCTTCGGTTTAAATTTGGGATACGGCTTTGGAGATACCTCGGCTGCATCGGAAAATATGCTTTTTGTTGATGGTGTGGCTCACAAGCTTCATCGTGTCGATTTCGGTGTGCCCGAAAAGGTGGGATTGCGAGATGCTTGCAAGGTGGCCGACCGTTTTGATCTTTTGAAAGCTTGGCATGTCACCGATGATCAGAACCGTCTTGACCTGGTGTTTACACCGTTGCTCGATCGCGCTGACTTTATGGATTTTGCTCTGATTCGCACTGACCAACATCAGGTGTTCGGTCGATTCGACGGAACAGTCGTGCTTGATGATGGAAGCCCCTTTAGGGTGGTAGGTCTTCAGGGATCAGCTGAAGTCGTTCATAATGTTTACTAGCAAGAAAGCCCACTAAACGGTGGGCTTTCTTGCTATGAGTATGCCGAGCATGGGCGATAACTTTGCGGTGAAAGCTTGCGTTGTTACGCTAGACTCCTTCTGCTTCGAAGCGCTTTTCGAGAGCTTCTTGGTGAATGCTATACTGCAAGGCCATTTCCTTTGCTACGCGCCCACTTTTCACCAGTTCAAACAGGCTTTGATCCATCGTTCGCATACCCGCTGCTCCGTTGGCCGCGATGACGCTATCAATCTGATGCGTTTTCTCTTCACGAATAAGGTTACGAATGGCGGTATTGGCAAACATAATTTCAAAAGCTGGTGCAGCCCCTCCGTCTATAGTGGGCACCAGTTGCTGGCTAACAATGGCTTGAAGAACCATAGAAAGCTGGATGCGAATTTGGCGCTGCTGCGAAGCGGGAAACGCATCGATTATGCGGTCGACCGTGCTGGAGGCACCGGTGGTGTGGAGGGTGGATAGAAGCAGTTGCGCCATTTCAGCCGCAGTCACCGCGGTGCCGATGGTGTCATAGTCGCGCATTTCGCCAAGAAGAATAACGTCGGGTGCTTCGCGCATGGCCGAACGAAGTGCCTCGCCGTAGCTGGCTACGTCGGTGGGTACCTCGCGTTGCGTTACGATGCAGCTGCCATGCTTGTGCACATATTCAATGGGATCTTCCATGGTAATGATATGCCCTGTGCGTTCATGATTGAGGCGGTTTACGATACAGGCAAGCGTTGTCGATTTGCCTACGCCAGCGGGGCCGGTAACGAGCACCAGGCCTTTTTGTAGTTGAGCAAGACGCAGCACTTCTTCGGGAATGCCTAGTTCTTCCGGGTTTGGCAGCCCGAAGGGAATTACGCGAATAACCGCACCAAGCGAACCGCGTTGGCGGAATACGTTAGCTCGGAAGCGGCCGATACCCGGAAGGGCGAATGAAAAATCGTCATCGTGATTTTTGTTATCGAAGAAGAGTTGCATGCTGCGACCTGATACTTCGTAGATTGCGCGCACAAACGCTTCCGTATCGGCGGGTTTGAAGGGGGGCGTGTCAAGGCGCACTTGCCGACCGCTCGTCTCATAGGTTAATGGAAGCCCAGCGACGATAAAAACGTCGGATGCCTTTGCATCGACCATCTCTTGTAAGAGTCGTTCCAGCTTCATTGTGTCTCCTATCGTGTTTGAGCGGTGCCCGCCCATAGCTTCTCGCCTGTGTTTTCGTTGACCCACTGTGTCGTTGCTTTCCATGAGATTATTTCATAGGTTGCATTCGTGCGGATTTCTAAAGCAATCGCAAGGGTACGACCACTTTGAGCCGTAAACGTTGCGCTGATGATGTTGTCGTCAAGGTGTGCATTGTCGGGCAAAACGAGCTTTACCGCAGCGAGGGCTGCATCCAAGTTGCCCTTCGATTCCCTTACGTCAAAAAGAACACGGTCGATTTCGGCGACAAGACCTTGAGCAGCGGCTTCATTAGCGTAGGTGTCTTCGGTAAAGGAGGCTTGTTTTTCTGCAGCAGCGTATGTTGCTTGTGCGGTAGTAACAGCCAATGCCCCCAGAACAGCCAAAAATAATACTATGACCAGGGTAAATAAAGTAATGGGACCTATGCGAACCGACCCTTTGGGGCTACTCATGGTCGCACCTCCACATTCGACGTGTAACGAGACGTGCTTACGTTATAGAGTTCCTTCCCCTTCAGGAATACCGAAATATGTGCGGTATGATACACACCTGCTGTACTAGTCTGAGATTGTACCGTGCGAACTACCTGGTAAGTAACCGCGCTGGCTTTGTCGGAAAGCGTATCGATATCTACCAGTTCGCCGTCGACAAAGGCGTAGGTGTTCTCAACATCACTGCTTTCGGGATAGGCGGCAAAGGTTTCGGCATCGTTCGAGGCGAGGATGATGGCGCAGGAAAGCTGTTGAGCTTCCACCCCTCGCTCGTGCGCGCTGATCATAAGTGGCATTACTACCGCGAGGGCCGCCACCATAAATGCCAGCAATACCAGCGCCTCTACTATAAAGGCGGCGCCGTGCCAGGGGCGACGATCGCGCACAGCAGTGCTTGAGAGAGAAGTAGGCATCAGGAACCTCCTCGTACGCTGCGGAGGGCAACCGAAGTAGAGCCCTGATCGGTGTGTACGGTTAGAAGGCTATTTTCGTAGGTGAAATCGAAACGTTCGGATGCGACGATTTGCCGTGCCTTTTGGGGTGTGAATGCCGAATCAGCGCGCGCATATTCCTCCACGATGGATCCCTGATAGCGATATAGTCGTGTTTCGTAGTTGCCGCTATCGAGTTGTTCGGTTAATACGAGGGCTAGCCCCTCAGGTCCTGTAGCTACTCCGACAGCATCGGTGGCATCATTCATACGGATGGAATTGGTGATAAGTGAAAGGCCGAGTCGGGTTTCGTCGGAGGAAGATCGCACGTTGTTCACTGCGCGGTAGGTATTGGTTCCTACGAGTAAGGCGATAAGCATAAATAATGCCAGTACGGCGAATAGCAGCGTGACGAATACCCTACCGTGCCCGTTGTTCGTGCGAAGGGGGGCCTGTTTAAACCGAGCGGCTTGGACTAAGGTTTGTGTGATGTTGGCATCTTTTTTCATTTTGAAAGCACCACTACGTTAGGCATAACATTGTCTGCGAATACCTCGTAGGTAATGGCGTAATCGCCGTGATTGACTACGAGCCCATAGTTTTGTTCTAGATAGGGAAGCGACGAAGGATAGGATCCTTCTATAGCGCAGCATTGTTTTGCGCTGTTCATAATGGCGTTGCGGACCGACAGCTCTCCTTGTTCGCGCAGTGTTGCACCGATAAAATGGTAAGAGACCCAAATAAGAGCAATCACTGCAACAAGGGCAAAAAGCCCTATCATGCGCCTGCGTGTGCGCTTTCTGATATCTTGGTTTGTCATTTCGTGATACATGGCGTTATCCGATCGATCCCATAATGCCAATAAGAGGAAGCATGACGGCTATGAGGGTGGCACCAACGCTCACGGTTAGAAAAGCTGCCAGCGTAGGTTCCACACTGTCGATAAGAAGATCTATGTGATTGACAGAGTCGTCAAAAAAGGTTTCTGATAAACGTGCCAATACGGTTTCAAGACTGCCCGAACGCGTGCCTACAATAAGCATACGAGCGTATATGGGTTCAAATACATTGTTGTCAAAGATAGCCTGAGCAAGGCCTTTGCCCAAATCGGGATCGAGCATTTGACTACGCACAACCTCCAGTTGAGATTTAAGTGAGGGGTTTTCAACCATGGCTGTCGCTCGCTCCATAGCAATATTGGTGTTGATACCAGCTGCAACAAACGTAGCCAAAGCGGCAGTAAAGCGACTAACGGCCATTTGATGCAGTGGTCCACGGGTGAGAGGGAGATGTTCGAGAAGTCTCACGAGCTTTTGTCGGCCTTGTGGTGAGCGCCCGACAACCATTCCTGCTACTACGAGCGCGGTACATAGAAGAGTAATAACGAGGGCGATCCATCCGATTACCATCGAGATATTGACATAGTTGAATGACCCACTGGTTAGATTGCCAGTAAGGCTAGTGTATACATCAACGAATACTGGAAGAATAACCGCCACCGTAAAAAGTAGAATAACTGACATTACGCACAGTAGCGCAGCGGGGTAAGCGATGACACTTTTGATTTTAGAATACAAACGAGCTTCTTCGTCGTAATATCGCGCTAAGCTCCAGAGCGCGTTCTCAAGACGACCTGCGTGTTCGCCAGCTGAGATCATGTCGATGACATGTTCTGGGAAGCTTTGAGAATCGCGTATGGCTTTCGAAAGCGGATTCCCGGCAATAAGTTCTGTATACACCTTGTCGCACGCAGTTTTAAATGCGGCATCTTCCATGTTTTCGCTTAGCAGGTAAACGGCTTCATCGAGCTGGATACCAGCTGCATGCATGACAGCGGCGCTTTCACAGAATGCGGAAATCGCACTGCTTTCGAGCATTTTCGTGGTCATATCCCTACTCGCTCCTTTTCTTGCCTTTGTGCGCAAACTCGTGGATTAATAGGTGTACTGCTCGGTATAGTTAGTGCCGTCTCCCACGTAGTTCGACCCACTCCCTGCGGCAAACGTTGTATCAATGCGCGCCCAGGTATTTTGCTCAATATCAATGCTTGCGCTAATCCAAGTTCCATCAATATATACCATGTTCCATGCATGGTATATATTATCTGGTGAAACGTTGCCGGTTACTATTTTGCATGGAATTCCTTGGCTTCGAAGCATAGCTGCGGCTAGAGAGGCATAGTCGAAGCATATTCCACGCTTGCTGCTGAGCGTTTCGTCGGGAGAGGGGATATATCCGGTTGCGTTGGCCAGTGTTCGAGCTTTCTCTTCGTCATAAGAAATGTTGTCTACAATCCAACTATATATATTGTGCAGCGCATCGCCTTGGTTTTGTACGTTTTCGCACAAGCTGTTTGCAAGTTGTGTAGAAGCGCTCTGTGCATCGTAATTGCAGTAGATGCTTGGCCGGATGAAAGGTTGGAATTCATCGATAAGAGTTACGTGGCAGTCGGGTACGCTTGCAAGTTCGGCATAACGATTTCCTGAAGTATTTTCCCAGACAGTGAACGAGTATATGCCATCGCCTACGCTTAAGGGGCACGAAATAGCGGTACCGTCGTTTGGTAGATCGTAATTATATTCGTAGTCACCTTTGCTTACTTGAAATTTGAGCCGGTTTTGCGATATTGCGGAAACTGACACGTAACCTTGCTCTACTTGTGAAACATCAATTAACACGCCATTTCGTTCGGTTGCGATGGAAGAGTTAAAGGGAGATAGCTTTAAGTCGGGACGTACGAAGGTCGGTCCTGAGGTTTCATTGGAATCATTAGGGGTAAAGATATTGCTGGAACTATTGCATGATGTGAGGGTAAAAATAATCGCCAGAGAAGCAAGAAGGGAGATAGCTGTTCGCCCGGCATGCAAAAAAGTAGTTAGACAATGGTTTTTCTGCGACTGATGAGCCTTTTTGCCGTACTGATATGCGAGGGATAGAGTGTTGCCTTCTCGCATGTGTCCCTTTCTGGAGTAGATTTTTCTATTCGGCATTTGTCAATATGTTATCAGATGTAGGACATATCTGGTTGATTATGATAAACTATGCATGGGTTATTGAATCATTTTTCGAGTTCAAGCCCGTAAAATGAATTAAGCCTACCACATGAGATGCGCGTAAGAGCATACAGGGCAAACGTATTGGCATGCTGACAAGGAGAAACGTCAAAAGACGTTTCAAATGACGGGGTCACGATACGGCATCGGGCTTGCGGATGTTGGTTGAAGTGTGCTCCGGGTGGAAGTCTGGGTGATACGTATGCTAGAGAAAATATTGGATAATAAGAACACGTTTGAAGGTAAAGTTCTCAACGTTTTCTTGGCAGTGGTGCTGGTGCTTTCGCTGTCTAACTTATCTGCTTTTGCGCAAGATGGGACCCAGGGGTCCTCGGCCCAGACAGCGGGTACTCAGCAGTCTGATGGCACGATCGCAGATGGTGCTTCAAGTACCAATGAACAGGCAGTTCAAGGCGTGCTTCAGCATGGCTCTGATGCAGTGGCGGGTGATGCATCGGCTGAGCAGGCAAGCCCCATTGCTTCTTCAGAAGTGAACGAAGCGGTTGTTACCTTTGAGACGAATCATGCATACGTGTCGGTTAAAGACCAGATACTTTATGCCAAGACGTTAACCACTGAACTGCATAAGGAATTGAAGTTTGTGGCCAGTGCAGATACCGGTTATCAAGTTGGCGAAATAAAGGCAAAGAACTCTAGTAATGCAGATGTGCCCGTCACCACCCAGGACGGCATTTCTGTGATTGCAGCCGACTACGTAGATAGTACTCTCGTAATAAGTGTGAGCGCCGTTTCAGTTGGTGCCGAAGCGCCCAGCGGGAACGAGACTAAGCCTATTACCAATAACACTCTTATCGGGGTTGATGAACCCGGCGTAGCGGTTATTCATACGGTAACGTTTACTGCTGAGGGGAGCGAAACTCAAACACAGAAGATTGTTGATGGAAGTACGTGTATCGAGCCGATTACGCCTGCTATACCTTCTGGTAAGGTATCTTTTCTCGGATGGTATCAGAAGCTAGCTAGTGGAGAACTGTCTGCCGATCGTTTTGATTTTGCTACGGCAATTACCTCCGATATTGAGTTGGTTGCGAAATTCAGTGACAAGTGGGCTGTGTTGTTCACCGATAACGACGGTAAGGTTATAACAACCCAAGAGGTATCTAATAACGGAACAGCTACCAATATCGGGCCAATCACGCCCCCTGTTGGTCAGTCTTTCGATGCCTGGTATCTTAATGGTTCCCCTTACAACTTCAGTACTCCCGTGACAAGCAATATCACCCTCACTCCGCATTTTGTTACCTCTCGCTATATCTACTTCGTTTCTATGGGCTCTGCGGTTGCTCCTCAGTTGGTGAATGATGGTCAACTTGCGGTGCAGCCGCCAAACCCAACGCGTGAGGGATACACCTTCCAATTCTGGTCAACCAGCGAAGATGGGTCTACTGGCGCTTACGATTTCAGTAAACCGGTAACGAGTGATCTTGTCTTGTATGGCATCTGGAAAGGCAAGACGGTCAATTATGTGGTTGTCTACAATTTCGAGAAGGCCAATATTCCGGGCGATGCGGGCGTATCGCCTGATAACTACTTATTTAGCGAGCAGAATACCCTGTCGGCCGTGGCTGGCACGACGGTTTCTGCCGCCGATTTGTACGCCACTGGAAAACTCGCACCCAGTTCAGGAACCGATTTAGCTAAATATGGCTATTTTGCCTTTGGAGATACCTCAACAATTTCTGGCAATGGTAGCACGGTTCTGAATGTGTACTATAAACGTATTATGTATACGGTGCAGTTTGATCTGAACTCATCGGGCAAATGGATGACATTCAATGGTACAACGTACAACAACGGCTCCACTAAGTACTCGTTCCCGGCAAAATACGAACAAGATATAGATAGTCTGTGGGTATCTTCGAAAAATGCCACTTTCTGGACGTCGGGAAGTCAAGGGTTTGCTGGATGGACAAATTCGAAATTCTCGGGAACCCTCGTTTCTCATCGTCTGACGATGACTAGTGATATTGTTGCTGCCGCGGATTCGTCTAATATTATTACCGCAAAAGCTACTTGGGCGAATGTGACCACGAGTCAAGTTAACTATTGGTTGGAGATAGCTGACTACAACAATATTCCTGCTGGTGCAGTTCAAAAAGCTAACGGTAAGTGGTATTCGTCGAATAATGAATATACGCAAAGAATCACCTTGAGTGGTACGCTTGGCCCTAAGTCAATCGGCGGGTTCGACAAGAATACAAGTTACAATGAAAGTGGCTGGAAGAATGTCGGTGGCACGTGGGTATACACCTACGATTTCTACTACGATAGGCTTACCTATACGCTGTCATTTAACACTATGGGTGGAAGTGCTATCTCGGCCATCTCTAATATTCGCTACGAATCGCCCATGTCAAGCTATCGACCAGCCGACCCTATTCGTCCGAACTATGTGTTCAAGGGCTGGTACCTCGATTCCGACTACAAGATACCTTACGATTTTTCATCAGCAATTATGCCAGGTAGCAACGTTCAGCTTTACGCCAAATGGGAGTCTTCGCAGTATAGTGCGAATTTCTATACCCATAAAGGTGACGCGACTCCTTTGCTCTCGCAGGGCATAGCAGAGGGAACGTTCGTGAAGGACCCTGGCACGTATGTTGTTGGGCACCCTTACGATGGCTTAGGTGAATTTCTTGGTTGGTACTGGTATTTACCAGGAACCGATCGTCTTGTTTCGTATAGTTGGGAGACGCCCGTTTCAGGGAATGTGAATCTCTATGCTCAGTGGAAAACGAACGGATTTACCGTAACTTATGATAAGGGTGTAGGCCAAGGTACTGTTCCAGTCGATAGTAATACCTATGCATTAGGTTCTTTGGCTCCAGTGCAAGGTGCTCAGCTTACCGTTGCTGGTAAGACATTCGTGGGGTGGCAGGTCGATGGCGCTGGTAGAACCTATTACCCGGGCAATACCATTAAGATGAATGGCAATGTTAAATTAGTTGCGCGCTATATTAATCCATCCTTAGCCGTTACTCTCACGTTTAACGCTAATTATGGTTTAATCCCTGCGACGGAGAAGTGGACCGCTGAAAAGAACGACTGGGTTACTCTTCCGACCAGCATGTTTGACCGAGCGGGCTATAAGTTTACTGGATGGAATACGAAGGCCGATGGATCGGGTACTTCATATTCTGCCAGCTCTGCACTTCTGATGACCGCTTCTGTAACGCTTTATGCGCAATGGGAGATTGACTTCTCGTCTCTTGATGCCAAGGGCTTTAAGAAGAAGTATGACGGGGTTGCGCAAAGTGTGACGGTCACCGGTGCGCTTTCGACCGACGTTGTTGAATATTATGTGGGCGGACACAAGGTTAATAATTCCTTCACGAACGTAAATGACTCATCCGATGTCACCGTGAAGGTAACACGTGATGGCAAAATCTGGGAAAAGACGGTCAACGTTAGCATCACCCCCGCTCCGCTTTTAGTAACTACGCCAAACGCCAATAAAGTTTACGACGGATCTGCGCTTACTGCGCAGGGCACTTTAACCGGTCTTGTTGCTGGGGAGAGCGCTGCGTTTTCTACAACGGGAACTCAAACGAAGGTTGGAAGTTCTTCAAACACGTATTCTTTGAACTGGAATGGTTCTGCAAAGCAGTCTAACTACAGCATTACTGAATCTCTTGGTGTTCTTTCGGTTACCGAATTTGCTGGAAATGTCGTTGTTGCTACTACGGGCGGCATTTTTACCTATGACGGAAATCTTCATGCAGCTACGGTGAAGGTAACGGGACTTCCTAGCGGGTATGTTGTAGATAAGGCAAGTTCTTCGACGGCGGCAACGGATGCGACGTCATCGCCGATTCCTGCGACAGCCGATACGCTCGTGATAAAAAATGCAGACGGAGAAGATGTAACGAGCAAGCTCAGGGTATCTTACGTTAATGATACGCTCGTGATCAACCCCGCTGCGGTCACGCTCACCTCTCAAAGCCTCACCAAGGCCTATGACACCAACCCGCTTACCAACGGCAACACCGCTCTGGCAACTGAGAGTGGATGGGCGGCAGGAGAAGGCGCCACCT
>JAYFOQ010000021.1:0-318047 GCA_034932485.1 Gordonibacter sp.
TTCGAATACATAGAAACCTTTTACAATAAGAGAAGGATTCATTCCGCGCTCGGTTGGTTGAGTCCAGATGAGTTCGAAGCTAAGATGTTGCAATGCCGAAAATCGGCTTAACCGCTGTCAACTGAAGCGGGGCAGAATCAAACTTCGGGATTGTCATAAGGATTTGGTGGACAAAAGGGGCCACTACCAGAACGATTGCGAGATACACTCCCAAAATGATGCCAAAGCATCAGAAGCTGTAGAGCATACATGCAAATCCATATTCGTTGAAGAGCAGGAAATGGCCCACGAGCATCGTAGCGAGGTAGATTGCTGGTTCGCCGAGAGCAGTCCAGCCGCCTCGAGGGTGTTTGGCAAAAACCGGGGTGTATGTTGCATGCAGGCCGTAGGTTATCTGTGAGCGTGAAGTGCTCGTTCCGTGGGAAAAATGCAGGTAGAGAGCGAATATGACAAAACCCACAAGGGTACCTAACGTATTGGCGACAAGATCGTCGGCATCGGTGGTTCGGTGGTTGGCAAGCTGACTCAGCTCGATAAGGAGCGAGAAGGCGAAACCGAACGCCACCACAGGCAAAGCGCTGCGTACACGCCGCCAGAGAAAGGGTAGCAGGAAGCCAAGGGGAACGAACAGGGCGATATTCAACGCAAAACCTGAGGAGATACCGCCGGAGAAGGGGATAAGGTTCACTTCCTGCGTCCGTATTTCGAACCCTAAGCGTAGAAGATCGTGCAAGGTGCCGATACCGGTCACGTAGATCACAGCGAACAAGTACAGAGCGAATGTCAGCGCCATAGCGAATCGGGCAGTCGGTTTCCCACTGCGCCGTCCCCAGGCGCGTACACCCCCATAGGCAACAAGAAATGGCGCCAGAATGGTCGCGAGCTCGTAGGCGACCATAAGAAACTCTTCCATGCGTACCTCCCGGCTTGTACTTTATGTGGCGAGCGAATAAGCCGCCAAACCCACTCCTTGCCTTTTTAATGCTAGCAGCCTGAACACGAGGTCTGCACCGCCGATACTGAAACTTAAGGGGCGCTTAAGGGTTCCGTTTTCGAAAGTTTCGAAAATAGGAGGAAAAGCGCATCTGCAAAGCATCTGTACAGGTCAATCCTTGATCAGGCATTACTTTCTCACTCACGCATAATGCGTGAGGTTTTGACCCCAATTTATTCCACAATTCATCCAGAATGCAGATAGTTTTCCCTGTTTCCGCTACCTAGAGTGAGGTCATCTAAGGAAGGGGGAGCGCAGAGGTTCGCCTCAGCGCGTAACAGGGGGAGGTGCACGCAGTTTATGCAGTGCGATCAAGAAGTCAACCTATCTTATACCGGGGTACTCGCTGCCTTGCCGGGCGGGCGACAGTTGAAAAATGTTGGCATTGACATGCAAGCTGCGGCGGGAACCTCTGCGGTGACTGCAGTTGATAGCGGTATTCTCGATCTCTCGGAGGTTGACACAAGTTTAAGCCAATATGCGATAGGCGAAAATGAGTTCTCCTTTGAGGAGAGACTATCCGCCCTTGAAGAAGCCGTGCTGAGGCACCCGCTTAATCGGGAGATCCTCTACAAGATGTTGGTGCTCTGTTCCAAGGAAGTACCGCTGCCGGTCCTTGAGGAGCGCATTGCTGCCTGTCCCGAATTCAAAACGGCGACGCAGAACCCGTATCGCCTGGCTACCATACTTGAGCGCTCCTATGGACTCGAACGCAAAGAGCGCGACGTGCAGGGGCGGATCGTGTTCCCAGATCGTAAGGTGGGCCTCAGCGAGGACGAGGTTGACAGCCTGGTCTGCGGCATCTCTTTTGAAGCTACTCTCGTCGGCATCTACTTTGTCGAGCAGCATCGCCCCCGCGCACGCATTGTCGAACTGCTCGACCTTGCGCCCGAGCGCGCTGAAACCTACTGCGAAATGCTTGCGTTCGCAGCTGAGCGTCCCCGCTCCTACGCCGAGATCGAGCAGCTGCTGCGAGGCAAGCCTGCGCTGGAATATCTGGCAGAGGGAGAGAGGATCGTCATGCAGCCGAGTGTTTTCGTGGACAAGCTGGAGCGCGCAGGTGCGCTGGTTTGGGACGGGAGATGGAAATTGACCGAGGAAGGGGAGAGATATTGGGAAGAGTTGAAGGCAGCAACGAACGGCAAACAATGACAGGAAGGGAAGGGAACATGTCGGAAACCACACTGACCCGCCGCAGCTTCATGAAGGCCTCTGCGCTTGCGGCCGCAGCGACGGCCGTTGGCGCTTCGATGGTCGGCTGCATGCAGGAGACCGCAAAGAAAGAAGAAGGAGCCGCAAGCGGTGACAGCACGAGTGAACTCGTGAAGATGAAGACGTCCTGCCATGGCTGTATCCAAATGTGTCCGGCCATCGCCTACCTGCAAGACGGCGTGGTCGTGAAGCTGGAAGGCGATCCCGATGCCCCGGTGAGCCGCGGGTCTCTGTGCATCAAGGGGCTGAACCAGCTGCATACTATGTACAGCCCTCGGCGCATTCTACACCCGCTCAAGCGTGCTGGCGAGCGTGGCGAGAACAAATGGGAAGTTATCTCGTGGGACCAGGCCATCGACGAGGCAGCAACCCATATTGTCGATGCCATCGAGAAATACGGACCCTACTCGTTCTTCGCGAGCGTGGGTGGTGGCGGTGCGTTCTCATTCATGGAGGCCATGACGCTGCCTATGGCGTTCGGTTCGCCGACGGTATTCGAGCCGGGCTGCGCACAGTGCTACTTGCCCCGTTGGTCGCTCTCCAAGCTCTTCTACGGCGGCATCGACCAGTCTATTGCCGACAATGCTGTGCAGGAGATATTCCGCACGGGAGACGACAACAAAGTCGAGGCCGTCGTGCTCTGGGCCGCCCAGCCCTCCGTCAGCCAAACGGCTGAGTCGGGCCGCGGCATGGCCGAGCTGCGCGCCAAGGGCGTGAAGACCGTCGTGGTCGACCCCAACTTCTCACCCGACGCAGTGAAGGCGGATGTATGGCTGCCCGTGCGTCCCGCCACCGACACGGGATTGATCCTGTGCTGGTTTCGCTATATTTTCGAGAACAAACTCTACGACGAGCAGTTCACCAAGTTTTGGACGAACTTGCCGTTCCTTATCGACCCCGACACCAAGCTGCCGGTGACGGCAAAAGAACTGTTCCCGGACTTCAAGCAGACTACGCCCGACAACACGCCGGCTTACGTGTGCTTCGATCTGAAAACGAACGCCGTGGCGCCTTTCGAGTTTTCAGCGCCCGCCGAGGCGAAAGTCGATCCCGAGATATTCTGGACAGGCGAAGTAGGCGGCAAAACCTACCGAACCGCCGGCCAGATTTACCGGGAGGAAGCCGAGCCTTGGACGCTCGACTACACCGCACAGAACTGCTGGCTAGAAGCCGACAAGATCGAGGAAGCCATCAGGATATACGCAGATGCCAGCGTAGCCGGCATTGCCAACGGCGTCGCCTCCGACATGACCGAATCGGCCTCGCAGGTTCCGCTCGGGTGCATGGGCCTGGATTCCATCATGGGCTATGTGAACAAGCCGGGTTGCACGATGACACAGTATGGGGCTGCCGGCGCGCTGCCCTCCAAGCGTCCCGTCACCTACAACAACGGGTTCGACGGCATGTTCTCCGACATGTACGGCATCGGTGCGGTGGTCGGCATGTCGGAAGCCGAGAACCAGGCGCGTGCCGAGGAGCTAGGCGAGAAGAACCCGCAGCAGAAGCTTGCCAACCAGCTGCTCATCGACCGTTTGGGCATGAAGGACCACAAGGGCCTCTACGCTTGGTGCCACTCGCACATCCCCACGGTGCGTCAGGCTATCGCCACCGGCGAGCCGTACAAGCCGCGCGTGTGGTTCGATATGTCGGGCAACAAGCTGGCCATGCTCGGTAACGCGAAGTCGTGGTACGAGGTATTCCCCGAGATTGACTACATCATCGGCCAGTACCCCATGCTCACCTCCTTCCATATTGAAGCGGCCGACCTGGTGTTCCCGCTGCGCGAATGGCTTGAGGAGCCTATGGTAAACATGACCCAACTGAACACCCAGTGGCTGCAAAACGAGTGCGTGCATATCGGCGAGACCGTCTCCCATTCCATTCCGGCCGCGCAAGTGGTGGCGAAATGCAGCGAGTTGATGGGCGGCGAACTGCCGGGGCTGAAGCCGGGCTACCTAGGCAGTGCCACCGAGGAAGAAGTGAAGGCCGCCGTAGCCGAGACGCTGCATGCACCCAGCTGGGACGAGCTAGTGAAAGACACCGACAAGTACGTACCCTACGTCACGCCCGCCGACGAGTACTTCAACTACCACCAGCACGAGACGGTGGTTGACGACGGCCTGCCTGCCGGATTCGGCACCGAGTCGCGCAAGATCGAGACGTACTGCCAGATACTGCTGAAACTCTCCCGCACCGGCTACCCCTTCTGTTACCCAGAGCCCCAGGTGGCGTGCGCCGACTACAGTCCCATCTGCTCCTACATCGAGCCGGCCGAAAGCCCGCTTGTCGACACTGAGTACCCCTTCGTGCTTACGTCCGGCCGCGTGCCGCACTTCCATCACGGCACGATGCGCCACGCGCCGTTCTCTCGGGAACTGCATCCCACAGCTGAGATCCGCATCAACCCTACTTCGGCCAAGGAACTGGGCATAGCCCATATGGACTGGGTGAAGGTGTCGAGCCGCCGCGGCGAGGTGCATGCCCGTGCCTACCTGACCGAAGGCGTGAACCCTAAGACGGTATGGATGGAGCGCTTCTGGAACCCCGAATGCTTCGATGCGTCCCAGCCAAACCCCACCGCCGGTTGGCGCGAATGCAACGTGAACGTGCTCACGAAAAACGACGCGCCATTCAACGAGGTGTACGGATCGTACACGAACCGCGGTTTCACCGTGAAGATCGAGAAGTCCGAGAAGCCGGCGGGCGTATGGGTGGAACCTGCTGAGTTCGCCCCGTTCCTGCCCACGGCCGACCTGCTGACCGAGGCCCAGACGAAGGATGTGTTCTGATGAAAAACTGCCTGGTTGTAGATTTGGATCGTTGCAGCGGATGCGACAGCTGCGTGGCCGCATGCAAGCACGAGAACGGTATCGACCTGGGCGTGCACCTCAACCGCGTGGTCGCTGTGGGGCCGACGGGCACGTTCCCGAATATCGAGATGTACTGGCTGCCCCTGCAATGCCAGCAGTGCGCCAATCCCGGCTGCATCGAGGTATGCCCGACCGGCGCCTCCTACCGCGATGAGGAAACAGGCGTAGTGCTGGTGAACGCCGAGGAGTGCATCGGCTGCGAATCGTGCATACCCGCGTGCCCCTACGAGGCCCGCATGCTGAACCCCAGCAAGAACGTCGTCGAGAAGTGCACGCTGTGCTTCCAGCGCCATTCCGACGCAGACTGGATGCCTGCCTGCGTCCATAACTGCTGCTGCGGAGCGCGCATCTTCGGCGATTTGGACGATCCAGAGAGCGTGGCCTCCAAGGCCGTCGCAGCGGCAGGTGACGAGAACCGCCATCACCTGGCCGATCCGGGCAGCCTTGCGCCCTCGACCGTGTACCTCCTCTCGAAACGCGTGGCAGCCTGGGAGGACGCACCGGACCCGGTGGCCCGCGTCGCGAAGGCATAGGCGGCGCAAGCTGCGCATAACAGCAGAAGTTCCCCGGCGGGCACTCCCTCCCAGGCTCCCCGCCCGCCGGGAGCTTCACCGAGAACAGCAACGAGAGGTGATTTGCATGATCGGGCAGGAAACCCTTGCGGCGATGGTCGCGGCACTTGAGGGCCGGGCAGCGTTCTACGACCTACTGGCCTCACTGTACTACCGTCCTTTAACCGAAGAGCAGATTGAGCGCATCGCACAGGGGGGATTTGCCCCCTGTGCCGAAGTGAACGCGCTTTTCGACGAAGGGCTGCACGATATCGAACGTTCCTTGGGCAAACGCAATACCGGCACGCGGCAAGAGCTTGCCGTGGACTTCACCGGCGCGTTCGCGGGCACCTCGTCGTGGGAAGGACACTGCGCCATGCCCTGCGAGTCAGTGTTCACCAGCGAAGAGGGGCTCATGTACCAGGGGTCCTACCACGAGGTGCACCGCGTGTTCAAGGAGCACCAGGTAAGCCGCAGCACTGGATTCGACTTCCCCGACGATCACTTGTCGTTTCTGTGCACGTTCATGGCCATGCTCTCGCAGCGTGCGAACGACGCACTGAAGGCAGGGGAGTATGGAGAAGCCCTCAAGCAGGTTCGAACGTCCCGTGCGTTTCTTGAAGCCCATATCCTGTCATGGCTCGACCCCTTCGAGGAACTTGCCCTGCGCCTTTTGTGCACGCGTTTTTACCGGGGCGTGCTGAAGGCCAGCCGCGGGTTCTTCGAGTTCGACCTCGAGATGTGCGACGACCTTGCCGAAGAGTTGGAAAACGCATGAGCACGGGGAGGTCGTCATGACGTTTGCAATCGTTTTGGCTGCCACGGTGGCAGCCTGCTTTGCGCTGCGCAACCCTTTGCGTGCCTATCCGTTGGCGTTCTATGTCCTGGCGTTTGCCGCCGATGCGCTGTTTCTTGCAGGCGTTCTGGGCGGGCTGCCGCGTGCTGCTTGGAGCGTTATGCTCGTGCTCATGCAGAAATGCATGGTGCCGACGGCGTTGTTTGCCGTGGTGATGTATATCGGAGTGCTGCCGCGCGATTCGCGGCCCTCCCTTTGGCTGAAGCCCGTTCGAGCCGAGCTGTCTATCGTCGCTTGGATACTGTCGCTGGGCCATGTTGCCGTATACGCGGCAACTTACCTTCCACGCATTGCCCTCGGCGGACCCGTCAACGCGAACGTGGGAGCATCTTTCGTGGTGGCCGTCGTGCTGCTAGCCTTGTTGGCGGTGCTGAGCGTGACGTCGTTCAATGTCGTGAAGAAGCACATGGGCACGGCTTCCTGGAAGAAAGTGCAGTTGCTGGCCTATCCGTTCTTCGGGCTGGTGTACGTCCATGTGCTGCTCATGCTGCTGCCCTCGGCATTGCATGGCGGAATTGCCTCGGGCATTTCGGTTGCGGTATACTCCGTTATGTTCGTGGCCTACTTCATCTTGCGGATCGCCCGCGCGCGAGGGGAGGGGCACGCAAAGCAGCTTGAGGGGGCTGTCGTATAGCGGTGCCGAGCACGAGCAGGTCGTCGTTCGGACACGGGGGAGGATGGCTGGGCACAGCAGTGAAGACGTTTCTCGATAAGCTGGTCAAGGCATGTCCCGCTTTGCCGTACGTGTCGCTTGGCCTTTGGTTAGCTTGGGCTTACATTACTTACAGCGGCACAGCCTGGCTCTCCGATACCGAAACGAACGGCCAAAACATCTCCATCTTGTACGTTATTTCGACCGTCGCGTTTGCTATAGCGCTGCTCGCTTCGACTTTTGCGGCACCGCGTACGAGGCAAATGCTTGCCAATCCGGCATGGATTATCGGAGGTGGGGCCCTCGCATCGTTTGGATGTATTCTTATCATCGCGATAGGGCCATACTATTTAAGCACCGTAATACCTCAAGAGGTCGTCAAAGTAATTTTCTGGCTCGGCAGTGGCATAAGTGGCGTTGGGACGGCCGTCTTCGGCCTCAAGTGCGGTGAGCTTTACGGTAGCCTACCTCCACGTAAGACCATCCTCTATGCGGCGCTTTCCCATATTGTGCTCGCCTTCGTTTACTTCGTTGCCATTGGTGCACCAACATGGGGTCCTGTTTCCGGTGGGCCCTCGCTCTTTGGCATCATTGTCTTTACCGGCATGCCTCTTTTGGCAAGTCTTGTCGCAACACTCTCTTTCATTCTCCCGAAAAAAACCGCTCCCGAGCCATCTTATACCGAGAGTCGTTCGCGGCTTTCCCGCCCGTTCTGGAAGCTAGTTGCGGTGACGCTCGTATTCTCGGTGATCGTCGTAGCGCTGCGCTCGGCGCTGGTGGAGATTTCGCCCGTCGAGGTTACGTTGGACAATACGCGGCTTGTCATGCTGCTGCGCATCCTGATGGCGGTCGTGTTCGCCTGCGCAGCGATCGGCCTCGATGCCGATCGGTTTAACTTCGGCAAGATATATTCGGTCATCATGGCCACAGTAGTGGCCCTGATCGCATTTTGTCCCATCGTGGGCGTCATGCACCTGTTGTGGAGCCAGATTATCACCTTTTTGTCATGTGTCTTCGAGTTCGTACTCTGGTGTATCCTTACCTTTATCGTGTACCAAAAACGTATCTCGCCAATCCTGGTGTTTGGATACGGATACGGTGCCTTTATGCTGGGAAGCGGTATCGGGTGGGCGCTCGGCATCCAGGGATTCTCTCAGCAACTCATCGCATCGAACGATTTCGCACTGTATCTAGTATTGGCCATAACGGTGTTAGGCTGTGCATTCCTGCTGTTCTCCGAAAAAGAATTCGACAACCTGTTCCAGCCAGAAAGTGCCGACGAGGAGACGCTTGACGACCTTTTCGGTGACGGGCTTCCCTTGACCAAAGGGGAAAGCTTGGAAGAAGGCCACAAGAGCACGTTTCGCCATGCGGTCGACGGATTGGCGGAAGAGCATGGACTTTCGCATCGTGAAAAAGATGTATTCCGATGCCTAGCGATGGGCTACAGCAGCTCGGCCGCAGCTAAGAGCCTGCACGTCTCATGGAACACCGTGCGCACGCATACGCGCAACGTCTATGCAAAACTGGATGTTCACTCCCGCCAAGAATTGATAAATCTGGTAGATCGGGCCGCAAGTAGGGTTCCTTGACGGCCCTACAACCCTGCAAGATGTTCGACGCGCTTCTCGGGGACAACCCACATTACCAGCATGAATACGTTCACGATGAATACCAGTTCGGGCAAGATTAACGCGCCCAGCACCAGCGCCACGACATTGGCGCCGATGGACACCCAGACTTTGAAGTATCCGCTGAAGAACACCGCAACGTCCTTGTTCGCCCGCGCGGCATGATGGAGGCTGTGCGCGAGAACAAAGAACATGATGTCGGCGATAAGGATCATAACCCCGAAGCTCAACTGGGGTGCAAGGTCATAGTAGTAGTCGCCCATCCACGATGTGACGAAGGGGAAGATGGAAAGCGATAAGATGAAAAAATTGTTGGTCCAAAGAACCTTTCCGTTGACCGTATGTGCCGCCTGCAACAGGTGATGATGGTTGTTCCAGTAGATAGCCAGCATAAGGAAACTGACCACGTAGATAGCAAGGCGCTGCCATTCGCTGAGCAGTGCGCTGAAATCTCCCGAACCAGGCTCATGCAAGTTGAGGACGAGCACGGTCATGACGATAGCTATGATCGCATCGGTGAAGGCTTCCAACCTTCCTTTGGGCATGGGGCCTTCTCTCACTTCGGGGTCGTTTGAACCATCAGCTTAGCGAAAGCAAAGCGAATGCGACAGCAGGTGGCAAGAAGGCGTTGGCGGGGCGTTTTCAAAGCGTTGCGTATCCAGCAAATCGATCATCGCACACCCAGAGTCAGACTGGAACGAACGGGAAGGTAAAATGCGCTAGGAAAACAGCAGCCCTATGATCGTGAGCAGGGCGCAGGTTCCCAACAGCAGCACCAGTACCCGATAGCTTCCTCCGTTGAAGCGTTCGCGGAAACTGCCTTCCTTTCCTTTCTGGCTGGAGAAGACAGCCCATACCAAAACCACGCAGTATGCAACGAGCGCGATGTTGCTGAGTAGGGTCGCAGCCTGGGCAAACAAGACGCTACCTGACAAGATGCCCATCTGGTAGGCAATCAGCGTGGCAATCACGGCGAAGCAGGCGACCATGACCCAGGAAACGCATTGGCCCGTTTTATGCGTGCCCTCGGGGTAGAAGGTGCCCTTCTTTGTCTTATCCGGCTTCGCTATTAGGAACAGCCACCGACCTCTCCACAGCTGCACGGCCAGCGCCGCTACCACAACGAGCAGTACGACTCCCAGAACAATGCAAGCTATTTCCATGATGTCTCCAATCTAGAGTATCAGCATCAAAACGGGCGACGCAAACACAGCGGCGGCATAGAACGTGCCGAGTGCGATGTTCACGTTGAGAACCTGCGGCATGGCGGCGAGGCGTGTGCTTGGCACAAGCGGGTTTTTCAGAAGCGCTGTAACTGCCGGATAAGCCGCCAGTAGCATAAAGGGCATCACTATCAGCCCTTCGGGGAAGAACACAGCCACCAAAACGACGATGGCGACGATCCATACATACACGAGTGCATGATAGAGCGTGAGGGAACGCTTGCGGCCGAGCATGACGGAAAGCGTATGCCGACCCGCTTCGCCGTCTTTCTCAAGGTCGCAGGTGTTGTTTGTGAACATAATAAGCCCAACGCCGATGATAGTGGGCACCGCCCATAGAAGCACGCGTGCATCGAGCATGCCAGTGAGCGCCTGGTAGCTTGCCAGAGGGATAAGTCCTCCCATGACACTGCCGCTGACCAGCTCGCCAAGTGGCAGGTATGAGAGCGGGGTCTTGCCCGCCGAATACACCACGACGAACAGCGCCCCTACGACACCGATGACGAGCGGGATCCACCCCGCAACCCAGATGATATAGGCGCCCAGGAGGAAAGCAACCGCGAGGAAACCTATTGCCAAACTCAACGCCGCCTTAGGATTCACGTTATTGTATACGAGTACGGCATCGGTCGGATCGACGTTGTCGTCGGCCGAGTCAGAGCCCTTCACGTAGTCATAATAGTCGTTGAACGTATTCACTGCAGCCTGCATGAGCACGCAAATCACCAGCAGGGTGCAAATGACGCTCACCGACAAGGGGAGGCCCTGATCTGCAGCGTAGGCCACGGCCACCAACACCGGCAAGATGGCTGCAGGCCACGTGTGAGGTGCTGCAAGTTGCCACGCCATGCGGGCAGTAAGAGGGCTGGCGGAACTCGGTATTGATGCAACGCCGCCAGTACCTTCGTTTTCGTCCTGCAGTATAGTCTCTGCTTCTGTCTGCAAGACACCTTCTTTACCTAGCGCCCCCTGATCATCTGTGCTCATGCGTGCTTGCTCCCTTTTGATTCTCCGTTGCCTTCAGGCTTGATCTCGGTTATTGTCTCGTCTTGACTTTCGTTGTGCAGACAGCTGTTTGCGTAACGTTCGCGCCTTCTTGGTAGCCATTCTGGAGGGGAAGGCTTGAATCGTTTAACCGTTTCATCTTTCAATACCGATGCGAGACTACCCAGTGTTTTTAAGATAAAACGACGTGTTTCTGGGTCGAGCCGCGAACCTCGTCCTAACATCTGCCGAGTATTCACCACCAGCTTAGCCTGAAAATCGGACCAGGTAGAAGCCTCGGTTGACATAAAGAGTTCATAAATAGTGTCAATAAACCGTTCGCGTTCTTCGGGCGTCTTGCCACGCAACCAGGTGTCGAGAGTATCGTCGAAAAATCGTGCTGAAGCATTCAGTTCGTCTTGGTAGACAAAGTCGCAGTCTTCCACAATCCATGAAAAAGGTTCGTGTTGAAACACCGATAGTTTCGTAGAGCGAACAACGCGGTAATTAGGTCGTCGTTCTAAAATCATACCAAACGCCGAAGATTCGGGTACTGTCTTATGTAGCACTGTCTCAAAGCCCCGCTCACTCATGCGTGGAGATGGGTCACCAAGAAATGATGGTCCATCATGGTTGTATACACCCTGGATACGTTGGTAAAGGGCCTTTTCAGACACGAGCGCCGCGAATTCAGCAAGATTTCCCCCTTTAGAATGACCGCTCAGTACTAAAGGACCTTCTACCGCCGAGGCCACGCCCGATACGTATGCGGCTGCAGCACGTTGGGAGGGAATAACGCTTTTGAAGCATAGGTTAAAATCCTCCTTCCAACCAGCAAGGCTACCGTCAGTGCCGCGAAAAGCCAAGCAGGTTGGTGCGGCTTCCGGAATATTGCTCAAGAAAAAGGTGGTGGCTGAGAATTGTTTTTCTACCGCTTCGGCGCGTTCGTTTACATAAAAGGTGAGATACGTCTCTCGATATCGCCTGCTTGCCATAAGCGCCTGCATGAACAGTTGGGTATCCTTTGCATCCTCAAGCCAACTGGCGCATGTGAGAGCTTTCCAATCAGTTAGTGCTACCACATCGTGTAATAATACGCGTTCGGCAGATGCCGGGAGCACTTGGGGGCAAACCTCAAAATTGAAATAGGAAAGTGTTGACAGAACTAGACTGTCAACGGGATTAAACGGTGATTCCGCGAACGTGCGCTGATTGCCTTGTATATACGTTACGATATTGCCCATGTAACCATTGTATCCGATTCGGGAAGGGGTGCCGAGGCCGCCATGCACGTTTGCACGCCAATATCCATACGCTACGGAGAAACAGACATGATGGGTGTTGTCTATCATGCCAATTATCTCCTTTTCTTCGAGGATGGCCGCACTTCTTTTTTGAATGAACTGGGGTTTCCCTATGCCTGGATTGAACAGGCAGGTTATATGTCGCCAGTTATACATATGGAATGCAATTACCGTGAACCGTTACGTTATGGAGAGGTAGCTATCGTACGTACACGAATTGTGCAAGTGCGACCAACGAAGACTATCTATGCCTACGAAATATTTCGTGAAGGTCAGAACCTTAGCGTTGACACACCTTTGGCATCGGGAAGTAGTACGCATTGTCTCGTCGAATCAAGTACCTTTAAACCAGTAAGTATGAAAAAGGCCTTACCTACCCTTTATAATCGCTACCTTGAAGTCGTGGAGCCGGAAGCTTTATCGGCAGAACACGCCTAACGAAAGATAGCTATGGACTTTGCTATCCTTAACGCTATACAAGATTATCTGCGATCACCTTTTCTCGACGTAGTGATGCCTTTTGTTACTCATCTGGGTGATTTGGGTATTATTTGGCTCGTGGCTGCTGCTGTGCTTGTCGCACAACCAAAACGACGCATATACGGTATTGCGGTAGTTGTCGCTCTTCTCCTTGCGGTTATTGTAGGTAGTGTAATATTGAAGCCGCTGATAGGACGTGTGCGACCATATGAGGTGGTTGGTGGCTTTTCGTTACTTATACCACCCCCTTCGGGAGACTCATTTCCCTCAAACCATTCGATGGCCTCATTCGCCGCAGCGACCGTAATCTGCCTCGTACCAAAAGCTGGTCGCGGCGTGTTTGCCCTAAAGATTGGTGCAGTTGTGGTTGCTGCTCTTATTGCCTTCTCGCGCCTGTACCTCTACGTACATTTCCCGAGTGATATTCTTGTGGGGGCCATTATTGGCGTCGTACTAGGATTTCTCGCCCTTCGTCTTACTAAATGCTTTAGACCTCATTACAAGCCACCTGACGAGGGGGAGACATGCGATTAAATCTTGTTTGTGCAATAAAAGCTTGCTGTAGAATCGATTGATTCTTTTCGATTGAAGAGTGCGAGTGCCGAGGCATAAAGCAAAGCCGACTTGTGTGAGTCGGCTTGTTTGGGCGACAATTTCCCTGACGGGTTAGTTAAGACGCTTGATGCACGTCAGGCAAAGCGCCACGCCTATGAAACACAACACGCCTATAAGATAGCCCATGGTGTTCCTCCTTGCCTTTGCTTTGGTCTACATTATGTAAAAATATTCTACTACCCTTGCACTTGTTGTGAAGATTCCGTAACCGTTCGGTTGCCGTTCGCGTTTGGGTTGAAAAGTCACTTGTTATAACCTATCGACCCTCGTAGTTACATCACTAGGCTATTTTTTAACAATCCCTCATGCGAAGAAAGCATCAAGTTCACGCTCTTTTCCGTAGGTTTCTAACATGCTCCTCGCCACGGTTCGAGCGGTAGAACTCAGGTCGAGGCGAAATACGAACATTGAATCCATCTCGATAGGAGCATCGATTAACGGTCGCATGCAAACTTGATCGGTGACAAGGTTTTTTGCATACTGGCTTTGTATAATAAAAAAATCTTGGCTGGTAGATACCCGTGCAAGCATCAGATTCTTATCGTGTATAAGCAACTCAACTTTGATACCATGATTCTTGAAAGCCATCTCGTAGCGTTTCCCTTTGTAGGGACTCGTTTGGATAACGATTTTGTCGCGCAAGTCAGTCTTAAAGTCGATGTATTTCTTTTTTGCGAGCGGGTTATCGATACTCATAAGAATCGATAACGTATCTTCTTCAAGTTTGATGGTAGGCAGGTTTAATTCCTTTGGTGGGCTAATGGAAAAAGCGAATTCCATTTCTCCTGCGGCGATGGCCTGCCAGTAATCGAGGTGGTCACCATCAATTACCTCGATCTTGATGATGGGGTTGTCTTGGAAGCTCGCGAACAAAGCTCGCTTCTGGCTGTACCCAACGTACATGCTAAGCAAACCAACACGAATAAGTTCAGGGGTCGTTTTGGCTACCTTACTGATTTCCGCCAAACAATTCTCCCAAAGCCGATCTTCCTCGCAAATACAACGCAATAGCACCAAGCCTGCTTGTGTTAACTCGATGCCCTTTTTGCCACGAGTAAATAAGCTTGCATCGAGATGCTGCTCGAGGCTTCTCATGCTTTTTGATAAACCTTGGCGAGACAGATAAAGATCTTGAGCTGCCTGTGTAATACTACCCACTGAACAGAGTGTGCGGAAATACCTTTTCTGATCTGCATCCATGCGAAACTTCCCCATTAGAGTCCTCCTAGGCGAATAGATCCGCTCTTTTCGGCCGATCGATACCGTGCATGATTCGGTCGGGAATCCCCATCCCCTCGACATGCAGTATAGACAAAAATATCCCATTCAAGAAGGCTTGCTGACGGAGGGAGACTCGTAGATAAGGCTGCACTAATCTACAACTAACCTTTTGAAGAGGCCTTATCGCCATCCGTAAACTTTAGGGTTACGGATGGCGATAAGAATAGTTTCTTTTCTTGTATCGTTTTCGTACGTATATTCAACCGCGTACAGCGGGCAAGACCCGCAATAAACAGGGAAGGGGAGAATCATGGGAAATCTGACCAGAAGAGACCTGCTCAAGGGATTGGCTATTGGTTCAGTGACAGCGGCTTCAGCAGGAGCGCTTGCTGCCTGCGCGCCCACACAAAAGCAGGAAAAAGACGTTGTAAGCAAAGTTGCCGGTGAATTGAAATATGCGAAACGCAAAAGCGATGTTGCGAACATGACTCAAAGCGAAACTGACGTACTCGTTATCGGTGGCGGCGGCGCTGGTATTTGTGCAGCTCTTAGCGCGGCTGAGCAGAATGCTCAGGTGGTACTTTGCGAAAAAACAAGCGTCCTCGGTGGGGCCACGATGCTTTCGAGCGGTAAGATACCGGCCGTCGGCACAAAGCAGCAAATCGCCATGGGTGAAGCAGATAGCGTCGGTGCGTGCGTCATCGACATCATGCGCCCAAGCAACTATAGTGTTCGACCCGATTTAGTATACACTGTCACTGAGCAATCGCGCGACATTGTTGAATGGACCGAGTCTCACGGTGCTGTTTGGAGCCTCGACGCGGCGCTGTATTACGGGCAAACCGCACACCGTATGCATACGACTGAAAATACCGGCAAAGGACTTACGGATGCATTAATTGCCAGTATGACAGCCAAACAAAACATTAAGCAGATGCTTTCGTTTGAAATATTAGGCTTCGTTCTCGACGATCAAGGTGAAGCTGTCGTTGGAGCTTACGGAAAGAACGGGAAAGACCAGGTAGTTATTTTTGCAAAAAGCACCGTTTTAGCTTCGAGTGGGTTTGCAAACAATCCCGATATGTTGGCCCAGTATTGCCCCGAAGCGGTCGATGCATTCAAACGGGTTGCACCCGGCGCCACTGGCGAGGGGATACTATGGGCGCAGGAGCTGGGTGTTGAGCTGCAAAACATGGGTGCGTACCAAGGTCACGCCTTCCATGGTGTCGACAATGATGAAACTTTGGAACAGGCACTTGCTAACAACGGCGGTGTTATCGTAAACCAAGAGGGCAACCGCTTCATGAGTGAGTATGGTGGATATTCGGAACTATCTCCTCATATCTTAGCCCAAACTGATCACATCGCTTACCTATGCTTTACTGATGACCAGGTTGCAAAGAGCAAAAAATTTCCTGAATGGGATAAGGCTGGCATCGTTAAACACGGAGCAACGACAGCAGAACTTGCTGCAGCTATTGGCGCCGATACCGCTATTTTAGAAAAGACCTTCTCCGAATATCAAGCGGCTATCGAAAAAGGGGAGGACAAGTTTAATCGTTCCCACTTGCCAGGAGCCTTCAATGGTCCGTTTTATGCGCTTAAAATAACCGGCGAGATACGCCACACGCAAGGCGGCATGCCCACTGATGTTGCGGGACATGTGCTGCGTGCCGATAAAAGTCTTGTCAAGGGTTTGTATGCGGCGGGCGGTTGCACGGAAGGTTTCTCATGTAGAGGTGGTGCTGCGTACATGAGTGGCAATGGTCTCATCCAAGCGCTTGTGTTTGGGAAAATTGCCGGAGAGGCTGCCGCAACAGAGGATAGGGAATCTGCGCAGTTGACCGAATGGGCAAAGGGTACTATTGATGACTATCGATAGAGACAAAGGCGTACCACATTCTTCATGGTGACATCGATCGAGAGTGCCTTAGATTCTAGGGGATCAGATGACTTCCGGTTGAGGCCCTCTCGACACCTTCTCCGCTTCGGCAATTACTCTTGTACTACCTTTTCTCACTTGCCCTTTAGGGGTATGCTTGTCTAAAGACCCATTCGTCAGGGATATTTCAACAGTACAAGGGACGGAATGCATGTCATACATCAAGGATAAAGTATCACGCCTGCCGCTTCCCATTGTTCCAGCAACGCTCGGACTGTTGGTTTTAAGTGGCTTTTACGAGACTATCGGATATCCGTTCGTACATATGACCGGTTTTTTTGTTGCAAGTCTCATAGCTATTGCCTACAGCCTAAAAATAGCCTTTCACTTTAGAGGGGTTGTGGCAGGTGAATACGCAAACCCCATGCTTGCAGCCTTATATCCGACTCTACCTATGCTTATAATGGTACTGTGCGCTTATATTGCACAGCTGTTTCCAGCTATAAGTTCGGGCGCGCAGATAGTGTTTTTCATCATGCTTGCGCTCCTTTTTTGTTCACCTTATCGTTTTCTTCGCGCGGTTTTTCCTGCGGCGTTTCGAGTGGAAAACGTTTATGCCTAGCTGGTACGTTACCACCAACGGCGTCATGGTTTCTACCGTTGCTGGGATGCAGTTCATGCCAGAACCACTTGCTGCTGGAATCGTTGCATGGGGCATTGGCATTTATCTTATTTTGACCCCATTCATGTTGTGGCGTATGAAACGCTGCGAAGTGGCAGAGGCTATGATGCATTCGCAGGCTATACTTCTTGGGCCCTGTAGTATGTGCCTCGTTTCCTATGTGAACGTGTTTTCTCAACCTAACCTGTTCGTGGTAGGCTTTTTGTTTGCTTGCGTTGTCGCGTCACTTTGCTATGTAGTATGGAAACTACCAAAATTCTTCTCTGTTGCCTTTCATCCTGGATATGCGGGTATGACTTTCCCCTTAGCGGTGGGCTTACTTGCAACACAATCCTTCTCAACCGTATTTTTTGCGGCGGGTTTTGCCGATGTTTCATGGATGGCTACCCAGCTTGTGGGTATTCAGCTTTTAATGACGACCACTATCGTAATTGTCGTTGCCTCACGCTTTGTTGGGCTGCTTGCGGCAAGCTTTACTCGCGGTCACAATTCGGGGGTATTTGATCCCGGTCAACTAGCTGTACTGCGCGCATTGCGCGCCTATCTACGTCGAGGCGCCGCGGCAACCGAAGATGCTACGAAGGCAGAGGAGTTTGTACCTATTGCCGCAGGTGGCGATTGCCTTTTAGATTGTTCTGAAGGTTCATCCGGAAATCATTCTTAACTACTGTACTGACCAGTTTTTCTGTCTATAATGCAAAATAGTATGAATGTGTTAAATAGGTTTGTTCATAGCGCTCCGAAAGCGTTTGTAAATAGTGTTTCATTTGATCAAGCCCTACTTCGCCCTTTTCGTAGCGCTGTAAGGTGCGCATGAACGATGCTTTTTCACGACCGTCAACAAGGTTAGATACGTATCCCCAAACATGTTGTGCTGCATTGATCGCGCTTCCTTGAGAGGTGGATTTACTCAATGCCTCTTCCACCAAGCAATAAAACGAACGAACAGGATAGGATTCTTTATCTTTAAGAAGGGTCCGAATTTCTTGATAGATTGCCTGATCGTGTTCGAGCACTGAGTACTTGTACCGACCCCACTCGCGTTCAAGTGAATATATTTTTTTTCGAGGATCTAACGCAATGCTACATTTTACGGCCGAAAGATTTTTATCTTTCACTTCAAGCATAATGTCGGGGGAGCGATCTCTAAGAAAATCGACGAATTCTAAAAACGTGTCAAGTATTATAGTTTCCGAATGGCTTCCTGATCTTTTACAGGGAGCTTGTTGCGAATAGTGGATCTTCTGGCGGCCGTCTTTTTGACCCCATGTTTCCTTAGCGGCATCTAAAAGGAAAAGTTCGTCTGGGGAGTCTGGTTCATGATTTAGACGATGATGTAACACGTCAAACACCATCGGAACGCCGCAGGTACGGCTTACCGAAAGGGCATTCTTCGCCGTAAATAACCGATCGTCGTTCTCAATAACCAAACGACACTTTATTGAGTCGGGCAGTAACAAAAAACGGGTGACGAAACGGTTCATTGCTTCCTGTCGATTACCATACATGCCACCAATGTGTAGGACTATCTTTGATGACGTATCCATACCAAGTCCGTCGAGCAAAGATGCATGATAGGCAAGATCAACAACTGCGCGCTCGGCCACTGAGTCATCGGGGGAGTTCAATACGGTATACTGTCCCGGGTGCATGCTTAATCTTATGCCGTTAGTACGCGCCTTAGTGCCAAGTGTATGCAGCTTTTCTGAGAAATGTGCGACCCAATCAAGCTGGTTAATTGGGTTCGACCCAAAAGGGATGAGATCTGAACTAATGCGGAAAAGACGTATGCTATTGTCAGCGCAGTAGTCAAGTACAGCATCTAAGGCCTCCAGATTGTGTTCGATAACTAAGGCTAGCGCATCGTCAGTCGCATGTTTTCTTGTTATTGAACGCATCTTGCCTTCAGGAAGCGCCAGTGTTTTTGACGCGTAACCAATATTCACAATCTAGCCCCTTTTCACTTCAAAGCACATTGGGTTTGAATTGCTGGGATCATACCCCCGAACTACGCTTTACTGCAGGTCCGTTACGGAATTGAGTATGTGTCTTTTATTGGCGGGTTTTCCTTGTAGTTGTTAATGAATCGACAATCTATTTGAATACAACATTCACTTTGATAGTACTAGTTAAATAAGACCACTTTGCATCACCCCTCCATATCCCATACAGGACCCGAAAAAGCTGAAATCAATATCAACAGCGTGGCGAGGATCAAGAAAAGCGCGATAAAGAATGAAGTTTGAGTTCTTTATCGCGCTTCTTCCTTCAGCAAGGCAAGCTGCTTGGTCGTTCTCAAGCCCCCCTTTGAGAGTAGAATCCAAAGCTGATCAAGGCTTCTATCGTTGAAAACATTCTTTTGCGAAGAAGATTTCAGTTCACTGGCTTTATATGAAAGAGCGAAACCTAGATAGCATAGGAGCATGAAGGCAGGCATCACTATAAAGGCGTAGATATCCGAGTGTCATTATTCTTTCAACTTTACATAAGATACGTTATCAATAATTGGTATATTTCTTCCTGTTCGGGGATGTGGTGAAAAATAATGGAAACCCCGGGAAGGATGCATAAAAATGAAAACACATGCAAAAGCACTATTTATCTCTGCAACACAAAAAGAGTTCGAGTCCAAGGGTAAGCAAGTCCTTTTCCAGCGTGTCGTTTTGATGGCTCCTGATGATGACGATACCATTTCTTTAACTGCTCCGGTTACGGTTGATTTTTCAGCTTGTAAAAAGATGCAGGCTTATGATTTCATCCTGAATGTCTATAAAGATTTCAAGGGGTATCTAAAGGCTAAAGTTGTTTCTGTCGCGTCCTAGGGCGGCTCTTATGGCCTCTAAATTTGACCTCCGTAAGTTTCTTGATGAGTTTGTTCGTTATGCTAATACCGTTATTCCTTATGATGAGCAATTCGGAACTTTTACTATTGAGTTGCATTTCTCGGTTCTTAACGGTCGTTTAACGTGTGTTCTTACTGCTCTTGATGCCGCTTTTACTGATTATTCGTTTTATTGCTCTGAGGTCTGGTCGTTACTTTTCTTGACGATTGACACTCTTAATCGCAATCAAGGGTTTTGCAACCTAAGCAAAAATCGAACCTTTGTTCTATCTGTCGATAAAGACCGTGGGGGACTAGCCTACGGTTCGGTAGGTGTTTAATCATGGTTGAAAATGCTGATCTTCAAGACCTTTACCGTTTGCTTGCTGACACGCTCGATGGTTTTAACAAAACACATGATACGCAAGTTAACTATGTCGATTTTGCCGCTACTCTCCCCTCTGCTTCCTACAGTGGTTCGGTTGTTTGCCGCGAACACCCCGATAACATTATCGATTTTCATTATCGAGATTTGCGGGAAGGTGATTTCGATTGGTATTCCCCTGATGACTGGGCGCATGTTATTTGTGATCGTGAAGCTATAGCTAACGCTAATCGTCGTGAGGCTCAACGCGCCCATCGTGAGGGGCGCAAGGTCTCATGCTTTATTCCTTCCTATGAATCTCTGTATGGTGACGAGGTGTGTTTCTAATGACTACCTATCATCGTGACAGAACCGTCCCGTTAATCTTGCCTGATCAAGATAGCAACGAAATACAAGATGTTTACCGTCGTGTTGCTGATTTAGTCAATGATTACAACATGCAGGGTAAATGTACGATTACTTGTGTTCAGTTCGATTTAACAGGTGGCAATTTTGGCGGCAATCAGCGAGACTATCGCGGCTGCTATGTCGCTCGCGAGAGGGTCGATCTTAATGGATGACGTTATCGCGATAGCTGCCGAAGTTGCTGCTGATACATCTGGTTATCAGATCACACAGCAAGACGTTACTAATCTAACAAGCCTTGCTACTACGGTAAGTGTCGAACTGTGGGTGCTAATTGCTTTGCTAGTTCTGATTGCTGGTCTTATCTTTGCAGCTATCGCTACGAGATTTTGGCGGGTTGGCTGATGGAATTATCATCGTTTGCTTTACTTACGCAGTCTTTTCTGCCTACTGATTTTGTCGATTTTCTTAGTCAGTTATGGCCGCTTTTTCCCGCTGGGGTATTGCTGGGCGTTCTTGCTTGGCTGGTATCCATAACCGTTTATACGGTATTGCAAATTCTCAACAAGGCTTAGAAGGGAGGTATCAGCATGGAAGGTATCGTAACTGCTCTGACCACGGCTATTGGCACATTCGCCACTAGCGCTATGAGTGCAATCGCCTCTATTGTGCCCGTGGCACTGCCCATCATGGGCGCTCTTGTGGTTGTAGGTATTGGCATCAAGGCATTCCGCAAGTTCGCAAAGTAAGCACCATTTGCATTTAGTTATTGGTTGTCGGGCTTGTAAAGCGCAGGCCCGGCAATTCTCTTTTGTGGTGATAAGCGAGGTGATATAATGGTCAAGAAGGTAATACAAGTAGCGCTCGCGTCCTTACTCGTGTTCTTTGTCGCCGCTCCTCTTATCGTGGGGGTATATGATGCATCCAACTTACGAACCAACAGAACAACAGAACCAGCTTTGGGAACACTTGTCACAAAATCCGAATTACAAGGATGGGGAGGATATTCATATCCTTCAGACAATTCCTTTGGGGATGCAGCAGGATATATCCAACAAAGTGGTAATACCTTATCTGAAACATCAACGGGAAAAGAGGCTGTTACCCTTACTGATTGGTATAGTGGCAATACTGATATTGATAATAGCTTACGAAGTGGTGACGTTCATTTAGTATATGAATTTGCTGATGGTTCTGTTGTTGACTTTGGGAATCCTTATATAGGCGATTGGACCGATGTATCAGCGCCCTACGATTATTATGAGGTTGTTTCTTCGGTAGACACGTCGCTTTTATCATTTCTTGAGCCGGAGAAGGCACATGCTGGGCCGCTTGGTTTTGCTCTGAATAAATTAAATTATTTAGTAGTTAAGTCTGGCTTTTACAAAAAATTTGGTAGTTTGTTTTACTCTGCGTTTGTGTATTTAGCAATGTCAACCGGTATGAGCGCACCGGCGGCAACAAACGCATATAACGCCTTCATGCAAAGAGTACCCGCTATAGTGCAGACAATAACTAGCGAAAACGCTGCTTGGTCTACAGAAGGTACCGCCATGATGACAATGAATTCTCTTTTACGAACTGCCGCCCGGAAGCCAACTGTAGCGGAATTTCCTGCCGCTTTGAATACAGAAATGGCGGCTAATATCGCATCGGTTGAAAGTACTGGTATGCTTCTCGGCGGTGGTACTGGTAATTTTGTCAATGCCTTGTATCAGATGGCTACAACTGCCGGCCTCCCCGCCTCTTTGGTGTATAGCGATTTTGCATTATATTTGGGTTCTTGGCTGGGCGGTCAGTTTGATGACTATTTTGATGATGTTCCTACTATTGGTGAAGTGTCTGATGTTTTTAATTACAGTCTTGATGGTGTACTAGTTCCACCAATACGTTTTTCGGATCATATCAATTTTGGCTATGGCGTTGATTTTGCTAATTCTTATCGTAACGCTTCCTCAACCTATCCTTTCTCTAATCTCCCTGATAATTGTTTGCCACAATTAAACGCAGGATTTCAAGTTGACGTCTTTAATAATCAATATTATTTAACTCTTCCCGGCTATAATTCCGGGACTAATCGTCCGGCCTTTATCATCAATAAAAGCCCTACTGTACTGGATTATATTTCTCCTTCATGGGATGAATTATATTCCGCTGCAAGCTATGATTATATTATTAAATCAGGCACTGATATTTTGGTTAAAAATACCGATCGTTATACTGGCAGAGGACTTGTTAATCCTAATCTCCCTTCTGAATTTTATTTATATAAGGACGGAGTTTGGAATACCGATCTTGGTTCATTGCAAGATTCTCCTACCGGTGAAGTCTCTATTGGTCAAGTAATCGGTGCAGATGCTGAGTTCGACGCTGACGGTAATTTGATTAACGCGGGAAATTTGAACGTACCTGACATTACCGCCCCGGGGTATATACAGCCCGGTTCCTTTTCGGAAGCCTTAGACCAAATGCAATCAACGGCAACTATAGAAAAGCCCGCACAGTCAACTAGTCCTACGATAGGTGGTACCGGTACTGTTGGCGATTGGATTAACCAAAATAAGCCAACCACTCCCGACCCTTCCGAAGAATCTTCTCAGGATGATTTCAAGATAGAGGACTTGGAAAAGGTCTTTCCGTTCTGCATACCGTGGGACTTATACTACTTACTTGCAATTTTTACCGCTAATCCTGTAGCTCCAAATTTTAATTGGCACTTTAATTTCGCGATGGCCGGTGAATACGATTTTTACGTTGACCTATCACCTTTTGAATCAGTTGCGCAGGTGTGCCGTGCTTGCGAAACGGTGCTATTCTGCGTGGGGCTTGCACTCGTTACTAGAAACTTGATACGGGGGTAGGGTATGCTTGATTTTATTGTTGGCTTTCTTCGCTCTGTTATGGGAAACATCGTAGACCTGCTTCCTCAAAGCCCCTTCCAAGAATACTATTCAGCGCTCGGAATTGCACAGCAGGGCTTAGGCTGGCTGAACTGGTTTGTACCTGTGGGTACACTGTTAGCTATCATGACAGCATGGCTTGTAGCGATTGCGGGATATTACGTTTTTAAGGCTTTACTTCACTGGATTGGTTTAGGTGATTAACCGTGACAATCTATCTTTATAGTGGCACACCGGGAAGTGGCAAAAGCCTACACGCAACACGCATTATCAAAGATAGCCTGGACTACAAAAAACCGGTGATAGCAAACTATAATTTGAATCACAAGAATAGCGATTATTTTACCTATCGCTCTAATAGCGAAATGACCCCTCAGTTTTTAGTAGATTTTGCTACGGAATACTGGCAAGACCACCGGTTCAAAGAAGATCACATTCTCCTAGTTTTAGATGAATGTCAGTTGTTGTTCAATTCGCGAGAATGGCAAAACAATAGCCGTATGCAATGGCTTGAGTTTTTTAGTCAACATCGAAAATACGGTTACGAAATTGTATTCGTGGCACAGTTTGATCGCATGATTGATAGACAAATCAGAAGCCTACTTGAGTATGAATTTGTGCATCGTCGTATGGGTAACTTCGGATGGAAGGGCAAGATGTTCAAGTTGCTTACCTTGGGAGAGTTGTTTGTATGCGTAAAACGCTTTTATCCGTTACGAGAAAAAGTTGGTGTGGAGTGCTTCAAGGCGCGCAAGTCCATTTTCCGTATGTACGATAGCTACGGTGCGTTCACGCGCAAGGCGCAGGGGGACTAAGGGGGTCCCCTGCGTTTGCGCGTGAGCCGTCCAAGCGTTCGAACACTCGTTAATATGGCCTTATTTGGTGACTGTGTAAACGGTTGTTAGTTCATGTCCTCCGCTAGTGCGGTTGGAAATGGCGCTTAAAACCTTTCTTGATTAATTTATGCCCCATCTAACCACGCGCGCGGCGCGTGGTGGCTTGTATGCTGTCATTCGTTGGCACCTCTTCCCTCTTCACTGCCTAGTGTTTTCATAAAGGGCGAAGCCCTTTATTTATTAACTTGATTATACGTACACAATTGAACCATTGGAGGTTTTTCATGTCCGATCATGACCCCTTCGAGTTTCAGGCGGGCCATATTAAGTTAGTTGATTGTCGTCATACTGCGCATGTTACGATCTGTCAGCATCGACCTCCTACGGAGGCGCGTATCGATCATATTAACGATCATTGCTATTATGTGCGTAGCACCTCGGAGATTCGGTTCTACAATCATGGTGATTCAGGCACTAAGAGTGATCACGTGCGCAGTATTAAGCGCGCCTTTAACAATCTCAAAAAACTTATTAACTGCAATTACGATACGCCCGATTGTGTCCGCTTCGTTACGCTCACCTATGCCGAGAATATGCGTGATAATGATCGTATATCTGCCGATTGGCGGCAATTTGTTAAAAGGTGTCGCCGTCGTTATGGGGCGTTTCGCTATCTCTATGTTAAGGAGCAGCAAGGTCGTGGTGCTTGGCATTTGCATTGCCTTTTCTTCTTTGATTCGCCTGCTCCATGGATGGATAATTCCGAGGTTCGTGCTATGTGGGGTCAAGGTTGGGTGACTATTGAGGCTATCAAGCAGGATGCTAATAACCTTGGTAATTATCTATGTGCCTACATGACCGACGATAAAGAAACCGGAAAGAAGGGTGCCCGTTTACTCAATTATGAATCTGGCGTTCGTCTTTACAATTGTTCCCGTGATATATATCGTCCTGTTGAACGTTCTATCAGCTTCGAGGAATATGCAGCGATGCGATCAGACCCACACGTGCAGGAAATTTCGAAACGTGATAGCATTATTGGTATTGTTTCTGGTCGTGACCTGCACTATCGTTATGAGTTGTATCGTACTGATCTTTAAAATTTACATGTATATTATGCATGTAGAAAAGGTGAAGGCTGTAAAATTACCTTTGATACGTTATCAATAATTTATTAATAACTTCGGGGAGGGGTTTAGCCCCATGTAGAATTTCCACCCGAAGGCGCGTTAGTTCCCATGCCGGACATAAGTTGACTGTAGTCACCTGTTTCGAGCGCCTGTAAAACAAGTGGATACAAAATGACCGCTGCAACTACATTCAACACCGTTATTATCCCGCAGATAACTATGGATATGATGCTTGACTTCTTAAAGCGTGCAGCTACGACACTGATGGCATTTTGCTTTTGCGCTAATACTTTGAGTTTCCTGAATCCTATAATGCCACAGATAAGTCCAACGCAGCTAAGCCAAAAGCCTCCGATAAACAAAGAGATTGGACCCGCTAGACTTGCTACCATGATGAGGTTTTGTGCACTTTTAAGGTTTCGTGCATCTTGCTCGTTTGGAGGTAACTGAAAATCAGCCGGTTTAGGTGCCTGCGGTGGTTGCGGAGCGTTATTGTGGCCATCCATGTGTATTGAAGTCCAATCTTTAGAAATATTACGTGTCTGAACTGGTGTTTTTAATTCGAGGCCCTGAGAGCCGTTCTAAGGCCTTATGTTGCTCTCTAACGAGTCCTTAGTCATGGAAAATATAGTTTTCTTAACATCTTTCATAAACTATAGCATGTTGACCTATTCAGAATCGCCAGCTACGTCCAAATCCATGGTTGCACTATGAAGTCGTTTCAGGCTTTCATCAAGTTCGTCTCGTTGGTATTCAAGTACCGTTTCTTGCGCACGTAGGATGCGAAGTCGCTCTGCTTTAGTAGCATCACCGCGTTTTGATAGGCGAACAAAATATTGAATACCTTCGATAGATAAACCACTTTTACGCAAAGCTTCTACTAAATGCAATTGAAATAGATCTGCATCAGAAAATAGTCGTGCACCACGACGATCTCGTTGTAGATTAGGAAAGAAACCACACTTGTCGTAATAGCGTATAGTGAATGCCGATATTCCCGTCGTAACCGACACATCGCTAATGCCATACAAGGGTGCACTACTTGGCTTTTCTCCAGAATCGATGTGCCTGTTTTCGGCGGCATCCATAGACAGCACCTTCCAAGAGATAAAACGACACACTTAGAGTTACTCTAAGTGTGGTTTAGTATAGTCTATTTTTCTACCATTCTTGCTTAGAGTTACTCTAAGCAAGAATATGCTATCGATTACACCCTAACTTCAAAAGTTTGACCAAGATTAAGAACAGGGTGTATCCCTAACACCGCTGCTACCGAATCCACCTTCTCCGCGATCGGTAGAGGGAAGATCAGAGCAAAGCTGGAATTGAGCATCGGCAACACGCATGATAGCCAACTGAGCTACCCGATCGCCACGTTTGATAGTAAAGGTCTCGCGAGGATCAAGGTTTACCAGTATAGCTTGAATCTCGCCGCGATAGTTGCTATCGATGAGCCCTGGTGCATTCACTAGCGAGATCCCGTGCTTAATAGCAAGTCCGCTACGAGGTAGCACGAAGCCCGCATAACCAGCAGGAATAGCCACTGCTATACCACAGGGTATAAGCTTACGCTCAAATGGCTGCAAAACCTCATCACAAGTCGCCCTTAGATCGACCGCTCCATCACCCGCGTAAGCACACTGAGGCGCTGGGAGCTCTGCATCTAAATTTTTAAGGGGTACAGCCAAATGATCCATTAGTGCAGCTCCTCGAGTGCAACGGCAAATTCTTCGATATTTTGAAAATCCTTATAGACACTCGCAAAGCGGACATAAGCAACTTCGTCAAGGCTACCTAATTTAGCCAACACAAGATCGCCCAATTCTTTAGACTTGATTTCGCTGTACGAAGCGTTACGCAACTCAGTTTCAGTGGAATCGATAAGTGAGGCAATCTGTTCAGGGGAAATAGGACGCTTAGCGCAAGCGGTAAGGAGGCCTCTCATGAGTTTTTGTCGATCATAAGCTTCCGAGGACCCGTCGGTTTTTACCACGATAAGCGGATTGTCACCTAGGCGCTCATATGTAGTGAATCGACGGCCACAATTCAGACACTCACGACGTCGACGAATGGCCGTATCGTCTTCAGAAGGGCGCGAATCCACTACCTTGGATTCAGGGTCACCGCAGGCAGGACAGCGCATTTTGGCTCCTTTGCTCGAATTCTGTTCAGCCTAACATACCAGATATTGTGGTTCAATCGGCATTGGCTATTCATGCAAAAAATACGGTTGACAATTATCTAAGAAAGCAAAATAAGAAAGAAGGCAACCTCCCGCTCTAATCTAAATCTTACAGCAGCACCTCTACTTCGGAATCTCCCACCAAACCACATTCATTCCAGTCAACCTTGAATACCCATTGCGTTTCGGTCAACGAATCAAGAAAAGGTATATCATGCGACACAAGAACGAGTGCGCAGTTACAGCCGGAGAGAACGTTTTGTAGCGCTTCAATAGAATGAATGTCTAAATGGTTCGTTGGTTCATCCATAACAATAAGATGAGGTGAGGTTATGAGACCTCGCGCAAGCAGAAGTTTGCGTAGCTCCCCCGGGCTCAAATCATCACCTTCAAGAATGCGAGCAGGTGGAGAATTGAGTCCCGCAACAATAGAAAGCAATCGACCTCGTTCGGTTGAAGCCATATTCTTCACCTCAGCGAGTAGTCGTCGTCCTTCTGCTAAGGTAAGCTCCTGAGGAACGAACACTACGCCATGCTCAATAGTTACACGGGGCAATAGTGCCGCCAATAATGTAGACTTCCCCGCCCCATTTCTTCCCGAAATACCGATGCGATCGGTATTTCCTACATAAAGGTCAGGATAACGCAGTGTTCTATCTCCACCAAGTGACAGTGATGCTGATGGCAGGTGTGCCAAAATCTTACGCTTGGCTGGATACGCATCAAGGTTTAGATTTCCTTGGTACACCTTTTTAACGGATACTTTTTCTACTCGCTTCTCTATACGTTCAATCTTTTTTGTCATCTGAGCAGATAGCTTACCACTTTTCCCATCTTGTCCACTGTATATGGCGAGGCGTAACTTTCCTCGCCCATCGTGGTCGTGTATATCGAGGTGTCGAGCTGAACGTCGTACTGAGGCTCTTGCAGCAACATTGTCGCGACGGGCGTTCTCTGCTTGAGTTCGCGCGAGATCCCGCTGAGCGTTTCGCCGTTCGTTAACTGTACTCTTTCTTCGCAGATCCATTTGTACTTTCGCTTCTGTATAGGAACCCGGCACCATGGTCGCTGAACCTTGGTCCAAGAAAACACAGCAGTTCACCAGTCCATCTAGGAGAGTGCGATCATGAGAAACAAGCAATCCGATACCCCTATAGGCAGAAAGCGTACGTGCCACCAATTCTCGCGTATCGGAATCTAAGTGGTTGGTGGGCTCGTCAAGCGCAAGCAGAGGAGGGCTAGCTGCCAGGGCGCAAGCAATTTGGAGACGTTTGCGCTCTCCGTGAGACAAGGTTTCAAAACGCCAAAACCAATCGTCTTCAATCTCTAATTGATAACGTAGCTTCACTGCCACGGGGCTGTAATCATATGCGAAATCTTCCAACGAGGGAGGCGGTCTATGAGTTGACTGCGAGCAAAATACTCCGCCTATGTGTGTCGAAATAGATCCTTCATCTGGGTCAATAAGACCACAAACTATTTTCAATAACGTACTCTTCCCTGATCCGTTAGAACCAACTATTCCCGTCCAGCCAGGAACAAGGGTCAGCGACACTTGATTGAGTGCCAAGGTATTAGCGCCAGGATACGTATAAGAAAGGTGATGTGTGGTTACAGACATAATATACCTCCATGGGGGGAGGCATCGAGGCGAACGGTGCCGTAAGCAATATTCTTGCGAACAAACCTAAAAGGTTGAGTGATGGATGAACAAAGAATATACGATAACGAAAGCGCACCCGATGCGTAACATACTAAAATATGGGGTGCCCGAGGGCTTTCGTTATAGCTTCATGTTCCTTGTCTCCTTTGGGTAAACGGTTTTGCCAGAACCGCTTTAAATGGACGAGATCGTATCAGCAAACTTGAAAACAAGATGCCGTGTGTTACTTTGAGTTTAACAGAGTGTCTAACGTAAGGGAAGCGATGCAAAACAAGCGTTCCCGCTTACTTCAAGAGTGCTTTACGAGCCACAAAAGCATATCGCTAAACCAACTAATGGCTACTAGAATCCGACGAAGATGCTCGCAAAAGCGAGAATAGAAAAAGTACCGGTTGCTAAAACAGCCTGCCACGGCTTTATGCGATCGTATGGCATACCACCGATTGCACCATAGCGCAAACTGTCTACCATTTCATTCTTGACTAGATTTATTTTCCGACCACTTCTTGAAGTAGTATCAACTAGTGTGTCAGTATGCATGCCGAATGTCACTCGTTGGGTTGGAGAGTGCGAACCGCAGGTAGTATGCGTTGAAAACTCAATGATGTGCCCCGTATGCGCAGACTCATGTTGAAATTCCGGTTGCAGGGCAGACGAACCATCAATGGGATACTGCATCTCGAAATTCTTCATCTTTCTGCCTCCTAGCTCTTGCGTAGAACCTTTGTTCGCATATATAATAGAGCGAACAAAGGTTCATGTCAATATATTTTTGAAACATTTGTTCGTATCTATGAAAGGACGGAGCATGCCCGAGAAAGTAACGAAACGCCAGCAGGCGGTGCTCGACTGCATCGAGGAGTGCATCCGCGAAAAGGGCTACGGCCCTACCGTACGTGAGGTTTGCCAAAGTTTAGGGCTTTCCTCCCCTTCTACGGTGCATGTACACCTCAAGGCACTCGAAAATAAGGGCCTTATCAAACGCGATCCCCTAAAATCGCGCTCCATTGCGTTAGCTTATGCCTTAAACGAGCATGAAGATATCTCGAATGTTATTCAACCCAGCTTCAATAAGGTTGTAAGCGTTCCTCTGGTCGGAAACGTAGCGGCCGGCTCCCCCATCCTTGCTGAAGAGAATATTACTGACACCATCTCACTGCCCACCGATATCGTGGGAGATGCGCCGTCATTTCTACTTTCCGTGCGCGGGGAATCGATGATCGAAGCCGGTATCAACGACGGTGATTACGTTGTAGTAAAAGAGCAACCTGTCGCAAACAATGGCGATATTGTTGTGGCCATCATTGATGACGGAGCCACCGTTAAGCGTTTTTACAAAGAGTCTGATCACATTCGTTTACAGCCGGAAAACTCATCGATGGAACCCATTATTACCCGCGACTGCTCAATTGCAGGTAAGGTAGTGGCAGTGTTTCGACGTCTTTAGGACATGCTTGGCTTATAGGCCACATGTTTTCTCTTTCTGATGAACGCACCTGCTACCGCAATAAACGCCAACAACCCCGTAAATTTACTGATTTACGGGGTTGTTGCTTTTGCTTAGAGTTACTCTAATGCCCAGAATTCTACAGAGCAAAGGGGCGAAATAAGCCTGCGTAAGAAGGCGGTGCAAGCATAATAATATGTGTGCCTAATTCTTCATGACTTTCACTTATGATATGGCAGCGTTCGTGGGCAAGCGAGACCAAGTCACCACGATCGTAGGGTAAAAGCACATCAAGGTGTGTATCGCGCGCCGAGGCAACCTGAGCAATGCGCATAACAAGACTTTCGACCCCCTCTCCTGTCGCGGCCGAAACGAACACCGCCTGAGCATGACGGGCCTTAAGAGCATCAAGCTGAACATCATCAAGCAAATCACACTTATTAAACACCTCTACACGCGCGATATCTTGGGCAGCAATTTGGCCGAGTACCTCTTCTACTGCCGTAATCTGATTTTCTCGTTCATCGGAGGAGGCATCCACTACGTGTAGCACCAAGTCTGCCCCCGTAATTTCATCCAGCGTCGATTTGAATGCCTCCACCAAGGTGGTAGGAAGCTTCTGGATGAATCCCACCGTATCCGTAAGGGTAATCTCCCGACCTTCGGGAAGTTCAAATTTACGTGTAGTAGAATCGAGAGTAGCAAACAACTTGTCATAACTGAGTACATCCGCATTTGTTAAACGATTGAGCAAGCTCGATTTTCCTGCATTCGTATATCCCGCGAGAGCTACTTTGAACATGCCGCTTGCATAGCGGCTCACCCGTTGTAGTGCTCGTACTTCTGCCAAATGAGCCAGCTCACGTTTGATAGACGTAATACGTTTGCGTACCATGCGACGATCAACCTCAAGCTGACTTTCGCCCTCACCAAAACGCGATCCCACACCGCCACCCATACGATTCGATGCAAGGTGTGCCCACATACCACGCAAACGTGGCAGAAGATACTGATTTTGAGCCAACCGCACCTGTAGACGGCCTTCTTTACTGGTGGCATGAAGGGCGAAGATGTCAAGAATAAGTGCCGTTCGGTCGATAACCTTAACGTCCTTACCCACTACCTTCTCAAGATTCGACTGCTGTGAGGGTGTCAGTTCATCATCAAACACAACCAGATCGGCAGCATTCGCACGAGCAAGCTGCGCAATCTCTTCAGCTTTTCCCGTACCGACAAACGTACGAGGATTAGGTGCATCAAGTTTTTGTGTTGTAGTGGCAACAACGTCGGCACCAGCTGTATCAACGAGCCGCTCAAGCTCGGCAAGTGATGAAGAAAGAGGCCAAGAGACCCCCGGACGATCCACACCCACCAAAACGGCACGTTCGCGCCGCTGTTCAATTTTTGTAGCAGGCCCATGAATAACCACAGAAGAGTATTCGGAAAATTCTGACACAAGAGTTCCTTTCGCGTCGATGCAAACGAATAAACGCAACGAATACTTCCAAGCCCTGTTGCGTTGAGCGCAGCAGCGGAATCGAGTGCTTACTCCTTAGCTGCAAAAAGTCGTCTGTTACAAAAACGCTAAAGGCATCATATGCGTACTCCATCTTCTAAGAAGTAAAATACACTATTCTTACGGTATATCCTTATGTTAACACAGACTTTCACCGTGCAAGCTGTTCACCCTTCCACAGCAATCCATCTCCGCTTCGGCATCTCGAAGGACCTTGAGAGCTTTATCAACCATCAAATTGACATCAGGGATATCCCCATTGATCCACTTGATGCGCTGATCCTTGCGGAACCAAGTACGCTGTCGTTTAGCATAACGATGTGTGGCTATTTTAATACGCTGCACCGCTTCATCCATTGATAAGTATCCATCAAGTGAAGCCACTATTTCTTTGTATCCGATAGCTTGCGGAGCCGTAATGCCATCTCGAAATCCGCTATCAAGCAGATGTTCTACTTCTTCAACAAGCCCCGAATTGAGCATAGTGTCCACCCGAGCATCGATACGTTCGTTCAAAAGGACTGGATCAACGGCGAGTCCAATAAAAAGCGCAGGAACAAAGGGAGGAATATCAGCTAGCTTTGCACGCTGCGTGGCATACGTGGTGCCCTCATCCAAAAGTTCAAAGGCCCTCACTACACGCTTGACATCGGCTGGAGGTAGGAGTGCCGCGCTTTCAGGGTCACAATCTTTCAGAAGGTTCCAAAGTGCTTGTGCACCTTGTTCACGCGCAATAGCACCATAATGATCGCGAACAGCATTTTCCACCTGATCGCCTTTCGGGAATTCGTAGGCATCAATAGCTGCGCGAACATATAACCCCGTTCCACCACACAATACCGAACGTTTCTTGCGGGTGTCGATCGATTGAAAACAAGAGCGAGCATACTCCTGGAACAATGCCGCAGAGTAAGGCTCGCCTGGATCAACCAGATCAAATCCATGATGAGGCACTAGGCGTTCAGCCGCCGGCAATTTACCCGTGCCGATGTCCATTCCGCGATATATCTGCATTGAGTCAGCGCTTACAACTTCGCCGTCAAGCGCTATAGCGAGTTTGGTTGCAAGAGCGGTTTTTCCTGAAGCAGTTGGCCCAACAATACAGACAACAGGTGCGCTAAGACGCAGTGATGGAGTACTGCTGGAATCCATAGCCATTAACCTATACTTCCTCACCCATTGTGGTGGAGCCTTGTCCTTCTCCACTATCTGTCGCATCTTGCTTGTTTTCAGTTTGCTGCTGATCGACGATCTCGCCAGACAAATACCAGGTTTTAGCATTGTCAATACGTACGTTCACAAAAGAACCCGCAAGTTCGTCGGCAGATACACCTGAGGGAAGTGGAGCGTGTACTGTCTGATTCTTGGGACTTTTACCGTTGAGGAGGCCAGCATCACGTTTAGAACCACCCTCAACAAGAACTTCAATCGTTGAATTAAGATCGCGCTGGTTTACCTCATAGGCGCGAGTCTGAACAAGATCTACCAAGCGGTCAAAACGCTCCTGTATCACCTCACGCGGCGTAGGGTCTTCCAGTCGAGCGGCTGGCGTGCCTTCACGCTTCGAATAAATAAACGTGAACACTTGGTGATAACCCACCTCATCAACCAGACGGTAGGTATCCTCGAAATCTTTTTTTGTCTCGCCAGGAAACCCGACAATAATATCGGTGGAAAGCGCGATCTCGGGCAATGCATCACGCAACTTTGCAACCAGCTCCATGTAGCGTGAGCGCGAATAGCGGCGATTCATGGCAGCCAGCACGGCATCGGAGCCCGATTGCACCGGCAGATGCAGTGCGGGCATAAGCGAACGAAGTGATGCGAATTTACCAATAACTTCGTCGGTAAGATCTTTGGGATGGCTTGTAGCAAAACGAAGTCGTTTGATACCTGTCTGGTCCAGTGCGTCTAGAACTGCAGCAAAACGTGGGTTGCCATAGAGATCGCGACCGTAAGAATTTACATTTTGGCCCAGAAGAGTAATTTCCTTCACTCCCGCCGCCACATAACGCTCGGCCTCGGCAACGATATCTTCAAGAGGGCGTGACTTTTCGCGACCGCGTACATACGGAACAATGCAATAGGAACAAAAGTTATTGCAGCCTACGGTAATGGGTAACCAGGCAGCCCATGTATGTTCGCGCGTAGTGGGAAGTTCCGTAGAAAGCGACGTCGAAGCATCAAGCACCTCGATCTGGTGGCCACCTTCATCTAGCGCCGCCTCAAGCAAGTGAGGGAGGGAGCCTAGATTATGCGTACCAAACACCACATCCAGATGAGGCATCTTTTCGGCAAGCTTCTCGCCGTCACGCTGTCCGATGCATCCCCCTACGGCCACGATCCGCTTTGAAAGCGGAGTACCGCCGCGCAAGGGTAAGTTCTTCAAGGAGGCAACTTGACCATACAGGCGGGTGTCAGCTGCCTCGCGCACGCAGCAGGTCATATACACCACAATATCGGCTGCCTCGATACTTTCGACAGGCAGGGCCCCGAGGCCTTCAAGCATGCCGCTAATGCGCTCGGAATCGTGTTTGTTCATCTGGCATCCAAACGTGCGGACACAGAACGCAAGGTTCATAAATGGGGTATGAGAATGCATAACGCTCCCTCAGAACAGGGTTTCGGACGTGGAAGATTTCGGGTCGGCTGCGGCTTGTATCACCGTCACGCCACGGGTATAACGAGGTTCGATGGCAAATCGAATAGCTGTACGATACTCGCCGTCGATGACAATATCAGCAAACGAAGGTATACAGACGATTTCAATACCTACTGGAGACAAAAAACCACGTGAAATAGCAATAGCTTTTACAGCTTGGTTCACGGCACCCGCACCTACCGACTGAATCTCAACGCTGACACCATCTTTTACCATGCCAGCAATGGCACCAGCTACAGAAGCGGGAGATGATTTGGACGATACCTTCAGACAGCCGACGTCCGGCTTGTGCTCAGATGCGGTCATGCATATCCTTCGTCGTTATAGTGCGATACTAGTGCGTTTATTGTTCCCTTAATATGCACATCAATGCTCTCTGCACCGCGAGTACGATGCACTAGCTATTCTAGCCATTAACGGTATGGCGCGCAACCTGCGGATATAGGAGTTATAAACACATCTCATCTTATCCGACGCAACCAGCGCCACGGCTAACGAAAGAGTACTAGTGCAATTTGTTGACCGGAATGGAAATGCGGATACTATCCTTGCCTACTTGTATCTCGGGCTTCACGTCGGGCTCGAGGTAATATCGTCGCGCCAGATCGCGATAAGCTGAGGCTATACAGCCAGAAAAGCCATTAAGGTCATCGGGGGCTATCTTAAGTCTCCGCGCATCCGAAACGAATCGAGGTGTGCGCGGGGAAGTTTTCTCAGATGAATATGTTGCCCCTTCGATACGAATCCTCTCCAACAGAGGCTGAATAGGAGCTATTTCGCCATCAAGGATGCGCCGCGCAGAGCGCTCAGATAGCGATAAGCCTAGAAGTGCTGCCTCACAAGCCAATTCTGCGGGATCTGCCGCCAAGGACAAGCGCTTACATACAGGAAACTCCTCGGATTTTCCAAACACTCTGGCAGCAGCCGTGAGCGACGAGAGGCCAAAGGCGTAGAGGGTAGCCACTATGTCTGTAGTCGTGCCGAGGTATACCGAACAATCATGACGACTTTCTAGGGAAAATTCACATACCGTACGCAGAATATTCTTCGGCCCTCGTATTGAGACAGTGCCGTTTTCAGTTAATTCAAACTGCGGAAAACTAGACTGGTCAACTTTTTCGCCAAGCTTCTCAAGATCGGTCTCTATCAAGATGGATGATCCCTTGCCGCTATCCGAGACAACGATGCGGGCAACCTCGGCGTTCACTGCAATGGAATACAAAGCCATGCCACGTCCATGAACGCCCCACTTGTCGAAATGCATAGAATCAAGTTTTGAGGTAACACGAGGCTCAAAGATACGCTTATGCATTGCAGGTGGAACACCATCGCCATCATCGAGCATAACAATGCGACGCACTGACCCTTCTCGCGAAACGGCAAGAAAGACACTCTTGGCATGAGCATCGCGAGCATTACGCAACATTTCTATAACCACATCTTCGGTTGAACGAATGTCGTGAGCCGCCTGACGTCGCTCGGCCTCAGCACTCCTTAAACGGACGAAGCCATCCCCGAGGTCAGTTTCGACCCGGAGATGGCTTTCGCCGCATACCGATCCAACAAATTGCTCGAGTGACTCGCTGGACATATTACTTCGCGACGCCAACCGCACGACTTTCGCGGATAACCACGACCTTCACCTGGCCGGGATACTGCATCTCGTTTTCGATGCGATGTGCAATGTCATGAGCAAGCACCGTCGTGGCAGCCTCATCGACCACCTCGGGCTCAACCATAACGCGAACCTCACGTCCGGCCTGAATGGCGTAAGTACGCTCCACGCCCTTATAAGAGTTCGCAATTTCTTCAAGCTTCTCAAGACGCTTGATGTAGGAATCAAGCGTTTCCTTACGCGCGCCCGGGCGAGCAGCAGAAACAGCATCTGCGGCCTGAACCAATACTGCCAATACGCTGGATGGCTCCACGTCGTTGTGGTGTGCTTCAATAGCATGCACGATCTCGGCCCTCTCGCCGAAACGGCGTGCCAAGTCGGCGCCAATAACCGCATGGCTGCCCTCAACCTCATGATCAACGGCTTTACCTAGGTCATGCAGAAGACCAGCACGCTTGGCTGGAATAGGATCTAGACCCAATTCAGCAGCCATAACGCCAGACAAGTAGGCAACCTCAAGTGAGTGATTTAGTACATTTTGACCATATGACGTACGATAACGTAGACGCCCTAATGTGTGTACAATTTCTGGATGCAGATCGTGAATACCCGTGTCAAATGAAGCCTGCTCGCCCGCTTCCTGAACACGTTGATTTACGAAAGCTTCCGCTTTACCGAACATTTCCTCAATACGCGCCGGATGAATACGCCCGTCGGCAACAAGATTCTCCATGGTCACACGACCAATTTCACGGCGCACTGGATCGAAGCACGAAATGGTTACGCATTCCGGCGTATCGTCAATGATGAGGTTTGTACCTGTAAGTTGTTCAAATGAACGGATATTGCGACCCTCCCGACCGATGATACGACCCTTAAGATCATCGGAAGGAATATGAATAGCACTAACGGTATTCTCCGCCGAATGATCTGCTGCCACACGTTGTATGGCAAGACTAAGAATCGAACGGGCTTTTTTATCAGCTTCAGCTTTTGTGCGGGCCTCAGCATCACGGATGATAGCAGCGGACTCATGAACAACTTCATCCTTGAGTGTGTCGAGCAGTTCAGCCTTTGCCTCTTCCGGTGTCATGCCAGCAACGCGCTCGAGACGATGATTTACTTCTTGGGCGGCCTCGTCAATATCGCGTTCACGACGTTCGAGTTGACCCTGCATAGATGAAATCTGATGCTCGCGCGCATCAAGTGACTCAACACGGCGATCAAGCGACTCTTCGCGTTGAGAGATGCGGCTTTCCGCCGTACGAACCTCACGTAAACGTTCTTTGCTTTCAGTTTGAACTTCTTGCTGGAGTTTCAGTGCCTCATCTTTAGCTTCAACAATTGCCTCACGGCGTAAAGTTTCCGCCTGACGTTTCGCATCGGCTACCACGGCTTCCGCTTCCTGTGCTGCGCGCTTCGTAGACGCATTAACCAGGAACCGAGTAACCACAAAGCCGAGGGCGATGCCGACAGCGGCACCTATGACCAACCAGATTGCTTCGGGCATATCTCCCCCTTTCGTTAGATTTCTTTTCGTTGTGTTCAAAGAGCTTGTTTACATAAAAATACCGGCTCGTAAAGAACCGGGCATGAGCGATGGCACACAATACAGCGACCATATAGAATTGTGTATATGAAATACCCTATGGGTACGTATCACTCAAGCTATATCACATGATAAGGCTTGTTCAGCGTTTGATAAACCCCTGTCAAAAAAATAGCGGAAAGGATAAGTCGATATGACCAACAATCGGCAATTATATACCCAACTAGGGTATATTGATTCAATTAGATTGAGACTCAACCCAGCAACGTGCAGCCGTTGAGGCAATCGATGAGCCAAAACCCTTTCGAACAAGGCGGCTGTACGCTGCATTTCTTTGGTTTTTTGCATGCGGCGGTTTGCGATCTAAAAGTGCAAGTGCACGTTTGACTTCACTGTTGTGGTCGATAGAAAAATCTTCAGGCCATCCCTGCACAATAGAGATATTGATACCAAGGCGAGAAAGTTCTGCTTCAATACCTTGTGCGCCACGGCCTTGGGATATGCGACTACGAACCAGCACATCGGCATAACGCGCATCATCAACCAGCCCACACGCGCAAGCCCGTTCAAGCGCAGCATCAATTGCCTGAGCAGAAAATCCCTCTCGTGCAAGACGAGCCCGAAGGGCGGCACTTGCTTGTTCTCGCAAAGCAGCTACGCGCTCTATCTTACGAAAGGCGCGCTGCTGCTCATCTGCCGGACACTCTTCGACATTCATGTTGTCTTGCGAAGGAAAAAAATCGGTATGGTTTTGAGACGCCGGTGAGTGTTTAAAATCGGACGTTATAGAGCCTTCTCCAGATTCGATGGCAGCAATTTGAGCACGAAGCTGCGCCTTCAAAATATCATCCATGTCTCGTTTTTATTTCTTCTTTGTGGGCTTCGCTACGGGAGAGAGGGTATCTGCCTCATCGGCGGTACGGGTGATAACAGGAATCTCAAAAGCCTCACGCACCTTCAGCTCTAATTCATCACGTAAGTCGGGATTTTCTCTAAGCGTCTGCTTTGCCGCCTCGCGACCTTGGCCAAGACGTTCGTCGCCATAGGTATACCAAGCGCCGCTCTTCTTCGCTACGCCAGCTTCTACCGCCATATCTACGATACACCCTTCACGCGAGATGCCCTCGCCATACATAAGATCAAACTCAGCCTGCTTAAACGGAGGAGCCACTTTATTTTTTACCACTTTGGCGCGTACGCGGTTGCCTACAATCTCGCCATCTTTTTTGATGGAATCGATGCGACGGATATCGATGCGAACACTCGAGAAAAATTTAAGCGCACGACCACCCGTTGTTGTCTCAGGATTACCAAACATAACCCCTATCTTCTCGCGTAGCTGGTTGATAAAAATACAAGTGGTATTCGACTTGGAAAGCGAGCCAGCAAGCTTACGTAATGCTTGAGACATAAGGCGTGCCTGAAGGCCAACGGTTGTATCTCCTATCTCACCCTCAATTTCCGCACGAGGAACGAGAGCAGCTACCGAGTCAATAACGATGCAGTCGATAGCCCCCGATCGCACAAGCATATCGCAAATTTCGAGTGCTTGCTCACCGGTATCAGGCTGAGAGACCAAGACTTCATCGATATCCACTCCTAATCGGGCCGCATAAACAGGGTCGAGAGCATGTTCAGCATCGATAAAGGCAGCAATACCACCCATGGCTTGCGCTTCAGCTAAAATCTGAAGCGCAAGCGTTGTTTTGCCGCTTGACTCGGGGCCGTATACTTCAATAATACGACCACGGGGCACTCCGCCTATACCAAGCGCCGCATCAAGCGGCAATGAACCTGTAGGAATAACGCCAATATTGAGGTTTTTACCATCTTCGCCGAGCTTCATTATGGCGCCCTGTCCGAACTTAGATTCAATTTGATCGGTTGTTAGCTTGAGCATCTTGGATTTTTCGTCGTTCATGATCCTTCTCTTCCCGAGCGTACGCGGTTTAATTCCGGTATATACCATTATGCGTACAAATGTTTGTATGTCAAGTTAAGTTCTGTAATTTACTAGGGAAAGCATACCTCCGCGACCTTACAAATTAACCGTATAAGTGCCCCTAAATTGTAACCAGAAGCTTGCGAGTTTCCAGCAAAGCTGCCAACAAACAAAGGCAAAAATCTAGCAAAAGTCCTACCTCTTTAAGAGAAAATTTGATACCCCAATAACAGAGCACGTTTCGTGCGTTGTTATTGGGGTCTATGATGACGAATGATGAAAGTAAGCCTCAAAAAAATGAAAACTTACTATTCCAAAGACTCACTCACAAGATCAAGTGCTGCTCGAACCGTCTGAAAACGAACCTGCGCACGATTGCCCCCAAAGCAATACCGTCGAGCAGTCGTTTCACTACTATTGGCAAGGCCGATCCAAACCGTGCCAACCGGCTTACCTTCTTCAGCACCACTAGGACCAGCAATGCCGGTAACCGCTACCGCCACATCAGCGCCCAGATCGCGTCGCGCTCCCTCGGCCATAGCCCGCGCTGTTTCCTCACTTACCGCACCTGTTCGCACTAACGTTTCATGATCTACACCAAGAAGCTCTTGCTTTACCTCGTTTACGTAACTCACCACCGCTCCGCGTACCACTTCAGAACTTCCTGGTACTTCGGTAAGAGTTGCGGCAATAAGGCCTCCTGTCAGGCTCTCGGCTGTGCCGATACTCTTCCCCGCTCTGCTTAAAGCTTGCAAAACATCACAAGCAAGATCTTCTAGTGCTTCAGGGGCAATTGCAGCTAAGTCTTCGTTTTTCAGTTGAGATGTTTCGACCGCCAACGCTTCCCTATTATTTATTGACGTTTCGCCACTCGAGTCTCTTTTGTATGTACCCTTCGGCATGAAGCCGATTAAATGACGCGCTTTGGCGATGTAATCCAGCATCGACACAACTGTAAGCACCAAAGCGATAATCATGACACCCCAGCTAAGCAACCACATCCAATCGGAGAATGCGGCATGCACACTGCCAACCATGTGACTATCTTTAACGGTAAACAGCACGATTGCTATCATCTGGAACACGGTTTTAAATTTGCCATACCAACTTGCGGCAATAACCACGCCTTCGCTGGCAGCAACCATACGAACACCTGAAACAATAAACTCACGTGCCAATATAACCAAAACAACCCAACTTGGCAGTGCTCCTAACTCAACGAGAGCTAGTAATGCTGCAGCCACAAGTATTTTATCGGCAAGGGGGTCCATAAATTTACCGAAGTCGGTTACTTCTCCGCGACTGCGAGCCAAATAACCATCCAGCCAATCAGTGCAAGATATGATAATAAATATGCCTGCTGCAATAAGACTTTTCGCTCCGTCGAGATCTTCGGGCAACCCAAACCATTCTGGCCAAGGGCTAATAAGAGCCACGACAAACAGCGGCACCAAACAGATACGCACGAGCGTGACAACATTGGCTGGCGTCCATAGCTTATTTGCAGGAGTAGGTTTTACCTGGCCAGACGTTTGCATGCGGCCGATCACGCACCTTCCATTTCGTAGAGTAGCGTATCCGCAATAACTACGCTGCGAACCTCTCCAACTTTACCCTGATCAAGATAGGTAACACCATCAACTTCGGGAGCCTGACACATAGCACGTCCAAACAACTGGCCATCCTCTTCATGTCCTTCAACCAGTATGTCCATAGTGCATCCGATACGCGCAGCGATACGCGGCGTACATACAGCATCCGCTAAATCACGCAAGCGTTGAGCTCGATCCGTCTTTTCGTCGTCGTCCACCTGATTCTCTAACTGATACGCTCGCGTTCCCTCTTCACGTGAATAGGAAAACACACCAACGTAGTCAAGATCGGCTTCCTCGACAAAAGCGCAAAGGTCCTCGAACTGATCGTCGGTCTCACCCGGAAATCCAGCGATGAAGGTTGTGCGTAATGTTGCATCAGGAATACACGTACGAACCCGGTCAATCAGATCATAGAACTCCGCACCAGAGCCAGTGCGATTCATGGCCTTCAGAATACCAGCATCGACATGCTGAAATGGAATGTCGAAGTAGTTACATACATTAGCATGGGTAGCTACAGCATCAAGGAGTTCGTCGGTCAGACCTTCTGGCTGGATATACATGACACGAAACCATGTGTCACCATGCCTCTCCGCTAACGTTGATACAAGATAAGCAAGTGTCGACGGCTCATCGAAATCAGTACCCCACCGCCCGGTATCCTGCGCGATAAGCACGATCTCACGAGCTCCCTGGGCGACGAGATCGTCAACTTCGCAACATATCTCATCGAGGGAAAAGCTATGGTAACGCCCACGAATGTAGGGAATGGTGCAATAGGAACAAAAGCGGTCGCAGCCATCCGATATCTTAACGTAGGCTGACACTGGTCCGCGTGTTACCTCATCAGTAGGGAAATCTGAAGAAACACCATTAATCTTTGTTGGAGTACCAATCACCTCCGCAAGCACAGAAACAATGTCATCCTCGCGCGAACAAGGAACAAACGCGCCTGCTTCGGTTAACTCAGAGGCCAAGTCATCGCCATAACGTGCCGGCATACAGCCAGCAACAACAAGCTTTGCTTGTCCTGATGAAACGTTAGGTAGATCTGCTGCATCGAAGATAGCCTCAAGACTTTCTTCAGTTGCAGCCTGAATAAACGAGCAGGTATTTACCACGATAGCATCGGCATCTGCGGGATCATTTGCAAGCACATAGCCAGCCTCAGCTACCCGCGCACGCATATGGGTGGTATCCACCTCGTTTTTAGCACATCCCAGCGTAACGAACGCCACCGATCGCTGAGTTTCTTTCTGCAAAGCTACCTCCATGATATCTGCTGCCTAACGATAATTAACATATTGGAGCGGTTGTCCATAATCTTGATCCTTCAAAAAGGCAATAACTTCTTGAAGCGCATCACGCGAAGGAGCACTCACGCGTAATTTATCGCCCTCAATCTGCACCTTCACCTTAATTTTTGTGGCCTTTATATCCTTGTTTATCTTACTTGCGATCTCTTTTTCAATACCCTCAACGATATTCGCTGTTTGACGCACGCTTTGTCCAGCTGCCGCCTGGGCATCTGCCCATTTTACGGCCCCCAGGTCAATGCCTCGCTTAATTAACTTTGTAGCAATAACATCAATAACTTGTTTGGCAACAAAATCGGCCGGAGCCGCTACCGTTATGGTCTTATTTGCCTTGTCGAGAGAAATATCTGCACCTGAATCTTTGAGATCATAGCGTTGTGCCAATTCTTTTTTTGCTTGTTGAAACGCGTTATCAACCTCCTGCATATCAATGGTGGATACCACATCGAAGCTCGATTCTTTCGCCATGGCTTGTTCTCCTTTTTTGTTACGACCCGCCTACCCGGCCGGACTTCCTCATTTTATGTTTTAAATTAGCATACCTTATTTTAGGAACAATCCCCCCAATTGCAGGCAAGTAGCACATGCCGCAATGTGGGCGACAAAAAGAAAAAAGCCCCGCGAGCGGGGCCGTGAATCGCCTCCGTTTCTTAGACTAGAGAAATAGAGGCGATTCATAGTGACTAGGCGCTTGTCGATGTTCCTGTACTACTTCCTGTACCAGAAGTGCTCGCGTTAGCTGTCTGACCCTCGGTTGTGGAAGAACTTTTTGTACCCGATGTTGTCGCATTCGGATGGTCCGTTTTCCATTTTTCCAAATAAGTATTAAAATCGACCGACACCATAGGCGCACCATCTGCAGCAGTGGTATCAAATGCAACTTTCTCACCGTTCACCGTTACCGTAACCGAATCGCTCATCCAGCACGCAAGGCTCCAGGTGCCGGTGACATCAACGGTCTCTTTCGACCCGGCTGTTAAGAATACCTGCGAAGCGGTACCGTTCACGGTAATCACCGCATAGGGGTCTTGACCCTTTGCCACCTCATAAACCACCTGTACGCTCGTAGGCGCAGCCTCAACCGGCGTTTGCTGTTGTTGCTGCTGCTCCCCATCTCCCTGGCCGCTTTGGGTCGTATCAGTCAAGCCCGTCACGGGAACCTTAGGAACATCTCCACTATTGTTTCCCTTGTTGCCAAACACTAAGACCAATACCACAATAAGCAACACGAGTATAACAGCGCCTGCAATAATAAAAGGAAGCTTTGACTGCACTCCGTTTGGAGCTTTTGGTCCAGCATAAAAATTCGTGTATTGCGTTGTGGGAAGCGCCGTATGTCTACTTGTATGCGTACGGCCCTCCGAATAACGACGATCGGATCCTGAGTTCGCGCCATCACGCTGGCCATAGTCGGCCCGACTGTATGCCGTGCGATCGTCGTACAGTGCTCGCCCGAAAGCATTCTGCCGCGGAACATGCTCAACAGGTTCTTCTTCTTGGCGAACTGTCCGTGAAGAGCGACGTGTACGCGTTGCTTCACCCATATCGAAACCAGACGCAGCAGGCCTCACATCTGAACGTGCTCTACCCACCTGATAGGCATAGGCTTCATCCAGATACATACGAGTTATCTCAGTAGGATTCAAGCCCAACAGGCGTGCATAGGCATTAACCATGTTTCGCGTATATCCACGCGGTGGCATGCGCGAAAAGTCGTTGTCCTCAATAGCCCGCAGGATGTCTGGACGTATGCGTAATCTCCGCGCTGCGGTGGCAAGGTCATAGCCCTTACGTTCCCGGGCCTCCTGTAATACCGATCCGAATGTCATCCGTGCCACGTCGTCACTCCTCTGCCGCGTCTTGCGCTTCAAACGCCTTCAGCGTTTCCAGCTCCATGGCGTCGACTAGCACGTCGCGGGGTTTACTGCCATTTGGCGGCCCCACAACGCCCTTATCCTCGAGCATGTCCATTATACGCCCAGCGCGAGAATAGCCAACTTTCAGGCGCCTTTGTATGTTTGACGTCGAACCTAAACCACTCGCTACAATAATATCAGCAGCTTCCCAAATAAGCGGATCATCATCCGAGCAACTTCCACCGCTCCCGTCGGGCTGAGAAGCCCCCTGTGTTATAAGGTTCGTCTGTAGAATTTCGGAATGATATTCAGGCTCACCTTGCTGTTTAAGCATATCCACGACAGCATTGATTTCATCTTCAGAAACATAACAACCTTGAATACGCTGAGGCTTCGATAACTCTGGTTTTGAAAGCAGCAGGTCTCCTAATCCAATAAGACGCTCAGCACCCGGCGTATCAAGTACAACGCGACTATCGATACCGCTTGCCACGTTAAACGCGATACGATTCGTAATATTTGCCTTAATAAGTCCCGTAACTACGTTTGTTGAAGGACGCTGCGTGGCCACAATGAGGTGAATACCGGCAGCACGCGCAAGCTGCGCAATACGACTGATGGAAAACTCTACTTCTTTGCCCACATTCATCATAAGATCGGCCAACTCATCAATGATGATAACGATATAAGGCAACTCGTCACCCAATTCGCGCGCGGAAGGCTCCTCGCCCGCATCGATCACCTTCTGTTGTTCAGCTAATTCCGCTTGTACCTTGGCATTATATTGACCGATATTGCGCGCACCCACCTTAGAGAACACCTTCAGGCGACGCTCCATCTCGGCAACGCCCCACGACAGTGCACTTGCCGCTTCGCGGGCTTCAGTAACAACCGGCACATAGAGGTGCGGAATACCGTTGTAAGGCGTAAATTCCACGCGTTTGGGGTCGATCATAATGAAGCGTACCTCGGAGGGCGTAGCGCGCATGAGAATAGACATAATCATGGCGTTAACCGACACTGATTTACCCGAACCAGTGGTACCACCAATAAGCAGATGAGGCATCTTGGCTAGGTCTGAAACAATGGAACGACCCTCAACATCTTTACCGATGGCAACCTGCAAGGGTCCCTTTTGCGCATCCTTAAGAACATCTCCCAAAAGCACCGTTTGACGCGTGCGGTTTGGTACCTCGATACCTACAAAGTTAGTATCGGGAATGGGGGCAAAAATACGTACTCCGGGTGCCGCAAGCGCCAATGCAATATCTTGCTCAAGCGCCGTAATGCGACTCACGCGTACGCCAGAAGGTAAATCTACCTTAAACAAGGTGACCGTTGGGCCAGCAACCCAACCAACGACTTCAGCAAAAATACTAAAACTCTCAAGCGTTTCTTGCAGGCAATCGGCTGTTTCACGCAACTCGGCATCGTTTGCCTTGTCCTTTTTGGAAATAGCACTCGTAGCCAACATGTCGGGTGTAGGCAGTTGGAAACCATCTTGTGGCTGAGGTGCCGCCAGAGGTGTAGATGATCGAGAAGTTTCCTTTTTTTGAGGCGTCGCCTCCGCTGCGCTCGAAGAATTGCGTACACGACCAAGTTTGCGCGTGAGCGGCTGTTCTACAGCATCAGGAGCATCAAAAGAGGCTGCATGGCGCCCGCCGATTACCTGAGTACTCAAAGATTCGGATACGCGGCGACCCTTCTTTCTTTCTCCAGCCTCGCCGTGATCTCCCTTATTTTTCTTACTCCGAGGTAATACGTTAGTAGCCTGAGCTTCTTGTGCGGTCGCAGACAGTGCATCTTTTCCCTCGGAACGACGAATGCGCGCATAAGCGGGTGCTGCGAGCACACCGGAAGCGTCGTTAGCAGCGGCCTCAGAGCGCCTATCTTGCACATGTTCAATGAGTTTCGATAACGAGAACCCGATAATCACAAAACCAGCTACGACAACACCAAACATAATAATGCACGAGATAACTTGCCCAAGCAAAGTGAATCCAACCCAGGCAATACCCGCCCCAATATAGCCACCGCGAGCAGAAAGCTGATCGGCGGCAAAGAGAGCTGCAGGAGCTCCCTGGTCGCCAGCGGAAACAGGCGTAAACAACGCCAAAAGCACCAGCACCGCTACGAAAATCATAACAAGACCAACCGATACACGAGCGGGGACGCGCTCACGATCGAAACGCACGAGAAAACTTGCTCCAATGACGAGCAAGAAGAAAGGTAGCAGATACGCCCCCAAACCCAGCACCAGATGCAATGCCGTCGAAACAAACGACGTTACAACAGCATTCGTAGGCATAACAGCTGCCACGAATAGTGCGATAGCAACCACTGCAAACACGACGCCCGTGATGTCGCGTCGCGTCCTTTCATCCATAATGCGTCGACTATCCTCAGGAACTGCACGTGAGGCAGCAGCGCCGTTTTTGCGTGCGTTTTTCTCGGCGGGCGATGCAGCCCTGCCCTTAGACTTCGGGGCTGGCGAAGATTTGGGTGATTTATTGGATGAGGGTGCTGACTGACGGGCCACGGCCCTGCTCCTTTTGCTGCGTTTAGTGTACGTTTATGATTCAGTTGGGCGGCGGAATGGCCGCCTGCGCTTGAGCACATGCGGCCATTATAACTTAAACTTCCAGCAAGTTCACGACAGTCATGGGACGCTGCTTGGTGCGCTCCCACAAAAGAGAAAGGAGTGAGTCGCGAGCGGCTTTCTTTAGTTCACGCACGCCACCCCCCTTACCCAACTGCCGTTTGAGCGCATTTTTCACGGTAGACTGAGCGTCTCGCACTAAGTATTCATCGTCGCCGCCCGTAATACCGTGCATCTCAATTTGCACGTCACCCACGAGGTCTTTACGCTTACTTGAAATGGCAACCGCCACAGCAGCAAACCCTTGAGAGCCCAGCGCATTGCGCTCGTCGAGAATATCTTGCGACGTGTCGCCAACGGAGAGACCGTCAACAAACACGATACCGCTCTGCACGGTTTCGCCGTGTCTTACACCACGTGAAGTAAGTTCGAGGCTCTCTCCGTTTTCGCAGATAAATACATTTTCGGTCGGCACACCTGTCGCTTCAGCTAAGCGCGCATGAGCACGCAAGTGAATTGCTTCGCCGTGTACGGGCATAAAGGCCTTAGGGCTCACAATAGAAAGAACCAGCTTCAACTCTTCAGCGCCAGCATGGCCTGATACATGGACCATGGCGCGCTTCTTGTCGTAAACATCTGCGCCAATTTTAGCCAGAGAATTCACCACACGCGTGACAGCTTTCTCGTTACCAGGAACCGGCGTGGCAGAGATAATAACGGTGTCACCCTGATCTAAATCGATAGTTTTATGTTCGCCATTAGCAATGCGAGCAAGTGCCGAAAGCGGCTCACCCTGGCTACCCGTGCACATTATAACTACCTGCTCAGGCGGGATACCCTTAAGATCGTAAGCATCCACGATATCCTCGTCGGCAATGTTTAAGTAGCCCAAACGACGCGCGATATCAGTGTTCTGAATCATCGAACGACCCGTAACCACAACCTTGCGACCGTTGTCAATGGCAGCATCACATATTTGCTGCATGCGATGGATATGACTGGCGAATGAAGCAATGATCACGCGACCTTTTGCCTGCGAAATAATCTTCGCCAACTCTTTGCCCACCTCAGCTTCACTTGGCGTGAAGTTGGGATTTTGAGCATTCGTAGAGTCGCTCATCATAAGGTCTACGCCTGCTTTAGAAAACTTCGCAAGCGCACCAAAGTCGGTAGTAACCCCGTCGATAGGTGTTTGGTCCAGCTTGAAGTCACCCGTGTGAAGCACATTACCAGCGGGACTCTGGAAGAACACACCCACTGCTCCGGGTATCGAGTGATTAACCGCAAAAAACTCGGCTGTAATGCAACCTAATTTCACCTGATCGCCAGGCTTAATTTCAATAAGTTTCGCATTTTTAATTTTATGCTCAGCGAATTTACCCTCAATAAGACCCAGTGTCATCTTCGTACCATAGATAGGTACCTGGCGATCCAGATCCTTCATGAGGTACGGCAACGTGCCGGTATGATCTTCGTGACCGTGCGTAATGATAATGCCACGCAATTTATCGGCATTCTCCAACACATAGGTATAATCGGGAAGAATCAAATCAATGCCCGGATGATCATCGTCGGGAAACATCAATCCTGCGTCGTCCAAGATCATGTCACCCTTGCATTCAAACACCGTCATATTCTTGCCGATGGCATCTAAGCCGCCCAAAGGTATTACCTTAAGCGTCGCGTTCGGATCCTTCTTGGGCGAAGCAAAATTGCGACGGGTACCTTGCTGACCGCCACCCTGTTTCTGCTGACTACCTTGCTGTTGTCCATCCTTCGTCAGATGGGGTCGTTGATGTTCAAGCTGTACATGCTTGTATGACCGCGTGTTCTTTTCGCGGCCAGTGTTGCCTCCATTCGCACGAGCAGTATTGCCGCGACGATTACCGTGCGCACGGCTCTGCTCACGCTCGGGGCGCGTATTGTTTTGTTCCATACTATTCCTTATCATACAGCGCCGCCCTCACGGGCGGCGCATCCGTCCTTATGCTGCGACGCCTCTGCGCCACGGCTTAACGTTTAAGCTTCAAGCACGCCTACCTCACGCATAATGGCGGCCAAACGCCTAGACTGCTCTGGGGTAGCATCTACCAAAGGTAGTCGCACTCCACCCACAGGGAAATCTGCAAGCGCAAGTGCTTCTTTCACAAGAATAGGGTTCGAAGTTTCGAATAACCCCTTCATAAGCGGTAGCAAGCCTTCATGGGCTACCAAGGCACCCTCAAAGTCACCCGCCGCGCACAACTCTACGATTTCTTTCATGCGTGCTGGAGCGACGTTACCAATAGTAGAAATAACACCATCGCCACCCAATTGCATAAGCTCATATGTAGCGGCATCGTCACCCGAGTACACAGAGAAGCCTTCCGGTGCACCATCAATAATGGTCTTGATTTGAGACATATCACCCGAGGCTTCTTTTACCGCAACGATATTAGCGTGCTCATGGGCCAAACGCAGCGTAGTCTCTGCAGTCATGTTTACCACACAGCGACCCGGAATGTTGTACAAAATTATTGGCAATTCTACCGAGCTGGCGATAACATCAAAGTGAGCGTAAATACCCTCTTGAGGAGGCTTGCTGTAATACGGCACTACGCACATAAATCCGTCAACGCCTAGCTTCGCCACATCATGCGCGAAATCGATGGTGTCTGCCGTACAGTTGTCGCCCACATTGGCAATAACAGGAACACGATCACCCACTGCTTCTATGACAGCACGAAACAGTTCAATCTTCTGCGGATAAAACACCGTCGGACTCTCGCCTGTCGTACCGGAGATAATAAGCGAGTCGCTGCCTCCCTCAACCAACCGCTTTGCCAGCGCCTGAGCGCGATCAAGATCTAAATCGCGGTTCTCGTCGAATGGCGTGACCATAGCCGGGATCATGCGGCCGAAGCGGGGCTGCGACATATTCGTCTCCTTTACGTACCGAGCGCAGACTTCTTTAAGGTAACTGCGCACACTTTTCATCGAATGCTTAAACGCGTATTATGCCACGAACGGGCGTGCGCATAAGGCTCACGCCATGAAGTTCTCTAAACCTACAATCAGGCCTGATCTCTCCCCTACACTACGAATACCCAGTAAAACGCCGGGCATGTAAGACGTACGATCCCACGAGTCGTGACGCAGGGTAAGGGTCTGACCCATCGAACCAAACACAACCTCTTGACTTGCCACATAACCCATCGAACGCACGGAGTGTACGGGCACGCCTTCAACCAACGCTCCGCGAGCACCTTCGGCGCCCGCAATCTCGGTCTCCTTACCAGGAGCCTCGCTTGCGCGCCCCCCTCGCGCTTCGGCGATAATCTGAGCCGTGCGCACTGCTGTACCAGAAGGGGCATCTAGCTTATTAGCATGATGGAACTCAATAACTTCGGCTTCGGGAAAATAGGGGGCAGCAGCTTTCGCAAACTCCATCATAAGCACCGCGCCAGTTGTAAAGTTCGGTGCATAGAACAGGCATGTACCCACTGGAGCTAACGAAGCGAGTTCTTCAAGTATATTGTCCGACATACCGGTGGTACCCACAACGCAGTCTACCCCAGCAGGCAACGCAACACGCAAGTTTCCCGCTACCACTGATGGCTGAGTAAAATCTACCAGCACATCAAACGAAACAGCCGACAAGGCATCCTCGACACATGAGCATATAGGGTAATTAGCATCGGAGGTAACGCCATGCGGATCAATACCGCAAACAACCTTCATATCGTCAGCTTTTTCAACCGCGTCAACTACCGCCGTACCCATGCGTCCTGCACAACCCGCTACTGCAACCTTGATCATGCTTTTCCTTTCATCTTTCCTTTCGCAGCATCTTACCACGAGCAGACAGATGAAAACTGTTTCGCCAGACGCTTCGACACTTCGACGGCAGTATTGACTGGCAACCGTAACCATATCGCAAAACAACGTAGGGCCGCCTAAGCAGCCCTACGTTACACAAATTAGTTTTACCGCTGTTTAGAGCTTAGCTGTCATGACGGCGACGTGGAGTACGATTTCCGTTGTCGCTACGGTTGCTGCGACCCGGACGGTTGTCTCGATCATTACGCTCGGGGCGTGGGGCACGATCGTCTCGGCGAGGCGCGGAACCTTCGGGGGCTTCAGGCTTGTCTAAGCGATCAAGTGATATCTTGCCCGTCTTCGGATCCACCTCAAGCACTTCCACCTTAATAACATCGCCCAAGTTCAAAACGTCTTCAACCTTACCCACGCGACCATTCGCCACGCGAGAGATGTGAAGTAGGCCGTCTTTGCCCGGCGTCAGTTTAATAAACGCACCGAAGTCCTTGATACCTACAACTTCACCATCAAACACTTCGCCCACCTCGGGCTCTTTTACAATCCCGAGAATCATTGCCTTAGCAGCATCGCCCGCAGACCCTTCAATTGCGGCAATATGAATGGTGCCGTCTTCCTGAATGTCGATATGCGCACCCGTCTCTTCTTGGATGCCACGAACAACCTTACCACCCGAGCCAATGACGTCACGAATTTTGTCAACAGGAATATGAATGGTCTCGATGCGAGGTGCGAACTGTGAGAGGCTCTCACGAGGTTCGGAAATAGCCTCCAGCATCCCAGCCAAAATATGTGCGCGGCCTTCACTAGCCTGCTTAAGAGCACGAGCAAGTATGTCAACAGACAAACCACGAGCCTTGTTATCCATCTGTAACGCCGTAATACCGTTTTCGGTACCACATACCTTAAAGTCCATGTCGCCAAGGAAGTCTTCAATACCCTGAATGTCAGAGAGAATAACAACATCGTCACCCTCTTTGATAAGTCCCATGGCAATGCCCGAAACGGGCGCCTTGATAGGCACACCAGCATCCATGAGAGCAAGCGTTGAACCACAGGTAGAGGCCATGGAAGACGATCCATTTGATTCAAGCACTTCAGACACCACGCGGATGGCGTAGGGGAATTCATCCTCGTTGGGAATCATCGGCAGCAACGCACGCTCTGCGAGAGCTCCGTGGCCGATTTCGCGACGTTTCGGTGCGCCCATACGACCAGCCTCGCCCGTGCAATACGGCGGGAAGTTGTACTGGTGCATATAACGCTTACCTTCGGCCGGATCGATAGTGTCGAGGCGCTGCCATTCGTTCAACATGCCAAGCGTAACAATAGAGAGCGCTTGCGTTTGACCGCGCTGAAAAAGACCCGAACCGTGTACACGAGGAAGGTAACCCGGCACAATGTGTAGCGGACGAATATCCTCAGGCCGACGACCATCAGCACGCTCGCCCGTCTCGATAACCATGGCACGCATGGCTTTCTTCTCAAGCTTTTTGAGAGCAGCAGAAATATCGCCCTTCCATGCAGCACGCTCTTCATCGGAGAACTGTTCAGCCTTAATGCGATTTTTAAGCTCTTCGACTTTACCCATGCGAGCTTGTTTTTCGCCATCACGCAACGCTGCAGCCATCTCTGTCTCAAAGACAGCAATACGCTCCGCGATGGACGGATCGGCCACATGGACCGGCCATTCAACTGGCTGAATGTCTGCGCGGTCGAGGAAACGCTGTTGAACCTCGCAAAACGCAGCGATAGCTTCCTGTCCAAACGTCATAGCTGCCAGCATATCGTCTTCAGAAATCTCGTTGGCACCAGCTTCAACCATGGAGATATAGTCTGCGGTACCAGCAATGGTGAGTTCGAGATCGGAAGCCTCAGCCTCGGCAAAGGTGGGGTTAACAATAAACGCACCCGTCTCGGTATTGCGAGCGATACGTACACAGGCGGCCGGGCCATCAAAAGGCGCCGCACCTAGCATAAGGGCAGCACTTGCACCCATAACACAAATTGTGTCGGGCGGGTTCACGCCATCCACCACAAACGTGGTGGCAACCACATGCACTTCACGCTTAAAACCGTCAACAAAGCCAGGGCGAATGGGACGGTCAATCATACGAGCCGTGAGCGTACCTTTGTCCGAAGGACGTGCTTCGCGCTTCAAGTAGCCACCGGGAATACGACCCACTGCATACATTTTCTCGATGAAATCGACGGTAAGGGGAAAGAAGTCGTAGTCCTTCTCCTGGCCGATAACAGCCGTAACAAGCACGGTCGTGTCGCCCTGAGAGACCAGCACGGAGCCGGTTGCCTGCTTGGCCAACTCACCCGTCTCCAGGCGGTACTGCTTGCCATACAGCTCAAACGATTCGACGATTTTTTCCATAATTTCTTTCTTTCTCTTTGCCTTGCACGCCGTAGTGCGCACAAGCTTCTTCGGACGGGTCCGCTTCCTGTGCAGACGGGCCACGAGCAAAGACACCCTTGTGCCTTCGACCGTTTATACAAAAGCCCGCCGAAGCGGGCTCTCGTTGCTAGATATTGTCGCGGATGCCGAGCTTCTTAATAAGAGTTCGGTATTCCTCGATGTTGCCATTCTTAACATACTTAAGAAGACCACGGCGTTTACCGATGAGCATCATGAGCCCTCGACGTGTGTGGTTGTCCTTCTTGTGCATCTTCAAATGCTCGGTAAGGTTGCGAATGCGCTCCGAAAGGATTGCAATCTGCACCTCGGGGCTACCTGAGTCGCCCTCACCTTTACCGAACTCTTTGACGAGTTCCTCGGTGCGCTCCTTGCTAATGCTAAGTTTGCTGGCCATATCTCCACCTTTCGCGCGACGTACCTTGATAGGTCGCCGTTCATGTGATCACATCCGGCCTGGACGCGAACACGTACCATGAGCTCTGTTCTGGGTAAACAAACGGGTGGCGCATGCAAACCAAGAACGAAGCACCTGCGTTTTCGCAGCCTGTCTATTGTAGACGAAGGTGGGTATGTCGACAAGAGTGCCATAAGCGCAGATCACAGGTTGCGCACAATGAGCCTTTATGAGGACGATGAGGGCGCTTGCTGTATAGAGGCGACGCTCGGTCCCTGAGGAATCCAAATCGTGAACGAGGTAAGACCCGCATCGCTAGTAGCGTAGATGTCACCGCCATGAGCACGCGCAATTTCGCGTGCAATAGCCAGACCTAACCCTGCTCCACCCGTTGCCGAACCGCGCGAAGCATCGGCACGGAAGAACTTTTCAAAAATGCGTTCCAAATGTTCGGGCGCCAGTTCGCGTCCTCGGTTAGTAACCGTAAGCTCCCACCACACAAAACCATCCGCACCACACACGAGCCCTGTGCGTATCTTCACCGTAGTACCCATATCGGCATAAGCTACGGCATTCTTCAGCACGTTGTTTAGCACACGCGCCACTCGGCCCGCGTCAGCAAACACCGAAAGCTCTTCAGGACCTTCAAATACCAATTCAAGCGAACGTCCTTCGGCCACAGGGTAGAATTCATCTACGACCTGGCTCGCAAACAACGCACCATCAAAACGTGAACGCTCGATGGGGATAGCCTGCAAATTATAGCGGGTTATTTCAAAGAACTCGTCAAGTAACTCTTCAAGACGATAAGCCTTTGCCAGGGTAATGCCGGTATAACGAGCACGCACATCCAGTGGAAGATCGGGGGATTCATCAAGTAGTGTCAAGTAACCGATAATAGAAGTGAGTGGGGTTTTAATGTCGTGCGCTAAATATACTACTAGTTCGTTTTTACGTTCCTCAGCCGCCTTAGCCGCACGCTCGTTCTGCTCCCCTTCAACCTTTATGCCGTTGAGAAACAAAGCTGTGGGTGCCAATTCACGAGGAAGAATAATAGGGCCCTCACGCTTAGCCAATACGTCGGATGCTGAATCTAGTAGTAAGTCGAAATAACGCAACGCACGATTGATACCCGCACGTACGACCAGTACAATCCCCAGCACAAAGCCAGCTGCCACACACAGCAAAAACAGGCTTGCAATGGCAGAATGCGCGTCATAATTCTGAAAAAATAGATCGTAAATAAAATTTGAAGCTACGCTACCAAACGTATACATAAACCCAAAGAAAAACGCTAGGTAAACGATGGAAAATAATACAACATTCACTAACGTACGACGCAGAATAGCATTCGAGAGCCTACGAGTCTGGTCTTGCTTGGCCGCTTGCGTGAATGAAGTTGCTTCCATAGCGTTCTCCTTATACTGTGTGTAGACTAGCCACTAGCCAAGCTTGTAACCTACACCCCATACCGTCTCGACAAATTCACGTGAAGAGTCGATATCAGCAAGCTTTTTGCGAAGATGACGAATATGTACCATAACCGTATTGTTACTTTGCACATTCGACTCCTCACCCCACACTTCTTCAAATAGATCGCGTGAGGCAACCGGCCTACCAGAAGCACGCAGTAAACAAGCCAGTATGGCAAACTCTTTGGGTGTAAGGGCCAACGCTTCGCCATGAAGTGTTGCCGTATATATCTCTTCATCAAGCGTAATTCCCTGCGCTTCAAGCACAGCATATTCGCCTGCACGTATAGAACTGGATGACACCGCAGTACGTCGTAATCGCGCTCGAGCACGCGCCAAAAGCTCACGGGGCTTAAAGGGCTTTACCACATAATCGTCGGCACCCAGCTCAAATCCGACCACTTTATCAATCTCTTCATCCTTTGCCGTAAGAAAAATGATGGGCACGGCACTTTTTCGTCGCAATTCCCGACAGCAAGCAAAGCCATCCATCCCAGGCATCATAATATCGAGTATGACAAGATCGAACGCTTGTTGTTCGGTGGCAGCTAACAAATCGGCAGCAGCATAAAAAGCTCGAGCCTCAAGACCGTTGCCTACGAGCAGCTGCACCACCAAATCGGCAATTGCTGCCTCATCATCACACACCGCAACACGCTTCGTCTCTCCCACGTCTGACCCTTTCCTTCAGCGACAAATGCGTTTTGGCATTTCCTGAAGCTTAATTGTTTTAGAGCCATTGTATCGAGCGCCGTCGAACACTTGTATCAACGTTGGATAATATTAAGGAAAACTTAACGTTTTCGTAGCCGTATCTTCGCCCGGTGTCCTAGTTTGCCTGGACGCTCTGTGCTTCACGAAGAGCGCAAATCAATTGGTCGACGCATGACGTTTTACGATTGCCGCAGGTATTGCCTTCCCAAAGTTCGGCAAGTTGATCGACGGTCATACCACGGGAAACTTTCGAGATAGCCTTTAAATTGCCACTACAGCCACCATCGAATTCAACGTGAGTTACTTTATCTCCATCCAGCTCAACATGGATGGCTCGCGAGCAAACCCCGCGCGGGGTAAAAACGTGCATCGTATTCCCTTCAATCAAAATAGGCCACAGGTAAACAAAAAATTAAGCGATTTTAAGTTTACGCCAACGTGCTCACGTGTCCACTGCTGACAAAATCGCAGCACCGTAAACGACGTAGACAAATCAATATCCCTTTTGGATATCTCAGCAAAAGTCGAACCAAGAAGCATCTTGCACCAGCTAAGGGTACTGGCAGGAACCGCAATAGCTTCCATCTGCGAACGACAGACACCACACACAACGCCTCCCTCTCGGTAAGACACAAATATCAACCGATCGGGGCTATCGAGTGTAATCTCACTACCACAGCCGACACACGAGACCAAGCTAGGACGCAGACCCGAGAGAGCAAGCGCTTTTAAGAGGTGTGCGGCACAGAGTGAGGGAGCCTGATTGGCGCTTGCTGTGTTAAGGCATACTAGGGCAGCTTGCGTCAGCGCAAAAAGACGGGGAGCCTCCAAGCCATCTTGCGTCACGCGATCCAGCAACTCAACCATCGGCGCTGCACAAGCAGTGTGCTCTATATCGCGACGAATGCGCTCATTGCTGGCAACAAGACGTGCTTCCGTTACCACATCAAGGTTACGACCCTTTGAGCACAGCACGTCCGCAACCGAATACAACTCGAGGCGCGCCGCAAATGAACTCGAAGGCTTGCGGGCCCCCTTTGCGACGACGCGCATCTGTGAACCATCCTCGGCAAGCATGGTAACAACAAGGTCGCTCTCCCCGAGCTTTGTCTTGCGCAGCACAATGGCGCGCGCCTTATACGTTGCGCTCGCCACAGGCCGCTATGCAATACTGACGATGTTGTTGGCATCATCCCACGTAATGGTACCGCTCTTTTGCTTGGCTGAACCGGTTACCGTTTCCCCATCAAGCGTAGTTACCGCGCGTCCCGTGATAGTGAACGACGTTTGATTGTGGCCCGTGTATGATACGGCATCCACCGAAGCAATGCGATAGGTAGTGCCCCCAAGACTGATGGTACCAACACTTGCCAAATAATCCTTAGCAATAGGCACTAGTACACTGGAGCGAGATACGGCCACGTTCATGGTTACCGTCGAGCCAGAAGCAAGCTTTGCTCCCGCGGCAGGATCTATACTTACCACCAAGCCCTCGGTTACTTCCTCGGTGTAATAGTACTGCACATTAGCCTTATACGAGGCCGCCTCAAGTGCGGCTACCGCCTCAGCGTTCGGCTTACCGATAACGTCAGGCACCGTATAAGGTACAGCAACTGTTACCTCAATCGGCGTTGAGGCCTTTGCTTTCTGACCCACAGCGGGTTCGAGAGAAAGCACCGTTCCTTCTGCATTATCAGACTTCACTTCCGCGAAGGCTACATGATCGAAACCAGCTTCATTTAGAAGCTTACCCGCCTCGTCTCTTGTCTTACCAACCACATCAGGAATCGTACGGGGAATCGCCACCTGAAGCACTACTTCGGTACCTTTCTCGGCACGAGCACCTCCCGTTGGATCCATAAAGAGCACGAGCCCCTCTGGCTCATCTGATTTAACTTGCACTGAACGAACAACAAAACCCTTTTCTTCCAACTGGAAGGTAGCGTCGGCTTGCGTCATGCCTACTACACTGGGCAGCATTTTCCCGCCCCATAATTCCATCTGATAAGTTACGCCCACCGCTACCGCTGCAGCAACAATCAGCACAGCTGCCACTATAGCGACAATACGTCCTTTGCTGTGTTTTTTTTCATTCGGATCAGGAGCGCGGAATTCCTTTTGTTTTGGTGCCGGCGCGTCCTCAATACGCGGCATCTCCATCGTTCCTCCCGAACGCCAAGCTGATTGCGGTGGTACATAGCCCGCATCGACGAGACATTCGTCCAGACCAGAAAGATCGGCAGTTACCGAAGCGTCGAGATTTTGACGCTTCTCAACACCGGCAGGCTCCTCCTGCGCATCTTCATTGATGTCAATATCATCAAAAGTAAATTCATTACCATCTTCATCAACGTCAACTCCCACAATGCCAATCACCGGAAGCCGAGAGGGGTCTAACGGCCCTGAACCCTGCATCGAACGCGACACAGCAGACTGAGTAGACTGTGATGCAGATCGCTCTTCATTTACAGCCAGCTCAACCTCTTCCGAAGACTCATCCTCCTCGGAAGAATCGTTAATAACGGCAGCTTCGACAAGAGCAGCTTCTTCAGTTGTATCTGACGAAACAGCACGCAGCGCTTCGTCGCTTGTTGACGCAGCAGCTACGGCCGCCATGCGGCCAGTAAGAGGAAATCCGCACTCATTGCAGAATTTGGCACCCTCTTTATTGTCAGATTGGCAGTTCGGACAGATCATGTTCCACGGCTCCCTCATGCGCGACGGTCTCACTTTTGTATTGTAACGGAAAATGAGCGCACATAATGGCGCATCCGTTCGATCCCCGTTTTCGTAACAATACCTGCAAGAATAGAGGAGCCTTATGCCCCTTCACCGTAACCAAAACGACGGATTTGGGCAGCATCGCGACGCCAGTTTTTCTTAACCTTTACCGACAAGTCAAGATATACACGTGTACCCAGCAGCTGCTCGAGATCGGTGCGAGCCTCAGTGCCGATTTGTTTGATAGCGACACCCTTCTTGCCAATAATAATACCCTTCTGACTGTCGCGTTCAACATAAACCACCGCGAAAATGCGGTGCAAATCTTTTTTCTTGTCAAACTCCATTTCCTCAACGCGCACACCAATTGCATGAGGTACTTCATCGTGAAACGAACGAAGTATTTTCTCGCGAATAAACTCGGCCACAACTACATCAATGGGCTGGTCGGTCTCCATATCAGAGGGGAACCACTTCGGTCCCTCGGGCAGCAGAAACACCACTTCTTCCACGAAGGCATCTACGTTTTTACCCGATACTGACGAAAGTCCCACCATGGCATCCCAGGTGCCAAGCTGTTCAGCAGCAACACGTTGCCGGGCAATCTGTTCATCATTCACTAAATCAAGCTTTGACAAGACGCAAATTTTCTTAGAGCGCACACGCTTCAACTGCTCAGCAACCCATTCATCACCGCGACCGATAGGCTGAGATGCGTCAATAAGTAAGGCCACCACATCTACATCTTCAAGTGCCTTCAAAGCTGAAGTATTCAATTCTTCACCTAAGGCGTCGTGGGGCTTGTGTAAACCAGGGGTATCCACCAAGATCAGTTGAAAATCTTCGCGTGTCAATACTGCGCGAAAACGGTGACGCGTCGTTTGCGCCGTATTCGACGTGATGGCAATCTTTTTACCCATGATGGCGTTCACCAGCGTTGATTTTCCGGCATTAGGACGTCCAATAAGCGTAACAAACCCCGACTTAAACTCAGTCGAGCCTTTCATGTTGTCCATAGCGTGTCCTTCCTCAGCGCCACCTCCTATGAAGCAGCAGGTATGTTATAACAACTGAATTTCCTTACACCACAGCGAGACGTTACCCCACAATGAGAAGCAGCAAACGAGGTACGAATACGATAAAAGCTACAACTACAGCCGAAAGGGCACAGATAAGAACAGCTCCAGCAGCACAATCTTTCGCATAGCGGGCAAGTTCATGATAATCGGGCGACACAAGATCGACCAAGGCCTCAATCGCTGTATTGAGGCATTCGGTTGCAAATACTGCTGCAATAACAAGCACAACAGCCATCCATGAAGGCGCGTCAATTCCCAGTAAAAACCCCAGCACTATCGCAAGTACCGCCACCACCAGATGAATCTTCATATTGCGCTGGGTACGTACCGCATGAACTACCCCTGCGGCTGCACACGAAAAAGCACAGGCAAGCGAAAAGCGCGAACCATGCTTTTTATCGGCTTCGTTGCGAACAAAGCCGCTGTCGCCACAGCAGGGAGGCCTACTCGTATCCGGGTCTAACGTACGTGGCCTAACCCCGTCCTCATCGTCCACCACAAGCTCCCCTCGCACTGCTCTCTTCTCCCCTTGCTTCACTACTCATCTGTTAGACCGTGCGCTTCGCCCAATCCTCCAATATGTCGGATTCACGCTTCTCCATAGCCTCAGCCTCGTTATCTTCCACATGGTCGTAACCACATAGATGCAAGAGGCCATGTACCAACAACAGGCTAATCTCCTCTTCAAAAGAAGTACCAAATTCACGTGTCTGATGCGCTGCAACATCGGGAGCAATAACGACATCACCCAGCTCAAAAATCGGGTCTTGGGCCAACGTTATAGCAGATAGATCGTCGTCTACCCCGTCGCACTCAAATGAAAGTACGTCGGTAGGACCTTGCTTACCACGATACTTTTCGTTCAACTCAGCAATAGCTTCATCAGTGACAAAACTAATAGACACCTCAGTATTGAACGGTTTCTCCTCACGAGCCAACACAAACTGCGCCAACTCATGCAGAGGTAGCTTCTCGAGGTCTTCTTTGCGGTAGTCGTATCTAATTTGAATATCCATGAGCTTTTCCTAAACCTTCCTTGATGCTTCGTCGTAAGCCGACACGATAGCGGCTACGAGCGAATGACGCACCACGTCCTTCCCTGTAAAGTCGGCGAACGCGATATCACTTATGCCTTCCAATATGCTACGCACACTCTTGAGACCCGAAATGCCGCGAGGTAGATCGAGCTGGGTTACGTCACCGGTAATCACCATCTTTGACCCAAAGCCCAAGCGCGTAAGAAACATCTTCATTTGCTCGGGTGTGGTATTTTGAGCCTCATCCAAGATAATAAAGCTGTCATTTAAGGTACGCCCACGCATGAATGCGAGCGGTGCGATTTCAATAACGCCGCTTTCGATAAGCTGAGTAGCACGTTCCATATCCGTCATATCAAAAAGCGCATCATAGAGGGGACGAATGTAGGGGTCTACCTTCTCGGTAAGAGAGCCTGGTAAAAAGCCCAAACTCTCCCCCGCCTCAACAATGGGACGAGTAAGGATAATACGTCCAACCTCTTTGCGCTTAAGTGCTGCCACCGCCATCGCCATCGCAAGATACGTTTTGCCTGTGCCAGCAGGACCAATACCAAAGGTAATAGTATGCTCACGAACAGCATCAACATAACGTTTTTGACCTGATGTTTTTGGACGAATCGCCCGCCCCCGATACGTCAGTAGAATATCCTCGCGCAGAGCACGCGGCGAAAACTCTGCTGTACGCATAAGATCGATGGCGCGACGTACGTAGTCGAGCGTAGGGGCTTCACCATCCTCAACCATCTTTATGAAATCAGAAAATAGCGCAGTAAGCGACTGCACTTCATGGGGGTCACCTTCCAGTACAATAGTATCGCCGCGCACGGTAATGCGCGCTCGAAAAGCATCTTGCACAATATGAAGGAGTTCGTCAGCCTGACCCACGACAAGCGCCATATTTACACTTGTCGGAGCAGTCAGGGTAATTTGCGTCTGATCTGTCATGAGGTCATTGTATCACGGGGTAAGCCAACGCGCAGTGTTGTTATCGAAGCGTGGATGAGCTAAGTTGCTCTCGACTATGGCAATATCAAAGGTACAAGCGTACCAGGAGTAGAATTAGCAGGTGCCTCAACCTCAAAGTAGCTTTCCGTCGTAGCTTTACCAGTCGTCTCTATCAATACTAACTCAGACGTTCCGCGACGACGAACACGCTCTTGAGACCGCAGCTGTGAAGCAAGATCACGCAAACAACGAGCACGATGAGCCTTAACACCTGAGGAAACCTGATCAACTCTATTGGCTGCCGGAGTTCCCTCGCGCTGAGAGTAGGGAAACACATGAATCTTTGAAAAAGAACAATGCTCAGCCATCTCAAGAGTTGATGCGAAGTCTTCCTCGCTCTCACCGGGAAATCCCACAATAATATCAGTGGAGAGCGATAATTCCGGCACCGCTGCGCGCAACCGATCCACTAACTCGCGGTACTCCCATGCATCATAAGGGCGCGCCATGTCATGCAACACCCCCGAACTGCCAGATTGCAGGGGAAGGTGTAAGTGACGACAAACTCGCCCTTCCGCATGAGCAAGCAGAGCAATCAGCTCATCATCAACATCCATAGGTTCAATGCTTGATATACGAAAACGTACACAAGCTGTATTCGGTGGGGATTGATCAACCGTAGTAGCCAGCAAACGCTCCAAGAGTCCCGCCAGCGTTAAACCCTCGCTACGATAGGAACCTAAATTGATACCCGAAAGCACAATTTCGCCGACACCCGCCCGAGCGTAAGTTACCGCCTCCTCCACCACCTCTGAAGCGGTACGGCTCCATGCACGACCACGGGCAACATGTACGATGCAGTAGGTACAAGCATTGTTGCACCCATCCTGAACTTTAATACCCACGCGCGTAGGAAAAGCACCCCCTATGCGCAATACCCGTTGATCGTCACCCACACGTGCGGCAAGCGCTTCAAGGAGAGCGCCTTTTGCCGCCGTTTCAACACGCGCGTCCATAGCTTCAAACCCGGCGGCATCGAGGGAGACAGCACATCCTGTTACCACCACGCGGGCATGCTCATTCGCGCGCAGTGCGCGGTGTACCGCCTTGCGTGTCTTTTTTTCAGCCTCCCCGGTCACCGTGCAGGTGTTCACCACGATAAGATCGGCATCAGCTTGTTCAGCCTCGCTGTATCCCGCCGCAAGCAATGCTGCGGCGATAGCATCCGATTCCACACGGTTTACCTTGCAGCCCAGATTGACGACACAGAACCTCATCATCCGACATCCTCGAAGCTGCCGCGCGAGACGTTGCCGAGACCACCCAGCTCATAAAGCGCAAGTGCACTCGCCACGATGCCGGCCGTCTCGGTGCGCAATATGGAGGGACCAAGCGACACCAAAGACGCACGCTCATTGCATTCTAGGAAAGCATCAACCTCGCGCTCAGTCAGACCCCCCTCGGGACCCACCACCACGGCGATGCGCGCCTCGTGCGGAGATACCTGACACCGCTCGATGCCAGTCCAGATAGCTGTCGAAAGCCGTGCTGTCTGCGGCGCCTCCTCCCAGCACACCAAGATAGCTGTCGCGTGCGACAGCGCAGCACACACCTCCTCAAGTACCATCGGGGTACACACCTCAGAGACCTCACATTGCCCCGACTGCATGGCAGCACTCTTGGCTATTGCTTGCCACCGCTCCGTTTTCGCACAGGCCTTCTTGGCATCGAGCTTTACGATAGAGCGATCGCACACAAGCGGTAAAAACCCAGCCACACCCAGTTCGGTGGCATGACGGATAACGGTCTCCATTTTATCGCCCTTGGCGAGGCCCTGCACCAATAACACCGTCGCGTTTGGGGTGGGCGCGACGAGATGTTGCGCAATACGCACAAGAGGTACTTCATCGTCTGTCGACACAATCTCACATTCGAAGTAGTCTCGAGCAGCATCTACAACCGCCACGTGTTCGCCAGACGTTAATCGCAATACGCGGGCATGCTTCGCATCGTCGGGGGTTAGCCTCAACGGAAATACCGTCGCCTCTTCAAGGGCAACCACTTGATTCTCGAGATAAAAGTGCGGCAGAGACATGTTAGTTGAAAGCGTCGCGAAGTTTCTGAAGAGGTGTCCGGGCATCGGTAACATCCTCGCCCATATCTTCAGCCAACTGCTCAAGAAGCTCACGCTGCTTTTTCGTTACCTTCTTAGGCACTACCACGTTCACATGCACGTACATATCACCACGCGTCTCGCTACGGAACTTGGGCATACCAAAGCCCCGCACGCGCACCACTTGCTCATTTTGACAGCCTTCAGGTATACGTACCTCTACTTTTTCATCTTCGAAGATACCATCGATTTCGATATCGGCACCAAGCGTTGCCTGCACGATAGATACATTCGCCCGGGCATGTAGGTTATCTCCATCACGCTCGAAGAATTCGTGAGGCTGAATACGACAAGTAACAATAAGATCGCCAGCCGCCGCCCCCTGAAGACCCGCTTCGCCAAATCCAGAGAGACGCAGCTGTTGCGAATCTCGGATACCTACCGGCACTTCTACGGTAACTCGTTGACGATCGGGAACGCGACCCTGGCCCTCGCACTCGGGACACGGATTCTCAATGGAACGCCCCGTACCAGCGCAGGTTCTACACGTAGTGGCCGACTGCATATCACCTAAGAAGGTGTGTTGAACCGTAACAACACGTCCCTGTCCGTTGCAGTCGGGACAGGTAACCTCATGACCATCCGGACCGAGACCCGATCCTTCACAGTCGGGACACGGAGCCAAACGATCGTAAACTATCTCCTTCTTTGCACCCGCAGCCACTTCCTCAAGCGTCAAACGCAATCCCACACCCATGTCGCGACCTTCGCGGCGCTGCTGCTGACGCGCACCACCCTGCCCACCGAAAAATGAGCTAAAGATGTCGCCCATACCAAAACCGCCGCCGAATAGATCTTCAAAGTCGACGTAGCCGCTTCCGCCACCGTAAGGACTTCCATTGCCTGCCGCACCGGGAATAGTTCCAAATCGATCGTACTGGGCACGTTTATTCGCATCGGAAAGAACGTCATAAGCCTCATTCAGCTCTTTAAACTGATCTTCGGCATCTGCCGCTTTATTCACGTCTGGGTGAAGCTCACGCGCACGGCGTCGAAACGCCTTTTTGATCTCATCATCAGTGGCGTTTTTAGAAACGCCCAGAACCTCGTACAGATCCTTGGCCATAGTTCTAACTGGCACCTTTCCTCACAAGGCGACAGCGCTCCCCCGAGACACCGTCGCGCAATATCCTATATGTCCTGAAGAGCGGTGCTTGCAATGCGTACCGCTCGTATTACCTTCGAATAATCCATGCGGGTAGGACCAATAACAGCCACTACGCCAGCCGACTCACCGCGTCCGTAACGACTTGCCACCACCGACACACCCGCCAGTTCTGCCGCATCGTTCTCACGGCCAATACGCACACACGGCGCTCCATCAGCATAACGTACTGCGTCATCGAGAAGATGCAGTAGCACCGTATCATCTTCAAGCACTTGCATAACAGGCAAAAGCACCTGAGACTGACTAAACTCAGGTTTCGTTAACAGAGAACTCACTCCGAGGCGATGGGTGCGCGACAGTTCGCTTTCCTGCAAGCACGACAGCACCTCTTCCAGCACCAACCGCACCAACGGATCGTGCAAAGCCTCCATCATGCCCCGCTCTAAACCTTCTTCAATCTGCTGTAACGACTTTCCCGTAAAAACATCACCCAAAAAAACTTGCACTTGCGCCAGCTCGTCGGACGACACTGGCTCGGCAAAGTCTATTTGACGATTGAATACCTGACCGTCTTCAGTAACCAACACCACCAACGCACGGTAAAGCGTCAGAGAAATAAGTGACAACTGCTTGATATGTAGGTTAAGCACCGAAGGGGCCAAAACAATGGAGAGGCAGTCCGTCAATCGTGTAAGCGCAGACGAAGTTTGCTCCAGTAACGCATCCAATTCGCTGGCACTACGACGAAGCTCATCTACCGCGGTGCGACTACGCTCTTCGTCACCCGGAAACCCGCCTTCTAATAGGTTATCAACGAACGCACGATATCCTACGTCAGTCGGTATGCGTCCAGCCGACGTATGGGGCTGCGTGATGTAGCCACCATCTTCAAGTACCGACAGTTCATTGCGCACCGTGGCTGGGCTAACACCCAGTTGATAGCGTTCGGTCAGCGTACGAGAACCCACGGGTAGAGCGCGAGCGACATACTCTTCTATAAGCGCAGCCAAAACCCGTTGCCTACGATCCGATAGCACGCTTCTCCACCTTCCTTTCTCGTACAAGAGTCTTATTCCGCCACCTCAGCCACCTCAAAGACAAGCACATAACCATAACGACTTCTTCTTTCGGGATAGTGCTGACGTATCATTTTAGCAGCCGATGCAAGAGAGTGCTAAAGAAAGTGTGGGAAATATAGAGAAACCTGGTGAACGTCACAGATAATCCCCCAACAAACAGAGGTACAAGACTCCTTGACAGAACAGAGCAAGCCTCACTCCCTCTTGCGCTGCTAGGAAGCTAAATCAAAAAGGCGTCCGTAGAGCTCATTTCCGCAAAGCCAACCACGCTCTGTAGGTCTCCAGCGATTCTCTCGCAACTCAACGAGGCCTTCTTCCTGTAAGACAGTCAGTACAGAAATAACATCAGGAAGTCTCTGCGCTGCCTTCTCAACCAATTCAGTGGATATACCGCAGGTCATACGCATGCCTAGCATAAGATCTTCGGCCATCATCTGAGCGAGGGTAAGATCGTCGGTTACTTGACCATCTTGCATACGCATACGGCGACTTTCATTCTGCGTCATAGTTGCAGCTGAACGACCGAGTCCTAAATAAGGTACACCAGTCCAGTAAGCAATATTGTGGCGACAGGTAAAACCAGGACGCGCATAGCTCGCAACCTCATAACGCTCGAAACCCTCTTCAGCCAGTATGCGCGCAGCTATCTCCATGTGCGTCGCTTCGATATCATCGTCGGGTTCTTCTAAGGTGCCCTTTAAAATGGCCTGTTCAAAAACAGTATGGGGCTCAATGGTTAACGGATATATACTTATATGAGTAGCGCCAAGGCACACCGCCTCACGCACGCTTGCCTCGAAGCTTTTTTCACTCTGACCGGGAATGCCACACATTAAGTCTACACTCACGTTCTCAAAACGTGTCAGAGCTGCCGCGAGGGCACGTCGAGCATCGTCTGAAGTATGAGCCCGCCCTAATATACGCAATACCTCATCATCGAAACTTTGCACGCCAAGCGACAAGCGATTTACTCCCAACGCCCAAATATCACGCACCATACGTTCAGTAAGGCTTTCTGGGTTCGCTTCCATCGTGCACTCAACTTCGGGTGTCAAATGCATGGAAAGAGACAAGGTGTACAGCAGATTCGAAAGACGAGCCAGCCCCACATAACTGGGTGTTCCCCCGCCTATATAGACCGTTTCAAGGACACCGAGCTCTCCTTCTTTTGCTTTGCGTCTAATCTGCAACACGAGGTCTTCAATATAGGCATCGATCTCGGGGCTATCGGCGCTTACGGCATCCGTGGAAAAATCACAGTACCCGCACCGTTTCACACAGAACGGTAGATGTAGATAAAGTGCCTTGTAGGGGTCGTGAGACATATCGTCTAACCTCTCGTTTCGTGAGTGCGTGCACATTCCAGCAATTCATCGAAAACTCGATCGAAATCTTCTAACGTTACGCAATCATTAATGCGACCGCGAGCTGCGGACGCTCCCGGAAGGCCAGCCATATACCACATAGCATGCTTACGCATGCGAACGATAGCGCGTCCTTCTCGTTCAGAAAGCAAACGGGCATGGCGACGTGCCATAGCAATACGTTCGTCAATCGTAGGCAAGGCGGGTTCAGGGTGCCCAGCAAGAGCAGCCTTAGCCTGCGCAAACACCCAGGGATTACCTTCCGCTCCCCGTGCAATCATTATCGCATCACATCCAGTGCTCCCTACAAGAGTAACAGCATCAGCGCCAGTTCGTACATCACCATTACCCACCACTGGCACGCTCACTGCCTGTTTTACCCGCTTAATAACGCCCCAATCGGCGCTACCGCGATACAATTGCTCGGCATAACGTCCATGTACGGCAACAGCTGCCGCCCCCGCGTCTTCCATGCGCTGCGCGAACTCAGGAGCGGTTTCGCAACCCTCAGCCCAGCCGCGGCGAAACTTTACCGTAACCGGATGCTCAACAGCCGCCACCACCGCACGCACGATGGCAGTTGCCCGCTCAGGATCTTTCATAAGTGCCGAGCCGTCACCCTTTGAAGTTATCTTGCGCGCTGGACAGCCCATATTAATATCCACATAGGCAAGCGTATCACCCATCTCGCCTTCAATCCATGCTGCCTGCGATGCCATCGTATCGGGCTCGTGACCAAACAGTTGCACAGCTACCTGGTCCTCGACAGGAGCGAGAGACAACAAGTGACGAGTTTTTTCGTTGGCGTAAGAGAGGCCCTTCGCCGAAACCATTTCGGTATAAGTAAGGTCAGCCCCCTGCTCGCAACAGAGGGTACGCAGGGCTTCATCACTCACGCCCGCCATAGGCGCCAGTAAAAGCTGGTGCTGCCGAAAGAAACTAAACACGTTGACCAAACCTACGAAGCCAAAACATCAAGCATATTAATGAAAGCAAATATCAATAATCCCACTATGGCAACCACCACCACAAGACACCCGCATCCGAGCGCCATCTTGCTGCCGTTAGAACCAGAGGCATGCTCCTGCTCTTGCGCTGCTTTCTTCTCGTTGAAAGGATCATCCAACCAATCGAATTCTTGTTTCCGTGCCATATGCTTACCTGCCTTAGAGCTTGCGGCGAGCCAAGGGCTCTCAAGCTTAGTCGTCCACCTTCAATATGGCCATGAAGGCCTCTTGTGGCACTTCCACGTTGCCGATATTTTTCATGCGTTTCTTGCCAGCTTTCTGCTTTTCCAGCAGCTTGCGTTTACGCGAGATGTCGCCACCGTAACACTTTGCAAGTACGTCTTTTCGCTTAGCTTTCACGGTCTCACGCGAAAGAACTCGTCCGCCAATGGCAGCCTGAATAGGCACCTCAAACATCTGACGAGGGATAATTTCCTTGAGTTTTTCCGTAAGTACTCGTCCGCGGTCGTACGCTTTGTCTTTGTGTACGATAAATGACAGAGCATCAATGGGCTTTCCTGATAGGAGAATATCAAGCTTCACCAGTTTGGAGGGTTTATAGCCATCAAACTCGTAATCAAGACTTGCGTAACCCTTAGTATTTGATTTTAACTTGTCGAAGTAATCCATGATTAACTCCGATAAAGGTATATCCCAAATTAATTCGACCGTCGTCGGCGACAAATAATTCATGGTAACAAACGTGCCGCGGCGCGCAACCGTCAGATCCATAACGGCGCCTACATAGTCGGGCGGAATAAGTATCTTTGCCTTCAAATAGGGCTCTTCAATATGCTCAATCTCGCCGGGATCGGGCATTTCCTGCGGCGAATGCAGCGACAATATTTCTCCGCCCGCGCGAAACACGTGATATTCCACAGAAGGTGCTGTAGCCAACAAGTCCAAACCGAACTCGCGCTCAAGGCGCTCTTTAATAACCTCCATATGAAGCAGCCCTAAAAAGCCAACGCGAAAACCAAAACCAAGAGCATGGGACTTTTCTGGTTCCCAGGCTAAAGCTGGGTCGTTCAGCGAGAGTTTTTCAAGCGCTTCTTTGAGAGGCTCATATTGATCTCCGTCAATGGGGTATAAACCAGTGAACACCATAGGCTTCGCCTCACGATAACCCGGGAGAGGTTCATCCACCCCCTGCGTCGACGAAGTAATGGTGTCACCCACCTTCACCTGGCTTACGTCTTTTAAGCCAGTAACCAGATAGCCAACCTCGCCCACTCCGAGCGCTGGCATAGGAGTCTCGACGGGTCGACGAGCGCCCACTTCTTCCACCAAAGCTTCGGTCTTGGTGGCTAGCATACGAATGCGGTCGCCCTTCTTCATAGAACCGTCTACCACACGCACTAATGCAACTACACCACGGTAGGCATCAAAGTAGGAATCGAAAATAAGCGCACGCAAAGGCGCGTTTGCATCTCCTACGGGAGCCGGAATGTTGTATACCACCGCTTCTAAAAGATCATGCACACCTACGCCAGTCTTGCCCGAGGCAAGCACGGCGTCATCGGCAGGAATAGCCAAACCCTCCTCGATTTCCTCGCGCACACGTTCGGGCTCGGCGGCGGGCAAATCTATCTTATTGATAAGTGGGATAATTTCTAGGTTTGCATTCATAGCGAGCATAGCATTTGCTACGGTTTGAGCCTCCACCCCCTGCGTGGCGTCCACCACCAACACAGCACCTTCACAGGCAGCCAAAGACCGACTAACCTCGTAGGTAAAATCCACGTGGCCCGGTGTGTCAATCAGATTAAACTGATAGGTCTGCCCATCGTCGGCAGCATAATCCACACGCACAGCCTGACTTTTGATGGTAATACCACGCTCGCGCTCGATGTCCATACTGTCCAACAATTGAGCTTGCATATCTCGATGCGCCACTGTTCCCGTAGACTCCAGAATACGGTCAGACAGTGTCGATTTTCCATGATCGATATGCGCGATGATGGAAAAATTACGTATAAGGTTCGGATCAGTGCTCATTGGTTCCGTTTCTTCGGGTTTTGATCATAGTTTGCTTATGATACCGCATGTATGCGTCTCCGTAAGCCTTATCCAGACGAAGCGCATTTGTCGACACCCCTCGTTCATACGAAGTAAGGGCATTGTTAGTCTGAAATAATATACCTGAGATAAGCTTCCCTTTGCGTTTAGCTTATTATAGTAACCATACCGAGATCGATGATGACCGCGGCCTGTGAGTCGCAGAAGGAGCAAAACAATGGAACTAAAGGGCACCCAAACCGAAAAGAATCTAATGACAGCGTTCGCGGGTGAATCACAAGCGCACACGAAGTACGCCTACTATGCAAGCCAGGCAAAGAAGGATGGCTACGTTCAGATTCAGAACATCTTCCTCGAAACATCCAAAAACGAAAAAGAGCATGCTAAGCTGTGGTTTAAGGCGCTTCATGGTGGAGCAATTCCTACGACACTCAAAAATCTTGCCGATGCTGCTGCTGGCGAAAACGAAGAGTGGACCGAAATGTATGCCGAATTCGCTGAAACCGCACGTGCTGAAGGATTCATTGATCTTGCGGAACTATTCGAAGGCGTAGCCGCTGTCGAAAAGGAACACGAGGAGCGCTATCGCCAGCTCATCGAACGCATTAATGCCGGTGAAGTATTCAAGCGCGGTGAAGTATACGCTTGGAAGTGCAACAATTGCGGACACATCCACTTCGGCGTCGAGGCTCCTGAAGTGTGTCCCGTATGCGACCATGGTCGTGAGTATTTCGAGATTCGGAGCGAAAATTACTAAGGCGCCAGACCACCAAAACGAAACGAGTTCATTAAAAAATCAACAAAATCCCTCACGATTCTTTTTTGTGAGGGATTTTGTTTCAGAGGGCTTGAATTGAGTTATCGCCATCCATTGATTCCCCTCTGGATGACAAGTTAATGGGATGCAAGAACTTGAGGCCGCTAGAAAGCACCCACAACACTACGTAACTTGAGTTGAAAAAACAGCATGTCAATTGATTACGCACCGTGAACGTCGCAAGGTTTTCCTTCTCATCACCGATTTTTTGCTATTATGTAGCACACGCAATTTTGTGCGCGGCAATGCGAGCGACACGCCGCAGACTTACCGCTGCGACAAGGAAATCCATCGAAAGGAATCCCCAAAAGCAATGAATGCTATCAAACGTGTTGCCAAAGCCTGGAATTCAATCAGCTTAATTAAACGCATTATTGTTGGTTTGGCTATTGGTGCTGTACTTGGCGTATTTGCTCCTAGCATAAGCATTATCGAATTGCTGGGCACCCTCTTTGTTTCGGCGTTAAAGGGTGTCGCACCCATCTTGGTATTCTTCCTCGTTATCAGCGCACTTGCAAACGCAAAAACCGCAGGATCCTTGAAGACGGTAGTATTGCTTTATATCATAAGTACTTTTATCGCAGCATTTGTGGCGGTAGCAGCGAGCTTCTTATTTCCCCTAGAGCTTACACTCAATGCGACGACCGTAGATCAGAGTTCACCTTCGGGCATTGGTGAGGTGTTAAGCGCGCTCGTCATGAACGTTGTATCAAACCCGGTAGATGCACTGATAAATGCAAATTACATCGGAATTTTAGCATGGGCCGTACTTCTTGGCGTTGCCCTGCGCGCAGCTTCTCAAGGAACAAAAGAGGTATTCACCAGTGTGTCTGATGCAGTATCGCAAGTGGTTCGCTGGATTATTTCGCTTGCTCCCTTCGGTATTTTAGGCTTGGTGTATACCTCGGTTGGTGAAAACGGACTCGAGATATTCACCGAATATGGCCAACTTCTGCTCGTACTGGTAGGGTGTATGCTGTTTATTGCGTTTGTTACAAACCCTCTTCTTGTATGGTTGGGCATTCGTCAGAATCCCTATCCGCTTGTGCTACGTTGTCTAAAAGACAGTGGCATTACAGCATTTTTCACCCGCAGTTCTGCGGCGAATATTCCTGTCAACATGGAACTTTGTCGCAAACTTGGTCTCGACAAAGACAACTACTCCGTTTCCATACCACTTGGAGCAACCATTAACATGGCGGGTGCCGCAGTAACCATTTCGGTTATGGCAATGATGGCTGCCCACACCATGGGTGTGTCAATCGATCTTCCTACTGCCGTTATCCTCAGCGTACTTGCCGCCGTATCTGCATGTGGCGCATCGGGCGTTACTGGCGGTTCGCTCCTTCTCATTCCGCTTGCATGCTCACTGTTCGGAATCAGCAACGATATTGCCATGCAGGTAGTAGGTATCGGCTTTATCATCGGCGTAATTCAAGACTCATGCGAGACAGCACTCAACTCCTCTTCCGACGTGTTGTTTACGGCTACTGCCGAATATCGCGAATGGAGACAAGCTGGCAAGGAAATTATTTTTGGAAAAGATGAATTTAGCGAGAACGAGATTGCCTAATTTCCGAACGAAAGCTCCCTATACCGCCTTCTTATCAAACTTTCGGAACAAGGGCAGAATAAGGGTTGAGCACAAAGTGTTCGTGGATTTATCCACGAATCTGTCTTTTTTCGATATAACATGCCAATATCTGGTATCCTAACAAATTGCGTATTCAGCAATACGAGTGTGCGACGGTATTTGTCGCCAATCCGCAGACGTGGCTGCACTTGAGGATTCGTTAGGCTGAGTGACCGATTGGTCTTGAGAAACAGAGAAATCCCGCCTGTTTCCTTTTTTCGCACAGCTTCCCCGCTTTATGTGGGTGCTGGGGTCCTTCTTGGATCATTGCGAGGCTTTTCGGTACTGGGTAGTTAGCGTATCAGCAAATATGCTGCGTGCGCGTAGGCTGAAAACGCAGTAAACGAGTGGTTTCGCAAGAACCGAAGACATGATTCATTGGAGGAAGAACCAGCATGGCGAATATTAAGAGCCAGAAGAAGCGTATTATCACTAACGAAAAATCCCGCATGCGCAATCGCGCAGTGAAGTCCGAACTGAAAACTGCGATTCGTCGCGTTAAGGATGCCGTAGCTGCCAAAAATGGCGCAGATGCTTACGCTGCCGCTATGGCCGCCTGCCGCCTCATGGATAAGGCTGCCTCGAAGGGCGTTATTCACAAGAACCAGGCTTCCAATCGCAAGAGCGGCATCATGCTGCTTATCAAAGATGTTGTTACCGACGCTGATCGTGCAGCATACGTGAAACCGGCCAAGAAGGACCAGAACACGGGCTCCAAGAAAGCTGCTGCCAAGGTAGCACGCGAAGCTGCCATGAAAGCTGCCTCCGCCGAGAAGGCTAAGCGTCGCGAGCAAACGCAAAAGGACGAAACTGCTGCTGCAAAGCGCAAGGCAAAGGAAGCCGAAGAAGCTGCTAAGGCTGAAGCTGCCGCTGCTGAAGAAGCCGCCGAATAGCACTGATGCTCGGATTGCTTTTTTGTGATCCGTCCGCATATCAAGGAAAGAAAAAGCCCTCGAACGAGGGCTTTTTCGTATCTAAGGTATCCAGTATCCCAATTCTCGTTCGACCCTGCGACTTAGGCCTATAAACCCCGATTTAGGAGTTCAATACTCAAGCATTCAAAACTTTGGGTCATTATAAGCGATGACGCGTAGTCACCGACAGCACCCAGTCAAGGAAAGCTTCATCAGGGTTAGCCCCGCTCTTCATGGCGCGTTCGGTATCGCGCGCTGCAATAAAGGCATCCCGTAACTCTTCAGCAGAAAACGCACGTGCCCAGGCAGCGTGATTCTTGCATCGCCAATCCGGCATTTTAAGGGCCGCAGCAACGCCGCGGGCATTACCGCGAGCAGCAAGCGCACGAGCGCACACCAATTCACGCAGACGCGTCACACACATAGCCAGCAGCGCATGTGGCGAGACCGAATCCATGCGACCAAGATACAGCAGGCACTTGCGCGTATCGCGGGCCGAAAACGCGTCGACAAATTCCCAAGGCTTAACTTCTGCCGTACGGCTAACCAAAGCCATAATCTCATGTTCATTTACCGCATCGGAACCGCGGTGTGAAAGCGCAATCTTTTTCAGTTCGTTATCGAGGTGGATCGTATCCTCGCCCACCAATTCCACCAGCTGTACCGCTGCACCCTCCGAAAGCGTAAAACCATGACCGGCTGCCATCGCACGTACCGTCTTGGGCAACTCGTAGCGCTTAAGGGGTGCACAATCGATAACAGCCAGCTTCCCGAGCGCCGCTACGGCCTTATATAACCTTGTATTCTTCGCCAGCTTCTCAGCTACCAGCGCTAGTACCGTGGTTTCGCTAGGTGAAGACAGATAAGAAACCAGTGTTTCAGCGTCGGCTTTTTTCAGCTTATCGGCAGCACGCACCTCCACCAAACGTACAGGGCTAGCAAAAGGCACCGTATTACATGCCGCAACGATACTATCTCCACTCGCAGAGTCACCATTAAACTCATCAGAGTTAAATGAAAGATCGCCCAGCGTAGACAAGCGGGCACGAAGTCGCTTCATGACCGTGTCACGTTTAAGTGCATCCTCACCAACAACCAAATAGGCTGGAAGCAAGGCATCTTTTTTCTTGTTTTCAGACATGATTAGTATTCTACCGCAGATCAGTTAATCACTATGCCTTGCTTGCGCAATTCGCACGAAACATCCCCTACCTCATCGGTGCGCTCAATGCGCACACCCCATGCGGAAAGCTCTTGTATTGTTTTTTCCGCAGGATGTCCGTAGCGGTTTCCTTCACCCACACTAATCAGAGCAACGCGTGGAGAGAGAGCTTCTATCAGTTCAGGAGTGAGTGCATTCTTTGATCCATGATGCCCCACTTTAAGAATGTCAACCTGACTCACCATTCCTTGGTCCACGATCTTTGTCAACTCTTGATGCTCGGCATCGCCGGTAAATAGGGTTGTCATGTCGGAGATGCCGTCGCCATCTGCATCGGCTTGTGCCACCAAGCACACGCTGTCGGCGTTACCACCTTCCTCAGTAAAGGTCTTGGGCCATACGACACGCAGATCAAAAATACCCGCACGGAGACTGGTTCCTGCGATAAGTCCCTCGACTCCGTCTTTCCCCACCAACGATTCCGCAGAACAACGCAGAGACACACAGGCCTTGCAGGGACAAGACAAAGCATCTTGCGCAAGCAACACGCTATTCACCCGAACAACACCCTTCAAAGAGGAGAGAGAACCGCCGTGATCGTCGTCACTATGAGTTACGATAATGGCATCGAGCTGGTATACACCATGGCGTGCAAGCCCCTGGCGTAGCAGCTTGTCTTGGTTACCCGTATCTACCAACAAGGTGACACCCCGACTGCGCACCAAAAACGCATCACCCTGACCGACATCCAGCATAACAATTCTGTCACCTGCAAGACTTGGCATGACAAAGACCATACCAAACGCAAGTACGGTAGCCACAACCGCCGCACTACCCGCGAATAGTAATCGTGGCTTTGGCCACCAAAGCCACAGCGCTACCGCACCAACCACGGTGCACCCTAGTGCCACCACAAAAGGAAGGGCGACGGGAACGCAGGCAAATGGCAGACCCGCACAAAGCCTCACAACCTCACATAAGGCATCAGCAACAAGACGTACCATATTCAACAGTAAACTTCCAAAAGGAGGCGAGACAACGGCAACCAGCGAAGCAACAAGTCCCCCAGCACATACAAGGGGGAATAAAGGAGCGGTCAGCACATTTGCAAGTGGAGAAACAAGCGACATCTGCGAGAACAGTGCCGCCGAAAGAGGCTGAGCCATAATACTCGAGGCTATGGTGAGTGCCAATGCCTCAGCAGCAAAACGTGGTAGACGAACAAGTTGCTCCAACCACGTTAAAGCAAGACGAGCAAACAACACAATTCCTAAAGTAGAAAGCACTGACAGGGCAAACGACACAGACAAGGCCGCAAAAGCCGATGATGCCACCACTGCAATTATGCACACCGCGAGCCCATTTAAACTCGAAGGTCGTCGCCGTGCGAAAAACGAAGACATGCCAATAACCGCCATAAGCGCGGCTCGCACTGCTGAAACAGGAGCAGCAGAAAGCACCAGGTAGCAAAGGATCAGCAACACTTGCGTGCCCACAAAAACCGCACGTGGCACATGCAGCACCTTTAAAGCAACACCAACAAACGCGCATACAATAACAAGATGAGCACCCGACACCGCAACAAGATGCGCAAGACCCGTCACTTTGAACGCTTCGTACACATCGGTGTCATCAAGTGCAGTTCTTCCACCGCAGACAAGAGCTTGCAAGACAGCAGCTCCATCACCTTCCAAAGAGCCCAACGCGGTAAGGGCCTGCCCACGCACCGACAGCAATATACCAAGAAGGTCGTCGCGCTGCAAAACCTCCACATTGCGAGCTACCCCCATCGCAACGACACCACGTTGCCAGTAATACTCAGCTGACGTTCCTGTCGGTTTAGCAAGAGATACCGAAGCCTCGAACACCTCCCCATAAAGCAAAGGGATTACATCATCTTCAAAACGCAGCAGTACCTCTACCGTACGTCCTCCTTCCAACCGCGTCCGAGCAACACACTGCGTGCCAAAAAGGCTTTTTGAAGCATCTTCAGTTGCCTCAAATCTCATACGGGATGCGGGCTCGTCTCCAACTGCCCGTTGCGCAACCCGCATATCAGCCGACCCAGCGCATCCGCAGGCAATACCAATGCATAAACCGAACAAAGCACACCAGATTGTGGCGCACCGGCGCCTCCATAACAGCACGCCAGCGCCACAGGCAGCCACAAGTGACACCACTCCCACAACGAACACTGTGGTACTCGCACATTCCCGAACGTACGCAAGCACTGCCGCACAAGCTGCCCACAGACAAAGTGCGCACGTAAGCACCGGAGGGATGCTCGGACGGACGGGCATCTTAAGAGGCAATCTGCCCATGCGTTGTCCTTAGCCCACGCAGATTGCATCTGCCAACGCCGCAAACTTTTTGTCACCAATTCCCGACACTCGCTTCAAATCTTCAATTACTTTGAATGGCCCGTTAGTGGCACGGTCGGAGACAATCTTCTCAGCCGTAGAAGCCCCAACGCCTGGCAAGGTGTCAAGTTGTGCAGCAGAGGCAGTATTAATATTCACCTTACCATTCGTAAGCGCGCCCACACCGCCCCCAACAGCGCCAGCAAATGTTTCTGTCGTAGCATCGTCGACACGTGCGGGATCAGTAATTCCTTCACTCGGAACCAGTACCTGCTCGCCATCGCCAATCTCGCGTGCCAAATTAAGAGCATCACGAGCAGCATTCTCCGCGAATCCACCGGCGGCCTCAATTGCATCTTGTACCCGCGATCCCTTTGGCACTAAATACACTCCCGATGTAGTTACTGCACCTCCCACATGAACCCGCAACATCTGCGACTCAGGTGCAGGCTGCTCGTCTGCGCCTTTCTCCGTTGGCGCAGACAACCCTTCCCCTACGGAGCGCTCAAGAGCAAAACCATCCGCAGCGACCGCATCAAAAAGAATTTTGCCTGCCCCGCAAAGCACCACTACTGCCATCGTCGTTATGCCAAGAAGCACCGGTAAGCGCATTTGTGACACATGCAGTTTTGCCCGCCACGATTCTGCACTCTCCTGAAAAGACATGGCTGCCTCCACCCAATAATTTCTGTCCTTCTACGACAGACCAACCATAACGCCGCAACCTTGCCAACGCACCAAAAATAAACCGTACGAAAGTCACCACACCATATTGATTTTTCGCGGATCAGTCGCCGCAAGGCAGACAAAAATATTGTCAAAATCCAGCACTATTACAGCAAAAATTTGGCACAACTCTCGTCTGAGGAGGAGTGTCGTACACATATCAAAAATCAGCCAACAACATTCGGTTGTTGGCTGAAGCAGATTCTTATTCAATTATCCAGAGAAACTAGCTACTTGAAACTACCTTATCACGATGACGTTGAAGCTTTTTTGGTTTATAACCCGGACACACATAATCGCGAACCTCAATATTTTCGATGATTTCATCGATCCACTTCTCCAAAGGAAGGGCGCTTTCTGCCTCGAGAACCACAGAAAGCTTAGCATGCGTCTCGGGGCTACGGGGCATAAACAGCGTGCAGCAGTCGGGGGCATCTTGCGACGAAATATCGAATGTGCCCACGCGCTGAGCCTCGCCGATAATCTCTAGCTTATCGGTACCAATAAGTGGACGAAATACGGGACAGTCCACCGCATTATCGGTCGCACGAATGTTGTCGAGCGTCTGAGAAGCCACCTGTCCCAAGCTCTCCCCCGTCACCAGTGCACCAGCATGCTCAATGCGAGCAATCGTTTCAGCCACCTTAAACATAAGGCGACGATACATAATCACACGCAGTTCCGGTGGTACGATGAGTGCAATTTCACGCTGGTAGTCACCAAACGGTACGGTATAGACGCGCGCAATACATCCCGTACGCTCGAGCACTTGGGCAATCTCATCCACCAAGTACTCACTGGCATCAGAAGTCTGAGGACGACCAGAAAAGTGAACACCAATACACACAGCACCGCGACGCGCCATTTTCCAGGTAGCAACCGGCGAATCGATACCCGACGAGAGAAGACACACAATTTTCCCGGAACTGCCTACCGGCAGCCCACCGACCCCAGGTACTGAGCGCGCATAGACGTACGAAGCATTCTGTACCACTTCGACACCAACGATAACATCAGGGTTCTTCATACGCACACCCTTATCGGGACACGCTTCCGAAAGCGCACCACCGATAATCTGGTTCATCTCCATTGAGTTCGTGGGGAAATCGGTATGGTTGCGACGGGCTGCTACTTTAAAGGTAGAAAACTCTCCCGCTTCAGAAAGTGCCACCAATGCCGCTTCAGTCATTTCACTCAGGTCGCGCTCACATTTAAAACCACATGATACGCGTGCAACACCTGGCACGCGACCAATAACCTCAGACGCAGCCACCGCGGTATCCCAGTCGGTCCCTTCACGCAAAAATACGCAAATGCGACCGGAAATACGATGGATTGTTACCACAGGAAAGTCAGCAAGTAAAGTTTCGAGATTCTTTAGCAGCCTCATCTCAAACACAGAACGGTTATGTCCCTTTAGGCCAATTTCATGATAATGAGCTAGGCAAATACGCTGGAATTCTTTCATGGCAACCTTCATCCTCGGACCAAACACAACACGTCATAACGTACGAATAGACGGGCATCGCCCGCCTATTCGACCAACCAACGATCTATAACCTAGTGGTTTTTAATATCGATGGAGGTAGGGTCAAAGGACACTTCGCCGCGAGCAACTTCATTGAATGCGAGCGAAAGCGGCTTCTTGTCGGCAGCGCGGGCAATCTCCACCGCTGTCTGCAATTGGATGGCGCGGTCGCGCTGGCCGCGCATCATGTCGTTAATGTCGTGAGCACGCTTCGATACGAGCGCGCACAACAGGAAACGATCATTATCGGTCCTATTCAAAAGGACATCGATTTTCGGTTCAATGATGCTCATAGGATATTTAACCTCGTGCTTCCTCGGCTTGTTCGTTGACGTAGCCCACCAATGTGGCAACAGCTTCGTCAAGGTTATCGTTCACCAGCCGCATATCATACTCCATTTTACGCGAAAGCTCCACTGCGGCCACATCCATGCGCTTCGCGATTACCTCATCGGTCTCAGTGCCACGTCCCCGCAAGCGCTCCTCAAGTATCTCAAGCGACGGTGGTTCGATAAACACCAAGTGGGCTACCGGCATCTTGTCGCGTACTTGAAAAGCACCCTGAACGTCAATTTCCAAAACAACCTGATCGCCCTGCGCTATATGCTCTTCAACTATCGCACGCGGGGTTCCATAACGGTTGCCCGCATACGTTGCCCACTCAAGTAAACCATCGTGATCTACAAGATTCTGAAACTCATCGTCGGTAACAAACTGATAATGCACCCCATCTATTTCACCTTCACGAGGAGCACGTGTCGTTACCGAGCGAGACACCCAAGCATCGGGCACTTCACGTAACAAGCAGGCCACCAGTGTGCCTTTACCAGCACCTGATGGCCCTGAGATAACGAACAAATTACCCTGTCTCATCGGCAGGCTTAGCCCAAACGCTCCAGAAGAGCGGACTGCTGACGCTCGCCCAAGCCACGAAGGCGACGGCTCTCGGCAATCTGCAGTTCCTTCATGATCTTCTCAGCCTTAGCCTTGCCGTAACCAGGCATGGTCTCGATAAGGGTGGACACCTTCATGCGGCCCACGACAGGATCGTTCTTCATCTCGAGAACCTTCGCCAAAGTAAGCTTGCCGGACTTCAGTTCGTCACGAACCTCAGCACGCTTAATACGTGCTGCCTTAGCCTTCTCCAGGGCCGCCTGACGTTCTTCCGGACTGAGTTGAGGAATAGCCATCGTGTTCTCTCCTTCTTTTCCAAAACGATTCCGTGATACTATCACGCAATGGGCCATCTTGCCTTGTCAATCGCTGTAATTCCTAAAAATTTCAGCGTGATGCCACACATTGTAAGAGCAGCTTGTCTCAATTCCAGCGTTTCGTCGCACAATCGTTAAACAAACACATAAGACAAGGCCGTACAGGCAAAATGTATAAATTACAATTCGGCCACGATCGCGTCAAACGCCTCAGCCGGATTATCCGCCAACGTAATAGGACGACCAATGACAAGGTGTGATGCCCCAGCAGCAAAAGCCTCAGCCGGAGTAGCTACACGACTTTGATCACCCTTATCGGAACCCGCTGGACGCACACCGGGAGTAACGATATAGGCATCGGGCCCTAAAATATCGCGTAAACGTGCTGCTTCTCGCGGAGAGGCAACTACGCCCGATATTCCCGCACGTTTTGCCTGTTCAGCAAGCACAACTACCTGATCAGACATAGCTCGAGATACGCCTGTCTCAGCAAGCGCTGCATCGTTCATGCTAGTAAGCACGGTAATACCCAAGGTGGCAGACACTTCATGACCATATTCGGCGGCAGCACGCTCGGCTCCTTTCTGGGCAGCCTGCATCATGTCAACACCGCCTACGGTGTGCATAGTAAGCATATCAGCACCGCTGCCTGCTGCTGCATAGGCAGCGCCCTCAACCTGATGAGGAATATCATGAAACTTGAGGTCAAGGAACACCTTGAACCCACGTTCTTTTAAGGCATAAACAATGGCGGGACCATTTGCATAAAACAGCGTCATACCCACCTTCATCCAGGTAGCCTTGCCCTGCAAAGCATCAGCAAGATCGAATGCCTCTTCGATGCCGCAGTCGAGCGCAACAATCACACGATCACGCGCAGGTATGTTCTCGAACGAGCTTAGCATTCAAGTGCTCCTATCAGCTCCTTGACGTCGTCGACGCCCTCTTCCTCGCAATACTGCGCTATTCCTTCGATGATTTCAACCGTGGCGTGAGGATTGGTAAAATTCACGGTACCAGCGGCCACGGCGGTGGCTCCTGCTAGCATAAACTCGACGGCATCAATGCCAGACGAGATGCCGCCCATGCCCAAAAGCGGAACCTTCACCGCCTTGTGACATTCCCACACCATACGCAGCGCAACCGGCTTCACAGCTGGTCCCGACAAACCACCCACGACGCGGGCAAGTTGAGGGCGACGACGCTTTACATCAATCGCCATGCCCAAGAGGGTGTTAATGAGGGAAAGTGCATCTGCACCGGCCGCTTCAGCTGCACGGGCAATCTCTGTAATATCGGTAACATTTGGAGTAAGTTTTACTATAAGTGGTCGCTTCGTGACTGCACGACAGCGCGACACAACAGCTTCAACGCTGTCAACGCTGGTTCCAATGGTTAAACCACCCGCATCAACATTTGGGCAAGAAATATTTACCTCGTAGGCATCGACCGGAGCACACTCAAGTGCCTCGATGACCGCCACGTACTCGTCAAAGCTGTGCCCCGACACATTCACGATGGTCGTTACTCCACAACGCTGCAACCAAGGCAGGTCATATTGCTTCAAATGCACCACTCCTGGATTCTGTAAACCAATGGAGTTCAGCATTCCGCACGGTGTTTCAGCAATACGAGGACTCGCGTTGCCTTCCCAACCATTCAGTGATACACCCTTAGTGGTAACCGCGCCCAAACATGCTACGTCAACAAAATCGTTATACTCCTGCCCAGCCGCAAACGTCCCCGAAGCTACTGTAACCGGATTCTTCATCTCTAATCCGCCAAGATTTACGTTCATATCCACCGAAGTGAGCCGAGGCTGGCGGGGCGAAGGCTCCACGGGCTGATTGCGCTCAATCGAAGTCATCTACCACACCACCTTCCGCGCATCAAAAACAGGTCCGTCGACACAGGCGCGAAGCTTTCCGTCCACCGTATCGACCACACAGGAGAGGCAGGCACCCACTCCGCAGGCCATGCGCTTCTCCATCGACAGCTCACAGGGAACGTTTGCCGCCTCAGCCATACCTGCAACGATCTTCATGAGTGGTTCGGGACCACAGACCGCCAAATAATCGTAAGACTCCCCTGCCGCTGCCGCCTCAGCAAGCGCCTCTTGCACCAGTGACGTACAGAAGCCCTCGCGCCCAAAACTGCCGTCGTCGGTAGCACAGCGCGGCGGCGCATCAAGCAGCGCCTCGTAGCGCAGACGACAGGTGAGTGCCTCGCCAGTCTGGGCACCCAGCACCACGTGGACGGACACCCCTGCATCAACCAGCTGCTCGCACAGCATGAACAGCGGAGCCGCGCCAACGCCGCCGCCCACCAGCAACGCTCGCCGCGCATCAACTGGTGGCTGCCACGTACGACCGATGGGACCGACCAACTCGACGGATGCTTCCGCACCGACCGCATCCGGTTCAAGGCCCACCATATGCGCACTGCCAAAACCAACCGCCTGATACAACACCTCCAACGTTCCCCTGTCCGCATCGCGCGCGTACACCGAAAACGGGCGGCGCAAGATGTGCGCCTCCATACCGGGCACCTTCATATGCACGAACTGTCCCGGCTCGATGCATGCAACAATGTCGGGAGAGACAAGCGTCATGACGTAGAGATTTGGGCCGACGCATTCGTTTCCTACGATGCGTGCCCGTTCGTTGACAAGGGTCACGAAGTTCCTTCCTGCACGAATGCGTCGGCTGCCTCCGACAAGCCATACGCCCTATTTTCTTGCATCAGATTGTAGCATCGAAGCCCAACATCCGAGCCTCCAACAGGCCGAAATGCAAGGAATACGCAAAGCCAGTGCCGGTAAAAACAGGGAGATGCATGCAGAAAACCCGCAAAGATGGACAGGAGGCATACACCACACTAATAACGAATTTCACACAGGAGAAGGCACCCGAAGATACACGACCCCTCTGTTATGATGACACCTTCCAATCAACAAAGGCAGGGGGCACGATCTTTTGAAAAACACACAGAAGAGCGAACCACGCAAGCTTACCAAAGCCGAACAGGAGCGCAAGGTAGCCTACGAGACATTTGAAGAAGATCTGGGTAAGCAAGGCTACCACAAGCACAACCTCACTATCGGCGTTGTTCGGGCGAACCTGTACGCAATCGGGCTAACCTTACCTATCGTGGCCGTACTCATCGTCGTGTTCTTCGCGCTTCACCCCGCAGACTCCCTCTCGTTCAACTTCACAAGCATCTTCGCTGTAGTCGCCGTGTTCTTCTTGCTTATTATCATTCATGAAGCGATACATGGACTTGCATGGGGCGCATTCGCGAAAGGACACTGGCGCGCCGTCTCCTTCGGGTTTATGGTGCAATATCTCACGCCATACTGTACCTGCAACGAGCCGCTGCCAAAGCACGCCTACATAATAGGAGCCTTGGCACCTACGGTGTTGCTCGGATTGATCCCTACTGCGGTAGGAATCGCCACCGGCTCGGGCATCTGGCTCGCTGTAGGACTACTCCTGATCGTCGGCGGGGGCGGAGACCTGGCCATCGTAATCAAGCTGCTGCGCTTTAACCCCAAAGAGAGCGATGTGCTCTACCTCGACCATCCTTACGAATGCGGCATCGTGGCCTTCACGAGATAGCGCAGCGATAGACATCAAACCAAAAGAACCTTTTCCTACACGTCACTGTGCAGCGGCAAGGGCGCCGTACGCGCTGTTGTTTGCCGGGGAAACGACGCGTGGTACCCGCCCGTCGTACGGAAAGGGAAACCTGGAAGATTATGGCACGTCAGCGTTCGTCTGATGACGGGGTCGAAACAACCGGACAGAACCCCTTGCGGGCGAAAAGGTCGCAAGGGACGATAGTAGAGCGGGCTTGCGGGAGGCACGACGCACCACCATTCCCTCACGACGAAACGACCTGTAGTAGCAAGCTTAAGCTCACCTGATACCACACCAAGGAAAGGCGGATAGTATGCTCTTACCCGACCAACGCCTAAGCGCATTTCTCACCTTCAACGGCAAGGCCCAAGAGGCCATGGAGTTCTACGAGACAGTATTTCCCGATGCGAAAAGAGTTTCATTGGTGCTTTTCGGCGCAAACGAGCCGAATGGCGACGAGGGTAAGGTACTGAACGGCACGCTTGAACTCGGCGGGCAAAGGCTACTGTTTATGGACATGCAGGCGGCTTATCCGGCACCGGAGTTCAACTGGTCGACGTCGCTGTTCATCAACTGTCCCAACGAAACCGATTTCGACCACCTGTTCGCAAAACTGTCTGCAGACGGCACCGTGATGATGGGCCCCGAACCGGTGGGCGACTTGCGGAAATGCGCTTGGGTCACCGACAAGTTCGGGGTGACCTGGCAGCTGGTCTGGGAGTAACCTAAGTAAACGCTTCGACCAGAAGATCGGGTAATCTCCCCCAAGGGTCGAGCCGACAGATAAGGAGCACGCTATGGGATTCTCGTTATTCGTCAACTTCGAGGGCAACTGTAAGCAAGCAGTCGATTTCTATGCACGCGTTTTCAAATCGAACACAGAGGGTATGATAACCTTCGAGCAGATGCCGCCCGACCCCGCCTACACAGTGGCCGACGAGGACAAAGCAAAGATCATGTATTGCAGCGTGGCCATTTGTGGCATGAACGTCATGTTCAGCGATGTTCCAAGCGGCACGGACCTCACGGTGGGCAACAACATCAGCCCTGTCCTTACCACCACCGACAAGGACGAGATACGTCGTATGTACAACGAGCTCAAAGAAGGCGGGCACGTGAACATGGAACTGCAAAAGACGTTCTGGAGCGAACTCTACGGTATGGTGACCGACCAGTTCGGCATCAGCTGGCAGTTCTCCTATGAGGAAGCAAAGCCCGCTGGAGTTTAAAAAAGATAGAGAAACAAATAAGCAAACCCAAATCCCAGTAATCCGCACCCAGGAAACGTAAGTATCCATGCCTTCATCATATCGCCAGCAACACCCCACTTCACGGAGCTTTTGCGTTTCGCGGCACCTACGCCCATGATAGCAGTGGTATTTGTGTGCGTCGTAGAAACAGGAAGCCCCGTGAAGGTGGCCAACATCAAACAAAAAAAGGCGGCGCTGCTGGAGGCGAATCCTTGATATGGCTCCAGTTTTACCATATTTAAACCGACGTTTTTTATGATGCGTTTACCACCAATCGCCGTGCCCAAACCCATGCATAGTGCCGAAATAATCATGAGCCAAACGGGCAGCACCGTTTGATCTACCTGTCCCGATCCGTTTGATAAAGCAATTGCAAGCACAAAAATGCTCATGAACTTTTGTCCATCTTGAGCGCCATGCATGAAAGCCACACCCGCACCCGACAAAATCTGCGCCCAGCGAAATGTTTTTGCGGTACGATTGCGATCCATGTTGCGGCACACACGCACAACAATCTTTGCATTCAGCCATCCCAAGAAGAAGCCAAGCAACGTGGAGAGCACAATGCCATATACCACTTTGATCCATTCACCACCATTAACGGCGCCCAAGCCTCCCTGCAACGCGATAGCTGCACCAGTAAGACCTGCAATAAGCGAATGGCTTTCGCTGGTGGGAATACCAAAATACCAGGCCGCAACACCCCATACAATAATGGCAACCATAGCAGCTGCAAGCGCAATAAACGCCTGATGAGAGTCGCCGCCAAAATCGACCATATTAAGAATAGTCTGAGCAACAGCAACCGTTATCAGTGATACAAGCAGCAAACCAAGAAAATTGCAGATAGCCGCCATAAAAATGGCTACATTCGGCTTTAGGGCGCGTGTCGACACGACCGTAGCAATAGCATTGGGAGCATCGGTTGCCCCATTGACAATAATGACACCAACATTAAGAAGAGTTACCGCAACCAGTACTGGATTGGAGGCCAGTTCCGCAACAAACGAAGCCAATTCTATAGTCACAGCTTCTCCCCTGACAACGTCTTAATAATCCAACGACTCGCCAGTCTAGCGCAAACTTTACAAACAAAGATGCTCACCAGTAACTTTGTAAACTTATAGGAGGTCAATTAGGTAAAATTTATGTAAAGTTAGGCATTTTACTGAAATATATAGGTTAAATACCAGCGAACCGACAGCCTCGCGCAGAAGCTATCGATTCGCTAACAAGCATTGTTTTTTACCTTATTTCCATTGCGGCAGATCTTGTAAAGCCACCACCGATAAACCACTTACACGGGCAACCTCCATACCCGCTACCATAGCCTGAGCTCCGGCCAGGTTTGTTACATGGGTCACACCGTGCTTCACGGCTTCGAGACGCAACTCGTAACCATCAGCACGGGTGGCGTGTCCAAAGGGGGTATTAATCATAAGAGAAACTTCCCCGTTAGCTATCATGTCGCGCACATTCGGCTCACCCTCGTGAATCTTTTTTACTTGTTCGCACTCTACGCCCGCAGCACGAAGAGCCCGAGCCGTACCCCCGGTAGCCACTAGGCGAAATCCCAGGCGCACAACATCGCGTGCAATGGACACGATGGCGCGCTTGTCGCGATCGCACACACTGATGAACACCGTACCCCCCTCAGGCAGCGCATAGCTTATAGCCAACTGAGTCTTGGCAAACGCAGCTGGGAAGTTACGAGCTATACCCATTACTTCGCCAGTGGACTTCATCTCAGGGCCAAGCACGGTATCGGCACCAGGGAATCGACCGAAAGGCATAACGGCCTCTTTTACACTAAAGTGCTCTAAGCGACGATCGTCGGACGGGAGGTTCAGGTCGGACACCCGCTCCCCCGCCATGATGCGCGCAGCCAGCTTGGCTAACGGCACACCGGTGGCCTTCGACACAAACGGAACCGTACGGCTGGCACGCGGGTTCGCTTCGATAATGTAAATAACCTGGTCTTTGATGGCGAACTGGATGTTGATGAGACCGACCACTCCCAGGCGCAACGCAAGCTGGCGCGCAATGGAGCGCAGGTTAGCCTGAACGGCTTCGGAAAGAGCAAACGGTGGCGTACAGCAGGCAGAGTCGCCCGAATGGATACCCGCCATCTCAATATGCTCTAGCACACCACCTACGTACACCTGCTCGCCATCACAGAGTGCGTCGAGATCAACCTCGACGGCACCTTCCAAAAAGCGATCTAGGTATACCGGATGGTCAGGCGATATCTTCGCCGCCTCAACCATATATTTCTCTAGCTGCGCACCGTCATACACGATACCCATACCTCGTCCGCCCAGCACGTAGCTGGGACGCACCAGCAGCGGAAAACCTATTTGGTCGGCCACCGCACAAGCCTCCTCAAACGTGGAGGCCATGCCAGCAGCCGGGTACACAATGCCCAACTCGTCCAAGATTGCCGAGAAACGGTCGCGATCTTCTGCCAGGTCGATGGCTTCCGGACTCGTACCCATAATGGGTACACCCGCTTGACGCAGAGCATGAGCCAACTTCAGCGGTGTTTGCCCACCCAGTGTGACTACCACACCATCGGGGCGCTCCACATCCACAATGTCCATGACATCCTCGAACGTCAGCGGCTCGAAGTACAGCTTATCTGACGTATCGTAGTCGGTGGATACCGTCTCGGGGTTACAATTCACCATAATGGTCTCGAACCCAGCCTCAGCCAGCGCGTAGGACGCATGTACGCAACAGTAATCGAACTCGATACCCTGACCAATGCGGTTGGGGCCCGCGCCCAGAATCATGGCGCGCTTGCGCGTCTTGGGCGCCACCTCTGTCTCGTCTGCATCGTAGGTCTTATAGTGATAGGCCGTCGAGCTGGGGAATTCGGCTGCACAGGTATCAACCGTCTTGAATGCTGGGCGCACGCCGAGAAGCTTGCGGCAGGTGCGTACCGTAAGCTCGTCGGAATTAGTAAGGTGCGCTATCTGCACGTCGGACAGGCCATAGCGCTTCAGCAGGCGGAAAGCGTCGGCATCCAATTCATCGAGCGCCATACCACGCAAGTTCTCCTGTACGCGCACCATATCGGCCATGCGTGACACGAAGAACGGGTCCACTCGACTGGTACGATAAACCTGCTCGACCGTCCACCCTCGTCTCAGCGCCTCTGCTAGGTAGAAGATACGGTCAGCTGTTGGGCGCGCCACTACGTCGGCAAGGTCCGCATCGGCAATGGATACTTCTTCACCCTTACCATCGGCACCGAGTCCCCCACGCCCGTTTTCTAGCGAGCGCATGGCTTTGCCCAGTGCCTCCTCAAATGTACGACCAATACTCATGACTTCACCCACGGCCTTCATGCGCGTAGATAATGTATCGTCGGTGCCTTTGAACTTCTCAAATGCGAAGCGAGGCACCTTCACGACACAGTAGTCGATGGATGGCTCAAAGCAGGCAGGCGTAGCTTTTGTGATGTCGTTCATAATCTCGTCGAGCGTGTAACCTACTGCCAACTTCGCCGCTGCCTTCGCAATGGGAAAACCAGTGGCCTTCGATGCAAGCGCCGAAGAGCGCGACACGCGCGGATTCATCTCGATAACAATCATGCGGCCATTGTCCGGGTTAATGGAGAACTGCACGTTCGAGCCGCCCGTCTCCACGCCAATCTTCTCGAGAATAGCAAGCGAGGCCGCGCGCATGCGCTGGTATTCAATATCAGAAAGCGTCTGCGCTGGGGCGACCGTGATGGAGTCGCCCGTATGAACCCCCATGGGATCGAAGTTCTCAATGGAGCACACAATAATGCCGTTGCCAGCATGGTCGCGCATAACCTCCATCTCGTACTCTTTCCAGCCTTCAATGCTCTCTTCCACCAGTACCTCGCCCGCAGGAGAAAGCTCCAGGCCCTGACCCACAATCTCGTGCAGCTCGGTTTCGTCGTGCGCGATACCACCACCGGCTCCACCCATGGTGAACGAGGGGCGCAAAACCACTGGATAACCCAAGTCGGCCACAATAGCTTCCGCATCGTCTACGGAGTATGCATAACCCGACCTCGCCGTCTCAATGCCAAGTTCGGCCATACATTCATTGAATAGTTTGCGATCTTCGCCACGCTCAATAGCGTCCAGATCGCACCCAATCATCTCCACGCCGTATTTGTCAAGGATGCCCGCACGCGCCAGATCAACGGCCGTGTTGAGGCCGGTCTGCCCACCCAGCGTGGGCAACAACGCGTCAGGGCGCTCACGTGCGATCACCTGTTCCACAAACTCAGCCGTAATAGGCTCGACGTAGGTACGGTCGGCAAGGCCCGGATCAGTCATAATAGTGGCAGGGTTGCTATTCACAAGAATAACGCGGTAACCATCAGATTTGAGCACCTTGCAAGCTTGCGCACCCGAGTAGTCGAACTCACATGCCTGCCCAATAACGATAGGACCACTGCCAATAACGAGGATGCTTTCGATGTCGGTACGCTTAGGCATGAGCGCCTCCTTCTATCAAAGAGGCATGCAGCGCAACTTCCACAGCCGCCGGTGCCTGCTCGCCGAACACCCAGCCGGCAAGACGGTCGGCAGCAATGTCGATATCTAGGTAGTCTGAAGCGCCGTCCATAAGACGCGTGAATGCGGTGAACAGGTAGTGTGCATCGGTAGGACCTGGTGAAGCCTCCGGATGATACTGCACCGAGAATGCCGGGATGTCCAGAAACGCGATGCCCTCCGCCGTCCCGTCGTTCAGGTTCACGTGCGTCAAACGAATACGACCAAACCGCTCGTTGTACACCACAGGAGAAATACCCTCGCGTACCCAAAAGCGCAGGTCGTCTTCGTGGCTTGCGTGCCCGCCAGAAAGTTCCGGCACCAGTGCGCCCAGACTTGGGAACAGGAGGCCGAAACCGTGGTTCTGCGCCGTTATCTCAACACGACCCGTCAACAGGTTTATAACCGGGTGGTTGCCGCCACGATGACCAAACTTCAACTTTTCTATAGCAGCGCCAGAAGCTTTCGAGATCATTTGGTGGCCGAGGCAAATGCCGAACACAGGCACACGTCCAAGCAGCTTCTCCACCTGCAGATACGTTCCCTCTACCGCGTCAGGATCTCCCGGGCCATTCGAGAGGAACACGCCGTCGGGATCCATGGCCAACACTTCTTCTGCCGGCATATCCCAAGGCACAACTGTAAGCTCGCAACCCGAACGCACCAAGTTCTCTAAGATGGAGCGCTTGGCGCCGCAATCATAGGCGACGACGCGATGGCACGGCGCGGTAGCCGGAGCGACGGCAAACTCATGGCTCTTCGGAAGCTCCGAGAATGTCCGCACCTCGCAGCATGACACACCGGCCGCAAGGTTCACCCCTACAATTGATTCGCTCGCACGCACCTTGGCAAGCAAGCTTACCTCGTCGGTATCGACCGTAGACAGGATGGCACGCTGGGCTCCGTGATCACGCACATGGCGCACGAGGGCTCGGGTGTCCACATTCTCGATAGCCACAATGCCGTGCTTCCACAGATAAGCAGGTAGGCTCATGGTGCAACGCCAACTCGACGGCGTCGTGCACAGATCACGCACCACCAAACCGCGCAACGCCGGCTTCTCCGACTGCGCATCATCCTCGTTCACGCCGTAGTTACCGATCTGCGGATACGTCATAGTAATGATCTGCCCTGCGTAAGACGGATCGGTGATAACCTCCAAATACCCCTCAAGTGAGGTATTGAAACATATCTCGCCGAAAACCTCCCCTTCGGCTCCACAGGCCGTTCCACGGAACACAGCTCCGTCCTCAAGCACGAGCGCCGCCGGAAAGGCGGCCGCCTTCGACGTGCCTTCTAACAGCTTGCTTGCGATGTCGCTCAAAACGCTTCCTTCCTCTGTTTGCAGCATATACAACAAAGCGCCTTCGTCGTTTTAGACAAAGGCGCACTACTCATAGGAAAGCTATGCTGCGCACCTTGTCGGTCTCTCCGTACCGCCTTAAAGGTCGCCGATTAGTATACGACTATTCCGAGTTTTAGTAGATGAAAATGCATTATTTTCGACTATTTTGATAAAAATATACCGTTAGGAGGCTTTTGGAGCCTTTCGGCTACCTGAGCGTTTCCGAAAGTTCTATAGCAACTCACACAGCTCGTCGCGGCTGTGTACGCCGAACTTCTGGTAGATGCGCTGTGTATGCGATTTGAGCGTGCCGTTCGCGATGTTCAGCTCCTGGCCGATGGCGACAGTATTTCTCCCCAACGCGATAAGCTGGAGTACTTCCATCTCACGCGGGCTCAGACCCCGCTCCGCGCCTTTATCCGCGCAACGCGCCAGCAACTTCGCCCGCTCGTCCTCTTCGGCAATGCCGTCGGCGCCGAAGAAGGTAACGCCCCAGGTGCGGAAGTGTCCACTATCGGAAAGTAGCGCCACGGTAGCCACTACCACTAAAAGCGACAACACCACCGTCACAGTCACCGAGTCGAATCCTGCAACAGTGTTTTCACCCACGAAGGCGAACGAGGCTGCCTGGCCCAACGGGATGGCTGCAAGCGTTACGTTCTGGATACCACAGAGCACCAACACTGACACGCCATAGGTATGGGATATATCACAAAGCAAGATGGTTAGCACCAGGAACATGAGCGAGTATCCAGTAGCGATAAAGAACTGCGCAACGACGCTTGTATCCGAAAACGTAAGGAACGTCATCATGAGACCACACATCATGAGCACGAAGGGCGTGCGATACAGAAGGGTAAAATCGAAACGCTTCCGCAACATCAAAGCAAGCGCCAGCACAACGACCGAGCCCACCATCGTACCCACGAGAAACAGGTCAACCGACGGCAGACTGGTCGGACTCTTCACACCGTACACGAACTGATAAAGGCCCAAGACCACGAGCATCCTCCAAGGGAAGTGGAGCTTCCCCCAAGTTTTCTTGGGCATATCGACAGCAGGCACCAGTCGAAACGCCGTACACAAGCACCCATGCGAAAGCGCCGGCAGCACGGCAAGCACCGCTGCAAGCCGCCAACCTTGAGCATCAAGCAGCAACCATGCAAGAAACGAGCCCAACAGGAAGGCACCGGCAACATATAGCACCACACGCAGCGGTTCGAAGCAGCTGTGCAGCTCAGCCCAGAGCATAATGGATAAGGCCGCACCAAAGCCTCCCGCAACCACCGCGACAGCCACACCCCCTGCGAAAGCGCCGGGAACGAGGGACTCGGCAAGCAGACCAATGCCCGCTACCAGCATTGAAGAAGTGCAGACCACGCGGGGAGTCTTACGCCCACAAAGCGGCGCAAGCTTGCGCGCGAACAAGGCAAAAGACACGAAAGCGCACACCATAGCCATGGTGAACAAGCTTTCACCGAACCAAGGACTCTGGGGAAACAGCACGGCCATGCGGTGCATGGCAAGCTCCAGCCAGGCGCGCGCGAAAGCAAACCCGAAAAAGCAGAACAGCCATACCCTTGACCCCGACAAAGCAACATCAGGGGTTCCGACTTCTTTTTGCGCAGACATCCGAACGACCACGTAAACATTTCCTCTCTCGTCCTCTCCTCGGGCTATTATAGCCAAGGCACACACCATTCGCACGGGGATTCAAGAAAACTGATTATGGCCTTTCATCTGCAAAAACAATGCAAGGTTACACAAAAGGTTACAACAATAGTCCATGGGTTTCCTCAAAGATGATTCGCAAACGGGCTGCTCCGGGCATACTCGCTTTGCATCAGCCAGCAAACGATCGAGGAGGATCCAACTATGAGGACGGGAAAAGTATCACCACAGAGCAACGGGAACGTACACGCAACAGGCATCTCGCGACGCAGTTTCATCGCGGGAGCAGCCATTGCGGGCGTCAACGTGGCACTGTTCGGTCTAGGGGGCTGCGCTCCGACACCAGCAAAAACAGCAGGAGGCTACACCGTAGGAACCTACACAGGCACAGGTCAAGGCAAGTTCGGTCCAGTGACCATTGAATCTACCTTCACCGACAGCGCTATAGAGAGCGTCAAAGTGGCAGTGCACGAAGAGACGAAGTACATTTCCGACCTGGCGATCGAGCGCGTTCCCGCCGCTATTATGGAGCACCAATCGCTCGGCGTGGACACCGTCACCGGAGCCACGCTGACCAGCACGGCAGTCATCGCCGCCTGCGAGGACTGCGTGAAACAGGCCGGCGGCAATGTGTCAAAACTAAAGGCGAACTACCAGCCGCCAGCGGCCTCTACCGCAGTCGAGGAGATTCACGCCGACGTGGTTATCGTGGGTGCTGGCGCAAGCGGCACGGTGGCAGCGGTAAACGCTGCGCGCCTGGGCGCCAAGAAGGTGGTCGTGCTAGAAAAGAGTTGCAACGTAGGCGGCAACGCACTCGTAAGCGGCGGCTATCTGGAATACGTTCAGGCACCCGATGCGCTGCGCGAGGATATGACGGACAACTACACGGCTATTCTCGAGGCCGACCTGGCAAAAGCCGCCGACGTCATGCCCGCAGAGGATCTCGCAGCACTCAAGCAGGCTTATGAGGATTGGAAGGCCTCGGGCAGCACCAAGGTATTCGACGACGTGCGCCTGCAGGCACTGCAGTACTCCGCGCAAGGAGAGGGTAGCTACGTTGACACGCTCATCGCCATGGAGCACATCGTCGAGCTGGATGCATGGCTTACCGAAAGCGGCTTTGAGTTCAAGCCACTCGTGGGCATCGTAGGCTATTCGTGGCCGCGTTGGACCTCATCGGTCAACGGGCGCTGCGGTCAAGGCTACTTCGAGTTCTATACCAAAGAGATCGACAAGAACAACTACCCAGTCGAAATCTACCTGAACACACCCGCCACCGAACTGATCACCGACGGCAAGACGGTTACGGGCGTCGTGGCCATAGGGGCTGACGGCACCACCTACCGTGTAACAGCCGATAAAGGCGTCGTACTTGCCACGGGCGGCTTCTCAGGCAACCCGGACATGCTGCGCGAGTACAACACGCGCTGGAACTGGAGCGCAAATCAAACGCTTTCCACCACCAACGCCTACGGCCACACCGGCGACGGCATTACCATGGCAAAATCCTTGGGCGGCATGGTGGCAGCCATGGACACGCAGATGCCCTTCCCCTTCGCCGACTGCAAGAACTCCACCGACGAGACTACCGTGGGCGACGACATCGACTGCCCCATCGTGAACAAAGAGGGCAAGCGCTTCATGAACGAGGTGCTGGACCGCTATACCATGACCGAAAACATCATGGCTCAGACCGACCAGATGATGTTCATGATCAGCGACAAGGACACGTGCTGGATTGACGGGGACGTGAACCGCTACGGGCGCAACGTGCAGAACCTACTCGACCAAGGGCAGCTTTTCCAAGCTGACACCTTAGATGAACTGGCGAAACTGATGGGCTGCGATGCTGCCACGTTCAAGGACACCATCGAGCGCTACAACGACATCGCACGCAAGGGGGTCGATCCCGACTTCGGGCGCACTACCTTCACCGAGCACAGCCCCATCGAGAACCCGCCGTTCTATGCCTCGCCCCGCACCTGGGCCATGCACATCACGGTCGGCGGCCTGGTGGTCGACGCCGCTACCGACTACACCGTCATCAGCGAGGCCGGTACGCGCATCGAAGGCCTACATGCCATCGGCGAGACCACCGTGGGCAGCTGCGGTATCGGCGTGCAAGGCGAAGGCTTTGCTATCGCGCAGGCCCTATTCGGACCTCAATAGCAGCACATCCATCCCGTCGAGGGCGCGGCAACTGCCACCGTCCTCAGACCCTCCTACCCCCTGCGGTGCGCCTCCCCTCCCTCGGGCGCACCGCAGCTACATCTACCTAGGCATCTGGCCTAGAGTAACCAACTCGGTGTAAGTAACCCGTTCACTCATTGATCGGTAAACCCAGCTGACGTCTCAGGTTTACCCTGCGCGCGGGATAGTCGGCCATACGCGCATAAATGGAGCGTTCAAGGTATCGACGAATTGTTGCTGCTATTGTTTCGAGGGCTTCAGAGCTTTCAATCTCCTTGTTGGTAATACCAACAACCCTCCATCCCATTGCAATAAGAGCATTTGTTCTTCGGGAATCCTCAATACGTCTTGCTTCGCCCTCGTGTGCATAACGGCTTTGGTATTCAACATCAAGCTTTGCTTCTGGCCAGCACAAATCACAACGGAAACTCGACTTCCCCGTTATAGCTCGGGCACGAGCATTCGCTTGCACCTTGAAATTCATGTACGGCATGCCCAACCCAAAGCCACCATAAAGGCAAGGAAGACCAAGCATTAAAGCAAGTTTCGTCTCGCGAACCGAAGCAGACTTATCGGACACATAGCGCAACGCACGCTGCACTTTTTTCGAGCCTTTTAGGGAAGGATTTCGACCCACAAACGCACTGATCTCCCGAACAGATGTCAGCGGAATCACATTATAGGCCGATTCAACACCAGTACGATAAGTCTGGTAGGTGCCACAAAGCTCATATGCAAACTCCAACAAGGACAGATGATTTAATGTCGAAGCAAGGTTGACAAATGCCAATGCGGGAATCGACACGTATGCATTCTCCGATAACCTATAGAATATCGCACCTGATAAAGGAGCGGAACAAACGTGTTCTTTACAATAAGAAGACAGCCGACGACGCGAATCGTTTTTCACTAAAACATGGGCAGGCTCATCGATCTTAATACCAGGATGTAAAAGTCGCAAACGGCGGAGGCTCTCTAAATAATCCGACCTTCCAGGAGCCTGATCGGGTAAGGTAAGAATGCCGCTCCGAACAACATCAGATTTTTCCAGATATGCAGTACGCAATATCCGCAATGCCGTAGTATGGCTGAAAAATAGCGGTACCCCACCCATGGCCACACTCTCCTCCCAAACGCCCTTGCGTTGAGAGGATCTTATAGGCGTAGTATGGAAAACGAGGGCATCAGTCTTCCTTTGGGCACTTCACCATCATAAAGCGCGCCTACATTGGCTCTTTGATCTAAGAAGCTTATCACACAAACGCTCTCCCTCAACAGTAAGAAACAGGCTTATAGATTGACAAAAAACGTCTTCCTGAAGCGTTTTGCTGCTAAAAATGTCGGGAAAAGCTCTTCATCGACAATGCGATCGTTTTCAAAAAAACTGGCAAGCTCTTGAACTGGCGTTTCTTGTGGGCTGAAAGCAACAATTTATCAGTCGCCCTTTTGTGTTGCTTCAGGAAGAGGTTTTTTGCAACTCTTCCCGCAATCTCTTTGTAAGGCCAACGGAATATAGGGCCAGCATGAATATGCGGACATATTCATGCTCTAAATTGAAGGCAGGGTTGAGAACAAATCCTCAACCCTGCCTTATTGCTACCTACCGCCAGCCATGTAGTTTGGCACCGCAACTCCCAGTATCTAGGCGCCTCACTTAGACATGTATCGTACTAGCAGCATCGCACACAACATCTCTACGAGACATCGCTACTCGACAATCTTACCGTCTTCCATCGTGGCATAGCCGTCCACGTACACGTCAGTGGCGCGGCCCACAAGCTCAGTGCCGATGAACGCGGAGTTCGCAGCCTTCGAGAGGAACTCGGAGGCGTCCACCGTCCATGCTGCTTCCGGATCGATGACCGTGAGATCGGCGGTGCTGCCTGCCTCCAGCGCCACGCGCTCGACGCGCAGGATGGCGCGAGGGTTCGCGCTCATCAGCTCGACGGCGCGCTCCCAGGAGAGGTGCCCGGGGTTCACCAGGTTGGTCACGACCAGCGCAAGCGCCGTCTCGAGCCCGATCATGCCGAAGGGCGCAAGCTCGAACTCGCAGTCCTTGTCGTAGTGCGTGTGCGGCGCATGGTCGGTCACGATGGCGTCGATGGTGCCGTCGAGCACGCCGTCGATGAGGGCGTTGCAGTCCTCGGCGGTGCGCAGCGGCGGGTTCACCTTCATGAAGGTGTTGTACGCGTCGTCGATGTCGTCCTCGGTGAGGAACAGGTGGTGCGGCGTAACTTCACAGGTAACCTTCAGGCCCTCGACCTTGGCGGCGCGCACCAATTCCAGGCCGCGGGCCGTGGAAATATGCTGCACGTGCAGCGGGCAGCCCGTTAGGCGGCTGATGGCGATGTCGCGGGCGATCTGGATCTCCTCGCCCTCGGCCGGCCAGCCGAGCATGCCCAGGCGCGTGGACACAACACCCTCGTTCACCTGGCCGTCCCCCACCAGATCTTCGTCCTGCGCGTGGCTCATGACCACGCGGTCGAACTGGCTGGCGTAATCCATGACGCGACGCATCATCCCCGCGCCCTGCACGCCACGACCGTCGTCAGTGAAGGCCACCGCTCCGTGGGCCACCATGTCACCCATCTCAGAGAGCGTCTCGCCCTTAAGGCCTTGGCTACAGGAACCAGCAACGTGCACACGGCACTTGCCTACCGCGGCAGCGCGCGCAGCAACATATTCCACACCAACCGCGTTATCAATGATGGGCTTAGTGTTCGGCATGCAGCACACCGCCGTAAAGCCACCATGAGCTGCAGCACGTGTGCCAGAAGCAATATCTTCCTTCTGTTCGTAGCCAGGCTCACGCAGATGCACATGCATATCCACGAGACCAGGTACAACAATCTTACCCGAAAGGTCGCGCTCGACACCCTTATCCATGGTGAGGCCCTGGCCAATTTCGACGATCTTGCCGTCGCGCACCAGGATGTCAGCCGTTTCATTCAGACCAACCTGCGGGTCAATCACATGGGCGTTTTTAAGCAGTAAGGCCATCTTCGCTCCCTCCGAGAAGAAGATACATTTCCGCCATGCGGGTAAGAATGCCAGCATAGACTTGATCGAGAATAATTGAGCGCTGCGGATGATCGGCCATGTAGCTGTCCAGCTCGACGCCACGGTTGATGGGGCCCGGATGACAAATGAGCGCATCGGGCTTCATGAGCGGCTCGCGCTCCTTGGTTAGGCCGTAGAGCATGTTGTACTCGCGCAAGGACGGATACGGCGCACCTTCGAGGCGCTCGCGCTGAATGCGCAGCATGTACACCACGTCGAGCTCAGGCAATGCTTCGTCGAGCTTGCTGGTCACATGGTCGGCACCGAGAATATCAGGGCGTGCCGGCATAAGTGTCGGGGGTGCAATAACCGTAACTTCACAGCCCATAATCTTCAGTGCGGGAATAAGCGAACCACACACACGGGAGTGGCCGATGTCGCCTACAACGCCCACTTTGAGGCCGTTCAGGTCGCCCTTACGTTCCCAGATAGAGTACAAGTCAAGCAGAGCCTGCGTTGGATGCTGGTGTTTGCCGTCGCCAGCATCGATCACATGAGCGCCCGACACGTCGGCGATCTTGCGAGGTACACCGGCACGCTTGTCGCGCACGATAATCATATCAATCTTGTAAGCGCAGAGCGTCTCAACCGTGTCAACCAGGCTCTCGCCCTTCACCGAGGATGTGGAGGAGCCGCCAAAGTTCAGGCTGTTGGCCGAAAGGCGCTTTTCGGCGATCTCGAACGAGGAACGCGTACGGGTGGATGGCTCGTTAAACATGTTCACGACAGTGACGCCTTTGAGCGTAGGCACCTGTTTGATGCGGCGCTCGTTCACTTCCTTGAAGCGCGTGGCTGTCTCGAGCACGGTCATGATGTCATCGGCGGAATACTCCGTGATGTCAATTAAATGCTTGTGGTTAAAAGCCATGTGCTATTCACCTCCCAGCGGTGCCGAACCCGCGCGGGAGCCCGGTGCAATTTCCAGAATCTCGACCTCAGACTTACCATCCGTTTCTTCCAAGAACAAACGAACATTCTCATCAGAAGCAGAAGGCACATTCTTGCCTACGAAGTCGGCGCGAATGGGGAGTTGACGATGTCCGCGATCAACCAGCACGGCGAGCTGTACCGTGGCTGGACGGCCAATGTCCATGAGTGCGTCAAGCGCTGCGCGAATGGTGCGACCCGTGTAGAGCACGTCGTCGACCAAGATGACATCTTTGCCGTCCAGATCAAAGAATATGTCAGTGGAATGTACCTCAGGAGCTAAATGCGTGGCAAAGTCGTCGCGATAGAAGCTAATATCCAGCTTACCAATTGGAACCTTCGCACCCTCGATGGCCTCGATTTTCTCTGCCAATCGCTTGGCAAGCAAATCACCCCGCGTCACGATACCTACGAGCGCAATATTACCTGCGCCCTTGTTTGCTTCGAGAATCTGATGCGCAATACGTGTCATCGATCGCTCGATTTCGTCTGCGTCCATGCAGACGGTTTTGACTGTGCCTGTTTCAGTCATGCACCCACCCCTTTCATTCGGGATGGTACAGGCGACCTCTTCGCTTTTCCGGATCGCGCGCCGAGTTAAGTTCACGCGCCCGTGCTGCGTTGTCTGTTTTGGAGCATAAAAAAAGCCTCCGCGACAGACAAAGGCTTCGACTCTCTGCGCTCTTGTTCGGACGAGCGCTGGGGTTCTACCTTGTCGGTCTCACTGTACCGCTTTTAAAGGACTGAGGGCAGTATATGCGCTTTATAGACGTTTGGTAACCCCTTTTATGCAGAAATTCGTAAAATTGTGCAGGAGGAGGGGTTAGGTGACTTTCTGGATACGCGTATGTGCGGGCTTGATTATTGTTGCAGTATGCGCTTCGGGCGTAGCGAGGCTAAAGCTCAAACAGGTTAAGTAAAAGCTATCAAGCAGCATACCCAACAAAATTTAAAAATACCCACACAACGGTCGCACATTCCACGAGAAACCAATTTACAAGGGCTTTTCGATATATCGCTGCCAACAAGGCAAAATTTCACTATGAGCGTCAAAAAATAGAGCACTTGCATTATTATTACAAACGGACGCTTTTAGAAGAATTTTGCGAGGAAAGCTTGGTCAGACCCTTGTTCTGGAAGGAATGTCAATCGCTTCTTCAAAAAGAATACCGTATCACCCCCTATGGAGTATCTGCCTTCGTATCACTATTGCAATCCTCATGGCAATGATAGTCGCTTGCTCTTCTCTCGTTGCCTACGCCGAATCACCCGCAGATCTTCCGTCCAAGCAAGAATCGAAAACCGTTCGCGTTGGGGTCTTTCCCAACGGCGCCTATATGGAACAAGCAACCGATGGTACTTTTCGCGGATTTAATATTGAGTATCTCGAAGAATTGGCACTTTACACCAATTGGGAATATAACTACGTTGCATTTGACTCATGGACCGAGGCCTTAGAAGGCTTTGAGCAAGGTGACATCGACATCCTACCTTCCGTACGCTATCGTCCCGAACGAAAAGACAAAATGCTTTTTTCCAAGTTTTCTGTAGGGAATGCCTACACTACTATTCACGTTCGTATGGACGACACTCGCTACGCATACGAAGACTTTGAAAGCTTCGAAGGAATGAAAGTTGGAACGGTCAAAGGAAGCGCAACTACGCAAGCGTTTCTCGACTATAGTGCAACCAAAGGCTTTTCAGTGGAACTGGTGTCTTTTGATAACACTGTCGAACTCGTCAATGCGCTCAATGCCGGAAACATAGACGCACTCGCTACGTCTGACCCCGGCCATATCCATAACCTCAAAAGAGTGGCACATTTTTCGCCTGAATCGCTCTATATTGCGCTACCAAAAGATCGCGAGGAACTTTATTACGAACTCAACCAATCAATGGATCGAATCAAATCTCGTTATCCAGAATTCTTTATGAATTTGCAAAAAAAGTATTTCAGCATCGACACCGACCAAGACCCCGTGTTCACTCGTGAGGAGTATGGCTACTTAGCAGACGCTCCTAGCCTTACGGTTGCTTACGCTTCGTTTCGTATGCCGCTCTCCTTTACCGATCCTACCACGGGCGAGTTTACTGGAATATCGGCGGCCCTTTTTGCCGACATCTCAAGAATCACCGGACTTACCTTCGAGTTTATTCCCGTTGACAGCCAACGTGAAGCCGTAAATATGGTTGCAAACGGTGAAGCCGATATCGTGTACGCCATCGACCCTCTCCTTGATGATCCTCAAGGCAAGATAAGAAAAACGGGAATATACCTCAGCAACCCTATAGCGATGGTAGGAAAACCTTCTTCATCTCAAGAAAAAATAGCACTCCCTGAAGGATTCTCTCTCTCAAACCAAATATCCAAAGACTACCTCGATAGCGAATTTCTTTATTACCCCACACCAAAACTCTGCTTCGATGCCATTATCGAAGGAAAAGCCGACGCTGCCTTCGCAGATATCAATGTTACAAACTATCTTTTATCAGAACCGCAATATAGTTCACTTGGAATTCTTACACTCACCGACTATATCAATTCTATGGCAATCGGAGCGTCGCCTTCTACCGACCCTCGTCTTATTGCAATCCTTGATAGATGCGTTCAATTTACTTCAGATAAAACAATGACTAAATGGATCACCGAAAATTCCGTCGCTGTCCATCCCACCAGCCCAACCGACATCGTAAGACAATACCCTCTACAAATAGTTCTGGCAACTATTCTTCTTTGTCTTATAGTGGTCGCAACGGTCATTTATATTTCACGTAGTAAAACACGCAACGCTTTAATAATATCCCAGCTTGTCGACAATGATCTGCTCACCGGAGGATGGAGCTTTAGTAAATTCCAAAACGAAGCCTATCGTATAATTTACAAAAACCCCAACCACGAGCATGCAATTGTTTATATCGACATCAACCGCTTCAAGAGCTTCAATGCTGCATTCGGATTTGCAGAGGGAGATCATCTACTTATTTCTCTCTGCAATCTCCTCGATAGTTTTACGGCAGACAAGGAATGCTATGCAAGGGTTTCGGCGGATCAATTCGTCGTCCTCATTCAATGGAATTCTATGGATATTCTCATCGAGCGCTTCGAATCGCTAAACCGGGCATTCAATGATCTTCCCCTTCTCAAAAGCCACCACTACCATCTTTCTCTACGTGCTGGTGCAAGTATCATAGCATCACGACGTACTGACTCAAAACAACTCTTATCTGAGTTTATCGACTGTGCACGCTATGCTCGCGAAAGCCTCAAATCGTCCACCCATAGCGCAATCGCCCTTTACTCAGAAGGTATGCGCGAGCAGGACATCGCCGAACGCGTTATGCAAACCGAAGCGGAACAAGCCCTCGAAAACGGCGAGTTTATTGCGTACTACCAACCAAAGGTACACATAGCTACGGGCAAAATCGAAAGCTTTGAAGCTTTAGTGCGTTGGGAGTCTCCCACCAAAGGACTCATTGAACCCGGCAAATTTATTCCATTACTTGAAAAAAGTGGACTTATCACAAAAGTTGATCTACAGGTATTTGCACTAGCTTGCCAACGTATTCGGGACTGCCTCAACGCCGGCCTACCTACACCCGTTATCGCCTGTAATTTCTCACGCGTTCACCTTCAAAACGACGATTTTCCCGAAACGCTTCTTTCGCTGGCCCGACATTACAACGTTCCAACCGATCATTTAGAATTAGAAACAACTGAAAGTATCGTAATGGAAGATTTAAAGCGGACGGAAATCGTATGCAAGCGCCTAAAAGCGTATGGGTTCCAACTTGCAATCGATGATTTCGGTAAGGGCTATTCATCGTTAGGTGCCCTGCAAGGAATGCCGACAGATGTATTAAAAATTGACAAATCACTGCTATCAGACAGTACGCGCGATGCGCGAAATAGAATTATTCTCGAAGGCATTATAGCTATTGCAGAAAATCTCGGTGTAAAGATTGTAGTCGAAGGCGTTGAAACGCTTGAGCAGGCAACCATGCTGCAAGCTATCAACCCAAACATCATTGCACAAGGCTTCTTATACTCTCGTCCCGTATCTCGTCACACCTCAGATGAACAGCTTCGGGGTGAATTCCTTAAGCCTTGTCCTTCTGTAGACTAAAGACAAAACGCCCTCTCTAGAGCACATTACCGATCCGTATATACGCACTACCCGTTTGCCATCTTGACCCCAAGCCATAAAAGGAGTAAACCTTCATTCTCCCTGAAAGATGGGTGTTTCCGCCTCGGTGCATCCGTGCCGAGGCGACACTTGAGAAAGACGACCATGAACGCCAACTCTTGGAAGTACCGACTACTCGGCAAACCACTCAAAAGCTCCGAGCTTGAATCCCAGAAATACGGGGTTGTCTGGGGGCTTCCCGTCCTCTCAAGCGATGCCATTTCGTCGGTAGCTTATGCCTGCGAGGAAATACTACTTGTCTTTATACCTATATTAGCCCTAGCGAGCTACGCCCCCATGCTTGGAGTGGCCGGAGCCATTATTGCACTACTGCTTATCTTGATACTCTGCTACCGACAGGTTATCGATGCGTATCCACAAGGTGGCGGTGCTTACAGTGTGGCCCGCGAGAATTTAGGGCGCATACCCTCTCTTATTGCAGCTTCGGGATTGATAATTGGGTATGTACTAACCATCGCAGTAAGTTCATGCTCGGGTGCAGCGGCCGTTACGTCGGCATTACCTGTCACCGCACCCTTCAAAGTACCTATGATCGTGATCTTCATCGTTATTATGACAATCGGTAACCTTCGAGGACTCCGAGAGTCTTCCAAAGTATTTGGATTACCTACTTATTTCTTTGTTGCCTCTGTACTCGTTATGATCGTAGTAGGCGTGATCAAGTCGGCGCTTGGTATGCTAGAGCCAGCAGCACAGGCGGCAGAGCTTTCGCAAACGGCTGGCGATCTTACACTCTTTTTGGTACTGCGAGCATTTTCGTCAGGATGTTCGGCACTCACCGGTGTGGAAGCCATCAGTAACAGCGTGCCAAACTTCGCCCAGCCTGCACGAAAGAACGCCAAAGCTACCTTGAACCTTCTGGGGCTTATTGTACTGGTTATCTTCGGTGGCGTCTGCGTACTCGCCATGCTCTGCCAAGTAGTACCCTCACCCGACTTAACCGTTATCGCCCAAATCGCAACCAGCGTATTCGGCGGCAACAGCATCATGTTTTACATAATTCAGATAGCCACTGCGTTCATTTTATTACTAGCAGCCAATACCGCTTACAATGGTATGCCACAACTTATGTCTTTACTGTCTCAGGATGGCTTCTTACCCAAACGCTTCTCCGATAAGGGGTCGCGTCTCGTGTATTCAAACGGCATATTGTTTGCATCAATTTTTGCTATTGTGTTGGTGGTGGCGTTCGCCGGCGATACCCATCTCCTTATTCCTTTGTACGCAGCAGGTGTATTTCTCTCGTTCACCATTGCTCAAGGCGGCATGGTGATTCACTGGAAACGCCATCGTACTGGCCCTTGGATCCGTCGCGCATGCATCAATGGCTTCGGAGCAGTAGTAACCGCCCTCGTGCTGTGCGTCATCGTGGTCACAAACTTTCTTGCGGGCGCATGGATATCGCTTGTCGCCATTGGAGCCACCGTTGCACTCATGGCAATCATCAACCAGCACTACCGCGATGTACACGAATGCCTCAGAATTCGTGATGACGAGAAAGCACGTAGTCTACTGTTCTCCGATGTGCCACGCACCCACGTGATCATTCCTGCCTACGCAGTTAATCGACCATTTATCAAAACCTTAAACTATGCGAGGTCGTTAAGTAGCGATATCGAGGTATACCACGTAAAGGTAAGCGCTTCGGCAACGCGCCGTTTTAAGGCAGATTATCATCGATTGGGAATCAATGCTCCGCTGGTTATAGAAAAGGCTCCCTATCGCAACATTAACGAGATGCTCATCAATCACGTCGATGATCGCTTGGGCCACTTACAGCGACACGAAACGCTAACTATAGTAATGCCCCAGTTAGTTACAAAGCTCTGGCAAATGCCCTTGCACAATCAAACAACCTTGTTGTTGGAATCGTCACTCCTAGAGCGCCGCGACGTGGCCCTTGTAACCATTCCTTATTTAATAGACACCTGATCTGCAAACGCCGCAAGAGAGTTTACAGACGAATAGCGTTAAACGTTTAATTAGCCCACCAACTCAGCTAGACGCATGCGCGCGACATCGACCTCCGGCAAACCGTTACCCTGCTCAGCTACGAAGAAAAGGCATCCTCGTTCTTCTGCGGTATTATTGCGCATGCGACATATTTCCGCCTCAGAGAAGGCTGCCAGTACGCGCATGCGCAATGGATAGTTTGGGTTTTTGCGCACTTGGGTGTATTTTTCGAGCAGAGCATCGTCATTTTCGGAAAGCTTCGCCTCCAACACACCCCGCTCCCAAGCAAGAAAGTTCGCCTGTGCCGAATTGACTCCCTCCGGGCAATCCCTTAGTAAACCTTCCGCTTGATCGACTGTCGCCAACGCAGCTGACACCCCGAGCAGTCGTGCTACCACTGGTTCGATATTAGCCAGCAGTGCTATTTTCTCCTGAGGGTTCGAAGCGGCGCTGATGCCGGTGCGCATACGCTCCCCTATCTGTGCCGCTTCAGAGAGATAGCCTTCATCGATCAGTGCAAGCGCATAAAACGACAGGAACCATGAACCCATCTCTGTTCGCGGCGTACCAATAGCATGTGCAACAGATTTAGCCTGTACGAGAAAGGTTTGCGGGTTGCACTCATCGTTATAAAGCGAAACAAGACGTTCAGCAGCCGCATCGGCTCTACGGTTCATAACATGTTTCAGCACAAAAGAAGAAGCGATATACAGCCCGAACGCTGAAAATAATCCTGGCAAAGTCTTCGCTACATCCCAACCAACGAAAGACGACCACCCCATTATAAATACAAGAGGCACAACAAGGGAAAACACGTAAACCGCAACAGCATATTTCCTAAAGTAAGGCAGCATGGCTCTCCTCGCAAGTGACTAGAGTTAGTATAGCGAATTTCACCTTACCCTAAGCAATCATATAGTAAAGTCCCAAGTGGAAGCCTAGAGCGCCCCCATGCGCTCATAATCTCTAGCAATTACCCAGTAGCACATCATCAAGGTGACGCCGAGCAACAACCGCAAGAGTACGCAATTTCGTAACCGGGGTTGGAGGGCGATCTTGCATGCGGTAACAGGGAAAGAAGCGTGTGAGATGATACGGAATGGAACGGTCGAGGGAGGCAAGCCAAGCAGCAGCGGCATCGATGGTATAAGCATCATCATTAAGACCAGGAATAACAAGGGTAGTCACTTCAAGATGGCAGGTTGGAGATGCAGCAAGCGTTTCAATAGTACGCTTAACGGTTGCGAGACTACCGGCAACCTCATCATAGAATTCCTGGGTAAAACCTTTAAGGTCAATATTGGCCGCGTCAATATACGGCACCAACTCGGACAAAGGGCCCGGATTCACCATGCCATTGCTTACTAAAACGTTCACCAGGCCGCGCGTTCGCGCAAGCCGTGCCGTATCGAGCACAAACTCGTAGCCAATGAGTGGCTCATTATAGGTGTAAGCGATGCCCACATTGCCGCGAGGCATCGCCTCCTCAGCCAACCGCACAACTTCTTCGGGAGCCATGGTGCGCCAGGGCACTTCACCCGGACCAGCGCAGGCAATGGAGGCGTTCTGACAGAATGGACAGCGTAGGTTGCAGCCATACGAGCCCACCGACAGCACGAGCGACCCTGAACGAAAACGAGCGAGCGGCTTCTTTTCAATAGGATCGAGCGCCAGCGAAGTCACACGACCATAATTCTCATCAACGATCTGACCACCATGCGCTCTACGTGCACCACAAAAACCCCGCTTGCCCTCAGTTAGCAAACAAGCATGCGGACACACACCGCAGACAGTTCCTGTAGCATCTTCAGTCATGCCGGGCTTCTCCCCCACGGTCATGTCTCACAACCTCAAAACGCGCAAACTGCACACCCTCTTCACCAGGTTGAATCCCTGCTTTACGCTCAGCAATGGCCACCTGCTCGGAAACAGTCTGTACATCTTCAAGATTCGGTAGAAGCAACCCTCGACGCAGCCCCTTTTCAACAATAACGCCGTAGCGAGCTGGGTCAAGTTCGTCAGTAGAGTTAATAGGTTCGGGAGGAAACAACACATCAACCGAATACGATAAGGTATCAAGCTCGCTGTCGTCCACAGGTGGGAAACGAGGGTCTTCACTTGCCGCAGCAACGCCATTTCGAATGATCTCGTCGGCAATACTACCCGTAACAGGCTCAATCGTACCAATACAACCACGCAAGTCGCCGTGCCGATGAAGCGTTACAAACACCCCCGCACGAGCATCGGCTAATTCAGGCGGCAGATCTGCAGGCCGCGCAGGCGGATGCCCCGTGCGCACGTAGCCTTCAACCACCGATCGAGCAAGCGCCACGAAGGGATCGACACCCCCTGTCACGGCAGCATTATTGCGAGCCTCGCGGTCATCTGCGGTCGCATCAATACCCAACAAGACCGCGCCATCACCAGAGGCGCCCCGCACTTCAAACGCCGCAACAGCGTAACCCACACCGAAGGGACCCTCGTAGCTAAGTAACTCATGGGAACATGCGACTCCATCAAGCGCACCTGCCATAATTTGAAATGAACCCAAACCGCATTCAGCAGCCGCTTCCAGAAAACGCGCATCAAAGGTAAAAAGACCCTCGAAATCGCCTGCATCAAGAAGGTTCACCACGTCATGATCGAATACGGGTCCTTCGGGTGCGTAACCGTAGGGTCCATCAGCTTTAAGCCTATGAGAAAGATCTCCGCTGGCCACCAATACCGTGCGACGGTTTAGATCGATTGCAGCCTCAGCGATACAGCGACCGAGCTCACGATGGTCTTGCGGAGGCAAACCCGACAATCCCACTCTGACAAGTCGATAATCGTGATACGCGGAATCCACAAAGTACAGGGGAACAAACGTGGCATGATCGATCTCCCCATCACCCATACCACTGCCACAAATAGGTATACCGCAACCACGAGCACATGCCGATACGCGGGCAGCAAAAGAGGTATCGTAAGGTACTGTCAAAACTGCATCACAAGCGCCAAACGCTCTCATATCACCACGGGCGACATCACCTGTTGACAAATGAAAGCAATCATAATGAAAGAGGGCATGGGGTGAGACAACAACTACCGTGTCGGGCGCATGAGCCGCAATACGCCGAGCTACCTCCTCATAGGCACTTATCGTTACCTGAATGCCCTGCTCTTTTCCCTGACCAACCGCTGGCACAATAAGGGGTGGATGAGGAACAACGTAAGCAGCAACAATACTCATGGCTACTCCTTCCTGCCGCGACCCGCAGATGCGTGAAAGGCGTTAGGAAAAGCGGGCTGACAGCCTTATTGTACACCCCGTTTCAGTGGAGACGACGCCCGCAAAGCGAGGTGCACCCATCCGGTACGTAAGTGTTACGCGTACTTCAACCCACAATGCGCTCAGGATGCGACAACACGCGCACGCGACCATCACGACAATGAGACACGAGCGTAACGCCCAAATCTTCAGCACGAGCAACAGCCTCATCAGTAGCCGATTTACGCGATACCAACACCGGACAACCTGCCCGGTGGGCCTTGAGCGCCATCTCACAGCTGATACGTCCCGTAATGAATAATGCCTTGTTGCGCACCTCTACACGATCAAGCCATGCTTGTCCAACAAGCTTATCCATCGCATTATGACGTCCGATATCTTCGCGAACAATCAGGAGTGACCCCGCGCCAGCCACTGCCAGACCGCAGCCGTGCACACACTCCCCGGTATTGCGTCGTGGACTACGCTCACAAAGCTCCTCCATCGCCGCGAGGAGTGCATCAGCTTCGAAACGCGCTTCCGTCTCGAGAGGCACCGGAGCTGGCACTGTATCGCCGCCGCGCAGCAACGCCGATTGAGCACACCCCGACGAAGTAACGCGATGAAGCGGGACGTAGCCCGACTCTGCGCACTCCCCGCTTGCTACATACACCGCAGCGCCATCTGGATCAGCCGTCACTTCCATAAAGCACTCGCGATCAGCGATAAGGCCTTCCGACAGTAAATATCCCACGGCAAGCTCAGCGAGACCATACGGGCTACTCTGACTTACAGCGATAGGAGCATCGTTCAAAAAGATGCGAATGGGACGTTCCGCCGTCTCACGCGGCATGCGCTCGGCATATTCTATAATAGCCACAAACAGCCTCCTTCCTATAGCTTGATCACTAGTCGGCCTGGGCGCCTGTGGTTCCGAGCCCGAAACCAGCATGTGTCGTCATAGACTTAGCTTCAGTCTGCTGATACGCGATCATATCAAGCTTGGCCATAACCACGTCTTCCACCTCAAACGAAAATGGCGCCAGCGTGTCCGACTGATAAACCGTACGCACGTAGCCACCGCACTCGTCGCACGTTGCAAGACGATGAGCATCGTCACCTTCAATGTTAAAGAAATGGAGATGCGCTTGGTTTTGCGTACCGCAACGAGCGCATCTCACACGCTCGTATTCCCACGTAGTACCACACTGCGGACACCAAAGCTCTTTGCCGCGTCCTTGCGTTTCTGTCGTATCGCCCACGCGTGCCACCCCCGCAGCGCAGCCACAAAGGGGGCAATGAAGCGAGTGCATCTCGACGGCCTCCGTGGTAACCAAAGCACGAGAGATTGTCTGGGCATGCCCCCCGATAAGCGCCCGCAAGGCAAGTGAAAAAACTTGCGCTCCCGTAATAGCTTCATCTTCAGTCATACCATCATCAATAAGGAGATCGACCGAAGCCTCAACATATGCCGACGGATCAGATCCAGCCAAAACATTATTGCCAGCCGCAGCAATTCGCTCCCAGTTCGTGCGACGAAGAGCCTCCGACAAAGAGTCAGAAAATTCACCATACTCCACCAAGCAGTCTGCAATCTTCTGGGCGGCCTGCCCCAGTGCCTCGGCCTCGACAGAAGCGGGTACCTGGGAGAGAATTGGCTTTTCAGCACGTACCCATGCCTGTAAATCGGCTGCATCAGGCAGTGATTCAACAGCTCTGTTCTCTTCCTTGGCAAGAGCAGCCTGCACCTCCCAAACCTTACGAAAGAATGCCAAGCGTGCCTTTTCGGTTTCATCGAGTTTTGTATCGTATACGGCAAGAGCCGCATCGATTTGCTTCAAATTCATAGGTCCGGTCCTCCGCTGGTCGATAGATTTCTTTAGAAGCTGCATCACCTTTCGGGCGCCGCCCCTTCACTGTCACCACAAGCTAGCTTTTTTCAAGCTGACTTGTGGTGACAGGCCACCCCCTCCCCCTACCCTGAGGCAACGGGAGGGGGGTGGCTGACAGGTGCAACACCTCGTGCCGCCCTGCCCCATCAAGATTTATACGCGCTTTTCCACCACACGCTCACCACGAGCAATCTCTTCGCGAGCCCAATGGCCCCAGTGATACAACGCATCAGATTCGGAAACAGTACCATCTCCAAACATAAGCTTGGCAGTGCCGCGATACGGCTGAAAAATACCTGCACCCAAAAAGATGTGAGCCAAACCGAATACCGCAATGAGCAAAAATCCCACGTCGTGTATAAAAAGGAAGGTTCCCTGCACAACCGGCGGGAAGCTCACGAGTGTGGTACCAAGAAGCAGCAAAACACCCGTAACCCCCATAAGGGCGCCCGAAAACCACAGCATACCATCGGCAAAACGCTGACCGCTTTTTAGCTCATGCTGATCGGGCATGTGGATCCACTTCGCCATGAACAGGTAAGGGAAGAATAGCACCATCCACTTCTTATCGTCGCCGTCCCACTTAGCGAACAAGTTCTTGAAGATATGAGCCACACCCTTCGGCGCCATTAAGGCACTAACAAGCGGAACCGCTACAAAGATTACACCGAGCACACGATGCGACATGCGGATGAGCCACACTACCTGAGGACCAGCCGCCGCAGCGAGTGCCGGCACGAATACAAAGAGCCCCGATATTGCCAGCAGAATGCAGGCAATAATGGTAATACCATGCGTGAGTCGAGCTTGTAACGAGTGGCGCTTCAGATAGCGTTCAGTACCGCTCTGCGACAACTGTTCCAAGAATGCCTGATTCTGGGCAGCTTCCTCAGCGGAAACCGCGACCGGTCCCTTACTCATCGTTGCCCCCCTTCTTTCTTGGCAGGTTCTCTAAGATATGCTCCTTCACCGATTCCGTATCCTGACCATCGCCATGCTTGACCACTTCGCCCGTCTGTACATCCACAGTGTCTTGTGTTTCAGGGTTGTAAGCCACCGCCCTACGCTTATAGCCGACATTCAGAGCAAACATGGCAGCAAGCCCCACAACGGTTAGCCCCGTAGCCGCTGCGGTAACCGGTTTCATAATCTGCGACAGACCAACCATCGGGTTCACCTGTGGGTTCTCAACCTGCCCATGCAACGCAATGCCATATTTCAGCACCTGCACCACGTGAAGGCCACCCATTTCATTCTCGCCATACACAACAGCATCGGAATACCCTTTAGCCTGTAGATAATCCACCCGTTCGTGCGCCAAAGCAACCATCTCTTCGCGGTCGCCAAACTTCAACGCTTCGGGTTGACAGGTGCTCACGCACGCAGGGTCAAGTCCTTGTCCAATGCGATCGAGGCAACCGGTACACTTTTCAATGCGTCCATTATCTGCCCGGTAATGTGGAACATCAAAGGGGCAAGCTGTATGGCAATACTGACAGCCAATACACTTGGATTCATCTGCCGTCACCAAACCGCTCGATTCATCTTTCACCAGCGCACCCGCTGGGCAGATCTGCGCACAAGGAGCATCTCCGCAGTGCTGGCAAGCACGACGACCGAAGGCCCACATAACACCCTTTTCGCCACCAATTTCCTCATGGAAGCTAACCAGCAAACGCGTATCCCCATTGAGATTCATCGGGCTTTGGTACGAACCCGTTGACGGGTTTCCGTTTTTCTCAAGAGTTGAGGGCAGGTTGTTCCAGCATTTGCAGGACACCTGACACCCGCGACACGCAGTGCATCGAGAAGTGTCGAAGAAAATAGCTTTCTCGCTCATAGCTCAAACACCCCCTACAGCTTCTCAATGTCAACAAGGAACGCCTTATATTCCGGTACCCAGCAGTTCGGGTCGCCCACGTTCGGCGGTAAATCGTTAACGATATCTCCGGTAGCAAAATCGCCCGCCCAGCCAAAGTGATGTGTCATGCCCACCTGATGCACAGTCTCACCATTTACCGTAAAGGGCTTAAAACGCGGAGTAACAAGAGCCATGATCTCAACCGATCCGCGATTATTGAACACGCGAATACGCTCACCGTTCTCGATACCCTTCTCCTTTGCCAACTCAAGCGATACCTCAACGAACTGCTCAGGCATGGCCTCGTTAAGCGCCGGACACGTGCGGGTTTGACCGCCCGTCTGCCAGTGCTCGGTAACTGAATACGTGGTTACCGCAATGGGGTACTGCTTACGATCGCCACGCTTCACGGAATCGAACTCCGCAAAGCGAATACACGGAGAATTTTGCAACCCGTTAAGCTGATTGTCGGCGGGCGACTCAAAGGGCTCATAATGCTCAGGGAAGGGGCCATCTCCCATGCTGTAACTTTCCAAACGAGCACCTTGCTCCCACAACATAAAGAACGCCTTATTGTTGGGGGGCACCGGCACACCATTTGATACAGCCACAAAGTCGGCCACATCCACCTGGTCCCATTTTTCACCCGTCCATTCAACAAGTTTCTTATCGGGGTTCCAGGGCTTTCCTTGAAGGTCGGCCGAACCACGGTTGTAGATAATGCGGCGGTTCAGCGGCCACGCGTACGCCCACTTCTGATGTAAGCCCAATCCCGAAGGATCTTGCGCGTTGCGGCCGCCGATAGCCTGCTCGGCAGGATCGAGCGCAGCTTGTTTATTGGCCCAGAAGCCGGTATATATCCACATGCCGCACGCCGTTGTACCGTCGGCCTTCAGGTTGGCGAACGTGGTAAGTAGGTCGACCTCCGCCTTATCGAAGTTGGAGTCCTTCACGTTGTAACCGTTCAAAGCCCAGGCTACGGGACGCGGATCGATCTTGCCATCCACGTAGTAGTCCCACTTCGTATTCAGAATGGGTTCGGGGGCGACGCCGCTTTCCTTGCGATACAAATCAACAATGGCAGTCCACAATACATCACAAATTTCATAGTCGGGCTTAGCTTCATCCCACGGCTCAACCGCCTGATAGCGCCACTGAAGCCAGCGACCCGAATTGAGGATGGTACCCGACTTCTCATAAATTAAGGCAGCGGGCAAGAAGTACACCGTAGTATCCACCTCTGCCGGGTTCATGTCGGGCGCTTTCCAGAAACACGAAGATTCTGTCTCAACCCAGTCGGCCACCACAAGCCAATCGAGGTTTGCCATAGCGCGCCGTACATTACTCGCATTCGGGGCAGAATGACAGGGATTCATACCCCAGTTAAAGTAGCCTTTAATGAGACCCTGGTTCATCAGCTCAAACGAGCCAATAATGGAGTAATCCGGGCTCTTCGGCACTTTCGGCCACCAATCGTAGCCATAGTCATTTTCCACGGTGGCCGCTTCGCCAAACCATTCCTTGAGCGCCGAGACAATAAACTTCGGTTTATTGGTGTAATAACCATCCGAATACGTTTCCTTTTCAAGCCACTTGCGCAAAGAAGGCGTGCCGTACTCGGTAGGCCAGTTCAGATAACCAGGCTGGTTTGCCACGAGCATGCCCATGTCGGTAGCACCCTGTACGTTCGGCTCGCCACGTAACGCATTCACACCACCGCCGGCAACACCCACATTACCCAGCAGTAGCTGCAAAATGCCCATGGAGCGGCAGTTCTGGGCACCATAATGATGCTGCGTCTGTCCCAGTGCATACAGAATGGTACCCGACTTGCTCGGGGCACCGGTAGACGCATAGACAGCGTACACTTTCTCGAGTAGGGCTTTATCCATACCGCAGACACTCGATACGGTATCCAGATCGTAGCGCGCATAGTGTTTCTTCATCTGCTGAAACACACACAACGGGTCCTGCAGCGTCATATCTCGCTTCGGCGTTTCCTTAACCGGAGGCGTGAACACAGGAACACCTGACGCAGAGGCCCAGGCATAAGCCCCGCCTTCGGCGGTATCCCAAACGCTCGTCGATTCAACCTGATAATGCCAGGTATGATTGTCGTAACTTGCCGTATCCTCATCAAATCCAGAGAAGATTCCTTCATTAACATCGAAGGAATACTGCTCATCCAGCAAGAACGATGCATTCGTATAGTTCAATACATATTCATGCTGCCAGAGGTTATTTTCCAAAATGTAATTAAACATACCACCGTAGAAAGCTATATCGGTACCCGAACGTATCGGGCAATAAATATCGGCCATCTCGGCTGAACGGGTATAGCGAGGGTCGACGACAATCCATGTGGCACCTTTGTCGAGCGCACGCTGAATCCATTTCGAAGAAACGGGATGATTCTCTACGTTATTGGAACCGATTGTCAAAAGAACATCGGCGTTCTTGAGATCGCAGTAATGGTTCGTCATCGAACCGCGACCGAATGTTGCTGCCAGACCGGCAACCGTGGGGCTGTGTCAAACACGAGCCTGGTTGTCGATGGCTATCACCCCGAGCGAACGCATCATCTTGTTGATAAGGTACTCTTCCTCGGAGTTCTGCTGACTCCCACCAAGACTAGCAATACCATGGCAACGATTTACGGTAATGCCATTTCTCACCGTCTCGAAGGTAGCATCGCGCGTATCTTTAACCCAACGTGCAATCTCTGCAACTGCATCGTCCCAGGTAATGTCTTGCCATTCAGCGGCACCAGGACGACGGACCAAGGGCTTGGTCTTCCGGTTCGGGTTCTTAATAATCTCACGCGTAGCCGGGTCGACCACATTACGCAGCTGAAACATGGTTGCACCCTTAGGGCACAACCCACCCTGGTTAATGGGATGGTCGGGATCGCCTTCGATATTCACAAGCTCGCCATCGCGTGTCGAACAAATGACACCACACCCACCCGAACAGTAACAACAGATATTGGTATACTCCTCGGTGTTCACCAACTTCCAGCCGACATCAGGTTCAACCGCGAGAGCGACCGACTGGGAGGACAACTCGAATGCCATAGAAGCAGCAAGAGCGGCACCGGTGGCTTTAAAAAAGCCCCTGCGTGACAGGTTCATGTCCTCGATCTCCTTTCCTTCTTTTCAACTCGTCCGATTACCTCGTGCTTGCGGATCGCAATCGAAGCTCAAGCGCTCGAAAACAAGAGAGAACCCCCAGCCCGCCAACGACCCCGAAAACGTTATAAGGTCGTCCGGCGCGCTTTCCGGCTGACCAAATTGATGCTACCATGCGCAGCACAAGGCATTCACCCTCACAAAGATAGACCCCTCGCACGTGATTCGGCGAACGGTCTTTTTTCAAGAAAGTGTAAGATGAACGGTATGTTTTCCCAGTTGAATGGCTTGTTGGAGCGGCAGGCGGCAAAATAACTGTGGCTGCTTTCCTCGGTAAGCGGCCACACGTTCTCGCTTTTTACTACTTCTCTGTTTAAAACCATGGAAATCAACGGCAAAGCGACACTCTACCTTCTTCGACCAGCCGACAACACGGTAGCAGGAGAGACCCATCAATTCGCATCACGCCAGAGTTCAAACCACCCTGCTATACTTGACCCAGACAAATAACATCAAGTACGAGCACAGCTCAAGACCCAGCCGAAAGAGAGTGAAGCATGGAAGAGACTGAGCGCATCAAGCTAACCAAGCTCACATCAAAAGGTGGTTGAGCAGCAAAATGGGGTCCGGGAGACCTCGACGACATATTGCGTACACTGGCGCTATCTTCAAGCGTAGGAGGCAACGCATCCGAGCCCACGCCGGATGCCTCACGTTTGCTTCTGGGATTCGAGACCAGCGATGACGCGGCCGTGTGGAAACTCTCCGACGATACTGCAGCCGTTCTTACGGTGGATTTTTTCACGCCTATCGTAGACGACCCCTATGAATTTGGACGTATTGCAGCAGCAAACGCCCTTTCCGACATATTCGCTATGGGAGCCAAGCCCCACCTTGCACTAAACCTGCTCGCTCTCGATTGCGAACTGGGTGCAGGGGTTGCGGCAGACATCCTACGGGGAGGTGCCGATGCCGTACGCGAAGCGGGTGCCTTCGTGGCGGGAGGTCATACTATTGATGATGCAGAACCGAAATACGGCTTGGCCGTGTTTGGTACCGTAAACCCGCGTTTCATCGGTCGCAACGCCGGTGCACTACCCGGCGACTCCCTCTATTTAACCAAGCCACTCGGTACCGGCATCATGGTGGCAGCACGCGCCTGCGATCTGGTGGATGATGTAGGGCTAAGACCCGCAATCGAGTCGATGATGGAACTGAATGCCGCAGGTGCTGCCGCACTCGAAGAGGCGGGCATGCACGCCGTTACCGATGTGACGGGGTTTGGCCTTGCTGGACACCTACACGAAATGTTATCTGCCAGTGAATGCGCAGCCGAAATCAATTTCGAAGCACTACCTTTGTTTGAGGGCGTGTGGGAATACGCCTGCGCCTACTGTCGTCCAAACCGAGCTTTTTCCATCATGGATTTAGCTTCTCAGTATGTGGAACAAGGCTTGCTTAACGATGAAGAGTATGACAACCAATTAGCTGTTGTTTGTGACCCCCAAACCTCTGGTGGCCTCCTAGCCGCCGTTCCCTCGGGGGCAACCGAAGATTTCGAACGAGCCTTCGCGTCCCGCACCGGCCGCAAGCCTGCTCTTATCGGGCGCTTCCTCAAGGGAGAAGCTGGCTCCATCACCTTCGCATAGCAAGAGATACCGCCGCGCCAGCCCCAAGGGCCACGCGGCGGTATCAACAAAGAAAATGGATCGCATCCTCCTAAGCCAGCTACAGCGGTGCCACCAAACGATAGGTCTGCCCCTGTTGAACATAAAGCGTCGCATGCCCGCAAACGTCAGAAACGGGTTCTACGAAAGCTTGCGCGGCATCGTCAGTAGCAACATCGAACCGCAAAGACATGCCACAACCAGCGCTGATGGCCCGAGGCGTGGGCATCATACGAGCACCACGCGCTTCCAGCGCGCTTGCGGCAGCCAGAGCAGCATGCGTAGAATCGAAAGCAATCACGTACGAGCCTTCGCTCACAGCGTTATAACCTTCGCTACTTCTCGCATACGCTCAAGTATGTCATACATGTTAGACACCTCACCTACGGCAAGATGGTCCTTCAAACCATAAAAATCAAGACATGCGCCACAGACCAGCACTTCGGTTCCCTGCTCCATCAGCGTTTGCACGCTTTCCACAATCTGAGGCTCCTCACCAGTAAGCAAGGTTACTCCTGCATTCATAAACAGGAGTGTTGAGGGAGGGTCGCCCGCTTCGGATAACGTATACAGGGCCATCTTCATAAGGCTGCGCCCCAGCGTAGCATCGCCATCCCCCACGGTGTCGCGGCTTATAAAAACAGCATAACCGCACCCGTTAGCCGTCGGGCAAGCGGCTTGTTTGTTTACCGCAGTACCTGTTTCAAATACTATAGCCTCTTTATCGCCCTCCTCGCAAAACGAGACCAACCAGCCTCCTTCAATCTCATCGATAGACACTGTCAACCCTGTCTTTTGACCCAAGCGCGTAAGATTCTTTACCGCCGTCTCATTGTCAACCTGCACAGCAAGCTCACGCACGCCACCGTCAATCTGTTTCTTCGCCAACACGAGGGGCTTCGGACACTGCATGCCAAATGCGTCGATAATCTCCATGTACGCTTCCTTTCGTAAGGGGCACACGACCCCCGCTCTTCCCACGATGACGCATACTTTTCCTAACTCGTGACTAAAGCACTGCACGCTTCAATCCCGCACCTCAACTTAGGGTTGCTGCAACGCGGCAATTGTCGCACGAAACGCATCGACACCCGCTTCAACCTCTTCATTGGTGGTGAAATATGAAAAACTAAATCTTACCGCACCGCGCTCCTCCGTGCCGAGGGCACGATGCATAAGCGGAGCACAATGCGCACCCGCGCGCGTACAGATGCCATATTCTACCGAAAGCATGTCGGCAACCACCGCTGAATCAAGATCAGCAATATCTACAGCCACGATACCGCAACGGTCGACACCTCCGCGTCCACCCAATACGCGTACCTTCGGTATATCCCTGACCCCCGCTTCAAACTGCTCAGTAATTTGACTGATGCGATCAGAAATAACATCAGTACCCACGCGCTCCACAAAAGTCACGCCTGCCGCAAGTCCCGCCAAGCCATGCGCATTCAGCGTACCTGCCTCTAAGCTCTCCGGCATAAAACGCGGGTGGCGCTCGTCAAAGCTATGCGTGCCCGACCCCCCTTCCAAAAGTGGAGGTATATCGAGACGCTCAGCCACGCAAAGCCCTCCGGTACCTTGCGGACCATACAAGCTTTTGTGACCAGTAAAGCACACCACATCAACTCCCAACTCGGCCATGGAAACAGGCAATGCACCTGCACTCTGAGCTGCATCAAGCACAAATAAGGCTCCCGCATCGTGCGCCAATGAGGCCATGCGGGCAACATCGTACACATCGCCCGTTAAGTTTGATGCATGAGTAGCCACAACCACCTGCGCCCCTTCGAGTAGACGCGCATAAGAATCGAAGTCCAGTGAAGCATCGGAACGTACCGCAGCAACACGCACCTCACATTCCCGCTCATCGCGCGCCTTGAACAAAGGCCGCAACGCCGAGTTGTGTGACGCCGCCGTTGTCACCGCGCAGCCACGATTGGGCAGAAGGCCTGCGATCGCAGTATTAAGCGCCGCAGTCGCATTTGGTCCAAACGACACGCGCGCAGCCGACGGCGCCCCTAGCAAATGAGCAATCTTAGCGCGGGCCCCATACACCGCCATACCCGCATCAAGCGATGCCTCATGCACGCCGCGCCCCACACCCCCAAATGAACCGAGCGCAGCGCAAACGGCCTCCGCCACCTCCGGCGGCTTAGCTCGTGTGGTTGCCGCATTATCGAAATAAATCATGGCGTCAGGCTTCCTTTCTTTCATCCTTCACCACGATAGCAGATATAGGTTATCTCATCTTATCGGAAGTTACCCAGCACGCGCGACAAGGGCGGCACCAAGAGCACCAGCATAACGTGCCTTCGACGTTGTACGAACCAAGCAACCTAACTGTTTACCCAGGCGATCTACCAGATAGTTATTCTCACAAAGGCCTCCCGTAAGAAAGCACTCGCCACTCATTAACGAAGAGGCCAGCGCAGCCACGCGCGACACCACCGATTCGATCACTCCGTTAGCAATGTTCTCCCTAGCCTCACCCCGCCCTACAAGTGAGATAACCTCGGATTCCGCAAACACGGTGCACATACTGGAAATAGCCGTAGGCTCACCCTCACACGCCAAGCGAGAAAGCTCAGCTTGACTCACTCCAAGGCGATCAGCCATGATTTCCAGAAAGCGCCCGGTACCAGCCGAGCATTTGTCGTTCATTACGAATTTCTTTACGACGCCTCCACCAAGAACGATAACCTTAGTGTCCTGACCTCCCACATCAATTACGGTACCGTCGCCGCCGAACAGGTGAGCTGCCCCACGTCCGTGACAAGTGATCTCCGTGACCACATTTTGCGCATAGGGAACCGCGATGCGCCCATAGCCCGTCGCCACACAGGAAGAATCCTCGACAACAAACCCTTGCTCTGCTAACAGAAGACGTATGCGCTCAGCTGCTTCTACACTACTGAACCCCGTTGGACACAAAAGAGTTTTAACCAGCGCGCCCGCATCATCTACCACTGCTGCCTTGGTGGCTGTCGATCCCACATCTACTCCAATGAAATACATGCAGTTCCTTTCACGTTTTACGGCAGTACTACTCTCAACCAAACTCGCATAAGGTAATACCTTTAGCAATACCGATCGCGATGTGGTTGTATCTGGTGCGGAATACGCACTATGCGTTCTATGGACGCACCACATGCGCTAGCAACCTCCTTAACGTACGTGCGGTCATCGCATGAAATTAGCAAACTCATGCCGCATGTTGCACGCGCCACGCGTGGAGTGGGAGCAATGCGCGCGCCCACTCCAGCAACCTTCAGCGCGTCGAACAGCAACCAACCATCAGTATGGCCGGGAAATAGCACGTAGCAGTCCTCATTATGTCCTTGGTCTTTGCCAGGTGCTCGATTTGCTCTATGCTCTTCGTTCGCGCCCATTTGCTCTACCCTAGCATCTCGACGAACGCCCCTATGCGCGTGCGTAGCTGCTCTGCATCGTTATCTGCATAGTCTGTCTCCAGAGCCAACACGGGAATACCTTCAGCTTCCAAAGCTTCAGCCACAGCAGACTTCTCAACATTGTAGAGCGTACAGAACTTCAAGTTGGCATCGATTACGCCATCCACTTGGTATTCGCGCGCCATGCGCACCACGTCATCCACACGTCCTGGATTAGGCGTGAAGCAGGCACAGTTGTTCTTCATATAGCGTTCTGATAAGGCTGCAAACTGATTTTCCAGCGTCGTCGCACGCTCATCGACTAAATTTTCAAAGTAACGCGTACCCGTACACATTTCCTCGCACACAATAGCCGCACCACTTGTCTCGACGATATGATGCAGCTTCCAGTTGGGAATAGCCAGCGGTGTCCCCGTTACCAGCAAGCGCTTCGTACCCGCCGGAAACACGCTTACACCCTCTTTTACGCGCTGCTCCAACTCGTCCGCTAGCGCATTCGCCTTCTCAGCACAACGGGCCGGATCGTCAAAGAATGCAATCTGCATCATGAGAAGGGCATCTTTTCCGCTGAGGGGAATGCAATTTGTTGCCTTACGCGCCTCAAACACACGCGCAAGCGCACGACGCTTCTCATTTACCAATTTAATAGCAGCATCGAGGTTTTCGACGGTAAGTGAACGTCCCGTCACCTCTTCTACCTCGGAGGCAAAATCGGCAATTTCGCCCGTCCATGCGTCGATATCCTTTTGACGCTTCATCTGTGGAACATCCATCACATAGGTACGCTTATCGGCACCAAGTATTTCATAGGCTTTCTTCTTACCATCGCACGTCGTTTCTCCCACGTACATATCGGCCACACTAAAGTAGGGGCAGGTTTTGCCGAAGTGAGCACCGAGCGACGCCTTGATAAGCGGGCACACATCGCTTGGCAGCACCTTCTCGCCTTCGGGTACCCAAAACTGCGAGCCACCACACAGCCCCGTAACAGCACCACCGCACGCAATAACTACCTCATCGGGAACGAACACACAAAACGTACCAAACACTTTACCGCCCTGGTTTTGCAGCTCGATAAGTTCGGCGGGACGAATTCCGTGAATCTCTGATACCACAAAATCATAGAATGCCATGTTCTCGGGGCGCATCTCTTGGCTCAGATATACATCGCCAAACGCCTCGGGTAGCACGGCACATAATTGATCGTGGGTCTCTAGGTTCATATCTAGTTTTTCCCACATTGCACGGTAGTCGGTCATCATGCCTCCTATCGGACGAAAACGTCCGATGAGCTCGAAGTATCAGGTAGCGTGAGCTACAGCCAATCAAATAGCATGCCAAGACACGCCTTCAATGGCCATGCAGAAAAAGCGGCCGCATGCAGAGAATCAGCCACCGGCTTGCTCGAAGCCTCAAGAACAGGTTTGAGTATCTCATCAACTCTCCAAACGTAAAGGAAATGCCGCAGAAGCAATCCTTTTTTTGACGAGACCCATTCAGTTTAACATGGTCACTTAGGCTATCCGAAACACCGTCCACACGAGGTCAGGCGATCGGCCCAGAGAAAAGATAGGCGGTCATCAGGTGGTCATCGAGTGGTCTTCGGCTAATCATCACTTGATTGCCGGGTGATTGTCGTTTGGTCGTCGGGCGCCTTTCCTGCACGCTCCCCTTCAAGGAAGACAGCCCACCCTTGCTCACTGCTATAATGCAAAACAACGTCCTTTATTCGAGCAACACGTGCTCCTATAAACCTGCCTCTCCCCTCACAGAAAGGCCTCTGCACCATGTCCCCAACGGTATCTAAAGAATTGCTACGCAACTTGCCAAAAGTCGAGGACCTGCTGCATGCTCCCTCTATTGAAGCCTTGGCTAAACGTATGCCTCGGTCGCTTGTTGTAGAAGCGGTACGCGCGGCAGTAGACCACGCAAGGACAGGCATTCTAAAAGGAACGCTTACGCAACTTAACGCGCAGAACATCGAGCGCGATGCCTACACGCGCGCACTTACACTGGGGCGCCCATCACTGCGGCGTGTAATCAATGCATCAGGGGTGATTATCCACACAAACTTAGGCCGCAGCGCACTGGCGCCAGAGGCCGTGCAAGCCGCCTGCGAGGCGGCGCGTGGCTATTCGACGCTAGAATACGACACCGACACCCTAGCCCGCGGCAGCCGCCACGATCACTGCGAACGGTTACTCTGCGCTCTTACAGGAGCCGAGGCGGCCATTGCGGTAAACAACAATGCTGCCGCCGTAATGATGGTACTAAGCGAATTTGCAGCTGGTCATGAAGCCATTGTGTCACGCGGCGAGCTGGTAGAAATTGGCGGATCATTCCGCGTGCCCGACATTATGGCACTTTCACAGGCACATATGGTAGAAGTGGGTACCACCAACAAAACTCATATCGCCGATTACACGCGAGCCATCAGCGAAAAAACCTCAATGCTACTCAAGGTACACCCTTCAAACTACCGCATGATCGGGTTTACCGAAAGCGTTGATGTACGCGAACTTCGAAAGCTGGCCGATGCCGAAAATAATCGGCGACACGCAAATGTAGAACATACGGACACCGCATCGAATAAGATTCTCGTCTATGAAGACCAAGGGTCCGGTGTTCTTGTTCACCTAGCCAACCTCGGCGAACACGCCGAGCCCACCGTAGCCGATTCAATAATGCGCGGATGTGACCTCGTGTCGTTTTCGGGCGACAAACTTTTGGGTGGACCACAGGCCGGTATCATTGTAGGAGCCAAATGTTATATCGATCGCCTGAAAGCAAACCCCCTCGCTCGCGCCTTGCGCTTGGATAAAATGACGCTTGCAGCACTCGAAGCAACACTGCGCCTCTACCTCCATGAAGAGGCTGTTTTATCTCAAGTACCCACCTTGCGTATGCTAACTGAACCTGTCAAAACGGTACGTCTGCGTGCTGAAAAGCTGGCGCACCACATCAAGGAAAACCTACCGAAGGGGTGCGTCGAACTCTCTTTGGTCGAAGAAATTGCACGGGCGGGCGGCGGATCATTACCGATGTGCGATATTCCCACCTGGGTTGTACGCGTAGAATTTATGCGCGGCGATGCACTTTCCTGCGAGCGCTATTTGGTGTCCGAACGCAAGGTGCCCATCGTGGGACGCATCAAGCGCGACGCACTCCTTCTCGATGCTCGCACGATCCTCGAAGGCGAAGACAGCGAGATTGCCGAGGCACTGTCCTCCTACTTCGAGGGAGGGATGGCATGACAAGCTCCCAACGCCCCGCGATGCGCAGAATCGTCCTCGGTACCGCCGGTCATATAGATCACGGAAAATCTTCTCTCGTACAGGCACTTACCGGCACCGATCCCGATCGTTTAGCTGAAGAGAAGCAGCGAGGTATTACCATTGAACTTGGCTTCGCCGAACTGGAACTGCCAGGGGACTTGTCGGTGGGTGTTGTTGATGTGCCGGGTCACGAGCGCTTCGTACGCCAGATGATAGCCGGTGCCACCGGAATCGATCTTGCTCTCTTGTGTATTGCTGCCGACGATGGAATCATGCCGCAGACCATCGAACATCTTGCAGTACTTGAACTTTTAGGCGTGCCATCCTGCGTTGTTGCTCTTACGAAATCAGACCTTGTCGACGAAGAATGGCTAACGTTTGTGTCCGACGAAATAAATAGCTTCCTCGCACAAACGCCTTATAGCGGATCACCCATCATACCCGTCTCAAGCCGTACAGGAAACGGTCTTTTTGACCTTTCGTGCGTACTGGCTCGCACAGCAAAAGACACCTTACCCGCAAAAGGAGGGGCGGTTGCTCGCCTGCCAATTGACCGCGTTTTCACCATTAAGGGTGCCGGAACCGTTATTACCGGAACACTCTGGAGTGGTCGCATAGCCGTCGGCGACGAGCTGGAAGTGCTGCCGGGAAACTTAACCACCCGTGTACGTTCGGTTCAGGTGCACGGACGTGAAACTGAAGCGGCCGAAGCCGGCATGCGTACCGCCCTTAACTTAAACGCACTCAAAAAGAGCGACGTACGCCCCGGCAACCTTCTCGCCACCCCTGGTTGTTGCACGGCAACCGATCGCTTTGATGCATGGTTTACCTACTTAGATGCCGGACAAGGAGGGAAACCCCTCATGAGCGGCAGCCGCGTACACGTTGCCCACGGCACGCGCGAGGTTACCGGACGAGTGTTATTTATGAATGGTCAGGAAGCACTCGCTCCGCGTCAAAGCAGGTATGCGCAGATACGACTAGACGAATCCTTGCCGGTATCGTGGCGCGACCGTTTCGTCGTACGCTCATACTCTCCCGTGCGTGTTATCGGTGGGGGAACCATACTGTTCGCTCACCCACGCCGTCGAACCAATCTCGCCTCGGGCGAACAAGAACTGCTCGATGCCCTACGCGCAAACGACGAAGCCGGCGCCTGCGATGCCGCCCTTGCGATGCAATCCCATCCGGTATCGTCAGCGCACCTCGCGCGTGCGGCGGGGGTAAGCACCCCGGCGGCCAACAAACGACTCGAAGAACTACGCGCCAGCAAAACTATCACTGTTGTTGGTGAAGGCAAGCCATCTTTCTACGCATCGCGTAGTATCCTAGCCCGCGACCTATCTTGCATAGAAAACGAACTGCTGCGCTTTCATGGAGAAAACCCCCTACAACTAGGTCTCACAAAAGGAGAGCTTGCACAACGCTGTTTCAAGCGCATCGATCCCGCTTGTTTCGATGCTCTCTTGCAGGAAGCAGCTACAACCAGGCGCATCATGGTATCGGGAGGACAGATAAGTCATCCTCAAGCAGGCGGTGGAGCGAGGCTTGCTGAGAAACAGGCTGCCGAAGCGCTCTTATCTCTTTTGGATGCAGCAGGTACTACCCCGCCCACTGTTGGTGACCTTATCACGCAAACAGGCATTACGACCTCAGTCGTCCATCGCGCGTTAAACACCTTAGAGAAGCAGAATCTTCTTGTGCGTGCAGGACAAGAACTCTGCTTTTCTGCCAGCGCATTTTCTAGTCTATCTGATGCCGTCGTACGTCACCTTGAAAAACATGGCCCCTCACCTGCCACTGATCTCAAAGAAGCCATGGGTACCACTCGAAAGTACGCCATGCCTCTTCTAGAGCGCCTCGATGCCCTCGGCATTACCGTTCGCGAAGGAGATTTGCGCCACGTTCGTAAACCATAAGAATCTTTAAGAACAGCGGGTCAACAGGGCCAAGGAACACGGTATCTTCAACAATCTGGTGATTTTTGCACTAAAAGACACCCGTGCGATGACGATACAGGTATAATGCACCAAAGGAGCTGGCGAGGCTCCTTGTTTTCAACACGGAGATGGACGGAATCCTGGTGGATCCCGCGGCCTTCAAAGCCGTTGTGGGGCGCGCAGAACGTCCTGGGTGCGTTCGATTCGCACACATCTCCGCCACTAAAGACAACGCTCACATCGAATTCGATGTGAGCGTTTTTTCTTATAGGGCAGCTGCCAAATCCACTCTTCTACAAGTCGGCTCGGGCAGAATCTCCCGGGTTCATTGTCATAGTCTGGAATCGATTCTGCATGTATTCATTATCAAAGTGTTTCGCGTAAAACTCTTCAATAGGGGTCGAAGGCGTATGTCCCGCCATGCGCTGATACCAGCAGTCAATCGACTGGATAGACATCACACCGTTAATCAGCATAAGTACGGTACACACGGCCGTGACGCTATAGCGCCATTTCCAAGGTATTAAGTTAATGAGCTTCAGTAGCTGTGGTAGCAATAACTTAATCCACGCCAAGCCTAACACACCCCATGCACACATGAACGCAAAATTGGTACGCCCATCAATAGACAGGAACGAGCCCGAATAATCCCACGCGCGAATGCCAAAAGCGAACTCCATAATCCAGCTGGTGAAAAATTCAAAGGCTCCACCAATAACAGCACTGATAAGGAATATAACCCACACTGGCTTGTCGTAAAAACGGTTCAAAGCAATTGTCATAAGCGTAGCACCAAAACCGTAAATAGGCGAGAATGGCCCAAACAACATACCGGCACGATCCTGATACTCATGGAACAAGATGAAGTGATATACCTCTTCGATAATCAGACCCAATACGCAGCACACTACGAATATCCAGAACAGATTAAAGAAGTTCAGGGTAATAAACCCTTTTTTAGGCTTCGACTCTTCAGCCTGCCGTTTTTCTTCGGCAGCCTGCTCTCTGCTTATCTTCTTCAACTTGCGTTGAAGCTTACGCTCCGCAACAAGAGAGGGATCAAGATAGCTGGTTAGAGCAATGAGAATGACCAGCTGAACAAGGTAGCCAATATGATGCAACGACAATCCATACAGCATCATTGTGGCAATAATCTGAGCTACCGTGATAGCAGCAAGGGTGTTCGCCGTGGCCGCTGCGTGAGTACGCTTGTTTTTAAGAAGACGTAGTCCAAGGAACACAAACAATACAGCAGATGCAGCCAACAAAGCCACCAATACACCGAATATCACCAGCGAAGACACCTTGTACGTACCAGCTGCAATAGTCTGCACGAACGAGATTACCACGGGAATAGCATCACCCAAAGCGGCAAGTCCACCAAGCAGCGACAACACGCCCATTATCTTCACCACAAGCGGAAGATGTGCATCCCCTGCCTCCTCGGACCCTTCCGCTGTTCCTTGAGGTGAAGACTGTGTGCCTCCTGGCTGAGCACCTCCTGGCGTGTCCTCCGGTCCATCGACAGCATCTTGCTCGGTGTTGTTCTCGGTCATGCTTCTACTCCTTTCTAGGACGATAGGCTACGGAAACCTTCGTCCCTTTTGATTACCTATTTATTGTCGCACCACACCTGTTGCACCTCGCGTTGCAACAGATTCGGCCGTTTCATTCTGTTTGGCAGGTTCAAGGTGCCGCAGTCGCCGAATTCCCCGCAAAAAGTGATAGTTCATAATATCAACAACGGCTGTCACCAGGTTCATATCCATACCCGACATAGCCAACATACGCAGAGGAGTTTCCAGGGCGAGCAACTCAAGCGACTTTTGCCGAGCAACATCACTGGGCAGGAGTAGCTTCAATTCTCGACGTAGAAGATAACACACCGCCTTACCTAAAAGCGATGTCTGTAAGTCACCCACCGTAGCATTTGCCGTATAGGGCCTCAGCGATGTAAGTACTTTCGGAAAAAATCGCCCGTATAACGTCGCAAACGCCTCTTGCGTAAAGCAGCCTGGAACTACACAGTGATAAGCCTCTGGCATCTTTTGAGGCTGAGCTATCCTGCCCGCAACATGCACTTCCTGACGCAGACGTATATCACGGCTTGACGAGGACAGTCGCAACTCATATATGCCTGCTTCAATTTCCCACGACCCTCTCGAAGAACAGTAGTGAGCAAATGCTGAGCGCGGAACATGCAAAATCACCTGGCGCTCCTCGCCCGGTGCCAAATCTACTTTTGCGAATCCCTTTAACTGCTGAGGAGCCTTGAATACCTGCGAATCAAGTGGAGCGATGTAGAGTTGTACGGCTTCCTTGCCAGCGCAGTTGCCAACGTTTCGCACAATAAAAGACACATCAAAGCCATCATCAATTTCCGCAACGAAAAGATTTTCATAGGAGAAGGTTGTATAGGAAAGGCCGTGACCAAACGGATAAGCAACAGCAACTTCTGCAGCGTCGTAATAACGATACCCCACATAGATGCTCTCGCGGTAGTAAGCCTGACGACCTTGCTCTGGATAGTAACTCGCACACGGCGTGTCCGCAAGTCGAACAGGCCAAGTCTCAGCAAGCTTCCCCGACGGATTTACCACGCCCAACAGTAGGTTGGCCGTCGCCTGACCCCCTCGACATCCTGCAAGATAGCTAAGCAAAACCGCACGGGGTTTACCGCGCCAAGGCAACTCAACAGGCGAGCCTCCCTGCAACACGACCACCGTATTTGGATTCACCTCACACACGCGCTCAACCAATATATTATGAGCAGCTGGCAAAGCCATATCCGGGCGATCAGAACCTTCCGATTCAGAGGCATCAGGCAACCCAACGAACGCAACAACAACATCCGCTGCCTTTGCAACACGAACCGCCTCAGCAAGTTGGTCTTCGGTAGCCTCCCCCGTAATCGCCTCATAACCCGGCGCAAAAGTAACCCTTACATCAGCAGCCTCAAGTGCTTCAAGAGTACAATCGAGCGATACGGGATTAATCTTCGACGAGCCAGCACCCTGATAACGCGGTTCGCGCGCAAAAGCGCCGACAACAGCTATATTTACCCCTGAATTGAGCGGTAAAATACCGTCGTTATCCAACAATACAGCCGATTCCTCAGCTACCATACGAGCTACTTCGAGCCTCTCAGCCAGATTGTGCTTAACCGTGATGGATACTGAGTGAGTATGCCGTTCGTGTAATTCAAGAATTTGCCGCACCGCCCGATCAATATCCGCTTCAAGCAACGCCCCCTTCTGAATAGCGGCAATCACGTCAGCGCGATAATCAACACGTGGACCGGGCATCACTAGATCTAAACCTGCAGGCAAACTGGCCAAATTGTCGTTTTCTGCACCCCAGTCGGTAACAAACGCGCCCGTATATCCCCACTCCTCGCGAGCAATACGCGTCATAAGCCGTTCATCTTCCGAACAATAGGTGCCGTTCAGCAAATTATAGGCCGTCATAATCGTCCATGGGTGACCTTGCTCAACCGCAATGCGAAACGGCTCCAAATACATCTCATATAACGCCCGTTCATCAACAATCGCATCTACAATCAGACGGTTCGTCTCCTGGTTGTTGCAAGCGAAATGCTTCAGTGACGTGCCCACCCCACGATCCTGTACGCCCTGAATGTAGGCAGCACCCAACTCTCCGGCAAGATAAGGATCTTCACTGAAATACTCGAAGTTACGACCGCACAGCGGACTGCGCTTCATATTAACACCGGGACCCAAAAGTATGGCCACCTCTTGATCGCGAGCCTCATCACCCAAAGCCTCACCCATAGTGCGCAGCAGTTCAGTATTGAATGTGCACGCAGTAGCGCTTGCCGTAGGAAAACACACCGCCGGGTCGCTTGCCTCAATACCCAAATTATCTGCTGCGCCGGCCTGCTTGCGCAGACCATGCGGACCATCAGATACTAAAATTGGCTCTATTCCGAGACGAGGGCATCCACCCAGCCTCCAATACCCGTCACCAGTAAGGCAGGCACACTTTTCCTCAAGCGTCATCGAGGATACCGCGTCATCAATGTTCACAGGCCCTCATTTCCCCTTATCATTCTAACGTCACCATTCTCATTAAGCAGTCAGCTTACTCTTACAACCTCTGTCATATATCACTATTTTAACACGCGTTTTCTAACTCTTATCTCAACACGCTTCAAACTTAACGACACCACCTGTAGTAAGCGAACCCCCCGAGAGAGCATCAATAAACATGCGGAAATCGGCTTCGTTCTGGTCGGCATAAGAGGAAGCAAACTCAACCAAAGCCCGATCAAAAGAAGCGCCTGTTCCTAGATAACCTGCTATCGCGAACCGATTACCCGAACGAGCATGGGCGCGGGCTAGCGTCCAACCGCAAAGACGTCCCAGCGCCTCGATCTCAGCTGACGTAGCAATGTCAAGATCGGTTGATGTTTTCCAATCCCACAGTTGCCGCACATAATAATCGCGTAGCCGCCCGCTCTCGTCCACAGCACTCGTATAACCCAGAAGCACATCACTCGAGGCCTGCATAAGACGCTGACCATGCACGACACGCTGCCCATGCGAAGATAGTAAACAGGAGCCCGCAAATCGCTCCAAGACAGATTCTTGAGCCTCCTTCACTTGCAACACCAAAGGATCACCCGTCTGCTCATCAGCAAAAGCAACTATCCACGCACGGGTTCCCACACTACCGACGCCAACAACCTTTTGAGCTGCATCGATATACGTGTAGCGATCAAATAGGCACTGCAATTCTGGAGCAAGACTATTGCGATAGCCGGCAAGCAACTCAACCAAAGATGCTGCAACGTGATTAGCATCAGCGACCGGAGCGAAACGATCAAGTGGAACTAAATACGGCGGATCAAACGCAATACGTACCTCGCCATTGTCTCGGCGTAAATACTTTTCGAATGCACGTGTGTTGGTTTTCCTGTAGGCTTTCGCCAATTTATTTCGTACACTACGGGCTTCCTTACGCGATGAGCTCACGAGTGCCTTAGTCAACACCTCTTCCACATCAAGCTGAGCGTAACACACATCAAGCGCACCCATATGTGAGAACGTATTCATAGCCTCACGATAGCTCGCCACCGTGCTACGCACAGCACCCCGGCACCATGAAGGTTTAAAACCACGGTCACGACCGCATATCTCGATACTCGCCGCCAGCCTTTTTATGTCCCATTCCCACGGACCCACGGCCGTCTCATCGAAATCGTTTATATCGAATACAAGGTGACGTTCGGGAGAGGCAAACCCACCAAAGTTAGCGAGGTGCGCATCGCCACACGCGTGCACCAGCACACCAGTATTGGGCGTATGTGCCAAGTCTGCTGCCATGGTAAGCGCACCGCCACGAAAAAAAGCGAATGGTGAAGCGCTCATACGCAAGTAACGCTCGGGTATTAAATACGCCAACCGCTGCTGTGCTTGTTCATTCAAAAGCTCCAGTGGACCCGTACGACCCTCTTTGACTTCCCAAGCAGCATGCATTGAACGAGGAACACGATCGCGCAATGAACGTCCCTGCTCACACGATAAGCGATCACCTGTACACATTTTTGGCTGCTGGTCCATCTCGTACCTCCTAACCCCCTTTCCACAAGGGGTGAAACAGTACCTTGCCCCTTTGGGCATAAGGAGACATAACTATAACTCACCAGTAATCTTCGAAGAAGTTCCCTGCGAAACCGGCCTCTCTTCATGCGAAACCAGCTATGGCCTCCTGGTATCCTTCTTCACCAAACTGAACCCACACTCAAACGCATTACCTCCTAGTTTTCACTTCTCTCATGAGGAAGGCGAAAAAGGTTGTATCCACGGAGAAAAAAGCAGGCTGGAAATAAAAAGAACATGGTATAAATAAGGTTCGAAGAAAGGAGCATTCATGCAGATCGCGCTCTGCGACGACAACCAAACCGAACGTGAAGCCCTTGCCGCATTGCTGAAAAAACTACGGCCCACCGCTCACCTTGTGCAATACGAAAACGGTCAGAGCCTGATCGATGCACATCGAAGTGGCAGACGCTTCGATCTCGCTTTCCTCGATATTTACCTTGAAGACATGAACGGAATAGATGCTGCTGCTGCCCTGCGTAGCAACGATGAAAGGCTAGCTATCGTATTTTCCACCGTTAGCCGCGACTTTGCTGTTGAAAGTTACGATGTGGCCGCAATGGCCTATCTTATGAAACCCGTAAGCATCGAGCCTCTCTCTGCGACGCTCGACCGATTCGATGCCACATGGAAACCGCGCAGCATCTTCATTCGCGACCGCTTCTTCATCATGGACGATATCGTGTGCGCAGAGAGTCGCAACAAGCACGTTACATTTACTTTTCGCGATGGCGCCACCGCTGAGATTACCGCCAAACTGAGCGAGGTTGAAGACCAGTTGTATGGTGGCAACTTTCTGCGTTGTCATCGAAGCTTCATCGTGAATATGGATCACGTTGATCATATCGGCGACAAATGTTTTATCATGGCTACGGGAGACGTGGTGCTCATACGACAAAAGCAATATGCCTCCATGAAAAAAAGTTACTACGATTACATTACCGCACGCTGAAATAAACTATCCTCATAAAATCTCGAACAAGGGCATTCCTGCTTGCATGATAGCTCTACTCGCTTATTTTCACGTCGCGCTTAAATACATAGCGCAGTACCAGGTAATACACAACACCTACAGCTATCCACACCAGCCCCAACACCTTTGCTGGAATATCAAGACCCCACCAGGTGTAACCAATAATTAGCATACCCAGCAGCGGAGACACCAGATGAGCAATCCAGCGTCCATCACACTTCTTCACAAAGAAGTAAACAATTACTGTCACATGCAGTAACAAAAAAGCGGTGAGTGCGCCGAAGTTAACAAACAGCGAGATGGTATCAGTGCCCAACTGCCCAAATGTTAACACCAATACCAGCGTAAGCGCGCCCACAAACAACGTTGCGACATAGGGCGTGCGATATCTCGGGTGCACCTTGGCGAGAGCACGTGGCAAATTGCCATCGCGGCCCATAGCGAATAAGATACGCGACACCGCTGTCTGGGCAGCAAGAGCGGTGAAAACGCCCCAGGATAGTGCAGTCGCAAGCGCACACACCACATAGAGAGGACGTCCTCCTACCACCTGCGCCACCAGGTAGAACGCATTTCCCAGATCGTTTGCAAACACCGCACCGTCAGGGCTAATGCATCCAGCAACATAGGTTTGCAGCACGAACAGCGTTCCCACAATAAGAAGCGACGCCATCATAGCTCGCCCAGGTCCGCGTCGACCGTCCTTAGCTTCCTCTGATAGTGTTGCGATACCATCGAACCCCAAAAACGACAACACCCCCAGCGACACAGCACTTATAACAAGCGCCGGATCGAACGTTGCCGCGTTAAAGAGAGGATCGAGGGAGAAACCGCGCGAAGCAGGGTCGGCCACCAACCACCGTACACCCAGCACTACAAATACCGCCAGACAGAGCACCTCCAGCGCAAGCGCTACCCGGTCTACAATATTTGCTAATTGAACACCACGCACGTTCACAAACGTATTCACCACGACAAACACGACAGAGAACACCCATGGTGGCACCTCGGGTACGATGCCGGACAAAGCATGAGACGCAACAACATACAACAACACAGGAATAAGTAGATAGTCAAGCAACAACGTCCATCCCGAAACGAAACCGATACCCTTACCTAAGCCGAGCGACGTGTAGGCATACACCGAGCCTGATGCAGGAAACTCTTTAATTAGCATACCGTAAGAAAGCGCCGTAAATACCATAGCCAATGTACCTACAAGATATACGAGCGCTGGCATACCACCCGAATCAGTGAACACGCCACCATATATGCCAAAAGGTGCGATAGGTACCATAAAGATAAGCCCATATACCACCATATCAGACACGGTAAGCACCCGAGCAAGCTTAGGAATATTCCCATCGGTATTCTTCGTGACAGAAGAAGCACCCGAAGCATTAGGCGAAGAAGCTTGATTGTTCAACCCAACCGACGATACCGAGGCTTCCTTGGGTGCGGCCGATGCCATAGACTGACTCCTTTCGAGAGGGCGCGCAACACGCCCACCAGCCATGGTGGCCGGACGTTCGTCCCACTCTAGCGAGACCACGCTCCCCGCAAGGATCTATCGCGCAAAATGTTGCCTATCTGTGGCCCTCGTGTCAACGCAAAGACTCAAGAGAATCTCTTAGTCGAGCCAGGCCTGACCCTCTGTCATTTCCAACGAAAAAAGACGACCCAGATCTGTCGCATCTTTGGCTTCGTGGTACTTAAACAGCATCTTGCCGTCCTCAAGCTTACCCACAATTTCAATTTTACCCGTTACGTGAGATAAGCAATAGCGCAGTGCCTTAGCTGGCCCCGCCTGAAGTGCCTTTGCCCCTTCAACCACTTCTATACCGCGCTCAAAGGGAACCTGAAATCGTTGCTTCACCCCACTCACCGGACGGCACTGAAACACGTAATACGGTATTGCACCCACGGTGGTCAGATTGCGTAAAAGTCGGCTCAGTGTTTCAACGTCGTCGTTTACCCCACGCAAAAGCACCGTTTGATTAAGTACCGGAATACCCGCTTGACGTAAGGCTTTTACCGCATCGGCAGCGTCAGGGGTGACCTCGCGCGGATGATCGAATTGTGTCACAACGATAAGCTGCTTTCGAGCAGCATACCCAGCAAGCATATCCAACAACTCACTATCGCCTGAAACACGCGAAGGTAGCACTACTGGCATACGTGTCGCAATACGAATAAAATTTAGATGATCAATTTCTATAAGCATGCCAAGAATTTCATCAAGACGCTCATTGGAATTCATTAGAGCGTCTCCCCCACTGACCAACACGTTAACGATTTCCCGATGGGCCATAAGATAGTTATATACCACTTCGAGATCGCTCACTACTTCATCCTCGGTTCGCCCCACTAGCCGACGTCGGAAGCAGTGCCGACAGTACATAGCACATTCGCTCGTCGACAACATGAGGGCGGTCTGAGCATATTTATGCTGCAAACCCCGTACCACCGTGTTCCCCGCTTCACCGGACGTATCAAGATCACCCGCAATGTCTAACTCTTCAAAAGATGGAACAGCTATTTTGCGAATGGGGTCCTGTTCTTGGGAAAAATCTATAAGATTCAGGTAATAAGGATTAATGGAAAAGGGTCTTTGCTCAAGGACAGACGCGACCGAAGCGCGTGTTTGTGCATCCATAGGCATCACCACATCAAGCTCGTCGACAGTTGTAACCCGACACCTCAGTTCAGTCTTCCAATCCATACGCATACTCCTTGCATGTTGGCAACTTCCCGAGAAAACATACGCTAAGCGCACATGAGGCAGAACTAATGGGACAAAAGGTATAACGCTTAGATCCGGAAGGTACGGAGCATTCCCGAGCTGGTATTCGCTTAGAGAGCCGGAAGCCGGTTACACTAGGAGTACGCAGGTTTATGCGTGCGTTATCTGGATCAGAACGCTCATAACGCTGTCAAAAAAGATCAGAAACATATTTGACTATACCATATTTAACAATAACGATGAAATACAGCACGTAACGCTAGGCCAACCATCCGATGGCATAGACAATGCACGCAAAAACATCGAAGAACAAAGATATGAAAGAAGCAAAATACACTCGCTTCAGTTTGCAATCAGAACTCCACGGTATCAGGGTCAAGGCCGCTTTGACCAAGGGGGTCCAACGCATCAATGCGCTTCAGATCATCCTCGGCGATATTAAACCAAAACACACGGGCGTTCTCTGCGATGTGCCCAGCATCTACCGAGCGCGGCAATGGGATAGCCTGACGCTGCAGACACCAACGGATACACAACTGAGCCACCGTACAACCATAGAGCGCTGCAATATCACGCAACGTCTGGTTCTCTAACACACGACCCATCCCCAACGGCGACCACGCCTCCACAACGATATGATACTGGTCACAGAAAGCACGGGTCTTTTCTTGGTTGCAACCGGGGTGCATTTCGATCTGATTCACCATAGGCAGAATCTCGGCAGCATCCATAAGTGGCTCCAAATGACGAGGCTTGAAATTGCACACACCAATAGCCTTCACTAAACCATCTAGGTAAAGGGTTTCCAAGGCGCGCCAGGTCTCTTGATTGGTACGCTGCCAATCGGCTTCAGCACCCTTTGCAGCAGGCCAGTGTATAAGATAAAGATCGAGATACTCCAAGCCCAGCTTCTTACGCGACTCCTCAAACGCCCTCAGTGTTTGCTCATAACCACGTTCAGTATTCCACACCTTTGTCGTAAGAAACAGATCTTCATGAGAGAAAGCGGATGTCGCACGAGCTTTACCCACCATCTCTTCGTTTTCATAAAAGGCTGCCGTATCAATATGGCGATAGCCATCTCTAATAGATTGACATACCGCCGTCTGACCCAATTCATCGTTCGGCAACTTCCACGTACCAAAACCGATACAAGGAATACCATAACCATTACGCAGGGTAATCTTCTCGCTGGGATGTTGTAAATCAGCCATGATGTCTCCTCGCCCGCAGGGCACACGTGCGATATGTGTGCCTGTTTCAGTTTAGAGTCACCATACCCGTCTTAAGGGGCACTTAGCATGGGCACAAAGCAATCGTTGCACGACCGTTGGAGAGCCGTCTTAACGAAATCGTCCTTCTACTTACGAGCGATAGCTATCTCAGTTAGTCTTCAATACCATCCTGATTGCGGATTAATTTGCGTTTAATCTTGCCGCCGACCGTCTTGGGCAATTCGTCCACGAATTCAACGATACGTGGGTACTTGTAAGGCGCCGTGGTATGCTTCACGTGGTTCTGTAGCTCCTTGATCAGTTCGTCACTTGGCTCCCAGCCACGCGCAAGAACAACGGTAGCCTTCACCACTTTACCGCGCACCGGGTCGGGTGCAGCCGTAACAGCACACTCAACCACAGCTGGATGTTCAATAAGCGCACTTTCCACTTCAAAGGGCCCAATACGGTAACCTGAACATTTAATAACATCGTCGTCGCGACCCACGAAGAAACAGTAACCATCCGAGTCTCGCCATGCCATATCATGCAGGTTGTAATACGATCCCCCCACCGCGCTTCGTGTACGATCCTCGTCATGATAATAACCCACAAACAAACCTGGTGGATAAGACTCTTTAAGACCGGTAACACAAATTGCGCCCTCTTCGCCGTCGGGCACCTCTACCCCGGCTTCATCTAAGAGCTTAATATTCAATAAAGGCGAAGGCTTTCCCATAGAACCAGGACGAGGGTCAATCCAGGGGAACGTAGCCAAAAGCACCGGACCCTCCGACTGACCAAACCCCTCGCGGATACGCTTACCTGTCAAACGCTCCCACGCAAGTGTCACCTCAGCATTCAAGGGCTCACCAGCCGTGGCAAAGTTTTGCACACTGGATAGATCGAAAGATGCAACGTCCTCCTGAAGCATAAAACGATACATGGTGGGTGGCGCACAGAACGTAGTAAGACGATAGTCCTGAATCTTTTGTAGCAGCATCGTCGGCACAAACGCATCCATATCGTAGGCAAAGACCGTGGCACCAGCAATCCACTGGCCGTAAATTTTACCCCAACCAAATTTCGCCCAACCACTGTCGGTCACGCTGAGGTGCAGCGTATCTTCTTGCACCTGCTGCCAATACTTCGCTGTAATAATATGGCCAAGAGGGTGCGCAAAATTATGACAAACAGCTTTTGCCATACCGGTCGTACCAGAGGTAAAGTAGACCAGCATAGTATCCTTGCTCGTAACTCCCGCCTCCCCTACCGGGCGTTCAAAAATGTCAGACTCGCCTTCAATAAGTGAACCGAATGGCATCCAGCCTGTACGCTCACCTGCAACAATAACTCGTTGCTGAACAGAGGGGGTCTCTGGAAGCGCCTCTTCTACTTGCTCGCACACATAGTCGTCATTTACACACACCAACATTTTCACCTGTGCGCTATTAACGCGATAAGCAATATCTTTTTTGGTTAGCTGCAAGGTAGCCGGAATAATGGTGGCTCCCAACTTGCACAACGCCACCGCACAAACCCAGTATTCCCATCGCCGACGCAAGATAGCCATAACTACGTCGCCCTTGCCAATACCAAGCTTAGCAAATGCGTTAGCTGCCTGATTTGACAGACGAGACATCTCAGTAAAGGTAAACGTATGCTCACCATCGTGATCATCGCACCATACGAGAGCCCGCTTGTCTGGCTCCACGCGTGCCCATTCATCAACGACATCAAACCCGAAATTAAACGCCTCGGGAACGTCGATCTGGAAGTTTTCGAAGAAATCCTCATACGAGTCAAACTCGATTCGAGGGCAGTATTTTTTCAGGATATGATCCACAAGTCGTGCTTTCTCCTCGACAGTACGCATTTTCGCCAGCAGTCAGCCAGCAGATTCACCTATTCCGCAATAATGGTGACAAATTTGGCGGGTACTTCTCCTCCGCAGCGCTGCCCATGCGGATGAGCGGGGTTAAAGTAAATGCTGTCCCCCGCATTCAATTCGAACTCTTTATCACCCCAAGACACCAATACCGTACCTTCAAGCACAAGGTTAAATTCCTGCCCCGTATGGGTCACCAATTTTGCAGGCTCGTCAGATGGATCTAACACCACCAGCAACGGCTGCATAATCTTACCGGTATAGCGCCAAGCTAAATCTTCAAAGTGATACCCCGGATAGCGGTCGACTTCACGACCTTCGCCACTCTTCACTACCTGATAGGTATCGAGCTTTGCTGCCGTTCCTGTAAGTATCTCCGTGAACTCCACCCCAAACTTATGGGCAAGGTGATAAATGGCAGAGATAGGCACATCAGCACCCGTCTCTTCCCACTGCTCGTACTTATCCAGAGAAACTTCTAGTTCGGCCGCCATATCTTCAGGCGTTACGTCACAGGCTTCTCGCAACCCTTTAATACGCAGGCCGATCTCAGCCAGTTCCTGAACCATGTTCGCTCCCTATGCGTCTATGCCCAATTGAAGGGCCCGCTTATTCATATCCAGCATCTCAGCCTTTTTAGCCGGAACACACTTCTCAATAGCCTTCCAGAGTGTTTCTTCTGCACAAAAGCGCGTCTCAGCAAACAACTTGCCTGCACAAATAATATTGGCTAGCTTTTTAAACCCGGCTTCTTCAGCCATTGCTGTGGCAGGAATAGCACACGTACGCACGCCAGCAATCTCAGGAACATGTTGCACCAGTGTCGAGTCGACAATAACGATACCGCCTTCGGCCACACTGTTTTCAAACTTATCCATAGAAGGCTGATTCATAACCACGAGTACGTCGGGCGCAAGAACAAGTGGGCTGCCAATAGCATCATCGGAAAGACATACGCTGCAGTTAGCCGTACCACCACGCATTTCGGGGCCGTAGGAAGGTAACCACGACACCTCGCGACCCTCGATAAGACCAGCATAGGCCACAAGCTTACCAGCAAACAGAATACCTTGCCCACCAAAGCCGGCAAGCACGATACGGTACGAGCGACTCATCGCGCACCTCCTTCGGTCTTCGATTGAGCTACCGGACAGTTCGCAGCTCGAGCCGCTGCCGCTTCGGTCGCGTTAGCGAACCCATCGGCTACAACGTCTTTATACACACCCAAGGGGTAATATGGCAGCATATTCTCACGCATCCAATCGAAGGATGCCTGAGGCGTGAGACCCCAGTTCGTCGGGCAGGTGGAAACTACCTCAACTAACGAGTAGCCAACACCGTCAATCTGGTTCTGAAACGCACGCTTGATAGCCTTTTTTGCTTTACGCACATTCTTGGGACTATCAACCGTCACGCGCTCAAGATACGCCACACCGTCCAGTGAACTAAGCAGTTCGCTTACGCGAATAGGAAACCCAGCTGACGCGGTATCACGACCATAAGGACTCGTCTGCGTCACCTGGTTCGGCAGACTCGTAGGTGCCATTTGACCACCCGTCATACCGTAAATGGCATTGTTAATGAAAATGACGGTAATATGCTCTCCACGCGTCGCCGCATGAATAGTCTCGGCCATACCAATAGAAGCCAAATCGCCGTCACCCTGATATGCAAACACGACACTATCAGGCAGAGCACGCTTCACCCCCGTGGCAACCGCCGGAGCACGTCCGTGTGCAGCTTCAATCATGTCGCACGCAAAAAAGTCCGGGCAAGTTACCGCACATCCCACCGGAGCTACACCAATAGTATCACCCTCGACGCCCAATTCATCGATAGTTTCAGCCACCAGACGATGAACGATGCCATGGGGACAACCCGGGCAATAGTTGGTGATAACAGGCAGAAGCGCATGGGGACGCTCGAACACGATTTTCTCTTCGGCGCTCATGCTAGGCACCTACCTTTCCCTGCAATGCTTCGATCTGCGCAAGCACTTCCACCGGCGTGGGGATAATGCCACCGGTACGACCGAAGAACTCAACCGGCACACGACCGGCGCTCACGAGACGGATATCATCAACCATCTGACCCATGTTCATCTCAACACTTAAGAACACCTTCGCAGTTCCCATAACACTTTCAAGGGCGTCCGCTGGGAACGGCCAAAGCGTAATCGGGCGAATGAGACCCGCTTTAATACCCTTTTCGCGAGCTGAAACAACCGCACTACGAGCAATGCGCGAAGATGCACCAAAGGCCACCAGTACGATATCGGCATCCTCAGCCATAAACAACTCTGCACGCTGTTCGTTCTTCTTGATAAGTTCATAACGCTCAAACCGCTCACGGTTCAGACGTTCTAGGTCTTCCGCCTGCAAGTACAGCGAGTCAACGATATTATGCACACGTTTGTTTTTATGACCGCGAGCAGCCCATGGCTTATCATCCAGCTCACCCTTCGGTTCCGGCAAAACAACCGGTTCCATCATCTGACCCAGCATACCATCGGCCAGCAACATGACAGGAATACGATACTCATCAGCCTTATCAAAGGCCAGATACGCGCAGTCAGCCATTTCCTGCACAGTTGAAGGAGCATATACCATAATCTGAAAATCGCCGTGACCCGTCGCACGCGTAGCCTGCCAATAATCGGATTGCGACGGCTGGATGCCGCCCAAACCCGGGCCACCACGCTGAACATTCACGATAACGCCCGGCAAATCACAGCCAGCCATATAGGAGATACCCTCAGCCTTAAGTGAAATACCCGGCGAAGATGACGATGTCATAACACGGGCTCCCGTAGCAGCAGCGCCATACACCATGTTGATGGCTGCAATTTCACTCTCTGCCTGGAGAAAGGTGCCCCCTATCTTGGGCATACATTTGGACATATAAGCCGCAAGCTCGGTCTGGGGTGTAATAGGGTATCCAAAAAAGAAACGACATCCAGCGCGCAAAGCACTTTCGGCCATCGCCTCGTTACCCTTCATAAGCACTTTTTCTGCCATAGTTACCTCACCACCGTAATTGCAACATCGGGACACATAACCGCGCACGACATACAAGCCGTACACTTCTCAACTTCGATACAACGCGCCGGGTGGTATCCCTTTGCCGTAATCTTGTTGTGGTCAAGCTCAATGATATGCGTCGGGCACGCGTCGACACAGAGGCCGCACCCTTTGCAGAAGTGCTCGTCTACTTCTATTCTCGGCATGATAGAACCTTCCTCGTCTGGTGCGTCCGCGCGACCGTGTCAAGGTACGCGAACCGAATGCGTCTTAGCAAGAGCCACGCCTTAAACGCCTACTCTCTCATATTATTCCCAAGGAGTACGTACATATACTTGCACAGGATAGAGCGCTTGCCGACCCCCATTTGGGCCAATGAGGGTACTTTTCCGGTCGACGAACCCCCAAGGAACCGTCGTACACACAAGCGGAAGCCCCGCTTGGTCGGCAACTGCTTGCGCAAAGGGAATCCCCTGCGTAATAATATCCTCGTCGGTGTCCTGCTTGAGATGAGTATTATTCACTACTGCAGTAGCCTGTAGGTGAGACTTCGCCTCGATCTCATGAAGTACGCTCACCGCGTCAGAGGCCTGCTGCGTAAGGTTGCGATTACGATTAACTACGTACAACATCTCATAGTGATCAGACGCAATCGCAGAAGCAAAACGACCGAGAGCGGTAGCACCTACATCATCACCTCCCGCATCGACAATCACCAACTCGAGAGGTATAGCCTGCTGCGTGGCGGAGACAGCCTGGTTAGAGCAGCACACCCCAGCAACGCGAGGAAGCCACGAAAGACGTGCTTGTTCAATGGCGGGTACGACAGCCCCCGAGATGCTTGGGCTATCCAAGTTTGTTCCAGCAAATAGGGGGGCTATCACTCGAACCCCCCTAGTCTCCAGCAATGAACGACTGTCGCTGGAGCGGAAATAAGGGTTCACCACATCGAGATCGGCGAGCGTTACCTTAAGCCCTCGAGCAGCTGCATCAAGAGCGAGATTCAGCGCAAAATTCGTCTTTCCTACCCCATAGTGGCCACACACGACCACAACTGGAGTACGGGGAATATAGGCCTCGACCTCCATCATACCAGCCCCTCGGGCGTCTTGGGCGCCTCGTCTACCTCACGAATAGCAGCACGTCTGATCTTGCCATTTACTGTCTTGGGCAGCGCACCGACATATTCAACAATACGCGGATATTTGTAGGGTGCTGTACGCTTTTTCACCCAGGTTTGTAGTTCACGAGTAAGCTCGGTGCTTGGTACAAAACCCTCAGAAAGCACGATCGTGGCCTTAACCGCTTTACCGCGCGTAGCATCGGGTACGCCGGTTACTGCGCACTCACGCACCGCTTCATGTTCCAAGAGTACGCTCTCAATCTCAAAGGGCCCAATGCGATAACCACTCGATTTGATAACATCATCATTGCGCCCCACGTACCAAAAGTAGCCGTCCTCATCGCGCCATGCCGTATCGCCGGTATGATACCAACCATCTGTCATAGCTTCAGCTGTCTTGGCTACGTTGCGGTAGTATTCCAGCATGATGCCGGGAGCCTTTGTTGAAATATCAATACACACCTCGCCTGTCTCACCCGTATCGCACACCGAGCCATCTTCACGCAGTATCTCTAAATGATAAAGCGGAACCGGCTTGCCCATAGAGCCCGGACGCGGCAGAGAGTTGGTAAGATTAGCGATAGTAAGCGGCGTTTCGGTTTGGCCGAAACCCTCGTAAATAGTTAATCCTGTATGTTTTTTCCAAAAATCAAACAGATCGGGATTCAGCGCCTCACCAGCCGTCGTTGAATACACCAAAGACGACAGGTTGTAAGCATCAATATTCTCTGCCATCATCATACGATACATTGTAGGCGGGCAACACAGTGTTGTAATGTCATAACGCCCGATAAGCGTTAGTATTTCAGATGGATGAAAACGATCAAAATCGTACGTGAACACGCACGCTTCCATAAGCCACTGACCGTAGTACTTCCCCCACACTGCCTTGCCCCAGCCAGTATCTGCAATAGTGAAGTGCAGACCGTCGGGTTCTACATTGTGCCAGTGCTTCGCGGTCACAATGTGCGCGAGTGCATACGCGGAATCGTGCAGCACCATTTTAGGGTTGCCTGAAGTGCCGCTTGAAAAGTACATGAGCATAGGATCGGCAGCGTGTGTCTTACGCCGGGCAAAATTCTCCGACGCAGCGCTTACTCCCCTGTTAAAATCAAGCCAACCCTCACGCTGAGCAGACAACGCACAGACACCCTGCGGACCAGAAAGCTCTTCCCCCAACGGCACTCCGTCATCAGGGAATACCAAGTTACCAAACTCGTCCTCAGGCGTAAGCCCCCCACCAGCGCCGTTTACTAAAATACGTACCTTAAGCTCAGGGGCAGCTTCATACACATTATCGGTAACCTGAGCGATATCACCCAGCGAAGTGGCAATAATGGCTTTTATAGATGCACCGTTCAGGCGATATTCCAAATCGTGCTCTTTTAACATAAACGTAGCAGGAACCATAACCGCACCAAGCTTGGCAAGTGCAGTGGCCACAAACCAGAACTGATAGTGGCGGCGCAAGATAACCATAACCATATCACCAGCACCAATACCAGCGTCGGCCAAGAAATTAGCCGTCTTATCCGACCATCGCTTCATGTCGGCGAAGGTGAACACATGCTCCTCACCCTCCGGGTTACACCACACCATAGCGCGTCGGTCGGGGTCGTTCTCGGCGATATCGTCAACTACGTCGTAGCCGAAGTTAAACTCATCAGGACAGTTTACTTTGAACGAGGTCAAAAGCCCGTCTTCACGGTAAGTTTCCTCGACGTAGCGCAGATTTAAGTTTCTCATGGGTATCTTAACTCCCTGTATACCATGCGGCAGCCCAGCCGCGAAACGGATAGGATTATCAAATAAGGCGCCTTTAGAAGGTGCTACACAACAAAATGCCCGAAAGGTAGCCTTCGACAGCGCCTAGATAATCGAATCTAGCTGGGGTTTCAAAACGATAGCCAGAAATACGCACGGCTCGCCACCCGTAGCAACCATGCCGTGACCACGACCCGAATCATACATAAGCAGATCGCCCGCTTCGAGCTCTTCAATATGATCTTCGTAGGCAAAGCGCATACGACCGGAAATAATAAAATCTAATTCTTGGCCCTTGTGATAAGACAGATGAATGGGCTCTTCCTGCTGCTCCTCTAAATAGGGAGCAGTAACTAAAAAGGGCTCGGCAAGTTTGTTCTTGAAATGTGGCGCCTTGTGGAGATACTCAAACCCTGCACGACGCTTAATTGACAAACCTTCTGGGGCGCGTGTAAGTGAATAGCCCGACAAATGCGGATTCTCACCAGTTAAAAGCTCAATGACATCAACACCGAGGCGTTCGGCACATTTATATAAAAAAGTGAACGAAAGATCCTGACCACCCGACTCCTGAGCAGCGTACTCAGACAGCGTACGACCCGTTGCGTCGGCCATTTCTTGCATCGTAATGTCGAGGTCCTCGCGTAGCGCACAAATGCGTCCTGCCACCTCTTTGATATTCGGCTCCATAACAGCTCAGACCTCCCTCGCTTTACTCGTGACCCCACTATACGGTGTCATTTGGTTAAAATTTGCCCTATTGTATAGCAAACCAGTCGGTTTTGTTGCCTGGTGTAGGAATTTTCTGCCGGCGGCCAAACAAGCAACTAAAAGTGATTAATATATCTATCAGCGTTTACGAACGAAGCGAACAGCAAAATGAGCGTCAGACGAACCAGGCTGTAGCTGCGTTGCCAAACACGAGCGGCCTCCCAAAGGAGCAAGCTCAAAACCTGCACCCTGCTCGCTTTCCAAAAAACGCTTCACTACGGCATTGTTTTCAGCATGCGTAACGGTACAGGTAGCATAGGCAAGTTGACCACCCCGCGCTACCTGGCCAGCAGCAGAGCGCAACAGCGAAAGACCCAATGCAGCCATCTCCGATACCCGCTGTTCGGTCAGGCGCCAGCGTATCTCCGGATGACGACGCAGTGTGCCGAGTCCGGTACAAGGAGCGTCGATAAACACCGCCTCAAACTGCCGCGATCCTACCACCTCGTCAAGCCTTGTCGCATCACCTGTAAGTGCCTCGGAAACCTGCACGCCATAGTCCTTGACACGATTTTTCAAAAGCTGAGTTTTAAATGCATGGTTATCCAACGAGAAAAGTTCCACTTGGCTGCCATAAGCACGCAACGCGCCACTTTGTAAAAGAATAGTCTTTGTACCACGTCCGGCGCCAATCTCCAGCAAAGAAGCTGGCATACGCTCAGGCAACACCGAAGCAGCCACTAGCTGCGATGCAGCATCGGACACCAGCACCTTACCGTGGCTGAAAAGGTTTTTCACAGAGACTTCTTGCAGCACGCGAGAATCAGGAACACGATAACACCCTGGTACAACCTCGCCGCCCAATAAAACTGGCTCAAGGATACTGCCTGCTGCGGCGAAAACTTCAAGCACCTCATTGGCAGACGATTTAATCTCATTCACGGCCACAAACAACGGTGCAGGTTCGTTGGAGGCGCGCATGAAGTCAACAGCTGCCTGAGGACCAAGATCGGCTACGAGACGTTTTGCTATCCAAAGCGGGAACGCATGCAATCGTGCCAAAGCGGCAATATCACGCGTTGGATCACCGAAGGGAAATTCGGGCTTCATAGCTACGACTTTGCGCAATACCGCATTACCCAAACCCGCCGCACGTGGCTGAACCGAACGAACCAACTCGACTCCCTGGTCGACAGCCGCATGGGGACTTTTATCCAAAAACATGATTTCGTAAACCGCAATACGAAGTGCATCGCGTACGTCATCTTGCACATCGGAAGGAGAGCGTAGTGCTCGATCGATAATTTCGTCAATCGTACCAGAAGTACTTACCACGCCAAGAACAAGCCTCGTAGCAAACCCACGATCCTCGGGGCTCAGGCGAGCATCATCAATGCGTGACGCAATGAGGTCCTGAGCATAAGCATCACGCTCGCGTACGGCGCGGCACACACTGAGCGCAGCGATACGTGCAGGACTCGCTTTTGAGGGGAATGCGCGTCTACCTATCGACTGAGACATATCGACAGGTACCTGCGGTTCCCTGCAGGTATTAGAAGTGCGGCGCTCACTCATTGGTAGCCTCCCACGACAAAGATCCACCCTTCATTCCCTGCACTCCAGCAGCAAATGAACGGGCATCCATTTTTTGTTTACCATCGGGCTTCAGGGAAACCACTTCAACAGCACCGTCACACAGACCCAGGAATAAGCGCTTTCCGGCAAAGCGAACGCTACCAGGAGTCATGCCTTGAGCGAGTTCTGCTACAAAACCAACCGGAACACACAATTCAGTTAGCGTAACAACACGCCCAGCGACAACCGCACGGGCGGGATGAGCGGCGCTCGAGGCCTGCACTTTACGCGTAGCCTCATCTACCGTATCGTTAAGAGAAAGGGAGAGTTCACCTTTCTCTATCTTGGAAGCATACGTTACCTTTTCTTCGTCTTGATCGGTCCAATCAGCAGCATCACCCTGCACAAGCACCAATGCCGTAAGCAACGCATGCGAACCAAGATTAGCCAACTCATCGGTAAGCTCGGAGGAGCTTTTAGCATCAACCCGTGCCGTACGACACACACAGTACGCGCCCGTGTCTAAACCCTCCTCCATGCGCATAATACATACACCCACCTCAGTATCACCCGCAAGAATAGCGCGCTCAACCGGTGCAGCACCACGCCAACGAGGGAGAAGCGACGCATGAACGTTCAGACAACCGTAACGAGGAATATCCAATACCTCTTTCGGCAAAATAGCGCCATAGGCAGCCACACATAGTACATCGGGTTCAAGCGCCGCCAAAGCACGTTGCTCATCTTCGTTACGTAAGGTCTTCGGGGTGTGCACCGGCAGACCGAGACGCGTAGCCATCGCTTTTACCGGCGAGGCAACCAGCTGCCTACCGCGCCCTCGTACTGCATCGGGACGCGTGTACACAGCAACCACTTCATGCTGTTGAGAGAGATCTTCGAGAATGGTGGCCGCAAAATCAGGCGTGCCCATGAAGACGACGCGCATCATCAACGCACCCGTGGGTCGAGAGAGGTCTCCCCGGGCTTTGCACCAGCTTTAAGAGCCAACTCATAGTCGCGCAACGCCTGAATGCGCGCCACCGGATCACAACGCTCGAACATGGTAATACCGTCGAGATGATCCAGTTCATGCTGCAAACAGCGGCCCAGAAGCTCGTCACCTTCAATTTCCCACTCTTCGCCCTCTAGGTCAAAATAGCGCACACGCGCCCACGGAGGTCGGGCAATGGGTACCGAAATACCCGGACACGACAGGCATCCCTCACCCTCAAAAACAGGTTCACCCTGCGTTTCTACCAACACAGGATTCACGAGTACGATAGGATCTTGCTCATCTCCTTCGTCGCAGTCAATCACCACGAGGCGTTTTGCCACTCCCAGCTGGGGCGCCGCTAAGCCGCAACCACTGTTCTTGTACATTGCCCGCGCCATCTGTTTCGCCAATTTTTTCAAATTCTTGTCACCCAGGTCGCAAGGCTCGCACACTTGGTTCAAAACCGGGTCGGGCGACCGCACGATATCGATCATGTAAGTCACGTCCTTCTCGTATCTATCGAAGACGTCCCAGCGCAGGCCGGGACGTTAAAATACCTATAACGCATTGTGCGGTTTCATACGAAGCTTGTCCAGAGGCTTGCTGGAAACATCCACAAAACCCAAGATGATAAGGCAGAACTATGTAAGCTTGATTTTTTCTCTAAGCCTTCGGTTCTTACTTCGACCGTTCGTCCACCACAATCTCTTTAAGACTCGCCGCCAATCCCGCGAGGCCCTGTATGTCGGAAGGAATGATAATCTTAGTAGAACGACCGTCGGCAACTTTTTTCAGCGCCTCAAAGGCCTGTAGGGTCAAGACGGCATTATCGGCACCAGCTTCGCGAACCATGCGAATACCATCGGCGGTAGCCTGCTGCACATTCATAATAGCGGCGGCCTCGCCCTCTGCTTCGCGAATCTGCTTCTCTTTATCGGCTTCAGCTGCAAGAATAACCTGCTGTTTTGCCGCTTCAGCCGCCAAGATCATAGCCTGCTTATTGCCTTCAGCAATAGTAATGGCCGCCTGCTTTTCTCCTTCTGCTAAGAGCACAGCTTCGCGCTTCTCGCGCTCTGCCTTCATCTGCTTTTCCATAGCCTGCTGAATAGCGGCAGGCGGGGTAATATTTTTTACCTCAACGCGATTCACCTTGATACCCCACGCATCGGTTGCACTGTCTAAGATGGAACGCATTTTGGCATTGATAGTATCGCGAGACACGAGCGTTGTATCTAATTCTAAGTCGCCAATAATGTTACGCAGCGTAGTGGCAGCCAAGTTTTCAATAGCGATAAGGGGATTCTCTACGCCATAGGAATACAACTTCGGGTCCATAATCTGAAAAAACACCACCGTGTCAATAGACATGGTAACGTTATCTTTTGTGATAACAGGTTGCGGCGGAAAGTCGAATACCTGCTCTTTAAGAGAAATGCCGGTACGCACGTGGTCAATAAACGGTACTTTCACATGAAGGCCATTGTTCCACGTAGTTAAATATGACCCCAATCGCTCAACAACCGCGGCGCTTGCCTGTGGAATGATTTTGATACAGGTAACCGAAAACAATACAAGCAACACCACAATAACGATTATAGCAACCGTGAGCGGGTCGAAGGTAAATCCGAACATTAGCGGGCCTTCCTTTCAACGATAAGCTTAATACTTTCCTGCCCCACCACAACCACAGCCGTGCCCGCAAGAATAGGCATACCATCAATAGAGCGCGCAGTCCACGTCATGTGATTTGACAACTCAACACGACCCGTCATAACGACATTGTCAATGTCCTCCACAACCATACCCTCCTGCCCAATACAAGTGGGTTCGGCGGCTTGGCCGCGCTTACGATACTTAAGAAACACCGGACGTAATACCACAAGACACACCAGTGATACTACGAAGAACACCACTAGTTGTACGACCAAATTAGCCCCGAGTAAACTAGCAGCAAAAGCAACAAGTGCGCCGACCACAAACCACATGGTGATAAGACCGAGCGATAAAACCTCAATCACCGCCATCACGGCCGCGACACCCAACCAAACAAAGGGGCTCATGAATTGCTCCTTTCTCATTTGGAACGAGTATACCACGGCCACCACACGAGCATCGCCGAGCGCGGCCTTCCAATCTGGTAGTAAGCCTTACTAACCGGAAGACAAAGGCTTATGAGCAAGCTTTCGACGAGTTAATTCCTTCTGCATAGCAGATACCGTCTGAAACAACATTTCAAACTCATCAGGATCAAGCGAAGTTGGATCTGCCATTTGAGCGCGCATTGAATCTACCGCGTCTTCCGCATCTCCAATAGCCAACTCTTCAATCAAAAAGGAGGCAAGAGATGTTGGTTCGACAGAAGCCATCATTGAACCTGAGGTAAGAATACTGGGTGCCAAAGGCAGCACGTGAGAGGCCTCGGTAATAATACGCGCAGCCGATGCGGAAGGATCTGTCGAGAGCGTAGCCAATATGCTTTGAGCCAAAATAACATGCGTCTGATCGTGCCACTGAGTTTGCGCAATCACGTCGGCATGCAGTAAAGCAACCGAAGGATTTTGCGCCATAAGGCTTAAAAACTCCCGCTCAAAGCGGCGGCGGTTAATTTCCCCCTGCGTAAGAGCGGGGTCTGCAAAACGCCTAACCTCAGCAATATTTCTTGCTGGCTGTTTTCCATCGTCAGAAGGCACATGCTCATCTTCCGCATCGTTGCGACGTGGCAAACGTAACTGAGAAAGCTGTTCTAGTACGTCTTCCTCACGAGCACGCACACGGCTTGCTATTTGTACGGCATAGTCTTTAGCCAAGAGTGAGTCTTTAATGGGCGCCAACACCGAAAGTGCCTCAGCTAAGGCACGAGCTCGCCCCTCAGCGCTTCCAAGATCGAAGTGAGCAAGGCGACGATCAATCCCATATTTTAATAACGGCTGCGCGCCATCGATAAGCACCTGCATCGCCCCAGCACCGCATTCCTCAATAAAGTCGGCCGGATCGAAATTATCGGGTAATGTGACGGCACACAGCTCCACTTGGCTGCGTCCCGCCTCTGGCGTCATGGAACCATCGATAAAGCCTAATGCTCGATCAGCAGCACGCTGACCGGCCTCGTCGCCATCGAATAGGTACACAATCTTATGCTGCGCGTGCCGTGACAAAACGCGAATATGCTTCATACTTAACGCTGTTCCCAAGGTAGCCACAGCATTTTCTATGCCCGCCTCATGCATGGCAATCACATCGGTGTAACCCTCCACGACCACTGCCACACCCGTAGCCGCCATCTTCGTTTTTGCGTGATCAAGCCCGTAGAGCACCTGCGATTTATGAAAGATCGACGTTTCCTGTGAGTTTAAATACTTAGGCTCACCCTTGCCTACAACACGCCCACCAAACGCAATGCACTCACCCTGCACGTCGTTGATGGGAAACATTACTCGGTTGTAAAAACGGTCGCGAAGGCTGCCTCCTTGAACCTCCATGGCAACGTTGGCATCGACCATCTCCTTGGGCTTAAACCCAAGTGATGACAAATGCCGCACCAACTGTCCGTTTCCTGGTGCAAACCCAAGCTGCCAGCGCTTGGGCACATCCGCACCCAAACCACGACCAGATAAATAAGCACGCGCTTCAGCAGCACGAGACTGAGGGTTGCGCATTAGCTGCTTATGATAAAAATCGGCAGTGTGCGCACACACTGCTTTCAGACGCTCTTTATAGCTAGAAGCCACACCCCCGTTGCGTCCACCTGAATCAGACAAGGGTATGTGCGCTCGGTCAGCCAGCTTACGCACAGCCTCAGGGAAGGATAAGTCTTCGGTCTTCATAACGAAACCAAACACATCACCTCCCTCACCACAACCAAAGCAGTGCCATAGTTGCTTTACGGGATCAATTTTAAACGAAGGCGTCTTCTCATTGTGCAAAGGGCAGCAACACCAGAAATCATGACCGCGTTGCTTTACTGGCGAGCGCTCACCAATGATGGCCACAAGGTCACTCGCCTCGCGTACCTTCTCAATTTCCTCTTCGCTGATAAGGCTGCCTGCCATAAAAAGCCTTTACCTCCGCTTATTCTGCTTAGCCAATACCACATTCACCAAAAACACGAAAGCAAGCCCCAATGAGGGAGCCAACTCGCGCAATCCTACACCATTCTCGCCTGCATTCGCATAGGTCATGATAAGGGAGATTGCCATCGCAATGAAACTCAGTGCCCCAATTGCCGCATACACCCGTTCCCGCTTCTTCATGCGTGGCCCTTCCGTCGGTGATCTACTCCAGTATAGCGCAAGCCTGGGCAAGCCGAGTGGCTTCATGCAGGCTTCGCGCAACGACCTGAGAACAACTGAAAATACGAACGGCAGCAGGAAGCTAACCAAACGCTGACAGTACCACGGCAATTCAATCATATCCGAAAGCCGCTGTTAAGCTAGGTGGATAAAGAACAACGCGTAGACTTACGTCATGCGCCCAAAAGATTTCGGAGGTTCCCATGAACGAAAACATCATACTCTTAACCAATCTCGCTTCCATCCTACACCCACAGGCAGAGCCTCCCTATGTTTCGTTATACCTACCCACCCGTGCCCGAACCGCACAGGGTGATGACGAAAACCGCATTATGCTCAAAGATGTTGTATCCGATGCAAGCGAACAGCTTGCCGCCGCGTTCAAGGCCCATACTTACGAAAATATCACCGCATACTTCGACGATATTACCGCAAATCTTGAGAGCATCATCGGCCCAGCAAGTGATGGCGGTTTGGCAGTATTCATCGATGCTTCCGGTGCTTATTTCTGCCGCTTAGGTTATCACGTTGAACCGCGCGCTGTAGTTGGTACTACCTACTTCGTTCGCCCGTTGCTACGTGCCTTCGCGTATGGTTCTCACTATTACCTACTCGGCCTCTCTACCGATCGTTTCGCGTTCATTGAAGGCGACTGCTGCTCGCTCAGACGTCTACCAATGCCCAGCGATATACATGACGAATTCAGCGAACTATTCACCGCCTACGACGGCACGGAAGCTGCCTTGGATTACGAAGCACTTGAAGGGCACCTGTCTGCGTTTCATGGGTGGAAATCGCGCAACAATGTAAAAAAGGAAGAAGCGGAAAAGTTTTTCTATTACGTCGATAAAGCGGTAACCGAACACTGGGCAAAGGAGTCACCCTCACCTATTATTCTTGTAAGCCTACCAGAGCATCAGGTTATGTTCCGAAAGCTTTCCACCGTACCAACATTATTGGATAGAGGTATCGAAGAAGCTGTGGAAACACTGAGTGAAGAAGAACTCCTTGAGCGAGCTGCTTCCGTCCTCAATGAGAAGCGTGACCTTTACGTACGTAAACTAATTGACACCTACAGCGATGAGCAAGCCCACGATGCAGCCTCAAGCGATATCAACGATATCGGCCTCGCGCTTGCCGAACGAAAAGTACGCGCACTCTTTATAACCGAAAACCTCGATATGCCGGGAATATTCAATGAAACTACCGGCGAGGCTGTACAGATCGATCGCGAAGAACACGGTTTACACGGAGATGCCGAGAGCAAAGATATACTCGATGCATTCGCTCAAGCCGCTTTACGCCAGGACGCCGAGGTATACATACTACCGAAAGAAGAAATACCATCAATCACCGGCGCTGCTGCTTTATTCCGCTACTAATTTCATCCTGCATCGCGCACGAAGATTGCATGCGCTACAATATCCTTGAAAATTAGGGAATCCCGGCCGTTGGTTCACCCAACGGCCGGGATTCGCCAGAACACAAGGACGCTATGATGGAGCATGCAACCGCCAACACGACGAAATCGCTTCCCTACCTCACCCTCGATCCTGCTGTCGATCAGGCCATTCTCGACGACCGCGTAGTGGGATGGCGTAATCCGTATGCGTTTAACGATAGAGATATTGTTCGACGCGAAGCAAATCCACACGACAAGGCTACACTTACTCGTCCCGCGTTTGCGCGGGACATTGAAAAGATACTTAACGTACCCGCTTACAATCGCTATGCCGATAAAACGCAGGTATTTTCGTTTGTCGAAAATGATGACATCACACGCCGTGGGCTTCATGTGCAACTCGTCAGTCGCATTGCACGAAACATTGGTAACTTACTTGGATTGAATCAAGAGCTAATTGAAGCAATCGCACTCGGACACGACGTGGGGCACACGCCCTTCGGACATGCTGGCGAGCGCTTTCTCAGTCAGTGCTATCACAAACATACAGGTCGCTACTTTAACCACAATGTACATTCCGTACGCGTCCTCGATCAGCTTTACCGGCGCAATGTAAGTCTACAAACACTCGATGGTGTACTTTGCCACAACGGCGAGTTCGCCCAGCAGGTACTCAACATTGGAGACACGCATGATTTCACTACACTCGACACACTGGTGGAAACCTGCAACGTCAACGAACGCGCCATTAAAGAGTTACGCCCCTCTACTCTCGAAGGTTGCGTTGTGCGCGTAAGCGACATGATTGCCTACATTGGCAAAGATCGGGCTGACGCTCTTGACATGGGGGTAATAAAATCGATCGACCTATTTGAATCTAGCGTTATTGGATGCGACAACGCACGTATCATCAATAATCTTACCGTAGATATTGTAAATAACAGCTATCGCAAGGGACACATTGCTATGAGTGAAGATGTGTTCGCCGACCTCAAGCGCGCCAAACAACAAAATTATCAACTAATCTACGATCGTGAGGGTATCTTAGGAAAAGCAGGTAACGTGGTAGAAGATATGTTTGAAATGCTCTACGATCGACTACTTGACGACCTAAAGCGCACCGACGAGTCATCACCGATTTATCGCCATCATGTGGCAAATCTTGTTGCCAAATCGCGCACAATATCGGCTCCTGAATACCTTACGCAAGACCCAAACCTTATCGTTGTTGACTATCTTGCCTCCATGACCGATAGCTACTTTATGGCCTTGTTTACTCAGCTGTTTCCCACAAGCCAGCTTGATGTTATCACGCGTAGCTACTGCGCCGATTTAGCTTGACCCCTCCTTTTCGACCGCCGGCGCTCCACGCCGCCCGCTGGTGGTATATCAGCCACAGCTTTACTAAGTACCGGGCGCTCATGTTCGAGTAAGTCTATAAGTTCCTGCTTGTCATGCACGTCAAGCTTGCGATATAAATATCTAAAAACCGAGAGTCATGATGCGCTACACTGTTGCAACATAACCGAGGTAAAAACAGGAGGCGCTCCATGAAGTTACTTATCGCATCCGATGTTCACGGTTGCGCAGCCGCCATGCGCGCGTTAGAAGCCCGTATTTGCAGCGAAATGCCCGACCGTATTATCTTATTGGGTGATATTCTCTACCATGGTCCACGCAACGACTTACCCTCAGGCTATGCGCCAAAGGAGGTCGCTGCTATCCTCAACAGTATGGCCGACCACCTTGTATGCGTGCGCGGCAATTGCGATTCCGAAGTAGATCAAATGGTGCTTGATTTTCCCTGTCGAGCAGATTATGTGCTTTTCGAAGTTGACGGACGGTTGCTATACCTCACCCACGGCCACGTGGCACATATGACACCCGACAGCCCGCCAGTATTGACGGTAGGGAGTGCCTTTCTTTTCGGCCACACCCATATCAAAACACTCCACGAGCGCGAGGGGATCCTCTTTGTCAATCCCGGCAGTATCTCTCTTCCCAAAGATGGAACCGCGAGTTATGCCACCTACGAAAACAACGTGTTTACGCTTAAAACGCTTGATGGCACCGTACTGTGCACTCACAGCTGAAAGTATCGTCTCTTAATCGGCACCACACCACTGCTAGCTGCCGTCCAGTTGACGCACTATACTTTCCCCCAAATCGATAAGTTCTTGCCGACCATGTACCCCGCATTTTGCATAGGTGCGTCGCAAGTGCGTATCCACCGTGCTCTTCGAAATGAAAAATTCCGAGGCAATGCGCTCGCCCGTACGCCCCTTTAAGGCGAATGGCAGTATCTCAGCTTCACGTTTTGATAGACCAAAACGTGAAGTTATAAGTACACAGGCATCTTCAAAACGGTCAGCGTCGCGTGCAATAACGGACAGCGCTCTAAAGTCGCGTTCGGTAAACAAAAAAAGATAAGCAAATAGCGCCGCCAGGCCCGCACACGCTACGACAACGTAAGGCGTCTCGCCAAAACCCGCAAACGCATCTATTGCATTGCCAAGCGCAATACCCGATACCTCACCAGCAAACAGCGCGGTAAAGCCACGTGCAAAAGATTGAGCGGCATCCTGTCCAGTAATATAAGCCATCACCAAAAACAACGACACCAACACCGCAGAAAGACCCAGGTAACCCGCAAGAACAATAGCCTCACCAGGCACACCAAATTCGCCCAGTACTGGCACGAAAAGAAAACCTGCCATCATCACTAATATAGCAAGGCGATAAACATCATCGAGCGGACCTTCCTGTTCTCCTTGCGGCGCCTCTGTTGCCGCAAGGAGAACACTATTCCCCGACGAATCGGATCCTAGTCTAGCTGCGGTCAACAACTGCAAAGCAGCAACACAAAACACCACAAACAGCAACAATGTTGCTGGAATCGTAGGAGTAGACGCCATACCGGGGTCCGATCCATACGTTTCCATAAAGCCGGCCGCCAAGCCAAACAACACTGTTCCAGCAGCCATCTTCATCGACAGGCGCGCCGTCTCCTCACGTTCCTCAGACGTGGACAGCAAGACCCTCAACGACAGAGGTTGGGTTTCTAGCTGTGTAACCACTACCTCTTCGCCACCCTTGATGGTATCTTCAGACATCGCGCGAACTACTACACTGGGTATCGTGGCACCGCCTCCCCCATAGCGATGTTTGCTTCCTTCTCGCTTATTGCGTGTCAAAGCGCAGAGCGCCCATGCACTACCAAGCGGCAACAATTTCAACACCAAAGGTGCCACGTCTAAAGGAATAGCCGCAAATGCAAAACACACGGTAGCACCAAGCGCTGAACCCAAGAATACTTCAGGTACCGAATGTGCGATTGCTCGCCCACCCAAAATGCGCCCCCAAGCTACAAGCATGAGACCCGATGGGAGCCCAATAAATACGCTCTCCAGAATAATGTCACCAGCTGCCAGGGTTCCCGGAAGAAGAGGAACAAGGGAAGCAACCACCAGTAGGGCAGCATAGCACCAGAGTAATAAGGGTGTTAAAAGGGCGCTACGCGCTTTAGGTGACGCAATACGGAACAAAGCAAATGCCAGAATCATAAATAAAAGGGTTCCAAACAAATCAGCACGCTCAAACGCAACAGGTACCACACCGAATGCACGATTGGCTCCCATATAGAATAGCGAGAACGCAAAGCCCTGATTACAGGCAAAACCCGCAACGGCACGCAAAGATGGCTTGGCACCAGCATACACAAGCGAACGCATGCGTCCTCCTTTTTTAGAAATCGAATTGCTACCGACCTCCCATGATACCGCAAGCCGCTCCCCGCATCCGAACACCAAAAAGCCTCTCCCGCAAACAAGCACGGGAAAAGACAGGTGCCCGTGCCAAGTAGGGCACGGGCACCTGTCCGAGCGCAGGGAGGGAGGAGCGCTCTTATTGGTACTTCTCGCACGACTAAAAGAGTCGGCGCAGGAAAATAGTTATGAAACGTTAGCCGCCTTGCGAGCCTTCACCGTTCTTGTCGGCTTCTGAGGCGTTGCTTCTTCAAGTGTCTCTACAGCGGTGGCGGTCTCTCCCGCCTCCTCTACCTCAACAATGCTTCCATCTTCTTCGGTTTCTTCAATCTTCTTTTCACCCAGACCTTCACGCAGGTTTTTCACTGTCGATCCAACAGCCTTGCCAAGCTTTGGCAAGTGCTTGGGGCCAAAGATAAGCAGAACAACGGCAAGAATAATAAGCAATTCGGGCATGCCCATACCAAGAATTTTCATAACGAGTGTGCCTCCTAAAGCAAGCAATCATAAACCCAAACGATTTGACACCTCGCAGTATGCCGATCAGCGTACTGCTCGCCTATCATGCAGATGCCTGATTTTGTCATGCATGAGACTTTTTCTTTGTCATGCAAAAGAATGATTAATGCGTATTGCCTGATCAATTGCTTGCTTGAAATTTTGAAAAGCACACTTTGAAAAACCACTGTGAGCATTCTGTACAAAAAAGATTATCGCACTATCGCTGTTTTCTACCTCAATTCATGAAGAAACGTTGCAGGTACTATGAGGAAGACGTGCGACGAATGTGATGCTTCACGTTATTTCGGCAAACCACACCACCAGGGACGTTGCCATTTCGATACCATACGAACCCGACGATCGTACCCACACTTCTAACACACCCGAAACGGCCGTCAGGAAGGATGCTCCTTATGGCATCTCGCGCACGAACGCTGCCGCTCGCACTTGTTGCGGCGCTCTCGCTACCCTTTGGAACCGCTATACCCGCAACGCAAGCAATCGCCGCACCCCTCATTGAAGAACACAATACTCTAAGCGCTATCACAGAGAAAACACCTACTCTTTCACTGGGTATAGCAACAAACGACAACACTTCTACCTCTTCAATTATCATAGAAAAAAACAACACGCTTGAAGAAACGCGTGCGCTATATGAGGAAAAACAAGCAGAACTCGTAGCGACTGCCACGGCGCAACGTACAGATAAAGTACTCTCCTACGATGCAGCACTCATCTCCCAGATTGGCAACCAATCTGCAGGAGGACACACCATTTGCTGCCCTGGTTACGCTTGCGCCTATGGAGACGCCATACTAACCGGACAGGCTCGTGACCATTCATTTTACGGATGCGGTAGCTGCACCTGGCCAGGTTGGGGTGGTGGAAATTCTTCATTTCGCTCACTCGGTTCAGACGCAGCCATGCTGCGCGAAGCCTATGACGAAATAGCTGCCGGACGCCCAACCATCATGCACGTATCTGGCCCCTACGGCGAACACTGGATTTGCCTTATGGGTTATCAGAACGCCATCAACCCCGATGCGCTCACCTTGGATAACTTCATCGCACTCGACCCAGCAAACGGTCAGGAAGTCGTGGCCTCGTATCGCTATACGCCTTACGGCGATGCCTGTCAACATGTATCGGATCTGCGCTAAACACAAACCCGAAACACCATCTCCTTAAAACAGAAGTGCATTTTTGTTCTAAGGAGATAAACTTTACAAGCCCAGACAGCCCAACAGACCTCACGCACGTTCTAGAGATTCTGCCTTACCCAGGAAATATTATCCTTAACCGTGGCAATAAGCTCATTGATGTCGTCAAACTTTCGCATAGCACGTAACCATTGCAGAAACTCAACCTTAATAGCAGAGCCATATAAATCGCCATCAAAATCAAGTAAATGGACTTCGCATGTTGCTGTCGCGCGGTCGACAAAAGTAGCAGGAACACCCACGTTTACCGCCGCCTTGTATCGAATTCCGTTCACCGTAGCCCAGGCTGCATATACACCATCACCCAACGCTCGCAACTGATCAGAAACTTTGAGGTTAGCGGTACGAAATCCGAAATCACCCCCTTCGCCACGTCCCGGCTCTACCGTGCCGGTTATGAAATAGGCACGAGTAAGCAAGCGATTTGCCTCCGTAATATCACCTTGAGCCAAGAGTAATCGAATACGTGTTGCAGTAACCGGAGCCCCGTCCTCACTCTCGAGGTCGTGGGCATTAATCAGGGTACCCATTCGAGCACCCCAGGTATCCAACTCGCGTACCGAGCCACCTGCTCGTGCGCCAAACCGGAAGTCGTAGCCCACATGCAAATGAGCCGGTACCTGACCATCAAACGTTGCCTCAAGAAAGGCTTCAGGCGAAAGTGACGAGAACGTGTCCGTAAAAGGCAAAACTACTACCGCGTCTACCCCCGTAGAAGCCAGCATAGTTAGACGCTCGTCGTTGGTCATAAGCTTTTTTAGGCGTTGAGGATGAAATACCTCATCGGGATCAATATCGAAAGTGAGAGCAATACTGGTACCGCCATTTTCATGCGCCGTCTGCTGAGCTTGAGCCAGTAAAAATCGATGTCCCATATGAACGCCATCAAACACCCCAAATGCACACGAAGAGTCCTTGAAGAAGTGATGATCGAACGAATCGTCAACCCTATATATCTCCGCCACGAGACACCCCTGTCTGAAACACGCATCGCGCCTTAAACTGATCGCGACTCTTATCGTACTCATAGAGCGCCACCAGGCGGTTTTCCGCAATAATTGCTATGATCTCCCCGGCGTACGGCTCCTCACAACTCTCACGTACTCCTGCTGTACAGGCGCAAAATTCGGCTTCAAGCGACGCACGACGCCGCTCGAACAGTGTTGTCGTGCAAGCAGAAAGCGCATTACCGTTACCTACTACGGTCGCAAGCGCGCCTTCAACATAAGCAAAACGCACACCCAATAGACGCACAGGATCAAGAGCAGCCCGCTCCTTCTCCTGCTCAAGCGCTTCTAGCGACAAACACTCTTCAAGCTGCAGCAAACCCAGTTGTGTGCGTTCAAGCGCAGCAACATGCGCCGGACAACCTAGTGCTACGCCAGCATCACGGGCAAGTGCCCGAATATACGTACCCTTCGACACCCGAAATTCCACATCCCAAAAAGGACGCATACCGTCTGCTTCACCATCTGACACATCTAGCAAGCAAGCCTCATACACCTCAATATCACGCGGTGTCAATTCAATGATGGTACCTTGTCGAGCGGCTTCGTAAGCCTTTTTTCCGCCAACTTTAATAGCCGAATATGCCGGTGGCATCTGCTTGCGTGCGCCAACGAGTCCCGAAACAAATTCTGCCGCAAACGCTGGGTCAGTAACCCGCGTTGGCACGTCACCCGTACGCACAATCTCACCCTCAGCATCATCGGTAGTAGTAGATGCCCCGAACGCGATACGCACACGATAACATTTATCATGACCAACCAGATAAGCATCTAAACGTGTAGCTGGCCCAACACAGATAGGCAGCACCCCTGTTGCCATGGGATCGAGGGTACCGGTATGCCCTACTCGACGTTCACCAAATATGCGACGACAAACATTCACCACATCATGCGAGCTCATGCCCGCAGGTTTATCTACTCCCACAATCAGCGAGAGCCCTGAAGTTCCTCGCTTCACGACGTATAGCCCTCCATGTCGTTCTCGCCTAGAGCTTCATCCAATAGATTGCAAACGCGCTCCACCGCTGTTTCAATAGATCCCGAAATGGTAAACCCAGCCGCAGCCTTATGGCCACCACCATTCATCGTACGCGCGAGTGCCGCCACATCTGTGTCGTCTTTTGCCCGAAAGCTACCACGTACGGAATCGGGCTGTTCGCGTAGTACACAGGCTACGCGCACGCCACTCAACGAACGTAAGGCATCGATAACTGGCTCGGCATCGGCTTTTACCGCGCCGAGGCGTTCAAAATCGTCTAATCCGAGCCAACTGAGAACATAAGATCCGTCTGAAGCGAAACGAGCGCGCTCAACAACAAGAGCTTCCAACTGAACGGAAGGTAAGGTACGACTCTGAAAAATATCACGCGACACTTTCGCCGGCTCTGCACCCGCTTCGACCATGGCGGCAGCCGCAGCCAACGCCGCATAGTCGGTATTTTGATACTGGAAGCGGCCCGTATCGGTAACTAAACCGGTATAGCAGCACGTCGCTATTGCGCCCGAACGGTCAGCACCCATAAGCCCCGCAAGCTCCCATACCAACATGGTGGTTGAAGCTACATCCGGATCTACATAAGCCAATTCGGTCATACGCCCATCAGTCGCATGATGATCAATGGTGGCAGAATACTCGCACTTATTCAGCAAATGCACAGCCGCCGAGTTCATGCGGTCGCGTGTGGGGACATCTACTGCAATGAACGTATTTGCAGCACCGGCGTATCCCGGAGCCGGCAGAAGTTCGTCTGCTCCGGGTAGAAACGACAGCCGAGCATCAATAGGCTCGTCTTTCGCCAAAAGACATACCGCCTGCTTGCCAACAGATCGCAGCGCATGCATGAGTGCAAGCTGTGATCCTAGGCAATCGCCGTCAGGGCTTACATGTCCACAGATAACGAAGTTGTCATGTGCAAGCAAAAACTCTGCAAGCTCGCTCAAGTCGATATTCGTTTGGGGCGTAACACTCATGCGTGCGACTCCTGCTCTTCCGCTCGGGCATTCGCCTCAGGATCGGCATCGGCCGGCACATCAGACTCTGTCGGAGCGCTAATTGCGTTGCGATGCGCATCTGCCGCAAGAGCACTGGCAATACGCTCCGCTTGGTCAACGCTTTTATCCAGAAGGAAACGCAGTTCTGGAGCAATACGCCAAGAAAGCTTACGCGCCATAAGTGAACGTATACGGCCAGCAGCTTTAGAAAAAGCCTCAGCCACATCTTCGTAACGCTCCGGCTCAGTGGTATAAAACACATTGCACACACTGCGGTCATAGCTGACTTCACACCCGGTAATGGTAACCATTTCCAGACGAGGATCAGAGATTTCAAACAAAAGAATGCTTGCAATAACCTCGCGTGCTTGTTCGTTGACCTTGCGGTTCGAAGAACCTTGTTTCATAATGCCATCTCCTTCCGAAGAGGGGTTACGCGCAAAACGCGCCCGTCAAATCCAGTGTAACGTGGAACGTTCGACGAGCGCGCGATTTTTTACAATGACGGAAAACGGTTACTCGGTACGTTCGACTTCTTTTACCTGATAGCCCTCAATAGTATCGCCTACTTTAAGGTCTTGATAGCCGTTAATACCAATGCCACACTCGTAACCTTGCTTCACGGTTTTTACGTCGTCCTTGAAACGACGCAGGCTAGCCATGGTGCCTTCAAAGATAACGGTACCGTCACGCACAATGCGCACCTTGTCATCACGGTTGATCTCACCCTCAATGACATGGCAACCTGCAATTGTTCCTACCTTTGGCACCTTAAACGTCTCGCGCACCTCGGCAATTCCCGTATCCACTTCCACGATATCCGGAGAAAGCAAGCCCACACGCGCCGCATTAATCTCCTCGATAGCCTGATAGATAACACGGTACAGACGAATATCAACCTTCTCTTTTTCAGCCTGCACCTTAGACTTGCCAGTCGGTCGCACATTAAAGCCAATGATAATGGCATCGGAAGCCGAAGCTAGCGTTACGTCGGTTTCAGTAATACCACCAACAGCTGCATGAACAATATTGATGCGAACCTCAGACTGATCCATCTTCTCGAACGCATCGCGCAACGCCTCGATAGAGCCCTGTACATCAGCCTTCACAATGAGGTTCAAATCGGTCTGCTTGCCCTCTTCAATACGGCTGAACAGGTCATCCAAACTTATGTGCGACTTCGTCTCTTGCTCGGCCAAGCGGGCACGCAAAGCACGTTCTTCAGCGAGCTTACGCGCATCACGCTCGTCATCAAACACGCGGAATTCGTCGCCAGCTACCGGAACACTGTTCAGGCCAAGAATCTCGACCGGATCGGCCGGGAACGCAGCATCAACATGCTTACCGCGCGGATCAACCAAAGCGCGAACGCGTCCATAAGAGGTGCCGGCCACCACAATATCACCTGGATGCATGGTACCGCGGTGTACAAGTACGGTAGCAACCGGACCGCGGCCCTTGTCTAAGTTAGCCTCAATAACAAAACCAGAAGCTTCGGCGTTGGGATTCGCCCTCAGTTCCAGCACATCGGCCTGTAAGATAATAGTTTCCAGCACGTCGTCGATATGCAAGCGCTGCTTAGCAGACACCTCGACAAACATGTTCGTGCCACCCCACTCCTCAGGGATAATGCCATACTCCGTAAGCTCCTGACGCACACGATCGGGGTTCGCACCGGGCTTGTCGATCTTATTCACCGCCACCACAACAGGCACGTTAGCAGCCTTCGCGTGGTTGATAGCCTCAACAGTTTGCGGCATAACGCCGTCGTCGGCAGCCACAACCAGCACAATAACGTCGGTAACCTGAGCACCGCGAGCACGCATGGCCGTAAACGCCTCGTGACCCGGCGTGTCAATAAACGTAATTTGCTTGCCATCAATTTCTACAACTGAAGCGCCAATATGCTGCGTGATACCACCGGCTTCACCTGCCGCCACGCCGGTGTCACGGATGGCATCGAGTAGCGATGTCTTTCCGTGGTCAACATGGCCCATTACGGTAACCACCGGAGGACGCGGCTCAAGTTCGGCGTCGCTGTCGTGGTAGACGACGGCATACTCTTCCTCAGGAGAGACAACGCGCACCTTGCGACCCATGTCGTCGGCGATAAGCTCCACCAAATCGTCTCCCATAGATTGCGTCAACGTAAGTACCTGTCCGAGCAGGAATAGGCGTTTGATAACATCGTTAGGCTGTACGCCAATAAGTTCGGCAAACTTGGCCACGGTGGCACCCTGTGGTATCTCGACCACCGAATCGTCCAAAACGAGTGAGGGGTCGAGCCCCTTCTCGATAGCCTCAAGCTCCATGCGCTCACGTGTTTCAGCCTCACGCTTCTCTTTGCGCTTTTTGCGGCGTCCTTCACCTTCGCCAGAACTTGCAGCAGCCACAGCAGCACGAGCCTCGGCTAACACCTTATCGCGCTGAAGTTTCTCGGCTTGAACAGCCATCTGGGCGTAACGATCTTCAGAGGGAACCTGCTGGGCTTCGAGTTCGGGAACAATTTGCTCCTTGCGACCACCCTTTTTGCCTCCCTTGCGTCCAGAATCTTTCGGCGCCGTAGCACGTTGGGAACCGGCAGCGCCAGCCTGCTTCTTCTGCTCTTCAATACGCTGCTTTTCTGCCTCAATCTGAGAAAGCAGCGAGTCGAAGCCGGATGCCTTCTTTGCACCAGCGACCGGAGCAGGTTTACGTTCAGATACGGCAGTGGGCACGGGGGCACCCTTCTGCTTTCTACCATTGCGCTGACGCAGAGCCTCTTCTACCGCCTGCTTCTTTGCTACTTCTGCGGCCATCTTGGAAGCACGAGCACGAGCACGAGCTTCTGCCGCCTCTCGAGCAACGCGCTCCTTCTCGCTCTCAATCTGGCTAGCAAGCCCCTGGAATGGCGATGGAGTAGAAGTTTTCTTCGACTGTTCTTCACCAGCAGACTCGGGAGAACCTTCTTCTTCCTCGGACTCACGGCGGGCACGCTCAGCCTCGCGGGCAGCACGTTCTTGCTCAACAGCTTCACGGCGAGCACGTTCTTCGTCAGCACGCTTCTGCTCGGCCTCTTCCTGCTCGCGGGCAAATTCAGCAGCTTCAGCAGCTTCCAACTGACCAGCACGCTGTTTGATCTCCGGTGCTAGGTTCTTGCGAATCTTCTCCACGTAGGCATCAGCAAGCATGCTCGCGTGACTCTTCGCGGGTATTTTCATCTCGATTAGCTTGTCGAGTAAATCTTTGCTCGACATCTCGAATTCCTTCGCCAACTCATGTACGCGCATGCTGGCCATATGATTCTCCTCTTCCCTTACGCCTCGCGCAGCGCCGAAGACACCTCGGCTGCGATTCGTTCCAATTCGTCGTGGTCGATCTTTGTCTTCAGCGCCCGTTCAAGCTTTTTGGTCTTGCATGCGGTGGCAAAGCACGCCTCCGAGCATACGTACGCTCCGCGTCCCGGCGCACGGCCGGTCGCATCGAAAGCCACGCCACCCTGCGGACGGCGCACGATACGGTGCAGGCTTGCTTTGCCAGACTGCTTCCCGCATGCGATACAACTACGCTGTCGTTTAGTGGTTTCTGTGACCGTCGTCATTTCGATTAAGCCTCTCGAATCTTTTCTATTCTCCGTCGAGGTCGGCATGAACGCCACAATAACGACCACCGGGGCGGGCATGATTGCGGCAGCGAGTACCGTCCTCGCTGGTATAGATACACAATCCCGCTTCGTCGTCGCCATCCTCATCGATAAGCATATTACCTGTGTCCTCAAGAGGTTCACCAGTAAATGATGCACTCTTAATATCGATATGCCAACCCGTCAGACGTGCGGCAAGGCGAGCGTTTTGACCCTCTTTGCCAATAGCTAAGGATAACTGATCATCGGGCACAATAACGGTAGCGTAATGGTTGTCGTTGTCGATAAGTACGCGAGTAACCTTAGCCGGAGACAGAGCATTAGCCACATAGGTTGCCGCATCGTCATTCCACTGAATAACGTCAACACGCTCATTGCGTAGCTCCTCAACCACCATACGTACACGACTACCCTTAGGACCAACGCAGGCACCAACCGGATCAAGATTCGTCTCGCGCGAAGAAACCGCAATCTTCGAACGTGCACCCGGTTCACGCGCAATGGACTTGATCTCTACCATGCCGTCATAGATCTCAGGCACCTCAATTTCAAAGAGGCGACGAATAAGGTCGGGATGCGTACGTGAAACTACGATAGGCGGACGCGCCTGTTCACCACGCATCTTGGGCGCGTCGGAATTAGGATCGCGCACCTCGATAATAAGCAACTTCAGACGTTGGTTATGACGATAATGTTCGTTGGAGGGACGTTCATTGCGTTCGTTAGGATTACGCTTTTGATCGTAATGCGGCAGTTCCGCTTCTACCCCATCACGAATTTTGATGATAGTAAAATCGGGGGTGCCCTGCAACACCGTACCCGTCACCAGATCCCCCACACGACCCGAAAATTCCTCAAAGATAGACTGACGGCCAGCCTCGCGCACAATAGATGCTATAACGCCCTTAGCGTTCTGAGCAGCAATACGACTCACGTCGGCCGGAGTCACATCACGCTCTTCGAATTGGCTATACTCGCCTGTTTCCTCATCAGGTTCGCCCACTGGCACCAGTTCGTACACATAGATATGACCCGTCTGACGATCGATAGTTACACGCGCATCCCACTCAAGATCGAGGATATGCTGATAGCTCTTTGCCAGTGATGCCTCAAGGCGCTCGATGAGGTAGAACTCGTCGATTTTCCGCTCGTGGGCCAGCGCCTGCAAGGCCTCGATTAGTTCTGAAGTTGCCACGTTTGAAGTCCTTTCCTCTGAAGCTCTCTCACGAGTTAAAATCGACAACGCCCTTGAGATGGGCGTGTTTAATGGTAGAAAAAGGTATACACACAGCTCGACCGTCTACGTCAAGTTCGAGCATTTCCTCACCTACAGCAACGATGACGCCAGTAAAAGCACTACGTCCTTCAAGTGGTGCGGATGTCTTCACCACTGCCGTACCACCCACAAACTGCGCAAAATGTCTAGGCGTGCGCAACGGCCGATCGATGCCAGGAGAAGATACCTCCAAGGTGTAAGCACCAGGGAAAGGATCAAGCTCGTCCATAACAGCATTGATCCATGCTTGAGCCGAAGAGAGCTCATCAAAGCTCACGCCATCGGGTGTGTCTATATACACACGGATAGTCGGAGCTTTCTTCGCACCCACAACCTCAACGGTTACCACTTCAATACCTTCTGCGGCCGCCCGAGGCGAAAGCGCATCAAGCAGCTGCTGTTCCTTTTTGCCGAGCACGTTCGTCTCCCTCCTTGCTGGCACACGTTCATACGACCGTGATGCATACAAGATCGTCGAAACCTTCCTTGATAGAGAAGACTTCCGACCCCTTACAAACAAAGAAAGCGGGAACAAGCCCACTTTCTCACGTTTCGAAAGTATGGTGCGCATATAAAACTAACCTACTTATGCGCATTGCATAAGTATTTATACCATATCCTGAGCCTGTTGCCTAGTGAGTCCACCAGACCTGTCGCAATCTCACCACATTTGCAGCCAAGGTTGCAGTGAGGATTTACCGAACACAAGACAACCTCTCGCCTCACTACCTTTCCAAAGGAATAGCCATCCGCACCATAGCTTTATTATCGGCGATGTCAGCAAACAACTCGCCATCATGACGTTTTACCACCTGGCGCATAAGCGACAATCCTAATCCGTGGTGATGAGCATCAGGCTTGGTTGTTGAGCCAAACGCGGCGTTACACGTCGCAGCGTTTTCACAGCGAACGACCAGTACGCTACCCTCAAGACGCATGACGAAAGTAATAAAGGGCTCTGTGCTAGGATTCTCATCCTGCACACGCATGCATGCTTCGGCAGCGTTTGACAACAAATTCGACAGCAACACCACCAACTCAGTACTTCGTATTCCTAGACTTTCAGGCACCCTCACTTCGCAATCTACTCGCACACCCGCCGCACGAGCAGGTGTTAGATACGCAGCCATAACTGCATTGACCACGACATTCTTGGTATAAAGCAAGGGAGACTGAGCGTCTTGAGTTTCAGCGAGCTCATCAAGATAAGAGGAACACTCTCTCCACGCCTGTCGATCTGCAAACTGCTTGAGCACTCCAACATGATGTCGTAAATCATGCTGAGCAGAGCGTACCGACTGCTCACCTTGACGCATATGCACAAGACTCTCTTCCGCCGAACGAACCTGCACTTCCAGATCGCGCACCTGAGCTTGCGCTGTACGCAAACGACGTATACGCCTTGCGAGCATCCAGCCGAACACGCCCACCAGCAAAAGTCCTGCATACTCATGTTGCCACAGCCCATAAAGTGGCTCGTAAGCGTTGTTATCTAACACGTTTGCCAGCAGAGCGACACCCAACAGTGCGCAGCCAAGTAGGATGAGACGAGCTTCGGCATTTTGGTGCCATATAGCCAGCGCCGCACAGGTGGCAAACAACGCCCAACACAGTATGCGCGAGAACGTTTGAAACAAACCGTAAAGCCCTGTGAGATCGGGAAACAGCGGGATAACAAGAGCAACCCAACCAAAGCACATAAACGGCAAGACCCAAAGTGCACGCGAGGCAATGCGCACAGGACGCCACAGTGAATTTATCCACGGAGCACCTACAGCTCGAGCCGCCACGCTCACCGAGCCCACCAACACACTCATCCACGCTGCATCTTCGAGAGCATACCACCACGGATCCGAGAACCCAAACCGCCACGCAAGCCCATGCATCCCCGCCACGGAAAATGCTACGCACACAATACCGAAATCGCGCACAAGCGCATCGCCTTCTCGGTGGCGCCACACCGACAAAGCTAGCACAGCGGCAGCAAGCGGAATCAATACGAGAACACACGTGGCCAAGGTGTTGACTAATTGCACACCAGCCACGGCATCCGCCGTTCCAAGCACGGGCGGATACGTAAGCCCGCTATAATAGTAAGCATCACTGTGCACTTCCAACACAAGCGACGTATCATCGTCTACAATAAGGCCAACTTCAGGTCTATCCCCACTCTGCGCCACCTTGTTTCCATCTACGTAAAGCGTATAGCTACCAAATATCTCGGGAAGCAGTAAAACCGCCGCGCGTTGCTGCGAACCCTCATAGTGCAGCGTTAATTGATAGCGAGCCCATCCAAAAGACTGCGAGCCACCCGGCGCGAATGAAAAATCTGAATATTGGCCAATGAACGTTTCGGTTGGATTAGACCCATCAACCGAAAGTATCCATCCATCCACCAGCGACAAAGGACGCTGCAAATCGGCATCATTCAATGAAAGCGAACCTGCCTCACCATAAGGCGGCGAAGCAATATATTTGTTATCATAGTAATAAGTGAGAGTAAACAAACAACCAGCCAAAAGAAACGTCACTAAGACGGGCGAAAGTAAGCGAATAATGGCACGAAATGACACGCCTCTCCCCTTTCGCGACGATAGGAACAATTTGCTGCATCTTACCAGAAAAACAACCACTATCGCCGTTCGCACTGGATGTGCATTTAGCCTAGTTGCCCTGTTCACAACATTTTTACCACCGTTTGCCTGGGCTGAAAACACTCCTGAAGAGCGCAGCTCCACGTTACTTGAACAAACAAATGCTCGCCTCATAAATGGCGAACAAACCACCGAGTCTGATGGAGAGGATCCTTCCTCTAAACCCTTACCACGCGGAGAGATAGCAAAGGTTACGCCGGGGGGCACTGTTATTTTCATTCTGTATTTACCCATGCTACCCATCATCGACAAGGATGGGTGGTATTGCGGCGACAATCTTGAATCTTTACGCCTTGAGCGTGCCTACGCCGACGATCCGAGTAATTGGACTGAGTATGCTCTGCTCAAATGGGACAGCAACTCTAACTATTATTACGCCATAGACCCCTTATCGGAAAATGGGTTCAACCGAAACATCTTCATTCCGCCTCCGTATTACAACAACTTCTGCACAGTCGTATGCAACGAACCCATGAACGCTTACCGCAACTTTTTTCTGCGTGTCACCGCAGTAACAACAAGCGAAGAGGTTAAAGAAGAAGAAACTTACGGACCCGTTTCCTTCATCTTCCTCGACTCCATGAAACCGGCGCCCGACGACAAGCCCACCACAAAACCAAGCGATCCAGACGATGGTAGTTCTGGGGGAAACCGCGGTAACGTATCGCCCGGCGAAAGTGAACGAGTTGACCCGAGTAGCACGCCGGCCGACTTACTACCGGACGTTGAAAAAGCGCAGGCTGCCGAATCTGGCACGTCGACATCCGCTGTCACACCAGATGTCGAACACGAGCCTACCGACGAAGAAAAAGCGCTTGGAGTCATGCCGCTTTCGAGTGGTAGCGAAGTCTCCCTCAAGGTGGATACTAAAACTTTAAATGAAGACCCAACCGAGCCAGCAAATCGAATTCCTGGCTTCCTCCAAGCTATCGGTGCCACCATGATGGTCGCAACCGCAACCATCATGGTGCTCGCCTTCCGTAAACCTCTCGCTAAGCGCCTGAGTAAGCTACTTTCTTAAAAAGCTTACTCAGTGGTCGTTTGCGCTTCTATTTTCCTGCTTTAACCAATTCTTCAGCCATCTCACGCAGCTTGAACTTCTGCACCTTCATGGAAGGAGTCATAGGGAAATCATCCACAAAGAACACGCGCTTCGGAACTTTGTAACGCGCGATGCGCGGGATGGAAAAGGCGCGCACATCCTCTTCGGTCATATTCTCATAACCTGGTCGTACGCGAACAAATGCGCCCACCAACTCCCCAAGCTTCTTATCGGGTATACCCACCACCTGCGCATCCAACACACCCGGCATGGTTAACAGGAAGTTCTCTATCTCAAGCGGATAGACATTCTCTCCGCCACGGATAATCATATCTTTGATACGTCCGGTCACGCGGTAGTACCCATCCGCGTCCACGGTGCCCAGATCGCCAGAATGAAGGTAACCGTCTGCATCGATGGCACGTGCTGTCTCCTCGGGCATTTTGTAATAGCCCTTCATAACATTGTATCCCTTGCAGCACAACTCTCCCGGCTCACCTATCGCGCAAATATGCCCATCTACAGGGTCGATCACGCGCACATCCACCGGCGGGTGCTTACGCCCTACGGTTTCACACTTATGCTCGATGTCATCATCGGCGCTGGTCTGCGTGAACACAGGGCTGGTTTCGGTTAATCCATAGCAGATAGTAATCTCGCGCAAGTTCATCTTATCCATAACTTCACGCATAGTTTCGGGAGGGCAGGGGCTTCCCGCCATAATGCCCGTACGAAGACTGGACAAGTCAAACAAGTTGAAATCGGGATGATTTAACTCGGCAATAAACATGGTAGGCACTCCATAAACCGCCGTACCGCGCTCCTTGTGAATAGCCTGCAACACCAATCCAGCATCGAAGTCTTCAACGATGATCATAGTGGATCGATGCGTAAGATTTGCCATAACTCCCAACACACAGCCGAAGCAATGGAAAAACGGTACTGGCAGGATTACGCGATCTTCGGGACCGAGCTTCTGCCCCTCACCAATATAAAAACCGTTGTTCAAAATATTGCGATGGGTGAGCATAACACCCTTTGGGAAACCCGTGGTACCCGACGTGTACTGCATCATAACCACATCGTTGTTGTCAAAATGTGTCTCGGCCTCTACCAGCGCGCTCTCGGGTACATGGCTTCCCAACAAAATAAGTTCGGGTACGCTGTAACAACCGCGATGCTTTTCTGGGCCCATATAAATAATATTTTTAAGATGCGGATAGTTCTCCGTCTCCAAATGACCTCGCTGCTGCGTGAGTGTTTCGGGTACCAAATCGCGAATGATCTGAAGATAATCAACATCGCGATAAGCATCGATCACGCAAAGCGCCTTCATGTCGGATTGCTTCAACACATAATCCAACTCATGGCTCTTATAAACCGGGTTCACCGTAACCATAACCACGCCAATCTTGGCGGTGGCATACATAAACGTGAGCCAATCGGGAATATTGCGCGCCCATACCCCCAGATGATCACCCGGGCGCATACCGATAGCCAACAAACCACGCGCAAGATTATCGGTACGCTCATCGAAATCTTTATAGGTCCAACGCAAAGCACGATCGGGATACACCACAAACTCATGGTCGGGGCTTACCGCCACCTGATCACGCAAATATGCGCCGATTGTCTTCTCTGAATGCAACGGATAGTGGTGATCACCCGAAAGGGGAGTGTTTTCTTCCTGCATGAAAGCCTCCTTACATCGGGGTGTACACGACAGCCAAAAACTTGGCATTCTGACCATCATGCGCGCGCACCTGATGTGGCACGATGGAGTCGTAGTAGATACTCTCACCGGGGTGCAGCACATAGACCTCTTTGCCATACTCGATTTCAATCGAGCCTTCTATACCATAGAGCCACTCTTCACCTTCATGCCCAACCAACTCATGATCGGTCTCTCCTGAAGGAGTTACCGTAATAACGAAGGGGTCCATGTGACGCGAAGGGCGCCCCGCCGCAAGACTGAAATAACTCAAATCGCCAGCATCGCTCGCTGTCTCAAGCGATTTGAGGCGAGTGACCTCTTCCATTTGATCGTTATCGATATAGGCAGGTCCCAAATTCTCATCGTCGTCCATGAGGGTTCCCAAACGTACCCCCAAAGCACGTGTGATCTTAATAAGCGGAGCGAGCGAAGGCGGAACTTCTCCAGCCTCTAACCCTTGCACCACCGACACATCGCACCCACAGCGGTCGGCGAGATCTTGACTCGACAGATGATGAGCTGTGCGCAGGGTAGCAATCTTCTTGCCGAGTTTATTATCTTCAGCCATGGGTGCTCCTTTTCGTTTATTTTTTGAAATGTGTACAGTATCCGCGATTATGTGGTGCGACGCGAGCTGCGACGGCTAGAGGACATAATAATCCGATGTGAGGTTATTCTCAGAAAGATTCTCAGCCAAGGTAGCGTACAGCGTTTCGGAATCGACAGGCTTTGTAAGGTGAGCCTGCATGCCCGCCGCCCTCGAGTCAAGCACCCCCCTATGCTATCGTAAACCCACCTGAAGAAACCCGTTTCAGCATGCATCTAATCGATGCTATTGTTTCAATTCATCCCTCTCCCACCCATTACAGCGAACGCAGTCGCAGGCGATGGTGGCAGCTCATCCACCAATAACAGCACCACGGGCACCGTTATTACCGATAAACCGAAAGCATTAGTAGCCACGGGTGACAGTGCGCCGACAGCCGTATTCGTCGTGATAGGTTTTGTGGCACTCGCCACAGTAACAGCCACAGCATGGCGACGCCACACCCTAAAGCCAACCATGCGTAAATAGAACCTCTACCCATAGATTTTACTTAGTAAGCTATAAAAAGCGTAACCACCTCATCGAACGGGTGGTTACGCTTTTAGGCGATACCCTTGATAACTCAAAAAGAGCCCTCAGTGTTCAAAACGGGTCACTGATGCAAACTCTCCCGTACGGAAGAACCTCCCAGTACACCTTCCCGCTAGACGAGAGATATGCTACTAGTTCTTAAACAACGCGTGCTTAAGTTCTTCTTCATCCTTAATAGAAAGCGACGTCTGGAGCACGTCACCCCCAAACGGCTTGAGAGCATCAATGAACTTATCGGTGGTCATTTCGTCAACTACCATAAACACGGCAGAGCTATCGTCAGTGCTCAGTAGATTACGTACGCGGTCTTGAAAATCTTTATCCACGCCATGCTTAACAATAGCACCCGTCAGCGCACCGACTCCAGCTCCTAAAGCAGCGCCGAAAAATGGAACAAAAAAGATTAAACCGAATAGCGTACCCCAGAAAAGACCCCATACCGCCGAGGTGCCAATTTTCGATCCGGGAGTAACAACATCATACTTGCCATCAGCTCGTTTAGCCACAACAGCAATTGATTGCAGGCTGACGATAAGGTTCTTGTCGAGATCGAGAATTTTCTGGTAAGCAGAAGTTGCTTCCTGTTCGCTCGGATAACCGAGCACGATAAGCGTACTCATATGATAGAGCTCCTTTCCATGTCTTGGTTGAAGCTTCACTCTAAAGCTTACGTGAGCCAAAGACGGGAACTGTTTTCGTTTGAGACTTATTCGATACCGTCGCGTAAGAAGAAAAGAACCCTTCACCAGTGCTATACTTTTTCACCAGCCCGCTTTCATGCGGGTTGCAAGGGGCATGAGGGGGACAATACATGCAGTTAGCTTATCCACAAAAGCGCTTGGGACCGCGCTCCTTCTTCGCGTGTGCGCTGGCTATTAACCTGCTGCTTATTCTGTCCATCGACATGTACGTGCCAGCACTACCCAGCATGCAGCGCTCATTCGACGTATCGGCAGCCTACCTAAACCTGACGGTTTTCGCCTTCTTCCTATTCAGCGCTGTGGGCGTCGCGCTGGCAGGGCCCATCAGCGACCGGTTCGGGCGCCGTCCCGTGCTCGTTGTGGCATGCGGACTATTCGCCGTGTCGTCGGTGCTGTGTGCGCTCGTGCCCACCATCGAGCTGCTTGTGGCGTTTCGCATCGGACAAGCGCTCGGCTACGGCGCTGTGGCCACCATCGAAACGGCCATGATCAAGGATGCCTACAAGGGAGCCGATCTCAAACTGGCCATGACCAGCCTGCAGTCGCTTATTATCATCGGGCCGGCCGTCGCTCCGTTTTTAGGCACGCTTCTGTTAAGCATCGCCGAATGGCGCGGCATCTTCGAGTTTCTCGCGGTATGCGGTGTCATCGGATTTCTACTGTCGCTGCTGATATCGGAAACGAACCCACGCGAAAAAGACGCAGCAACTCCCGGCGTGATGGCGTCGCTGCGCGCGATGGTACGCGACGTGAAAACGTTGGGTAAAAGCCGCTCATTCATGTCGCTTGCGTTACTCATGGGCGTGGCTGGCATGCCATACTTCGCGTTTATCGCCGTCGTGTCCTACGTGCTGCTGGATTTTTTCGCCGTGTCGTATTTCGAGTACAGCTGTATCTACGCAGCCGCCTGCCTCGCCACCATCGCCGCGCCCTACGTGTACGTGGCGCTGTCGAAACGAATGACGGTGCGCACCATCTTGAAGCTGTGTGTTGCGTTAACCGCGGCATCGTTTGTGCTGCTGGCCCTGTTCGGCATGGCCTCTCCCCTGCTGTTCCTTGTCGCATTCATCCCCTATGCACTGGCAGAAGGCATCGTGCGGCCCATGGCGTTCGTTGTATTACTAGACCAGCCCTCCGACCGCGTGGGCGCCGCTTCGTCATTCTCGAACTTTTCGTACAGCATCCTCACATCCATCGCCACCGTGATTGCCACGCTCGCCTGGCCGAACTTCGTCGTGGGCATCGTCGTGCTGACGGGGGCCGCAGCGGCAATAATGGCTGGGCTGTACTGGTGGGGGCTGCGAAAGAAGAAAGCAGACGAAGCGGCGAATGTCGCTACCGAAGATGCTTGAGCAGTGATTTGTCGAACGTAAGCACCTCTTCGCCAGCAAAGACATTGCGCGCGACAAGCCAGCAGTCGATAAAATCGAGAGAACTCATGGCGTACATGCGCAGAGCGCCTCACATGACCGTTTCCTCGTAAACGAACGCATCATCGATAAAGTTTTCAAGAGCAATGTCGATATCCACACGTGAGAGCTTGTATACGCCCGACAGCACATACACCAAGAATGTAATACATTGTACTACCTTTTAAATCGACAAATCACGGAATCGACGCCGTAAAGCAGCTACTTCACGGACGGCAATTTCAACACAAAATCATCCAGCCTTCCCGACAAAAGGAAGGCTGGACAAAAGAACTATGCTCGTTAGGCGGTTTACGTCGTAGAAATCCTAGCCAAACCGATACTCAACACCCATCGTGGGAGCAGGGTTAACCCACTTCTTGACAATAGTTCCCTCGCAAGCGATACGACACGTACCGCACTCAAGGCATCCAGCGTAGTCGAAGGAAGTGGAGCCATTCTCGTCAATCTTATAAAGAGCCGCTGGACACACGCGCACCAGCTTCTTAAACTCCTCAATATCGGGGTTTTCAACAAGTTCGATATGGGCGCTCTCCTCGTCAACCTCGTACTTATCAAGCGCCAAATACTCATCAACATTAACCGTGATGTTTGTAATGCTACTCACAGCGACTTCAGAGCTCCTCTCACTTCGCGGGCGAGTGTAAACAACCCACGCTTCTTCACGATGGGCATCATGCGCTTCGTGAGATGTGTTTGCGGCTTACCGTCTACCCTGAACATGGCATTCATAATTTCTTTCACCATAACCGGATAATCGGTGAACATGTTCGCCCAAGACTCCATGGTATGAGGCCACTTGCGGAACGTTTCCAGATCACGCATAACAAAAGAGTCTTCCATTGCTGTCTTATACGAGGCTAACCCCGCTGCGCTCGTATCGCCCGCATCGAGCGCTTTCACGGCGGCCTGAGCAGCCATTTGACCGGAAGCTACAGCAAAGTCCATACCACGCACTTGGTAGCCCATGTTCATACACAGACCCGCCGCTTCCCCCGCAATAAGCGCGCCATCAAACACATACTGCGGAACCATGTCGTAGCCACCTTCGGGCACCATATGCCCCGAATGCTCCACAAGCTTCGCACCACGTATAATAGGAGCAACCGCAGGATGGTTTTTAAAATCTTCAAGCATCTGATAAACAGGCATCTCGTTGGAGGCGTCGGCAGCGGTAGAGATGGTAGCCACCAGACCGAGCGAGATCGAGTCCTTGTTGGTGTATAGGAAGCCGCCACCGACCTGCCCATGGGTGCAGTCGCCCACGAAGAGCATGGCCGCGCCCTCGCCCTCGGGCACCAAGAACCTATCCTCAATAGTTGATGAAGGAAGCTCGAATACCTGCTTGATACCAACTGCCATTTGACTTGCTTTGGGACGAGCATTTCCGAGACTACGCTCAGACAAAAGAGTATTTACTCCCTCAGCCACAATAGTTACCTCGGCGGTAATCTCATCCTCGCCAGCACGTACGCCAATTACCTTTCCCGACTCATCTTTCAAAAGCTCTTCAACCGCGATACCACAAATATATTCAGCCCCTGCTTCTTCCGCCTTCTCAGCTAGCCACTGATCAAAGGGAGCACGCAAAACCGAGTAGGAATCTGCCCCTTCTTCGGCTAGTTCCGGGCTGGTAAAGTCAACAGCCATCTGAGCGTTAGGGTCCATAAATGCCATACGCTCATGCGTAATTTTGCGCTCAAGGGGCGCTTCCTCCTCAAAGTTGGGGAAAACCTTCTTGAGCGAATGGGAGTAAATGCGACCACCCGTCATGTTTTTTGCGCCTGCAAAGTTGCCACGCTCGACCACGAGGACCGATTTGCCGGCCTTCGCGAGCTCGTAGGCCGCGATAGCGCCCGCACATCCGGAGCCGACGACAATCGCGTCGAAATCTGACATGATTGGTTCCTTTCTCATTGAGAGGGTGCACATACCGAGAGCTTCGAAACTGGTTACACCCGGTACGTTTCCAGCATACTATTCCGTCACACAGGGGATAATGGGCAAAAGTGTTCCACTGCGGCATATCAAAAAATGACGGATTATCAATAAACCTAAAGAGCGGCAACCAGGGCTGGAAGAACGTCTTTCACGTCGCCAACCAGGCCATAGTCGCACTGCTTGAACACAGCGGCGTTTTTGTCCTTGTTGATGGCGAACATCGTGCCCGCACGGTTGCATCCCACCATGTGCTGCATCTGTCCGGAAATGCCACAGGCCACGTACACCTTCGGGGATAGCATAAGGCCAGAGACACCCACATAAAGCTCGGTCGGGAGCCAGTTCACACCCTCGGTAAGAGGACGCGAACAGGCAAGGCCGCCACCCAGCTTATCACAAAGCGCACGAGCCAAATCGAGTTCTGACTCTTCAGCAAACCCACGACCAGCAGCCACAACGGCATCGGCCTTAAACAAATCTACGCCACTCTTTTCAATAGGCTTACGATCGACAAGTTCCATCGGGCAAGCCGGAGCAACCCAGACAACATCCTCAACAACGTTGCTACCGGACGGCTGAACATCGGCGAATGCTCCAGAGCCTACCGTATAGAGAGAAACGGCACCCTGTGCCTTCTGCACGCGTTCACCCACACCACCGAAGTAGAGGCTTCGAGCACCTTGCTCTTCAAAAGACATAACGTCGGTAATGGTAGAAGTCCCGGCATGTGCGGCAAGCTTGCCAGCAATCAGCTTCATGCGCCGCGTGGGCTCCACGAGCACAACGCTCGGCTGCTCAGCATCAAACAACGCGATAACTGTGTCGGCCGCGTCTTCCATAAGGGTGCCTTCCGGCACGGCAATACGGGCCACCTTATCGGCAACACCCTCAAGAACCTCATCAAAGGTTACCAACACAACTTCGTCGGCCAGGGTGCGTGCGCCAGCGGCAAGCTCGCGAGCAGCATCCGCGCGTTCAGCGATAACAAGTGCTTTCATAACTATCAACTCTGCCTTTCTTATCTATTCGAGCGGATTGGCTTACAGGGCCGCTTTGAGGGCGGCAGCGAACTGGGCGACGGCGCCATCAGCCGAAGCGTCGAGAATTTCGAGTTTGCGGTCGGCCTGCTGGGGAGCTAGGCAAGAGACAACTTCTAAGCCGCTACCGCAGACGTCTGCGGCACCCGCCACATCCATGGGCTTTTTGCCCGCAGCCAAAATGTCCTTCATGCCAGGAATACGCGGAACTGCCACATCGGGCGACACCGACACCACGGCAGGAAGTGGCACGCGCACTGTCTCAACAACGTCTTCAAGCGTACGCTCGACAACCACAGCACCGGCTTCAGGTGTAATCTTAGATACGGCGTTCACCACCGGCAGACCCAGGCGTGCCGCCAGCTGTACATCGACCTGCTGCGCATAGTTGTCGGCCGATCCGTCACCGCACAGAATAAGATCGTACTCCCCCACTTTTTCAACCAGTGGAACAAGTGCACAAGCGGTTGCATGTGCATCCATATTTGCGCACGCATCGTCCGCACACATAATCAATTCGTCGACACCACGAGCAAGTACGTTTTTCTTTAGCTTGCCGTCGTCAATCGAAGCAGCACCAGCCGTAATGGCAACTACTTTGCCGCTATCTGCCAGCTGCGCCGCAGCCTCCATGGCATTTAGATCGTAAGCCGACACAATGCCTTTAGCCTTCGAAAAATCCAAGCTGCGATCGCCAGCAACCTGGATGTCTTGGTCGTCGGGAACAACCTTGAAAGAGACAATGATATTCACCTTGTATGCCTTTCTCTTACGTATTCAGGGGCGTTTCTCTCGTAGACGCCCCGCCCGTCCGCACCGCACACCGAGGCGAACGGGCGGGCAAGATGTTTTGTAGTCTGCCGGGCATGAAGCAGGCGCGCATCGCAAAAATGCTGCTAAAGCATCATTACTCAAATTCTTGTGATGCCTCGTTTTTAAGTATTAGGCAGCTACCACGATGCTTGCGATGCAAAACGTGTGCCCAAGAGTGATGATAACAATAGTCTTCGAGCGCGTGGAGTAACCAGATTCTAACGTAGCTACCTATCGCAAGAATGAGAGCCGCGCCACCCGCCCGACAAACAAATGTCGCACCAAAACAAGGAGGAGCAATGGCAGATTACTATGGTACCGACACCGTCGTTTCCGAGCTTCGCGAGGACGGCTTACTTATCATGCGCATCAACCGCCCCGAAGTGGCAAATGCACTCAACGGCGTTACCTCCAAAGCCATGGAGAACATCATGAATAACGCTGAAACCGATCCGGCGGTGCGCGCCATCATTGTCACCGGTACCGGCAAAGTGTTCTGCGCAGGCGAGGATCTCTCCGAGTTGAGCGCCGGTGGCGAATGTCAAACCGTAACTGAGCACGGCTTCGGTGGCCTCACTGCACGCCTATGCTCTAAGCCCGTCATTGCGGCCTGCAACGGCTCTGCAGCTGGCGGCGGCATGGAAATCGCACTTTCTTGCGACATGGTTGTTGCCAACGAAAATGCCAAGTTCGGATGCACCGAAGTAGGCCTTGGAATCATCGCCTCTACCGGTGGTCTCGTTCGTCTCGCCCGCGACATTAACCGTAAGGACTGCATGGAGCTACTCCTTACCGGCAAGAAAATAAAAGCTCCCGAAGCCAAAGCCTTGGGACTTATCAACTACGTCGTACCTGCCGAAGAGGTTATGGATCGCGCCATCGAACTTGCTGAGGAGTGCCTAAAGAATGCTCCTTTGGCCTTGAAGTGGACCAAGTATGTCGTACACGCTGCCGACCAGATGTCCGAAGAAGACGCCATGCGCTACAGCGATGCTGCTTACCGCTTCCTCGAAAAGACCGAGGACGGCATCGAGGGACCTGCCGCTTTTGTTGAGAAGCGCACACCCAACTGGCAGGGTAAGTAACCAGCGCTCCCCCGCTTATCTCATAAGCGGCATTCCCTGCATAAAAAAGCTCTGAGTAAAGTGAACCACATCCCAGAATTCGAACAAAGAACAGCGTGTTCAAGCTGGAGGTGTGGTTCATTATAGCTCGGGGCTTTTTTGCGTGTAGGGCGCTCGCATGCACACGCTCCCACCGTATGCATGCGCACTTTGGCAGGGTTTTCGTTGACATGCTCGTACTTAGCAGGCAGTATAGGAAAATCTGCGAAACACGCCCAAAAGGCGCCGGCAGACGAGAACCCGCCCAAGCCAAGGAGAAGCCCATGCCTCGCATTCACTGCCTCAACAACATTTCCACCTATGGCACCGATCTGCTCACCGGATCTTACGAGCTTACCGACGATACCACAACGGCAACAGGCATTCTCGTACGGAGCGCCTCCATGCACGACATGGAGTTTGGCAGCGACCTTCTTGCCATCGCTCGTGCAGGGGCTGGCGTAAATAACATTCCTCTGGATCGATGCGCCGAAGAAGGTATCGTTGTATTTAACACGCCAGGTGCAAATGCAAACGCTGTAAAAGAATTGGTTTTATGTGCCCTCTTGCTGGGTAGTCGCGGCATCATAGACGGCATCGAATGGTGTCGCGAAAATGCCAACGACGACAATATTGCTAAAGCAGCTGAAAAGGCAAAGAAGGCATTTGCTGGCCGCGAAATCAAAGGTAAGAAGCTTGGCGTGATTGGTCTGGGCGCCATTGGTGCCGAGGTAGCGAATTCTGCCATCGATCTTGGTATGGACGTATACGGCTACGACCCTTACGTGTCAGTGGGTGCCGCTTGGCGTATTTCAAGCGAGGTTCATCATGTAGTAAATCTCGATGACCTCTTCCGTACCTGCGACTATTTCAGTATTCATGTACCCGCCGTGGAAGGCACCATTGGCATGGTTGATGAGCATGCCTGCTCGCTTATGCCAGAAGGTGCCGTATTTTTAAACTTCTCGCGAGACACGCTGGTAAACAACGCAGCCATGGCTTCCGCGCTTGCATCCGGCAAAGTGCACACCTATATCACCGACTTCGCCACACCGGAAGTTATGAACATGGAGCATGCCATTGTGCTGCCTCATTTGGGGGCCTCAACCGAAGAAGCTGAAGACAATTGCGCCGTTATGGCTGTTCGAGAAATTATGAACTACCTAGAAAACGGCAATATCGTTAATTCAGTGAACTATCCCGCTTGCGATATGGGACTATGTCCCGAAGGCCAGGGACGAGTGGCTGTGATGCACCGCAACATTCCCAACATGATCAGCCGCATCGCCAATGTATTCGGCGACGAAGGGGTAAATATCGAAAACCTCACGAACAAGACGCGAGGCGACTACTCTTACACGCTTATCGACTTGAACCAGCCAGCACCAACCAGTGCGCTCGAACATCTTACCAACATCGAAGGTATTCGCCGCGTACGCGTGGTTCGATAACGCTCCACGTAAGATTCTTATCGGAAACAACAATCAAAAGGGAGCCAATGTGCTCCCTTTTTACAGAATACATCGTTGCACTATTGCACTTGCAGCAGCCCTCACGCCCTAGGTACTCGCATGGTGTCCAGATCAAGCGAACTTGATTCGATAAGCGATTTTCCTTTCGTCTCGGGAGCCATGAATACCGAAAGAATTAATCCCACGAGCACCAACCCTGCCGCAACCAGCATGGTAGGCCCTATACCATAAGCAGCCAAAAACAACGGTAAGCCATACGTAGCCACGATAGTACCAATGCGCGAAAAGGCTATGGCAATACCCACGGCCGTTGCGCGCACTTCCGTAGGGAACAACTCGTTAGGATAAAGCCATTGAAGGATACCGGGACCACCACTGAAAAAAGCATACAAACCGAACCCAGCAATAATAACGATAACGGGTGCATCAGGAAACAGTCCCAGCACCACCAAGCCACACGCCATGAGTGCAAGTGAACGAATAAGCAGCGGGCGACGTCCCATAGAATTAAGCCAAAACATAGCCGGTATAGAGCCTATAAGGAAAAACAGACTGACAGCACTTTCCCCAAGAATAGCCTCTTGTCCCGCGCCCAGTCCAAACGCCGTCATAATCTCAGGACCGAACGTATAAATGGCGTACATAGGTACCACCTGACAAAGCGTCAGAATACCTAAAAATACAATACGCTTGGCATAACCCCCACGAAACACCTTGCGCAAACTCGTCTTCTCGCCTGGCTCTTCTAGTTCTAATTCGACACCTTCGCCAAATACACGCTTGATAACAGCATTGGCCTCTTCGGTGCGCCCCTTCTGAGCAAGCCACAGGGGCGATTCGGGAATGTCATGACGTCCAATTAGCAGAACAATACACGGAATAATGGCCGAACCAAGCATCCACTGCCAACCGTTGGGAACACTGTAGAGAAAATAACCTGCGAACGCAGCAACCGTTGCACCAAGATACCAGGCAGCCGATACCATACCCATAGAAATAGACCGATGCTGTTTAGGAGTGAACTCGGCGATAAGTGAGGTGGCAATGGGATAATCGGCGCCCACGAACACGCCGATAAAAAAGCGCGCGGCCACCAACTGCAGAGGATCAGCGCAAAACACGCTTAAAAGAGAAAAGAGACCAATAGCCACAATATCGATGATAAACATCTTCTTGCGTCCAATGCGATCGGTAAGATACCCGCCCACGATGGTTCCCACAAAAATACCAAGCAAAACGGATGCTCCAATGGCAGCACTCCATATCTCAGTGAGATTAAATTGGGGTGTGATCTGGGTAAGTGCTACACCTATAAGCGATAATACGTAACCATCTAGAAACGACCCTCCGCTTGAAAAAAACGTGATCTTGCGTAGGAATGGGGTCATCGCCACGTCGTCCATAGTCTTTTTACCGGCGCGCTTTACCTTATCGACCACTTCTCCACCAATGAGCATCGCACCATCGGTAACCCCACCCAGTGGAGGGCTGGTTACCTGCGTCATATTTTTGACATCTCTCATGCTTTCGTCTCCCTTATGCTTTTCCACTCTCTATCTGAGAAGCTTCTTTTCGATTTTCATAGAACACGTACGGGGGAAATCTTCCACAATCTCGACGAACGTCGGTACCTTAAAACTGGCTAGATGCTGCTCACAAAAGGAGATAACGTCCTCCTTTGTGATGATTGCCCCTATGCAAGGCAAAACGAAGGCCTTAACTGCTTGGTCACGAATAGGATCATCCACTCCAACAACGGCAGCCTCCGCAATGTTTGGATGGCGCACCAAAACATTTTCTATCTCGGTAGTCGAAATGTTTTCTCCTGCTCGCTTGATCATGTTTGTCTTGCGGTCAACAAAATAAAACCAGCCGTCGCTATCCGTTCGGCCTTTATCCCCCGTTTTAAGCCATCCGTCGGCAGTAAAAGCGAATGCGGTCGCAGCATCGTCGCGGTAGTAACCCAGCATGACGCTCACCCCCCGCTTGCCAAGCACCTGAATCTCGCCCACTTCCCCCGCTTCGGCCAGTGTACCGTCATCACGGACAATGCGTACTTCATAACCAAGCCCCGGTCGCCCAATCGAGGGCCAACGACGCTCACCCTCAGGAGGATCGGTAAGCACCCAACCAATCGACTCAGTCGATCCATACGTGTTCATTAGGCGTACGCCAAAACGCTCCTCAAAAGAAACTTTCTCTGCATCTGACACGGGCAGAAAGTAGAGAACTTCGCGTAGGCAATGATCTTTATCCTGAGTACACTCGGGTTGTAACATAAGCGTGCGTAGCATCATGGCAACACACTGTGTGACCGTGGCTCGATAGCTGCGTATCTGAGACCAAAACTGACTAGCTGAATACTTCTCCACCACAATAAGAGTTGCCCCTGCTGTCAGCACGGGCATGAGAGCAGCTAGCTGGAAGTTAGAGTGACACGCTGGCATGGTAGTAAGCATGCGATCTTTGTCGGTAAGCGTAACTTCCCAATCGCCGTAACGTCCGCTAAATAACAAATTCGCATGAGTTAATACCACGCCTTTAGGACGCGAAGTTGTGCCAGACGTAAAAATAATCTCTGCAGGGTCCTGCGCGCGTACGCATCTACACTCAAGGGGGTCTATGGACTCAGCGGATCTAAGTGTCTCGAAATCTTTCAGAATGGCATTTGATACCAGCGCGGCCTTCGCTTCATCGCGACATTCAATACCCATCTCGTCCATACGTGCCACCAACACGCCGTGCGGAAAAACGAAACCTTCGTCTGAGGCCTTGCAGTACAACTCAACGAACTTTGGCTCAATAACAGCGCACGATACCTCTGTCTTTCCCAACACGTAAGCTACCTCTTCGGTAAGATACTGCTCGTTCATAGGCACCATAACGGCGCCTATTTTCGCTAAAGCAAACAGACATAACATGAACTCTGGACAGGTGCATAAATGCACAGCCACCCGCTCGCCGCGGTTTATCCCCAAACGCAAAAATAAATTTGCCGTACGACTAATCTCTTGATCAAATTGACCGTAGGTATAGGTACGCTCGCTCCCATTACGATCACGGAATACAAGAAACGTACGATCGCCGTAAACATTCGCTAGGTCACCCCAGAGGCTTTGTGTCGTCTCGCCTCCTACGATATCCGTCACTTAACTCACCTTCTGCGTTCTCGTGCCCACTGTTACTTTCGCGTTTAAACCCGCCCCTAGAGCGCACTGGGTTTTACTACAACAGGAAAGCCAACCCGCATGAAGCAGGTTGGCTTTTTAGATACTATTCGCCAATCTTTACGATGCCAGCTTCAGCAAGCTCGTTGATCTGCTCAGGCGTATAGCCCATCTTTGTCATTACGTCGACAGTATCGCCACCCTGATGTGGCATCGGACGCCATATTTGGCCAGGGTTGTTCTTAAATTTCGGGAACACACCCAAACCATGGAACGTATCACCATCAACCGTTTCCCAGTCAACCCAGGTATTACGCAGCTTCAGATGCTCTTCTTGAACGAGGTCTTCCATGTCGTTGACCACCTGAGCTGCAATACGATGCGCAGCAAAATCTTCTTCAATGGCATATTTGGAACGCTGCAGGCAGTACGCCTCAAACGCTTTTTGGATCTCGTCGGCATGTGGATTGGAAAGCCACAGACCGCTGGTATCCTCGGGGATGTTTTCGGTACCCCACAAATGCCCAAGACCAATCTGCTCCAAGAAGTATTTATTCTGATCGACACCATACAGACATACACCCAAGAAGCCATCGTTACACTTAAATTCACCGATGCCGCAAAGGTTTTGATTACGTGCGCCCGGACGAGGCCACTTAATACCCTCGTTCAAATAGTCCACCAAATAGTACTGACCGATAGAAAGAAGCGTCTCATACATAGCCAGATCGATGGACTCGCCTTTGCCTGTTCTTTCGGCATGGTACAGAGCTGCCATCGTGGAAAAACCGATCATCAACGTATTAAAGTAATCGCCTGCATAAGGCCCCGGAAGCATGGGCTGTTCTTCCGTGCCGTTCTGCATGATGATGCCCGAATACGCCATAACCGTAAGGTCATAGGCGGCACGCTTTACCATCTTGGGATCGCCCTCCTGGCCAAAGCCAGAAACGTGCGCGATTACCATTTTGGGATTGAGCTCCCACAACACTTCATCCGTGATGCCCTTGCGCGCCCAGGTGCCACCCTTGGAAGCCTCCATGAAGATATCAGCATCTTTCACCAGATCAAAAAATACTTTTTTGCCTTCTTCAGAGAAGTAATTCAAAGAAACAGAACGCTGATTGCGACGTTCAGCCTGCTTCACATAAGGAGTATCGCGGATGGTGTCGCCCGCACCCGTATTCTCAAGCCAGATAACGTCGGCACCCCAGTCGGCCATAAGGTCGGCTGCCTTGGGACAAGCTAATTCGACTGCCGCGTAGACAACCTTGACGCCATCGAGAGGACCATACGAGGGCTTATCGGTAGGAATTGCCATAATTATTTCCTCCTTGTTTACCGGAATCTAACAGCAGAAGAAGGGCTTCGCCCCTCTTCTGCCCGAGGTGTTCGTTTACTGCTTGTACTTGATAGAGGCACCTTTTGAGGTGGCAAGAATCATCATCTCGTCAGTACCGCCAGAAACGCGGTCTACGCGCAGGTCACGCCAGATGCGGTTGATGCGATGCTCGGAAGCCACCGCAACGCCAGCCATAATCTGCATTGCGTCGTCAACCACCTCAAAAGAGGCATTGGCGCAGTAGTACTTGCACATGGCAGCTGCAGCCGGATCGAAATTGCCCTCGTTGTTGTCGGCGTTCCATGCGGCTTCATAAAGCATGTTTTTCATGTTCGTTAGCTTGATGCACATCTCGGTAATCTTGAGCTGGTTGAGCTGTTGGCGGCTAATAGGCTTGCCGAAAGCGATGCGAGTATTCGCATGGGCCATAGCATCCTCGAAGGCACTAATGGCGGTACCGTAGTCGCAAGCGCCCACAAGCCAGCGCTCGAAGTTGAAGTCGGATATGCCACGCATGAACCCATTACCTTCTTTGCCAAAAATATCTTTTTCTTCAAGCTCTACGTTGTCTAAATAGACCTCACAGCAGCTATCCATACGCAGACCAAGCTTGGTAAGCGGAGACAAGCCCACACCTGGCTTGGACATATCGAGGAAGAACTCCGTGAACATGGTGGGATCATCGGCATTTTTCGCCATGATAACCAGGTATTTCACACCCAGCGACGACGTGATGAACGTCTTGGTGCCGTTGAGGTATATTTTGCCGTTCTCACGCTTGTAGTTCGTGGTAAGAGCACCCACATCTGAGCCAGCACCCGGCTCAGTACAAGCAGAGTTCCATATCTGCTCGCCAGAACCCAGCGTAGACATAACGGCCTCAATTTGCTCTTCGCTGCCCTCGCGAATAATGGTCTCAAAGCCAGGGAGTTGATAGAGCACGTACGTGGGAGCACCGTACTTACCCAAAATCTCATACACCGCCATAAGCGTCACTGCTGGCTGCTCAAGCCCCAACCCTCCATGGCTCTCGGGAAGCATGATCTGGTCAAAACCCAGATCGCACAGCCCCTTAACCCAACGCAACGGATACGTATGGCTTTCATCACACTCGTGAAAATAGGTCTCCCAGTTCTCGCTCTCCATGTACTCACGATAGCTGTCGACGATAAGTTCTTGCTCGTCAGTCAGTTTGAAATCCATGTCGAAACCTTTCTTGTCGCGATATCGGCCGGCTTATATGCCGCACCGTTTTACCTAAAGTGTTCAATCGGACGATGCCCGGGTTTTCGTCCGGGCGATGCACTGAGCAGTAAAAAGTCTCAGCACATCGCCTGGAGTTCCTTTGTCGGCACGCGCGTTATGCGTGCACCGGATTAACCTTACTTGCCCAGTTGTTGGCGATAGAATGTCGCAGCGTGCGACAGTGCCTCATTGGCTTCGTCAAGCATCTTGGTGTAATGCAAGAATGCATGGATTACACCTTCAAATACCTCATAGCGATGCGTAATGCCATACTCTTCAAGAACTGCAGCAAGAGCTGCCGAATCATCACGCAGGGGGTCAAACTCCGCTGCGGCGATATAGCATGCCGGCATATCGTGTGTAAGGTCATTCAGAAACAGGTTTGCGTACGGACTAGACTCAAGGTCAACAGCATCGTCTGCATACAAGGTGCGGTAATACAGCCAGTCTTCTTCAGTCAAGCCATCCCACGAACCACCCAGCAGACGCATAGAAGCAGAATCTTTAAGGCCAAACCACCCGTAAAATAGCAAGAGACACTTCACATAGTTGGCCCCACCGCATTCTTCACGCAAGTAGAGCGCAGCCGCAAGGCTTAAATGGGCTCCACCGGAGTCGCCCGCGAACGATAGACGCCCTCCATCAACACCATACTTCGCGCCCCCTTCATGCAGATAACGAGCCACGGCAGCAACTTCCTTTACTGCCTGGGGAAACTTCGCCTCGGGAGAGAGTTGGTAATCAACCGCCACCACAACAGCACCCGTTTTCTCAGCGAGAATGCGACAAATGCGATCGTGCGTGTCTAGATTGCCCAAGACAAAACCACCACCATGCACATACACAATGCCCGGGACAGCCAGCTTGTCAGCTTCGCGTGCTTCCACAGCTTCCTCGCCCACTCCGCCCTCATCTGCCGCATGTTGACCTATCGCACGTGCACGAGCTGCAGCAAGAGTAGGGTAATAGAATCTCACTGGGATACCGCCATGGGGACCAACCACTTCGCCATCGATCGTTTCAGCCATGACAGGTCCGCCTTCGGTCCAAAACGCACGACCTTCTACGTAATTCTTACGCATCTGCTCGAAACCCACAGAAGTGTCGTTCGCATCTCCAGCAAGCTCGTCTTCTTTCGTGAGCACCGCTTTCATCTGCGGATTAATCTTTGCCAACACGTCAAGCTTGTTCATGATTGGAATCCCTTTCTTATCATGTGGGGGAATGAGCCGCATAGCTCGGCAGTGCGCCATGGTAAACAAGGCTGCTCGAGGGAGCGGAGCCAAGCGACTCCAGCCCCCTCGAAGCTTTCTTTTTCTACTCCGCAGTCTCTACTGCAGCATTCTTCTTCATGGCGCGGCGCGTCATGACCAAGCAGGCACAGCCGAGCACCGCGAATACGATAAGAACCAAGAAGATAGAATTGAATGCATCGTTGCCCTGGGCATCAATCATGCCGCCGAACCAGGTGTGTACGAACACGTCAGGCATGAAACCTACAACCGACAGGATGCCCGATGCAGTACCGAAGATACCCATGGGAACTTTTGCCTCAGTCAGAGGAGACGAACCGATAGAGAAGGCACCATAGGTAACAAAACCAAGCACGACTACAAGAGCAGCAACGGCAACAACCATACCCGCATCACGAGGTAGGACAAGGAAGGCCGCCAGCACAATCACCGCAGCGCCAAAGAACACCAAGATAGATTTAGAGGGGCTCTTAAACACCTTGTCGGCAAGGATACCCGCAGCAGGCCCAGCGATAAGGCCGATGCCGTAAGTACGAATGAGGCCAACAACCGACACGATAGCAACAGGAGCTGCAAAAGCGGCAGTCATAAACGGTGTGGTGTAGGTAACACCTTGATACACGGCATATACAAAGAAGTATGCGAGGCAAGCCCAGATAACACCCGGATGCTTGATAGCCTGCACAACTTCGCCCAAGCTGAACATTTTGGCGTTCTTGTTAATTTCGCCTTTAAAATCAGGGATAAAGATAAAGGACAGCACCGCCAAGATAGCAATAAGAACACCTAGGAACACGAGCAAAACCTGAATTCCCTGTGAAGGAATAGGAATCATCGACACAATAGCGGTGCAAATAAGACCAATAATAAGACCAGCAGCACCATAGATAGAATAGCTTGTACCAATTTTAGAAGCGTACTCATCCTCAGCGCAGCACAAACGCACAATCTTAAAACGCGTGCCCCACCAAATAAGGATTGAAGTAATACCAAAACCCACAAACAGTGCGTACAGCATACCCAGCGAGGGCAGCATGGCGTAGATAAAGGTAAGCACAGCCGTACCGCCAAAACCAACCCACGACAGCGTACGCATACGAACCTTGTCGGCAAGGATACCGGCCGGGAGGTACGTAATAAGTGCTGTAATGGCGTAACATGACAGCAGTGCACCAAGGTCGGCATTCGTGCAGCCAAGTCCCTGCATAAGGGGCTCGTAGAACACGTTTTTTAGATAGATAGGCGTGTAGATAATGGAAGAACCCATTGAAACGAGAACGATAAGGAACCATTTATGGACCCCCGAGAGGTCCTTATAGGTTACCTCCCCCTTGCTCTTAGCAAGAAACGACATTGCGACTTCCTTTCTCCTTGACGAGTGCCCGGCCTTCCAAACTCCCAGCGGATCGATTTCGTCGGCGACCGGTACATCCGATCCGATGGATGAAGTTTGTGCTCGAACGGTGGTTTCGCCATCGCAAAATACCAACGAATGACCAAATACTTACTTTTTTGCGAGGCCTTACCGAAGAACTAGTGATAGGTTTTCACTATGAGTAGCAGAACAACACAAAACGTTACCGCTACCTCTACGGGCAGATCAGCAGTATCGTCATGAATCATGCAATTAAATTGTGAGGAGTGAGCCGTTCATGGAAAAGCGGGCGGAAGGGCAAGGCGGGCATCGGGGATCATTTGTTGCCCGACTTACCGCAGCACTAAAGAAGCCGACGGCTAAGTACGTAGGTTTTGCGCTTTTGTTGGCATGGCATTATGTACTTTGGTTTGTACCGCACATGTTCTTGCAGATTCAGCTGCTTGACGAACGCGTAACCAACGCCTGGCTTATCAATTTGGGTGCAACCGTATTCTTCCTCTTTCTTATTGCTGTTGCACTGGGCAGAAAGCGGCACCTTTCAAAATACCGGTGGATGTTTATAGTAGCGCCTGCCCTTATGTGCATCGGTTCGCTTACACTATGCCTCGTTGCTTTCCCCTCGGATTCGCCCCTTTTTGCTTATGTGCTCGCATTTCTTTTAGGACCCTGCGAAGCCGCACTTTGGATACTCTGGGGCGAACGCTACGCCTGCGTGAAAGCAAACTTCTCTGTCAAGCATATTGGCACTGCAGTGGGCACCGTACTGCTTTTCTGCATAGTTATCGCGTGGCTACTTCCCGGATTAATCACTTCTATCTTTTGTTCACTCCTACCGTTATTATCGGGCGGTATGCTGTTGCTGGCACGCCGCGATGGCGCTCGTTCGTTCCCGCCTCTTCTCCCCCAACAATCCGCACGGGGTGGGTTTAAGAGCATGCTCGTGGTATGCGCCATCTCATTTGTCGCTTCCATCGCTTGTTATTTTCTTGCTGCCATCATCCCTTGGGAAATACTGCCCACCAAAGATTTTAGTTTCACCTATGGCATCTTGGGTGGTGCCGTACTCGTGTTAGCTATTGCAGGACTCGGCTTGGCCTCCAAGGGAAAAATGAACATATTCAGGCTGTATCCCTGGCTGTTAGTATTCGAAATCGTAGCCTTCTCGCTGCTTCTGGGCGACGAAAAGCTTTACTTCCCTGCCTTTATTGTTGCATTAGGTATTTCATCGGTATTTGAGATACTTCTTATCATGTACTTTGGTATTCTCACCTCGAAAGGCTACACACCACCAGCATTAGCCTTTGGTGTGTCGGCCGGTTGCGTGCGTGCAGGTATTGCCCTCGGCAACACCCTCGCCGTAAGCTACGAGCATACACCCGCCCTCGCCGCCGCCGTTACTCCCGAAACATGCCTCGCCTTCATCTGCGTGCTGGCTGCCCTACTTATCCCTTTGGTTCGCCAAGAGTACAGCATTCTTGCACTCACTGCCGCCCCTCCTTCAAAAGCTGAAATCGATGAAATATGTGCAGAAGTTGCTTGTGAGTTCGCCCTCTCTGTACGCGAAGGAGAAATACTTGAACTTATTGCTCGCGGCTACACCACCAACAGCATCGCCACAAAACTGGTTATATCGCCCTATACTGTCAACACTCATATTCGCCATATCTACGAGAAGATGCAGATACACAAACGCAGTGAATTATTGAACTACCTCAACTTACAGCGCAGTGACTTCTAAGGCGGCGTTAGCGTGTCGCTTTGGAGCCTTCCGTAAACACCACGCTAACGCCGCCTACGGGAAAGCAGCCCATGAAGTAACCGAAAGAGGCGTTGCGGTTCAATAGGCTTAGATAAATGACCGTCCATGCCTGCTTGTCGAGACTTGTTTATATCTTCAGGATAGGCATTGGCGGTCATAGCTACGATAGGAATTAGCTGCGCATCAGATCGAGAAAGGCGTCGTATCATTTCGGTGGTCTCAAGCCCATCTAATTCTGGCATACGTATATCCATTAAAATGATATCGAATTCTCCCGGCGTGCTTTGCAGGAATATCTCAAGCCCTACTTTTCCACTCTCAGCACAAACAACCCGAAAACCTTTGTTTTCCAAAAGCTTGGTAGCCACCATAGTATTGAGTGGATGATCCTCACACAAGAGCACTTTCTTGCCAGAGAAATCGTAATCCGCTTCGTTCACTTGATGCAAATCTACACCCTTTACGTTTCCTTCGTCAGCAACGCCCAACTCAAGCGTCACAAAAAATGTAGTGCCTTCTCCAAGCTTGCTCGAAACAGTAATATCACCTTTCATTATCCTGGCAAGATTACGAGCAATCGAAAGACCCAGCCCGCTTCCACCATAACGAGAAGTTGTCTGGTTGTCATCGCGCATAAATGGTTCAAAAAGACGAGGCAAAAACTCGGGAGAAATGCCTATCCCTGTATCCGAAACAACACAACGCAGCATTGCCCGACCCTCATCCATCTCCTCTTGGCTTACCACGAACTTCACCACGCCACCTGCGGGAGTGAACTTCACCGCGTTGTTTAAAATATTGATGAGAATCTGCTTTACGCGCGTTTCATCGCCCCAGTAAACGGGAGCAATACTCGTATCGTATTGAGGCAGATAGGTAATTCCTTCGATAGTCGCCTGAGCTTGCACCATCGTATTCACACTCTCAAACAAAGCCTTACTTGAAAAGGCTTCCTGATCAAGTTGAACCTTGCCGCTTTCAATGCGCGACATATCTAAAAGGTCGTTGATTAGGCTTAAAAGATAGCGCGATGCTTCTTGAGCTTTTTCAATACAATCCATAACGAAAGCACTGTCATCCACCCTGGAAGCCGCAATTTCAGCCATGCCCATAATGGCATTCATAGGAGTACGAATCTCATGACTTATACGCGAGAGGAACTCCGATTTGATGAGATTTGCTTGCTTCGCCAAATCGAGAGCTTGAGCCAATTGATCATTACGCCGCTCCTGCTCTTCGTACACCATCGTTATGTCGGTACGAGTCATAAGAAACACTTTGAACTCTTTATCCATATAGGTAAAGCGAAGTTGCTTTCGACAGAACTGCCCACGAGCATCCCTTATCGAATAGTAAAGTGAGTACGAATCGCTCTCATCAAGCTCGGCAAGTATATTTCTAAGAGTGAATTTTTCTAACACACGCTCTACCTCTTCAGAACGCAACTGATTGCGTAGGTATTCACGCGTCTGCGCTTCGAAATCGTCAGAGGTCTGCGCATAATCACCCGTTAAACCATTGTCGCTGTACCTCGTTGCGGAGTTTCGGAGCCCGTCGACAACAACCAAATAGTCGTAATCGGTACGCACGACCGTATTCATTATCGACTGCATTACTTTTTCGTTAGTAATATCGACGGAATAGACAAAAGCAACCACTTCATCACTTTGAGGTTGTCGCATCATATAAACATGGACCGTAGTCCAATAAAATTTGTCTCCCATAGTGCGAACTAGCTCAGCAGAAAGCGACGTGTCTCCCAGGTTATACCTCTTAATAAGACAATTAACATCAAGGATTTCGCGGCACCTTTTCCTCATAAGGTCATTTTTCATCTGGGCGTATATAGAGTCGAAGTAGTCTTGAGCAGATGAGGTCTGCTTCAGATCGTCCATAATATCAACAAAGTCACTTTTATAGTCTAAAATGGTATTTTGAGAAAGATTGATATTAACAGAGGCTATCACCGCCGTCTGCATGGCTTCTCGACAAGCTAATTCATAGCGATATCTGCGTTCAACCTCCTTCTCGCGTGTCACGTCATTTCCGACACCATAAGCTTTAGAAGGCTTGCCACAGTCGTCATTTTCAATAAGAGAGCACGTCACCTGTTCACACCAGAAGTCTTTTGAGTGAGGCAGTTTTATCCAGATATCACCCGACACGCTCTCAACACCCGAGCGCAGTTTTTCTATCAGCACACGAAAAGTTTTACGTGAATCTTCTCGAATAGTATCGCCAGCCAGTACGGTTGTGGAAAAATGCTCGATGCGCCAAGAACCCTCCCTATTACGAGAAGCACTTGACACTATTTGAAGTTCATCACGAATAATATCGTATTCAAAAATATTGATCCCTGCCGCTTTAACCGCAAGTTGATACCTTATCTCATTCGCTTTTAATGCCTGCTCCGTTAAAACCCGATCATGTATGTCAGTAAAAACTGCGCAGAGTACCGGGTAACCTTCACTTTCGGGCATTAACGTGCCCGACATATGAGACCATCTATAGCCACCTTGTTTTTGCATCGTGCGATACGTTAGCGTTACCGGTGATTTCGCTTCGATAGATCGTCCAACCTCAGAAACAAGAGAGGCATAATCATCGGGATGCACTACACCTTGAAACCCTTCCTTAATCGCCTCAAGATATTCCTCTCTGGTCATACCGCACATTTCGGCAACCCGATCATTAAAATAAAGAGGGGTGGGAATATCATCCAGCCGATACATACCCACACCACCTGGGATAGTATTAAAAATACTCGAAAGCATGTTGCTGTTTTCGCGCTCTTCATGTAGATCGATGATGGCGCCAATCACTCTTTTCTGAACAAAAATGCCCACCAGTTTACTCCAGCGGAAAGTACCATCCTTCATGCGCAAGCGCATGACTGCCTCCGCTTTCTCTTGACTGCTTTTCGTCTGAACGAAGAAATCAAGCAGAATAGGTATGTCGTCAGGGTGTACTACGTCGAGCGATCCTGTGTTGTTCAAGATATCCTCGGCGCTCAGTGCACTCATCTCGTATGCTTCGTAAGACTCAGTGCAATAAAACGTGCCTGTTTCCAGGTTCCACTCAAACACGCTAGCGCCCGTCTGCTCAAGTACAAGACGGTAGCGCTCATTGATATACCAATCTGACGTCTCATCCTGAACAGGTGACAATTTCACTCCAGAGGGAGCTTGATTCGATAGTTTCCTAACTTGCTTACGTGCTGCGACATCCATATCGCGCCCCCTCTAGCCTCATTCAAAACCTTTGCTGAAGTCCACGACTCTTCATCTCAGATTTATTTTTACCTGTTACTTTTTTCGCGCTGTTATATCAGCAAGGGTCCGATAAAGAACCTGGGGCTCTATTGGCTTAGTCAAGTGCGCATTCATACCCGCTGCCAAGCTGGAGCGCATATCATCATCGAAGGCGTTTGCTGTCATAGCCACGATAGGCACAGTACTGGCATCCACTCGATCAAGAGCACGTAGGCAACGCGTTGCTTCTAAACCATCCATAATCGGCATGCGTATATCCATCAATACCGCGTCAAAATATCCAGGTGGATATTGCTTGAACATATCTAGGGCCTGTTGGCCATTTACTGCGTGAACAACTTCTATTTCCTTTTTACCCAGCAATTTGACGGCAATTTTAGTATTGAGCGGATGATCCTCGCAAAGAAGTATACGTTTACCTCGCAAGCAGCTGCTTACCTCTACTGCTGAGGCACTCTCAACTTCGAGTTGCTGGTCGGAAGCCACATCCAGGTCCCACTCAACGATGAAGGCAGTACCTACGCCCTTTTCGCTCTCAACTTTAATCGTACCATTCATAAGACTCACGATGCTCTTTACAATGGACAACCCGAGTCCCGTGCCATTTCGGGTAGCATCGTTCGTGTCATTCTCCTGTTCAAAGGGCAAAAATACCTTAGGTAAAAAATCTTCCGAAATACCAATTCCACTATCCCTCACCACCATGCGATTCCTCACGAAAGTTTCTCCATGGGAAATATTCTCCAAACGCAATTCTACTGTTCCACCTTCGGGTGTAAATTTAACGGCATTTGACAACAAGTTCACCGCCACTTGCCTCACATAGGTTTCATCAAAGCTTAGATATTTCGACGTAATACCTTCTTGGGTAATCTCGAAGCGGATGCCCTTTTCAGAAATAACTGGCATTATTATGGCAATTGTTTCCTCAATAAAGCGAGGAAGGTATACGGTACGCGGATTTAGCACAAGAGATTTGCTTTCTATCCTGCTCATATCCAATACGTCGTTAATAATAGAAAGTAAGTAAGCACCCGACACCCTAATCTCATGCAGGTTCTCGCGCATTTCTTCTAAAGATTCACTTTCCTCGCCTAATTCGGCAAGGCCTATTATGGCGTTCATGGGAGTACGTATATCATGGCTCATACGCGTAAGAAAATCGGTTTTGGCATGATTCGCGCGATTCGCCGCAATCATGGCCTGCTGTAGTTCCTTAAGATGGTCCTGCTCTTTTTCGTAGACATCGGTTATGTCGACGCGAGTGATCAAAACTCTTTCATGAACCCTATCCAAATAAGAAAATTGCAGCTTTTTACGGCTAATACTTCCATCTTTTTCTTTGACGCCAGCATAGCTAACAAAATATTCGCGATCTTTTAACTGTGTACGTATGTTGTCGATAGACATATCCCGTATATTGCCCTCAACGTCCTCCGGAATAAGGCATTCTTCTGCGTACTTGCGTACCTCTGCCTCGTACTCCGTTGAATGAAACGGAGGAAGATTACTGTTTTCCTTATTTGCGTAAATAACATAATCGTGTGTACTACAATCAAGGAGCGCCAAGTAGTCATAATCGAGCTTCACCACAGCACCGATCATTTCCTGCGTAGTTTTCCTCTGCGTAATATTGAAGCTATACACAAAACAGAGTATGTCGCTCGTTTCAGGCTCTAACGTCGTTCTACAAACAGTAGAAACCCATGCGATACGCCCATCCAAAAGTTTCCACCTATACTCCATCATGGTCTCGGAATCGCCCTGCTTGAAGCTGTTAATCAGTTTTTCGCGATCAAAAGTCTGCCTCATCTGCATTGCTTCAAGGGGATCTATCGCATGCTCCGCAATAGCGCTTAACACCTCTTCTAGCGACACCCCTTGAGGGAATTCCAACGCATGATCTGAATTCGTCGTATATGAAAGCATCTGATTATGTGTCAGATTACAATACCCCTTCGCAACTAGGTTAGCATCATTAATTCCGTCTATTACCTCCATTTGCCTGCGATACTGCTGCTCACTTCGCTCCCTAGCAGCAATAGCGAGACGCTCTGACTCTTTCTCTTCAGATACGTCAGTATAGGTACAGTAAATCATTTTTGAGGAATCGGGCTGATCAATGACTCGCGCATTCAGGCGTAGCCAAATGTAGCATGCTTTTTTATCATGATACATACGGTAGGTATGCCTCAAATCGGTTGATCGACATACTGCATCAGTTACAACTCGTTGCAGTTCAGGTAGATCATCAGGATGAACATTAAGATAATTGGTTTCACAGTAAACCTGTTTTACGTGTTCTTCCGAGTAACCCAAAATCTGATAAAACGCATCGTTATGAATAAGCGGAGTAAACGAACCCCCTTCATAATGATACAAACACAAAGCGCCAGGAACATGATCCATCATCGAAGTAAGCTGAGCTACCAGCGCGTCGTTTTTAGCTTGGAACGCTCGCTGCTCCGTCACATCTTCAATAAATTCCACATGCGTGACAACGTTGTTCCAATCAAAAAGTTTGCCTTTCAAAAGATAGGTGCGATTATTAACCGAGTAAGTAAACTCACGCTCCAGCATCACTCCGTTTTGCATAGACTCCATCCGACAAAACGAGCAAGGTTTGCGTCGACCAAACAGATATTCGTAACATTTCCTTCCCGGGGCATCAGCAGGATCAACGCCAGCAATTTCTGCTATACGACGATTAAAATAGAGAATTTCATACGTTTCTGCATCGCAGGCATATACTGCCGTTTGTATCTCATCTAATACTCCTTGATACAATTCCGTATGCTGAGAGACCTCCTGAAAGATGGCATACACCAGCACTCCTTCGGGCGTTTGCTCCATCGGCAAGCCATTAAGTCTCACCCAAACTAAATGCCCCTCTTTATGATAGATTCGATACGTTATATCGATGGGGTAGCCATCTCGAAACGCATCCACAGCTACCTTCATCAGGCGTTGGCGATCGGGTTCATACACGGCACGTGCTGCGTCGTTGCCAATCCATGTAGCATATTCCTCACGCGTGTAGCCAGAAAGCGCGGCAACCCCGTCGGAAAAGTATCTGGTCTCAAAACGATCTGACATGCAGTACAGGGCAATTCCTCCGGGGATGCTGTTAATCAGATGCTGCATTTGCACACGGGTTTTTTCTAACTCCCCATATGCCCCACTGCAAGTTGAATCATCTTCGTCTGCGGAAAACAAACCACAACGCATCAACGCGTTTTTCACGCGCACCGCCATAAGGGAGAGATCAAGCGGAGAGGTCATACAATCCCAAGCTCCCTTTTCAAAAACTTCGAGTTCACCTTTCACGTCTTTTGTAAGGGCAATCACCGGAAGCTGGCTAAACTCACTTTCACCCATCCACTCAAGGAGCTTAATGGCGAACGCTTCAGGTTTCTTCGCATCAGCAAGAATCAAAACAATCTTGCTCTTGCGCGACTCAAGATACTCACGCGCGGTGACGTCATTCCGAACAAAAACAACTCCAAACTGAGAAGGAAGAAAAGTCGATAAACTATCTTGATCTAACTCTTGACAGCCCACAACAAGCACCGACGCATTGCTCATGCTAGATCCCCTCCTCGTAGGAATCCTACCAACACGCGGTAGAGTCGCTCTTGATCAAGCGGCTTCGAGAGATGCTCATTCATTCCAGCTCGACGCGTTTCTTCTATATCCCGCTCAAAAGCATTCGCAGTAACGGCAATAATAGGAATATCTTGTGCATACCGAGACGATAAAGCTCGAATAGCTTTTACTGCTTCTATTCCATCCATGACGGGCATCTTCACATCCATGAGTACCACGTCGAAATAGCCAGAAGGAGCAGTAGAAAAGAGCTGAACCGCAATCTGACCATTCGGAGCATATTCAACATCCATACCCTTTTTCTGAAGAAGGCGTCGTGCTATTTCGGCATTCACCGGATGATCTTCGCAGAGCAATACTCTTTTACCCTGTAGTACCTCATCGTTGTTTTCATGCAAGGAACGAGGCGGAGACTGTGCTTGATCATCATAAGAAGCCAACTTATACGTCAATTCAATGTCGAATCGGCTTCCACTTCCCTGCACACTTACAACGTAAAGGATTCCTCCCATAAGATCAACAAGCTGCTTGACAATAGACAGGCCAAGACCCATACCCGCAAGCTGGTTTGCAACCTCTCGCTGCTCTTGAGAAAAGGGTTCAAACAGGTGCCTTTGAAACTCTTCGCTCATTCCAATACCGGAATCAACAACAGAAAAATGAAAACCAAGGTGATGTTCGGTTCGCTTGGTGCTCTTTACGAGAAACGACACACAACCACCCTCTGGCGTAAACTTTGCTGCATTTGAGAGTAGATTTATGAAAATCTGTTTTGTTCTAAGAGCATCGCACAGCACGGCAGGTTCTCGATCCTCTATCTCAAGCTTAAGATCAAATTGAAGCCTTCTCTCGTCCATTAAGGGACGTATAGATGCCTCGATATCTTCAATACAGGCGCTGAGATAAAGAGGCTGCACCTCAAGATCCATCTTTTTATTTTCGACTTTAGACATATCCAAAATATCGTTTATAAGCCCCAGAAGATACTGCCCCGAACGGTTGATCTGACGCATATCTGCCGAAAGCTGTTCGCTGGAGGTCTTCTCATCCAAATTCATAGACGAAAACGAAAGAATGGCATTCATGGGTGTTCTCATGTCGTGACTTACGCGCGAAAGGAAATCGCTTTTCGCATCAATTGCTGTTTGCAGTTGCCTATTCTTCTTTCTGCTGCTTCTCGCAAAGAAGAACGAGGCAACAGCAAGGCATACAAGCAACACAACACCCGTAACTAGGGCAGCAAATTTTAGCGGATCAGAATACATCAAAACCACGAACCAGTTTCGCGTATGCACCGCATTGGCTTCAGCGTGGAAAGAGTAAATTTGCTCGCTACCAAGATGATCGAGGTAGCGGTTCAACAAAGAAAGAAAAGCGACATCCTCTTCTTTGTTGACGGATATTTCCATATTTCGGGTATCCCCCACCATAGGAACAATAGCAAGCGAAACAAAATTATGCTGAGTATAATAGTCAACGCAATATTGGTTACCATAGCCGCCATCAACCTCACCAGACATAACGGCATTGATGCAAGCTTCAGTCGTATCGTAATACACAACCTCTTTGCAATCTAACGTAGTAGACAGATCTGAACCGCGAAGAGCCGCAACTCTTGATTCCTCGAAGGGCTTTTGAGTATCTCCATGCTTGGTAAAATACACCTGTTGCATGCTGAGATAGGGAGTTGACGTAATTACGCCAATTTTTTCGTTATACGCCGCATTAACAGGGATGCCTAAAATGCAATCGTATCCGTCGTCCCGAAAAACTTTCGAGAAATCTTTTGTTCGATCAAAAGGTTCGAACTCTATCTCAAGTCCTGATCGTGTTGCAAATTCCTCCATAACCGAAACGGCGATACCCGTCCATTTTCCATTCTCATCTTGAAAAACAAAAGGAGCAGAGTCGGGAACACAAAGAACGCGGATTACTTTTTTGCGCTCGATATAGCTTGTTTCTTCTTCGGTTATAAAAAAATTACCCTGCGTTTTGTTTAAATATTTTTCCGCAAGATCCGATTGAAAAAAAGGGAATGCAAAATTAAGGCTATCAATTGCTGCATCCAGCTCTTCTACTAACCCTACATCCCCCTTTGGTGCCGCGAAATAGAACAGCTCGGAAGCATAGGTTATGAGCTGTTTTGAACCCTTGATTGAACCGATAGAGACATCAGGGATCACATCAACTTCCCCCGTCTCAAATGCAACCATCATCTGGTCATAACTACGGTATTCGTGAAATTCGTAATTAACATTATGGGCTTCAAGTAAAACCTCGAGTTTTTCTTTCGATTTTTGGACAGTACCCCAAACACCCACACGAAGTGGCTGCATCATTGAAAAATTGGATCCCGTTAACGAGAGGTTATCCTCGCGTGCCGAAATAACGCTATACATGATTCCATAACTGTTCTGAGTGTATTCAAATACCTGCTCAAGTTGATTGGTTTTCGATAACCCACCCACCAAATCAACTTCACCTGCCTTCAGCATTTCGAGAGTCTTAATCAGCGATTCGTCAAGAGTTGGCTCGCTAATGTGCACATATTCTATTTTCCAACCAGTTATTTGAGCGATTTTTTCCAGGTAATCGTAGGTATATCCATGGTAGCTGCCATCAGATTCCACTTCGGTCAAATCGTTTTGCTGAGGAAAAGCGACACGAACTACTCGCTGTGGTTCCTCATCTGCGTAAGCGGGAGCGATCACCAACGCCATCGCTACCGCAAAAGCAACAACAGTGCAAGAAAGTACCCTTTTTGCGCGTCTTGCATATCCCGCCATCGCAAACTCCCCCACCTCTTAAAATATCATCGACCATGTTCTTTCTAACACTGCGAAAGTAAAACCCCCCATCTGGCTTTTTACCGAACAGTTTTCTCCTACGATTCAATTAGGCTACCAAGAACTTGATATAATACTTGCGGTTCGATTGGTTTAGCTAGATGAGCATCCATGCCCGCCTGTCGAGTTTTCTCCCTATCGGAATCATAGGCATTTGCTGTCATAGCTATGATAGGAATTTTTTTCGCATCGATCCTATTCATACCTCGGATATTTCTTGAAGCATCGAGCCCATCCATTACCGGCATGCGCACATCCATTAAGACAGCATCAAAAAAGCCTTCGGAAGATCGCAAAAAGGCATCGACTCCTTCTTTGCCATTTCGCGCAGGAGTTACCAAGGCGCCCTCTTTTTCAAGCAACTTGCAGGAAATCTGCATGTTAAGCGCATGGTCCTCGCAAACAAGAATGTGTTTTCCCGTCAAGTCGACAGACATCGGCTCAACTATTGAGCCTTCCTCGAAATGAGAGATACGTTCAAAGTCCATAAACATGATTACTTCGGTTCCTACGCCTTTGCGGCTACGAACCTCAATAGAACCACCCATAGCTTCCACAAGGTTCTTTACAATAGGCATCCCTAAACCCGTCCCCTCGTATTGGGCAGAAACCTCGCTTTGTTCTTGCTCGAAAGGCTCAAACAGCTTAGGAAGGAACTCTTCACTCATGCCAATACCATTGTCCCTCACCACAATACGGTCGTGCAGTATGTCCTCCTCAAAGCCTAGACATTCAATAATCCATTCAATCCTGCCACCCGAAGGGGTAAATTTTGCGGCATTGGTTAAGATATTAATAAATATCTGCTGCAAACGAATCTTGTCTACCTTTATGTAGCCAAGATCGGTATTGATTAACTTTAATTGAAAATCTATATGCTTTTCGTCCACCATAGCTCGCACGGAAGCCATTATGTCTTCAACAATCCGATTTGCATGCACGGGCCGTGGATTCAAAACCAACATATTACTTTCTATCCTGCTCATATCTAACACATCATTAATCAGACTAAGTAGATAGTGAGCGGAACTTTGTACTCCTAATAGGTAGTCAGTTGCCTCCGATGTACAATCGGATAATTCAAGAGCAAGATGGGTAAGACCCAAAATACCATTCATAGGAGTACGCATGTCGTGACTCATACGAGCCATAAAATCCGATTTCGCATCGTTTGCCCGTTTTACCTCGTCGAGCGCTTTTTGAAGAGTATCCTGATATTCCTTCTCCTTATTCACTACATCAGTAAAGTCGTTAATAGTGAACAAAATCTTCTGCGCTTTTTCTTCGATATATGAGAACCGGAACTGCTTACTTAAAAGGGCTCCTGTGCTACCTTGCTGAGTAAACTCCAACGAATAGACCTCTTGTTTTTTTAGAACGTCTATTATCTTTTCAACACAAATATCTTCTGCCATTAGAGACGCTACCTTATATCTTGTCAGGTAGCTTTTCAGTGCTTCGTGAAAACCTTCTTCCTTGAATTCGGTATCTCGCTTACAACCAGAAAGCAAAGTGAATGCATCGCCCGGCCCATGAATACAGCCGATCAGATCATAGTTATTGAAGGATATCCGCTCCATAGCGCGTTTAAACATCTCTTCACGGTTAACGTCATAGCTATACAAGAACACAACAACGTGATCGCTGTTCGGTTTTTTAAGCAGCTTGACCGAAGTGGATATCCATTTGCTACTTCCGTCATATAAATGACGTTGAACACAAAACTCTCTCTGCAAGCGCTCCTGTCGGAAATCGTTCATCAGCGCATCAGCTCGTACACACGATGCAAACTCATCACGCTGACCTGGATCTATGATTGATGCAGCAAGGTCGTCTATACATTCGTTATAGCTTTTACCGGCATAGACACGATGGAACCATTTGTTCGCGGAGTTCAGGTCTTCTACGCACCCCGTAGCTAAATCCGCGCGCATGCTCCCAACAAACCCTTGCGATGCAATAGCATTTTTATAAGAGAGTTCCTCACTGTAGCGTGTTTCGGCAAGCTTTTCTGCAGTTACGTCGCGACCGATAGCATGAGCACACTTTGGTCTGCCGGATTCGTCGAATACCGTAGTGTACTCAATACGCTCACACCACCAACCTTCGCCGTCTATAGTCCTTGTCCAAAAATCTCCACACGCCGTCTTTATGCCGTTTTCAAGCTCACGATACATTTCCCGGAAGCGCTCGGCGTCGTCGGCGCGAATATAACCCTCATCTATAAGCGAATCGGGGGCGTTATACACAACCTCAGCATGCCCGTGTACCTTTTGCGAAGAAACTGTTTGCACAATCTCCTTACTATCAAAGAAGTAGGTCCAAAACACCACATCCGAATTTTCGGTTGCTATGCGAAATTTTTCTTCGCTTTGGCGCAGGGCCTCAAGCGTCTCCTTTTGCTTCGTCACATCGATAGCCATGCCGTTTACAATAGGCTGTCCATCTTGCTCGTCCAGCATGCCTGTGCAGAGAATAAAACGCAGGTTGCCCTTGGGAGTAGTAATACGCATGGTCCATTCAATTTTACTGCGACCTTCAAGCAGCGCTTTATCAATAAGGCTTCTAACCTGCAGAAGATCGTCTGGATGCATATACTCACAGCAGCGATTCCCAATAAGCTTACGCATGCTTTCTTTGGTATACCCATGAAGGTTGTAATACTTATCATTCCCATACAGCAACGTAAAGTACTCATCAATCGCGACTGAAAAAACGCCACCGAGATCGGTCATTCGATAGAGCTCAATCTGCTTTTGTAGCTCGGCCTCGTTTTCCGTAAGTTTTTGAATCTGTTGTTCCATGCGCTTTTGCTTTGAGATGTCGGTTATATAACCATCGAACACCTCCTGCCCGTTGCGCATATTAAAGCTGCCACTCACAAGCATATGTTTTAGGTTCTTTTTCCCCGTTATAATACGCATCTCCCACTCGGCGTTTTTAAGGCCCAACTCTCTGGTTCGGTCCAAAACATCTCTCACATGACCGAGATCTTCGGGGTGAATAAATATCGTGCAACTTTGCCCCAACAGCTCCTCAGGCTCGAACTCATGTACCTGAAAATACAGATCGTTACCGTAAATCAAGGTGAACTGCTCGTCCATCAAAACGGTATAGACGCCCCCCAGTCGAGACGAGCGATAGAGATCGAGCTCATAAAATTCTTTCTCGTTGCACCATTTTGCTAAGTCTTCATGCATCGTAGCGCCTCTTCTTCAGTCTCGAAGACGTCTCAATACTTCGTGCTGTTCGACTATGCCAGCATGAAGCACCATCAGATCAGATCCCTTTTTCTCCCGGAGCGGTTCCACGATAGCGCAAACAGCGCAATACATCGGGGTGAGACCCATATTGCCAGCAACCCCCTTTAACGTATGTGCCGCATCAAATGCCCGCTCGTAATCGCCGCATTTAAGAGCCTCGTTGAGCTGCAAGAAGGCCTCATCTTCTAAAAACGAAACAAAACAAGACTCGTAGAGTTCTTCATCATTCAAAAACCGCGCCATAGCCCCTTCAACATCGGCCCCGTACTCATCTAAGCGCTTCATTAGTATGCTCATCTTGCCTCCTCCTCTTGGTTAAAAATATGATGATAGAGCGTACGATAAAGTTGTTCTGGCTCAATAGGCTTTGCCAAATGGGCGTTCATCCCCACTTTTCTCGACTTCTCAACGTCGTCATCGAAAGCATTAGCAGTCATGGCAATAATGGGTACCACCTTTGTCTCTTCAGTAACACCCAGTTTTACCGTCACCGAGAATTCTGATCCCACACCCACAATACTTCGTACCTCTATTTTGCCATCCATGAGCTCAACTAAATTCTTGCAGATAGCCAAACCCAATCCAGTGCCGCCATACATCGCGGTGCTTCCCGAATGCCCTTGGGAAAACGGTTCGAACAAAAGTGGAATAAATTCATCCTCAATGCCACATCCTGTATCGTTTATAGAAAAACGTAAGGTTGCATTGCGCTCAGATTTTTTGATTTGCTGAATATCAATAGAAACTCTTCCTCCAGCGCTCGTAAACTTGATGGCGTTAGACAAGATATTTATAAGCACTTGCTGCAGCTTCATGGCGTCGCCTATATAGGCATCTTCCACCGAGCCGTCCACCATACATTCGTAATCGATGTCTCTCGCCTGTGCCTGCGCATAACAAATCGAATTAATGGAGCCCACAAATTCAGCGAACGGAATTCTCTCACTTTTAAGTAGCACCTTGCCGCTTTCAATCCTACTCATATCCAAAATATCGTTGATAAGAGAAAGAAGGAATCGTGAGGACATACCAATTTTTGATATGCAGTTTTCCAGTTGGGCCTCATCACCCATAGACTGAGCCATAACCGCCGTCATACCAATGATGGCATTCATCGGGGTGCGTATTTCGTGGCTCATACGGGAGAGGAAGTCGGTTTTTGCGGAGTTTGCCTGCTTTGCTGCCGTCAGAGCAGAACCAAGCAACTCATTTCGCTTCTGCTCTGCCTCCATTTCCTGCGTGATGTCAGTCACGCTGAAGGCTATCTGGTCTTTATTACCGCTTAAGTACGAATAGCGCGCGCGTTTGTACCCCATAGTGCCATCTTTACAAAAAACCCGATAAGCCACCGCATAACTGCCAGCAGTTTTTAGATTTCGAAGAACAAGAGGAAGCGCGTTTTCCCGCACGAAGCGATCGCAATCGTCTGGCACAAGCACACACCGAGCATACGATTCAATAATATCGGTATGCTTTCCTAAAGACTCAGGCGAACCGATAGCACCGCCCGTACTATCGACCACATCCCGATGCCGTTCATCGAAAACTCCTATCAAGGCAACGTAATCGTAGTCACTTTTCATCGTGTGCTCCATTAACAACTGAAGCATCTTTGTTCGATCAATATCGAACGCATAAAAAAAGGCTTCAATATCACCCGTTACCGGGTTTTTAACCACATTAACGTGCGTTTTCACCCAGCGAAAACGATCGCCTTCCATCCTAAAGCGATGTTCTATACTCAGATGCGACATTCCTTGCGCAAAGCCCTCCATGAGGGCCTTGCGGCTGAACATCCTTTGAAACTTTTCTCTGTTTTCCTCATCGGGAATATCGGCCAAAAACCTCCGGCAAAAACCATCCGCCGTACCGTCTTCCTGCAAACGCAATACATCAGGGTAAAGACACCGACCCTCCCCGCAAAGGTTCAGGGAAAGATTAAGACGGAAAGATCCCAGTGCATTTTCGTCTACAATACCTTTGTATGACATCGCGGAATCGTATTTTTTCTGCAGATCAATTCGCTCCGAAACATCCACTGCCGAACCGACCGCCCTGCGAGCCTCCTCCTCCACACCAGGAATAAGGGTATAAGCGATCTCCGCCCACCAGTACTCGCCGTTATCGGGGTTTTTCCAACGAGCAACACTTTTAGCGGTAGAGGCACCCGAAAACAGCTCTTCATACATCGCTTTTACACTGTCTTCATCGTTGGGATGAATGACCCCGGTTCCCCAAAAACAATCGGGAACATTCTCAACAACCGACTCGAAGCCGAATGCCTTTCGTGAATTCCTGTCCTGAGTAATACGGCGTGCGTCTAAGTTATACGACCAAAATGAAATGCCCGTCTGCTGCATGGCAACTTGAATCGCACCCTCACTAAACGCATTCTCCTCTTTAAGTTTTTTGTTTTCGGTAATATCAAGTACGAATCCATGCATAACCGGCTCACCCTCAAGCAAAGCCGTGGTACCGGCACACTTTACGTATTTCACCTTTCCCTTACCGGTAATAATGCGCATTTCCCACTCGATGCGCTTTTCCTGCGCCTCCACCGAAGCAGTACAATGAGAGCGTACATGCTCTACATCGTCCGGGTGAATATAGCGCACGCACTTGTTCTCAATTCTTTTGAGTATGCTCTCTTTGGTATATTCATGCATTCGATAGTAACTATCATCGCCATACAACAGCGTAAAATCGTCGTCCATACGCACAGAGAAAGCGCTCCCCCCTGCGGCAAGACAGAAGATTTCCAAAATCTCCTCAAAATGGCTTCCATTGTACTTCCCCATGTAACTTGTCCCCTTCGTACGCGGGGTCTCCTTCATACGTTCGCCCCCTAGGTTGTCGCGTCTGGAAAAGACAACCGTACCCCGCTCTCGTCAATTTCTGCAAGACTACCAATTCTCAGATAATGAACTTTAACTTTCCTATTTTCCCAAGATTCAACTCTTGCCTTAATATGAACAGGAGTTTTACCATCCTTCAAAAAGGTGGTTTCCTCGTAGAAGTCATGATTGTGACGGGAAAGGTGTTCGCACCGATCACAGCTTCGACACCGATCCCAAAATAGGTCGTAGCATTTCTTCCCTACGCATTCTATCTTGCTCTTTCCGAGAGCTTTGCAAGCCACCTCGTTAAGATAGATAACCTCACTTGTAACAACATCGCTCACAAACATGACATCGGAGACCTCATCAAGCAAGGTCATTGTTCTTTCACTGAAGATGGCCGGTTCGGCAATTTTTATATCAGGACTGAATATTACAAACTGACTCTTTCCCTTACGCTTGGCTGTGAGTAACGCCAAGTCGGCGTTTATATAAAGATCTTCGTGATTAGTACCGTACGCAGGCGCATAGCAAACGCCAGCCGAGCAGGAAACCGAAATGCCCTGCACCTTTAGATTAAATCGATTACAAAGTCTAATCATCTTGCTCTCGAGATGTCCATCCAACAAAATGTAGGGTATAAAAAGAGAGAACTCGTCTCCACCGATGCGCGCCACAATCTCCGTCTCAGGAAATATTTCACACAGATGCTTGCCTATTGCATGAAGCACCTTATCGCCCACGACATGGCCAAACGTATCGTTTACGGTCTTGAAATTATCTACATCAAGTATGATAAAGATACCTTCTGGATTGTCGTTGTGGTAAAAAAAGCGATCAATTCGCACTTCATACTCTGCACGATTAAGCAACCCCGTTAAGGCATCATGTTCTGCACGCTTACGCATTTCGATAATGGCAGCATTTATTTCTTTTTCTTGTTCAAATTTTTCCATCCGCGTAGAAGCAATAGCATTTTTCAGACGTATTCCAAGTTGTCGAACCTTATACGGTCGCGCTACATAATCGGAAAAGCCCAAATCTAAAAGGTCGTCGCAAAATTCGTATTCCCTTCCATAAATGGCTATTACCGGAACATTACGCTCGTTGCATATCTTCGCAAAAGCAGCCGCCTGAACGATACCGAATGAATTCGACAGGCTTGCTATTACCGCGCCTATCAATGTATGAGGCCCCTCAAGCATTGATAGCGCCTGGTCCACACCAACCGCATGCTCGACACAACAAATGCTTCCATACTCTTCGAAAATTAACGGATAATCTTTTGTTTCATCATCTAAAACCAACAGAGTTCGGTACTTTTCCTTTTCTAGTTTATTAAAGAAAGCTTCATCCCTATTTCTCATATCTCCCGTTCTAACCCTCGAAAGAAGAAGATGCTGCTCAAAATCTTCCTGAGATAACGGTTTAGCAAAATAATATCCTTGAGCATATTCACAGTTAAAAGACTGCAGAAGTTGTACCTGTTGAAGAGTTTCAACACCCTCGGCAACAACCTGCAAGTTCATCCATTTCGCAAGGCTTATCGTGAAACTGAGGACACTCCTGTCCATGCTCTTCTTTTCCTCTTTTTGGATGAATCGCATATCAAGTTTCAATATATCAATAGGCAATTCGGAAAGCATATTGAGGGACGAATATCCCGTTCCAAAGTCATCCATTTCTATAACGAAACCCAATTTTTTTAGCTTAGACACAACACTAATAAGCTGTTCCGGATTTTCGGTATAGGCCGACTCAGTAATTTCTAAATGCAAGTCTCTCGGACTTAACCCATACTTTTGAATAAGCGAAATAAGCCTCTGAGATAAACTATCGTCGTAAATATCAACACGTGACACGTTGATAGAAATAGGGACAATTTCGTTACCCTTGTCAATCCAGGCTCTCATTTTTTGGCAGCATTGCTCCCAAATACAGTAATCAAGGTCGGTAATAAACCCATTCTTTTCGAAAAGCGGTATGAAAAAGCTAGGCGACAAAAACCCCTTGACTGGATGCATCCACCGAGCCAATGCCTCCGCGCCTATAATCTCTTCCGTCTTTAGATCGTATTTAGGTTGAAAATATATCTGGAACTGCTGTTTTTCCAGAGCTATCTTAGCATCCGATATAATCATCTGCTCGTCTAATAATTTACGCCGCATAGCATCGTCGTAATAAGCAAAATAGGTATCGTACTTCCCTTTGATTGATTCTTTTGCCAGCATGGCCCGATCGCACATAATGTTAACCGGCGTTTCCGGATCTTCTATTACGTATATACCATAACGAAGAATAAGATTAAGATTGATATCGTTAGAGAACGCGTTGACCCGATCGATAAAATTAGTGAAGCTTTTCTTTCGGTAAACCTTTTGCCGTTGTATTAAACAACCGAATTCATCAGATTCGAGCCGCCCACAAAACCCATAGCCATCAATTTCTTCCAACAAAACTTGACCAATATGTCTCAGTAGGTCATCACCAAGCTTCATGCCATACCGGTCGTTAACAAATTTAAAGCGCTCAATATCAAAACAGATGAGATCGAATTTCCTTCGCTGACTGCTACGTAGCGTCTCCTCGACCTTCATAAAAAAGTAATCTTTACCATATACGCCCGTTAGCCTATCCCGTTGCACGGAATTGACAAAAGCTGAGGTTTCTTTCAGGTAAATAGTATTGGCAACACGATGCTTGATAATTTCCGGCCGATACGGTTTTAAAATGTAATCGTTAGCACCAAGAGATAAAGCCTTTATTTCTGCGTCTTCGCTGTTCTGCCCGCTCGCAACGATCACGGGAATATTAGAAAGAAATGTTTCTTTGCGCATTTGCTCCAACACTTCGTATCCATCAAGAACAGGCATAACAATGTCGAGCAGTACTGCTGAAATGGTCTCGTATTTATGATGCAAAATATCGAGACAAATCTTTCCATTTGCCGCCTCGAGTATTTCGTAGTCGCTACTTAATATCTTTTTAAGTATCTGCCTATTAACACCGTTATCTTCGGCAATAAGTATTGTTTTCTTGGGCATCATAGTAGGATTGTCCCCTCCCCCTCGAAAGCACGACTCGTCCGTCTCTGCTCCCTCTTACATAAAGGGGGCGCTCACCCGTTCCTTGCGCATGCAATTTCTAGCGAATAGCTGGAATATCGAAAGGTTATCTTTTTAAATCTTTTATTGGTAAATCTCTCATTAAATAAATACTATACAGCATTCCACCGGGAGAAATAACCGTATTTCACTATTAAGAAATAGTAGAAAGGTATGCCTCAAAAAAATTTTAAGATGCAATCAATTCTTAGAGAAAGACGCTTGCTAAACCTTGCTCCTAAAACCTTTGCGTAAAAGATAAGGTTCCTTTTTCTCGTGAAAAAAGCCGAAACCCCTCGATGGGATTCCGGCTTTTAGCTACTTACGTATTGTTACTACTATGCATTTTAGCTATCTTACTAACATAGCCTTCTCATTACCTTGAGTGATTCTTTGTAAACCCTCACTTCGCAGGATAGAAACCGCTAGGTTCTTCACCTAGGTTAATCATAATATTTTTAGCCTGCGTGTAATGCTCCAGCATAACCTTATGAGTTTCGCGACCAATGCCGGATTGTTTATAACCACCAAAAGGCGCTCCAGAAGGAATCTGGTTATAAGTATTCACCCACATACGACCCGTCTGAACACCCTGCGCCACACGGAATGCACGATTGATGTCGCGAGTCCACACGGCGCCGCCCAATCCATACACTGAATCATTTGCCATGTCGATAACTTCTTGCTCATCCTTAAACTTAATAACCACCGCAACAGGACCAAATATCTCTTCCTGCGCCACGCGGCACGAGTTGTTGGGCACTTCAATAAGGGTCGGCTTCATAAACGCACCCTTAGCAAGATCGCCGTCGGTTATACGCTCACCTCCGCAAAGAACCCGTCCACCTTCATTCTTGGCAATTTCAACATACTCGAGAATCTTTCTCAGCTGGTTCTGATCAACCTGCGAACCCATCTGCGTGTCATTTTCCCAAGGCATACCTACCTTCACACGATTGAAGGCCTCACAAGCATCTTTAACAAAGCGGTCATAAATACTTTCGTGTACAAAAATACGACTACCGGCGCAGCACACTTGGCCCTGATTAAACAAAATACCCAGCTGCACGCCGTCCAACATCATGTCCCACTTCGCATCAGGGAAGATGATGTTTGCAGATTTGCCTCCGAGCTCGAGTGTAGCAGGAATCAGACGCTCGGCCGCTGCCCGCGCCACGTCACGTCCCACTTCCGTAGAACCGGTGAACGCCAGTTTACTAATCTTTGGATTGTCCAAGAGGTACTGGCCCGACTTGGAGCCGCGACCCGTTATCACATTAAACACACCCGCAGGAATAATATCTTGCGTCAGACGAGCCAATTCAAGCACGGTAAGCGACGTGGTAGATGACGGCTTAAATACCGTACAATCGCCCGCCGCCAGTACGGGCGCCAACTTCCAGGCTGCCATAAGAAACGGGAAGTTCCACGGCACTATCTGACCCACTACACCAATGGGCTCATGCAGTACAAGCGACATCATATTGCCGGGAAGCATATCGGCTTCACCGGTATCTGCCAAGAGTACGCCAGCGAAGTAACGGAAATGGTCTACCGAATACGCAATGTCAATGGCACGCGTCTCACGAATCGGCTTGCCGTTATCAAGCGATTCAAGTAACGCAAAATGCTCGGCGTTTTCTTCAATGATATCGGCTACCTTATTCAGGATAATAGCTCGTTGGGCTTTGTCGGTCTTTCCCCAGGTTTCAAAGGCTTTCCAAGCCACATCGACCGCGCGATCGACATCGTCTTTGGTCGCATCAGCAACAGAGGAAAGTTGCTCGCCATTGGCAGGGCAGAACACATCAAGCATACCACCGTCGGAGGCATCAACCCACTGGCCTCCAATATAGAGTTGATAGGATTTCTGGGCAGGATTTTCCATTCTCTCTCACCTTTCATCCGAGCGACGGACCCCCGCCGCGAATAACCGACCACACTGGCCGCTTAAGCCAGCATAGCGTGTCTAAGAGAGCAATGCAGTCGCCGTTTTGCGGAGTTCCGGCAACGGTCGGTAAACGCTGCCGAACAAGTAACATTTCAAGGCGAGCGGTAAGAATAGATGCTTTATACAGGAGAGAGGAATGCGAAAAGAGTTGCGTAGAAATTAAAGGACCTATGCACGTCGAGCCCCCTTACAGGACTCGACGTGCATACACGAAAAGAGGTAAGAACAGCCGTAAGCTTACAGGTCGCCGCCAGCCATCCAATTGTTGTATGCAAGGTGGCCGTTGTGCTTATCCATCTCTCGCGCAATGGTAATGCGCTGGATGGTGGGAGCACCTTCTTCAAGCCACATGGCACGCGCATCGCGATACAAGCGTTCGCAGGGACCAATTGGGTTATCCTCAAAGTAGCCGTCGCCGCCAAAGATTTCCATCATCTCGTCAGATACGAGACGCGTCGCATCAATAGAGTACAGCTTACACATGGATGCTTTTTCTGCAATGTACTCACCATGAGGATCGCGGTCGTAATCATCAGCAAAATCCATAACCATACAACGCAGAGCGTGGGTGGTCATAGCCATATTGGCCAGCTTCATCTTAATGGCTTGGCGAGAAATAATGGGCTTGCCAAATGTTACGCGGTCGCGAGCACGAGCGATAGATATATCCAGCATGCGCTGACACATGCCTAAGTTCGAGTCGGCAATATGCACACGACTGATAGCGAGCGAATGCATAGCTACCTCCATGCCTTGGCCCTCTTCTCCCAAACGATACTTGGGGTCCAGCTTCACATTGGTCATCTTAAAGCCTGCGTGACCAGCACCACGGCAGCCCATCATATGGGGCATCGGAACCAATTCGAAGCCCGGCGCATCCATGGGAACAAAGAAGGCCGAAAGGCGTTCGTCGCCCTTCTTATCAGGATCGGTCACCGCAATAACGTAAGCGAACTGAGCTACATCGGTATGGGAAATAAGCCACTTTTCACCGTTGATAATATAGTTACCTTCGGCATCTTTGATAGCCGTGGAGTGCAAGTCAGCACCCGTGCCACCCGTCTGCTCGGTCAACGCAAAGCAGGTGAAGATGGTCTTGTCGCAAAATTTATCCATATACTCAGCTTTGAGTTCTGGGCAACCGTAATCATCAAGAATACGCCAATTCAGATCGGCCGCGTAATGCAGATGCATGCGCATACCACCAGGACCGCGAGAAAACTCCTCCTGCACCTGTAATATCTCGCGCTCGGAGAAGCCCCATCCACCGTACTCTTCGGGAAGTGCATAGCGGTACAGGTTATTTTCGATGGCAAGGTCAATAAACTCCTGAGGGAACTTATTGGTAATCTCAACCTCTTTCTGCATCTCCTCGAACGGCCCTTCAGCGAGTTCCCGCACACACTTGAGGTAGTTGCGAAACTCATCCTGGGTCATCTTGCTCATACATCCTCCTTTGGTCTGTGTGAACCTTTCGGATTACACCGTCGGATTATCCGGCAGCCCTGTATCCTCCTGCTCCACAGTTTGCACCCGAATGTAGTATTTTGTCCAATAGGAACCATTCGACAATTAAGTGGACTTGTATAGATTCTCCCTATGATTCCCTCCTTCTTCCTCACCTTTTCGCCTGGTTCCCTTGAACGCTCATTATGATATATGACAATATAATGCCTGATCATAAAGTATAGTATATCATCTATAGAATTTAATTCATTCAACGCTGTCTTAGTATTGATAGACAAAGACTATGAATTCTACTTCGTTTGTCCAACGATAACCTATTGGACAAGTATCTATTTCTGGGGCATTATGAGGGCACGCTAAGGGCAAACGATGCATAATCACCACGCACAACAGCGCAGTATGAACCAAGAACACATGCGCCATCAGAAATGAAAGATAAGGAGACAGGGATGGACTTCAGTTTAACCGTCGACCAAGAACTGCTCATCGAAAGTATCGACGAATTCGCCGAGCGCTATTTCGACGAAGAAACCGTCAATGCTATGTACGAAAACCATGGCATTCCCGACGCAATTGGAGAGGCATACCGCGATGCTGGGTTCGCCTTTATGGGCCTGCCCGAGGAATGTGGCGGCATTCCCTGCGATAAACTGACGCTGGGCTTAATGACCGAAGCGCTCTACCACGCCACCGGATGTATGACACCCTTTATGACCGCCATGCTGGCTACAGCTGATGTCGCCGAGTTTGGCACATCCGAACAGGTGGCTCTTGTGGTTGATCAATACAATAAGTCGGGTCGCCCCATCGCTTCACTTGGTTTATCGGAACCCGGTGCGGGATCTGACAATAAAGCCATGAGTACCTACACAAAACGCCAGGCAGATGGCACCTACATCATGAACGGACAGAAGACCTGGGTTACGAATGGTGGCAATACTCCTTATATGTTGGTAATCTCGAAAGACGAGCACCCAGCTCACGCGAATGAAAGCATGTCACTTTGGCTTATTCCTACCGATACCCCTGGCCTTTCTACCGCCTCACTGGACAAAATTGGTCAACAAATTATTCCCTTTGTCGACGTTTTTTTTGATGAAGTACGCTTAACCGAAGATATGCGCCTGGGTAAAGAGGGCGAAGGTTTTTTGCTTCTTATGAAAAACTTCGAAATCGAACGTTGTCTCGTGGTCGCGCAAAGTCTCGGACTCGCGCAAGCCTGCATGGATGATGCTGCCGCCTATGCTTCCGAACGCTACGCCTTTGGCAAGCCCATTGGAACTAATCCTTTAATCCAGGATATGCTGGCCGAAATGGAAACCATCTTAGAGAACTCACGCAACATGCTCTATAAAACTCTTTGGCAACTCGATCAGGGTGAGTCTGTTCGAACAGAAGCCGCCTTACTTAAGCGCTACGCCACCGTAGGCTGCACTAAGGTAGCCGACATGGCACTCGAAATATTTGCAGCGCTCGGCTACACAACCGCGAGTCGTGTCGGCCGCATCTGGACCGATCTACGCGGCAATCAAATGGCTGGCGGCACGGTAGAGATTATGAGCTACATCGCTGGACGCCAAATCGTAAAGAGGTACGCAAAGTAGGCCATCCATCTTTCACCCCATGTTTACATCGCCAACATGGGGACTTTACCAAACCTACCCCAAACCAGAAAGGAAGTTCCCATGAAGATTGCCGTATGCGTAAAAGTAGTTCCCGACGACCAGGATATTATCGTTGCCTCCGACCGCACACTGGATAACTCGAAGGCTCATCAGGTAGTAAGCGAATACGACTTGAACGCCATTGAGGCGGCTGCCCAATTAGCCACCGCAAACGCAGCACAACTGGTGGCCATAAGCGCAAGCAACGCGCGCGCCGACGACTTGAAAGTTAAGAAGAGCATCCTATCGCGCGGTCCAGAAGAGTTGTTTATGGTGGCCGATGACACCCTTGCCCTCGCCGATGCCCGCACTACCGCGCGCGTTCTTGCAAAACTGCTCGAACAAGCAGGATACTGCGATCTGGTGGTCTGTGGAGACGGTTCAGCAGATTTTTATGCTGGACAAGTAGATGTGCAGCTAGCAGCTCTTTTAGATCGCCCCGTGGTCAATGCGGTCACCGCTATGAGAATAGAGGGTAACAAACTGGTAGTGGAGCGCACCCTGGACGATCTTGTAGAGGAAATAGAGCTTTCACTACCAGCCGTTGTCGCCGTCTCCCCCGACATCGCACTGCCACGCATTGCTGGCATGCGCGAGATTCTTGCCGCCGGCAAGAAACCGGCAACCGTATCCGATGCCGTCACCGCAGGGGTTGATATCACACCACTCGTAGAAACCCTCTCGGTACGTGCGCCCGAGTTAGCCGAACGCAAACGACAACTATACGACCTAAAGACCGATGGCGACCTCAACGCCTTCACCACCGCAGTAGCCGCCGCCCTGCGCTGATAGCCTCAATCAGTCTTGCCAGAAAGGACGTTGGAACCATGAAAGCACTCGTTATTGCAGATAATACTGAGACCCAGCGCGAGTTATGCGCCGGAGCGCGCACGTTCGCTGAAACCGTTTTGCTTGCCGTTATCGGAACCGAACCGATACGGGGCGTTGCTGATATCGCTTACGCCATCGATCTACCTGAGAGCGAAGCTTTTGAGAACGCCTACGACACTATTGAAGTTTTGTTCGACGAGCTGTCACCCGACGTAGTTCTTACGCCATCTTCCCCCCGCATGAAAATTATTGGCGGCAGACTTGCAGCCCATGCCGACACCAGCATCATCACCGACATTACCTCCCTCAGTGGCGACGAAGCGGAAAGCATGTACTTTGGCGGATTGGCCACCAAGCGGCAAAAAGGCGTAGGTCCTGTGCGCTTCTATTCCAGCAATGGCGCTGCATTCTGTGCCGAAGAGGCAACCGGTACCGATGTCGTTGAAACGCGAGTATTGGTAACCCCCTCCCACCCTCTTGTAATTCGAGCTACCAAACCAGTGTCTTTTGAAGGTGGCGAATTGGGTCGGGCCTCTGTCGTGGTGGGGGCAGGCCGCGGTTTCGCCCATGAGGAAGATCTACAAATGGCCCGCGACCTTGCCCATGTCGTACGCGGTGAGATGGCTTGCTCTCGTCCGCTAGCTGAGAATGAAAAGTGGATGGCAAAAAGCCTTTATCTGGGCGTGTCGGGTCGCATGATCTCCCCTAAGGTATATTTTGCTATTGGTATTTCAGGCCAGATGCAACACATGATCGGCGTACACAACGCCGACGTTATCGTAGCAATCAATAAAGATCAAAACGCGCCCGTTTTCAACCAGGCAGATTATGGCATCGTAGGCGATTTACACGAAGTTCTACCTGCCCTCACAGCCAAACTAACATAGGCTAAAGCCAACCCTGGACAAAGCGGACCCCTCCCGCTTTGTCCACCCCCCTGCATCACCAACGCGGCTGACACGATTTCCCTCCATCTCCTTTCCGTCTCAAAAAAGTCTAGTCCCTCAAGCAACGCACCACGCAAGGACTCATCCAAGAGAGACTGCCCCACAAACGCAAGGTTTTATGTACCTACGAACGTCAGCTTTCCCCGTATAATGACACCAAAGGGTACTCTGTGGCGGCAATCCAAGGGGACAACCATGAACCTCTCGCAACTCTACTACTTCAAGAAACTAGCCGAGCTACAGCATTATGCTAAAGCAGCCAAAGAACTCTACATTACTCAGCCATCACTTTCAAATGCCATTAGTTCGCTTGAGCAGGAACTGGGCGTATCGCTATTTCAAAGAACGGGACGCAATATTCATTTAACAAAATATGGCAGCGAATTCCTTGCGTATGTGACCGGAGGCCTTGAGCAAATCGACAAGGGTATTGCCATTATGAAGAACTATGCAGGAACGAGTAACGGCGGAAAAATTGATCTGGGATGCATCATTACCGTACAGACCGGATACATACCCAAACTACTAAACGATTACAAAGCTCATACCACTGGTGTCACCTTCAATGTGCGCGAAGCTGCCTCGGCACCTTTGTTAAACGATTTAAAAAGTGGACAGTTTGATGTGATTTTTTGTGCACGAGGAGAAGACGACCCCGATATCGTCTATATTCCCGTACTAACCCAGCAGGTTGTTGTTGCCATGGGAAAGAACTGCCCACTCGCATCAAAAGCATTCATCACGCCAGCCGATCTTGAAGAGCAGCATCTCATCTCATACCTAGACACCATCCCCCTCGGCCGCGCAATGCGCCGCACCCTTGACGAGCGCGGGGTATGCGATGTGGAATACAACTATCTTGATGAATCTATCTTGGCCGGGTTTGCTGTTAATGGAGTAGATGCCGCCATTATGCTGGATACGTTTTTTCTCCACAGCGTCGAAGGCGTGGAAGTAAGGCCGTTCTATCTTAGCGCGTTGGAACGGCGCCCGTGCTACCACCGTGTGTATCTAGCCTATAGCACCAAGAACTACCATCCTTACTGCGTCGATCATTTCATTCAGTATGTCACAAAGAACAAAATTCTCGAAAAAGACCCACTCGCGCGCTACATCGATTAACAGCACCACCACAACACACCGGAGGCACCCCATGAACGCTACCCCTCGAAAAACCATTAGTCCTACCCGCACCAAAGCCACCTGGAAACCGGGGGTGTTCAACGAACCAATCACATTCTTCCGCTGCGCCAGCTGCGGCGCGGTGTTTTCTGGTGTTGACGGAGGCGCTGGTCCGCACCTAATCGGTGGCGGCAGACGACCCATCGCGGAATTGCCTTATGCACCCATTACCTCAGAACTTTCCTGTTGCGGTATCCCTATGGAACGCTTGCCCGAGCAATCTTCAGATAAGGTGGTTTCCCGCATCGCGCTTTCCTATGAGGTGGTAGGTGGCTTCAACGCCAACGCTTTGCGGGTATACTGGACAACATCGAGCAAAGAAGGTACGCCACGCTGGCTTGCTCTCAAAACCTTTACAGGCCTGCAGCTAAAGTACGTTATTCCCGGCAAAAAACCGCCCTTAGTGTTCGCGTTCGCAGATGAGGATGCCTACGCTTACTGTGACGAAGATCCGTGTCTATCGTGCACGTTTCACTGCAAACGAGGCTTCGTTCTATATGCCTACCTCGAAGATTGTGGACTGGTAAGCCTCCCCCTTCACTGCGAAGAGATAAGCCACTAGACGTGGCATACTCTGCCATAAAACAAGCAAACGTACGTAGCCACATTAGAAGAAAACCTTCAGATAGACAGGGCGAGTTCTTACTCATCTTCCGTCCAAGGCGCACCCAAATCGACACCATCAGCGTCAAATCGTTCAACGAAATCGACAAACGATTGCACCACTTTGCTCTGGTAGTGCTTCTTGGAGTAGGCCAGATACACCCAGTAAAAATCTGCTCGCACGTCTTCGATAGGTACCGTTGTTATATCCGTGAATAGTTTCAGGCCAATAGAGTTGAGCATGAGAGCTCCCAGAGTTGGATCGGTGCTAAGAACTGAAGCCTGCGTGATATCATCGTCGTATATCTGCGCAATACGCCCAAGTGGATAGCGATCAAGTAGCTCTTGCACCTGTTCACCAATGGGGGTGCCACGCCGATACGTAATAAGGCGCTCACCTTTAATATCATCAAACGTTACCGATTTGCGTCCCGCAAGCGGATGGTCTGAACGTACCGCAAGCTCGAGGGGACGACTAAGAATAGGTCGGTATACTAAATCGGGTTCGTGCCCGAGCCTCCCACAAAACGCTACATCCAGCGTTTCATTGTGTAGACATTGGGTGAGAAAATTCGTAAAACCTTGATAGGTTTCAATACTAATATTGTCGCCAAACTCTTCATGGTAAGCCATAAGAAGAGCAGGTAAGTAGTCGTCTTGGATAGTAAACGTGGTGCCCAAACTCATCGCTCCACGAAGTTCGCCTCTACGCTGCTCCATTGCGGCAATACCTTCATCAAGCTCGCGCAAGCTACTCTGCACATACTCATTAAATTCCACACCACATGGTGTCAGTTTCACATTGCGCCCGTCACGACGAAACAACGGTACCCCCAACTCTTTCTCGAGCGACGACATGGCGTCGGAAAGAGTGGGTTGCGTAATAAAAAGCTCTTTCGCTGCACGAGTGTAGTGCTGTAACTCCGCGAGCTTTTTAAAGTAATAGAGTTGAGACAGGTTCATAGCGTGCTTCCCCTTCGCATTCGCTAACCTACATAAGCGCCCCCGCGCCGTAGGCACCCACCAAGACAGACATACCTGCTTCGCAACCACTTGCACTACGCGTGCAAAGCGGGAACCCGCATAGCGAGCCCCCGCATACCTTACCAGAACAGTATCGAACTATGTTCAAACATATCGCTTATTCAGACCACTGACTACGTAGTTTCTTAGCCTGAGCGAATGAGAACAGACCTAGCAGCAGCACCGCAACAATCATGGTAATGCCTACGATAAATACCACATTAAAGCCGAACGAGGAACCAATCCATGCCCAAATCATTGAACCAAAAGCTGCGATGAGGTTGAAAACCGTAGACACGCGAGAGTAGATGATGGCGTTATCGCGCAAGCCAAACACCTGCTTCACAATGATAGGCACAAGCACGACGGCGGTAGCATAGAACGCACCGAAGATAAACGATCCTACATACATCGTATACTCAGAGAAGGAACCAAGCCAACACAAGAGCACGCCACCCACACCAGCAATGAACGCAAACCACAAAGCACCCTTGGCGTTCTTGTCGGCGGCGGCACCCAAAACAATCTTAAAGATAGCCTGACCCACCATCATGACCGTAGCCATAATGCCACCCACTACAAGAACATCAAACGTGGCACCAGTTAGAGTCTTTGTGTAGGTCGGAAACTGCTGAGCGATAAGCACCGCAATGTTGATAATGCCTGCAAACAAGCAAAGAGCAAAGAATACCGGCATCTTCATAGCAGCTTTAGCGGAAATACCGGTCGGCTTCGCAGCGGCACCATTAGCGGCAACCTTAGCTCCATAAGGAGCTAAGCCAACATCTTCTGGCCTACTACGGATGCAGAACAAGGTGAAGGGCAGAGAGGTAGCAAGCGCGATAACACCCCAAATGAGATAGATGGTATGAAAATCCATGCCATTAGAGCGCAAAGCCGTAAACACGGCCGACCACAAAGCGCCACCGATACCAGTGAATGCCATACACAATCCGATAAAGAAGCCGCCGCGCTCATGGAACCAACGATTAATAAGCTGCGGGATAGCAAGCCATAGAATGGATATTTCACCAAGACCCAGCAGAACCGCAGCCGCGTAGAACATGATGATATTGTACGAAAAGCTCATAAGGATGAACGCGCCACCCACAAGGCAAGCCGAAACGGACAGAATAATACGAATGTCCATCGACTGAATAAGCTTACCTGCAAAGGGAGAAGCTACCGTCATCGTCAAGTACATCACCGTCACATAGAACGCAAACCCGGTGGTGGGAATACCCAACCCTTCGGCCACGACCGGTTGAAACAAACCCCATGTAGAAAAACACAGGGCCGAGCACCCGAACGTAATCATGATGCCCGTAAGAACGATGAGCATATGCCGCGGGCTCATCTTCTCTTTCGCTACCGTTGTACTCAATTTTGCCTCCTAATAGTCTCCGTCGTCCCCTACCGCGAAATTGAGTACGCGGCGGGGAACGGCACCCCTGAATGCCTGCTGCACAGAACAAGCTCTCTGCGGCACATTCTCCCCTGTTGTTTCTTGGCTGAGAATGGTCATAACGGTATTTTTGCCCTACAAACTAGGTATGCAAAGGACAATAATGAGATATTGGGTAGAGAATACTCGCACTAAAGTCGTGAGTGTTTCCCCGCAAAAGGCAAGATGGCCCAAAGAATTGCTCTAAGCAAATAAAAACGCCTCTCGCTTATCACGACAGGCGTTAATACATACCCTCAAAGACGGCAACACAACCTTAGAAAGGCGTATTAATATTTTTCAAGAATCAACGGTGCAGCGATATGCACCATAATCTGGTCAGTGCCTTCTGCTATCTGATTACCACGACAATCCTGCCACAACTGGCTTACGCGTGCGTGCTCGGTATAACCCATACCACCAAGAATCTGCATGGCATTACTCGCCACTTCAGTAGCAGCATTGGGAATATAGCGCTTCATTAGAGCCACACTCAGACGTTCTTCTCCGAGACCCTTATCCACCGATCGTGCAGCACGATAGAGCATAGCCCTCATGTTATACAAGCTTACTTCCATGTCGACGAGCATCTGTTCAACTTGCTGAAAACGACCAATCTGCACACCAAACGCTTTGCGATCACAAGCATGGGCCACTGCATCTTCCATAGCCGCACGTGCCATACCCAACGATGAAGCGCACGTAAAGGTACGACCAAATTCTAGGAGACGAAAGAGCTGACGAAAACCAGCCTGACGACCCTTCAGGCGATATTCGGGAGAAAGCTCAACATTTTCAAACTCCAGCTGAGCGAAGGGCAGCATAGACTGACCAATTTTATTTATGGGGTACGCCGTAATACCCTTCAAGTCACGCGGTACGAACCAAAATGTCATAGGAGGATATTTTCCCGGCTCTTCTTCATCGCGATCGATAGCCGCCACCATAATATAAGGTGCATACTCGCCGTTATTCACGAACGTCTTGCTTCCATTCAAGATAAGACGACCATCAACCGTACGGGTACTAGTGTGCATATTCAAGGAATCTGAACCCGCCTCCGGTTCGGAGATAGCAAGCGCAAACGCAAGACGACCCGTCGAGCGATACTCATCGATGACGGCCGCAAACTCACCTTCCGCCGCAAACTCATTCATGATTGCCAGATTAAACAAATCGTTTTGAAACGGAAGTGTGGCACCAGCGCATCGCGAGAGTTCCTCAATTATCATCGCCTGCGAACTGAGGCTAAATGAGTTTCCCCGCTCGGCATCGTGAAGGCCCTCCAATCCGAAGTACAGGTCTACAAACCCCTTAGCCACTTCGTCGGGCAATCCTTGATCCCGCCTCCACTGATGTACGTGAGCCGGAGTGAATGTCTCCTCGCCGAAGGCGCGGAACACATCAATGAGTTTACGCTGACTGTCGGTCAATTCGAAATCCACGTATAACCTTCCTCTCATAAAAGTCCGCCGCCATAAGCAAATAGTCACGGCCATACACTCATCTGCCCCATAGGCATTAACGAACCCAGCTTTGCGCTTCTATCAGTATACTGAGCCTACCAGCCAATATTACCCTCAATTCGGTGAATTCAACCATCCCATTAGGACGAAAAGAGGCTTTTACACCCTGAACCACCCCTCATTGGCCAACAAATATCGCAACGTGTGAGGTAAACGCATTCATCTTACTGGTTTTACCCCCGACCATCAATTAAATATAATTGTCCATAGCAACAAAACATAGAACATGTGAGTATATCGGCAGGACGAAAATCAACGATTCATCAAAGGAAGGAGAACCGTCTTATGTCAGTGACAGAGAAACTGAACGGGTATGGTCCTCTGAACGGCGTCAAAGTCGTCGAACTATGCGAATGGGTAGCTGCACCTGCAACCGTACGTGTTTTGTCGGAAATGGGTGCAGAAATCATTAAGGTCGAACCGCTTCACGGCGATGCCCAACGCACACAGGGACCTGGTTTCGGTTGCGAACAGACGGATCGAGAAGATCCCACCATCGATCTCAACAACACGAACAAGAACTGGCTTTCCCTTAATCTCAAGACCGAAGAGGGCGCAAAAATTATGCAGGACCTGTTGGCAGAAGCCGACGTGTTCGTGAACAATCTGCGCGACAAAGCCCTCGTGAAGCTCGGTTTGGATTACGCAACCCTTAAGGCAAAGTATCCCAGCCTCATCTGGGCACAGATGCGTGGTTACGGTGAGTTCGGACCCGAGCGCGACACCCCTGGTTTCGATGCAGTGTGCTGGGCGGCACGTGGCGGTGTGGCAAACGTATTCCGCGAAGACGGTCAGTCCCCCGCTATTCCTCCGCAAGCTTTTGGTGACTACAACGCAGCCTCTATCCTTTCCGGTGGTATCTTGGCAGCACTGTTTAATCGTACCCGCACGGGCAAAGGTGATAAGGTTACTTGCAACCTCTACGGCGCAGCAATCTGGGGCGGTAACATTGGCGTTATGGCTACGCAGTTCGGCGCACCCTACCCCAAGTCGCGCAAAGCGGTTCCGAACCCCTTCAACAATACCTACAAAACTTCCGACGACAAGTGGATGCTCATCTGCATGCCGCAGTACGATAAGTACTACAACATGATGATGGAAATTACCAACAACAGTGAGCATAAAGATCAGGCTGACACCTGCAACCTGCCTGCCTTAAAGGCTGCCGGTAAGCAGCCTGAGGTTATCGGTTGGCTTGAGGCATCATTTGCTAGCAAAACGTTCGAAGAGTGGGACGAGATCCTGCGCCAGCACGAGGTGCCTCACCAGAAGTGCTTCCGCTACACCGACATTCTAAAGGACGAAGAGGCGTACGCAAACGACTCGCTACGCTGGGTTGAATATGAGTCCTTCGGCAAGAAAGCCATTCCGATGTCACCGCTTCGTTTCGATGACTACGGCGACCCACCAATCATCCTTTCCAAGCCCACCGGCTATCACACCGTTGAGTTCCTTACCAAGATGGGCTATAGCGCTGACGAGATCGCCGCTATGGAGGAAAAGGAAGCCATCAAATGCTGGCACGGCTCTGAAGTACCGGACACCATTTTTAAGTCCGAGCGACAAGTTGCCGGCGAGGCTCCCTGCAACTGGTAATCTCGCATCATTATAAAAAAAGAACCGGCCGCCACAAAGCTGCCGGTTCTTTTTTACAGACCACTTGTTTCACAAGCCTTATTGCAGGCGCTTAATAAGATCAACCATATCACTACCGAGTTGGCGCGCAAAAGCATATGCCACATGATCATCCTCAATACGCCGCCACTGCACCCGTCCCCGTTCATCAAAGCCCGCGAATTGAGAACCCATCGCTCCGGAGGCAAGCACCGCGCCCTCAGGTCGCGGATGCACAATAAGCATCTCGTGCGTTGCAAAAAAGCGGTCCATAACACCCAAAGCCTCCTCAGCACCGCAGTTATTAAGACCCGCAGTGGACACCATACCACCCACCTTACCCTTAAGCGCATTTGCGGTCATATGAAGAGGACGCGTTCTATCAATGAACGTCTTCATACGCGCGGTAACATTGGCAAAATAATCGGGAGAGCCCAAAATAATCCCATCGGCTGCGCGCATCTTTTTCACGAGCTCTTCCATATCATCTGAAAGCGAACAAGACGGCTTTACCAAACACGCATTGCATCCATTGCAGTAACTAATATCAAGATGAGAGAGCTCCACAAGCTCCGTTAAAGCCCCTTCTGAAGCTGTCTGATCAAGCGCTGCACGCAGGAGCGCTGCGGTCCCCTTGCCCGCTCGATGGCTACCATTGATGGCAAGTATACGCATAAGTGATCCTTCCTTTTACCATACGAACAAATGTTTCCGTGAAACATTTTGCATAACGTCAACCAAAAGACACACGCCACAAACGTTCCTCAAAAAAGAAAGCACCTCCGACGCGAAAGTCAGAGGCGCTTGAGCGTCGATCAACCACAGAGACCGTGGCGACACGACTTCTTACATGTTGTGGAACGCGTACTTATCTGGATTATCTTTCACGTCCTGCTTGTTCTTTGGGTTCATCTTTAGCGTACCCATGATGCCATCGTTCGTATTGGAAGCCAAAACCTGGTTACGGTTTTCCATCTTCACTACGTTCTCGAAACTCGTGCCGTCAAGGGATGCCTGTAGGCATTCCTTGGTAAGACGCAGGCCGAACGGAGCGGTGGCGTCGCACATCTGCTGAGCGAAGGCAACAGCCTCTTCGACCACGTCGTCGTCGGCGACGACCTTGTTCGCGAAGCCCCAGTCAAGCAGCTTCTCGGCACCAAAACGGTTGGGGTTCATAAGTATCTCGCAAGCGCGAGCATAGCCGACAATCTTAGGCAGGAAGAACGCGCCACCCATGTCGGTACCCGTGTAACCGATAGAAAGATAGCCAGCGTTCATCTTGAAGCTCTCACCCAACACGCGCATGTCACACGCACAAGAGATAGACAGGCCACCGCCTACGGCGTAGCCCTTGAGCGCGCCGATGATGGGCTGCTCGCAACGGCGCATGTTGATGATCTGGTCGGAGCACATGCGCTGCATGATGTAAAAGTCACGCTGAATACGACCCATATCCTCAGGAGGATCGAGCGCCAGGTCGTTTAGGTTGAAGCCAGCACAGAACGACTTACCCTCACCCGTCAATACAATAGCACGACAGTCTTTGTCGAGACGCACCTTAATAAGGAAGTCGTTAAACTCACTCATCTGCTTGTACGACATGGCGTTCAGGTTGCTGGCGTCGTTGAAGCTACACACGTACACCGGGCCGCGGCGGTCGATAATGAGTTTCTCGTAGTTGTACTCGAACTCCGGCAGATGGTAATTTTCCTGATACACGCTCATGGACACTACCCCTTTCCCTGTTTTCATCACAATCTCGTTTTAATCCGTTTGATCGCGACCTTATTCTGAGGTCATATCCTATATTCGAAGAACCGGGGTCATAAAACCACGGACAATATATCGTTTATGTTTCGTATTTTATTATGACGACCATTAATAACGCGATATTGTCCAACAGATGTGATCCGCTATATGTAGAACGACGAGAAACGAAAAAGACACATCCTCCCAACCAAGGCAAAACCAAGGAGTGGTCTTCTTTGGTGCAGAATCGCCCTTACGAAAACCGAAAGCAGAGCAGCCAAAAGAATCATCCGCCATTTTTCATCAGGCATTATAGGTAAAACAGAGCATAAACCCGTCGAACCATCGATAGAATCTATAGATGAACCAACAAATCGCCCAAATCGACCATTAACCGAGAACTTACAATGAATAGACTGGTAATAAAGAAAGCCGGTGTCAGGGAAACAACACTGGCAGGAACGCTTGCCCAAACCATTTTCGATCAACGAGGGGAGACAAGCACCACGCCGTAACTAACATTCGCAAGCGACACTCCACGCAACAATCCGAGCATCAGCATTCATTTCTTCATCCGCACCCGTGCGGATGATAAAGCGAACGGGGATCTAGAGAGGATTCAGGGGCGATGATTACCGACCTAAAGATTAACGGTGAGCGCAAACAGTTTTATTACGAGCAAGGATACTGGACCAATCAAACATTAGGGGACGTTTGGGACGAACGGGCAGAAAGCCATCCCGAAAGAACCTATGTAACCGATGACCTAGGAACAACCTACACCTATGGACAGGTGGACGATCACGCCGAGCGCTTGGCAGCATGGTTGACTCATGAAGGCGTAGAAGCGGGCGATGTCGTTACGTTCCAGCTGCCAAACTGGGCTGAATTTTGCATCGTGTACGTAGCCTGCTTAAAAGTGGGGGCCGTTATGCATCCCGTCCCTAAAAATTTCAATGACGAAGACCTTGTTTACAACATGAACAAAGTGGGTACCCGGGCTTTTATTTGCCCCACTACCTTTCATGCATGTGATTTTGAACAACAAGCACTGACCGTACAAGATCGCGTTCCTACCTTAGGACCCATTGCGGTGGTCGACAAAGAAGGACCATCCACCAAAGGATTACCAACCCTAAGCAACATTATCGCCACTTTCGAGCCGCACACCACGCGTCCGTCGATTACCTCAGACGATGTGGCCTGCATCTTATCAACTTCAGGAACAACCGGTCGACAGAAATCGGTGTTGTTCACGCATAATAACATCTTATTCTCAGAGCGCTCGTTTACCCAGGGACTCAAACGCACCGCCCAAGATGTTATGTTTATGCCCTCCCCCTTAAATCATGCAACAGGCTTCTACCACGGCCTGCTCTCCCCTATGTTGCTGGGCGGCCGCACCGTACTACAACAGCAGTTCAAGGCCAAGGAAGCTTTCGAATTATGCAATCGTGAAGGTGCAACCTGGTCAATGGGCGCCACGCCGTTCATCTACGACATCTTAAAGTACCTTACAGACGAGAAACTCGACTCCTTTGCATCCCTCTCATTGTTTGTTTGCGGCGGCGCGCCAGTACCCGGCTCTCTGGTGCAATGCGCCAACACTCACAACATCCTACTATGTGAGTGCTATGGCTCAACAGAAAGCTGCCCTCACTTGTTTGTACCTCCGGCACATTGCCTTGAGTGGAACGGCGCTTGGTCGGGTATTCCCTGCCCGGGTATCGAAGTTCGGGTTGTCGACGAGAACCATACCCCCGTACCGAACGGAACTCAAGGTGAAGAAATATCGCGCGGGCCACATCAGTTCGTAGGCTACCTCAATGACAAAGAACGCACCGATCGCGCACTCGATGACGACGGTTGGTTCTATAGCGGAGACCTATGCTATCAAGATGACGAAGGTCGCATTCGTATCAATGGTCGCAAAAAGGAAATCATCATCCGCGGCGGAGAGAATATTTGTGCCAACGAGATTGACGGCAATCTCATGGATTGTCCCGGCATCGGAGATCATGCCACACTTGGCATGCCCGACGATCGCTTAGGCGAACGCATTTGCACCTTCGCTGTAGCCACCGGAAACACGCGCCCGACGCTGGCCGATGTGACAGCTTATCTCGAAAGCATTCACGTAGCAAAGCGTCTATGGCCTGAGCACATCGAATATATCGATGAAATACCTAAGACCGCTACGGGCAAGATTAAACGCCACCTGTTAGCCGCCGAACTAACCGAGCGTATGAAGGCCTAAACTCAAACAAGCAACTATGCAAATAAGTAAAGCATTACTTTGAGAGCACGAAGAATCACTCAAGCACAGCGTATAACAAAGATCGGCAGCTAACGTTAGCTGCCGATCTTTGTTAGTGGGTTTTGCTTTGTGAAACGCTGAGATAAGACCCAGAATCCTGCCGTCGAGTGTTTCACTCAATAGGAATACTCAACACGCGATTAGACACCCAAAAGACCCTGTTCCTCTAAATAGGCGAGCTGCGCTTGAACGTTTACCCGAGCCGCCAAACCGAGTCGTTTATCAACGTCATCATATACACCCTCCAAAATACGATCGACATCGCAGCCAGCACCGCCATCGATAATGGCACGCACTTGCTCAAGACGCGCATAGCGGTGTGCCGTCTGCCTATCAATAATGCCGAGCGGGTCGTCAATAGGTAAACCGTGGGCCGTCAGTAGTAAACGGATACGTCGCGTGCGCACGAGATCGCGCATAAATGCCAGGCGCTCCAGATACCGCGTCATGTTGCCATCGGGCCAGCAGATAAGGGTTGAGCTTTGTCGGAAAATGAAGTCACCAGTTACGAGCGATGAATCCTGAGGAAATAGTAAGCCAATGGAATCACTGGAGTGCCCGGGAAGCGAAATTACCTCAAGGCGCGGGCCCTTGCCCTTAAAAACGAAGGGGCCCTCGGGTAGCGTACCTACACGACGGCCATACACCGGAGCATCTACTTCCGCAGCAAATACTTCAGCACTCTCCGCATGGTCGGCATGGTCGTGAGTTATCACAATGGCTGCCACTTGCAACTGGTCTTCAGCACAGACTGCGCGTACTGCGTTGAGATGCTCACGCTCAAGAGGTCCCGGATCTACCACAACACAATCAGGCAGCCCTGGTTCGGATAGTATCCACGTATTGGTGCCTCGATAGGTGAGCGGCGAGGGATTGTTTGCCAAGACACAGCGAGCACGCGACGAAACGCGTCCACCAGCCCAAGGAGCACAATCAGAAAACGTAATGCCCGCAGCAGGGCGCACCGGCGTGGCTTCAGAACTTTGTGGCTGTATAACAGGCAATACTCCACGTACCTCAGATGTTAAACCTGCCGATTCATCCAATACAGCGCAAGCGTGCTGCTTACCCCTCTTACTCGTTACGGGAGCAAACACGAAAGCACCTCACCCGACTTCCAAGCTCTCACAAGGCACCCTCCTCGCCTGCGGCTCTCGCAAGCCCTCATTAGTTTTCCCTACCACCTGTCGGATAAGGCTTGCTTTATGGTATTACTACGCCTGCTTACAGGCTTCGGCCAAGAACTCCGCAATGTCGCGTACCGGCAACTCAACATCCTTGGAAGCCACCGCATCTTCGAACATAGATAAACAAAACGGGCAGGCTGTTGCTACCGCATCCGCCCCCGTGGCCAATGCCTGGTCGGCGCGCATCACATTCATACGCTGTCCCTCACGCTCTTCAAACCACATGCGGCCGCCCCCCGCGCCGCAGCAAAAACTCTCCTTGCGATTCCGTCTCATTTCCACCAACTGGGCACCGCTCGCTTGCACAATAGCGCGAGGTTGATCGTAGAGATCGGCATAACGTCCCAAGTAGCATGAGTCATGGTAGGTAATGCATCTCGGTTTGGAAGGAGCTGTACGCGACCCCTCCGACACCGCAGGAACAAGTTTTCCCTCATCCACCAGTTGTGCCAGCAACTCCGCGTGACGCACAACCTCAAATCGACCACCCAGCTGCGGATAATCGCGTTCGAGAGCCTGGGCGCAATGGGGGCACTGCACAATAATCTTCTTTACCCCATAGGCGTTAAGCGTCTCGATATTCTCGGTAGCTAACTGATAATAAAGAAACTCGTTACCCATCCTACGTGCAGCGTCCCCGCAACACTTCTCTTCGTTACCTAGCACAGCAAAATCAACACCAGCAGCTTTAAGTAAAGCCACAATTGAATGCGTTACTTTACGGTTACGCGCATCATAAGCGCCCGAACAGCCCGGCCAATATAAGTATTCTGCCTGCGGATATTGGGCCAAGGTAGGTACTTCCAAACCCTCAGCCCAATTCATCCGGCTCTGCCATCCTAAGCCCCACGGATTACCGTTTGTCTCTAAATTACGGAACGTCGCGGTAACTTCGCGAGGAAACGCACTTTCCATAGAAACCTGAAACGTGCGCATACCAACCACCTTGGGTACGTGCTCAAGCAATGCAGGACATGCCTCCATACACGCCCCACAGGTCGTACACGACCAGAGCGCCTCAGAGGACACCACCTGACCCACCAAGGTTTTGTCGAGCACTTCCTGCTGCATCTCGTTAGGCTCAAACGCCACCGTTTTACGCTGCGCCAATACTACCGGGCCACGTTCTTCTAGATGCCCACACAGGTCGCGCATAAGTACTTTTGGCGACAGCGGTTTACCACTCCCATGAGCCGGACATACCTCTTCACAGCGGCCGCAACTTACGCATGTCTCCAAATCTAAAAGATCCTTTTGGGTGAAGTCTTCAAGTTTTCCCACACCAAATTCTTCAAGGTTTTCATCTTCCAGATCGCCAGCAGGCAAGGTACCCTTAGGTTCGAGAGATCGACGATATACTGCAGTAGGAATCAATAGTACATGCACCAGTTTTGAGTAGGTCCAGTAAGCCAAGATACCAAAGGCAATAGCCATATGGCCCCACCACATTACCTGGTGTATCAACGATGCCTGCGCAACATCAATACCAACGAACAGATAAGAAGCCAGATTACCGATAGGTGACCAATCAGCCCAAGCGTCATTGGTGGCCGCAATACGCAACCCCTCCAACAAAAAGCCCGACACTCCAATAACCAGCAACCATACCAGCACTACTATATCGGCAATACTCGAATCGATACCCTGCCTACGCCGAACAATGCAAAACACCATGGCACTACAGAATGCCAAACCCGCAATGTCGGTGGTTAACGACAAGAAGTATAAATAGTAGTCGCCCTGCACCAATTGAAGCCCCAAGTCGGCCTGAGCGGCAACACTTGCGGTCGCCACGAGCATGATAGCCATCGCAACATACATAGCCACATGCGCTATGCCAACACCGGGCTTCTTAACCACGGTTGCCTGCAATATAGCGTCAAGAAACGCACCTCGTAGTCGCTGATTCCATCGATCCGAACGGTTTACCGGATGTCCGATTTTCCACAGACGATAACGTCGATAAAAGAAATAGGCTGCCACTGCAAGCGCTACCAAGAAGCACGGGTACATAATCCATGAGCCCTGGATATTCCAAAGAACTTCGCGTGTTGGCACCGCCGTATCCATAGCTGCCCCCTACGATGCCTTAATAGCGCGAAACGCTTCTGTCAGAAGCGGCAGCGCCTCAAACAAATCGGCAACAATACCGTAGTCGGCTACCTTGAAGATATCGGCCTCCGGATGGCGATTCACCGCAACAATACACTTCGACGCAGAAACGCCCGCCATATGCTGAATCGAACCCGAAATACCACAGGCAACGTAAAGCTGTGGGGCAATGGTCTTTCCTGTCTGACCAACCTGGAACTGAATGTCAATCCAACCTTCATCAACGGCGGGACGCGAAGCTCCTACCGCAGCGCCCAACACATCTGCCAACTGCTCTACCAGCTGAAACCCTTCAGCACCCTTCGTGCCACGGCCGCCAGACACAACAACATCGGCTTCAGTCAACTCTACGCGACCCGACGCAGTACGCACGATATCAACCACGATCTGACGAAGGTCGCTCACGCCTGCTATATGCGATGCCACAATCGGAGCAGTGCGTGCCAGATCCAGAGGAGCCGGATCGAAAGCCTTAGGTCGAACGGTCGCGATAATCGGACGCGCATCAGCAGCAAAGACCATATCGGCCAGCACCTTGCCTGAATATTGTTCACGCGTAAAAACGAATGAAGCGTCTGCATCTGGCTGAATATCAACCACATCGGCCACAAAACCTGTGCCCAAACGCTGAGCGAGCACTGGCCCCAGATCAAGTCCCGTCGCCCCTTGTGCCAATAAAATGACATCAAACTCATACTCGGACACCAATGCAGAGAGTGCCGCTGCGTAGGTATCGGTGGCGTACGACGCAAGCGTTGCGTCGTCCACTACGCACACGCTATCAGCACCCGCTTGTGCCAACGGAGCCAGCACAGCATCGTCAATGCCTCGCCCCACGACGATGGCTCGCAGTTCAGTTCCTGCTGCCTCGGCCATGCTTCGACCCGCAGCCAACATCTCAAACACCACCCGAGGAAAAATTCCCTTTTTCGCCTCGGCGTATATCCCTATTCCCGCCATGGAAACCTCCTCCTAGATAACCTTTGCCTCGGTTGACAGAAGCCCTACCGTAGTAGATACGACATCAGCAACGGTATCTCCCTTTACGATGAACCCACCCTGACGCGCCGGTTTTGAGCGGTAGCATACTACCTTCGTACGCGCTCTCTCGGGCGATACAACCGCCGCATCGACCCCTAAATCGTTTAGCGTCCAAACAGTGACGGGCTTTTTCTTTGACTGCATGATAGAACGAACATTGGGGTAACGTGGCTCGGCTAAACCCTGCTGAGCCGTAATCACCGCAGGCATGGCAACTTCGATCACAGCGGAACCATCGTCAATCTCGCGCACTGCGCGTGCTTTACCTGCCGAGGCATCTACTTCTAAGGTGGTAACCACCTGCACACAGGGAAGCGACATAAGCTCCGCTACGCGCGGCATCGTTTGAGAGCTAGAGGTATCGGCCGACTTACAGCCTCCAAGCACCAAGTCGGGCGCAAGACGTACCAATGCTGCAGCCAGCACGCACGCACGCCCAGTGGCATCGGTTTCCGCAAGAGCCTCGTCATCAACCAAGTAGCCCTCATCTGCTCCCATAGACAAGGCATGGCGTACGGCTGGTATGGCCTCATTGCCGCCAATACACACAACAGCCACGCTTCCTCCCTGAGCTTCAACAAGTTGCACAGCACGCTCCACCGCAAACTCGCTGTACGGATCGATAACGTGCGCTTGCCCCTCCGTGTCTACCCGACCATCAGCACCCACAACCACCGCAGCTTCGCTATCGACAGTCTGCTTTACACACACGGCAATATTCATTACAGATCCTCCTCTAGCCCACGCATACCCACCGACACTCGTCCCCTAGTATTCCCGCAGCACCGATTTCGCAATAAGCGAACGTTGTACCTGGCTGGTTCCTTCGACAATAGTGAACGACTTCGCGTCACGGTAGTAACGCTCAACCGGATAGTCTTTACACAGTCCATACCCACCAAACACTTGAACAGCAGTTTCGGAAGCCTTAACAGCGGCCTCCGAACAGTACACCTTGGCAACCGATGCCGTTTTCATCATGGCAGCGAGATCTCCGCCATACGCCGTTGCCGCCTGGTCTAAAAGCAAACGCGATGCCTCCAGCGCTATCTCCATATCGGCTAGCATGAACCGGACAGCCTGCAAATCGGCGATATGCTTGCCGAACTGAATGCGATCTTTCGCATACGTCGCTGCAGCAGCGAGTGACGCAGCCGTCACTCCCGTGGCCAATGCTGCCACCGCCAAACGTCCTCGATTTAGCGTATGATGGGCAATCTCAAACCCATCACCTACAGCGCCCACCAACGTTTCAGGCCCTACGTGCATATTCTCAAAAAACAACTGGGAGGTAACCGAGCCACGTAGACCCATCTTGTCTTCCTTGCGTCCAATAACAAGACCCGGCGTGTCACGCGGCACCACAAAACAAGATGGCTTCGACACACCGTCTTCCATCACCTTAGCAAACACCGTGAACCAATCACCCACAGCGCCGTTCGTAATGAATATCTTACTGCCATTGACGATATATCCCTCACCATCAGGCAAAGCGGTCGTTGCAATGGATGAAATATCCGAACCAGCACCCGGCTCCGTTAGGGCAAAACATATCTTGGTCTCCCCTGCTGCCAAGGCCGGAAGAATGGCGTTTTTTTGTTCTTCGGTACCACTAAACACCAGCGCATCCGAACCAATGGCCGAAATAAGTATCATCAACGCAACCGCAGGAGATTCGCGCGCAATGCGCTCGATAACCTGCACCCAGCAGTGCATACTCACCTCCACGCCACCATATTCCTCGCCGAAAGCCAGAGCAAAGAGCCCCTGATCAGCGAACAAAGCATAGATATCTTCAGGGAATTCGTCTGCCTCATCTATGTCGGCCGCACGCTTCGACACGACATCGGTACACACATCGTCCACCATGGCCAGTATCATGCGCTCTTCTTGCGTCAGCTCATACATAGAGCCCCTTCCCGTAACTCGCCACCAACCAGACCCACTCGCACCTGAAACAAAATGCGATAGCAAGCCCTCGCGGGGAAGCGATTCATTTTCTTTGGCTATTGATTGCACTTAAAATAATAGGCTGTAGCTATTGTTTGACCACGGTCAAAACAGGGCTTGTGGGCATCGAAAGTGGCCAAACAATTATTTTTGTTGCCTTGAAATACCGCTTGCTATTCTTTCGCCGACCGAAACTACTTCACCAGGCTTCTTCATGCGTCAAAACCGCACATCAAAAGCAAAATGGCCGGTTAACGAAACCCTTGCGTGCACTATGATCTTTACTACAGGCAAAGGTCGCCGCAAGGAGGCCCTCCCCCACACAAATTCCCGGCTGCTTCTGCGGCCGAGCCAAAGGAGCAGCTATGTCCGGCCCGCTACGCAAGATTATCGAAGTACCCTGCACAGTCGATGCGCTGCCACCTATCGACGTATTGCGTCAGCTTACTCCCGACGAATTACTTGCGCTCGGTATCGACCAAGAAGCTTTTGTGCCCTCGGCCACAAAAAACCAAACTAGCAGCACGGTACTTAACGCAGCCAACCAAGGAGAGACTCAAGAAAACAACGCTAACGAGGCCGAAGCCACCAAGGAGATCGAGCTGAATCCCGCCGTAAAGCAACGTCTCGACAGTGCCATTGCCGCCTGCCTGGCTACTTACGAACCCCGGGGTGTATTCAAGATATTCAATCCGACCATTTGCACCCTACCACCCAAATACACCGAACCAGCTATCAAGCTGGTGGGCACTATGATGATATTTCGCGGACAAAGCGTTTACGATCGCCTTCGTCGCGCAAGCCACTGCGCCCTCCTGGCGGCAACCATCGGTCCCGAAAACCCAGCTGCATTGCCCGCATCGGCAGACCAACTCGATTTCACCCTCGCGCGCGCTTGCGCACGCACTTTGGTTGAATGCGCCGCCGATCGTGTAAATGCCCGCATCATTAGTACCGCAGTAGATGAAGGACTCTATACCGACGATCGCCTGCAACCCGGCGATGGCGACTTCCCTCTCGATTCACGATCTCAACTGCTGTTCTACACGCAAGCCGAAAAACGTTTAGGTGTGAAGCTTAACACTGATGGAACGTTTGACCCCCCCTACAGCACCATGGGTGTCGTTGGCCTATACGATCCATCTCAAAAGGGCCGACGTCGTGCCTGTGGGCGCTGCAAGCATCGCGATTACTGCACCATCCGCGCTATTGGTATGAACTGTCACGGAAGCAAGGGTTCTTTTCCTGCGTCGTAAAGGAACGCACCCATTTCCCTTATTCAAAAAGTGGCGAGCACTTCAACGAAACTACCCGTCACGGTAGCTCATCATAAGAAGAGAAAGGACCCGTCGCCGGGTCCTTTCTCTTCGTTTTGGAACGTACCTGTGGAAACTTTAGATCGTGTACAGATGATCGGGATTCTCCACAACCTTGGCATACTCTTTGAGGATACCACGGCCGGAGATGTGCACCATAATCTCAACGGTGCCGCCACCGATCTGGAAGCCACGGCAGTCAAGCATGAGGCGAGACACACGAGTCTCGTCGGTGAAGCCGAGACCACCCATGAGCTGCAGCGCACGTGAGCAGCAGTCGGTCAACGCCGGAGCACCATAACGCTTAAGCATGGCGGCATCGTTGTTTACCGGAATGCCATTGTCCATCTTCCAAGCGGTGCGATACAGGAAGTTACGCGTGTTCGAAAGCTCAATTTGCATCTCGACAATGTGCTCCTGCACGAGCTGGTAGGTCTTGATACCCTTACCAAACTGCTGACGCTCGTTAACCCACGCACAAGCATCTTCCATGGCAGCTTGAGCCTCGCCAAGAAGCTCAGCCAGAAGCACGCAGCGCTCCCATTCGAAGTTCTTCATCAGCTGATAGAAACCCTTGCCCTTGATACCCAAAAGCGCGCTCTCGTCAACAACAACGTCGTCAAAGTGAAGCATGGCGAACGGCATAATCTGCATGCCAATCTTGTTCAGCGGCTCAATGGTAACGCCCTTTGCGTTGGACGGAACAAGATACATCGACATCTCTTTGTTCTCACGCGAGGGGTCCTCGTCCTTGCACACAACGATAAAACCATCGGTCACTTCACCCTGAGTAACCCAGGTCTTCGTGCCGGTAATGTGAATCTTACCATCGGCATCGCGCGTAGCCAAGCATTCCATGCCTTGATTGTCGGAGCCAGCCTCAGGCTCGGAGATGGCTAGGCAATACGGCGGGTAACCATTTTCCTTGTAGTAGTCCATGGCGTAGTCGATCTGCTCTTTGCTACCAAACTCGCACACGTCAAACATGATCAACAGATTGGGAGCCATAGGGATGTTGCCGCCCGCGTGATTCAGCTCTTCAATGATCATCGACATGGTCAGGTGATCAACCGGGGTTCCACCGTACTCCTCGGGCAGACCATACATACCCCATCCCGAATCAACCCATGCCTTCGCAACCTCAGGAGCAATGCCGCGGTTCTTGTAGCCAGCAGCGATAACTTCTTCAGTCAGATTCTCCTTGGCCCACTCGCGGATACCCTTCTTGATGCGGAGTTGTTCCTCGGTATAAGCGAAATCCATGCTTCCTCCTTTTACGTTTGCCTTTATTCAAAACACGTACCGTGTTTGAACCAAATGTAGGGGCACCTCATGTTCGCCCACGCAACATGCTGGCGCCTTTTTCTTGCCGTACGGCTTTACCCCGAGCACGGCTTTAGGGAAACAGGGGGCTTCGCCATCAGCCTCACGATGCCCCCTACTTACTAGAGCGTCATTGCCTCTTTGTAGCCAGCATTGACAGCTTCAAGCGTGCGGTAAACCTTGCCATCAGGAGTCGTGGCATCGCCGATAAGCTTAGCCTCGGGGAATTCCTTCTTAATCTCGTCGTAAAGTGCGCTGTTGGCCTTAACGCCCAACGACAGCAGCACGGTATCGCACTCGAGCAACTGCTCCTCGCCCGTTTCAACGTTTTTGACTTTAGCGCCCTTCTTTGTAACCTCGACAAGCTTCGTCAAAGGCATAAGCTTCACACCTTCGCTTTTTACCTTGGCGATAGTGGGGTTCTTGTCGATAATGCCAATGCCATTGCCCATTTTCTTGGCTTCTTCAATGACAATAATTTCGCGACCGTCAGCCATAGATTCAGCAACCTCAAGACCAGCAAAACCGCCGCCCACAACCACAACACGCTTGCCTACGATGGCGGTAGGACCACTGGCCATCTTAAGACCCATGCGCATAAAGCCCACGGTACCACCCTGAGCTTTAATGGCTGCAACAGCAGCTTTCCAGATAAGGCCTTTGCCTTCAGGTACGACACCAGCAACCATATCTTTGATGTCTTGAGAGCTCACCACGTTCTTACCATCAATACCCGGCACATCCACGCCCAGAACCTCGCCACCAGGAGCAACAATAACTTCATCGGGATTCAAAGCCTTCACCGTAGCAGCGTCGACGTAGGTGCGTAGCTGCACATCGATATTGGGATGTAGCTTTACTTCTTCTTTCCAGTAGGAAACAAGCGGCTCAATCTTCTCGTTCAGCACCTGCGCCATATTCAGCAAGCCACCAACGCGGTCGGCTTTATCCAACACCGTTACCTTATGGCCACGTACCGCAGCCACGCGTGCCGTTTCCAGGCCACCCGGTCCTGCACCCACAACAACAATGTGCTTCTGTGTGGTAGCAGGCTTATCCTCGGGATGACCCATGCCAATGTTGTCAATATTGCCGTTCACCGAGCACCAAATAGGCTGACCCAAGAACGTGTGATCCAAGCAACGACTACATACGATACAAGGACGAACCTGCTCGGGATGACCCGCAGCAACCTTGCCAGCCGTATAGGCATCAGCAATAAACTGACGCGCCATACCTACAGCGTCACCATAACCCTGAGTAACTACCTTGTCACACATATCGAGCGAGTTAATACGCGTACCAGGAAACACGGGCTTGCTTGTAACGGTTTTGACCTGCTTGGCCAAGTCGATGAACTCACCTTCAGGAACAATCTGGTTTGCCACGGGGCGCGGAGCCTCATGGAAGCCAGCCTGGACGCTCCAAGCATCAACACCATGCTTTTCGATGATTGGAATAAGCTCCAAAGTGTCTTCAATACGGTTACCACCAGGCATGAGGTCGTCGGCAGAAATACGCACCAACACCGGCGTGTCAGGACAAACGCGATGTACTTCGTCAAGAATCTCAGTAAGCAAGCGGGCACGATTTTCAGGGCTTCCGCCATACTCGTCGGTACGGTGGTTGGAATACTTAGATAAGAAACGCATGATCATGTAACCAATGCCAGCGTGGATTTCAATAATATCGAAACCAGCTTCTTTGGCGCGGCGTGCCGCCTCGCCATACTGCTTCACCACAATGGCGATCTCTTCTTTGGTGTATTCACACTCAGGCATGCCAACGAACGGTCCGCTAGGAACATCCTTGGAGGGGGCGTAAGACTTCAATTCATCCTCGCCTGATGCACGCCACTCGTAGCACAACTGCAGCTGCACAGCCGCCTTGCCACCATGCTTGTGACAAGCCTCAGCGATGCGCGTAAGACCAGGAACGAATGAGTCGTCCCAAATACCAGCGGCACCGGTGGTGGTGTGATACTTTGGCGTCGCATTAAAGCAGTCGCTGATATAAGCACTACCCAATTCAAGGAGGCCCGTGCCACCCTTCGCGCGCTCCTCATAAAAGTCAACAATGGCATCGGTGATGTAATAGTTATCGACCATCTCGGTAGTCATAGGAAGCATGACGAACCGGTTTCTGATCTCAACCCCGCCGATATTGAACGGTTCGAGCAGTTTCTGATACTTTGCCACGATGCGAACCCCTTTCCGCTTTGAACTATGCTTAAGCGAGTCTCTGTTCTGCAATTACTCCTTCGAGGCCGTTCCCCGCAATCTATCCCATCGCGGAAACCAGCCGACCTCTCAATTGATATTGTATGCGCCAAAATTCAACGTTTCGATGGACAGAATTGTCGTTATGGTTAATCAGCGAGTCAAAACACACCCAACTATGAATGCTGTGAGGCCGAATAAGCAGGTAATTTCACCTATATCTGATGTATTTGAAGGGTGTAAGCCAATATCTAATTGCACATTTTTTCAGAAATGTCCTAGAATTACGCTAAAAGCCGACGTATAATAGCACCGTTCTTGATGTACCCTGAGCGCGAGAGTGAGGCCCGAGGATATGAACGCCCTGAACACAATGTTGCTCATCGCCGACACCTTTGTTGCGTTGTGTGACGAGATGCCGCTCAAAAAAGTGTCCATTAGTGACATCATTGAGCGCACGGGAAAAAACCGAAAGACGTTCTATTATCATTTTGAGAACAAAGATTGTTTGGTTACCTGGATTTTCAGATATGACTTAGGCCAAGAACTCAAGCAGTGCTTCCCTGAAAGCACTCTCGTTTACGAAACGGGCACAACCGATTCTGCGGCGCAGTTTCCTTACTATATTCAACAAAAGTCGGGCGTACGCTCTCTCGATCATGCAGAATTTTTCGAATGCTTCGCACGCGTAATCGAAGCCAAACGACACTTCTACAACCAAGCACTTGTCGACAATAGCCCCTACTCGCTACGCAACTACCTTTACAACCTATACCTGCCTGCTTTGCGCGATGATATTGATCTTATTCTGGCAAATCGCTATCTACCCGAGAACAACATTCAATTCCTCGCCGAATTTTACACGTGCGCTTTTTTGTACTACTTCATCCGCAAATGCGACCAACCGGGAGCAGAGCGACTCGCAGGACACGCAGGCCCCTTCGCAAATATCATTCATAGTTCTTTAGAAATGCAGATCAAAGAAGCTCAACTGCGACGAAACCTCTAGAGACACAGTTTCAACCAGTAACCTCTTCGCGGCAGCGTTTTCCCTGTTTATCCCCTCACAGCAACTTCCCTTCATGACAAGGTAAGAACAGTAAGAATTGTTGCCAATCATCAATAAAACGGGCCGCGCATTTTACGCGACCCGTAATTTTTTGTCCTATAGGCTTTTTTGCTAAGCCTCAATGCGCCTCGCTCGTTTTTCTACTTATCACTCAACAAGCGATTGAGTGCATTCAGGTACGCTTTTGTAGACGACACGATAATATCGCCATCGGCGCCACGGCCAGTGTATACGTCGCCATTACCCGCCGTCACCCGCACGGTCACCTCACCGAGAGCGTCAATGCCACGCGTTACCGACTGCACCGAAAACTCAGACAGGTCATTTTCTACCTGCACAATTTTATTTACTGCTTTATACACCGCGTCAATGGGGCCCGTGCCATACTCGCATGCCGTAGTTACCACTCCTTCGGCATCCTTCAACGTAAGGGTAGCAGTAGGCGTTAGCGGGAAACCACAGCTTATCTGGACACCCTCAAGCGTATAGATTGCGCTTTCGTTACGCTCTCGCTCATTGATGAGACTCTCCAGATCTTCATCGTAAACTTCCTTCTTCTTGTCAGCAATATTCAAGAAGGCCTCATACACTTGATCGAGCGACTCGCCTTCAAACTCGTAACCGAGCTCCTCCAAGCGATGCTTCAGCGCTGCATGACCCGAGCGTGCGGTAAGTACAATCTGGCTCTGTCCTGCCCCTACGTCGACCGGATCGATAATCTCATAGGTATCGCGCTTCTTCAGTACCCCATCTTGATGAATACCCGAAGAGTGAGCAAACGCATTAGCTCCTACAATAGCCTTGTTGGCCTGCACATTCATACCCGTAATGGACGACACGAGACGGCTCGCCTTACAGAATTCATGCGTATTGATGTCGGTCTGAGCATCAAGTTCGTACTCGTGCATTTTAATAGCCATGACCACTTCTTCCATGGCAGTATTACCCGCACGCTCCCCAAGGCCGTTAATGGTGCACTCAATCTGAGTTGCACCGTTTCTCACACCCTCCATAGCCAGCGCAGTAGCCATACCAAGATCGTTGTGACAATGCACAGCCACCTTCACGCGCTCAATGCCACTCACACCCTGCATGAGATATTTAATACGACACCCAAACTCTTTGGGCAACGAGTAGCCCGTTGTATCAGGAATATTTACCACCGTAGCGCCCGCATCTACAACAGCCTGTATCACCCGTACAAGGAAGTTGTAATCAGAGCGACCGGCATCTTCAGCGTAAAACTGCACATCTTCAACATACTTTTTAGCATACTTAACACACTTCACTGCGCGCTCGACGCATTCATCTTCCGTGATGCGTAGCTTGTCCTGCAAATGACTGGGGGACACACCAATACCCGTGTGAATACGGGGGCGTTTGGCATACATGAGTGCATCGGCAGCTGAGTCAATATCTTTCTCTATTGCACGGGTAAGAGCGCAAACAACAGCCTGATCGCCTACAAGTTCCGCAATGCGACGCACGCTCTCGAAGTCACCGGGGCTCGAAATGGGAAAACCCGCTTCGATTACATCAACATTAAGACGTAGAAGCTGACGCGCGACAACCAATTTCTCCTCGGTATTCATGGAGGCGCCCGGCGATTGTTCGCCGTCGCGCAGTGTGGTGTCAAAAATATCGATCTTGCGCGTCATATTCTGCATCCTTTCTTGATAGATTCCCGCTTGGCGGAACCCGTCGGGTTCTACACTGCAGGCTTAAAAAAATACTTTGACAATCATAGCAAATACACCCAACACTATACCGCCGCGACACACAAAGACTTACACAACAACCTCGGGATACCTACAGCTTCACGTACCAGAGATTTTTAAGTTCGGAAATACCAGCACGTAAGCGGGTCAAGACACTGTCGTCCACCTCACCCGTTACGTTCATATATACAAGCGCGCATTGTTCCTCAAGTTTTGCGCCAATTTGCATCGTGGTAATATTAATGCCAGCTTCTCCAAGAATCGTACCAATGGTGCCCATGCGACCTGGAGCATCCACGTACTCGAAAATAAGCGATTGGCGAGCAGGTGCAATATCCACCTTGTAGCCCAAAAGAGAAATGATGCGTGCGCCTTGTGCAGCATCACCCAGCGTACATGCCACTTCCGTACCATCTGCCACCACCGATACCGCCGATGCGTACCCATCAGCATCGGGCCTAGCCTGCGTCTCAACTTTGATGCCGTGACGACTTGCCACTGAATCGGCATTCACGGGCGTTACCGTGGCTTTGTTCTGATACGATAACAGGCCTTTCAGTGTTCCCGCCACCAAAATGGATGAATCTGCACTGGCGAGCGATCCCGAGGCCGTGAGCATAAGATACTGAGGAATGCCACCCGTAATTTGAGCAAGCATGCTCCCCATCATCTGACAGGCTGGCACGTAAGGCCCGACTGCGTCCATAACCTCAGGAGGCACGGGTGCCATGTTTACCGCCGTAGGGACAATAGATCCCGCGAGGCCCGCAGCCACAGCTTCTGCCGTCTGCACGCCAGCACGCAGCTGTGCTTCCTTGGTGGAAGCACCAAGATGGGGGGTGAGAATAGCATTTTCAAACTCATGCAGAGGACTATCGATACACGGCTCGCTTTCCCATACGTCAATACCTGCGGCCCCAATCTTGCCAGCAGCCAAGAAGTCAGCCAATGACTTCACGTCGTAAATACCCCCACGTGCCGCGTTAACCAGCACGACACCATCTTTCATACGAGCATATTGGTCGGGACCGAACATGCCGATAGTATCTTTAGTCTTGGGTAGGTGCACGGTAATAAAGTCGGCGAGCGGCACGATAGCATCTACTTCATCGTACAATGTTACACCCAATTGCTCGGCGCGCTCGGGGCTGCAATAAGGATCATAGCCCACCAGTTTCATACCAAACGCACGGGCGCGCTCAGCCACAAGCCCACCAATACGCCCCAGGCCAAAGATAGCTAAGGTTTTCTCATAAAGCTCAATACCGGTAAACTTACCGCGCTCCCACTTTCCCGCATGCATAGAAGCGTTTGCTTGGGGCGTCTTACGCGCACAGGACAAAATTAAACCCATGGTTTGCTCGGCGGCTGAAACAATATTCGAAGTAGGTGCGTTACAAACGATAATGCCGCGCTCAGTTGCAGCGTCCACATCCACATTGTCGACACCCACGCCAGCGCGCCCGATAATACGCAGGCACTCCCCCGCCTCAATAACCGCACGATCTACCTTTGTGGCAGAACGAACGATAAGCGCCGCATACTCCGGAATGACAGCCACAAGCTCTTCGGGCGTCATGTCGAGCCTCACATCAACCTCATACCCCTTGCCCCGGAGAATCGCAAGACCCGCATCAGCCAGCTTTTCAGCAACCAGCACCTTCTTCGCCATGATGGCAGTCACCCTTCCTTTCCTGTTTAACGCCTCTTTTTGCATCGCACCATAATAAAGCTAAAGAACACCCCTTCGAAGCAGACCAGCGAACTACCCACGAATTGCCCAAAGCATCACCCGAACGTCCAAAAGAGAACCAAAAAGCATGTATCCCCACGCTACAATCTAGCCTGGGGATACCCTGAGATGCATAGGTGCTGCACGTCCTACCGAGTGCGTAACGCAGTTCTATCGAATCGTGTTTTCGTTTCTAATGTTGTTTGCCAACACAACGCACACTACAGGAAGCACAAACGAGAACAGCGTAGACAAAACGCTGGATACCTCCATGTCTCCAATGAGAAACATGCTTATCGCATTAATCAACGCAAATATCACCCCAACAATAGCAAGCACGAAGAATACACCAATCTTGTTTGGATTATTTGCACCGCGCACACCGAAAATACCAATCAATAGATTAAACAACGCGGAAAGCAGTATGCCGAAACCAAGGATCATTGCGAGGCCACCGGCCACCGCCACTGCATCATCAGCTGCATCGGCACCCGCAATTCCCAAAGAACCTCCCCCGATCAAGAGGAATAGGCTTGAAATCACTCCCAATACCGAAAAAACTATCATGATAATGGAGATAACTTTGAGTGCTTTTCGTGAACCGCTTTTTTCCATCGGTCTTCCTTCTCTCTTGGATTTTTCTTAACCCATTTCACTACAGCAAATCACCATCGTACCCACCGTTAAAAAAGGTGCTCCCTATGCTAGTTGCTGCGCCTTCTCGCACGTAGTGAACCAAACGCCAATAATGCCCCTAATAACGCGAACCCACCGAGAGCCACCAAGCCTAGCAGCAAGGTATCACCCGTTTTTGCGAGAGTCTTTCCAGGGAAAGCCTGTGCAGTGTCTTTTGCTGCGCTCAGTACAAAGGGAGACAGCTCCTCCACTGAAACCGATACCGTACCATCCGTGCAAGTACTCAGCAGTTTCTCAATGTCTCCGTTCGCTTTACGATGCATAACGAGAATCTGCTTGCCGTTATATTCTTTACCAACAACAAACGAAATATTCAGCGGACCCTGGTACGCGCCACGAGAAAGCTTCACGTCGTAAGCTCCCGCTATCTGCTCTTTTGTCAAGTCGAAGATAAAGCCCATCGCTCGCAGGCTATCGTTCGACCCCAAAACCTCAACTGACAACTGGGCATCATCAGTCATACTTCCACTCAACGTTATCGCACCCGTCGTATCGGTAAGCGTGCGCACGGAATACAAAGGAACCGCCGCCCATTGCGCGTAAAGCGTCATATCATCTTCGACAACGTCGCTGCTAAAATCCCACTGAACCGCTCCATCGCTTGCGCGAAACCAACCTACAAACGTAAACCCAGCCTTCGTGGGGTCGGTAGGTTTCACTACCGTGGAGCCACCCTTAACCACCTGAGATGTAATCGCGTTACCGCCGTTAGAATCGAATTTCACTGTATAAGAATCAATGAGGTGACTGGGAGTCGGGTTTGTCTCGCCCCATAACACCGGCAAGCTTCCCGTCGCAAACGTCCACGCACCAAGAGGGGCTGCCATAAAGCCCGGAGCACTTGTCCACCAAGACGCATCGGCTAAGTTCAGCTTTGAGGCATCGGCACCACCTTGCTTGTCCGCACCCTTCTGAAGATCGACCACCGCACTTTCGTTCGAAGTTACTCCCATCCCTTCGAACGCATAGTTGTTCGCAGCGACGAGTCCTGAGCCATTGACAGCACCCCAAACCCGACCGACCGAAGAACCAGAATTCGTTGCCGACACAGACGAACCCACCGTCGCACAGCGCACAATCGTGCTGGTTCCATCAATGTTACCTACTAATCCGCCGACCTTGTTAGCACCTAAAACCGACCCCGCACTATAGCAATACGTAATCGAAGATCCGCCACGAATAAACCCTACTAAACCACCAATCGAAGTCTTAGCGCCCGAAACAGAGGCGGTACTATAGCAAGCATCCAGCATGCCGCCGTCCATCAAAGCGCCAACAATGCCACCTACCGAGTCTCCACCCGAGATGGACCCCGACACGAAACACTGTTGCACCACCCCACCGTCAAGCGCTCCCGCAATACCAGCAGAGTAATTACCACCAGCTACTTTAGCATCAACAAGACCCAGGTCCTTCACCACGCCGCTCACCTTCTGGAATAAAGCGGCATTTGAAGAAGTGGTCTGAATCGTCAAGCCCGTTATCGTTTTGCCGTTTCCGTCCAGCATTCCCTTGAAGGTACTCGCAATAGGAGACCACGGTTCAACAAGTGTAATATTCTGCTCAAGACGATACTGCGCAGAAGCGTATGCGGCATCTTCATTTATCTTAGCAGCCATCGCTTGAAGTTGCTCTTCGTTCTCAATAAGGTAAGGGTCGCCCTCAACCCCTAATCCTCCCGCAAACGGCATAGCCGCATCAGCGGCAAAAGCTGCAGTTGGCATCAAGGCAACAGTCATAATAACGGCCAAAAAAATACTCGATAATCGCTTACCCATCAACTTCCTTCCTGTTAAAACATCACGGTGCAGTAATAACGAAAATCATCCCAGATCTTTGACCAGTAAACGATTTTCAGCACGAACGGTAATAATTCTCGACGCAAACGGCCCCCAGACGTGATAGCGTTTCCAAAGCCATTGCGGGAGAATGAACTAACACAACGTGAAGGAGGTGAACAGATTGCGTATTGCAATCTGCGACGACAATCCAGAAGAACTGACTCGACTTGCCAGCCTGCTGGAAACATACCGACGTGAAACCGAGCGCTGCTTTATATATCAAGGCTACTCAAGCGGTATTGCGCTTTTAGATGAGGTCCGCCGAGGCTCCTTTGACCTGGTACTACTCGACATACTCATGCCGCACCTAGACGGAATGGGTATAGCGCGCGAAATACGCACCTTCGACGAGCACCTTAAAATAGCGTTTCTTACCTCCTCGCCAGAATATGCCGTACAAAGCTATGAAGTTGAGGCTTTTTCCTACCTAGTGAAGCCCATTATGAAAGAAAAACTGTTTCCTCTCCTCGACAAGCTTTTTGTTATAAAGCAAGAAAAAGAAGGGGGCTTGTCTGTCAAGTTTAAAAGCGGCATGGCTGTTATTCCCTTTTCACGCATATCGCATGTAGAGGTATCCAACCACACCATTCGTTTTCATTTATCAGATGGAAGTATAAAAGAGCTGGCAGGTTCACTTTCGGAATTTGAACCACAGCTACTAGATCGTCCGGAATTTATACGCGCACATCGCGCCTTTATCGCAAACCTCCGGCACGTTGAAGAATTAACCAAAACAGATATTCACACTTTTTCGGGAAAAATACTACCCGTGTCTCGTCGTCTACACCATGAAGTGCGCACCGCCTACCTCAAGCAGCTATTTGCACAAAAAGAGGTGACTTAGCATGTCTCTTGTTCCACTTTTTGTGCTGCCCCCTTACGCCGTTATCTTTATGTGGATACTTCTCGACTTACATACTCAAGACATCCCTACAAAACGTCTTCGGTGGACTATGGTTTTTGCTGTTTTCGTCGTCATCCTTAACATAGTAGGCTTCGCCCTCCTCGGCCGCCCGGCTTACACCCAGCTCTACCCTCTCTTCATGCATCTACCGCTTCTGGCAGGGTTCTGCATATTATCGAAATATCGAGGATGGCGCGTGCTTTTCGTATTCCTAACCACCTTTGTCTCGTGCTCTATTCCTGTTCTTATTGAATCGGGTATCCGTTTTGCGCAGCCGACGGGATTTTGGATCGACGTCACCGTGTTCGCCCTTAGCTGCTCCGCCCTGTTGGTTCTTGCAAAAAAAGTTCTTCATGGGCCCTTTTCATACATGCTGCGCTATGGGGAAAGTAGAGACTTCGCTCTGTTTTGTATAATCCCTGTGCTCTTTGGTTTAAGTATCTACACAACAAGAGGAACCCTTGCCATTCCCACCGTGCCTTTCCAGCTGAACGCAAGAACAATACCCCTTGCCTCTACCTTCTTTTCCTATTACCTCTTGTTCCATGTCTTCAAAGGAACCAGGGAAAAGCAGATCCTGCGAAACGAGCAGGGTATAACCGCAGCACAACTGAGCGCAGCAGAAAGCGAACTCGAAAAGCTGAAAACCATCACCGAACAGACAGCGGAATACCGCCACGACATGCGCCACCACCTCTCGCTCATTGGCGGCTATTTAGCAGATGACAACACTGATAAGATCGCGCGCTATCTTGATCAGGTTAAAAGCGATCTCGACAAGATAACGCCTCGACAATTCTGCGAGAACGAAACAGCCAACCTCGTCTTATCTTCCTTTGCTCAAAAAGCAGAGTGCGCCAACATAAACCTCTCAGTAAACACGCGGATTCCCTGCAGACTTCCTCTCGGCGACACCGAATGGTGCTCCCTTCTGTCGAATCTTTTAGAAAACGCGGTAACCGCATGTGCTCTCGTACATGACGGCAGGGAACGCAAAATTCGCATAGTGGCAAAAGCGACAGAAGGCAAAAAATTACTCCTGTTGGTGGAAAACCCTTATGTCGGAGAGGTGGTGCTGGAAAACAATATTCCTAGCACCACCCGTGAAGGACATGGGTTTGGCCTAAAAAGCGTTGATACCGTACTGGAAAGACACGGAGGGATGTCTCTCTATGAAACCGGCGACGGCCTATTCACTGCACGCATCGTGATATAGCGTGACACACTCGCACACGAACAAAGCTGCGACCTTAATTAACAACCACTTGTACGGAAACCCTCCGCACAAGTCTAATTCTCGAAGATCGCAGCTTTTTACAGTCGTGAAGCTAGTGTCGCGCAAACCTAAACATCGAGCGAATGTTCATACCCACTTCTTCGATAGGAGCATTACCGTGTTCCATGCGCTGCTGCTTGAGCCATGCTTGGTCATCTTTTGAATCGTCCATAAACTCACGAGCAAACGTCCCGTCTTGAATACGGCCCAGAATCGCCTTCATAGCTTCCTTGGTTTCAGAAGTGATCACCTGTGGGCCAGCATAGTAGTCGCCGTACTCGGCCGTATTCGACACCGAGTAGCGCATATTAGACATACCCCCCTCGTACATCAGGTCCACGATAAGCTTCATCTCATGGAAGCACTCAAAGTACGCCATCTCAGGCGGATAACCCGCCTCAACAAGCGTTTCAAAACCAGCATTAATGAGAGCAGTAACGCCACCACAAAGCACCGCTTGCTCGCCGAATAGATCGGTCTCAGTTTCATTTTTGAAAGTAGTTTCAATAACACCAGCACGCGCGCCACCAATACCCCACGCGTAAGACAGCGCCAGATCCTTCGCCTTGCCGGAAGCATTCTGGTGCACACAAATAAGGCATGGCACACCCGCTCCTTCAGTAAACACGCGGCGCACCATGTGACCCGGTCCCTTCGGTGCAATCATAACCACATCAACATTGGCAGGCGGAACGATATAGCCATAATGAACATTGAAACCATGTGCGAAAGCAAGCGTATCGCCGGCGTTAAGATGTGGAGCGATATCGGCCTCATAGGTAGCAGCTTGAGTCTCGTCGGGCGTAAGAAGCATGATAACGTCTGCTTCGGCAGCCGCCTCGGCCACTCCCATAACTTTGAGCCCAGCCGCCTCAGCAGCCGTGCGCGACCGAGAATCTTCGCGAAGACCTACACGCACGTCACATCCTGAATCCACCAGATTGAGCGCATGGGCATGGCCTTGGCTGCCATAACCGATGACGGCTATCTTCTTACCTTTGATAAGCTCGGGGGTAGCATCGTTCTCATGATAGATCGTAACAGCCATAATTAGGTTTCCTTTCCTTGGGCTGGTTTTACCGTTGCTAGTCTTTACTGTTGCGTGACATGGCAATCTTGCCAGTGCGAGTAATTTCTTTAATGCCATAGGCACGGAAGAGATCTTCCATACCCTTAAGTTTGCTTTCATCACCTGTAGCTTCGATGGTCAGCGAACTCTTACCCACATCTACGATCTTCGCGCGAAATACATTGGCTATTTCGATAATTTCACTACGTCGCTCGGGAGCTGCGTTCACCTTAAACAAAACTAACTCACGCTCGATAGCGCTGTCATTGGTTAGATCGCTAATCTTGTGCACACTAATAAGCTTGTGCAGCTGCTTGGTAATTTGCTCATAGGCCACCATATCGGCAAGCACAATAGCCGTAACGCGCGACATAGTAGGATCTTCGGTGGGACCTACCGAGAGCGACTCAATATTAAAGCCACGCCGCGAGATCATTCCTGTTACACGAGATAGCACGCCAGGCTTGTTTTCTACGAGGACCGATAGGATATGTCTCATCGCTCGTCTCCTCTCACGCTTGCACCCGATCGGGCGTCGCTATCCGCCACACTTGTGCCCACGGTAGGCATATCGGTGCGCACCGCGCCCACCGCCACATCAATGGCCCCCATAACATCGGAAAGTCCCGCCCCGGGAGCCACCATGGGGTAAACATTCTGATCACGCGACACAACCACATCGAGCAGATAAGGGCCATCGGCTGCAAGCATGCGTTTAAGAGCATCCTCTAGCTGCTCCGGACGATCAACCCGATCGGCTTGCCAGCCATAGGCATCGGCTAGTTTCACGAAGTCGGGATTTGCATCCAAGAGCGTCGAGGAATAGCGCTCGTCATAAAACAAGCGTTGCCACTGGCGTACCATACCCAAACATCGGTTATCCATAATCATTACCTTCACCGGAACTTTATGGATACCCGCTGTAGCCATTTCCTGGCTATTCATCTGAAAGGACCCATCGCCCGCCACGCATACCACAGCCTTATCGGGGCAGCCGATAGCCGCGCCGATCGCCGCAGGAAACCCAAAACCCATCGTGCCCAAGCCCCCCGACGAAAGAAACGTGCGAGGACACTCGCGATCTATATGCTGCGCAGCCCACATCTGATGCTGGCCAACCTCGGTCACCACAACACTCTTTTCCGGGTCGAGCATCGCCGAAAGCTGTCCCAGCGCGATCTCTGGCACAATATCGTCGGGTTGTTCATCTAAGGCTGGATGATAATAAGGGTAACGCTGCGTCCATTCAGCTATTTGATTGTTCCAAGCAGCCGTCTCAGGCTGAGCTCCTTCTTTTCGAAGGGTTGACACAATACCGCCAAGCACGCCCTTAAGGTCGCCGACGATGGGTATCTGCGCAGCACGCACCTTACCAATCTCAGCCGGATCGATGTCGATGTGAATAACGTCTGCATAAGGAGCAAACTGGTCAAGTCGCCCCGTCACGCGGTCAGAAAACCGCGCACCTGCCGCAATTATTAAGTCACTTTCAGTCAAGGCAAGGTTTGCATACTTCGAACCATGCATACCCACCAAGCCAAGGTTCAGGGGATGGGAGTCGGGAAACGCACCCTTCCCCATAAGTGTTGTAACCACCGGTATCTGCATGAGCTGTGCCAACGCGCACAACTCCTCAGCAGCGCCAGAAGATACGACACCGCCACCCACATAAAGCACCGGGCGTTCGGCGCGACAGATGCGCGCAACAGCTTGACGTATCTGTTTGGCGTTGCCTCGATAGGTTGGCCGATACGAAGGAAGGTTCACCTCATCGGGATACTCAAACACGAGCAATTCGCTAGCTAAATCGGACGGCACGTCAATAAGCACCGGCCCCGGCCGCCCTGTCTTTGCGATATGAAACGCCTCACGAAACGTGCGCGTTAGTTCCTCGGTAGTTTGCAGCAGATAACTGTGCTTCACCACCGGCATAGTAATACCCACAATATCAGATTCCTGAAACGAATCGGTACCGATAACACCACGTGGCACCTGACCAGTGATAATCACAAGCGGCACGCTATCCATAAACGCCGTGGCTATACCCGTAACCGTATTGGTAGCGCCCGGACCACTGGTAACCAAAACCACACCCACATTACCAGTTGCGCGCGCATAGCCATCGGCTTCATGCACGGCACCCTGTTCGTGGCGCGATAGAACATGCGATATCTGCTTCGAATCGAACAACGCATCGTACATTTTGATAGCCTGACCACCTGGGTATCCAAAGATGAGATCGACACCCTCAGCCTCAAGCGAAGCCACGACAGCTTCGGCACCAGTCATGCGTTTTCCCTGCTTACTGGTTTTACTACCGAGACCCCGCGATGCACCAACAGATGCCGCGGTTGCGATAGCTGCCGGAGTAGTCTGCTGGCCGTTTGCTACACAGCTAGCATGTTCCCCCGTTTGTCTGACAGCTCGCGCCGAGGTTGAAGCACGATGTTTTGCTTCTTCGGTCATGATACATATGCCCCCTTGTCTGCAGAAGAGACGAGCTTTGCGTATTTCGCCAGCACGCCATGATTATGTTTTGGAGCTGGAGCTGTCCAAGAAGCACGACGACGTTCCAGCTCAGCGTCGTCGACGTTAAGCGTTAGCGCTCCACTCTCGATGTCAACGGCAATAGCATCACCTTCCTCTACCAACGCAAGAGGCCCACCAGCGGCTGCTTCGGGGCTTACATGTCCCACAGCTGGTCCCTTCGTAGCCCCCGAGAAGCGACCGTCGGTAATAAGTGCAACGCTAGCCGCAAGACCCATGCCAACAATTGAGGCCGTAGGCGTGAGCATCTCACGCATACCTGGACTACCTTTTGGGCCCTCATAGCGAATTACCACCACATCGCCGGCAACAATGCGTCCATCATTGATGGCTGCGCAAGCTGCTTCCTCGCTGTCGAACACACGCGCTGGGCCGATATGGGAAAGCATGGCTGGATCGACGGCCGATTTTTTGACAACCGCACCGTCAGGCGCCAGATTGCCACGCAATACTTTCAAGGCTCCCGTTGCCGAAAAAGGATGATCTCCTGTGCGGCACACCTCACCATCGGCACCGGTACCACGCGCGGCACGTTGGTCCAGATACGATTCCATCGTGCCCATGCAAGTAACGGCGCTGCGGTCGATCAACCCCAAACGATCCAACTCATCCAGCACGATGGGCACGCCACCTACTTCATACAAATCGGTGAGCGGACGCGGTCCTGAAGGCTGCAACTTCACCAAGTGCGGTGTGGCCGCGCTTATCGCCTCCCAGTCGTCCAAATCAATTGCATGACCCGCCTCCCGCGCAATAGCCGTCAAGTGTAGTACGGTATTTGTGGAACCGCCGAATGCCATATCACATGCCATCGCGTTGCGTATAGCTGCTGCACTCACTATGTCGCGCGCACCGATACCACGCTCCAATAAATCCATCACCTTCATACCCGCATGTTTGGCCAGGCGAATACGTTCAGAATATACAGCAGGGATAGTACCGTTGCCTGGAAGAGCAATACCAAGCGCTTCGGTTAGGCAGTTCATGGAGTTAGCCGTAAACATGCCCGAACAACTGCCGCACGTAGGACAGGCGGTGTCCTCGTAATATTTCAATTCTTCTTCGGTCATGGTACCGTTTTGTACGGCGGCGGCACCATCGAAAAGCGTGTTAAGATCAGTCGTTGGACCACACCCCCGCGGCTGCTTACCCGCCAACATAGGACCACCCGACACGAACACGGTGGGGATATTCACGCGAAGCGCGCCCAGCAGCATGCCTGGCACAATTTTGTCGCAATTCGGGATACACACAAGAGCGTCGAAGGCGTGGCCCTGTACCGCACACTCCAGCGAGTCAGCAATAACCTCACGCGATACCAGCGAGTAGTGCATGCCCTCGTGGTTCATGGCAATGCCATCACACACTCCGATGGTGGCGATTTCAAAGGGAATACCCCCTGCCATGTAAATGCCAGCCTTCACAGCCTCGGCGATCTTGTCGAGGTTGTTGTGTCCGGGGATAATGTCGTTGCGGGAATTAAATACGGCAACAAGTGGCCGCTCCAACTCCTCATCGGTAATCCCATCGGCCTTGAGCAGGCTGCGGTGAGGGGCGCGCGCCGTGCCGAGGCGTACTGCGTCGCTGCGTAGAGACATATCCGATCCTTTCTCCCGAAGCACAGCCCTCAAATTAGCTCGCTACCGAGCCGAGGGAGTCTCTGTGCACAAAAAAATCCTGCTGCAAGCTACACTGCACCAGGACCTCAGGATGATAGAGAACAAACCACCTCTGCTGAAATACAGGGCGGAAATCTCAATCGGACCGATAACGGAGTCGCCGGCTCAGCCTACTTGCCCCGCGATGCCCAGAGATCGTCTGGCAACATCGCGCAACGTTCGTGCCGAACTGCTCGGAGGTGGCTTTCAGACCGTCCAACACCGGCTCGCAGCACCGCCGGCTCTCTGAAGATGGATTCGTCCCTACTGTCCTCGTCAACGCATTTCGCCATATAAAGTTGTTGGAGGCAGTATACCCCGCAATGGGGCGCGCGCAAGAGAAACTTTGAGAATCGAAGAATTCCTTAAAATTCTCATAGATTCAGGCCCTCAGGGATCAGAGGTAATTCAGCTCCTTCTCCTTAGTAAACTATCTTCAAATCACCACAAAAAAGAATCATATTGCGACAAAAGCGCTTATAGGAACAATTCTTTATTTCGGTTGTTCGAATTTTTCTCCTTAACGAGAGCATACACACTTACAATAAGAAGATATGGTGAGCTATTGAAGATGCCGGGGGTCAAATAGGCAGCGAGCTCTTAAAGACACGGGGGTCTTTTACACGATTCTGAGAGCCTGTCCTATAAGGGACGACTCTTCGAAAGGGGCAGTGCGTGAGTCCAGAGGAGCAAAACGAGCAAGAATTATTCGCCTTTGCACGCAAACTACTCTCGCTTTACCTTGAAGATCGCGACGTAAAAAAGCTTACGCAGTACCTCGAGGAGTATCAAAATCTACGCATAAAGCTGAGTATGCGAGAACGCCAACTAGCCAACTTAACCAAAAATATTCCCGGTGGCGCTCACTGATGCGCCAACGATACCGCCATGACTATCCTATCAATGAGCGACGGCTTTCTTTCTATGTTTGGCTACAACAAGGCGGATATTGAAAGGCTCTTCGAAGGCGAATTCATGAATATGATATACCCTCGCGACCGATCAGGCGTACTTAAGGCAGTGCGAGAACAACTCGAAAAGGGATCGGATCTTGAACTTGAGTACCGCGTGATAAATAGCAGCGGTCAGCCTATATGGGTACTGGACAAAGGGAGACTCATCGACGATGGCAACGGCGGGCAATGCTTCTACTGCGTGCTTATCGACATTAACCAGCGCAAACAGCAAGAAGAAGAACTGCGTCTTTCACTGGAACGCCACAAGGTTATTTCAGATCAAGCAACTGACATCATATTCGAATGGGATATGCGCAAAGATACCCTTGAATTTTCTCCTAACTGGAATAAAAGATTCGGATACGAAGCTCTGTCGCAAAACGTGAGCAAATGGCTTCCTCTGTCGAATAATATCCATCCAGAAGACATGCCCGCCCTCAGCGAACTCATGAGAATCACCAGTTCGGGCGCTCCCTACTGCGAAATCGAGTTCCGCATCCGCAATCTAACGAACGAACACTCTTGGTGCCGTATGCGAGCAACCACCCAGTACGATTCCGAAGGATGTCCCCTCAAGGCTATTGGGGTCATTGTAGATATAGATACCGAGAGGCGACAAAAACAAGAACTCATCTTGAAGACGCAATTTGACGGATTGACCGGTATCTATAACAAGGAAACCATCGACCTGCTTGTAGAGCGGCAGCTACAAAGAAGAAGGAATTCAAAGAAAGACTCAGACCACAGCTACCACGCTCTTTTAATCATCGATGTAGATCATTTTAAAGATGTCAACGATTACTATGGCCATTTACGCGGAGATTTCGTTCTTTCCAGCGTTGCCTCTGCGATTAAAAGTAGTGTTCAAGACAGCAACTTGATAGGTCGCGTTGGGGGCGACGAATTTCTTGTCTATCTGCCTGAAATAGCCAATGAAGAATCGGTGCGTCATACAGCGCAGCGTATTCTACAAGCGCTTGAACCCAGCAAGCTCGAGCCAAAAACACCGCACATAACATGCAGCATAGGCATCGCAATTCTACCGCACTGTTGTTGCAGCTACCAAAAACTTTATCAGTCGGCCGACGATGCCCTCTACCAATGCAAACGTAATGGACGCAACGGATTCTCCTTATTTAACCCTACCTCATACGACAGCTCGAATCGATGCCATACCGCCAGTGCTCAAGCCTAGTGCCGAGAAAAGTTACATACGCGTCTATCCCTCAGTCTCGCACCCTCATCAACCAAAAAGGGGCCTACACTACAGACCCCCTTTTTTGCGCTCAACAATCGTTTGATTCACCTTTAGTGTGCAGCCTCAAACCTATCCATGAACTGCACGAGGGCTTCGACGCCAGCCAAGGGCATGGCGTTGTAAATACTCGCACGCATACCACCCACACTACGATGACCTTTAAGGTTTTCTAAGCCAGCTGCCTTGGCCTCAGCTACAAATGCAGCATCCAGCTCGGCATCACCCGTTACGAAGGGTACATTCATCAGGGATCGGTCTTGTTTACGCACGGTGCCGCGAAACATACTGCTTTGATCTAGATAATCGTATAATAGCGCCGCTTTCTTGATATTGTGCGCTTGCATAGCTTCAAGTCCACCTTGCGCCTTAAGCCACTTGAATACCTTACCGCAGATATAGATACCATACGCAGGTGGCGTATTATACAGCGAATTTGCATCAGCCTGCGTCTTCCACTTAAGCATAGTAGGCGTGCCCTCAAGCACATCATCGCGAATAAGGTCTTCGCGGATAATAGAGATAACCACACCAGCTGGACCGATATTCTTCTGTGCACCCCCGTACATGACGCCATACCGGGTAATGTCAACAGGCTCAGACAGTATGCACGATGACACGTCGGCTACGAGATCCTTGCCTTTAGTGTTCGGCAGCATGTGGAACTTCGTGCCATAGATGGTATTGTTCTCACAGATATGCACGTAGTCAGCATCCTCAGACACAGGCAAATCAGAACAGTCGGGGATATAAGAGAAGGTCTCGTCGGCGCTCGACGCGATAGCGCGCGCATCACCGTAGATCTGACCTTCTTGCCATGCCTTTTTCGCCCAGGCACCCGTAATAATGTAGTCGGCCACGCGGTTCTTCATCAGATTCATTGGTACCGCAGCGAACTGCTGCGAGGCACCGCCTTGCAAAAATAGCACCTTATAGTTATCAGGAATTCCCACAAGCTCACGTAGATCAGCTTCAGCAGATTCGATAATGCCGAGATAGGTTTTTGAGCGGTGGCTCATCTCCATGACAGACATACCCGATCCCCGATAGTCTAACATCTCATCGGCAGCTTCACGCAGCACCTCCTCCGGCAAGACGGCGGGACCTGCTGAAAAGTTGTACACCCTGCCCATGCGCACTCCTTCTTTCTGTTCGACCTTCCGCTTGCGCCGTCCTCGTTCGCAGCGATGCTTCCAAAGTTGCAGCGCTGGGTATGGTACACCCCGCAGGATTCGGCTTCGGCACAGCATTGTACTATGCAGCTTTCGCTTTAGCACGCTAAAGACAAAAACAGCAGTAGACGGTATATACCTACTCTGGAAGGGTACCCCCCTACAACTTGTCAGCCCGCTGACTGGTCAGCCATAAAGAGGAAACAGATACCCCCATCAGACTTCAAACTATAAACGTAGTCTATAGACTCCTTTTTGTACCCCCTAAAAAGACGCGAAGCCTGAATAAAGCGGTTATCAGGCCACGCGCCCAAAACATGCAGAAGGAGGCGAATATGTCCTACCACGGATTGCCTTATCTTGTCACCAAAAGCACCATGACAAGTCGAAGTAATAACCCTTACCCATCTGAACAGCACAACATACCCGAGCATGTGGTTTCCATACACTACCCTGCCTCCTTGCACAATGCTCGTAACCTTTCCTCCTACCGCCCCTGCGATACCGTCTGCCCGCCACACGCGCACAATACTCGCGCCCAGGCTAAACCAGCAATCTCCGACGTTCAACCCTTACGCGTATTGGCGGCACTACTGATCTTAGTCCTCATAGCACTGGGGTGTACCTTTGTCGGCTTCGAAATAACTCACGTATTCTTCAATACTACCAACAGTATTTCTACAAGCAACGAAACATCAACCACTAACTCAACGACGACACCTTCCAGCACGCCTTCATCAAGTTGGAAACAAGGAGCAGTGCCACAGTTGTACGAAGCAGACCCACAATGGTCATCACCCTCCTATGACTCCAGCACCATCGGCAACGCGAGATCTGCCGCCTTCTGCCTCGCTATGGTACGCATCAGCCTCACCGGGGATACCGCAACCGGACCCATCGAAATAGCTTCTCTCGCCCACCAACAAGGCTACACTTCCTCTGGTGATGCCACCACCTTGCTCACTGACGGCCCGAAAGAATTCGGCCTTATCGCTCAATCGGTCGAGGCCAACGAATTGGCAATTCGTCGACAGATAAACGCAGGGTTTCCTGTTATCTGCGACGTCAAATCCGAAGCATTTGGAAACCATCACACCTATGTCGTGCTAACTTCTATCGACGAACGCGGACAACTTATTATCCACGACCCAACCAGCCCCAAACGTTCTGCAACGAGGTGGAGTTTCAACGACATTGTGTCAGCCAGCACTGCGCTTTGGTCGTATCGCCTCATCGGCTAAAACAACCATTCGCGCCCCCGCAAAAGAAAGAAGTGTTACAGGTACCTCTTAAAGCAATTCCTCTTTTCAACCATCTACAGCGCGCCCCAATCGGAGCACGCTGTAGATGGTTGAACTTTTAGATTATTATAAAATCACGACTCTTTTACACCGAAGATTCGAAAGGTGCAAACACCTGATAGTCTCCGAGAATTTATGTCTGTGATCCGCTTGGTGCTTGTTAGGCATTCGGCGACTTAGGAGCTGGCGGCGCCGATGGTACGCGGGGAGCCTTCGGCATACCCGGTGCACCGGGAGCAGACGGAATTCCCGGCATAGGGGTGGCCTTTGCTCCACAACTTGGGCACTCGTCAGCTTTCGGATCAACCTCAGCCCCACACTTCGGGCATTTCACGGGACCCACTCCCGTCACTGCTGGTCTGAAGCACATAAATCCATACCTTCCTCTCGATTTCTTTTTCTATTTGTCAAGCGGTCCTCCACACGCGCATCGGCGCGCTCTTTGGCCCGCATGGCAGCATCTTGCGCAATAACACGCTTCTTGAATATCAGACTTAACGTTGTGTACAGCACCACTGTCAACGGTGCTACAAGGAGAAAGGGCACTGCCAGGAAGCCTGCCATATACAACCCTCCTGCCGTAAGAGTAACTACGACGATAGTAACAACGCCCCGCCAGTTCACTGCCTCGATATGTTTGAGTGAGACAATGCCGCGCGTGCCAATACCCAGCCTTCCTCTTATCAGGTAATAATCGGTTATAAGCAAGAAACACCACGACATAGTAAGGATGCTTCCAATACTCATAAATGCATTCACTCGGTCAAGGATATTGCAAAATATAAACACTAGACCAATGGCATTAACAGCTACCACCGCCACCGGCCACTTGAGTTTAATACCAAACAAACTATCGAACAGGTTTGCCATGGCATTACTGCTACTAATGGAATTTGATGTCTCCACCTTCAACTGAGACAGGCAGATAATAACCATACCCACCATTCCCAGCGATAGCACAAAGGTAATACCAGGGTTAGTGATTGCCGCGTTAGCGGCGCTCGCCTCACTGTAACCAAGTCCTAGGAAGTACCCGTAAGACACGTTGTATCCGTAATAGGCAAGCAAGGCACCAAATACATAGGTAAGAACAGCAAACAAACTACCGACTACCGAAATGGCAGCCAAATCACGCTCCTTTTTTACGAAGCGCGTGAAATCGGATGAAAATAAAGCCATAAGCCCCGATGTCATAATGCTGTAGTTTACCGCGTAAGCAAATCCTTCAGCTTGTCCCATATGGGGTACAAGTACTCCGTGCGTAAGCGCATCAATCAGATGTCCGTCGAGCGCAATACTGCCCGCCACGAACAACAAAGCCCCGAACAACAGCACAACAAACACCATATTGAACCGCGCAATAAACTTCATACCAAAAAGTGACATGAGTACCCAGACCGCCGAAATAACCAGATAGAGCACATGCTTAACAACTTCGTCCGTCCAACCAAAATAATAAATAATCGCATTACCTAGCTGAACGGTACCAATAGCCAGCGTACCCACCAGTAAAAATATCCAAATGAGCGAATCGAGTGCCGAACCTTTTGTGCCAAACACGTACAGACGCGATGTTACGTTGCTTGGCAAACCTTCTCGAAACGATATTCTTCCCACGAAGAACGTAAGAAACACGCTCAGTACAAACATAATAACTGCAGCACCTAATCCGTAAAAACACCCGGCGTAGTAGGCGACAATGCCGCCGCCCATGAGCTTAGTCAAGCTGGAAACCACCCCAGACAAGATAGCGGCCACCCCTGTCCAGCCGAGTTTCTTATCTTCGGGCACCTTTTCGAACAGAGACACCTGCTCGGTAGAAGCACCTTTCTTTCGAGACGAATCGGTCATCCTCTCCCCCTGTCTCCACAGGATGCGTGGCAAAACCCCCACCACACATCCTGCGCTTCATGTCCACACGGCAAGCTACTGCCGAGCAGATGCCTCGAAACCTCCTACACGATACCCACGTTGGCCATAATCAGCATGACCACGAGAGCACAAAATCCGGCTCCGATAGAAATAGCAGCAATATGCTTATAGGAATTCTTATGGTTCAACCCCATGGCAGCTAGCATGCCAAACATGGCACCGGAGTTGGGCAGCGCGCCACCAATAGTGGCCGACGTGGCGATAATCTTGGCAAGAGCCGCCGGATCGGCACCGGTAGCCAGATATGGATCAAGAAAGTTTCCTGCAATGATACCAACGGCACCCGAACCTGAACCCATGACACCACCCAGAACCGCTGCCATAGTAGCAGCAGACACGTACGTACCTCCCGGCATGTTAAAGATAGCCTCGTAGATAACCGTAAAGCCCACGGAAGCAGCAGCCACCGTGCCTACGCCTACTGCAGCCGAAGTGAACAGCGCTGGCCCAAGAGCCGATTTTGCACCGTTGCCCAACACGTCACGCTGGCTGTCGATGTACTTATTGAATAGAATCATACTAAGAATGACAGCGGCAATCATGGCGATGTAGACAACGTTCGCCACATGCAACTGAGAACCAACAATGATAACCCCAATAAGCAGAATAAGCGGTAGCAGCGCCACAAACACATTCGGTATGGCCTTATCCTCGGAAGTCATCGTTTCGCCTTCGGCCATTACGTACACTTCGCCCTTAGCCTGAGCACGCTTCAAGGCAAACTTGATGTAGAGGCACGATACGGTGATAGCAATAATAGAACCCACAATACCCATAATGGGCGCTGCAGTGAGTGAAACACCGCATCCGTTAGCAGCATTGATCCACGCAATAGCCGGCACGCCAGGAATCATAGCCATGGTGAACGAACAAGCACCCAATGTCCATGCGGCACAGAACAAATGCCACGGGATCTTACATTCCTTAAACATAGGACGCGCAAGCGGTATAAGCGCAAACATAGCCACGAACATCGAGATACCCGCATAGGTAAGGATAGCCCCCACCGCAGCAATACCCAGCAATACGAGATAGGGACTCTTCGTACCTACCTTATTCATAATGGCATTCGCGATAGACTTAGCTGCGCCAGATTTATCCATAAACTCACCCATGATTGCGCCACCCATGAAGATGAGCAGGTTTTTCTGAACGAAGCCCGCAAGACCAGTGACATATGACGAGTCTTTACCCACCATAGCTGCGGCGATATCCATTCCATTAGTAAGCGCAATAATGATAGCGGTTACGATGGAGGTAATAAGAACATTCCAGCCCTTCATGGCAGCAATAACAAAGAACACGAGACCAGCAACGATGCCAGCAACCCCTAACCATTCCATTTACTTCCCCTTTCGCAATGATCAACCAAAGACAGGCGCAGCATCAAGCCATATCGTTGCGCGTAGCACGCATAAGTTCTATTGTCGAATGGTGCTTCATGCGCAACTCGTTTCGATAAATCGCCTTCTCGTCAAGATTTTTTAGATCTTCTTCACTTTCAAACAAGGTACCTAGGTCGCCACGTTGTTGGTTGAGCGCAATAGCCTCATCGACGTCATAGGGCAAAAGCTGCTGTTTTTCGCGCGGGTTCCAAATAAGGAAAGCGGGCTTGGTAACATCAGGAAGAGGCATACCTTCGCAGTAGCGTACATCACCATATTTCTCGATTAGTTGATCGAGCGGACCGAAGTCAAACGCACGTAAGGGGCAGCTCATCGTACAAGCAGGCTGCATTCCCTCAGCCAGACGATCAACACACATGGTGCACTTACTCATCTTGCAGTCGAGCTCGTCAGACGCAAAGCGCGGCGCACCGTAAGGACAAGCATCGTAGCACTTGCGGCAACCTTGACACTTTTCCTTATCAACCAAAACCGCGCCGTACTCATCTTCTTTATAAAGTGCACCGTTTGGACACACCTTCGCACACGAAGGATCCTCACAATGAGCACAGGGAAACGCTAACGAGTGAAGACGAACGCTCGGAAATGTACCGGTCTCCCATTCGTATACCGTCATCCATTTCTCGGCGCCAGGCTCAAGGCCATTCCAATCTTTGCAGGCAATACTACACGCCTGACAAGCATAACAACGATTCATATCGAAGAAAAATCCATACTGAGTCATCTTCTTACTCCTTCCCCTCACCGAGCGATTGACGAAGCCTCAGCGCTACGCTCGCACCACGCATACCCGCACGATCAGCTTCTCCACCGAAGCCCTCAATATCTCCATCTGCAACCTTCTCAACCTCGACAAGACCTGCCGTGATAAGTGCACCCAAAATATGAGGTAGGTGCCCGTCGTCAAGCAAGATGTTGGGCGTACCACGTAAATCCTGTCCATATTTATTCATCTCAGCAGGAGTACCATCGGTTTGATACCACGCACCATGATGTACAGCAGCCGTTCCTGGTGTCATGCGGTTGGTTACATAAGCCGTCAGCTGCGCTTCGCCACGATCACTGTATACACGACACGTGTCGCCGTCGCATATACCACGTGCCTGAGCATCAATACCCGACATCCATACAGCGTGGCGGTAACAGTCCTCGCGCATGAAAGGATTATTGTCGTTACTTGAGTGCTGACGATAAATAGATACGGGCGACACAAGCGAAAGCGGGTAATTCTTTACTTTAGGATTATAAAAACCGTCATTCGACGCCGACCCGATATCACCTTCAACATAGCTGGGGCTCCACACCGGCATAGGATCAATCTGCCCACGCCAACGCGACTCAGTCATGTCATGGCTTTTGACGTAATTTGAAGAAAATTCTATCTTACCTGTTGGCGTATCAAAGGGGCTACCGCCACGATCCATTACCGTTTTGAATGGATAATACGGCACATCAATCTCGGTACGAACAACAGGGTGAGTATTAAACTCTTCCCAGGTGGGTTTTTTCTCATATCCAAGATATGCCATAAGAGGCTCGTTATCTGCCCACTCTTCAAAGGCTTCTCGGTAAATAGCCTCCTGAGCATCTACCCAATGATCGGCATCCACCTCAACGAGACGCGGATTATACTGCTCGCCTACCCCCAATCGCTTGGCGATCTGTGTCCACACCCATTCCTTTGAGCGCACCTCGCCCGGGAATTCAACACCACGAGCGCAGAAGGTGAAGTAGTTGCGCATGCCATTAGGGCCGCTCACAAAGCGTTGGTGACCATACATGTATTCATCCATGCCTTCAAACTGCCATACAGGCGCGGGCAAGATGATGTCGCAAAGTTCTGCGGTAGGTTGGTTAATATGCCACTGGAAACCCCAGTTAAACTCTGTAGACGCCATACCAGCAAAACGCTTATTCACATTAGAGTGGTTGTTGGCGTAGTTGTTCTCAAATATGATCATCTGTATGTTTGGAAGCGGAGATTCGTTGGTCGGCGATCCGATACGATGACGATATTCGCTTTCACTCATGCGGCCTTCCCAATAATCTTTCTGGCAAGCCAAGATTTCAGTGAGGCAGTTGTTGTTGAAGAGCACAGGAGCTTGATAGCTACCAGGATTACGACCAAAGTCGGCAATTGGCGTGGGGATACGACCAGGAGTGGGCAGGCAGGCACCCGTCTGACAACCACCCGCACATGCTATATTTCCCGTCATAGCTTGCAATAGCATGGAGGCAGCAGCGCCGTAATCACCCATATGACGCTTGGCGCAGGAGTAGAAGTATTGCAGATGAACCGGTTTAGAGGTGCCGTAGAGGCGAGCAAACTCCCGTATGGTTTCAGCCGGAACTGCGCAGATGGGGGCAGCCCATTCTGGCGTCTTCTTAATACCATCTTCGCCTTCGCCCATGCAATAGGCGCGCCACTCTTCGAATCCCGCCTTATCAACCCATTCTTCGATAAACTCATGGTCGACCAGATCTTCTTCGTAGAGTACCTGAGCAACCGCCAGCATCATGGCGAGATCGGTACCAGGACGAATAGGAATCCACTGGTCAGCCAAAATCTCTGCACTCTGAGTGTAACGCGGATCGATAACGATGGTTTTACAGCCATATTCATGTGCAAGCTGCATATAATATGATGTCGGACCAAACCATGCCACTACCGGATCCATGCCCCACATAATGAAGAGCTTCGAATTGAAGAGATCCGATGCCTCAAAGCCTGGCAGCGCATCGGAGAGACCTTTAGCAGTCTTTGACAAATCTACGCCAAGATGCAGCATCTCACCTGCTGCATGACCCGATGTGGAGTGTTCTCCCCATGCCCCAAAACCAGCTTCCCACCAAGGGGCAAGGGGAAAGCCATTCTTCTCAAAACTTGGATACTGCGAATGAAAGATGCCATAAGGCCCGTATTCTTCACGAATAGCTATCATCTTTTCGGCAATGGTATCGAGTGCTTCTTCCCAACTGATTTCGACAAAGTAACCGTTGCCAGCACCTTTTTCACCAATGCGCTTCATAGGATGCAAAAGGCGAGTCTCAGCATCAAGTTCCTTTTTCCATGAATGGCCCATAGCGCACGGCCTCATTTGTACGTTACCCTTCCAAATATTCTCCCAGCCGCAGTCCTCACGACTGTCATTGCAATTGATTGAATCATCCGGCTCGATTGCAATAACCTTATCCCCCTTGGCATGGCATTTCAAAACACATGCCGAGTCCCAACAACCATTTGCTGGACACGAGGTATAGAAAATGCGCTCGCCCTCGCGCCGCTTCTTGCTCGCATCGATGATGCCTTGTTTGTCCATCAACTCCTCCTCTTTTGATGTCGCCCCTCGTCTTCAGGCAACGTGATAAGAGCAAGGTTAGACCTTAAAGTGGGTGCAGGTAGGACACACAAACCGATTCGCTGTCGTGAATATTTACAGCGGCCGTCAATAAGATTTTCATGAACAGTTCAGCTGCAGCGGCTTTAAAAAGTTATTTACAACCAGCAGACAACCCAGCTACACGAAGACACCATGGGCGAGCCAACGGAATACAAGTACACAAGCGTAATGAACGAGAATTCCTGTGCAAAAGTAAAAGCAAAGACTAGATCAATGCATGCGAAAATATTTTTCGGGAATGTTATCTCGGATAAAATCCTTGAATTCAAGCGCAAGCGGAGAAATTACGCGACCCGTATGCCAGGCAAGGTCAACGGGATAGCGCATCGCATCGGTATCAACCTTGAACCAAATAAGTCCCGGCTCGTTACGATAACGCTCTTTGATACATTCAGGTACCGTAGCCCAGCCTAATCCCGCTTTCGCGCCATTCATCATAGCTTCATGGGTATCGAAACGAGCAACCATATTATGATCTCGCAAGGACACACCGTAACGTTCGCGGAAATGTCGATTACCAACCATATGACGTCCGGATTTCCACTCATAAATGATCATAGGCCACTTAAGCAGTGTCTCGATTTTTACTGGCTGTGGTATAGAATTGTAAGGGGGAATATCGGCGGCACAGAACGCCAGCTGCTTATAACCGAGTGTCTCCCGAGATATCCCGTCTTCAAGTGGCTGGTTCTCAAGTAGAGCAAAATGAAGTTTGCCAGTTTTAAGTTTCTCCATAAGTTCAGGTTCGTAACCAGCATCAAGATGAACGAGAGCTTCTGGATGCAAATCATGGAACTTCTTCACCAGCAAAGGGAGCAAAGCAACGCCGTCAGCGAAGCTCATACCCACCTCAATAGTGCTGTCGAAATGTTCATCTACCGCCGCAAGCTCTGCCGCGAGAGCACTTTCTAACGTAGTAATCTTGCGTGCAAACTTGGTAACAATTTGACCTGCAGCCGTAGGAACGACACCCGTGGAGGTGCGTTTATACAGCTTAGTACCATATCGCTGTTCGATATTGGCAATTTTTTGAGACAGGCCCGGTCGGGACATATACAAGCGTTCAGCAGCCTGAGACAAACTCTTGGTCTCCGCAATGGTCATCAAAATCTCAATGTCGTCAAGTTGCATGCGCTGTCCCCTTTATACGGTGCTCTTACTCTGCATCATATCAACCAACAAGCTAAGCAGGCCGTCGCAAATATTAACCGCCGCTGACAATAATCGCGACCGCATTTAAGATATTATGTCGGGGTTTCGCACAAGGAGCAGAGATCGATTCTTCTTTCTTCAACAAGTGAAATAAGCTCCTTCTTCTTATGAATGTCGAGTTTTTTATAGAGGCTCTTGGAATGGGAACGAACGGTATCAAGCGAAATACAAAGTGACTCAGCCGTTTGAGGCAGTGTATAGCCACGTGCAAGAAGAAGAGAAACTTCGGCCTCGCGTTTCGTCAATCCGAAGCGAATCGCCAAATCATCAACTACTATAAGCAAGGGATCTGATACGTCCGATGGGCTAACCACGACAACAGATTCCTTTCTCGATCTTATTACCGTGCTTGCGCTCACCACGAACACCGTAAGAGCAATTAAAACAAGTGACATTACTGCCGCCGTAGCAACGGCAAGTTCTTGGTCCTGCCTCATTCCCATTTCAGGTAAAAGCATCGCTACAAACGATGACATGAGCGTTGGCGGAACAACGAAAACTAGCATCGAAATGCCGAAAAAACAAAGGCGCGGCAATTTGAGCCGAAACACAGCACTTGTCGTAACAACCCAGCAAAAAAGCATTAAGCACTCCTGCGTCGCCCTCAAAAAACTCGCAGCAAATTCCGGACGAGTAAACGAAAACGACGAATAGCAAATCAAGCCACTAAAGATGACAAGAACGAACACGGGCCACAGCTCATCTTGATCGTCACGCTTCAAAACAAACATCCAAACAAAGAAAACAATGAAGATAACTACAAAAATGGCAGGCCAGTACAAACGATACGACCATGTTGAAACCACATCACCCACCGGAACAAGAAGCTTCGCCAACATAGAAATAAGGGTGCAGATAGACAATAGAGCAACCATGCCTCCAGGAATCTGCTTTAAAAGATCTTTGCTGAACTCTCTATCGACATCGGCCTTCACCTTATCAAGAGACAAACTCACTTTTAAGCACATCGCTGAAGCAAGAGGAAGAAGCGCAACTAAGGCGGTAAGCCAAAAAAGAGGAAACAGAGAAAATGCCCAGGTAACCAAACCATAAACAGCGAATGCCAGCGTGATGCTAAAGGCAGATTTCTTTGGTTCAATAGAACAAAGGAAATATCCCCATCCCATCAAGAGTCCGGCACTTGCAGCCCCATTAAGTGCGCAGCCCACATAACGAAGAACTTCGCCAGGATCTAGCAAGAACGCCATCGCACCAATAGACATACCCAAGGCGCAAAAAAAGACGGATCTCATCAAAACTTTTTCGTCGTAAACTACGAAACGGTCTATCACCAACACGAGAACAATAGCAAGCGCTTGCAACGCGCGAGAGATGAAAGCATAGTCAACAGAAAGCCCACCAACGTCACTGCTAAAAAGAGACCAAGCGGTCAAACGAAAAGACGCTATCCCCAACGCCGGAATAACAGATAACCCCGAGATGACGCGAAACGATCTCCCTCGTCGCTTCTTCGATGCAACTATCGGCATAAATCCCCCTTGACATAATACGTTAGGAAAATAATACGTTTCCCCCATTAAATCTTCTCACATGAATGATGTGAAAGGGTCTAAAAGTCGCTCTTTTCCCAATAATGATGCGAAGATAAACCGCACCGTATTCCCTATCCTAAGCGAAGCCGCGTCGGGAGTCTACTTATCCCGTATCGGAAAACATTGCAATTGGAGGAGGGACTATGACTCGTCAAGAAAAAACCGAGAAGTCGCACAAAGGCACGATCAGCTTCTCGCGCCGCAACTTCTTAGGAGGAGCAGCGCTTGCTCTTGGAGCGGGAGCACTAACAACCGTGGGTGGCCTTACGGGATGCGCGCCAAATACCCTTGATCCGAAGGAGGGAAAAGGATCAAAGGATACACAATCCTCTACACAATCTGCCTCTACCATCAATCAACAAGATGAATCTTACACGTCGGCAACCACCGATTTCGCTCCTTTAGGAACAAGCTTCACCATAGGTAAGCTTACCTTGCGCAACCGTTTCGTGAAGAGCTCTGCTGGTGCCGATACGCTAAGCCCCAAGGCGACGGAAATGAGCAAAAATTTCATTGAATACCATCGGAACTTTGCTAAAGGCGGAGCCGCTATGGTATGGACTGAGGGACTCAGCTCCATTTTTACCGTTGATCCAAAAACGCAGACGACTAAAGGTCTCATCACTACCGCAGGTGGAGCAGACATGTTCCGTCCCGTCGCAGATGCCGTTCACGAACAGGGAAGCTATATTGGCTACCAGTATTCGTCAATGGTGCTAAATTCAAAAGATCTCTCGCTTGATGATATCCGGTTCGTTCAGCAAGGCATCGTAGATTTAGCCTTAATCTTAAAAAACGCTGGCTTCGACGCATTAGAAATCAACGCGGGTTCAGCACACTTCTTCAACAGCTTCCTTTCGCGATACTACAACACGCGCACCGACGAGTACGGCCCTCAATCTGCTGAATCGAGAGCCCGTATTCTAACCGAGCTTATTCCTCAAATCAAAAAAGCATGCGGCGAAGATTTTGTCGTACAAATACTCATGAATGCCGCCGAAGAAAACGATAAGGCACTTGGAGATAACGATAAGTGCCTTATCGTTGAGGAAGCTATCGACCACGCACGTTTATTCGAAAAGGCGGGCGCCGACAGTCTCTATATTCGCTGCTCTGTTCCCGGAATGCATATAGCTCAATTTGCACCCGATTTACATCATGTCGGATACAAAACCAATGGCATAAGCGGTTACGGGACAACAATAGATTTCTCACAGCATTTTGACGGTATCGTAAACGGTCAATACTCCGGTTGTGCATCATGGGTCAATGCTGCTGCCGAAATAAAAAAGAATGTTTCAATTCCCGTGGGTGCCTCGGGCTATCTAGATCCTCGAACAGCACCAGACTTAACCGTCGAGGCAATCACAAGCGGTAAAATCGATTTCCTTCTTATGAATAGGCCCCTCACCGTTGATCCAGAGCTTCCCAACAAGCTTCTCAACGGGAAACGCAGCGAGGTTGCTCCGTGCTGCCGATGCATGCACTGCCACAATAAGGGTGGAAGCGAACTTTACAGCGGCGATGGAAAAGAATACTGCCGCGTCAACGCCATTACTCAACGGGCCTTTACGGAGGACATGCCCGAAGGCTATGAACTGCTCGCTGCTCAGGAGAAAAAGTCTGTCATGGTTATCGGCGGCGGTCCGGCAGGGCTCGAAGCCGCACGGATAGCCGCAATGCGCGGGCATAGTGTTTCGCTCTACGAAAAACAAGCATCTCTTGGCGGTCTTGTTAAGACCGCGAGCGCCTACAAGGGCAATCATGAGCGATTGGGAGATCTGGTTGATTATCTACAGCAACAGCAACAAATCACAGGTGTTGAGGTAATCACCAATACCGAAGCCTCGGTAGAAACTATCAAAAAGGCTAATCCCGATGTTGTTATTGTTGCTATCGGCGGAAAGCGCTCTTCTAAACTCTCGACAGAAGGAAAAGTCAACGTTGTCGGTGTTCAGAATTTAACGACTTCCGAAATCGGCGAGCGTGTTGTGATCTGCGGTGCGGGCGCTCAAGCAATAGACTGCGCTCTCTTTCTGCTTGCTCAAGGAAAAAAGATTCAAATGGTCAACCCCGGAACACAGCGCGACCTAGGGAAAGAGCAATCAATGTGGGTTCGCTCTTTCGTTATTCCCCACCTCACCTCCAAAGGTGTGAGGATATGGAACAACGCCGAAATCGATTCCGCCTCAGAAGAGGGACTGTCGATAATAACCGGCGGAACGCATAAGACAATAACATGCGACACTATTGTTGAATGCTACGATATGGAACCTAATGGCGACCTCGCTAAAGAACTTTCTGGCTTCACTGTTTACGAAATTGGCGATTGCGCCGCTCCGCGGAACATTGCCCAAGCTATCGCATCGGGCAATCTTACCGCACGAAAGATCTAGCTAATCGGTAAAAACCCCGTTAACCACACCGTGTCGCTTGAGCATTCTCATTCAAGCGACACGGTGCTCGTACTTACCGTATAGTTTTCGACCTACCTTCATACTCAGCGCACACTCACAAGTCGGTTCTGGTAGGCCACGTGCACACAAGCGCCATGTCCTTCGCGCTCAACGATTCTCGAAAGCGCATCGCTGGGCATACGGTAGGTATTGTTGTTCTGGGAAATATGCATGGCCACCACCTGCTCAAGCCGATTGCTCAAAAGCGAAGCAAGTGCTTCGGCGGCCTGTTCGTTTGACAGGTGTCCAAAATCGGAACCCACGCGCCGCTTTATCGGGTACGGATACGGGCCATCGGCAAGCATCTGTACGTCGTGGTTACTCTCAAGAGCAAGCAAACGCACACCCAGTAAGGCCTCGTGAGCCTCTCCCGTCACAACGCCAGTGTCTGTTACAAACCCCACTGCGTCACCATCGGCAGCTTCAATGCGAAAACCGCAGGAAGACGCGGCATCGTGGGATGTCTGGAACGAGTACACCGACAATCCAGCCAACGACAACATCCCCTTAACGTCAAAACTGCGAACATCATGAACATCCTCAAGCGCGCCAATCTCAGAACTTGCCCTGCGCACGGCCTGATCAGCATATACCGTAGGAACAGTACCCTGTTTTGCCAAACCGCGTAGCACCACACCCAGCCCCTTTGTGTGATCGGTATGATCATGAGTCACAAGAATGGCGGCCAACTTAGCGGGATCAAAACCAGCCTCATCGCAGCGCGTAAAAAAATCGCGTTTACAGATGCCGCAATCCACCAGAATACCCTCTCCGGTAACTCCATCTTCAATCACGGCCGCATTCCCTCGGCTGCCGCTGGCAAGCACATGCAACTTCAGTCTTCCCGCGTTCAAAAGGGACCCCATAACTCCCGCGCCACAACCATCACGCACAGCACCAGTCGCAACAGGTGTATCATGCCCACCCACTATACATTTATCACAAGCGCGCCGAGCCTCAACCTGCTCCCTTGAAAAAACCTCATCAAAAGATATGTCCACGCGGTTTCTTCCTGTTCTTCCGTATCGTCGTTTTGACGATTGTACTCGATAAGCATCCCACCTAAGAAAGCGCCCAAAAAGAACGCAGGTTGACTTTTAAAGAAATAATGGCAGCCAAAAAACGAAAGGTAGGGCGAACAATGCTCCAATTGAGCCGAAAACGCCTCAATTAACTAACCAGAAACCTTAATACACCCCTATAGCGTAGTATAGTGTGAAAATTTTACGCCACCATCCCCCTACGCAAGGAGACGACATGACCCAAGGATCTTTTGCCGGATTCCTCAAACGTAAAGACATCGAGATCTCCTTCCAACGCTACGCTATCGACGCCCTCTCCGCCATGGCGCAGGGCTTGTTCGCCTCTTTACTTATTGGCACCATCCTCGACACTGTTGGCAACCTAACCGGAATCGTCTTCTTCAACGAAATTGGCGGATTCGCGAAAAGCGTGGCCGGACCCGCCATGGCTATCGCTATTGGATATGCATTACACACACCACCCCTCGTGCTCTTCTCGTTAGCGGCAGTAGGCTGCGCAGCCAATACCGCAGGAGGAGCAGGCGGCCCTTTGGCAGTGCTAGTAGTAGCCATCGTTGCATCTGAGCTTGGAAAAGCAGTGTCCAAAGAAACAAAAATAGACATTATCGTGACCCCTGCCGTTACTGTCGCTGGGGGCTGCGGTCTCGCTCTAGCTGTTGCACCCTGGGTAGGCGCGCTTGCTTCATCTTTGGGTGCATTTATTATGTGGGCAACTGAGCTACAGCCCTTCTTTATGGGCATTATTGTGTCGGTGGTTATAGGAATCGCACTCACCCTTCCCATATCGTCAGCCGCCATCTGCGCAGCACTCAGTTTGACTGGTTTGGCGGGCGGCGCCGCGCTGGCTGGCTGCTGCACCCAAATGGTGGGTTTTGCGGTTATGAGTTTCCGAGAAAACGGTATAGGTGGCCTGTTGTCACAGGGGCTAGGCACCTCCATGCTGCAAATGGGAAACATTATGAAAAAGCCAGTGATCTGGCTGCCAACCATCTTAGCTTCAGCCATTATCGGACCTCTTGCTACCTGCGTATTTCAGCTACAGCAAAACGGTCCAGCCATTGCCTCAGGCATGGGCACAAGCGGACTGGTGGGTCCCATTGGTGTATATACTGGCTGGGTGACAGATATGACATCAGGAGGAACCGCGCCAGGCGCATTCGAATGGCTCGGGCTTGCACTGATTTGCTTTATTCTACCCGCGCTCATAACAGGCGCTCTCTCCTTCGCCATGCGCAAAGCAGGGCTCATCAAGGATGGCGATTTAACCTTGGATGCATAAAGCAAAAAATAGCGCTGAGCAGCTTATTAAAGCCGCATCACAATACCCGTAACCAATCGGGCGAAATCCATCTCGCGCAGGCGTGCCACATCCAGCACCTCAACACCATTGGGGGAAGCACCCTCCACCCCACACGCCATGTTTGATATGAGCGAAATACCCAACACCCGCATGCCTACATGGCGTGCAGCAATAACCTCTTCCACCACACTCATAGCAACCGTGTCTGCACCCCATACGCGAAACATACGTATCTCGGCAGGCGTCTCAAAACTCGGGCCCAAAAGGCCCAGGTAAACGCCTTCTTGGATGCGTACGTCTAGTTCAGCCGCTTTATCGCGGGCAAGAGCACGCAGTTCCGGATCGAATGCATCTTTCATTGAGAAAAAGCGATCGGATAGGTCTGCTGGGTCGGGAGCCGCAATGGGGTTACGACCAGTAAAATTAATCTGGTCGGACATAATACAGAAATCTCCCACCTGATAGGTTTCGTTGATAGCCCCTGCAGCGTTAGTTGTAATAAGTGTACGCACACCCAACCGCTCCATCAACCACACAGGATAAGCCACCTCTTGGGCATTATTGCCCTCGTAGCCATGTAGGCGTCCCTGCATGGCCAACACACACGTGCCCCCCAACATACCACAGACAAATCGACCCACATGACTCTCTGCCGTACTGGTATTCATGTATGGCACCTCTGCATAGGGCACATACACTGCATCTTCAATCTCGTTAGCAAGCGGATTCAGGCCCGATCCTAAAATAAGCCCAATTTTCGGCTCACGTTCTCCCAGCTGCTGTTTGAGCAACTGAACAGATTGGGTAAGATTATCGTCAAGTATATTGCGCTCGAGCATGGTGACCTCCTGCCAACCCTAAGGCATCTTGCAGATAATAAGAAGTATGATCATATCACGAACGATCGCACAAACAAGCATTACTGCTCGCCTAACAACAGCGACCACCAAAAATAACCCAGCAACAAAGGAGCCGCCAGAGACAGTATACTTCCTCATCGGAACAGCTCCGCTTCGGCCAAGGCTCCACAAGCGAACTACCAGCCGGGATCCCCGCAAGTCGGGGTACCTACCATTCGCGGTCTACGCCGAGCCTTTCTCTCTCGGTCTACCTTTGCCGGTCTGCCTCTACCCGCCCTTACACCCTCCCCCATCTCAGTTCTACCAGCTTAAATTATCAACAGAAACCAAATAGTGGCAGAAATTTTCGTTTCTGTGATTTTCACAGAAGATTCTATCTTTCTCTGACTTTCTCAATATTACTGAAACGCTGATCAAAACCGCATATCTTACGAGATCTCACCGGTCTTCCCAAAAAAGGAATTCTCATCATGCATAATAAATCACAAAACCGAAAATACGTGCCACATTATGATAGCATGACCCAATGGATATTCTTGTAAGCCATAACTCCGCCCTAGAATACTGGCGGACCGTAGACGAAACCTTCCTCGGAAACAGCCGCTCGCGAAGGCTCGCAACAACACGTGCCCGCCGTGCGCTCGCAAGCCTTGAAAAACCTCGTCTATCCTCGGGAAATCGTCGTCCAGCTGGATGCACGCTGCCCCTTAACGTACTTGCATCAGATGCGCGAAACCGCTCTCAGACACTGAAAATATCCAGCAGCCAATGGAGCAGTCCCCTTCCCGAAAAATCCTTTGTGCAGGCAGGTGGAGGGCTCTTGGTAAGCACTCCGGAGTTCGTTTATTTGCAGATGGCGAGCAGATTATCGCTTGCACACCTTATTGTCTTGGCTTACGAGCTGTGCGGAACGTACCTCCAGGGAAAAGAAGGACCAGCAAGCAAACGTTCGGTGCCGCTTACCTCAACATCTAAGTTGCTGACATTTGTCGAAAAGGCACCATCCACGCCAGGACGCAAACGAGCCTTGCGCGCACTACGCTACACCTTGGACAACGCCGCCTCTCCCATGGAGTCGATACTATCCATACTGCTCTGCCTCCCCTACGCATTAGGAGGTTACGCACTTGAACAGCCCAAGCTCAACTATCGCGTCGACATACCGAACAGGTTACGCAAACTCGCAGACCGTGAATACTGTATCTGTGACCTTTGCTGGCCCGAGATGAAGCTAGTCGTAGAGTACGACAGCAAGCTACACCATAGCGATCCTGAGCGTCGAGAAAGCGACCGACGGCGGCAAAGCACCCTAACCGCACGAGGTTTTACGGTTGTATCCGTATCGAATACCCAGATAATGGACGGCCATGCGTTCAATCGCTTATCACATCAACTCGCCAGACTTATCGGCAAGCGTCTGCGCTATATAGATCCCGACTTCACACGCAAGCACCTCCAGCTGCGCAGTGAATTATTTGAGGCGATTGGTATCTTCAAATAGGACAGACTCTGTTACTAATCAAGGACATACCCGACACTCTCCCCACAAACGCCATCGTGCCAAACTCATCGACAGTTCGACGCATCGAGCTCACTCTTCATCGGTTCACTCTTCATCGAGACCACTCTTCATCAATGATTCGGGCACTACAGGGAACGACGAGCCACCAACACACGAGGACGACGCGTGAGGTCATCAACCACGCGTACATCAGTAAAACCCGCCTCTTGCGCCAGATGAGCCGCTTTATCCAGACAGGTCTCATGCAACTCAAAGGCGAACGCACCGCCCGGCTTAAGCGCACGAGCACAGAAAGGCAACAGGCGCCGGAATATGTCCAGGCCGTCGACACCACCATCCAATGCTAGTGTCGGCTCAAATTCGGCCACTTCACGCGGGATTTTGTCTAGTACTACCGTAGGAACGTAGGGAGGATTGGAAACCACCAGGTCAAAGTGTCCCATAAGCTCCGTATCTATACCTTCACCCAAATCGCACGCCAAAACCCGTACGCGATCATCAAGGCCAAGCGCGGAAGCGTTCTCGCTCGCCAGCGCCACAGCCTCAGGTGCGATATCGGTGGCCACGACGTGCGCGAGGGAATGCTCGTAGGCAATAGAACAGGCAATACACCCCGACCCCGTGCATAAATCAGCCACAAGCGGCCCCGCTAGCTGGACAGCCCTACCAGACTCACCTACCCCACCTACTTGCGACAATATCTGATCGCCGCCACCAATCTCGCCGTTTCGTGGCAATGCCTGATCGTCAGAAATAGTTGAAGAAGATGTCGACTCAGTCAAAGATACTGCACGAGCAAGCAGGCCATCCTCCGGCCCGAGGATGGTGCCCTCCATCGACACCACACCTGCCAACGAAGCCGCAGTACCTACACTCATCCTGTCATCCGCAGCACGCGGTCGCGGTGCAGCAGGAAGCAAAGCAAGAGCCTCGCTCACCAAAACCTCAGTCTCGGGTCGCGGAATAAGCACGCCGGAGCGCACTTTAACGGTAATATGCCGGAAGGCCACTTCGCCGGTAATATATTGAAGCGGCTCACCCGCCCCCCGCCGCGTCACATAGCCGCGCAACACGTCGCGTTCTTCTAAAGTAAGAGGCTGCTCAAAATGGGTATACAGGTCAATACGACGCATGCCACACGCCTCACACAGCAACCATTGGGCCGAGATACGAGGATTCTCGTCCCCCTTGCGTTCAAGGTAGCCCGCCGTCCAGTCGAGCGCTGCTTTGATAGTCCAGATATCGTTTTCAGCCACAGGTATACCCTCACCAGTCGACGAACGCGCCTACACCGCCGCTTCCAGTTTCTGTGCGCGGTCAGCCGCCTGCAAAGCAGTGATCAGTTCGCTCAGGCTCGCGCCACCCGCGCCCAGCAGTACACCATTATAGGTACCGTTATAGCCAATACGATGATCGGTTACCCGGTCTTGAGGGCCGTTGTAAGTACGAATCTTTTCCGAGCGGTCACCCGTACCAATCTGACTGCGACGCGCGGCGCCTTCAGCCGCCTGCTGTTCGGCGAGCATTTTGTCATAGAGACGGGCTCGCAAAACAGCCATAGCCGCAATCTTATTTTGTAGCTGCGATTTCTGGTCCTGCGACTGCACCACCAAGCCACTTGGTAAATGTGTAATGCGCACGGCCGAATCGGTAGTATTCACACACTGACCACCCGGACCGCCCGCGCGGTACACATCGATGCGCAGATCGTTCTGATTGATATCAATTTCAACCTCATCGGCCTCAGGTAGAACCGCCACCGTGGCTGTGGATGTGTGGATACGTCCTTGGCTTTCGGTTTTAGGAACACGCTGCACGCGATGTACACCGCTTTCAAATTTCATAACCGAATACACGCTATCGCCCTTTACCTTGAACTGCACTTCCTTGAAGCCACCGGCCTCAGAGGCAGACACATCCAACGTCTCGGTCTTCCAACCTTGTTCAGCAGCAAAGCGCTCATACATTTTAAATAAATCACCCGCAAAAAGAGCAGCCTCATCGCCGCCAGCTCCGGCACGAATCTCTACGATAATATCCTTGTCGTCAGCCGGGTCTGCCGGAATCAGCATAAACTTGATATCCTCTTCAAGCGCAGGCAATCGACTCTCTATCTCAGCAATCTCCTCCTGAGCAAACTCTTTCATATCGGCATCGGAGAGCATCTCTTTAGCCGCCGCCAAGTCGTCTGCAGCCTGCACGTATTCGCGCGCCTTATTAGCCAACGGACCTTGAATTGCATATTCCTTGGCAAGGCGGTTGTATTCTTTCTGATCAGCAAGTACAACCGGGTCGCCCATCTTGGCCTGTACATCCTCGTAGGCCTCGATAATCTTCAATAGTTTCTCTCGCATATCCGTTTCTTGCATGTGCGTGGGTGTCCTTCGTAACGTGGTCTCTATTCACGTCGACGTTGCCGCGTCGACGTATCTGCGCTCGTCTTAGCAAAACAAAACAAGCGCCTCATTGCGCAACGCTTTATGATACCAGATCGCTGCGTGCTTCACACCATTTTCGCCGCATACGCACACCAGCGTACGTGGGGTTGTAGACAGCACCAAAAAGCAGCCCTAAATGGCCAGGTACTCGGCGGCTTCCTCTGCGGTAATAGCACCGTCGGACACCGCGGTAACCACCTGATGTAAAAACTTCGTACGTACGTCGCCGGCGGCGTACACGCCAGGAACCTCCGTCACGCCCGTCTCGTCGGCCACCAAATAGCCCGTTTCGTCGGTGCGCAAAGCCCCATCCAAAAACTCGGTGTTAGGCTGAGTCCCTACGGCCACAAACAAACCCTCTATGGGTATGTTGCGCTCCTCACCTGTCGTGAGTATTTCTACGCGCACTTCAGCAAGTTTACCCTCGTCGGTCACCAGTTTACGCGGCGTTGCATTCCATACGAACTCTAGGTTCGGAAGGGCTTCAAGACGCTTGTGATAGATGGCGGTAGCACGCAGTTTGTCGCGACGATGTACTAAGTACACTTTCTTACAAATACGAGCCAGATAGATAGCATCACCTACGGCCGTATTGCCGCCGCCCACTACCATAACCTCCTTGTCGCGGAAGAAGTTGCCGTCGCAGGTGGCACAGTAAGACACACCGCGGCCCTGTAGTTCTTCTTCAAGCTCCAGCCCCAACTTACGAGGGCGCGCACCGGTTGCAATAATCACGCTCTTGGCACGATACTCACCGAAAGCCGTTTTGAGCACCTTTGGTTCTTGCGTAAAATCTACCGAAGTCACCTCTTCACCCACCGTACGAGCACCAAAGCGATCGGCCTGCTGTTTCATGGAGAAAGCAAGCTCAAAACCATTGGTTCCCTCAGGAAACCCTGGGTAGTTTTCCATATGCTCGGTTTGCGCAAGCTGCCCACCAGCTGAAATACGCTCAAACACAACCGTTTCAAGACCGGCACGGGCACCATATAAAGCTGCGGACAATCCTGCAGGACCTGCGCCAATAATAGCTATGTCGATTACACCAGCATCAGCGGCCTTGCATTCCTGCGACGTTTGATTTGTGTTAACTTCTGCCATACGTAAGCCTCCTAGTTGAAGCATTGTTTGCTTTTTCCAGTATAGACGAGGCTATGCAATTGTTATCAAACCGACACCACTTTACGCCAAATGCGCAGGATTCAGTAGGAAGAACGTCACCCTCTCTACCGCTTTTCCACCCATCACATCGAAAACTAACTCGCCAGCAGTCAATAAGCCCTACAACAAAATCAACCAGACCCGCATATACGATAGGCAAACTCGCTTTAACGCATATGTGACAGTTTTCGTATCATCAACATGTCATCACCCCAACGCCGTACTATAGACAAAATGAAAGAAAGGATACCCGCTATGAGTAGCACAAGCCCCGACATCCTCCGCTCTACCCAAAGCGATCTGCACACCATCTATCTTGCTGGCGGATGCTTTTGGGGACTTGAGGCCTTCCTTAGGCGCCTACCTGGCGTTCGAGACACCGTCGTAGGCTACGCAAATGGGTCAACCAACAACCCGAGTTACCGCGACGTCTGTTCAGGCTCCACCGGATATGCTGAAACTGTAGCCGTCACCTATGATCGCAATATCCTGCCCACCGACATACTACTAGATGGGTTCTTCGAAGTAGTGGATCCCACAAGCCTGAATCGCCAAGGCAACGACCGCGGAACACAGTATCGCAGTGGCATCTACTGGGTCGACGAGGCTGATGAAGCAAGCGCAAAAGCAGCACTATTGCGCCAGCAGGCCGCACATACCGTCCCCATCATGACAGAAGCCCAACCTCTTCGTAACTTCTTCCCTGCAGAGGACTATCACCAAGATTACTTACAGAAGAATCCCGGAGGATACTGTCACATCAGCTTGGGAGCAGCTGAAGAATATGCCAGCCGCATCGGACTCGCTGAAGACACCCCCTGCGTACCCACTGACGGCCGATGCGAACAATCAATAATCGACATATCCGCATTAATACGCGAACATAACTACACGACAACACCCGATAGCGTACTGCGACAAAATCTTACCGATACCCAATACCGCGTTGTGCGAGAAAACGCTACCGAACATCCCTTTTCCCACCCCTATGACCACACGTTCGAGCCAGGCATTTACGTGGACATCACCACAGGCGAGCCATTGTTCGCCAGTAGCGACAAGTTCGATTCAGGTTGTGGATGGCCCGCCTTCTCGAGACCCATCGCGCGTGACATTGTAAAAGAATACCTTGATCGCAGCCACGGTATGGCCCGCACTGAGGTGCGTAGCCGCACAGGCAACGCGCACCTCGGCCACGTATTCACCGATGGTCCTATCGATACCGGAGGATTACGCTACTGCATTAACGGATCTGCCCTACGCTTCATAGCATTAGACCACATGAAAGAGGAAGGATATGGGTACCTGATACCCCTTATCCAACAAAGCTCCTCAGGCAAAATTCACTAACACGCCTCCGATGCACGCTCCGCAACAAGCGACGCTTGCTTATCGCGCGAGCGATGGCGAAAGCGCAAAAGTGCTGCTGCTCCGCAGGCAAGGATCATCTGCACCACCGTCACCGAAATCCAGATACCATCCATACCAAAGAACCATCCTAATCCCGTTACAACAAGCACCACCAACACCGCCTCACCATACACGATGGCGCTCGATGCTTGAGCATCGTCCACTGCATAAAAATACGAGGTGGAAGCATGCGTAAACCCGTAGGACACGTAAGCTATAGAGAAAATGGGTAGCGCCCATGCAATCAAGCCTGCCGTAGCTTCCCCCGCACCAAAGAGGAGCGGAATTTGCTCGCGCAGCAAAAACATAGCCAAAAGGCCCACCGCACCCAGGCTGACAGCAATAACGTAATTCGTATTTCGGATACGTCGAACCGCATCACTATCACCGGCACCAAAAAACTTACTGATGAGCGGCTGGGATCCATCACCCACACCTTGAATGAGCATCTGGATAACGCAGGCTGTGTATGAAACCACCGCATATGCCGCCAATGCCATCTCGCCACCGTAGTTTGCCAGGTTTACGTTAATAGCCACCACCGTGGCTTCGGGTAGCAAGGTCAATCCGAAAGGCGCCATACCCAAACGCAGAACATGAGATGCAACCTTGATGTCAAAACGCAGGTCAACCCTTGCAATACGATTACGTTTCAGCAAAAAGAACACTGCCACCAGTACGAAAGCGGCTATCTGAGACAGCACTGTCGCCTCTGCGGCTCCTGCTATACCACGCCCCAACAGTATAACGAACACAAAGTCCAACACCACATTCATACAACCCGCCAACACCTGCACGACCATAGCGTACACCACGCGTCCTTGATTGCGGATGAGTGGCGTGCAGCCCGTCACGAATATCTGAAAGGGAACACCCCATGCGATAACCATAATATAAGAAATTGCTTGATTAAGCGTTTCGCCTCGTCCTCCAAGCAGCGTCAAAATGGGTTCCGCAAACAACAGCAATGCAGCCATGATGGGAATAGCTGCAAGCAGCAGCATAAGAAACGTCGTACCCACAGCACGGCGCGACTTAGCGTGGTCTCCCGCACCCTTGGCAATAGATGAGATTACTCCACCACCCATACCAATACCCGTACCTATGGCCATAACCAAGGCAACGAGCGGAAAGGCTACGTTGACTCCCGCCAAACCCGCATCACCTACCGCATGGCCCACAAAGATGCCATCAACGATACTGTATACGCTTGCCAACGTGAAGGTAAGCATCGTAGGAAGGATGTATTTCAGGTACTCTCGCACCATGTTCTTCTTGATCATTTTGTATACCTTTGCTGTATTGCCCCTTATCGTTCAGCATGGTACTCTAAACGTTAAAGTAGCTTTAAGGTAAAGATCCGAAACAAAAGCCTACGAGAAATCTCCAAACATAGAGGGAACTTTTATGGAAACGCATCGGCTCTATGACATAAAAGAAGCCGCACACCATTTAGGGGTAGCGCCTTCCACGCTGCGCTATTGGGAGCAGGAAGGTCTCGTTCGGGCCACGAGGAATCCAGCCAACGATTACCGACGTTACGCACTACACGATCTTATCGACATAAGTGAAATTGCGTTTTACCGTAGGCTTGGCGTACCAGTCAAGGAGCTACGTAACTATCGTTCGATGTCGTTAAGCAAACTGGATGCCACTTTAGACCGTACACAATGCGAGGTAGAGCAGCGTTTGGCCGAACTCAAAAATACCCAAGCGTTTCTCGAGCGTCAACGAGCCTTAAATGCTCAGGCCCTCAATTTGCAACGCACAGGAATGCAGCGCAGTACCCCCGCGCCACAGAGCCTGTCTATTATCGATTATGACAACCCCGAGCTCTGGCTTCTGCTTATCAATCAACCATGGCGCTACGGCGTAATTATCGAGGCTAGTGCACCAGATAACGTGATGGAGTCTCTTATTGACCTACCGCCCTCTGAGGCAACGCGTTGGGAGCGCACGTCGGAATACACTAAAGGATGGGAATGTCTCTTGCGCATCGACCCCGATACGGACGATTCAAACGCATCTGAGCTGTTTGCACAGGCCGCACTCCACGGCATGCAAGCCTCACGAATCGTGGCTTCATATCTGCTTACTGCCGCAGAATCGGAAGGTGGTCCGCGCTGGGACCATTACCGCGCATGGGTGCTTGACTAGAACCTAAAAGCGCCCCTGTCAAAAGACTAGGGGCGCCGTACGCAAACCTTGCCTCGTTAACTTATGCAAGCATCGACAAGATATTTTGCTTGGGTTGTGCACCAACGGCCTGATTCTTCACCTGGCCATTCTCGAACACGATAAGCGTTGGAACACTCATAACACCATAACGCTGCGCGATATCAGGACTCTGGTCAATATCCAGCTTATACACCGCTGCCTTACCAGCCTGCTCTACCGCAATCTCATCAACCGTCGGTGCAAGCATCTTGCACGGACCGCACCATGTAGCAAAAAAGTCCACCAACACGGGACCCTGCGTGTCAAGCACCTTGGACTGGAAATTTGAAGAAGTAAGTACTTCACTCATAAGAACCTCCTTAACCATTCCGGTTGCCTTCGCAACCTCATACTTAGTTTAATTACATAATACCGTGTTGCTCGCTACACCTTGCGTCGATGCTCCCCAACGGAGCCAATCGTTCCCTAACCGTAACCACCGACGAAAAAGCCAACAAAGCGAGTAGTGCTCAAGGTGCCCTATAATGGAATCGAGCATAGAAAGGAATCCCTATGAACCATCGCCTCTTCCCCACCCACTCGCATACGACCGTTCCCGATAGGCCCACCCTTACTCAACCCGCCTGGCAGGGGCATAGCACTACGTGCGCCAATCTCGTGCTAGAAGGTGGAGCTATGCGCGGGCAATTCACTGCAGGCGTGCTCGATTATTTTATGGAAAACTATCTGTTCTGCGAACGCGTTATCGGTGTTTCAGCGGGCGCTCTTTGCGGCTACAACTACGTTGCCGGAGATTTAGGACGGTCATGCTATCTCAATGTGAAGTATTGCGACGATTGGCGCTATCTATCCTTAAGAAGCTTCGCCTACACAGGGAATGCTTGTGGACGATCTTTCGCATTTGACGAAATACCCAACCACCTCGATCCGTTCAATTACGAAGCATTCAACACCTCTCCTCTTAAACTCGTGGCCGTCTCAAGCGACCTTAAAACAGGCGAGGCCGACTATCACGAGTTCACGGATGCCTTAGCCGATCTACCCTATCTCATCTCTTCATCATCCATGCCACTGGTAAGCCAGGTGGTAGAGGTAGATGAAAAGCATCTATTAGACGGTGGTACCTGCGACAGCGTTCCTATAGTTTATTCGTTACTCACCGGCGCAAAAAAACATATCGTCGTACTTACTCAGGCAGCCGATTACACCAAGAGTCCCGAGAAACTCATGGCGCTGATGCGTCAACGTTACAGCGACTATCCTTACTACATCGACCGACTCCAACACCGTCACTATGAATACAACCGCACCTACCGTGCGCTTTCGCGCCTGCACGACGAGGGTCGCATCTTTTTAATCCGCCCGCCCGAGCCAGTAACTATATCCAGTATGGAAAAAGACCCGAACAAACTCATGGCACTCTACGAACAGGGATACGCCGAGGCAATGACTCTCTGGCCCGCACTACAGGCATACCTCGAACGGTAACACCTGCGCTATCGTTTAAGCACATCAAAAACAACCAAAATGCAGCCAGGTAACAACAAACCCTCGAAGGGTTGTCGTTACCTGGCACAAGGATCGACAATCCCTTTTTCACTCGGGATTATCAACCATCTCATCATCGTTATTTTCGTTGTCCTGACTTACTCCTTTTGCCTCACGCAACCGTTCCCGCGCCTCGGCATCCTGAGCGCGAAACTCAGACACAAAGCCCGCCGAGAAGATACCTGCAGGAATAGCTACCACACCAATAGACAACAGCATAGTCATAAATCCCACAAACCGTCCCAAGCCCGTTATGGGTACCAAATCGCCATAGCCTGTCGTGGTGATCGTAGTCATAGCCCAATACATACCAGTAAATACACTGTCAAACTTTTCGGGTTGTACCGGATTTTCTATTTCATACATCAACACACTTGCGGTTACGGTAAGCAAAGCAAGCACGGTAAGGGCCGCCACAATCTCTCGACTACGCTTTTGAAACACTCGCGAGATCGATTTCAGTCCTCGCATATAGCGAGATATCTTTACCAGACGTATCAAGCGAATAATGCGAGCAGCGTTAAGCGCCGCAGAAGGCATCGGCACCAGCAGCACCAACAAACCGGGCAAAAACGACAGCAGGTCAATAATACCCATGAGCGAAAGCATATAGCGAATGCGTGCCGCAGCGGGCTTGCGGTTCGGATGCACTAGATCGGCCACCCACAAACGCGCAGCATACTCCAAAGCAAAGCACACGCTGGATACCAGGCCAAACATCGTCATTGCCGCGGTGGCACGCTCAGGTATATCGGGCTGGGTCTCTGCGAATACAAGCACCGCATTGAGCACGATTAGAACGAATAGCCCCGTACCCACTATTCGTGCGACCGGCCCAGCAAGCCTCAGGTCTTCCAAGGCATAATACGTCTGTCGCTTATATGTTGAGGCTCGCTCAAGTCTTTCATTTGCTACCGGGAGCATAGAGGTCCTCTATGCCTGATCGAGTGTCACGGCCGTACCTGATGCGGTAACCATAAGCATATTACCTTGGCCCAGCACCTCGTAATCTAAATCTACGCCAATTACTGCATGGGCCCCCAATGAGGTAGCGCGCTGTTCCAGTTCGTGCAAAGCCCCACTACGCGCCTCAGCAAGTTCGTCTTCGTAGCCCTGGCTGCGTCCACCCACGATATTACGAATACCCGCTCCGAAATCGCGCATAAAATTCACGCCAGTAACTACTTCGCCGAACACAACGCCGTAATAACCAGAAACGCGATATCCCTCAACAGAGGGTGTGGTCGTTATAATCATTGATTTCCTTTCTCGATAACGCACCTGAAACAAGATGCCTGTTCTCGTAAGCATACCACGACCTTGCCATTAATCATTGCGCTACAATGGATAGGCTACCCGCATCCACCTTATTCGAGAGGCACCGTATGCCCGTCGACTTTATATCTCTCGCCGTCATAGCGCTTGTAGCGGCAATTTGTCCTTTAATCGCGCAATCCATCCCAGGTAAACCTATACCCGAAACGGTATTTTTATTACTTGCTGGCGCACTGTTTGGTCCCTATCTACTGGGAACCATTCACCTAACCGACTCGGTTGGACTTCTATCGGATCTTGGGCTAGCCTTTTTATTTTTGCTTGCAGGATACGAAATCAGCCCCAAAAACCTTACCAGCAACCAGGGCAAGAGAGGACTTGGTACCTGGATCGTATCACTTGCGCTAGCCTTTCTTGCCGTACGCCTGTCTCCCACGTTCTCTATTAGCCATATTGATGGCATCGCCATAGCCATTGCGCTAACAACCACCGCCTTGGGCACACTTATGCCTATCATGAAAGAACGCCAACTTATGGGTACACGTGTGGGCAACTCCATCTTGGCATACGGCACCTGGGGTGAGCTGTGTCCCATATTAGCTATGGCGCTTTTGCTCTCAACCCGCGCTGAATGGAAGACTGTACTTATCCTACTGGTATTTGTGGCCATAGCCGTAACGGCAGCTATCGTACCCTCCAAAGCAAAGAAGGCAGGACACAAAGCGTTTTCTTTCATTACCACGAACGCAAATACCACCTCACAAACCATGGTACGCATAACCGTACTTCTACTCGTTGGCCTCGTTGCACTATCAGCTGTATTCGACCTCGACATTGTATTGGGGGCATTTGCTGCCGGATTCGTACTACGCTACATTATCCCCGAAGGTAATGAGACACTCGAACATAAGCTGGAAGGAATGGGTTATGGATTCCTTATTCCCATCTTTTTCGTTGCCTCCGGTGCAAAAATAGATTTGACAGCTGTATTTGCACAGCCAGTACTTTTGGTGGGCTTTATCGTTATGCTGCTGCTTATTCGTGCTGTACCCGTATTCGCAGCGCTGTCCACGGGCAAAGACACCCGCGATCTCTCGTCGCACAACCGCTTGGCGGTGGCGCTCTACTGTACCACCGCACTACCCATCATCGTAGCAGTTACCTCGGTAGCCGTGACCGCGGGAGCCATGGGGCAAGAAACAGCCAGCGTACTGGTGGCAGCTGGCGCTATCACCGTTTTTCTTATGCCGCTTTTGGGATCAATCTCTTATCACGTAGCCGACGCGCAGCCTATTGAGGCAGTTCGTGAGATACGACAGCGGCCTCGTGACATTGGCTCCATTCTTCGCGATCACGTAGCACTCGAGCGCATGCTGGCACACGAGAAGGCACGAACGGCTCGCTGGCAAGATCGCGCTGCAGCGCTACAAGAACAATCTATGCGCAGTCGCGCTCTTGAAGAAGCGCGCGATGCTGCGCAACAAAAATTAGCCGCTCATCATGAAGCGATCAGAGATGCGACACTACACCTGACCGACCAAGATCTGCTAGCGCAGCGCCGCGAAGCACGCCGCAAACGCCTCGCAGCCTTAGCTGCACGCGAACAGCAGCGCCGCTTACGAGAAACAGCTCACACCCCCGAAGAAGCGAACAGCAAGAAAAAAGATAACTAATTATGGAGAACATTGTCGAGTCCAGGCAATCTGCCCGTAGACTGCTATTGGTTCTATGACTACGCCCAGCTAGACCCCTCACAACCGCATTCTCGCTACCCCAGCTACAACCCGCTCGCAACCAACTATGAAGAAAGCCCTCGTAATGAGGGCTTTCGAATGAGCGATTATAATTATTCAGCCTTTACAGTGCAGCATCCTTGATTGTATCAAGAAGCTTCTGCACGTCCCATGAACCCAGATCTCCTTCATGACGTTCGCGCACACTCACGGTACCATTCTCTATCTCTTTATCGCCTAGCACCACCATGTAGGGAATCTTCTGGCTTTGTGCTTTGGCAATTTTCACGCGCATGGGCTCGTTCTGATCGTACACTTCCACGCGACCACCCACAGCCTTAACCTTGGAAGCCAACTCGTGTGCTGCATCCGCATGACGATCGGCCAACGGCAGCACCGCCACCTGTACAGGAGCAAGCCATAGCGGCAGAGCACCAGCATAGTGCTCAATAAGAATACCCAAAAAACGCTCAATAGAACCGAAAATGGCACGGTGAAGCATCCAAGGACGCTCTTCAGTGTTGTCCTCGGTGCGATAAGTTAGCTCGAAGCGCTCCGGCATGTTGAAGTCCACCTGTACGGTAGAGCACTGCCAGGTGCGGCCGATAGCATCTTTCACCTTAATGTCAATCTTCGGACCGTAGAACGCACCATCGCCCTCGTTGATCTCGTATTCCAACTCGTGGCGCGCACACGCCTCTTTGAGCGCGTTGGTAGCATGCTCCCACATGTCGTCGGTACCAATAGACTTCTCTGGACGAGTGGAAATCTCGGCAGTGTATTCAAAACCAAACGTGGACATGATGTGATCTACGAGGTCGAGGATAGCCACTACCTCATCAATCACCTGATCCTTCGTGCAAAACACATGCGCGTCGTCTTGAGTAAAACCGCGAGCGCGCAGCAAACCGTGCACCACGCCGCTCATCTCATGACGATACACCGTGCCGAACTCGAAATATCGCAGCGGCAGATCGCGGTATGAATGCAGATCACTCTTGTACAGCATCACATGACCCGGGCAATTCATAGGCTTCACAGCGTACTCAGTGAGACGCGGATCCTCGTCGGTACCTTCGTTAATGTTGAAGAAGTACATGTTCTCTTTATAGAAGCCGTAATGGCCCGAAGTCTTCCATACGTCAGCGTTGTATACGTGCGGCGTAATAACTTCCTCGTAGCCACGCTCATACAAATCGCGACGCAGCCACTCTTGCATGGTACGGATAACGCGCGCACCCTTAGGGAGATAGAGAGGAAGTCCCACGCCAGCTAGAGGATCCATAGTGTAGATACCCAACTCGCGGCCCAACTTACGATGGTCGCGCTTCTCTGCCTCTTCTAGGTTGTGAAGGAATTCCTCGAGATCCTTTTTCTTGAAGAACGCCGTACCATAAATGCGCTGCAGCATTTCTCGATCGCTGTCGCCCTTCCAGTAAGCGCCCGCCAGCTTCATAAGCTTGAAGGCACCAATCTTGCCTGCGGCAGGCATGTGCGGGCCGCTGCATAAATCGACGAAATCGCCATGACGGCGAATGATAATCTCTTCGTCGGCTGGCAGTTCACGGATATGCTCCAGCTTGAAGCGTTGGTCGGCGAACAGTTTCTCGGCCTCATCGCGCGAAACCACTTCACGAATAAATGGCTCATCGCGCGCGATAATCTCCGCCATCTTCTCCTCGATAACGGGAAGATCCTCAGGAGAGAGCGAACGAGGCAACTCGAAGTCATAGAAGAAGCCGTCCTCAGTCTGCGGACCAAAGGCTATCTGCGCACCGGGGAATAAAAGCTGTACCGCCTCGGCCATGATGTGGGCTGTCGAGTGACGCATAATGCCAAGAGCCTCAGGACTCTTTTCTGTGATAATTTCAACGACAGCACCGTCGTGGACAGGGGTACCTAGGTCGGCAAAGGCGCCATCAATCTTGCCGCCGAGCGCAGCCTTCGCAAGGCCAGTGCCAATAGAGGCTGCCACATCGGCAATGGTTGCGCCTTCGGCAAGTTCTTTGATGGAGCCATCGGGAAGTACAATATTCATGTCAATCCTTTCTTGTGCCGGGTGCGCACAAAGCACCTGCACGATAGGTTTCAGCTGCATCGTCTTGGGATGCTGCCTTTTTCAGTATGCCACGGACTCCTTCAAAGCCACATGAGCACACGGTTTCAACAGACCGAAACAAAGCCGCAACACACAAACAAAAGCCGCCCCTCTCGAGGCGGCTTCAACAACAAGAAAAACTACGAGAGAGGACGTTCTCCCTGAGCGCTACGCGCCTGTCTTTGCTGCTGAGGTGCCGCCTGCTGCGGCTGCTGCGTTCGTGAACGCGGGGCGCTACGACGCGCGGGGGCGCCGCCTACGGGTGTGGCACAGTAGGGGCACACCGTCCACGAAGGATCGAGGGCATGGTTGCAGGTACCACAAAGGTTCTTTAGACGCTGATGACAGTTGGGGCACAGCACAAAATCGGATTCCACGGGATAGCCGCAATTTGCACATTCCCCAAATTTCATAAGTTCGCGCTGTTTCAGCGCAATCTCAAGCTCCTGTTCATCGCGATCGATTTGCAGCAGCGGCGGACGCAGTAAACAATACGCAATAACACCCAGCAGCGGAATAAGGGCTACGATAGCCCACACATACCAGTACGATCCACGCATGTATGCATCGCGAACCACCCAAACAATGGATAGCACGTACAAAATAACGAGCAGCACCACAACCGCGGTGAACGCAGCCTGCAACTCGGGCGTCCACAGCTGGGACAGCAGTTCAGTCATGTCAACCTCGTTTTCTTCTTCTTATAGCCAGCCGCTAGGTAAGCAGCTAGCACGCCGCACCAGCCAAAAGCACTGATACGGGAAGGTATTATAACAAAGATGCTGGCCCGCGGCAGAAAAACACGCAAAACCGCAGGTCTTTGCAAAAGCAAGCGGTTTAGCATTCTTCACGAACCCTCTTGAGTACACCGCAGAAGGATATTGCCTTAGTGCACCGCCAAACGGCGACCAAGAGATTTTGCTTGATACATGGCATCATCCGCACGGTTGATCAGGGAATGCACCGTGTCATCAAGGCGCACGAAACATACGCCGCAGCTGGCCGCAAGCGAATATGAGCTAGTTTCAGTTTCAAATGTATGGCTTTCGATATTGTCAATCTCTTCAAAAAGACGCTCAACCTCTTTCTCGGAAAGTCCGTGCGGAGCGCATAAAACAAATTCATCCCCACCGAAACGGCCAACCCATGCACCAAGTTCTCGCGCGAGACCACGAAGCCGATTTGCAAAATACAACAGTGCCTCATCGCCAGAAATGTGACCATACGTGTCGTTAATATACTTAAAATCATCAAGATCGAGAAGCACTACCGCAGCGCGTTCGGCCGTAGGATCGCTTTTTGCAGTCTGTATAAGACCCTCAAGTTCATTGTTGATATAACTCTTGTTAAACAACTTCGTAAACCCATCACGCACCGCAAGCTCATTGAATCTTGTGATCATATCAGTAATCTCGATGTTGTCGCGCACCTCAACATCGGCCACATGTAAGCTTTCAGTCACATCCATGGTGAGTTCAAGGGCAAAAGCTCTACCTTCAACTTCGGTTGGCACACTACAAACAAGAAGCACGCGACCCTCAAGGTACTCAATCTTAAAGAGGGGTGCCTGCTGCGCCAGACACGAGCGCGACGTGCAGTTCAAGCATGGTTCATTACGTTTCCACACCTGATAGCAGGGCGCTTCCGCCTGGCGCAACTCCTCGACATCACGATCGTACGCAAACACCCGATGTTCGAGAGGATCCACCAATCGGTAGAAGTCAAACCGCAGCAACGCAAAGGCTGCGCTCGCAATATCGGGATGAATGTTGGCGTACGGAAACATAGCTACCCCAGTTCTGCTAACTGTGACTCAACACGAGCCAGCTTGTCTGCTAATTCGGCATGCTTTGCGCGATCCTTGTCAACAATGTCTTGAGCAGCCTTGGCAAGAAATCCAGGGTTCGAGAGTTTTTTGGCGAGCTTGCCTGCATCTGCAACCAACTTCTCACACTCTTTTTGCAAGCGAGTGCGCTCGGCATCGAAATCCACGAGACCCGAAAGCACAATATACACCTCGAGTCCCGGTGCCAGCGACACGCTTGATTCAGGCTGCTTCTCAGCATCCACGGCAATAACGAGGTCGGAAGTATTGCCCAACCCCTCTATAAGACCACGCTGAACTTCAAGAAGAGTTATGTCAGCCGGAGTAGCCTTCACTGCCACAGAAAGCGCAGTTTTCGGTGAGATACCGTAGCGTGCCCGCGTCGAGCGAAGAGCCGACACGCACTCGATGACCATCTGAATACCGCGCTCAGCATGTGCATCCACATAGCATGCCAATGCTTCTGCATCGGGCCACGCGGCACCAATCAGATACGGAGCATCGCTACGATCAATGGGAAGTTCCTGGTATATCTCCTCCGTGATGAACGGCATAATGGGATGCAGTAAGCGCAGCGCCTGATCGAGCACGAACACAAGGTTGCGCTGACAGGTTAAGCGATCAGCCGCATCGCCATTCAAACGCGCCTTCGAGAATTCGATGTACCAGTCGCAGAACTCGTTCCAGAAAAACGTATACAGTTCACGCGTAGCCTCGCCGAACTCAAAGGAATCAATGGCCGAGTCGAGGCGCGTTACCAATCCTGCCAAGCGCGAAAATATCCAGCGATCTGCAGGTGTTGCCGGCTCGGGAGCACCCGGCTCGTAGTCATCTAGGTTCATCTGAACAAAACGCGCAGCATTACGTATCTTATTGGCGAAGTTACGACTACTCTCCAGCTTTGCTTCGTTGAACTTGAGATCTTGGGCACCCGTCACCTGCATAAGTAGGCCGAAGCGCATACCATCGGCACCGTAGTCCTCCATGAGACGCAGCGGGTCAACGCCGTTGCCACGACTCTTGCTCATAGGCTTGCCGTCAGCCGCCATAACGGTGGGATGGATAATCACGTGCTCGAACGGGATGGTATCCGTGCAGTACATGGACGCCATCACCATGCGCGCCACCCAAAGGCCCATGATGTCACGGGCGGTGGACAGCACCTGTGTAGGATACGCCGTCTTCATCTCGGGGGCTTCCATGCCCTCCTCGGTCCAGCCCATCGTGGCAAACGGCCACAGCTGCGACGAGAACCAGGTATCCAGCACATCGTCGTCCTGACGCACAGACTTACCGCACACCGGGCACGTCTCGATATCCTCGACGCTGGCATCTTCCCAGCCGCACTCGTCGCAGTAGAACATGGGAATGCGATGGCCCCACCACAGCTGACGCGAGATGCACCAGTCCTTCAGGTTGCCCAGCCAATCTAGATACACCTGACGCCAGCGCTCCGGGTGGAACTGAATGGAACCATCCTCCACCACGCGCGCCGCATCCTGCTTAAGGCCGTCCACAGCCACAAACCACTGCTCGGACTCCCAGGGTTCAAGCTTCGTATGGCAACGGTAGCAGGTCATAACGGAATGGTCATGGTCTTCCACGTGGTCAAGAAGACCCAACTCTTCAAACGCAGCCACAACAGCAACGCGAGCTTCGTCGCGATCCATGCCGCTAAACTGCCCAAAACCTTCCACCACCTGAGCTGTTTCATCAAAAATATTAATGCGCTCGAGGCCGTTACGCTCCCCCATAGCCCAATCGTTAGGATCGTGAGCTGGCGTCGTCTTCACGCAACCAGTACCAAACTCGCGATCCACATGCCAATCGGAAAAAATAGGAATCTCGCGATCAACCAGAGGTAACTTCACTTTTTTACCCACGAGGTGAGCAAAACGTTCATCCTTGGGATTTACCGCGACACCGGTGTCGCCCAACATTGTCTCGGGACGCGTTGTGGCTACCACAAGATATTCACGGTCGCCGTCAGGCTCAACCAAAGGATAACGCAGATACCACAAGTGACCCGACTCATCCACATATTCAGCTTCGTCGTCGGAAATGGAGGTCGTACAGTGCGGACACCAATTAACAATGCGCTTGCCTTTGTAAATAAGATCGTCATGGTACCAGTCTACAAAGAGCTTCCGCACTGCTTTTACATAAGCGGGCTCCAACGTGAAATGCTCATCGTCATAGTCGCAGGTACAACCCATTCCCTTGATCTGATTCACGATGGTAGTACCGTATTCCTTGTACCAATCGTAGCACGCCTCGATGAACGCTTCACGACCAATTTCAAGACGGCTTATTCCTTGTTCAGCAAGACGCTTGTCAACTTTTGTTTGTGTAGAAATACCAGCATGATCGGTTCCCAATATCCAACGCGTTGGACGACCCTGCATGCGTGCACGACGAATGCAGGTATCTTGGATGGTATCGTTTAGAGCATGGCCCATGTGTAGCACGCCAGTAATATTGGGCGGCGGAATAACAATGGTGTAAGGCTGATTCTTCTTATCGCCAAAACCTTCGCCACGCCGGAAGTACCCGGCATTTTTCCATGCATCGAAGAGCGGACGCTCATGCGCAGCGAAGTCGTAATCAATCTTCTTTCCGCCGTCTTTCTCATTCGTGTTATCGGCCATGGTCTACTCTCTCGTGTCGAAACCGAAAAACGGGCGCGACGCCTATACGTCGTCGCCCGCCCCTTACTTTTTACCTTTTGCTCTCTCCAGCTACACTAGAAACAGGCAGGAAGAAACCCTCTGGGAGCTTACACCCCCAAGAACGTCTCCGCTTTCCTATTTCGAGAGACTTCACTACGGCAAAAAGTCTATAGTGAAGTCTCGAAAGGCGCTATGCGCTCTTCTCAACGCTCTCCTCAACTACCTCAATGGCCGGCTGAGTTTCACCAGTAATATCGGCGGCGTGTACGGTAACCCAAGTCGGACCATTGTGTTCGGGCAAGTCATACATTACATCCATAAGCACTCGCTCACAGATAGAACGCAAACCACGCGCTCCTGTACCATGCTCTACCGCCTCATGAGCGATAGCAGTAAGAGCCTCCGGATCAAAGGTGAGCACCGAGTTTTCAAAGTCGAACATCTTCGTATATTGCTTAACCAGGGCGTTCTTAGGCTCGGTAAGAATACGTACCAGATCTTCCTCCGACAACTCCTTGAGCGATGTAATCACCGGAATGCGGCCCACGAACTCGGGAATCATGCCGTATTTATTTAGATCTTCGGGCAGTACCTGAGCAAGAAGCTCTGCCTCGGCATGCTTCCTGCTTTCTGGAAGATCCGCATTAAAGCCAAGACCCTTTTTGCCTACACGTTCAGCAATAATGTCGGCAAGTCCCACAAATGCACCACCCAAGATAAACAGAATATTCGTGGTGTCAATATGAATAAGTTCTTGTTGTGGATGCTTACGACCACCTTGGGGTGGAACGCTCGCTTCCGTACCTTCAACAATCTTCAGCAGCGCTTGCTGTACACCCTCACCCGATACATCACGTGTAATAGATAGATTCTCGGCCTTTCGAGCCACCTTATCTATTTCATCGATGTAGATGATGCCAATTTCTGCACGTGGAATATCAAAATCTGCAGCGGTCATAAGCTTTAGCAAAATATTTTCCACATCTTCGCCCACATAACCCGCCTCGGTGAGCGTTGTTGCATCAGCGATAGCAAACGGCACTTTCAACGTGCGCGCAAGCGTTTGTGCCAGCAGGGTCTTGCCGGAGCCCGTAGGACCTAACAACATGATATTGCTCTTAGCAAGCTCCACATCGCCCTCTACGGCCTCGGTACCAAGGCTGATGCGCTTGTAGTGATTATATACCGCCACCGACAACGCTCGCTTGGCTGCCTCTTGACCTACGACATGCCCGGAAAGTTCACCATAGAGCTCGTGGGGCGTAGGCAAATCGGCCAGCACGTCTTCAGGAGAGGGCTCCCCTCCTTGATTGCCATCCATCTCGCCACCGTCTGAGTGTCGAACATGACGACCAGCTGGCTCTGCTTCTGCCCCCGTCGACAACATTGCCTCAGGCGGAACAGACAATCCCAGGTCACGCATCATGGCGTCAGCGCATACAGAAATGCACTCGTCACAAATATAAATGCCATTCGGACCCGAAATCATAGCGGTCACCTCTTGCGGATGCTTTCCGCAAAAGGCGCACTCGATATCATCCCGTCCGCCGAATTCTTCACGTCTCTCGTTCGTCATGAAAGTTATTCGCTCTTCTTCTCTTCGGTGCCAGAAGCGGCAGCGCGCGTCGTAGTAATGCGATCGACAAGGCCATATGCCAATGCCTCTTCAGCAGTCATATAGTTATCGCGCTCGGTATCGGCCTGAATAGTTTCAAGTGACTGACCAGTGTTGTCTGCCAAGATCTTGTTCAAACGATTTCGGGTCTTCAGCATGAAGTCTGCCACGATGGCAATCTCAGTCTGCTGGCCTTGAGCACCACCAGAAGGTTGATGGATAAGCACCATGGAGTTCGGCAGACATAGACGCTTACCCGGCGTTCCAGCAGAAAGCAGCACCGCAGCCATGGAAGCACATTCACCCATGCAAATAGTGGAAACATCGCACTTAATGAAGTCCATCGTATCCAAAATAGCCAAACCTGCTGTAACAGAACCGCCCGGCGAGTTGATGTAGAGCGAGATATCTTTCTCGGGGTCAGAACTCTCAAGATGCAACAGCTGAGCAACCACGGAGTTTGCCACGTTATCGTCAATTTGCTCGCCCAGGAAAATAATACGATCATTTAATAGGCGGGAGTAGATATCATAGCTGCGTTCGCCACGTGGCGACTGCTCTATGACATAGGGAATTAATGCTGCCTTGGTATCGTAGCTCATAGTAAGCCTCGCTTGTCTCTTGCGGCCCGACGGGCCGTTCTTTTCTTCATATGCCACATAGTGAGGTACATTTCAATGCCGCGCAAGGTCGGGCTACCGTTTCGTTACTTTTTAACAGATAACGGGCACGCCTGATAAGGCGCACCCGTCTATCATGTTATCGCTTATTCGGCGTCAGCAGCTTTATCGACCTCGACAGCCTCGTCCTTCTTAGTCGTTTTCTTGGCAGCAGGCTTTTTTGCCGACTTCTTCTCGGCGCCAGCCTCTGCACCCTCATCCTTCTTCGCAGCCGTTTTCTTAGCTGCTGCCTTCTTGGCGGGCTTTTTCTCTTCCTTCTTCACGGCCTCGCCCGGCTTAAGCTCGGTAACAATCGCCGTATCCATAACCGCCTTAGCTGCATTCGTGCGAGCAATACCATTGCGCACCATGTGCAATTGGCCGTTCTTCGTCCACTCTTCCTGCAACTTCTTGGGGTCGGGAGCGCCGCTCTTTACGAACTCGTCAACCACGTCTTCGTCGCTCACATCCATCTTAAAGTGGCGAGCCCATGCATCAAGAGCCAAGTCCTGTCGGGTCATATCCTTGGCCTGAGCCTTCACGTCATCCTTGAACTGATCAGGCGTAATGCCTTGCTGCGCCAAGTATGCATCAAAGCTAGCGCCCTGACGCTGCAGCTGCTGGAAGAAATCCTGTAGCAGGTTAGTCTCAGCCTCTTCGCACAGAGACTCGGGAGCCTCACCCTCCAAGCGCTCCGCCAATACCGCGAGGCACTGATTCTCCTTGATGCGAGGCAAAATGTCGGCCTTCTGTTCTTTGATAGAATCGGCCACGCGCGTACGCAGATCCTCAACACCTTCGAAACCAAGGGTGTCCTTCACCCATTCCTCGGTGATCTCAGGCAACACCTTGTTCTTTACAACCTTGACTTCAACATCAAAGTTAACCTTGGCCGTCTTTCCCATGAGTGGCTGTGTCATGATGGTAGGCTCAGACGGAACATCAATAGAGAACGACTTCTTCTGGCCTTTCTTCATACCCAACAACTCAGCATCAAACGATGCGGGGAATAAACCCGACCCCATGCCGTAGAGACGCGAATCCGTAGTCATGGCGACAATCTCTTCACCATCGTCATCGGTAGCCTTTATAGCCAAATCCATATAGCTGTCTTCTTTGACCTTGGTGGCCGCTGCAGCGTCCTCGTAGTCATAGTAATGCTCGCGCAAAGCGTCGATCTGCTCATCGATCTCGGCATCGGTGGCACCATCGGCAGGCATCTCGATGGCAACCGGCTCGTAGCTCGAAAGCTCCAGCTCAGGCTTTACGTCAACTTCAAAGCTGTACACGAAGGGCTTGCCACCCTCAACCAAACCCATGTCCTCATCGAACGAAGGCTTGCCGATGGGATACACGTAAGCGCCATCGATAGCGCGGGGATAGGTTTCGTTCACCACATCGTCGGTCACTGAAGCGGTAACCGCCTCTGCGCCCAGCGCGTTGTCGATAATCGGGCGAGGAGCCTTGCCCTTACGGAACCCGGGGAAGTTGTATTTGCATGCGAAGTCCTTATAGGTCTTCTTGATGCGGGTGTCGATATCCTTGGCATCGACGGTCACGGTCACTTTGACGCGGTTATCCTTCAATGCCTCAACTTTTGTTTCCACGTAACAATCCTCCATCATGTCTTTTGTCGCCTTGCGGCTTCATATCGGCACACTCAAGCCAAGCTTCCCCCTGGGGCTTCTCGGCCCTCCGGCGGGTCGCATCTCCGCCGCCGGCAGACACTCTGAGCACACCGAAACGGAATTATCGCACATATACATCGCTTGAGGAAGCAGGTTCACGAAGAACCGATGAAAGTATGTGGGAACAGGTGGGAAAAAGCGTGCTGGGAGCGTACTATCAGGTGTTGTAATATACCGTCGGCAGTCTTCGTATAACAGACCCGCAACTTCCCCGATTTTCCACATCAATAAGCTTTCTGAACCGGTATGATAGATAAGGAACGCAAATCATCCGAAAGGCAGCGCCGTGCCCTCACTCATTCTAAACATACCACAGGAACGCGAGCTTCAACGCCTCATTGATTATGAGCGATCCACCTGTAGTGTCGAAGGCGACCTTGTGTACCGTTGCGCCTTCCCCTACCGCCCCGAAGACGAACTGCAAGCCGAACTCATCGAACGGGGTGCTTTAGCAGCAAAAGCCGAAGGCAAACGAGGGTCCATCGTAGTTATCACTTCCGACGGCTACTCCTATTTCCTTGAGAAGCGACACGAACAAGCCGAACGCAAACGTCGCGAGAAACGAGATGCACGGCTTATAGCTTGGTCGGCTCTATTCGCCGCCTTATGCGTTGTTGTCGGATTTCTCCTGGGAAGGTTTCTTGCTTAAGCAACGAGCCCCTCTTTACACAGGGACGACCGACACCGTCTGGACTGTGTCAAGAATCCGAACACGAAGAATCGAGTTTCCATATAATCAGCCCGTCCAAGTTTTAGGTCGCAGTTCAATGCGAGGGTATCTTAAGAAAAGAACGTGGTGGTAAGCCAAGGACCATACTCGCCCGTCCACATAGAACCCAGCTGATCAAAAACGAGAGGCCAGTCAATTTCCTGGCCAAATAGCAACTCTAAATAATGACGATTATCAATGCCGCGCTCAATCTCTACGCCAAGGCATGCTTGCGCCACTGTATAGGTGCAGGTAGGACAGGTAGTCACGAGTGTTTCGGCACCGGTAAGACGAGCTTCGTCGATAATACGCCATACCCGACGCTCGGTAACATCGCCATCATAGGCTGCAACAGCTCCACCAGCACCACAACAGAGCGTACCCTTGCGGCGATGATCCATTTCAAAAAGCGTCGTATCAGGAAGATTGTGATGCACAAGCTTGCGAATAGACGCTCCATGACGGCCATCAAAGCGATCGTGACAGGAATCGAAAAAGGTGACACTGGTGGTAGAAAGCGGAGCAAAGCCCGAAGGCTTACCTAACGATTCCAAGGTAAGGCTTTTCTCCAACAATAACTCTGGCAAGGGAACAATATCCACTTCTTCACCCATAAGTTCAGCGAACTCTTCTCCGCAACCCGGACATACCGTAACCACACGCGTAATACCCGCTGCGCGTATTTGGTCAAGGATGCGCTGACGCAAGGCTTCGGCTTGCTCGAACAAGCCCGCACTCATTAACGGACTACCGCAGCACTCATCTGAAAGCGCCCAAGCAATACCCACATCGCTTAACCACTGCCCCACCTTACGCGTCAATTCAGGCGCATAACTTACCAATGAGCAGCCCGGAAAGAACAGTGTATCCACCCAGCCAGGACCATACTCGGCCGCAGACGTCAGTGAGACAAACTCCGGATAAGCAATGCCATAAATGGCGCGGTAGGCACTGAAAATATGCCACTGGTTGTCCACCATCACCAGACGCGAGTCTTCCGGTGGCATAAGACCAGCACGCATGAACAGCTGACGCCATTCGCGCATACGCTCGGGTGCAAGCATATGAGTCTGACAGGTTGCTGTGCAAAAGCCACAGAAGCAGCATCGACGCAATGCATGATAAAGCTCGGGATGCTCTTGGGCAACACGGAGTGTGGCTTCAGGTTGTTCACTTGAGGGAAGTGACGCAATAGCGCGATAACCTTCCTCAACCACGCCCATATCAAGGCCAGGTTCCTGAAGGACCTCGCAGCGCAAGGTACAGCGTTTACAGTGCGAACAAGAAAGGTGCTTATTGGCCCAAGCGGCAATCATATCAAGAGCAGGCAAGTCTAGCTGCGCGATCTGCGCAAGCTCCTCCCCGGAAAGCTTCTGGGGTCGCTGTTGTTCGAATGCCCTCGTATCCATAAACCTAGTGTAGCTCAATCACCCCTATTTGGGGAGAACATAGCTGCAAATGGCGCTGAAAACTCGGATGCCTATAACCCTACAAAAACCTTCACCATTACAGCTTAAAGTAAATACAAAAAAATCCACCAAAGTGGACTCTTTGAATTAAGTGGTGCGGGCGAAAGGACTTGAACCTTCACATCTCTCGATACCAGAACCTAAATCTGGCGCGTCTGCCAATTCCGCCACGCCCGCACGCATTAGCTGCGCATTTCAAAATGCGCAGCGCATATGATAACAGAAAGTTCCGAAGTTAATAGGGGTCGATATTAAAACTTGCCACATAAGACGGCCATGGCTGCATAAAACCTGCCGATATCTTACACATCCACCATCGTAAGCGTGGATGGATAGGCAACAATGTAGCTGTCACCCACTGCAACCACAACGCAAAAAGAACCCTTAGTGACGATCATTATTCCACCGCGCAGGCATAAAAACGACCTTCACGCTCACTAACCGTAACTCCTTCGAGATCGGCAACGTAAGGACGAAACTGTGAATATCCCAAATCACGTAGTTTGAACGTACGGAACTTCGCACGCACGCGTTTACCCAATGCGGCAAGCTCTGCGCCTTCCGGACCTGCGTCTATCGCAGCTTGACGAATAAACGCTTGGGGGTTGACAACAGTTTCAGCGGATTTCGAAGAAGAGTCGGGTTTCGCTTTTGAAGAGGAAGGCTGCTGCTCAAGCCTAGGCAGTGTACCGCCGTGCGCGTCCCTTTGATTCGCCGCACGAGAAGTCAGAGTACGGGCATCGGAAGATACTTGCTGCGCTGGCCGTTTAATAGCGGGAGCGCGCGAGGCAGCAACTTTCTTACGGCCAGCGCGTCCCGGACGGTTATCAACCGAAGACTGCTTTGCCGGCTTTTCAGGCACAGTTTGAGGCGCCTGATCAGGCACGGTCGAAGCCCGATCTTCCTCTACCGATACCTCAGGCAACTCCACTACCACAGAAGCCTCGACGGGCTCCTTACCAGACTCTCCTCCCGCGGTAGCATGGTTAGCAACCACACGCGTCGAGCGGCGCAGTTTCTTTTCGGCGGCAGTCCTCGCCGCAGGCTTGGTGACAAAAGCATCCTTTTCGACAACAGAACCACCTTCCGAAGCCTCAGATTCCGCAGACACCACTGGCCGTTCAACAGGCTGGACAATCACACTTTCGGGACTTACCTGACCCACGCGAGGAGGATGGGAATCCTTACTGCGGCCATTCTTTCGCTCTTTCTCGGCATCTCCTGCAAGCTCAACGGTTACCGAACTGCCCTCTTTGGTTATCTGCACACTAGCAAATTCGTCAAGCAACTTCGACAGGAGATTCGTCCCATAGCTACGCACATCAAAATCTGGGTAGCGCTTAAGCAAGCGGCTTCCCACCTCGCCAAGACCCGTAGACTTCCCGTTATTCTGATTGTCTGTAATAATATTCACTACAGCCTGCTCAAGCTCATCAATAGTGAGACCCGTGTTTGGACTTACAGTCGTGCTGTTCTGATAGGGACGATTCTTACTGCGCCCTCCCTTTGAATCACCCATCAATAACTCAAGCGTAGTAAAAATATCACACGCTTTACGAAACGGAGTGGGTGTCTTCTTTTCACCCATCCCAATAACCGTAAGCCCACTCTCGCGAATACGGCTAGCAAGGCGTGTAAAGTCGCTATCACTTGATACGATGCAAAATCCCTCTACCGAACGTGTATAGAGAATATCCATAGCATCGATAATCATGGCAGAGTCGGTAGCGTTCTTTCCTTGGGTGTAGCCAAATTGCTGAATCGGAGTAATAGAATTTTCCAATAGGGCATCTTTCCATTTAGCATGGAGAGTAAGTGTCCAGTCGCCATAAATCCGTTTATAGGTAACCGTGCCATAGTTTGATAACTCATCGGTTATAGCTTTTATATACTTTGATGAGACGTTATCGGCATCGATCAAGAGAGCGAAACGCTTTTCAGATGATTGCTTTTCCACAGATAGTCGCTCCTCGGTGAAAGCGGTTAAGGCCGTGCATGTACACTGCCGCGGTTTACGCCCCACAAAATGTCACCACAAAACAGAAGGTATCTAAGCCGCGGAAACGGGGCGCTTCAAGTGACTATACTACTCTAAAACCGCCGATCACACTGCAATTGCTAAGATTCTGATACAATTTACCCATATTCCTCTTGCGTTCAGAGGAGAAAATACGTATACTTCCACCTTGCGCCTTGGTGGCTATAGTTCAGTTGGCTAGAACGCCAGATTGTGGCTCTGGAGGTCGTCGGTTCGAGTCCGATTAGCCACCCCAGCGCGCTTTTGAAATTAGGGCTTGCATTCGTTGAAAACATGCTTTATAATGTTCCAGCGCTTTGCGTACTTTGACATATTGTTTCACTTGGACTGTTAGCTTAGTTGGTAGAGCAGGGGACTCTTAATCCCAAGGTCCGGGGTTCGAGTCCCCGACAGTCCACCATTTAAATGTGCTGGTCAACCGATAAATTGGTTGGCCTTTTTTATTTCATGGGGTTAAAGGCATGAGCTTTGGGCCATAGGCCCAAATCCATACATACAAACACGCTTACGTCGAATTGTGGCAACAAGGCCCGTCACGTATGTATCGACGGCAGCTTGACGCATATCGTAAGAAGAAAGAGTCCTTACTGCCAAGAAAAGCACGATTTGCTGCATATTTTGCGTACAAACGGGCTTCTGAATGATCCTGGTAACTCCACCGGCAAGCACATCGACAATCCCAAGCCGCCGATCAGGCCTTTCTTTCCTGACCAAAATTAGGGATAAGCCGGAATCTCATTGCCTGCAGCAAACCGTGCTTTTCATGCCAAAAACCACGAAGTCCGCGTTCAAACCGCTTTTAAACCAAAATCGATATGCTGAGTGCATAGCCTGATGGTTACCAAGGATTTCGGAGATGTCAGCCGATTCCTCGCAAGTCGATTTCGGGGAGGGGTGTGTCAGCCAATTCTGAGCAAGTCCATGTCAATCTTGGTATAACAATTAGAAAAACTCCGCGCCCGAATGGACTAAACAGTCCGCCCACATTCGAACTACTCCAAGAGAATTTACAAATCATTCAGCCGACAGTGGGCTTTCAGAAGTACAATCCATGGAGAAGCAACGTTTTAGAAGACACCCCGCAAGGAGGCAGCATTATGGCGAACAACGTGCTCGTACTGAATGGGAGCCCGCGCAAGAATGGCAACACGGCGGCGCTCGTCGAGCGGTTCTCCGCAGGAGCGCAGGAAGCCGGCAGTAAGGTTACCTGCTTCGACGTGGCGCGCATGAACATACACCCCTGCCGAGGCTGCCTCAGCGGCGGTAAAGACCCGGCGAGCCCCTGCGTCCAAAAAGACGATATGGACAAGGTATACGCCGCCTACCTCGAAGCCGACACAATCGCGTTGGCTTCCCCTATGTACTGCTGGAGTTTCACCGCCCAGCTAAAAGCCACACTCGACCGTCTATTCGCACTTATGGAAGTCAGTATGAGGGCGGGGGAAGCCACCCCCGTTCCGCGCGCAAAATCCAGCGCACTCATTATGCCGGCAGAAGATGCCAGCTACCGCAACTTCGCTCCCATCGTCACCTACTATGAAGCGCTCACGGCGCGCATGGGATGGACCGATGCCGGGCGCGTGCTGGTAGGTGGTGTGTATCTCGCAGGCGACATCGCAGAAAACCCCGCACTTGACGAAGCATACCGCCTGGGCTCGGCGCTGTAAAAACAAGACTTTTCCCGAAACCTGCAACAAAAGGGCGCACCCATCCGTGTTGGTAGCGGAAAGGATGGGACATGGACAACAGCACAGAGATAGCGGCCGGGATGCCGCACCCCCACATCCCGAGCCGCAGCCGCACCTACGGAGCCACAAGTCCGGGTTTTCCAGCATCGGAAAGCCGCGGTGATCCGAGTGTGTCGACCAAAGATCGCTGCCACCTAGGGACGCTAACAGCAGAAGACCACAGCTCCCCAAAGGTATCGGCCGAAGCCCTCGAAGCAGCCGTTGACACGTGGGGCAATACCGTGCTGCGCCTTGCCGTAAGCCGTCTGGGCAATCTTCCAGATGCCGAAGACGTATTCCAAAACGTGTTCTTAAAGCTGTTTCAATCGGACACGTGCTTCCGCGACAGAGACCACCTGAAAGCCTGGCTTCTCCGCGTGACAGTAAACTGCTGCAACGACGTGCATCGCAGTTCATGGCGCAAGCACCGCACCGATCTCAACGATACCATAGCAGCCACCTTGGCCGTTCCTACAGAGCCTGGAGGCAAAAGCTGCGACGAAGAACTTGCCTACGCCCTTGCGCAGCTAGGAGACAAGCAGCGCACCGTCGTCCACCTTTTTTACTTCGAAGGATACACCACCGAGGAGATAGCTCACATAACCGGCGAACGGCCGGCAACCGTCCGATCGCACCTTCATCGCGCGCGCAAGACCTTGAGAAACGAGTTGGGAGCGCACTTATGAATGAAAACGAATTCCGCACACGCTATACCAAAGCACAAGAGAGCATTGGGGTATCGGCCTCCTTGAAAGAACGCGCGATCACCGGCGCGCTGTGCGCAGGCGACATCAAGAGCGAGAGATACTCAGCAGGACCGAACTCACCGTCGCGTCAAGACACCAAGAACCGTCCTGCGCCGAGCAAGCGGCCAGCTCCGCGGCGGCGGCCGCTTGCTCCAGGAGACTTGACCACTGCAGTCACGCCGAGGCGCTGGGCTTGGCCCGCTGCAGCATGCTTGGTCGCAGTGACGCTGGTTGTCGCGGGCATACCCGTCCTCGGCTCGCTGCTGCGGGAAGACCGCTCGGTTGCCACGGCCATCGCGCTGGACGACGCCGCCGCCCGGTGCGGATTCTCCGTGCGCGCCTTTGCAGACGACGGCAGCGAGATTATCAAGCCCGGCGAGGGCGACATGATCATGTTCGACCGCAACTGGTGGTCGGGAACCGAGGAAAACGTGTTCACCGGCTGCCTGTTCCGCGTAAAGGGCGAGGGCATTGCGCGCATACAGATGAACGTCTCGGGCGGCGAGCTGTACCGCCAGGACACCGAGAGCTTCACGCAATCCGAGGATCCAGAGCGCTGGCAAGCAGCCACCACCTGGAAGCCCAACAAGCGCGGCATGGCAGGATATTATGAAGATTACGACGCGATCTACCCCCTAACCGACCTGAGCGACGAGAGTATCCCTCTCGACTCTCCCGATAAGCCGTTGCGCGTCAATATGCTCAAGCGCTACGGCTCGACCATCGACGTTGCTACCGCCGAAAACCAGGGCATCGCGAGCGGAGAGACGAGCTTCGGCCTGTGCGCGAACACTGGTATGACCCCGACCACCGACGACGAGGGCAAGCTCCTCGACCCGCAGAGCGTTGCTATCGACCAGTTCGAGGGCCAAAGACTCACCGTTACCGTAACGTTCGAGGACGGAAGGGTGGCCACCCAGGTCATCGAACTGCATACGGCCGACTTCCGCGCCGATCACTACGGCAACAACCTTATGGTGACCACGGAAACCATCGACCGGACCGATCCTCAGAACCAAGAAATCCAGTCGGCACACTGTGTCTACGGCATCGTCGTGGCCGCAAGTAATGAGCCCTTCCCTCTCCCACTCGAAAACGCGAACGAATATGCAGGGCAAGTCACCCCTGCACCCACGATCAACCGGCAACCTGACACCTACCGCATAGGAGGCGACACCGAAGAGAACCGAGCCGATGTCGTGATAGACCGCAATAGCCTACTTAAGAATGGGAATACCGCTGACACCTCGTCGATGGATGACAATCAAGTCTCGACGCCGCTCACCGTGAGTTGCCCCACCGTCGTGCGATCTGATCGCCCCCTCGACGGAAAGATGCTTGCGGAATTCGAAGGGGTCGTCAACGGATTCCGAGGCGATGCGACCTATATGAACCAATGCACCCAACAAAGATCTGGCTACGGCTTCAACGAGGACGGAACGCTCACTGACAGCAACTACTGCTATTTGAGCGCAACGTTCAACGTGACAAACAACAGCGATATCGATGCGGCCGTACATCCGTTCGGAGACTACGCCGTCCTCGACGAAGAGGGGCACTGCTCGATTGTCGATACGTCGTACGATCTGGATTACACCGTGAGCGACAACGCGCTTCCCGGAAGCGGGCACGGCGCACGCAACTTCACCATCGCCGCGGGAGACACCGTACAACTAACCATTCTGCGCGTCCTCCCGAACTACCTCGCCGACAACCCCGACCTCCTGTTTGTATTACCTAAATCACTCGGAGGCATTTCCGCTTTCGCCATCGGCGATCAGGTGTAGCCCTAAAATCGGAAGCGAGCGAACCCGCTCGCTTCCGACGCACGTCATATTCTTAGCCTGCGCAGCACCCCACAACAACATACACTGTCAATTTATCTTCGTAATCTATGTGGATATATAATGCCCCACCATCAGCCTATCGACGCACCTTCGCCAATAGGCTGCCCAACATACCCTCTGCCCCAGAGGTCGCAAGACCTTCGCCCTGCACAGCAATACCAATGAGTCCTGGGCCCGTATGCACAACAAGAACGGGGCTAATCTGCCCCTCATACCACGCCTGCGCGTTGTTAATCTTACAACCTAACTCTTCGCGCACAGCCGCAGCTTCTCCAACTGCATCACCGTTTACTACTGCCACTGTGCAACGTGGGAAACGCGCTGCGAACTGCTCGGCTACCGCCATAGCTTTCTTAAGCGATTGCCGACGCCCCTTAGCCTTCGCAACCGTATAATATACGCCCTGCTCGTTGCAGCTAATTACCGGTCTCATATCCAATAGACTTCCCACTGTGTAGGTAACCTTACCGATACGGCCTCCTTTGTGAAGATATTCCAGCGTGTCAACACAAAAGTAAACCTTAGTATCAGCTACGATACCCTCGCTCACGGCGCGCACCTCATCAAGCGACGCACCATCGGCAAGCAAGCGAGCAACAGCCAAAACGACAAGCCCCGCCCCTATGCCAATATTCTTCGTGTCGATAAGATGACACTCCAATTCTGGCATCGCAGAACTAACCGAGCGCATAAGATCGTAGGTAGCCGACAAGCCGCTTGAAATGCTCACAATAACTGCCTGGTTATACCCGTCAGCAACAACGCGCTCAAGCACCTCACGAGCTGCAGCAGGCGTTGGAGTGGATGTCGTAGGAACCTCTTCAGCAAAGCGATCATATACCTGCTGTGGCGTGATAGTTACTTTGTCAAGAAAACTTTCGTGTGCGTAGTTCACCCGTAAGGGCACAACATACATACCGTACCGTTCAATTTCCTCAGGCGGAACGTCCGTACACGAGTCAACAACGAGTGCGATGCGCTTGGTGTCCATGGCTTAAGGCTCCCTTACTATATTCGATCTAGTTTTTATAACTAGATTATAAACTGTAGATTATGATGTCAAGAAGTTATCTTAATTGACTAAGAAAACACTGCTTGGTATGATCGCAAAAATACGATGCAACAAATACGGAAGGCACCGTTCATGAATGATATAAGCGCTTCGATACGTGCGCAAAAGCTTATCGACTTACATCTCCCCCGCTATAACGAAATACCTCGCATCGATTTATACATGGATCAACTAATAAACTATCTCGAAGAAACACTTGCACCACTCTACGGGCCCAGCGATAAGATTATTACCCGCTCTATGGTGAACAACTACGTAAAGCAAGGTGTACTCGCTGCGGCTTCAGGCAAGAAGTACACACGCACTCATGTAGCTTACCTTATCGTCATCTGCACCCTCAAGCAAACATTCTCCATTGCAGAAATCGAAAATCTCATCCAAGCCCAAATTGAAAGCTTCGACACCCACATAGCTTACGACTACTTTTGCGATGCCTTTGAAGCGGCACTCCATGCCTTATTCTCTCCACAGCCCCAAAGCCCCCGAGGGTTTGTTTCCGGCAATAATGACGGAGATTTTGAGCGAGACCTTGTACTGGCATGCACTGCGGCCGTTTCCTATACGCTCTACATCAAAGCATGCATCACGCTTTCCCTTGAAGAGTAGTCGTAATAATCTCTATATGAAGGTCTTCCCCTTTTGTACGTAATCTCAAAGCGAGGGCGAGTACAATAGTTTTCATTAAAATAAAAATCCCGTAAAGAGGAGGACGAACCCTTGGAAACGCTTGTACTCGCCCTACTCATGTTGGCAGCTGTTCTTTTATCCTCGGTCATCGACCAGCTAGTTCCTAAGATTACCTCACCCCTCATCCAGATAGGCCTGGGGTTACTTATAGCATTATTCGCAACAAATCAGATTGACCTAACCTTTGATCCCAACTTATTTTTAGTGTTGTTTATTGCACCACTTTTGTACGACGAATCGCGTAGCGTAGACAAAGTAGCACTCTGGCGTAATCGTAAACCAGTATTATCACTCGCCATCGGTCTTGTAGTGATAACAGCTCTTATTGTCGGCTTCGCCACACATTGGCTCGAACCCTCCATCCCACTTGCTGCCGCATTCGCACTAGGAGCGGCACTAGGACCCACCGACGCCGTAGCCGTGGCTTCATTGTCGCGCGACGCAGACATCGAGCCTCGCAGCAAAAGCATCCTCGAAGCAGAATCTCTCATCAACGACGCCTCCGGCGTCGTATCATTCCAGTTCGCACTTGCCTTCGCTGTTACTGGCACCTTCTCACTGTTCGATGCTTCGGTCAATTTTGTTATAAGCTTTTTTGGTGGCATTGCGATTGGTGTAGTTTTGGGTTATTTAGGTAATCTTCTGGTACGTCGCGTACGCAATTGGGGGCTTGAAAACACGACGTTTCACGTATTATTTGAGGTGTTCACTCCGTTCATTGTGTATCTTTCAGCCCAGCAACTGGGCACCAGCGGCATCATTGCCGTTGTAGCAGCAGGATTAATGGGTGTCATGTCGCGACGGGCAACAGGACCTTCCATCTCACGCATGAATATCGTGTCATCAAGCGTATGGCGCGTGCTTTCGTTTACGTTAAATGGCGTTGTATTCGTATTATTGGGAACTCAGTTACCCAAAGCTATGAAAAATTCGTGGGGCGACGTAAGTATCGATAACGGAGTACTTATTGGCTATGTTCTTCTTATTACCCTCATTTGCCTAATCATACGCTTTATCTGGCTCGCCATTATGGAATTTGCACATAACCGCCGTCTTACACGCGATCAAAGAGCCGGATGGCGTAGCGCCCTAAAGTCAACACTGGTAATGACTCTCGCAGGACCGAAGGGTACCATTACGCTTGCCGTAATGTTGACCATCCCCTACCTTATCCCTGCAAACAATGGCACCTCTTCAGATATGCTCGTATACTTCCCTCAGCGTAACCTTATCATCTTCTTAGCCTGCGGCGTTATCGTTGTTACACTCCTTATCGCCACGTTTATTGTGCCGTTAATAGCTCCCAAAAAAGGGCCAACCGAAGAAGATTTGCGCTGTGACGAAACGCAGGCAAGCATCGAAATTCTTCGTTCCATCATCGAAGAATTAGCCGCTCATCAGACCGACGAGAACCGCGCCGCTACCCAAATGGTTATCCACCAATACAATAGTCGCATAGCCCGCATTAAAACCACAAACGACATTGCAAGCGAACCCAACACTGCGCTTCGTCTACGCGCATTGAACTGGGAACGAGACTACGTGCTTCAGCTTATAGAACGCGAAGAAATGTATTCCCTTGTTGGTTACCAATACCTCAGTCGCCTAGCGCGCGCGGAAGATTTGATAAACCATCATCTTGGTCGTTGGTCATTACAAAACGCATCCCTGCGCCTGCGCGTTCTACTTCGTTCGTGTTGGCATCGAGTACTCAAGGGACTACCTGGCGTAAGCCCCACTGAACGCACTAAGGCTATTCGCCAATTACAGATTGAAGGGTCTGAGCATGTAGTAGAAAAGTTACAACAAATGTTAACCTCTCCTGACTACGACGATCCAGCTGAAGACATAAGCGCGCTTATCCTTGAATACCAACACATTATCATCCTCTTACGTGACACCGAAACGCCCCTCAAGGCCTTCTCGAACACAGCTGAAAAGGCTGCCGACATCGAACGCTGGGCTCTCCAACTTGAAATTGATCAAATACAGGCGCGCTACGAGGCAGGTGGCCTCTGCCGCTCGTCTGCTAAGCGTCTACGCGATAACGTATACCTTATGCAGATCGATCTTGAAGACGACCTGTAAATACCTACCATTTTGTGGCCAACCGAGCTTTCACCTTAGAAGGCACAACCATGTTCGACACAACACCAAAAAAGCCTCTGAATTAAACTGCCTCCCATTTCTCGTTGTTCAAGAAATGGGTGACGGTTCAAATTCGGAGGCCTCACAAGAACAAACGATACTGACAACCCTAGAGCTATCAGCTATACACACTACATCTTGGAAGGAGCAGAAACCCCCAACAGACCCAGCGTCGTAGCAAGCACAATACGCGTGGCATCCACCAGTGCAAGACGCGCATTTTTCACGTCATCCTCCTCGCCGATAACGTGGCAGTTCGTGTAGAACGAATGGAACAACGCCGCAAGATCCTGCGCATAGTGCGTGCACCGGAACGCCGCACGATCACGAGCAGCCTGCGCCACAAGCGGGGCAAAGTCGTCCATCTTACGCATAAGCGCGAGCTCCGACTCATGTGTAAGCGGAGACAAATCAACGTCGGCCGGGATAACCTTTGCAGACAGCTCATCCATCGACAGCTCGCCGGACTCGGCAGCGGCAGCGTCATCAGCGGATGCGGCCTTGCGCAGGATGGAACAAATACGTGCATGCGCGTACTGCACGTAGTACACCGGGTTCGACGCATCCTTCTTCTTCGCCACCTCAATATCGAAGTCGATGGGCTGATCGGAAGATTTCGCTAACATGAGGTAACGGGTCGCGTCTACGCCCACCTCATCGATAAGTTCCTCGAACGTAACCATCTCGCCGGTGCGCTTAGACATACGCACCGCTTCTCCGTCTCGGAACAGGTTCACGAGCTGGCCAAGCATGATCTCCAAGGCACCAGGGCGACCCCACGCAGCCAGCATAGCCGTGCAACGCGCAATGTAACCGTGATGATCGGCTCCCCAGATGTTGATGAGGTGATCGAAGCCGCGTTCGAGCTTATTGTAGTGATAAGCCACATCACTCATGAAGTAAGTGTACTCACCATTAGCCTTGATAAGCACGCGGTCCTTCTCATCGTCGAATGCGCTCGACTTAAACCAAGTGGCACCATCCTGGACATAGATATAACCCTTCTCATCCATGGCCTTGAGACTGCGGTCAACGGCACTCTCGCCGGTCTCATCAGGCTCATACAGCGAGTTCTCCGAGAACCAGCACTCAAATGTCGTACCAAAAATGCCGGTAATACGGTGCTGCTCGTCCAGCATCATTTGATAGGCGCGTTCACGGAAATTTTTCATACGCTCAGTCGGATCGGCATCAAGCCACTTATCGCCATCTTCGTCGATGATAACTTGTGCAATGTCCTTCACATAACCGCCAGCATAGCACGCCTCGGGCATCTCTACATCACGGCCAAACAGCTGCTGGTAGCGTACGGCAACCGATTCACCGAAGTTATCCATCTGAGTGCCGTGGTCGTTGATGTAGAATTCCTCGTACACATCATAGCCTGCATGGCGCATAACGCGCGCCGTGGCATCACCCAGAGCAGCCCAGCGACCATGCCCCACATGCATAGGCCCTGTCGGATTGGCGGAAATGTACTCAAGGTTGATATAACGTTCACCCTCGGGAATCTCACCCTTACCGAACTCACCCTTTTCCGCACGAACCTCAGCCACAACACCCTGAAGAACAGCATCGGCTAGACGGATATTAATGAAGCCAGGACCGGCAATTTCCACGGAAGCCACTAAATCATTTTCCGGAAGATGGTCGACGATAATCTGAGCTATCTCTCGCGGATTCTTCTTGGCAAGCTTAGCAACACGAAGAGCAACAGTGGAAGCCCAGTCGCCATTATTCTCATCACGTGGGCGCTCAAGCGCTGCTTCAGGCCTTTCGTCAAGCGTAAGTGAGCCATCTGCGACAGCAGCCGCAATAGCGCCATCAATCACCTGTTCAAGTTGTTCGCGAATTTGCATTACGCATCTTTCCCATCAAATATCTAGCGGTATATATAGTGGTTGATTCTACCATCTTTTTCCCACCTGCGGCAAAGTATGCCTAGCAACCATCAAACCTGTCGCTCGTTATGCAGAAAATACACACATGACCTCGGACAAGCCTCCTCTTCTTGCGCGTTATGGTATCGTGCATGCCTAACGCATACCAGAAAGGACGCACATGGAACTGAGTTTTGAGCACGGGAACTTCGATGACGCGCGCATCGTACGCACGCGTGTATTCATGGACGAACAAGGTTTTCAAGACGAATTCGACGACATCGACGAGGTGCGCACGACCATCCACGTCACGCTGTACGCAGGAGGCGCGCTGGCCGGCTGCGCACGCACGTTCCCCGATCCCGACCAAGACGCAGAGTCGGGCCGTTGGGTGTTCGGGCGCTTGGCCGTGCTTCCCGAGCAGCGCTCCGGGGGCTTCGGCGCGGCGCTGCTGGCCGAATCGGAACGCCTCGCCCGCGCAGCAGGCGCGACCGAGATGCATCTACATGCTCAATGCCGTGTTGCTTCGTTTTATGAGCGCGCAGGTTACAAACAGTACGGCCCCATCGAGCTAGATGAACACGTCGAGCATATCTGGATGAATAAGACGCTTTAATTCAACCAAAACTATCCCCAAACGCGGAAAGGCCCCCAGAAGGGGGCCTTTCCTTGCGCTCGATCCGCTGCGCAGCGGTGCGCGCTTACGGGTCAGTACATCAGTAGTGCGTAGCTGTTCAGATCGACTACGCTGATCCGGGTATGACCATCATTGCTACCGTAAGGATGACAGCGCAGACCACGCCGAGGATGATAAACAGCTTGCCGCCGAACTTGAGCCAAGTAGAATACTCAATCTTCGCTAATGCCAAACCACCCATGATAGCGCCGCTTGTCGGGGTGAACAGGTTCACCAAGCCGTTGCCAGCGCTGAAGATCATGATCATGACGTCGGTGGAGAAGCCCAGCGAATTCGCCAAGGGACCCATGATAGGCATGGAAACCGTAGCCATGCCGGACGACGACGGGATCAGGAACGACAGCACAATGTAGAGCAGGAACGACAGCGGTGCGAAGATGATGGCCGACAGGCCGTTCAAGGCATTCGCCGCATTGTTCAAGATCCACATGTCAAGACCGGTCTCACCCATGAGCACCGTGATGGAGCGGGCAAGAGCGATAATCAGCACAACGCTCATCATGTCGGCGCAGCCGTTGATGAATGCCTTTACAAAGCGACTCTCGGAGACGCCACCAATGATGCCGATGACAATAGCCATGATAAGGAACCACGTAGAAGCCTCATCGAAGTACCACTGGCCCAGCGGAAGACCAGTAAGAATAGCAGACCAACCTGGAGCAACTTCTTCTTCGGTCGTAACCGTACCGGAAATATCACCACTGAAAGCAATCTCGCCGCCAACTTTATTGTCGGTCCATGCAGTAGAGATATCCTCACCTGTAACCTGCGTGGTCACTTCCTCAACCTGTGCACCCGCATTGAAGAAGTCGATGTTGAAGTCGCCCCAAGGAATGAAGCCGATAATCATTACGACGAACGTAAGACCAAACACCGTAAGCGCCGCCTTCTGACGACCGGTCATAGTCTTATCGCCCTTTGGGCTAGCCTCAGCAATAATAGCTTCCTGTTGAGCCTCGCCGAACTCAGCTTTCATTTCTTCTTGCTCTTGCAGTGACAGAATAGTGGAACCCTTGTTTGCCTTAACCTTCTTGGCATAACGCATAACAAATACGATAGAAATAGCCAACGTAACCAACCAGAGTATAACGCCCAGCATAATAATGGTTCCCTGATTGATAACAAGGCCCGAACTAGATAGCGAGTCCACAGCAGCACCAACGGCGAACGGGTTTACCGTCGAGCCTAGCACACCACAACCGGCACCCAGCAAAACCACAGCGGCACCAACGACACTATCGAAGCCTGCCGCAACCATGGTGGCTGCTAAAAGCAAGTAAAACGGTACGGTCTCTTCACACATACCGTACGTCGTACCGCCGATGGAGAAGATGAACATCAAGATAGGAATAAGGATAAGCTCGTTGCCCTTCAGCTTCTTCACCAGCGCTGCGATGCCTGCATCGAGCGCACCCGTCTCGGTAACAATTCCTAAAAAGCCACCAAGAATCAGTACGAACAAACAGACGGGAAGTGCATCGGTAAAGCCTTTGACAGGTGCCGTTGCAACATTAGCCAACGTTGCGCCCTTTACACCTTCCACACCCATTGCACCCATGGCAACCGTAATAATCGCCAAAGCGATAAGCATGATAAGCAAAATAGTGAACGAAGAAATTGAACGCTTCTTTTTGCTTTTTTCCTTTATTTTCTCGGTCATTGGAGACCCTCCTTATAAGAGGTTCAAGGTCGGATAGTTGGCGAACGAGAAACTGCAATGAATCGAGCGGAAGCATAACCGTCCAATCCACAGATACCCCTTTTGGAGGGCGACTCACATACCTGAGTCGCCCCGCCACAGATCCCCCACATCCCTAGCTACACAACAATCGTACAGCCGAAATGCAAGGTACTACAAAAACTACTCAGCCGTAATAATCGTGCCCGTCTCACCCTTAAGACCAGCTGCGGCGCACTCAAGACTCGTGATAAGCGCGCTACCACCAGGATGCTGCTCCACAAACTCGATGCAAGCCTCCACCTTCGGCAACATACTACCTGGAGCGAACTGCCCGTCAGCGATATGCTTTTTGGCTTCCGCGATCGTCATGGAGTTCAATGCTTCCTGGTCAGGCTTACCGAAATTGACGCACACTTTCTCCACAGCCGTAAGAATAACCAGCATGTCGGCCTTAAAGTCTGCAGCCAACTTGGCGCTGGAGCGATCCTTGTCGATAACGGCCGGAACACCATGGTAGGAGTCGTCGCGCTCTATAACCGGAACGCCGCCGCCACCCGTGGACACCACAATGTAGCCGTCATCCATGAGGTCTTTGATGGCGTCAAACTCCACAATGCGCTGAGGCTTCGGGGAAGCAACAACCATACGCCAGCCACGCCCTGCGTCTTCCTTAAACGTAAGGCCCGTCTCCTCGGCCTTAGCAAGCGCGGCTTCCTCGGACATGAACGCACCAACCGGCTTGGTGGGGTTTTGGAACGCCGGGTCTTCAGGATCAACGACAGTCTGCGTAACGATGCATGCCGTTGAACGCATGATTCCACGACGCTTCAGTTCGCCCAGGATTGCCTGAGAGAGCTGATAGCCGATGTAACCCTGCGACATAGCGCCGCACTCAGGAAACGGCATCTCGGGGGTCTTACCGTCATTGGCACTCGCATAAGCAAACGCATTGTTGATCATGCCAACCTGGGGACCATTGCCGTGAGAAACCACAACGTTGATGCCTTCAGCAACCATGTCTACGATATGCTCAGCCGTGTCCTTGACCAGCTGAAGCTGCTCCTGCGGCGTGTCGCCCAAGGCATTACCGCCCAAAGCTATGACAACGGACTTTCCTTCACCTTTTTGATAAGCCATAACGTACTCCTCTCCCTTTCCTTGCCGTGCTTAGGAAAGCGTGGCGTACATGACAGCCTTAATGGTGTGCATGCGGTTCTCGGCCTCGTCGAACACCTTGGACTGCTTGGACTCGAAGACCACGTCCTCGACCTCCATCTCGGTGACACCGAAACGCTCGGCAATGTCAGCACCGGTGGTGGTGTTGGTGTCATGGAACGCCGGTAGGCAGTGCAGGAAGATAGCGGAAGGATCGGCCATAGCCATAAGTTCAGCCGTTACACGATAAGCCTCGAGATCCTTGATGCGCTGCGCCCAAACCTCGTCAGGCTCGCCCATGGACACCCACACGTCGGTGTAGATGACATGAGCGCCCGTGCAGGCCTCTTTAACATCCTCAGTCAACGTGATGGTGCAGCCATTCTCAGCGGCGATAGGCGTACAGATCTCAACGAGCTCGGCATCGGGCATGTTCTCTTTCGGGCCACAAGCCACAAAGTTCAGACCCAGCTTCGAGCACACTACCATGAGGGAACGAGCCACGTTGTTGGCAGCATCACCCATGAACACCAAGGTCTTACCCTTGATGTCGTAGTTGAAGTTCTCCTGCACGGTAAGGATGTCAGCAAGCATCTGCGTGGGATGCCATTCGGTGGTCAGACCGTTCCATACCGGCACGCCAGCGTTGGCACCCAAATCCTCGACGTCCGTCTGGGCATAGCCACGGAACTCGATACCGTCATAGAAACGACCGAGTACGCGAGCCGTATCCTCAATGGACTCCTTCTTGCCCATCTGCGAGCTACCGGGATCAAGGTAGGTCACACCCATACCCAAGTCCATGGCACCAACTTCAAATGCGCAACGCGTACGAGTCGAGGTCTTCTGGAACAGAAGAACAATATTCTTGCCTTCAAGATAACGATGGGGGGTACCCGTCAGTTTCAAGTTCTTAAACTCGCGGGACAGCTTCAGGAGGTACTCGATCTCCTCGGTCGTGAAGTCGAGAAGCCTCAGGAAATTGCGTCCGCTCAAGCTCGTGGGCATAATTGATTCCTTTCGATTTGCTTGCCAAGTTTTCGATACAATTTTCTTGCTCTATAAAACGACGGGCGTCGCCAAGTTATAACCGCCCGCCCCTTTTCAGCCCGGGAGGGGCCTCGCTCCTGCAAGGTTCCCCTCCAAACTGGAAAGTCAGGATTGCAGCCAGGTGCTTAGTCCTCACGCACCAGCGGCATGCTCATGCAGCGTGGGCCACCACGACCGCGGGAGAGCTCGGCAGAAGGCATCTTAAGTACGGTGAGGCCCTTCTGCTCGAGAAGTGCGTTAGTCACGTCGTTGCGCTCGTAGAC